>NZ_JBVJDW010000008.1:0-221119 GCF_055582085.1 Streptomyces sp. NPDC042259 | reverse complement strand
CGCCTGCGGCGGCGGGCGCCCTGCGGGCGCGTCCTCAAGCGCCGGACGGGCTGGTTTCGGCTGACCTCAGCCGAAACCAGCCCGTCCGGCGCTTGAGGACACCGCCGCGCAGTGGTGGTGCCGGTGCGCCCCCGTGATCCGCCGGAGCGGCCCTACGTCGCCACGTCGCGGTGCTGCTTCGCCAGCTCCAGATACATCGTGGCGTTGAGCTTGATGTGTTCGCGCTCCTCCGCCGTCAGCTCCCGCCTGACCTTGGCGGGGACGCCCGCGACCAGGGAACCCGGGGGGATCCGCATGCCCTGGGGGACGAGGGCCTGGGCGGCGATAAGCGAACCGGCCCCGATCACCGCACCGTTGAGGACCGTGGCCCCCATCCCGACCAGGACGTCGTCCTCGACCGTGCAGCCGTGCAGGACGGCGTTGTGGCCGACGGTCACCCGCTCGCCGACGCTGACGGGGAATCCGGGGTCTACGTGCACCGTGCAGTTGTCCTGGATGTTGCTGTCCGCGCCGAGCGTGATGGGACCGCAGTCCGCCCGCAGCACGGCGTGGTACCAGACGCTCGCGCCCGCCTCCAGCGTCACGTCGCCGAGCACGACCGACGTCGGCGCGGTGAACGCCCCCGGGTCGATCCTCGGCTCGTGACCGCCCACCCCGGAAATCAACGCTCGCTCCGCCACCGTCTCTCCTTCTGCCTCACCCGTCATGATCCGTCACTTCCGTGGGCACCGTAAGCGACGGGCCGGGGCGGCCATAAGCCGCGTCCGGCGGATTTTCGGCTGCGGGCCGGGTTGTGCCAGCGGCGGTGGGCGCTCTGCGGGCACCCCTCGAACTTCCCCAGCTACCGCCGGGGTACCCCCAGGGGCTCGGCTCGGCTGAGCCCGGCCACAAATCAGCGGAGCCAGTCGCCGCCGGGCAGCGGAGTGTGTCCGGCGCGCAGCCGGCCGGCCAAGCGGTCCGCGGCGAGATAGACCCAGGCGCGCACCGGGGCGGCCCCGCCGTCGGGGAGAGCCTCCCGGGCGACCCGTTCGTAGAGATTGCGGTGACCGCCCGGCACATAGCCCTCCAGTTCGTCCAGAGCGGCCAGGAGTTCTTCGTACCGCGCCGGGGCCAGGGTGATCAGGTCGCCGTGGATCACGCTCTCCCGTTCGGCGGTCACCGCGTACGGATAGCCGGGCCCCGCGTACAGCACCGCACCGCGCAGCCGGGCGGGTTCCTCCGCCGCGGTGCGGCCGCGCAGCAGCCGGCCGTGGTTGCCCTGGCCGGGGCGCAGCGTCCCGTAGACGAAGACGGGCAGCCGCTCGGTGGCGGGCCGCGACGACACCGGCGGGCTCCTTTCGACGGGCGGGCCGGGGCACCGCACCCCACGCGTGGACAGGCGAGGCCGGGCGGTCCGCCGTAGAATCCAAACATGGGAGAGCGGTCGGTCGCGCCCCCCGCCCCCGAACTCGTCGTCGAGGCCGACGGCGGCTCGCAGGTGATGAGTCCGACCCGGACCTATCACGTGGGGCGCGATCCCTTGAGCGACATCGTGCTGCACGACCTGCGGGTCTCATGGCACCACGCGGTGCTGCGCCCCGTCGGGGACCACTGGACGCTCGAGGACAGCGACAGCACCAACGGCACCTACACCGAAGGCCACCGGGTGCGGGCGGAGGACGTCGGACCGGGCAGCGTCATCCGGTTCGGCAACCCCGAGGACGGCCCGGCCGCGCTGCTCAAAGAGGCGGCGCACCCGTCGGGGCGCCCGTCGTCGGTCTCGCTGCCGTCCGCCACCGGCACGTTCCGCAGCCCCACCTCCGTCCGCCCGTTGCCCGCCCGGACCGTCCGCATCGGCCGCGGCGCCGACAACGACCTCGTCGTCGACGACCTCGTCGTCTCCCGCCGCCACGCCGAACTGCGCGCCACCGCCGACGGCGGCCACGAGATCGTGGACCTCGGCAGCCACAACGGCACCTACCTCAACGGCCGGCCCGTGCGACGGGCGACGGTGGGGCCCGGCGACATCGTCGGCATCGGCCACTCCGCTTTCTGCCTGGTCGGCGACGAACTCCAGGAGTTCGTCGACACCGGCGAGATCTCGCTCGACGTCCAGGACCTGCTCGTACGGGTCGACAAGGGCCGCAAGACCCTGCTGGAGGACGTGTCGTTCCCCGTGGGGGAGAAGAGCCTGCTCGCGGTCGTGGGACCGAGCGGCGCGGGCAAATCGACCCTGCTCAACGCGCTCACCGGGCAGCGGCCCGCCGACCGGGGCACCGTGCTCTACGACGGCCGTGACCTCTACCGCGACTACGCCGAGCTGCGGGCACGCATCGGACTGGTGCCGCAGGAGGACATCCTGCACGCCCAGCTGACCGTGCGCCGCGCCCTCGGCTACGCCGCCGAGCTGCGCTTCCCCGGCGACACCGCACAGGCCGAACGGCAGGCCCGGGTGACGGAGGTGATCGGTGAACTGGGCCTCCAACAGCGCGCCGACCAGCCCATTCACAGTCTCTCGGGCGGTCAGCGCAAGCGGGTCAGCGTCGCCCTGGAGCTGTTGACGAAGCCGTCGCTGCTCTTCCTCGACGAGCCGACCTCGGGCCTGGACCCGGGCATGGACCGCTCCGTGATGCACATGCTCCGCACCCTCGCCGACGACGGCCGCACCGTCATCGTCGTCACCCACAGCGTCCTCAGCCTGGACGTGTGCGACCGGCTGCTGGTCCTCGCCCCGGGCGGGCGGATCGCCTTCTACGGACCGCCCGACGAGACCCTCGACTTCTTCGGCTACGCCCAATGGCCCGAGGCATTCGAGGCGTTCGAGGCCGAGGCCGGGCGCGACTGGGCGGGCCAGTACCGCGCGTCCTCGCACTACCGCCAGTACATCGCCGCCGCCACCGAACAACCCCGGCTCGACGGGGCCCGCGCCCCCGAAGAGGCCACCAAGCCGCCGAAGGCGCAGAGCTGGGGCGCCCAACTGCGCACCCTGGTGCGCCGGTACGCGGCCGCGCTCACCGCCGACCGGACCTTCCTCGCCATCATGATCGCGTTGCCGTTCGTGATGGGCGCGATGGCCCGGGCCCTCGCCGGCAGCAAGCTGACCTCGGAGTCGGCGATGAACGCGCTGCTCATCCTGTGCGTGGGCGGCGTGCTGACCGGGGCCGCCAACGCGGTGCGCGAACTGGTCAAGGAACGGGTGATCTACCAGCGGGAGAGAGCCGTCGGCCTGTCCAGATCCGCGTATCTGATGTCCAAAGTGGTGGTGCTGGGGCTGATCACGGTGGTGCAGGCCGTCGTGCTGACCCTGGTCGGGCTGTTCGGCGTGAACATCAACGCGCCCGGCGGCAAGGGCGTGTTCTTCCCACCGCTCGTCGAGATCGCGCTGGCCGTGGCGTTGTTGTCCTTCACCGCCATGATGCTGGGCCTGGTCGTGTCGGCACTGGTGCGCAAGGAGGAGGTCACCATGCCGCTGCTGGTCCTCCTCGCCATCGTCCAGGTCGTCTTCTGCGGGGCGCTGCTCAAGCTCGCCGGGGTGCCCGGTCTGGAACAGCTGGCGTGGCTGGTGCCCTCGCGCTGGGCGCTCGGCGCGATGGCCGGCACGGTCGGGCTGGAGCGCATCGTGCCGGGCAAACTGACCGCCGACCCGCTCTTCGACCACTCGGCGGGCACCTGGCTGGTGAACATGGGCATGCTGGTGGTGCTGTCGGTCGTGTTCGGCGTCATCGTCGCGCGGCTGCTGCGCCGCCACGAGCCCGCCATCATGCGCAAGTGAGCAGGCGGGAGCCTCGATGAACGCAGCGTACCCACCCCAGTCCGTCATCGCGGGCGCCGTGGGCCCGGCCGCCGGTTTCCGTCCGACGCATGTGGTGCCCGGGGACGGCATGCCCACCTGGGCGGCCCCCGACGGGCTGGTGGCGACCGAGCCGCTCGATCCGCTGCTGCCGGTGCGGCTGCTGGAACGGCGGGGCGACTGGGGCCAGGTGCTCTGCCTCAACGGCTGGTCGGCGTGGGTCGATGCCCGGCTGCTGATCCCGGTGCCGCAGGGCCCGCCGGGCACCGGACGGCAGCTCGCCCGGACGGCCGACGCGCGGGCGCTGCTGGCCCGCGTCGAGGAGACCGTCGGCCGCTACCGCCGGGCGGTGGAGGAACTGGCGGCGGGCCGGACGGACGGGGAGACGTTCCGTCGCACCACCCAGGGGCTGCGGATCGGGGCCGTCGTCGACGGTGAGGCGATGTGGCTGTACGACGCGGCGCACGACCGCTGGTGCTACTGCGACGGGACGGCGATGACGACGTTCGCGGTGCCGGAGTCCGCCTCGGAGGACGGCGGGGTCCCGGGGCCCGGGGAGGGGGAGCCGGGCGCCGAGGGCCCCGGAGCGCCACCGCCCACCGTGTTCGGTGACCGCCGATGACGAGCCCCGACGACCGGACCCGGGGGGACGTGCCGATCGGCCGGCAGTCCGACCTCATCGGCCGCCGGATCGCCGGCTACCGCGTGCAGGGCGAGATCGGGCGCGGCGGCATGGCCGTCGTCTACCGCGCCCAGGACTTGCGGCTCGGGCGGACGGTCGCCCTCAAGCTGCTGGCACCCGAACTGGCGCGCAACGACACCTTCCGGCAGCGCTTCGCACACGAGTCGAGGGTCGCCGCGGCCATCGACCACCCCAACATCGTGCCGGTCTTCGAGGCCGGGGAGACCGAGGGCGTCCTCTTCATCGCCATGCGCTACGTGGCGGGCCAGGACCTGCGGGCCCTGCTGGACCGGACCGGGCGGCTCCCCGTCGTCGACGCCTGCCGCATCGGCCTCCAGGTCGCCTCCGCCCTGGACGCCGCCCACGCGCACGACCTGGTGCACCGCGACGTCAAGCCGGGCAACATCCTGGTCGCGGAGGGCACCGACAGCGACCACCCCGAGCATGTGTACCTCACCGACTTCGGACTGACGAAGAAGTCGCTGTCGCTGACCGGTTTCACCACGGTGGGCCAGTTCGTCGGCACCCTCGACTACGTGGCGCCCGAGCAGATCTCCGGCAAGCCGGTCGACGGCCGCTGCGACGTCTACAGCCTGGCGTGCGTGGTGTACGAGATGCTGACCGGCGGCCCGCCCTTCCGGCGTGACGACGACATGGCGCTGCTGTGGGCACACCAGAACGACCCCCCGCCGCCGGTCTCCGAACACCGCCCCGATCTCACCGCGGCCGTCGACGAGGTGCTGATGAGGGCCCTCGCCAAGACCCCCGAGGAGCGGTACGACACCTGCCTGATGTTCGTCAGCGCGTTGCGCCGGGCCGGCACCGGTGCGGTGACCGGGGAACCGCCGCCCTCGCGGGGGCACGAGTCCACTCGCGTGGACCCGGGCCCCACCGGCTTGCCGCCGGACCGGACACCGCCGCGCCCACCGCCGCCTCCGCCGCGCTGGGCGGAACCGGTGTTTCCGGGGCCTGCGGATGCCACTCGCCGGTAGGCGGTGCCCGGTGGTGTCCTCAAGCGCCGGACGGGCTGGGCTGGGCTGAGGGCCGGTTCGCCTGTGCGGCGGGGCGCGCCCGCGATATCGAAGGCCAGCCGATTCCAGCCCGTCCGGCGCTTGAGGACGCGCCCGCAGGGCGCCATGCCGCCGGAGGCGGCGCGGGCGGCGCGCAGTCGAAGGGCCGCCTCAATCGCCGGACGGGCTACCGCTCACGGCGCCGCGGCGTCGGACGTGGGTGGTGAACAGGCCGCCCAGGAAGCCCGCGAGCAGGCCCCACAGCAGGCCGAAGCCCACCAGCGGCCACAGCCGGGGGCGCAGCAGCACCTCGCCGCCGAAGGCGTCGAGATCGCCGATGCCGAACAGGGACAGTCCGAAGCGGGCCGAGACGCGGGTCAGCAGTCCGACGACGAGCAGGGTGAGCGCGGCGGCCGCGCCGAGCCGCACGGCGGACTGCCACGGCCGGGTGCCGGCCGGTGACCGTACGGCCATGAGGAACCCGGCGGCCAGCAGCGCGACCGCCGCGAGGACCACCAACAGCCAGGCCCGCCCGTCCTGTTCCGCCAGCGACCCCAGATCCACCGTGGCGGTGGCCTCGCCGTCGCGCTGACGCAGCACCGCCGCGAGGGCCTCGGGCACGGGCAGGCCGATGGGGTGGGGCACCCTGCCTTCCCACGCGCCGCCGAGCCCCACGCCGAAGGCGAGCCAGACGAGGTTGGGCAGTCCGAGCAGCAGGACGGCCGCGGTCTGGTCCGGGTGGTCGCGGGTGAAGAGCAGGACCACCCCGACGACCAGGCCGAGGACCACATAGGCCAGCAGGACGACCAGCATCGCGAACGCGGCGGGCCGCACCGAGTCCTGGAACGGCAGCAGCCGCGGGGGCAGCGGTGTCTTCCGGGACACCGCCGATGCCACGGCGAGCAGCACCAGCAGCCAGAACAGCCCGAATCCGAGGGTGGGGCCCACGTCCGCGCGGAAACCCACGGACGGGGTCGCGCCGAGGAGTTCGCCGATGTCGTCGAAGGCTTCCTCGCCCAGGCTGATCCGGAAGGTGTGCCGCGCGGTGAGCGCGACGATCAGCAGGGCCAGCAGCCACAGCACGGCCGTCCGGGCGGCCCGCGCGAGCAGTTGACCGCCGCTCACCACCGCGTGATGCCGCAGTGGCAGCAGGAAGACCACGGCGATGGCCAGGGCACCGGCCAGGGTCACCGAGAGGGGGACGACGTTCAGCCCGCCGCCCGATTGGGCGATCGGGCCCGCGCCGCCCGACAGCCGGACGGTGCCCCCGACGGCGGTGACCACGGTGGCCGCGAGCACGCTGGGAAAGGCACCACCCGGCAGGCTCGCCGCGCCCGCCGCCCACAGCCCGAGCGCGGCCACGACGAACAGGGCGGCCACCCCGGCGAGCACGGTGACGAGGGCGTCCCGCCAAGCGCGTACCTCGCCGAGCGCCCTGCCCGGCACGGACCTTGGCGGCTGGCTGCTCAACGCTGTCTCCGGGGGCTCGGGGGCTCGGGGGCTCGGGGGCTCATGAGGGCCCCGACGGGAACGAAAGCGGGGGACATCCGATGGGACCCCGTGGGGCCCGTGCGGCTCGCGGTGTCCTCCAACGTACGCACGTGCGCGCCGGGCCGCCCGCCCGCGCGGGCGGCCGGGGGACCCGCACCCCTGGTGCGCGTTCCCGCTTGCGGCCGGTGCGGGTTCCGGACACACAATGAGCGGAGCGAAATCGGGTGGAATCAACCGAATACGCGTAAGAGGCCAGGACGCGGTACGTCCTCGGTCCGCATCACCGTCTAAGCCTGGGAGAAGGGCCGTGACTTCCGAACCGCCGTCAGGAAACCGCCCCACCGGCCCGCCGTCGGGACCGCTGTCCGGCCAGGGCTCCGAGCCCGGGCCCTACGGGTCGTCACACCGGCCCACGGAGCCGGGCCGGCCGGCGGAGCCGCCGTCCGGCGGGCCGGGAGGCGGGTACGGCCCCTCCGGCCCCTCCGGCCCCTCCGGCCCGGGGCAGCCGCCGGGGCCGCCCTCCGGCGCGCGCGGGGGGTCCGGCGGCGGCCGTCCTCCCTGGTGGCGGTCCGCCCCGCGCGTCGCCCTCGTGGCCGGTGCCCTGGTCGCGGCCGTCGCGCTCGGGATCTTCTTCACCCGGCAGGGCGGCGGGGGCGGGGAGGTGTTCCTCCAGGCGGCGTCCGCGGAGGGGCCCGACCCCTACTCCAAGTCGACGGCTAAGCAGTCCGACACGGGCGGGGCGAAACCGCCGGAACCCCCCGCCGAGGGAGGCAAGAGCCCGACCTTCTCGGGGTCGACGCAGGGCCTCTACGGCGGCACCCAGAACGTCGCCGCCTGCGATGTCGAGAAGCAGATCACGTACCTGACGGAGAACCGGGACAAGGGCGGTGCGTGGGCGCGGGCCGCGAGCATCGAGCAGGGCCGCATCCCCGAGTACCTGCGCGGACTGACACCGGTGCAGCTGCGCTACGACACCCGGGTCACCAACCACGGTTACCGCGACGGCGCCCCCACCGAGCGTCAGGACGTCCTGCAGGCGGGCACGGCCGTGATGGTCGACGACCGCGGTGTGCCGCGGGTGCGCTGCGCGTGCGGGAACCCGCTGAAGGAGCCGGTGGCCATCAAGGGCGACGTCAAGCCCCAGGGCCAGGCGTGGCCGTCCTACCAGGAGAAGAGGTCGGTGGTGGTCCAGCGGTCCACCACCGTCATCAACATCTTCTTGATCTACGACCCGCGCACCGGCGAGTGGATCGAGCGGCACCGCGGGGACACGGGCGGCAAGGACCGCCCGGCTTCGCCGCCCGGGGGCGGCGAGTCGCCGGGGACGTCCAGCGGATACGACAGCGACACACCGTCGTCCGGGCCGGCGTCACCCGCGCCGGGCTCCTCGCCGCCGACGAGCGCCCCGGCACCGGAAGGCCCGCCCTCGGAGGGCCCGGCGTACTGAGACGGCCGGTGCACTGAGACGGACCGGCGACTGAGCGGCCCGTTGCACTGAGGCGGCCCGTTGTACTGAGCGGCCCGGTGTACTGACGTGGACCACGTCCGCGGCCGACGCGTTCCCGCGTCGGCCGCGGACGTGCCTTCCCGTCGTGGCGGTGTCAGCCGCTCGCGAGCAGGACCGTGCCGACCAGTGCCAGGCCGGCGCCCGCCGCCTGCACCGCGCGCAGCCGTTCGCCCAGGCCCCGCGCGGCCAGCGCAGTCACCACCGGGTAGAGCGAGGCGAGGACGGCGGCGACGGTGACCGGCCCGCTCTGGGCGGCCAGGCTGTACGTGCCGTTGGCCGCCACGTCCGCGAGCCCGACGAAGGCGAGCGCCGGCAGCACCGCGCGGATGACGTCCCGGCCCCCGGCGGGCAGGGCCGGATTGCCGCGCCGCGCGGACGCGAACAGCGCCGCACCGCCGACCACCACATTGCAGACGCGCTGGACGAACAGGGCGAGGAACAGCCCCGTCAGAGTGTGTGACGCCTCGGCGATCAATGCCATCACCGAACCGAAGCCGAACGCCGCGACGAGGGTGAGCACCAGCGTCTGCCGCCGCACGGGCGCACCGCCGAATCCCGGGCCGCTCGCGAGGACGACCCCGGCCACGGCGACCGCGATGCCCGCGATCTGGAGCAGCCCGGGCCGTTCGCCGATCAGGAGGCCGACCCCGACGGGCACGGCGACGCCGCCCAGCGCGCCGAGCGGCGAGACGACCCCCATCGGACCGAGGGCCAGCGCGCGGTAGAAGCAGAGCATCGCCGCCGGGCCCACCACACCGGCCGCCACCGCGTACCACAGCCGCGGGCCGGCCTCGGACCAGCCGCCCGTGGCCAGGACGACCACGCCCAGGACGACCACGGCCAGCACCTGCGAGACGACGACCACGGTGAGAGCGGGGATGCGCCGGGTCAGCACACCACCGCCGAAGTCGGCCAGCCCCCACAAAAGGGCGGTGGCCAGCGCGAAGACCGCTGTCATGGAAGAACCTCGCAGTACAGTGTGATGAACGGTGGAGTCCAGCACACCGTAGTTCAGTGCAGTGAACTACGTCATCCAAAATATTGGTACTCGCGATAGGGGGCGGTCCGTGACGGACCTCGACCGGCTCACGCAGTCACTCGCCCGCAACCTCAAGCGCTGGCGCGCCGAGCGGCACTTCACGCTCGACGCCCTGGCGGCCCGCTCCGGAGTGAGCCGCGGCATGATCATCCAGATCGAGCAGGCCCGGACGAACCCGAGCGTCGGCACCACCGTGAAGCTGGCCGACGCCCTGGGCGTCAGCATCACCACCCTCCTCGACCAGGACCGGGGGGCGCCGGTGCGGATCGTCCCCGAGGCGCGGGCGGTGCGCATGTGGTCCAGCGAGGCCGGCAGCCACACGACGCTCCTCGTCGGCGCCGAGGCGAGCGGACCGCTGGAGCTGTGGGACTGGCGGCTCGTCCCCGGGGACGGCAGCGACTCCGACGCCCACCCGCCCGGCACCGTCGAATTGCTGCGGGTGACCGCCGGTGTGCTCACGCTCGTCGTCGACGGGCAGGCGCACACCGTGCCCGCCGGCACCTCGGCGACCTTCGACGCGGGCGTCCCGCACGCCTACCGCAACGACGGGGCCGAGACCGTCGAGATGACGATGGCGGTCTCCATCCCGCCGGCCCGCTGACCCCGCCCGGGCGAGGACCCGCCGGGTGCGGCGACGACCCCGCCGCGGGGACGGTCAGGCCGGGCCGGCCCGACGGGCCGAGAGGTCCAGCGACAGGGCGAGCGAATGCTCGGCGAAGCCCAGGCTCCGGTACAGCGGCTCGGCGTCCGGCGTCGCGTGCAGATCGACGCGCGTGACGCCCCGCTCCGCGAACCAGTCGAGCAGCGCCTCGGTGGTCGCCCGGGCGAAACCGCGCCCCTGGTAGCGGGCGTCGGTACACACGGTGAAGACGAACCCGAACCGCCCCGTGGGATGCCCGGGTGCGGGCAGCCGCTCCTCCAGCCGCCCCACGGCGCACGCGGCGAGATGCGGGGCGCCCGGCCCCGGATCGCCGTCCACGACGAACGCGCCGAGCACCGGGCGCCGCGCCGCGAGCTGCCGGCGGGCGATCTCCTCGGCGTCGCGCTCCCAGTCGCCCGGGGTGTCCCGCCCGCTCATGGCGGCGAACATCAGCCGGCGCAGACGGACGAGTTCGGCCGCGTCCTCCGGACGGGCGCCGCGTATCTTGATCATGAGCCGATGCTAGGCCGTGTCCGGAAAGTAGCGCCGTTCGCCCGGAGGGCGTGGCCCGGGGCATCTGGTGCGTGCGATCGCAAGGCGGAGGGTCGCCCTCGTACTGGACGTACGTGGGCGGGCCCGACAACGCGGCGAGTGTGCGTGCCAGACGCCCCGGGCCAGGCGGGACTTTCCGGACACGGCCTAGCGCCTTCGGGTCGCCCCCCGGCCGCGGGCCGGTCCCCGCCGTGCGGACGACGCGGCCCGGCACGAGCACGGCGCATTCCGCGGGCGCGGGGAACGGCTCAGCGCAGCCGCGGTATCTCGATCGCCGGACACCGGTCCATCACCATGTCCAGCCCCGCCGAGCGCGTCCGCTCGTACGCCTCCTCGTCGACGACCCCCAGCTGGAACCAGACCGCCTTGGCGCCGATCGCGACGGCCTCGTCCGCGATGGCGCCCGCCAGCTCGGAGTGGACGAAGACGTCCACCACGTCGACGGGGAAGGGCACCTCGGACAGGGACGCGTACCCCCGCTCGCCGTGCACCGTCTCGGCCTTGGGGTGCACGGGCACGACACGCTTGCCGTACCGCTGGAGCACCTCCGCGACGCCGAACGCCGCCCGCTGCTCGTTCGTCGACAGACCGACCACCGCCCAGGTGTCGCCGGTCCGCTCGATGATCTTCCGGATGATCCCCGCCTCTGCGTACATGCCCGCTCAACGAGCGGCCCGCATTGATCATTCCCGCGGTTCCCGCTCCCGTCGGGGCGCCGCATAGGGTGGTGGGATGCGAGAGCGGTACCGGACGGTCGCGCGCGAAGGCGTGCACGAGATCGAGATCAACAAGTCGCGCTTCCTCTGCGCGCTGGCGCCCGCCGCGACCGAGGAGGAGGCGCAGGCCTTCATCGCGCGCGTCCGCAAGGAGCACCCCACCGCCCGCCACCACTGCTTCGCCTACGTCCTGGGCGCCGACGGCTCCGTACAGAAGGCGAGCGACGACGGCGAGCCCGGCGGCACCGCCGGGGTGCCCATGCTGCAGATGCTGCTCCGCCGCGAGGTCCGCTACGCGGTGGCCGTCGTCACCCGCTACTTCGGGGGCGTCAAGCTCGGCGCGGGCGGCCTCATCCGCGCCTACGGCGGGGCCGTCGGCGAGGCCCTCGACACCCTCGGCACCGTGACCCGGCAACGCTTCCGTCTCGCGACGGTCACCGTCGACCACCAGCGGGCCGGGAAGCTGGAGAACGAACTGCGGGCGACCGGCCGCGCCGTGCGCGAGGTGACCTACGGAGCGGGGGTGCGGATGGAGATCGGGCTGCCGGAGGCGGACGTGGAGCCGTTCCGGGCCTGGCTGGCGGACACCACGGCCGGGACGGCCGGCTTCGAGCTGGGCGGCGAGGCCTACGAGGAGGCCTGACGCCCGGCCCGGCCGCCCCGCCCCGCACCGCCCGGCGCGGTCCGGGCCCACACGCCGGGTGCCGACATCGAGTACCGTGCTGGGTCGGGTCGTACTGGGAGTATTCGGAGCGCGGAGGAACGGAAAGCATGCAGCTCGGAGCCCCGCGTTGAGAATGCTGCACACATCGGACTGGCACCTCGGCCGGTCCTTCCACCGCGTGAGCCTGCTGGCGGCGCAGCGCGCGTTCATCGACCACCTCGTCCACACCGTGCGCCAGCAGCGCGTCGACGTGGTCCTCGTCGCCGGTGACGTCTACGACCGGGCGGTGCCGCCGCTCGCCGCCGTCGAGCTGTTCGACGACGCCCTGCACCGGCTCGCCGACCTCGGCGTACCCACCGTGATGATCTCCGGGAACCACGACTCGCCCCGCCGCCTCGGCGTCGGCGCGGGGCTCATCGAGCGGGCCGGCATACATCTGCGCACCGCCCCGGCCGCCTGCGGCACCCCCGTCCTCCTCGCCGACGCCCACGGCGACGTCGCCTTCTACGGGCTGCCCTACCTCGAACCCGCCCTCGTGCGCGAGGAGCTGGGCGCCCGCCGCGGCAGCCACGCCGCCGTGCTGGAGGCCGCGATGGACCGGGTCCGGGCCGACCTCGCCACCCGGCCCGCCGGGACCCGGTCCGTCGTCCTCGCCCACGCCTTCGTCGCCGGCGGCGTCGTGAGCGACAGCGAACGCGACATCACCGTGGGCGGTGTCGCCGCCGTACCCGCCGCCGTCTTCGACGGTGTGGACTACACCGCGCTCGGCCACCTCCACGGCTGCCAGACGATCACCGAGCGCGTCCGTTACTCCGGCTCCCCCCTCGCGTACTCCTTCTCCGAGACCGACCACCGCAAGACCATGTGGCTGATCGACCTCGACGCCGGGGGAGCGGTCGCCGCCGAACGGCTCGACTGCCCCGTGCCGCGCCCGCTCGCCCGGATCCGCGGCCGCCTCGGCGACCTCCTCGACGACCCGCGGCTCGAGCGCCACGAGCAGGCGTGGGTGGAGGCCACGCTCACCGACGCGCACCGCCCGCAGGAGCCCATGGCCCGGCTCGCCCGGCGCTTCCCGCACGTGGTGAGCCTCGCGTTCGACCCCGACCGGCCGCCCGAGGACCCGCTCGCCTCCTACGCCCAGCGGCTGCGTGGCCGCACCGACCGGCAGATCACCGAGGACTTCGTGGCCCACGTGCGCGGCGGCCGGGGCCCCGACGGCGCCGAGGCGGCCGTGCTCACCACCGCGCTCGACGCCGTACGGCTGGCCGGCACCGAAACCGGCACGGACGGCACGGAGGCAGGGGCCCGGCCGGGGACCCGGCCCGGGGCCGTCCGCGAGGAGGCCCGATGAGGCTGCACCGGCTCACCGTCACCGCCTTCGGCCCCTTCGGCGCCACCGAGCACATCGACTTCGACGAGCTGTCCGCCGCCGGGCTGTTCCTGCTGCACGGCCCCACCGGCGCCGGCAAGACGTCCGTCCTCGACGCGGTCTGCTACGCCCTCTACGGCACGGTCCCCGGCGCCCGGCAGGGCAGCGGACTGACCCTGCGCAGCGACCACGCGGAGCCGGGCACCCCCACCGAGGTCACCCTCGACCTCACCGTCGGCGGACGGCGGCTGGAGATCACCCGGCGGCCCGAACAGCCGCGCCCCAAGAAGCGGGGCACCGGCGTCACCCGCGAGAAGGCCTACAGCGCGCTCCGCGAGCACAAGGACGGCCACTGGGAGGGGCTCAGCCGCTCCCACCAGGAGATCGGCGAGGAGATCAAGCAGCTGCTCGGCATGAGCCAGGAGCAGTTCTGCCAGGTCGTCCTGCTGCCGCAGGGGGACTTCGCCCGCTTTCTGCGCGCCGAGGACACCGCCCGCGGCAAGCTGCTGGGCAAGCTCTTCGACACCAGCCGCTTCGCCGAGGTCGAAAAGCACCTCGCCGAGCTGCGCTCGGCCGCCGAGAAGCAGGTCATCGCCGGAGACGAGCGGCTGCTCGCCCTCGGTCACCGGATACGGCAGGCCGCCGCCGATCCCTCGCTGCCCGAGATCGGCACGCCCGCGCCCGCGACGGCGCCGCCGCCCGGCACCCGGCCGGGGCGCGGCGCCACCGTTCCGGCGCAGCGCGCCGCCGAGCCGCCCCTGGCCCCCGGAGCCCCCGGACTGGCCGAGGCCGTCCTGGAATGGGCCGCGCTCGCCCGCGGCAACGCCCGCGAGCGCCGCGACATCGCCGCGGCCGCGGCCCGGGCCGCCGACGCGGCGCACCGCGCCGCACGGGAGGAAGCCGACGCGGTACGCGAACGGGACCGCCTCCAGCGCCGGCACGCCGACGCCCGGCAGCGGGCCCTCGCCCTCGAAGAGCGCCGCGAGGAAGCACGGCGACTGCGCGAGCGGCTGGACCGGGCCCGCGCCGCCGGGTCCGTCACCCCCGTCCTGGAACTGCGCGAACGCGCCGAGCGCGGCCACCGCGACGCCGTCGCCGCCGAGGCGCGGGCCCGGCAGGGCCTGCCCGCCGAGCACACCGACAGCGGTGCCGAGGCACTGGCGGCACTGGAGCGACGGCTCCGCGAGGAACTCGGCTCGCTCACGGGCGCTCGCCGCGCCGAACAGCGGGCCGCCGACATCGCCGCCGAACGCGCGAACCTCGAACACGAGGCCCGCCTCGACGAGGACGTCCTCACCGACACGGCCGACTGGCTCGCCGGCTGGGAGAACCGGCGCGCCGCCCACGAGCGGCGCGTCGAGACCGCCCGGGAGGCCGCCACCCGGGCCGCCCGGCTGGAAGGCGAACTGGCCCCCGCCCGGCAGCGGCTGGACGCCGCCGTCGAGCGCGACCGCCTGGCCGGCCGGGTCGAGGACGCGGAGGAACGGCTGCGCGCGGCGCGCGAGCGGGCCAACGAGGCCCGTGCGCACTGGCTGGACCTCAAGGAGCGCCGCCTGCTCGGCTTCGCCGCCGAGCTGGCCGCCGCACTGGAGCCGGGCGAGGCGTGCAAGGTGTGCGGCTCCACCGAGCACCCCGACCCGGCCCGGACCGCGGCCGACCATGTGGACCGCACCGACGAGGAACGCGCGCTGGAGGCCTCCCGGCGGGCGGACGTCGCACGCGAGGACGCCGACCGACGGCTGCACACCCTGCGCGAGGCCTTCGCCGCGGCCGCGGCCGGTGCGGGCACCGCCACCGTCGCCGAACTGACCACGGCCGCCGAGGACGTTCAGCGCGCCTTCACCGAGGCGCGGGACGCGGGTGCCGACGCCCACGCCGCCCGCGAGGCGCTGGAACGCGCCGAGCGCGAGTACGAGCTGCGCCGGGAGGAGCGTCAGGCCGCCCAGCTCCGCGGCTCCGCCCGCACGGCACACCGGGAGCGACTCGACGCCCAACTGGCGTCA
Organism: Streptomyces sp. NPDC042259; assembly: GCF_055582085.1. Classification (NCBI taxonomy): domain Bacteria; kingdom Bacillati; phylum Actinomycetota; class Actinomycetes; order Kitasatosporales; family Streptomycetaceae; genus Streptomyces; species Streptomyces sp. NPDC042259. Next base: position 205,677 of record NZ_JBVJDW010000008.1, on the reverse strand, counting down.
TTGGAAGAGGAGTTGACCCAGGCGCGCGGCGGCGCGGCGACGGTCGCGCAGCGCGCCGCGCTGCTGGAGCGACGGCTCGCCCGCCTCGCCGAGGCGGCCGACGCCGTACGGGCGGCCCAAGACGCGGCGACGCGTCTGAAGGAGGCCGACGCCCGGCTCGCCGACGCCGCCTACCGCGCGGGCTTCGACACCCCCTGGGCCGCGGCCGACGCGATCGTCTCCGGCGCCGGGCAGCGGGAACTGCAACGGCGCCTGGACGCGTGGCAACGGGAGGAGACCGAGGTCGCCGCCCAACTCGCCGACCCGGCGGCCGCGGCCGCCGCCGCGCTGCCCCCCGCCGACCCGCGGGCCGCGGAGGAAGCCGCCGACGCCGCGACCCGCGCCCTGCAGCACGCCTTCGCCGAGGACACCGCCGCCCGCGACCGGTGCGCGGAACTCGACCGGCTCTCCGCCCAGGCCACCGCCGACGCACACCGGCTCGCGCCGCTGCGCGCGCGGCACCACCGGGTGGCCTCCCTCGCGTCGCTCGCGGCCGGCACCTCCGCCGACAACGAGCGGAAGATGCGGCTGGAGTCCTACGTCCTCGCCGCCCGGCTCGAACAGGTCGCGGCCGCCGCCACCGCGCGCCTCCAGCGCATGTCGGGCGGCCGCTACACCCTCGTCCACTCCGACCAGCGGACGAGCGGCCGCGGCCGGTCCGGTCTGGGCCTGCACGTCATCGACGCGTGGACCGGCAGCGAACGCGACACCGCGACCCTCTCGGGCGGCGAGACGTTCTTCGCCTCCCTCGCCCTCGCCCTCGGCCTCGCCGACGTCGTGACGGACGAGGCGGGCGGCATGCGTCTCGACACGCTCTTCATCGACGAGGGCTTCGGCAGCCTCGACGAGCAGACCCTCGACGAGGTCCTCGACGTCCTCGACGCGCTGCGCGAGCGGGACCGCACGGTGGGCATCGTCAGTCACGTCGCCGATCTGCGCCGACGCGTCCCGGCGCAGCTCCACATCGTCAAGGACCGCTCGGGTTCGGCCGTGCGGCAGCGTACGGCGGGCGTCAGCGGCTGAGCGCCCGGCGGGCCAGCGGCGAGGAGTAGACGATGCTGGTGGTCACCGAGCCGAGCGCGCCGATCCGCCCCGCGACCTCCTCCAGATGCCGCATCGACCGGGCGGCCACCTTGATGACGAAGCAGTCGTCGCCCGTCACATGGTGGGCCTCCAGGATCTCCGGCGTCGTGGCCAGCAGATCGTGGAAGGGCTTGTAATTCCCGTTCGGGTAGCGGAGCCGGACGAAGGCGAGGACGGGCAGCCCCAGCTTCTCGGGGTCCACGACGGCGGTGTAGCCGCCGATGACCCCCGCGTCCTCCAGACGGCGGACCCGTTCGGTCACGGCGCTGGAGGACATGTTCACGGTGCGCGCCAGCTCGGCGAAGCCCGCACGTCCGTTGCTCTGCAGGGCGTCGAGGATGCGCCAGTCCGTGGCGTCGGGGGAATAGCCGGTCATGGGCGATGTCTAGCAGTGAAATCCCCGGGCGAACAAGGTCTTTGTCGGGGATCCCACATCTCGCGAAGTGCGGGCGGCCGCCGTCCGGAGGGCGGTGGAGGCCTCAGCCCGTCCCGGCGCCCCCGGTACGCGCGGACGGGTTCGCGGGATGTCCGTCGCCGTCGGCGGCATCGCGCGGCGGTCCCGCGCGTACCGCTGTCAGGAACGGGACGAGCGCGTCGATGAAATGGTCGTTCCGGTCGCCGGCCACCATGTGCCCCGCGCCGGGCACATCGACGCGCCGCGCGTGGGGAACCCCGGCGCAGAACTCCTCGGCGATGTCCTCGCGCACCACGTCGCTGCTCCCGCCGCGGACGAGCAGGATCGGTGCGTCGGTGTGGCGCGCGGCGTCCAGGAGACGGTCCGCCATGCCGGGCGGGTCCGTCCGGCCCTCGAAGCTGTCCAGCATCCGGGGATCCCAGTGCCAGACCCAGCGATCGCCGTGGCGCCGCAGGTTGTTCCGGATCCTTGCGGGGTCCTGTGGCAGTGGGCGGTCCGGCAGGTGGGCGGATGCCGCCGCGGCCGCTTCCGCCACGCTGACGAAACCGTCCGGCCGGTGGCGCATGAACGCGACGATCCGGCGCACCCCGCCGGGGTCCGGTCGATGGGCGACGTCGACGAGCACCAGAGCGCGCGTCACCGCCCTGGGCTCCTCTCCCGCCGCGAGCAGGGAGGACAAGCCGCCGAGCGAGGCGCCGACGAGGACCGGCCGGCCGCCGAGTCCGGCGGCCAGGGCCCGGACGTCCCCGGCGAACGCACCGAGGTCGTAGTCACCGTCGGCCGGCCAGTCGCTGCCGCCGTGCCCGCGCAGGTCCGGGGCGACGACCCGCCATCCCAGGGCGGCCAGCCGGGGGCCGGTCCGGGACCAGGCGTGCCGGGTCTGGCCGCCGCCGTGCAGCAGGACGAGCGGCGGCGAGGACGCCTCGCCCCACACGTCCGCCGCGAGCGAGATGCCACCATGGCCCGTGAAGCGCCAAGGCCGGGGCGACGCGCCGGCGGTCATGTGGCGCCCCGGGTGCGCAGCGGCGCCAGCAGCCGGTCGCGGTGGGGTTCCGCGGCCGCCGCGGCGAGCGCGACGTCCAGCGCGAACAGGGCGCGCGCGAGGAACCGGTCGTCGTCGATGAGGGCGGCGACCCACTGATGCAGCGCGCCCACGCAGGCACTGCCGACCACGGCGGCCAACGCGTCGGTGTCGACGTCGGTGCGCAGAAGACCCCGGTCCCGTGCGTCCGCCATCGCCCGGCGGAGCAGGGTGAGCGGACCACGGTCGAGTACGAGGCCGCTCTCCTCCCATTCGCGCACCAGGCGACGGGTAACGACCGGGTCGTCCACGAACAGTCCGACGGTCGCCGCGACGACGTCCTGCGGGCGGGCGGCTGCCAGCCCGGCCAGGCGGCGATCGAGTGCGTCCATGAACCCGTTGGCGAGCGCCTCCCAGATCTTGTCGCGCGGTCCGATCAGGTTGTACACGGTGGCCGGGGCGACCTCCGCCCGCTCGGCGATCCGCTCGGTACTGAGCACCGAGTCCGGGCTGTCGCGCAGGAGTTCCCGCGTGGCGTCGAGGATGCGGCTCCGCCGCCGGGCCTTCTGCCGCTCGCGCAGCCCTCCTTCGGCCGTCCGCATACGGGCACACCCCTTCGAAAACATAGAGAGTTCTCTAAATTTAGAGCTGCCTCCAGGGGCGGTCAAGCGTTCCGTGCGGCGCGGGCGGCCCCGCTCCGGGATGGGTGCGAGAGACGCAGGTCACATTCGCCCCTGTCACAGGGGGTCGGGCTGTCTCGTCTCAGGGATGTAGCCACGGACGACGACCACAAAGGAGCACCCCATGGACGCACGACTGGACTTCCTCGCCGACCCGACCGCCGGCAAGGCCCTCAAGCACGTCATATCGGCCGGCAAGATGATCAAGGACTCGCCGCTGCCGACCGCGACGCAGGAGCTGGTGGCGCTGCGCATCAGCCAGATCAACGGCTGCGCCGTCTGCATCGACATGCACACCAAGGAGGCCGCCGTCACCGGCGAGTCCGCGGCGCGGCTGCACCTCGTCACGGCATGGCGGGAGGCCACGGTCTTCACCGAGGCCGAGCGGGCCGCGCTGGCGCTGGCGGAGGCGGGGACCCGGATCGCGGACGGGGCCGCCGGAGTCAGCGACGAGGTATGGGCGGCCGCCGCCCGGCACTACGACGAGGAGCAGCTCGCCGCCCTGGTGATGGTGATCTCCCTCATGAACATGGTGAACCGGCTGAACGTCATCACCCGCCAGCCTGCCGGAGGCTACGAGCCCGGGCAGTTGTACTGAACGGCACCCGGGCGCGGGGGCGTTTACGCTGACCCGCGGACGGTCCGGATGATCACCAGAAAATGTCTGCGCCCGGTGTGTACGGGCAGGTGACGGCGTTTCAGGGGGAGGAACACGACGTGAGCAAAGTCGAGGATTTCGAGGAGCTGCGGCCACTGCTGTTCTCGATCGCCTACCGGATTCTGGGCAGTGTGAGCGAGGCCGAGGACGCCGTGCAGGAGACATGGCTGCGCTACGACGGATCGGCGACCCGGCCCACGTCGACGAAGGCCTTCCTGTCGGCCGCGGTGACGCGGATCTCGATCGATGTGCTGCGTTCCGCGCGGGTACGGCGGGAGGAATACGTCGGCCCGTGGTTTCCCGAGCCACTGCTCAGCGACCCCTATCAGGATCCGGCCCGGTCGGTGGAGCTGGCGGACTCGGTGTCGATGGCGGCGCTGTTGCTGCTGGAGCGGCTCACCCCGCTGGAGCGGTCGGTGTTCGTGCTGCGGGAGGTGTTCGCCTTCGGGTTCGACGAGATCGCCGCGGCGGTGGGGCGTTCGGAGGCGGCGTGCCGACAACTGTTGGTACGGGCACGACGGCACATGGAAGCCGGACGGCCCCGGTTCGCGGCGGACCGGCGGGAGCGACAGGAACTGGCGACCCGCTTCCTCGACGCGCTCAAGGACGGCGACGTGGGCGGACTGCGGGACCTGCTGGCCGCCGACGCACAACTGGTCGGGGACGGCGGCGGCAAGACCCCGCAGTTCGCCAGCAGCATCACGGGCGCGGAGAAGGTGGCCAGGCTGCTGGGTACGTTCTTCCCCTGGCTGCTGCGGATCGACGTCTCCTTCGAGCCGCACGACGTCAACGGCCAGCCCGGCCTGATCATCCGCGACCGGGACGGCAAGGTCCTCCAGGCCATGGCGCTGGAGGTGCTCGACGGACGGATCCAGACCATCCGCGCGGTGAGCAACCCCGACAAGCTCGGCCACATCGGCCCGGTCGCCGACGCGTGGGCCGTCCACCACGAGGTGAAGCGGGTCCGCCGGCAGCCGCGGTGACTCCGGACGGGTTTCGGGCCGGTCCCGTGGGACCGGGGAATCACCGGCCGCCGCTGGTATTCGGCGGGGAATCCGCGCCCCGGCGCGGGATGTGCCGGGGAAGTGCCGTTCGCTTCCGCGATCCTGGGCCATAGATTTTTGGTCATGACCACCACGACATCCCGCCAGCCGCAGTCCGCCGAGTCCGCCGTGAGCCCCGTCCTCGCCATGCCGCCCGCGGCCCCCGCCGACGCCGCCGAGTACTTCGCCGCCCGTCTCGCCTTCCATACCGATGTCGCCGACGTGCACGCCTCGCTGGCGGCCGGGGCCGCGGACTTCGTGGTTGTCGACTCCCGCAGCACCCCCTCCTGGGACCAGGGGCACATCCCCGGTGCCGTGCATCTCCCCACGGCCCGGATCCCGCAGCTCGCGGCCGCGTTCCTGGACCCGGCCGTGCCCGTCGTCGTCCACTGCTGGGGACCGGGCTGCGACGGTGCCACCCGGGCGGCGCTCGCCCTCGCGCGGCTCGGCTACCGCGTCAAGGAGATGATCGGCGGCATCGAGTACTGGATCCGCGAGGGCTACGCCGTCGACACCTGGGAGGGCTCCCGGCAGCTCCCGGCCGACCCGCTGACCGCGCCCGTCGGCTCCGACGACTGCGGCTGCTGAGCCGGATCCCGTGACCCCTGCCGCAGCCGGTACCGGAGCGGTACCGTGGGGCAATGCCGGCACTCAACGTGGAATTCACCGAACAGGAACTCGCGGACATCCGCGAGGCCGCCGCCGCCGACGGCAAGAGCATCAAGGCGTATGTGCACGACCTGTCCGTACGCGAGCAGCAGCGCCGGCGCTTCGTGGAACGGGCCGCGAAATTCTGGAACGAGAACATGGCCGAGTTCGACGCGGCGTTCCCCGAGGAGGCTCCGCCGTCCGCCGGGCGGGGCGCGGCGGCCTGATGGCACTGCTCATCGATCTGCCCTGGCTCCTGGGCGTACAGGAGCAGAAGCTGCACGAAGAGCCCGCCGTGCACGACTACACGGCGCTGCACGCGGCCGTGTCCCGGCACGCCTTCGACGTGGCGCGGTTCGACTACCGCCCCGACGCCGCCTGGCGCGCCGCCGCCCTGATGCACACGCTGGTCCGCCTCCAGCCGCTGCCGGTGCGCAGCAGTCTGTACGCGTGCATGGTCGTCGTGGCCTACATGGCCGCCGCCGGCGAGGGCATCGACCCGCCGTACGGCGCCGTCGTGGATCTGGCGCGGGACATCAAGGAGTACCGCGTCGAGGTGTACGAATGCGCCGAGCGGATCCGCGCCTGGCGCATCTGACCGTTCACCACGGCTGCCCTCAGGGAGCCGTCCGCACGGTCGCGGGCGCCAGGCGCGCGGTGATCACGAGGGTGCCCTCCTCGATCTGGTAGTCCAGCGGCACATCCAGCGCGCGCATCGCCGCGACCATCCCGGTGTTGGAGGCCTGGGTCACCGCGTAGACGCTCGCGCACCGCGCCTCCCCGGCGAGCGCCACCAGCCGGCCGAGCAGCTCGGCGCCCACCCCGCGCCGCTGCCATTCGTCCTCGACGAGCAGCGCGACCTCGGTCTCGTCACCGTCCCACAGCAGATGGCCGAGGGCGACCAGACGGCCGGAGGCGGTGTACGCCGCCAGGGTGCGGCCGTAGCGCGGGCTCAGGAGGTGACGCAGATAGCGGTCGGCGTCCCCCATCGGCCCGTGGTACCGCAGGGCGAGTGTCGCGGGGGAGCAGCGGTCGTGCATCTCGCGTGCCGCGACGAAGTCACCGGGCCCGGCCCGGCGGACGGTGATGGCATTGCCCTCGGGCAGGGTCAGCACATCACTGCGCGGCGGTACGCGCGGACCGAGCCGTGCGTCCAGTTCGACCAGCGCGCGGGCGCGGGCGAACTCCGTGGGGGTGAACGGGAGATACGGGCGCTCGATGGTGATCGATCCGCCGGACGGGTCGCGCAGCCGCATCACCGTCTCCTCCCAGACGCCTTCCGCCGGTACCGGTCCGGCCGGGGCGCCGCTGCGCGGTGCACGCGCCGGGACGGAATGGATCGTGCACCGGCCCAGCAACTGCCGCAGTGCCAGCGGCAGTTCGGAGGCGTCGAGCGCGGTGCGGGTGGCGAGGTTCAACACCCGGGTCGGGGCGTCCACGAGGTCGTGGGCGTCGGCCCGTTCCAGCCAGGTCCCGCTGCCGCCCCCATCGGCGACGGCGCCGGTCAGCACGTCCGGCGGCAGGAACGCCGGGGCGCGCAGCAGCAGTTCGTCGACGGTGCCGTCGGCCAGCGGGTGGGTCTGGAGGGCGAGGATGTCGACCCGGTGCCGGGCCAGCGCCTGGCACAGCGCGGCCAGCCTGCCGGGCTCGTCGCGCACGGTGGTGCGCATCCGCCACAGGGTCGTCGCCCCCGGGTCCGCCGTCGGGCGGGGGCCGCGGGCGGGGGCCGGGGCACTGCCGGTGCCCCGCGGCTCGTCCCCCGTCGGCGGGGGAGCGGGGTGGTGCCGCCGGGCCCACCAGGTGTGGAACCCGGTCGTCGCCAGCAGGGCGGCGGCGGAGGCGAGCAGCAGGGTGGGGCCGTCGGGGCCGTGCACGACGGTGTCGGCCACACAATCGGCGGCGGCCACCGCGGTGAACAGGGCGGCCAGTTCGACCAGGTCCCGCCGCCAGTGAGGGGGCCGGTGAGCACGCTTCGCGGGGGTCTCGTCGGTCATGCCACCACCCTGACCGAACGGTGTTGCGTGATCACGAACGTCCTGTGACCGATGGGTTAAGGACGCTTCCGGCTGTTCCGTGCGAAGCGCCCGTTTCCCCTCGCGTACCGCGGGGTCAGCCTCCGCCGCCGCCCGCACCCAGGTCCTTCAGCGCGTCCTCCACGGCCCGGTGGAACGTCGGGTACGCGTAGATCATGTGCCGCAGCGACGCGACCGGCACCTCCGCCCGGACCGCCACCGCCAGACCGTACAGCACCTCGCCGCCCGCCGGCCCCGCCGAGGTCGCACCGACCAGCACCCCGCGGTCCGCGTCCTCCACGAGCTTCACCAGGCCCGCGTTGCCCGCCTTGTGGATCCAGCCGCGCGCCGAGGACGGCACCCGCGCGAGGCCCGTCCGCACCCGCAGCCCCTGCTCCCGGGCCTGCTTCTCGGTCAGGCCCACCGCCCCGATCTCCGGGTCGGTGAAGGTGACGCGCGGCAGTGCGCGGTAGTCGGCGTCGGGGCCCGGCTCGCCGAGCACCGCCCGTACCGCGATGTCCGCCTCGTACATCGCCACGTGGGTGAACGCCCCGTGCCCGGTCACATCGCCGACGCCCCACAGCCCCGGCGCCGCCAGCAACTGCCCGTCGACCGTCAGCGCCCGCGCCTTCGGGTCCAGGCCCACGGTCTCCAGGCCCAGCCCGGTGAGGTCCACCCGACGGCCCGTGGCGACCAGCAGCCGTTCGGCGGTCAGCTCCTCGCCGCCCTCCAACGTGACCGTGAAGGTGTCGCCGCTGTGCCCCACGCGGCTCGCCCGCGCCCCGGCGCGCAGGGTCAGGCCCTCGTCGCGCAGCACCCCGGCCAGCAGCTCGCCGGCCTCCGGCTCCTCGACGGGGATCAGGGAGTCCAGGGCCTCCACGACCGTGACGCGGGTCCCGAAGCGGGCGTAGACCTGCGCGAGCTCCACCCCGATCGCGCCACCGCCGAGCACCAGCAGGGTGCGCGGCGGCTCCTTCGCGGCGATCGCGTCCCGGTTGGTCCAGTACGGCACGTCGGCGAGACCGGGTACCGGCGGGATCTGCGGGCGGGTGCCCGTCGCGAGCACCACACCGCGCCGGGCGTGGAAGGCCTCGGTTCCCCCGTCGTTCCCCGTCACCTCCACCCGGCCCGGCCCGGCGAGCCTGCCGCGTCCGCGCACCAGCCGGCCGCCCTTGCCGGTGAAGCGGTCGGCGGCGACCCGGTCGTCCCAGTCGTCGGTGGCCTCCTCGCGGATCCGGGCGGCCACCGGCCCCCAGTTGGCCGTGACCTCGGTGGCACCGGCCATGCCGGGCACCCGTCGCGCCTCCGCCAGCAGATTCCCGGCGCGGATCATCATCTTGCTGGGCACGCACCCCCAGTACGGGCACTCGCCGCCGACCAGCTCCGCTTCGACGCCCACCACGCTGAGCCCGGCCTCGGCCAGACTGCCCGCCACGTGCTCACCGCCCGGCCCCATACCGATGACGACGACATCCACCTGCTCGGCCATGGTGTTGACGCCCCTTCCCGTCGGGTTCCGCTCGGTTCGGCCCAGGTTCCCCACCTTCCCACCCGCCGCGGGCGGCGTCACTGTCCGACGCGCCCCGGCCGGGGCACGGAAGGACCGGCCGGAAGGGCCGGGTCCTGCGACCAAGGTCCGAGGACCAGCGACCCATCGCGGGAACGATCACCGCCGCATAAGCTCGCGCCATGCCTGCCGACGCACACGCGCACATACGCATCGCCCGCCCCTCCCGTGACCTCGCAGCGGCGGAGCGCTTCTGGGTCCACGGACTGGGGCTGTCCGTTCTCTGGCGGCGCGAGGCCACCGCCGAGGACCCGCCGGGCGAGAAGTACCGCCTGCTCATGGTGGGCTGGCCGGACGCCGGCTGGCACCTGGAGCTGTCCTGCGAGGCCGACGCGCCCGTCGTGCCGGCGCCCACCGAGGAGGACCTGCTCGTCGTCTACGTCGACGGCCCGGTCCCCGACGAGCTGGTCGCCCGCGTCGAGGAGCACGGCGGCAAGCGCGTCCCGGCGCGCAATCCGTACTGGGACGAGTGGGGGGTCACCCTCGAGGACCCGGACGGCTACCGATTGGTGCTCTCGACGCGCGAGTGGACCAACGTCCCCTTCCCCGGGGCCTGATGCGGCGGCGACGAGCCGGCGGCGAGCGCGTCAGCGGGTGGCGTCGAGGATGACACGGGCCACGAGCGCGGGATCGTCGCTCATGGGGACGTGCCCGCAGCCGGGCAGCCGTATGAGCCGTATGCCGGGCATGACCTTCTTGGCGCGGACGCCCTGGCGGCATGGGAGGAGCCGGTCGGCGGTGCCCCAGGCGACGGTGACGGGCACACCGGCGAGGTCGTGGGTGAAGAGCACCGAGCGCCCGGCGGCGAGGGTGGTCTCGAACGCCGTCGCCTCGCACAGGGCGCGGGTCTCGGCGATCACCGCCTCCGGCGAACGGCGGCCGGGCCGGGCGTATATGGCGGAGGTCAGGGCCGCTCGGCCCGCCGCCGTGCGGGCCAGCCGCGCGACCACGGAGGAGGGGAGTCTTCGGGCGCCGTGCCGCATGGCGAGCAGCACCCCGAAGGCGTAGCGGCGCTCGCCCTCGGTCCAGAACCCGGCCGGGGAGAGGGCGGTGACGGTCCGTACGAGCTTCTCGTGCCCGAGTTGCAGGGCGAGCAGCCCGCCGAGGGAGTTGCCCACGACATGCGGCCGGTCCAGGCCCAGTGCCGCGAAGAGCGCGCCGAGGACGGCCGTCACGCCCCGAAGGTCGTGACCGACACCGTCGGGCAGCGCGGGGGAGACCCCGAAACCGGGCAGGTCGACGGCGATGACGTCCCGCTCGGCGGCGAGGGCGCCGACGACCGGGTCCCAGACCTGGAGGTGGTGGCCGATGCCGTGCAGCAGGACCACCGGCTCACCGCCGCCCACCCGTTCGTAGGCGACCCGCGTGGTCCGCCGTCCGGTGGGGGTGTCGAGGGGGAACGAGATCGTGTCGACCATGGGAACAACTCCTGTCGTCATCCGCGCTCGGCGTGTGTGAGACAGAATGTCAGCAGCGGTTACCACTGGGTAGACCTCTGGCCCGAACCGCTGGTCGCCCGAGGTGAGAGCTGGTTCACGTGGACAACCCGGCGGCGTATCGGGTGGGATGGACGCCGTGGACGAACCGCGAACGATTACCGCCGCCCTGGACGTTTTCGAGGAGCACCGGTCCACGCTGACCGGCGTGGCCTACCGCATGCTGGGGCGGGTGGCGGACGCGGAGGACGTCGTCCAGGAGGCCTGGCTGCGCTGGTCCGGCGCGGACCGCGGCGAGATCCGCGACGCACGCGGGTACCTGGTGCGCGTCACCACCCGGCTGGCCATCGACCGGCTGCGCCAGGCGCAGTCCCGGCGCGAGGCCTACGTCGGGCCGTGGCTTCCCGAGCCGATCGTCACCGACTTCGGCCACACCGTGCCCGACGCCGCCGAGCGGGCCGTGCTCGCCGACTCCGTCTCGCTCGCCGTCCTCGTCGTCCTGGAGACGCTCTCCCCGCTGGAGCGCGCGGTCTTCGTACTGCGCGAGGCGTTCGGCTTCCCGTACCAAGAGATCGCCGTCACCCTCGACCGCTCGGAGCCGGCCGTACGGCAGCTCGCCGGGCGGGCCCGGCGCCACGTCGAGGAGGGCAAGCCGCGCTTCGCGGTGGATCCGGCACGCCAGCGTGAATTCACCGAACGGTTCCTCGCCGCCGCCGCCGGCGGCAGCATCGAGCAACTGCTCGCCCTGCTCGCACCCGACGTGCGGCTCCTCAGCGACAGCGGCGGCAGGGCCAAGGCTCCCCGGCGGATCATCGACACCGCCGACAAGGTCGGCCGGTTCCTCATCGCCGTGGCCCAAGGGCCGCTGCCGGAGCCGGAGTTCCGCTTCATGGAGATCAACGGCCGCCCGGGGCTGTGCGTGCTGTCACGGGGACGCCCGGACAGCGTCTTCAGCCTCGACATCGAGGACGGGCGCATCACCGCGATCTACATGCTCCGCAATCCTGACAAGCTCTCGCGTCTGCCGTTGTAGGTGGTGACCGGCGGATCCTCGGCCGCGGGCCGTGCCGTGCCGCACCACCGCTGCGCGGCGGTCGTCCTCAATCTCCCCCAGCTACCGCTGGGAGGTGCCCCCAGACGGGCTTGCTGTGCTGTGTCCTCAAGGGCGCTCGCCGCCGCAGGCGGCCAGGACGGCCGTCAGCCGACGAACCGCCGGCCAGGCGAGAGTCAGAGCCCGCCGGCCACACGCAGCACCGCCCCCGTCGTGTACGACGCCTCCGGTGACATCAGCCACGCCACCGCGCCCGCGACCTCGTCCGGCTCGCCGGGGCGGCCCATCGGCACTCGGTCCGCCTTGCGCCACGGACGCTCGGGGTCGCCCATCGCGGCGTGGATACCGGTGACGATCATGCCGGGCTGCACCGAATTGACCCGGACGCCTTCCTGGGCGAGTTCCTTGGCCAGGCCCATGGTCAGCGCGTCCACGGCGGCCTTGCTCGCCGCGTAGTGGACGTACTCGCCGGGGCTGCCCAGCGTCGCCGCGCCGGAGGAGATGTTCACGATCGCGCCGCCCCGTCCGCCGTGCCGGGTCGACATCTCCAGGGCCGCCCGCCGGGCACAGATCAGCGCGCCCGTCACATTGACGTCGACGACCCGGCGCATCCGGTCCACCGGCGTTTCGGTGAACCGGCCGAGCGGCCCGGTGATCCCGGCGTTGTTGACCAGGCCGGTGACCGGCCCCAGCCGGTCCCGCACCGTGTCGAACAGCTCGTCGACCCGGCTCTCGTCGCTGGTGTCGGCCCGCACGGTCACACACTCCACGCCCGCCGCCCGGACCGTGGCCGCCGTCTCCTCGGCGGCGTCCCGCGCCCGCTCGTAGCCGATGCCGATGTGATGCCCGGCGTGGGCCAGCCGCACCGCGACCGCCGCCCCGATGCCCCGACCGCCGCCCGTGATCACGGTGACCTGATCCATGTAAGCGCTCCGAGTATGAAGACCCGATGATCATCGACCGTACCTCTGTCATTGGTCTTGACCAAGTGTGCGTACCGTCCTATGGTCGCAGGGATACTGCAACAACCTTTAATAAAGAAGCGCGCGAAAAGCCTTTGCGGAGGATCAGGGTGGGGACCACGCAGCTGGAAACGGTGCCGGAGCCGAAGTACTGGCACCTGAAGACCGTGCTCACCGACGCACTCGACTCCGAGTTCGCCGTGGGCGAGATCCTGCCCAACGAACGTGAGCTGGCGGCCCGTTTCGGCGTCGCCCGGGCCACGCTCCGACAGGCCCTCGAACAGCTCGAACTGGAAGGCCGCCTCCAGCGCCGCCGCGGTGTCGGCACCACCGTCGCCCCGCCCCGGGTGGGCGTCGCCGTCGGTGACGCCGAGCACAGCTGGCCCGGCGCGTCCGCCGACAGCTGGCAGCCCGTCGACAGCGTCATGGCCGCCCCGCCCGCCGCCGTCGCCCGCCTCCTGGGCACCGCGGCCGACACCGCCGTGCACACCGTGCGCCGCACCCGCGGCAACCACGGCCAGCCGGTCGCCGCCGAGCTGCTGTACGTACCGGCGGACAGCGTCCCCGGGCTCACCGGCATCGGCACGCTCACCGGGACGGGCCGCGCCCGGGCCGTGCTGCGCGAACTGCGGCGCCTGGGCCTGGAGGGGCAGGACCGGTCCGTCGAACTCGGCTCGGCCCGGGCCGACGACGCCAAGCAGCTCGACCGGCTGCCCGGCTCGCCCGTCCTCCTCGTCACCACCCGCTACTACGCGAACGGCGGCACCGCCGCCGTCGCCGTGGCCACCTACCGTGCCGACACCTGCCGGCTCACCTTCGGCGACCCGGGCGTGCAACTGCTGGCCGGCTGACGTCCGGCCGCCCGGCGGTCGCGGCGGGCCCGGTCAGCGCCGTGCCGTGACCGTGCTCTCGACCGCGAAGAGCTGCTCCTCCACGTGGTCCAGGGCCAGGCGCAGCGCGCCCGTCGCCACCGCGGCCTCGCCCAGCAGCGACTGTGCCACCCGGGGCGGCCGCAGACAGTAGCGGGCCAACTCGGCGCGCAGCGGCTCCAGCACGCCGTCCAGCCCGGCCGCCCAGCCGCCCACCACGACCAGCTCCGGATCGAGCGCCAGCACCAGCGCGGCCACGTCGTGCACCAGCCGCCGCATGAACCGCTCCACCGCGGCCCGGGCCCGCCCGTCGCCCTGGCGGGCCAGCGTGAACACCCGCGCCACCTGCGCCTCGTCCAAGGGGTGCAGGGGCTCGCCGGTGGTGGACAGCACCTCTTCCGGGGTGGCCTCCCGGCCCAGCAGATGCAGGGCGCCGATCTCCCCGGCCGCACCCCCGAACCCCCGGTGCAGCCGCCCGCCGATCAGCGAACCGGCCCCCGGGCTCAGCCCCGCGAGCACGAACACGACATCGTCGGAGTCGGTGGCCGCGCCCTTCCAGTGCTCGGCCACCGCGGCCGCGTTCGCGTCGTTCTCCACCAGTACCGGACAGCGGAACGAGCGGCGCAGCCGCTCCCCGAGCCGTAGCCCGGTCCACTCCGGCAGCGCCGTACCCAGCCGGACCGTTCCGTCCGCCTCCACGATGCCCGGGCTCGCCACCCCTACCGCGCGCAGCGAGTCGCACGCCACACCGGAGCGCCGCAGCAGATCGGCGACGGCCTCCCGCACGCGCTCCAGCCGTTCGTCGGCCGGCGCGGTCTCGGACACCTCCAAGGACGCCGAGCCCACGACACGACCGCGCAGGTCGGCCAGCAGCACGGCGACCCGGTGCGCCCCGATCTCGATGCCCAGCAGATGACCCGCCTCGACGCGGAACCGGAAGCGCCGCGCCGGGCGGCCCTGGCGGCGTGCCGCGCCCTCCTCGGCGGACGCCTCCATCACGAGACCGGATTCCATCAGCCCCTCGATGACGCCCTCGACGGTCGGCCGGGACAGTCCCGTCAGCTTCACGAGATCGGTGAGGGTGGGAGCGGCGGACGGGGCGGCGGTGCGCAAGGCGTGCAGGACCACGGCCGAATTGATCCGCCGCAGAAGGGACGGATCCCCGCCGGTGAGCCGTCCCAACGTGCCGCCTCCTCGCTTTGCGCGCCCTTTGCCCTGACGAGCGGATCGTATCCGGTGCCGTGCGGGTCGGCGAGCGTCGGGACCAGGTGCGGCCAGCGCGTGAGGACGACGGCCCGGAAGCCGGGGCGTGGTGGGGTGAGCATCCCGCCGTCCTCGCAGCGGCCCCGGGCGGCCTCAGCCGGCGGTGGCCTCGGCGGCGGCCCGCAGTCGCTGGTACTCCTCGGTCATCCTCGGCAGCGTCCAGGAGGCGTTCAGACCACTGGGGTTGGGCAGTACCCAGATCCGGGTGGCACCGATCGTGCGTTCCTGCGGTCCGATGACCGCGCGCTTGTCGTCGAAGGCGATCCGGTACGCGGTGACCCCGACGACCGCCAGCCACCGGGGCCGCAGCCGTGCCACCTTCTCGGTGAGCAGCAGCCCGCCCGCGCGGAACTCCTCCTTGCTCACCTCGTCCGCCCGCGCCGACGGCCGGTCCACGACGTTGGTGATGCCCAGCCCGTAGGAGAGGAGTTCCTCCTGCTCGGCCGGGGCGAGCTGGCGGGGGGTGAAGCCGGACCGGTGCAGGACGGGCCAGAAACGGTTGCCCGGCCGCGCGAAGTGATGGCCCGTGGCGGCGGACATCAGACCGGGGTTGATGCCGCAGAACAGGACCCGCAGGTCCGCCGCGACCACGTCACCTACCACTGTGCGGCCCACCTTGATCGACGGGAAGAGGACCCCCCGATGATAGGCGCTGCCCCCGAACACCCCGGAACGGGCCGGGAAAGCGGACCACCCGCCGCCGTGCCGGGCGGGGCACGGGGACGGGTGGTCCGTAGGGCGTGGGGAAGGCGTCAGAGGATGGCGCCTGGGGTGTACGCCGCCGCCTGCGGGTGCCGCTTGGCGATCTCCTCGATCCGGGCGACGACCGTGGCGACCTGGTCGGCGGCGGCGCCGGTGAACGACAGCTTGTCGGCCATCAGGGCGTCGAGACCCGCGCGGTCCAGCGGGATGCGCTCGTCGGCGGCGAGCTTGTCGAGCAGCTCGTTGCGCTCGGCGCCCCGCTCGCGCATCGCCAGCGCGGAGGCCACCGCGTGCTCCTTGATGACCTCGTGGGCGACCTCACGGCCGACCCCGGCACGCACCGCGCCCATCAGCACCTTGGTGGTGGCGAGGAAGGGCAGGTAGCGGTCCAGCTCACGGGCGACGACGGCCGGGAACGCGCCGAACTCGTCGAGGACCGTCAGGAAGGTCTCCAGCAGGCCGTCGAGCGCGAAGAACGCGTCCGGCAGCGCGACGCGGCGCACCACCGAGCAGGAGACGTCACCCTCGTTCCACTGGTCGCCCGCCAGCTCACCGGTCATCGAGGCGTAACCACGCAGGATGACCATGAGGCCGTTGACGCGCTCGCAGGAGCGGGTGTTCATCTTGTGCGGCATCGCGGACGAGCCGACCTGGCCCGGCTTGAAGCCCTCGGTCACCAGCTCGTGGCCGGCCATCAGCCGGATGGTCTTGGCCAGCGAGGACGGTGCGGCGGCCAGCTGCACCAGCGAGGTGACCACGTCGTAGTCCAGCGACCGCGGGTAGACTTGGCCGACGGAGGTGAAGGCGTGCGCGAAGCCCAGGTGGCCCGCGATGCGCTGCTCCAGCTCGGCCAGCTTCGAGGCGTCCCCGCCGAGCAGGTCGAGCATGTCCTGAGCCGTGCCGACCGGGCCCTTGATGCCGCGCAGCGGGTAGCGGCCGAGCAGCTCCTCCAGCCGCCCGAAGGCGACGAGCAGCTCGTCGGCGGTGGTCGCGAAGCGCTTGCCGAGCGTCGTGGCCTGCGCGGCGACATTGTGCGAGCGGCCCGCCAGCACCAGCTCGGCGTACTCGCCCGAGAGCTTGCCGAGGCGGGCGAGGACGGCGACCGTGCGGTCGCGCATCAGCTCCAGCGAGAGGCGGACCTGCAGCTGCTCCACGTTCTCCGTGAGGTCACGGGAGGTCATGCCCTTGTGGACGTGCTCATGGCCGGCGAGGGCGTTGAACTCCTCGATCCGGGCCTTCACGTCGTGCCGGGTGACCTTCTCGCGCTCGGCGATGGAGGCGAGGTCGACCTGGTCCAGGACCCGCTCGTAATCGGCGAGGGCGGCGTCGGGGACCTCGATCCCGAGGTCCTTCTGGGCGCGCAGCACGGCGAGCCACAGCCGCCGCTCCAGCGTCACCTTGTACTCGGGGGACCACAGGACGGCCAGCTCCGCGGAGGCGTAGCGGCCGGCCAGGACATTGGGGATGCGGGGCTTCAAAGACGCAGCAGTCACGTGACCGGATTCTACTGGCGATTCGCGCAGGCCAGCGCCCCGCCCCGGTTTGTGGGTTGCTACGAGAGCGGTCCGGAGGGCTCGGTGTCCCCTCCGAACGGTGCCAGCTCGGCCCGCTTGGGCGGCCGGCCGTCGCCGGTGGAGCGCCCGGTCAGCCGGCGGCCGATCCACGGCACCAGGTGCTCCCGGGCGAAACGGGCGTCCGACGTCCGGCGGGCCGCCCAGCCGGGGCGGACGAACGCGGGCAGGGGCGCGCGCCAGTCGAACGACGCCTCGTGTCCGAGCGCCTGCCACACCGCCTCGGCCACCCGCCGGTGCCCTTCGGCGTTCAGATGCAGCCGGTCCTCGGCCCACAGCCGGGAGTCGCCCAGCACCGTGGCGCCGAAGAGATCGACGACCAGTGCGCCGTGCCGGGCGGCCAGATCGTCGATGAAACCGAAGAGCTGCTCCATGCGCGGCCGGAACCGCTCCATCACCGGGCCCTGCCGCCCCGGGCTGCGCATCAGCACCAGCTGCCGACAGCTGGGCGCGAGCCGCTCCGCCGCCTCCTCCAGCCGCGCGCAGACCAGGTCCACGTCGCACTTGGGGCGCAGGACGTCGTTGAGCCCGCCGACCAGCGTCACCAGATCGGCGCCCATCGCGGCGGCGGCCGCCGCCTGCTCGTCGACGATCTGGCCGATGAGCTTGCCCCGCACGGCGAGGTTCGCGTAGCGGAAGCCGGGCGCGCGCTCCGCGAGCCGGGCCGCGAGGAGATCGGCCCAGCCGCGGTACGAGCCGTCCGGGAGCTCGTCGGACATGCCCTCGGTGAAGGAGTCACCGAGGGCGACGAAGCTGGTGTAGGTGTACGTCGCATTGATCTCCATGGCGCGGCGATCCTACCGTTTGGCGGTGCCGCCGTGCTGCGCCTGATGCGGCCCAGCCCGACCCAGCCCGTCCGGCGATTGAGGACGCGCCCGCAGGGCGCCCTGCCGCCGCAGGCGGCAAAGACGGCCGGTAGCCCAAGATCCGCCGGACACGGCTAAGGGCGCTGGCCCACCAGTTCGCGCAGGACGTCCTCCAGCGTCACCAGGCCGGCCAGCCGGTCGTCCGCGCCGATGACGGCCGCGAGGTGCGTGCCGGTGCCGCGCATCGCCGTGATCACGTCGTCCAGCGGGGTGGCCGCCCGTACCTGGGCGATGGGGCGCATCCGCCGGCGCGGGAAGGGGACGTCGCGCGGCTCGGCGTCCAGCGCGTCCTTCACATGCAGATAGCCCATGATCCGGCCGGCCCTGTCCACCACGGGGAAGCGGGAGAACCCCGACTCCGCGGAGAGCCGCTCCAGCCCCTCGGGGGTCACCCCGAAGGGCGCGGAGACGACCCGTTCGACCGGCATCACGACGTCCTGGACCGGGCGGGTGCCCAGCTCCAGCACGTCCCGCAGCCGCTCGGTGGACCGCTCGTCCAGGAGGCCGGCGGCGCTGGAGTCGGCGACGATCCGGGCGAGCTGATCGTCCGAGAAGGTCGCCGCGACCTCGTCCTTGGGCTCCACCCGCAACAGCTTGAGCGCCGAGTTCGCCAGCTGGTTGATGGCGAAGACCACCGGGCGCAGCGCCCGTGCGACGGTGACCAGCGGCGGTCCGAGCAGCAGCGCGGTGCGCACCGGTTCGGCGAGCGCGATGTTCTTCGGCACCATCTCGCCGAAGAGCATGTGCAAGTACGTCGCCACGGCCAGCGCGATCACGAACGACACCGGGTGGGTCAGCCCGGCCGGGAGGCCGACCGCGTGGAAGACCGGCTCCAGGAGATGGGCGATCGCCGGTTCGGCCACCACACCGAGCACCAGGGTGCACAGGGTGATGCCGAGCTGGGCCGCGGCCATCAGCGCCGAGATGTGCCGCAGGCCCCACAGGACGCTGCGGGCACGCCGGTCACCGCGCTCGGCGTACGGCTCGATCTGACTGCGGCGCACGGAGATCAGGGCGAACTCCGCGCCGACGAAGAAGGCGTTGACGACCAGCGTCGCCAGGCCGATGAGCAGTTGGACGGCGGTCATCGGCCGGCCTCCTTGCGGGTCCGGCGGGATCCGCCGCCCGTCTCGGGGTCACCGTCGAAGCCGCCCCCGAATCCGGGGTCGGCGCCCGGCGGGGGAGCGGTCAGCCGGACCCGCGCCGCGCGCCGGCCGGAGGCGTCGGCCACGTCGATCCGCCAGCCCGCCACCTCGACCGTGTCGCCCTCGGCCGGGATCCGGCCGAGGGCGGTCGCGACCAGTCCGGCCAGCGTCTCGTACGGGCCGTCCGGCGCCCGCAGCCCGATGGCCTCCAACTGGTCGGTACGGGTCGCGCCGTCCGCGTCGTACAGCTCGCGGCCCGCGGCGTCCTGCCCGGCCGGGGCGAGGTCGGGGACCTCGACGGGATCGTGCTCGTCGCGGACCTCGCCGACGACCTCCTCGATGATGTCCTCCAGGGTGACCACACCGGCCGTACCGCCGTACTCGTCGATGACGACGGCCATGCTGCGCTTGGCCGACAGCCGGTCCAGCAGCCGGTCCACCGTGAGCGACTCCGGTACGAGCAGCGGCTCGCGCAGCAGCGCCGCGACGGGGTGCTGCGGGCGCCGCTCGGCGGGTATCGCGAGGACGTCCTTGATGTGGGCGATGCCGACTACCGTGTCGAGGTTGCCCCGGTAGACGGGGAAGCGGGACAGGCCGGTCGCCCGGGTGGCGTTCGCGACGTCCTCGGCCGTGGCCTCCGCGCCCAGCGCGGTGACCTGGACGCGGGGCGTCATCACGTTCTCCGCCGTCAGTTCGGCGAGGTTCAGCGTCCGGACGAACAGCTCGGCGGTGTCCGCCTCCAGCGCGCCCTCCTTGGCGGAGTGCCGGGCGAGCGCGACCAGCTCCTGCGGCGAGCGCGCCGTGGCCAGCTCCTCGGCCGGCTCCAGCCCCATCCGGTACAGCGTGCGGTTGGCGGTGTTGTTGAGGTGCGTGATGAGGGGGCGGAACGCCGCGCTGAACGCGCGCTGGGGACCCGCGACCCGGCGCGCCACCGGCAGCGGCCGGGAGATCGCCCAGTTCTTCGGCACGAGTTCGCCGACGACCATCAGCACCACCGTGGAGATCACCGTGCCCAGGACCAGAGCGGTCGAGGACGCCACGGAGGAGGACAGGCCGAGCGCCCGCACCGGGCCGGTGAGCAGCGCCGCGATGGACGGCTTGGAGATCATGCCGATGATCAGGCCGGTGACCGTGATGCCCAGCTGGGCACCGGAGAGCTGGAAGGTGAGGCCGCGTACGGCCTTGAGCGCGCCGTCGGCACCGCGGTCGCCGTTCTCGGCGGCCCGCTCCAGCTCGCCCCGCTCGACGGTGGTGAGGGAGAACTCGGCCGCGACGAAGACGGCACAGGCCAGGGTCAGCAGCAGGGCGACCAGCAGGAGGAGCACTTCGGTCATCGGTTCACCTCCGTCCCATGATCCGGCAGGGTCGGGAGGAGCGCGCGATGTCGGCTCCGGGAGCTACTGGGGGGCTCGCCCATGGTTGGACGCTCACACCTTTCGTCGGCTTGTCGGTCAGGCAGAAGACCAGTTTGACCGTTCAATGGTAAAGGATAGGCAAAGGGAGATGTGTCCTCGCGCTCGGACCGGCCCGTCCGGCGGCGGAGGACGCGCTCGTGGGGCGCCCGCCGTCCGCGGCGGGCGCCCCACGAGCGCGTCGGCCGAAGAGCCGCCGGTCAGGCGTGCGGCCCGGAGCCGGAGATCCTCCCGTCGTCCTCGAGCGGGCGCCTGGCCAGCCCCAGCACGCAGGGCGAGGCGGGCGTCGGCACCCTGCCCGCCGGTACCCGCAGCCGCCGGTACGGACCCAGCTCGAACCCCGCGGCCTCGATCTCGGCCAGCGGGTCCCGTGCCGTATGACAGCCGCCGAACAGCACCGGCCAGAGCGTCCGGTCCAGCGCCCGCTGCACGGTCGCCTGGCGATGGCTCTGCGCCAGCCCGTGCTCGAAGAACCGCAGCTCGCCACCCGGCCGCAACACCCGGCGCAACTCCGCCAGGGCACGCCGCACATCCCGCACGGAACACAGCACCAGTGACGTCACCGCCGCGTCGTACGCCTCGCTCTTCACGGGCAGCGCTTCCGCCACCCCCGGTACGACGTCGACCGGCACCTCGGCGCGGACGGCGGCCTCCACCGCCAGCCGCCGCAGCCGTCGCTCCGGCTCGATCGCGACCACCTCGGAGACGGTCCCCGGGTAGTGCGAGAAGTTCAGCCCGTTTCCCGCGCCGATCTCGATGACCCGCCCGGACAGCCCGTCCAGCAATTCCCGCCGGTGCGCCCCGACGCCCGCCCGCCGGTCCACCACCGGGCTCAGCCTCGCGTACACCCGCGCGAAGATCGGATGGTGCACGGCGTCGTGCGGCGTTCTGGTGTTCCGCGGCATGGCACGCCCCTTCCCGGGGATACGACGGCTACCGCGATTCTTCCCCGGTCCGGCCCGCCGCCACCGTCGCCGCCCCGCCTCCTTCGGGTGGGGCGGCGACGGTGGCGGTCCGCGGTCAGTGCTGCTGCTCGGAGGCGAAACGCCCGGCGTCCCAGCCGCCGGACAGCCCCGGCGCCAGCCAGGTGGGTGCCGCGGCGCGGAAGGTGGCCGGGGGAAGGGCCCCCGCGCCCTCGGGAACGGCTCCCAGCAAGGGAGCGTCCGCCGACTCGGGGAGGTCGGCGAGATTGCAGAGGGCGGCGAGGTCGGGCGTGGCCGGCCAGCTGCCGATGACCACGCCTTCGCAGCGCAGGCCGCGCGAGCGCAGGGCCTCGGCGGTGAGCGCGGTGATGTTGAGCGTGCCCAGGCCCGGCTGGGCGACGAGGAGGACCGGTGCGTCCAGCAGCCCCGCCACGTCGGCCAGCGTCGAGTTCGCCTCGTCCAGCCGGACGAGCAGCCCGCCCGCGCCCTCGACCAGGACCAGGTCGTGGCTTTCGGCCAGCCGCGCCGCCGCCCGCGCGATCTCCTTCGGGCGCACGGGCGCCCGGCCGGCCCGGCGGGCCGCCGTGGCGGGTGCCAACGGCTCGGGGTACCGGACGAGTTCCAGACCCGTCACCGCCCCCGCCAGTCGCTGGACCTCCGCGACGTCCCCCGGCTCCTGTGCGGTGACACCCGTCTGGGCGGGCTTGAGTACGGCCACGGAGCGGCCGGCGGCCACCGCCGCGGCCGCCACGGCGGCGGTCACGACGGTCTTGCCGACCTCGGTGCCGGTGCCGGTGACGACGAGTACGGACATGGTTCTGCCTTCCGTTCGGCGCGCGCACGGCGCGGTGTGCCTGTCGGTGGTTCGGTGAGCCGGTCGCCGGCGCGGTGACGCCGCGCTGTTCGCGGTGGCGTCCGGGGGCGCGGTGCCGCAACCGAGGTCTCGGCCCGGACCGAGCCGGCTGCGCGCGGTCGCCGCGTGAGGCGGCCCGGGCGGTGACAAGTCGGGGAGCCGGCGCTGTCTCCGGCCATGCGCCGGTGCGGTGTCGGTGTTCGGCCGGCCGGGGGCGGGAGTCATGTCCCCGCCCCCGGCCCGGGGGTCATCCCGCCGCGGCGGCGGCCCGTACTCCCGCGCAGATCCTGGCCACGTCCTCGTCCTCGGTGAGGTACGGCGGCATCGTGTAGACGAGATTGCGGAACGGCCGCAGCCACACCCCCGCCCGTACCGCGGCCCGGGTCGCCGCGGCCATGTCCACGTCGTGGTCCAGCTCGACCACCCCGATGGCGCCCAGCACGCGCACCTCCCGTACCCCCGGCAGCCCGGCCGCCCCGGCCAGGCCCTCGCGCAGTCCGGCCTCGACGCGTTTGACGTCGGTGCGCCAGTCCCGCGCGAACAGCAGGTCGATCGAGGCGTTGGCGACCGCGGCGGCCAAGGGGTTGCCCATGAACGTCGGGCCGTGCGCGAGCACCGGCACCTCGCCCCGGGAGATCCCCTCCGCGATCCGCGACGTGCACAGCGTCGCGGCCATCGTGAGATACCCACCGGTCAGCGCCTTGCC
Source organism: Streptomyces sp. NPDC042259 (assembly GCF_055582085.1). Lineage (NCBI taxonomy): Bacteria > Bacillati > Actinomycetota > Actinomycetes > Kitasatosporales > Streptomycetaceae > Streptomyces > Streptomyces sp. NPDC042259. The sequence continues at coordinate 182,752 of NZ_JBVJDW010000008.1, read as the reverse complement.
CAGACACAGCACATCGGGGGAGACACCGGCGTGCTCCGACGCGAACAGCGGGCCCGTACGGCCGAAACCCGTGGCGATCTCATCGAAGATCAACAGCACCCCGTGCTCGTCGCACGCCTCCCGCAGCACCCGCAGATACGCGGGGGAGTGGAAGCGCATGCCGCCGGCGTTCTGCACCACGGGCTCGACGATCACCGCGGCCAGTTCGTCGGCGTGCCGCGCGACGATCTCCCGCAGGTGGGCGACGTACGCCGGATCGGGCTCGGCGTCGAACCCGGTGGGCGGCGCGTCCGCGAAGACCTGGCGCGGCAGCACACCGGCCCACAGCGCGTGCATGCCACCGTCCGGGTCGCACACCGACATCGGCTGCCAGGTGTCACCGTGGTAGCCACCGCGCCAGGTCAGCAGCCGCTGCTTGCCCGGCTTGCCGAGCGAACGCCAGTACTGCAGGCACATCTTCACGGCCACCTCGACCGACACCGAGCCGGAGTCGGCGAGGAAGACGTGCCGCAGCGGTTCCGGGGTGATCTCCACCAGACGGGCGGCGAGCCGCACGGCGGGCTCGTGGGTGAGCCCGCCGAACATCACATGGCTCATCCGCCCCAGCTGTCCGTGGGCCGCCTCGTTGAGCACCGGGTGGTTGTAGCCGTGCACCGCCGACCACCACGACGACATCCCGTCGATCAACTCGTCGACGCCGTCGACCGGTTCGGCGAGCCGCAGCCGCACCCCCGAGGCGGAGGCGACGACCAGCGGATCGACCCGGCCGGGCATCGGGCCGTACGGATGCCAGACGTGCTGTTTGTCGAGGGCGAGCAACTCGCTCGCGGTGAGCGGCTCAGGCATTGGGGGGCAGGTCCGTGCCGGCGCCGCGACGGCGGACGGCGACCAGGTCCGTACGGGCCTCGCCGGGCTCCGCGCGGCTCTCCTCGGCCGGAGCCGGGACCTCCGCTGAGGCGTCCGTCGTCTCGTCCGCCGTCGCGGTCTCCCCGTCCCCGCAAGGACCGCAGCCGCCGCCCCCGTGGCCTCCGCAGCCGGACGCCATCGCGTCGGCCCGGTGCTCGGGCAGCGTCGTGGTGCCGGTGCCCTCCACCTCGAACCCGGCGTCCGCGATCATGTCGAGGTCGGCCTTGCCCTCCTGGCCCTCACTGGTCAGATAGTCACCGAGGAAGATCGAGTTGGCGAGGTGCAGCGCGAGCGGCTGCATCGACCGAAGGTGCACCTCACGGCCGCCGGCCAGCCGTACCTCCACGTCCGGGCAGACGAACCGCACCATCGCCAGGATGCGCAGGGCGCGCTGCGGGGTGAGGTTCCACTCCTTGGCCAGCGGGGTTCCCTCGAAGGGGATGAGGAAGTTGACCGGCACCGAGTCCGGATCCAGCGCGCGCAGCGCGAAGACCACGTCCACCAGGTCCGCGTCGCTCTCGCCCATGCCCGCGATCAGCCCGGAGCAGGCGGACATCCCCGCCGTCTGGGCCTGCCGCACGGTATCCACACGGTCGGCGAAGGTGTGCGTGGTGGTGATGTCGCCGTACGTCGCCTCGGAGGTGTTGAGGTTGTGGTTGTACGCGTCGGCTCCGGCGGCCCGCAGTCGCTCGGCCTGCCCGTCGGTCAGCAGCCCGAGGCACGCGCACACCTCGACGTCCTCGTTCTGCTCCTTGATCGCCTCGATGGTCTTCGAGACCCGGTCGATGTCCCGGTCCGTCGGCCCGCGCCCGCTGGCGACCAGGCAGACCCGCTTCGCACCGCCGGCGACGCCCGCGGCCGCCGCCTTCGAGGCGTCGTCCGGCTTGAGCCAGGTGTACTTGAGGATCTCGGCCTTGGAGCCCAGCCGCTGCGAGCAGTACGAGCAGTCCTCGGGACAGAGCCCGGACTTGAGGTTGACGAGGTAGTTCAGCTTCACCCGCCGCCCGAACCACCGGCGGCGCACCTTGCCCGCCGCGGCCACCACATCGAGCAGGTCGTCATCGGTCGTCGCCAGTACGGCGAGCGCCTCTTCGCGGGTCGGCAGCTCCCGCCGCAACCCCTTGTCCACCAGCGTGTTCAGCAGGTCCATGGCGCCGATCCTCGCCTACGGCAGCACTTCCGGCCAAGGTAGAGACCACACAACGGGGGCCGATTCATGTGTGTGTATTGCCACACCCTGACCAGGGCCCCCCGCGACTACGTTCTATGCAAACCCCACAGAACGCGAAGGACGGCCGATGCCCCAGGACCCGTTCGAATGGATCGACGTGGAGCACGAGCGGCGACGGGCCGCCGGGCTCGTACGGACCCTTCGGCCGCGGCCGGCCGACTCGCCGCTCATCGATCTGGCCGGGAACGACTACCTGGGCCTCACCCGCCACCCCGAGGTCACCGCGGCCGCCGCGGACGCGGCCCGCCGCTGGGGCGCGGGGGCCACCGGCTCCCGGCTGGTCACCGGCACCACCGCCCTGCACGCGCGGCTGGAGGAGAGCCTCGCCGAGTTCTGCGGCTTCGAGGCGGCGCTCGTCTTCTCCTCCGGCTACGCCGCGAACCTCGCCGCCGTCACCGCCCTGTGCGGCCCGTCGACACCGTCCGGTATGCCCCTGTCGGCGGCCCCGCTCGTCGTCTCCGACGCCGGCAACCACGCCTCGCTCATCGACGGCTGCCGGCTCGCCCGCGCCGAGACGGCCGTCGTCCCGCACGCCGACGCCGAAGCGGTCCGCAAGACGCTGGGGGCGCACGAGGGCCGTGCCCTCGCCGTCACCGACTCGGTCTTCTCCGTGGACGGCGACGCCGCACCGCTGGCCGCGCTCGCCGAGGCGTGCCGGGAGCACGGCGCGGCGCTGCTGGTGGACGACGCGCACGGACTGGGAGTCCTCGGGGAGGGCGGCCGGGGCGCGGTGCACGCGGCGGGCCTGGCGGGGGCCGCGGACGTCGTCGCCACCGTCACCCTGTCGAAAGCGCTGGGCAGCCAGGGGGGAGCGGTACTCGGTCCCGCCCGCGTCATCCGGCACCTCGTCAGCCACGCCCGGACGTTCATCTTCGACACCGGCCTCGCCCCGGCGGCGGTCGGCGGCGCGCTCGCGAGCCTGGAGGTGCTGCGCCGCGAGCCGGAGCGCGCGGCCCGGGTGCGGTACGTCGCCACCGAGCTGCACCGGAGGGTGACGGCGGCGGGGCTGACGGCGGTGCGGCCCGACGCGGCGGTGGTGTCCGTCCGGGCCCCGTCGCCGGAGGCCGCCGTGCGGTGGGCGGCCGACTGCCGCACCCACGGGCTCGCGGTCGGCTGTTTCCGCCCCCCGTCCGTGCCCGACGGCGTCTCGCGGCTGCGGCTGACGGCGTGCGCGGACCTCACGGACCGGCAGGTGGAGGAGGCGGCCGGCACGGTCCTGCGGACCGCGCCGACCACCTGACGCTCAACTCCCGGTGCCGGTGGACCGTCCGGCCCCGCGGCGGTGACCGGGGCCACCGCCGCGGAGGTCTCCCACGAACGAGGACCACGCCGCGGCCGTGAACGACAGGACGGGCCCGGCCGTGCGCTTGGAGTCCCGCACGGCCAGCAGGTCCGGACCGAGCGGGGCCGTCTCGACGCAGTTGTTCATTCCGGTGCTGTAGCTGCTGCGCCGCCACGTCGCGGCACGCGGCGCCGACGGGGAAGGTGCTGACGGAGAAGGGGCGTAGCGAGGCATTGCGGGCATAGTGCCTCCTCATGCGCCGTCATGGAGCCCGGCGATGTAATCCAATGAGTTCTCGTGCGAGAGGGCGCGCGTCCGCAGGGTGGCGAAGGCGGAGCCGTACGCCCGGAGGTCTTCTTTCCGCTCCAGGTAGAGGCTACTCGTCAAGTGGTCGAGAACCACCACATCCAGATCTGCGATGCGCGGAAATGAGAAGATAACGAAAGGGCCGGTGATGCCGATATGGCTCCCGGCGGAGAACGGAAGAACATGCAGTCGCACATGACGCATGTGCCCGGTGGTCACCAGGTGCCGTAACTGCCCCGCCATCACCTCCCGTCCGCCGACTTCATGACGCAGCACCGCCTCGTCCAGGACCGCGCACAACTCCAGCGGACGCTCGCCCCGCAGCACCGACTGACGGGCCATCCGCACCCGCACCAGCTCCTCGACCCGCTCCGGAGGCGGGTCGAGAAGCGCCGCCCGGGTCACCGCGCGCGCGTAGTCGGGCGTCTGGAGCAGTCCCGGCACCACCGTGGTCTCCAGCGTGCGCAGATGGGAGGCCTCGGACTCCAGGCTGATGAAGTCCAGATAGGCGGGCGGCAGCCGGTCGCGGTAGGCGTACCACCAGCCCCGCCGCGCCCCCGCGCCCTCACCGGGATCCGCCGAACCCGCCCCGCACAGCGCCCCCAGCAGCGCGCGCAGTTCCGGGTCGGTCACCCGGTAGGCGTCCAGCAACAGGGCGACGTCCGAGGGCTTCACGCCACTGCAGCCCGTCTCGATCCTGCTCACCTTCGACTGGTGCCACCCCACCGCACAGGCCGCCTCCCGGCTGGTCAGCGCCGCCAGTTCACGCTGGCGGCGCAGCTCCGCGCCGAGCTTGCGTCGGCGCACCGCGGGTCCGTAGCGCATGGGTATTCCCTTTCGGCCAAGGTGAACACGTCCAGATCCATACGTCAGTGTCAATAGACCACCGCAATGCCCAAATGTGGTTTCTCCCGGCAGAGTTCACCGCTTCGAGCGACAGATATATGCATTTTCCGGTGGATCGCTCACTCTCGGACGCGGACGGTGGCACTCTGTGACGAAGAGCCGTCCGAGACCGCTCCCGACTTCACCGCGTCAGTTCCCTGCGTCACGCGTCGGAGCCCGGCCTCGGTGGAAAGGGACAGCGCCATGGCGGATCACCAGGAAGCAACCGTTACCCTGCCGAGCGCCCCCGCCTCGGTGTCCGACGCGCGTCGCTATGTGGCGCGTGTCCTGGCGGAATGGGGGCTGGCGGACGGCACCGAGGACGCCGACACGGTTCGGCTGATCGTCTCCGAACTCGCCACCAACGCCGTGCAGCACACCCGCGGCCAGTCGCCCACGTTCACCGTGGACGTACGGCTCGACCGCGAGGAGCAGTTGCGCATCGGCGTCACGGACAGTCACCCCCGCTACCCGAGGAGGCTGCCCGCGGCCGTCCAGCAGGACAACGGGCGGGGCATGGTCATCATCCGCTGTCTGACCGCCGAGCGCGGCGGCAGACTCTCGGTCACCCCGACGGCCGACGGCGGCAAGACGGTCTGGATCTGTCTGCCCTGGAGCGTGCCCGTGCGATGACCGCCCGGCGCGGCCGCGGGCCGGGCGGCGGGCCCCCGTGGCCACGCGGCCGAGGGGCCCACCACCCGGCCCGGGGGCGCGCACCGTGCTCGCACGGTGCGCGCGGACAAGGCGGGTTGAGCGGTTCCGGCAGGTCTACCGGCGGGCAGGCGCGCCCTTACCCGTTCCGGTGCGATGCCGGTGCCAACGACCGTGTGCCCGGTCGCGGCCGACGGCCCCGCGTCGCGAACGCGGGGGCGTGGCACCACAGTCGTGTCCGCCGGCGGCGGGTGGGAACACACCCGTTGCCGCGTCGGCGCACAAGGAGAAGAAGGTGGCGGGGCGGCCGTCGCGGCACGCCACCGCCGCACCAGGTCAGTTCACGCGGCCGTAACTGACGCTTCTGGTCCAGATCCGCTCGTGGCGGACGACCGCGCCGGTCTTGGGGGCGTGCAGGATCTTGCCGCTCCCCACATAGATGCCCACGTGGTAGACGCCGCCGGCGGAGTGGAAGAACACCAGGTCCCCGCGTTGCCGGGCGAAGCCGGGCACATGGCGGACGCGGTTGTACTGGGCGGCGGCGGTGCGGGGCAGCGTCTTGCCGACCCGCTTGTAGGAGTACTGGGTCAGTCCCGAGCAGTCGAAGCTGTACGGTCCTGTCGCGCCCCACCGGTAGGGAGCGCCCTGCTTGGATTCCGCGACCCGCAGGGCGAGGGTGGAGAGGTTCGCGGCCTCGGCATCGGGTGAACCGCCGGGCACCAGCACCGAGGCGCCGACGGCTGCGAGGGTGAGGGCCGAGGCGGCCTTGGCCCTGGAGAACTTCGTTGGTCGTTTGTGCGCGGCCATACGCAACCCTTCGTCTGCCGCCTATGAAGGATGACCTGTCGGGTTCGGGCAGGCGAAGATGCCCGGCCGCCGAGGCGGCTTCACCCCAAGGGACGACCAGTGGTGCCGGTCGTCCCGCCGTAATCGGGTCCTCCACTCCTGCCGATGCACTCGTGTCGACCAGTCATCCGGGCGGCGGCAGGATTCGGCGTCCGTCCGGACCGCCCCGCCGCGGTGGCGGGGTCTTGTCGTCGCCTGGATCTTGGCGCAGCCGCGACACGGATTCCGAGAGGATCCGGTGATATGTGAGCCTGGTCACCTCTGGCATGTTCGGGTGGACACCGGACGGTTTGACGGCCATCGCTCAACCCTGTTGAGCCGTTCACCTGCGGCGAGTTGATCTCCGCGATCGTCTCGTACGCGCGCGGCTCGGATCGATCACCGCGTGATGTCTACACCGGGTCCGCCGTATGCGGGAGATCGCGTTGACGTGTCGCCCGGCCGGTCGTTCCGGCGCGCGTCCGGGCTCATCGACCCGGCGTGTTCGGCGGCATGGTGACCCGTGCGGCCCGCCGCTCCCCGTCCAGGACCAGCATCGCCCGAGCGAGTGTTCCCGAGTGCACCTCGCGTTCGCCTCGCTCGTGCATGAGCGTCAACGCGTCACGCAGTCCCGTCGCCGCGACCACGAGAGCCTGCGCCGCCCGTAGCCCGGCGTACGTGTGATGCGCGCGGGCCGGGTTGATCCGGCCCAGGAGATCCAGTACTTCCAGATACCGGTCCACCAACTCGCCCTCGGCGTGGGTCAGGGCGGGCAGGGGAGGCAGCGGGGGCGGCCACATCGCGCTCACCTCGCTCCGAGCGGGGTGCCCGGCCCCTTGCGGCTCGCGGTGAGCCGGTCGATCAGTCCGTAGGCCACCGCCGCCTCGGCGTCGAAGACCGTGTCCCGCTCGATGTCCCGGTCCACCCGCTCCGCGCTCCGCCCCGTGTGCCGCACCAGCATCCGCGCCAGCGTGTCACGCATGCGCGAGATCTCGCCCGCCTGGATCTCCAGATCGGAGGGCTGTCCCTGGACCGGTTCGCTGAGGGACGGCTGCCGGACGAGGACGCGCGCGTTCGGCAGCGCCAGTCGTTTGCCCGGGGTGCCGGCGGCGAGCAGCACGGCGGCGGACGAGGCGGCCTGGCCCAGGCAGATCGTCTCCACGTCGCAGCCGATGTAGCGCATCGTGTCGTAGATGGCGCACATGGCGGAGAAGGAGCCGCCGGGGGAATTGATGTAGAGCGAGATGTCCCCCTCGGGCGCCGCGTGTTCGAGATACATGAACTGTGCGATCACATCGCCGGCACAGGCGTCGTCGATCGGTGTGCCCAGGAAGACGATGCGCTCGGACAGCAGCTTGGAGTACGGGTCCCTCGTATGGGTGCCCGTGCTCGTGCGCTCGGTGAACTCCGGCAGGACGTAGCGGGCGGTGGGGCGGTGCATGGGCGGCACTCCTCGTCCGTCAAAAATGTACAGGACGTACAGATCCTTGCGGGATGAGCATGGCCCAGCGGGGCCGGGAGCGGCAATGGATCCGGCGGGGATCCGGCGTGGTTTCGCTCTGGGCGTGAGCGCGCCGACGCCGAGGCGGTGGGCTCACGCCCCGAGCGAAGGGTGTCGGCACTCCACGGGCAGCGCTGGCGGAAAGCCTCTGACCTGGCATTTCTTCGCTTCTCAGGGATCCCGCGGACAGCGCGGCGGGCAATTAAGCTGGTGCCATGGCCTACGAGATTCCTGTGACGCAAGCCCGCGCCGAGCTGGCGGAGCTGATCAACCGCGTGGTCTACGGCGGTGAGCGGGTGGTCGTCACGCGCCACGGGAAGCCGCTGGTCGCCCTGGTGTCCGCCGCCGACCTGCGGCGGCTCGAAGAGAGCGAGGCCGGCGCGGAGGGTGGGGCGGAGGCCGGGGGCGAGGCCGAGGAGCAGGTGATCAGCACGGTCTCCGCCGTGCGTGCCCTGCCGTCCGTGACCGAGGACCGGGGCCGGTTCGGCATCGCCGCCGAATGCCGGGGGCCCGACGCGCCGCCGCGCCCCTGAGGGCGGCCGGCCCCCGCACCGGCCACCTCTGGCCACGGCTTTGCAAAGAGTCAGTTAACGCGGTGGAAAAGCTTGCGCCCTAATCTGCAATCCCCGGCCTTCGGGAGAAGAACCCCAGGTCAACAGTGTGTAGAACTCAGGTGTGCCTCCGCCGCCTTCGGCAGGGAGGTCCTGGTTCGTCAGTGAGGTGGGACGCATGCAACTTTCCCCGCATGAACAGGAACGCCTGCTCATTCATGTGGCCGCCGACGTGGCCGAGCGGCGCAGGGCGCGCGGGGTGCTCCTCAACCACCCCGAAGCGGTCGCGCTGATCACCGCGCACGTCCTCGAAGGCGCCCGGGACGGCCGTACCGTGGCCGAGCTGATGTCCTCCGGACGCAAGGTGCTCACCCGCGACGAGGTCATGAGCGGCATCCCCGAAATGATCCACGACGTCCAGGTCGAGGCCACCTTCCCGGACGGTACGAAGCTCGTCACCGTCCACGAGCCCATCGGATGACCGGGGGAGACGCGCGGATGATTCCCGGAGAGATCCTGCACGCCGCCGAGCCCGTACGCCTCAACGAGGGCTGCCCCCTCACCCGCCTCGTCGTCCTCAACGCGGCCGACCGGCCCGTTCAGGTGGGCTCGCACTACCACTTCGCCGAGGCCAATCCGGGCCTGGACTTCGACCGGGCCGCCGCCCACGGCAAGCACCTCGACATCGCCGCCGGCACCGCCGTGCGCTTCGAGCCGGGCATCCCCGTCGAGGTCGGTCTCGTCCCCATCGGCGGCAAGCGGATCGTCGAGGGCCTGCGCGGCGAGTGCGGAGGACCCCTCGATGTCTGAACTCGGCCGCGTCGCCTACGCCGATCTCTTCGGCCCGACCACCGGCGACCGGATCCGGCTCGCCGACACCGACCTCCTCGTCGAGATCGAGGAGGACCGCTCCGGCGGCCCGGGCCACGCCGGCGACGAGGCGGTCTTCGGCGGCGGCAAGGTCATCCGCGAGTCCATGGGCCAGTCCCGGGTCACCCGCGCCGAGGGCGCCCCCGACACGGTCATCACCGGAGCGGTCGTCCTCGACCACTGGGGCGTGGTCAAGGCCGACGTCGGTCTGCGCGACGGCCGGATCACCGGCATCGGCAAGGCCGGCAACCCCGACACCATGGACGGCGTCCACCCCGACCTCGTCATCGGCCCGGAGACCGAGATCATCGCCGGCAACGGCAAGATCCTCACCGCCGGCGGCATCGACGCCCACGTCCACTTCATCTGCCCGCAGGCCGTGGACGCGGCCCTCGCCTCCGGTGTCACCACCCTCCTCGGCGGCGGCACGGGCCCGGCCGAGGGCAGCAAGGCCACCACCATCACCCCCGGCTCCTGGCACCTCGCCCGGATGTTCGAGGCGATGGAGGGGTATCCCGTCAACATCGGTCTGCTCGGCAAGGGCAACACCGTCAGCCACGACTCCATGCGCGCCCAACTGCGCGCGGGCGCCGTCGGCTTCAAGATCCACGAGGACTGGGGCGCGACCCCCGCCGCCATCGACGCCTGCCTGCGCGTCTGCCAGGAGAGCGGCGCCCAGCTCGCCATCCACACCGACACGCTCAACGAGGCGGGCTTCGTCGGCGATACCCTCGCCGCCATCGCCGGGCGCTCCATCCACGCCTACCACACCGAGGGCGCGGGCGGCGGCCACGCACCCGACATCATCACCGTCGTCTCCGAGCCCAACGTCCTGCCCAGCTCCACCAACCCCACCCGCCCGCACACCGTCAACACCGTCGAGGAACACCTCGACATGCTGATGGTCTGCCACCACCTCAACCCGGCCGTCCCCGAGGACCTGGCCTTCGCCGAGTCCCGCATCCGGCCCAGTACCATCGCCGCCGAGGACTTCCTGCACGACCTGGGCGCGATCTCGATCATCTCCTCCGACTCCCAGGCCATGGGACGCATCGGCGAAGTCGTGCTGCGCACCTGGCAGACCGCGCACGTCATGAAGAAGCGCCGGGGATCCCTGCCCGGCGACGGCCCGGCCGACAACGCCCGAGCCCGCCGCTACGTCGCGAAATACACCATCAACCCCGCCGTGGCCCAAGGCCTCGACCACGAGATCGGCTCCGTCGAGTCCGGGAAACTCGCCGACCTGGTGCTGTGGGACCCTGCGTTCTTCGGCGTCAAACCGCTGCTGGTCATCAAGGGCGGCCAGATCGCCTACGCGCAGATGGGCGACGCCAACGCCTCCATCCCCACCCCGCAGCCGGTCCTGCCGCGTCCGATGTTCGGCGCCACGGGCCGCGCCCCCGCCGCCAACTCCCTGAACTTCGTCACCCAATGGGCCCTCGATGACGGCCTCCCCGAACGGCTGGACCTCGGCAAGCGGTTCGTCCCGATCCGGGACACGCGCGGCGTCGGCAAAGCCGACATGCGCAACAACGACGCCCGCCCGCACGTGGAAGTCGACCCCGACACCTTCACCGTCACCATCGACGGCGACCCCGTCGACCCGCGGCCCGCGGCGGAACTGCCGATGGCCCAGCGGTACTTCCTCTTCTGATGAGCACCACGACACAGACGGAGGGGGACGGGGGGCGGCCGCCCGCCGCCCGTGCCGCGCTGCTCGTCCTCGCCGACGGGCGGTTCCCCGCCGGCGGCCACGCGCACTCGGGCGGGGCCGAGGCGGCCGTCAAGGCCGGCCGGATCCGGGACGCGGCCACCCTGGAGGAGTTCTGCCGGGGCCGGCTGCACACCGCCGGGCTGGCCGCCGCCGCACTCGCCGCCGCGGCCGCCGCCGGGCTCGACCCGCTGGAACTCGACGAGGCCGCCGACGCGCGCACCCCGTCCCAGGCCCTGCGCACCGCCGCCCGTCGGCTCGGCCGCCAGATGATGCGCGCCGCCCGCGCCGCCTGGCCGTCACCCCTTCTCGACGACCTCGCCGCGGCCCGGCCGCGCGGCGCCCACCAGCCCGTCGTGCTCGGCGTCGCCGCGCGCGCCGCCGGGCTGGGACCGGCGGACGCCGCGTACGCCGCCGGCTACGAAGCGGTCGGCGGACCGGCCACGGCGGTGGTCCGGCTGCTGAGCCTCGACCCGTTCGACGCGACGGCCGTACTGGCCGGGCTCGCGCCCGAACTGGACCGCGTCGCGCACCGGGCCGCCGAGGCGGCCCGGCGCGTGGAGTCCGAGGGGCTCGACGCACTGCCGGCGGGCTCGGCGCCGCTGCTCGACATCGGCGCCGAGCAGCACGCGGCGTGGCCCGTGCGGCTGTTCGCCTCGTAAGCGGCCGGGGCCCCGCCCCGGACCCCGGCCACCGCACTACCCCAGCCACCGCGGCCGGACGTCTCGCCGGACCGACGGAACGTCCGGCCCGTCCGGCGCTTGAGGACGCCGCGCGCGGCGCGGTCAACCACCGAACCCCCGGAGGAACCATGCACCTCGACCACCCCGACGCCTACCCCCACCGCCACACCTACAGCGCGGCGAGCGCGCATCGCCCCGACGGCACCCGCCGGGCCCTGCGCATCGGCCTCGGCGGTCCCGTCGGATCCGGGAAGACCGCGACCGTGGCCGCCCTGTGCCGGCTGCTGCGCGACGAGCTGTCCATCGCCGTCGTCACCAACGACATCTACACCCGCGAGGACGCCGAATTCCTGCTGCGGCACGCCGTACTGCCGCCCGAGCGGATCACCGCCGTGGAGACCGGAGCCTGCCCGCACACCGCGATCCGGGACGACATCTCCGCCAACCTCGAAGCCGTCGAGGACCTGGAGGACACGCTCGGACCGCTCGATCTCGTCCTCGTGGAGTCCGGCGGCGACAACCTCACCGCCACCTTCTCCAAGGGCCTCGTCGACGCGCAGATCTTCGTCATCGACGTGGCCGGCGGCGACGACATCCCCCGCAAGGGCGGCCCCGGTGTGACCACCGCCGACCTCCTCGTCGTCAACAAGACCGACCTCGCCCCCTACGTCGGCGCCGACCTGGAGGGCATGGCCCGCGACGCCACGGCCCAACGCGGCGTCCTCCCCGTCGTCTTCACCTCCCTCGTCGCCGAGGGCGGCGTACGACCGGTCTCCGACTGGGTGCGCGAGCGGCTGGCCGGCTGGGCCGCGGTCTCGCCGTGACGTCCACCGCCGTACGGCCCGCGGCGGACGCGGGGCTGCGGGCCGCGGCGCACCTCGTCGCGGCCCCGGACGGCCGGGGCGGCACGGGCCTGCCCGTCCTCGACGGCGCGGGGCCCTTCGCGCTGCGCAGACTGCGGCCGAAGGGGCGTGAGGCCCATGTGCGCCTCGTGGGGGCCATGAGCGCCCCCCTCGGCGGTGATCTGCTGGGCCTCACCGCGGAGGTCGCCGACGGCGCCGCCCTGCGCTTCTCGACCACCGCCGCCACCCTCGCCCTGCCCGGGCGCACCGGCGCGCCCGCCGTGTACGACACCCGGATCCGGGTGGGCGACGGCGCCACGCTGCGCTGGCTTCCCGAACAGCTGATCTCCGCCCGGGGCAGCGATCTGCGGGCCACCACCCGCATCGAACTCGCTCCGACGGCCCGGCTGGTGTTCCGCGAGGAGCAGGTGCTCGGCCGCGCCGGCGAGGCCCCGGGACGGCTGGCCTCCCGGCTGACCGTGCGCCGCGCGGGCCGCCCGCTGTTCGACCAGGAACTGGCCTACGGGCCGGGCACGCCCGGCTGGGACGGGGGCGCCGTGCTCGGCGGGCACCGGGCCGTCGGACAACTCCTCGTCGTGGACCCCGCCTTCGCGGCACACCCGGTGCCACCCCGCCCCCTCGGTGCCACCGCGGCCGTCACCCCGCTCGCCGGGCCCGCCGTCGTGGTGAGCGCGGTGGCCCCGGACGCCCTCCGGCTGCGCGGGCTGCTGGACGCGGGATTTACGGCCCTATTCGACGGTGATGGCGGGGTACGGGCGTTTTGGTGAGCCGGAGGCCTCCGGCGCCACACGTGCCATCCCGGGTTTCGTCATCCTTACGGATTAGTAAAGAACGTCCGTACGACCTGTCCTTTGTGGCAGGGGAGAGGAAAGGATCCCCCTGCAGCTCCGTGATCATCGCCGCGCGTCCGCGGCGCATCAGCAGGGGGAAAACCACGTGAGAACTACAGCGATATTCGGTGCGGCCGGCACCGCGGTGACGGCCGTACTCGTCGCCGGTCTGCTGGCCGCACCGGCGGCCGACGCCGGCGAGCGGGTACCGGGCGGCGCGGCCGAGGCGAAGGGCGTGCAGACCGCCGCCGCCAAGGCGGCGAAGAAGGGCATCAAGTGGCAGGACTGCCCCGCCGCCTGGGGCCTGGAGAAGCCGATCCAGTGCGGCTTCGTGACCGTCCCCGTCGACTACACCAAGCCGAACGGCCGCACCATCGAGATCGCGGTCGACCGGGTCCGCTCCACCGGCAAGGCGGGCGAGCGCCAGGGCGCCCTGCTGTACAACCCGGGCGGCCCCGGTGGCTCCGGCATGAAGTTCCCGCGGCGGGTCACGACCAAGAACCCGCTGTGGGCGAAGACGTCCAAGGCCTATGACTTCGTCGGCTTCGACCCGCGCGGCGTGGGCCACTCCGCCCCGATCTCCTGCATTGACCCGCAGAAGTTCGTGGCGGCGCCCAAGGCCGACCCGGTGCCCGGCAGCGAGGCCGACAAGCGCGCCCAGCGCAAGACGGCCAAGGCATACGCCGACGGCTGCCACGAGCGCAGCGGCGCGCTGCTCCCGCACCTCACCACGATGAACACCGCCCGCGACATGGACGTCGTCCGTGCCGCCCTGGGGGAGAAGAAGCTCAACTTCCTCGGCGTCTCCTACGGCACCTACCTCGGCGCCGTCTACGGCACGCTCTTCCCGGGCCACGTCCGCCGCATGGTCGTCGACAGCGTCGTCAACCCCGCGCAGGACAACATCTGGTACGAGGCCAACCTCGAGCAGGACGTCGCCTTCGAGGGCCGCTTCAAGGACTGGGCGAAGTGGGTCGCCAAGCACGACGGCGTCTACCACCTCGGCGACACCCAGGCCAAGGTCCTCAAGCAGTGGGAGAAGCTGCGCGCCTCCGCCAAGAAGAAGCCCATCGGCGGGGTCGTCGGCCCGGCCGAGCTGATCAGCTTCTTCCAGGACGCGGCGTACTACGACTCCTCGTGGGTCCCGGTCGCCGAGACCTGGAGCAAGTACCTCGCCGGTGACGAGAAGGCACTGGTCGAGGCGGCGGGCCCGGACCTGTCCGACACCGCCGGCAACGCGGCCAAGGAGAACGGCAACGCCGTCTACACCGCCGTCGAGTGCGCCGACGCCAAGTGGCCCACCAGCTGGAAGAAGTGGGACCGGGACAACACCCGGATCCACCAGCAGGCCCCGTTCATGACCTGGGCGAACGCCTGGATGAACCTGCCCTGCGCCACCTGGAAGGCCCCGCAGGGCAACCCCCTGGAGGTCGCCACCCACAAGGGTCTGCCCCAGACGCTCATCGTCCAGAGCACCCGTGACGCCGCCACGCCGTACGTGGGCGCGGTCGAGCTGCACAAGCGCTTCAAGGGCTCGCGTCTGATCACCGAGAAGGGCGCCGGCTCGCACGGCGTCGTCGGTCTGGTCAACCCGTGCGTCAACGACCGGGTGGACGCCTACCTCGTCGACGGCAAGCTCGACGCCAAGGACGTCACGTGCGCCCCGCACGCCGTCCCCGAGCCGCCGAAGGCCGCCGCCAAGTAAGGCGACGGCATCGCGGGACCGGGCCCCGGCCGCCCCTCACGACGAGGGACGGCCGGGGCCCGGCGCGTTTCCCGGGGCCGCCACCCGGGTGATCACCGGCGGCCACCCGGTGTACCGGCCGGTGCGGCCGCTTGTCCCGCCGGGCCCGGGCAGGTCGCCTGGGTGCGGGCCCCACCCCCACGCCCGCGCCCCGGGAGGCACCGATGTCCGTACGCACCGCCGTGGTCATGGCGACGGCCGTCGCGCTGGCCGCGCTCCCGTCGGTGCCGGCGGGCGCCGACGAGCCGGGGCGGGGGCGGCTCTTCCTGACCGTCTCCGGCGCCCAGGACACCTGGATCCGCGGCGTCCGGCTGGCCTGCCCGGGCCCGGGCCACCATCCCCACGCGCGGGAGGCCTGCGCCGGTCTGGAACGGGCCCACGGCGACCTCGACGCGCTGACCGGCGACCGTCATCTGTGCACACGCGAGTACGACCCGGTCACCGCCGGCGCCGACGGCACCTGGGACGGCCGCGTCGTCAGCTGGCACCGGACCTTCCCCAACGTCTGCGCTCTCGAATCCGCGACCGGAGGCGTCTTCCGCTTCTAGCGGGCCCGCTCCCGGGGGCCGCTTCCGAGGTGCCCTCTTCCGGGGCGCGCGGCTCTCATGAGCCTCGTGCCACCAGTGCCCCCAGGGTCACCAGCATGAGTATCACCCAGGTGAACCACAGCCAGCCGTTGCTGCCGAGGGTCACCGAATAGGCGGTCACCACGACCAGACCGCCCACCGTCAGCCCCGCCATCGTCTTCGTCGATCCGGGCATGCCCCGCACCTCCTCACGGGCGGCCCCGACGTCGACCGGAGGCGGGAACGCGCGGACCGCGGCCAGGGGACCATCGTCTCCCGGCCGCGGTCCGTACCGCCATACCGCTGTCGCGGCCGCTCACTGCCCCCGCGTCCGCAGCGAGGCCAGATACGCGTTGTAGGCCAGCAGCTCCTTGTCGCCGTCGCGGTCCGCGGTGCGGTCCGAACGCCGTGCCTGCCGCTGGTCGGAGCGGTACCACTGGTACACCAACGCGATCAGCACCACGACCGAGGGGATCTCGCTGAAGGCCCAGGCGATGCCGCCGCCCGCCTGCTGGTCCGACAGCGCGTCGATGCCCAGCGAGGCCGGCGGGTGCAGGTACGTGCCGATCATCGGCTCCGATGCCATCATCAGCGCGATACCGAAGAACGCGTGGAACGGCATGCCCGCGAACAGCTCCAGCATCCGCATCACGTACCCCGGCCGGTGCGGGCCCGGGTCGACACCCATGATCGGCCAGAAGAACACCAGACCCACGGCCAGGAAGTGCACCATCATCGCGATGTGCCCGGTCCTGCTCTCCATCAGGAAGTCGAAGAACGGGGTGAAGTACAGGCCGTACAGGCTCGCGATGAACAGCGGGATCGTGAACGCCGGGTGCGTGATGATCCGCATGTAGCGGCTGTGCAGCAGCGCGACCAGCCACTCGCGCGGCCCCGTGCGCCCGCGCCCCGCCGCCGGCAGGGCCCGCAGCGCCAGCGTCACCGGGGCACCGAGCAGGATCAGGATCGGCGAGAGCATGCTGATCACCATGTGCTGCACCATGTGCACGCTGAACATGACCATGCCGTACTCGTTGAGCTTGGTGCACATCACCAGCGCGACCGTCAGCACGCCGATCACGAAGCCGACCGTCCGGCCGACCGGCCACGCGTCACCGCGCCGCCGCAGCCGCACCACGGCCCAGCCGTACAGGCCCAGCCCCAGCAAGCAGCTGATCATGAAGAACGGATCGCCGCTGAACTCCAGACCCCGTCCCAGGGTGAACGGCGGCAGATCCATCATCATGCCGTGCCCGCCGTGATCCATCCGCTCTCTCCCATTTCGCACCAATGCGCCGGGACCAGAGTAGAGCCGCCCCCGGCCGGGACTCCGGCCGGGGGCGGCTCCACGGGAACGCCCCGCGACCGCCGGGACGGGCGGGCGGATCAGCTCACAGCACGCACTCGACCTCGGCGTAGCGCTCCTGCGGCACGGTCTTCAGCTGCTCGACGGCCGCCGCCAGCGGTACCAGCGTGATGTCCGTACCGCGCAGGGCGGTCATCATCCCGAACGCGCCCCGGTGCGCCGCCTCCACCGCGTGCCAGCCGAACCGCGTCGCCAGGACCCGGTCGTACGCGGTGGGCGTGCCGCCGCGCTGCACATGGCCGAGGATCACCGGACGGGCCTCCTTGCCCAGGCGCCCCTCCAGCTCGACGGCCAGCTGCCGGGCCACACCGGCGAACCGCTCATGGCCGTAGACGTCCTTGGTGCCGACGTCGAAGGCCATCGTGCCCGCGCGCGGCTTGGCGCCCTCCGCGACCACCACGATCGCGAACCGCTTGCCGGCGTCGAAGCGCGCGCCGACCACCTTCGTCAGCTCGTCGATGTCGAAGGGGCGCTCCGGCACGACGATGGCGTGCGCGCCCGCGGCCATGCCCGAGTGCAGGGCGATCCACCCGGTGTGCCGTCCCATCACCTCGACGATCAGCACCCGCTGGTGCGATTCGGCGGTGGTCTTGAGCCGGTCGAGGGCCTCCGTGGCCACGCCGACGGCCGTGTCGAAGCCGAACGTCACATCGGTCGACGCGATGTCGTTGTCGATGGTCTTGGGCACGCCCACGATGGGCAGTCCGGCGTCCGAGAGCAGCCGGGCCGCCTTCAACGTGCCTTCGCCGCCGATGGGGATGACGGCGTCCAGACCGAGATCGGCCACATGGCCCCTGGCCCGCTCGACACCGTCGCGCAACTGGGCCGGCTGGACCCGCGAGGAGCCGAGGATCGTGCCGCCGAGGGCCAGGATGCCGCCCACCGCGTCCAGATCCAGCTTGCGGTAGTCGGCTTCCAGCAGACCACGCCAGCCGTCGTGGAAGCCGATGACCTCGTCGCCGTGGTCGACGACGGCTCGGTGCACGACGGACCTGATGACGGCGTTGAGACCGGGGCAGTCGCCACCGGAGGTGAGTACACCAATGCGCATGACAGGGAACCTTCGCAACAGGGGCCTGGAGGCCGGACCCCGTCGTCCGGCTGGATCCCCGTCACCCTACTAGGGCCGCTCCGGCGGATCATGCGGGCGGGCGCCACGGCCCGTGGCGTCCCGCACCACCGCCGCACGGCGGTGTCCTCGATCGCCGGGCGGGCTCGAATTAAGCCCGCCCGGCGATCGAGGACGACCGGTGCACCGTTACGCGGGCTGGCTCGCGGCAGCGATCCGCTCGGCGCGCAGCGCGTCGTACCACCGGTCGTCGACCGGCGGCAGGGCGTTGACATCCAGGGCCAGCTTGATCAGCAGGTCCGCGATGTGCGGGTTGCGGGCCATGACCGGGCCGTGCATGTACGTACCGAAGACGGTCTCGTTGTACGCGCCCTCGGTGCCGTCACCCGTGCCGTTGCCCTGGCCGAACCGCACCCGGGCGAAGGGGCGGGCGGTCGGGCCGAGGTGGGTGACGCCCTGGTGGTTCTCGAAACCGGTCAGGGGCGGCAGACCCAGCGGCGCGTCGATGTCGGCCAGCACGTCGCCGACGCACCGCTCGCCCTCACCGCGGGTGCTGACGACGTCCAGCAGACCCAGGCCCTGCTCCCGCTGGCCGAGGTCGTTGATGAACTCGTGCCCCAGGATCTGGTAACCGGCGCAGACCGAGAAGACGATCGCGCCGTTGGCGACGGCCCGGTTCAGACCGCCGTCGCGGCGCAGCCGCTCGGCCGCCAGCCGCTGCGGCCGGTCCTCGCCGCCACCGATCAGGTAGATGTCCCCGGAGGTCGGGATGGGCTGGTCGGACCGTACGTCCACGCGCTGGACGTCGAGACGGCGCTGCAGCGCGCGCCGCTCCAGGACCAGGGCGTTGCCCTGGTCCCCGTAAGTGCTGAGCAGGTCGGGGTAGACCCACACCAAACGCAGACTGTTCTGGCTCATGCTCACAATCCTCAGTCCTGAGTGGGGTCAGTTGCCGACGCGGCGGCGGACGTCCTGGAACGCGGTGTAGTTGGCGATCAGTTCGATCCGGCCGGGCGGAGCCGCCGCCACCGCCTCGTCGACGCTCTCGCAGACCCGGAAGTCCAGGCCCGCGACCTCCAGACGCACCGCCAGGTCCAGCTTGCGGTCACCGATCACGAAGATCGGGTGCCCGGCGAGCCGGGGGTAGTCCACGTCCCACAGCCAGGAGGTGTCCGTACCGTCGGCACCCCGCGCGTTCACCGACAGGATCACCGGTGCGGGCGGGCCGTCGATCAGCGAGAACGTCTCCAGCCAGCCGGCCGGGTTCTTCGCCAGCAGCAGCCGGATCTCGCGGTTCATGTACGTGACCACGTCGAACCGGCCGGCGACCGCCTGCACCTGGTACATCCGCTCCAGGGCCACCTGCGGCGGCACCCCGAAGGTGGCCGCGACGGCGGCCGAGGTGGTGGCGTTCGCCTTGTTGGCCCGGCCCGGCAGCTGAAGGTGGATCGGCCACGCGCTGCCGTGCGGGTCGAGGACGTAGTCGCCCGACAGCGCCCAGCTCGGGGTCGGGCGGCGGAAGCCGCATTCGCCGCAGAACCAGTCGTCACCCGGACGCTGCATCACGCCACCGCAGGAGGGGCACGACCAGGCGTCGTCCTTCCACTCCTGGCCGGCCGCCACCCACACCACGTTCGGCGAGGAGGAGGCGGCCCACACGATCAGCGGGTCGTCGGCGTTGGCGATCACCACGGCCTTCGTGCCCGCCAGACCCTCGCGCCACTTCTCGGCGAGCATCCGCGTCTCCGCGGCCCGGTCGAGCTGGTCGCGCGAGAGGTTCAGCAGCGCTATGGCCTTGGGCGAGACGTCCCGGGCGACTCCCGCCAGGTACTTCTCGTCCACCTCGATCACGCCGTAGCGCGCGTCCGAGCCGCCGGCCAGGGCGGAGGTGATGCCCGCGGGCATGTTGGCGCCCAGCGCGTTCGACACCACCGGGCCGCTGGCCCGCAGTGCCTCGGCGATCAGCCGGGTCGTGGTCGTCTTGCCGTTGGTCGCCGACACCAGGACCACGTCCAGGTGGGTCGCCAGCCGCGCCAGCAGATCGGGGTCGAGCTTGAGCGCGACCTTTCCACCGATCACTGATCCGCTGCCGCGGCCCGCGGCTCGCGACACCGCCGCAGCAGCCTTGCCCGCCGTCACGGCCAGCTTGGCCCGCGGCGACAGCGGCCCCGTGTTGCCTGCCATCGTCCTAGATCCTCCTTGCATCCGGCGCCGCGCCTGTCCCTGGTCCGCCGGTGGAACGCCCCCTCCGCGCCGAATCGCCAGCCGGGAGGCTTCGGTCGTGGTGCAGCCTATCGAGATCCGGCCGTGGGCCCGAACCCGCCGTCCACGGAACGTAGGCTGGGGGGATGCGAAAAGGTCTCATCCCCGGCAGCTCCGGACACGTACGACCCATGCGGCTGCTTGGCGATCAAGGCCTGCGCACCCCCTGCGAGGACGTCACGGACTTCGGCGCCGATCTCGCGAAACTCATCGAGGACATGTTCGCGACGATGTACGCGGCCCGGGGCGTGGGCCTCGCCGCGAACCAGATCGGTGTCCCCGCGCGCGTCTTCGTCTACGACTGCCCCGACGACGAGGACCGCCGCCATCTCGGCCATCTCGTCAACCCCCGCCTGGTCACGGCCGACGGCGACGTCTACACCGGCCCCGAGGGCTGTCTGTCGCTGCCCGGCCTCGAAGCCGGCACCCCGCGCTTCGACCACGCCGTCGTGGAGGGCTTCACCGCGGACGGCTCGCCCACGCGCGTCAGCGGCACCGGCTTCTTCGCCCGCTGTCTGCAGCACGAGTGCGACCACCTCGACGGCGGGCTCTACATCGACCACGTGACCGGGCTGCGCCGCCGGCGCGCGCTGCGGGCCGCGCGGCGCGCGCCGTGGTGGGAGCCGGGGACGGCGGAACCGGCCTGGAACGCGTCATCGGACCCGTCCGCCGGTACCGCTTCCGCCCGCCCCGGCCGCCCCGCCCCGGTACGCACCGGGGCGTAGAGCCGAGGGATCAGAAGCCCGGGCCGCCCGAGCGGTCGCCCGCCACGGCCAGCCGGCCCCACAGCAGATCCGTGAGGTGGCGCACCAGTTGGGCACGGGGGAACGGCCGCTCGCGCAGCCACCAGTCGCCGGCCGCGTGCATCATGCCGACGATGCCGTGCCCCCAGGCGCGTGCCAGGTCCTCGCCGCCCGGACCGAGGTCGACCCGCTCGGCGACCACCCGGGCCAGCTCCTCACCCATCCGCCGCAGCAGGGGCGCCGAGTGCCGCCCCACGTCGAAGCCCTGCTCGGCCGGCTGCCCCTCGTCCGCCGGGTGCATCAAGAACCGGTACACCTGGGGACGGGCCTCTATGGCCGCGAGATAGGCGTCGAGCGTCGACTCGACCCGCTCGCGGCGGGCCACCGGCGCGTCCAGCGCCGAGCGGAGCCCCTCCAGCAGCCCGTCCGTGTGCCGTACGGCCAAGGCCCGGTAGAGCCCCCCCTTGTCCCCGAAGTGGCGGTAGAGGATCGGCTTCGTGATCCCCGCCTCGGCCGCGATGGCGTTCATCGACGCCCCCGGACCGTCCCGCAGCACCACCCGGTCCGCAGCCTCCAGCAATTCCCTGCGCCGCTGCTCCGCCGCCCGCTGCTGATCGTCCCGCTGAGTGGTTTCCATATGACGTGCCTCCCCGCCCCCGTGCTTCTGTAACGCATGCGCAACGTAACACCCGCACCACGCAGCGGATCCGAGGGGCAAGGGAGTTGACACACCTACTGACGGGTAACAGACTCGCGTTACCGGGAGTAATGATCGCTCTGGAGGGCTCATGGTGGAGTTCACGATGGAACTGAACGAGGATCAAGTGGCCGTCCGTGACTGGGTCCACGGCTTCGCGGCCGAGGTGATGCGCCCGGCCGCCGCCGAATGGGACGAGCGCGAGGAGACCCCGTGGCCCGTCATCCGGGAAGCAGCAAAGATCGGCCTGTATTCACTGGATTTTTACGCGCAGCAGTTCCTCGACCCCACGGGCCTCGGCATCCCCGTGATCCTGGAGGAACTCTTCTGGGGTGACGCGGGCCTCGGTCTCGCCATCGCCGGTACGGGCCTCGCCGCGATCGGCGTCTTCACCAACGGCACCGACGAGCAGATCGGTACCTGGGTGCCGCAGATGTACGGTGACGCGAACGACGTGAAGCTCGCGGCCTTCTGTTCCTCCGAGCCCGACGCGGGCTCGGACGTCGCCGCCATGCGCACCCGGGCCGTCTACGACGAGGCCAAGGACGAGTGGGTGCTGACGGGCACCAAGACCTGGGCGACCAACGGCGGCATCGCCGACGTCCACGTCGTCGTCGCGGTGGTCGACCCCGCGCTCGGCTCCCGCGGCCACGCCTCCTTCATCGTCCCGCCGAACACCCCCGGGCTGTCCCAGGGGCAGAAGTTCAAGAAGCACGGCATCCGCGCGTCCCACACCGCCGAGGTCGTCCTCGACGACGTCCGGGTCCCCGGCCACTGTCTGCTGGGCGGGAAGGAGAAGCTCGACGAGCGGCTGGCCCGGGCCCGCGAGCGTGCGGCGAAGGGCGGCGGACGCGGCCAGAACGCCGCGATGGCCACCTTCGAGGCATCCCGGCCGGCGGTCGGCGCCCAGGCCGTGGGCATCGCCCGTGCCGCGTACGAGGTCGCCCTCGACTACGCCCGGACCCGTGTGCAGTTCGGCCGCCCGATCATCGACAACCAGGGTGTCGCCTTCCAGCTCGCCGACATGCGCACCCGGATCGACGCGGCCCGGCTGCTGGTCTGGCGGGCCTCCTGGATGGCTGCCACGGGCAAACCCTTCACCTCGGCGGAGGGCTCGATGTCGAAGCTCTTCGCGGGGGAGACGGCGAAGACGGTCACGGCCCAGGCCATGCAGATCCTGGGCGGCAACGGCTACACGCGGGAGTACCCGGTGGAGCGGATGCACCGCGACGCCGCCATCTACACCATTTTCGAGGGGACGAGCGAGATCCAGCGGCTGGTGATCGCCCGGGCCGTCTCCGGCGTGCCGATCCGATGAGCGAAGCCCCGCGGCTACCGCCTGGGTGACCCTGAGCGCCCTTCGGGCGCGCGTCCTCAATCGCCGGACGGGCTGGTTTTGGCTGGGCTCAGCCACATCGAGCCCGTCCGGCGATTGAGGACGCGCCCGAAGGGCGCCCGGCCCGCCGTGTCCGAATCACGCCGCCCCCCAGGTGTGGGGGGAAGAACCGAGCCCTCCGGGATGCTGTCGCACAAGACGCGCGTGGCGCGCGTCTCCGACATCGCCGGAAGGGCACATGATGGCCGATCAGACATACGGCGCGGGCCACCGCAAAGGGCACAGGATCGAGATCACGACGGGCGACGAGCACGTCCGCGTGGTGCGCGGCGGGCACGTCGTGGCGGAGAGCCGGCGCCCCGTCCTGCTCTTCGAGACCGGGCTGCCCGTGCGCTACTACCTCCCCCCGGAGGACGTCCGCACCGAGCTGCTGACGGCCTCCGACACCCGTACGTACTGCCCGTTCAAGGGCACGGCGTCCTACTGGTCGCTGCCCGCCGACATGACGAGCGACGGGACGAGCGACGGGAAGGACGCCGTGTGGGCGTACCCGGACCCCAAGCCCGAGGTCGGTGAGATCAAGGGGCTGTTCTGTTTCTACGACATCGAGATCGTGCGGAACTGAACGGGACCGGTCGGCGTGGGTGACTGTGGACGCCAAGATTTCATCAAGATCGGTCCGAAGTGCGCAGGGGCTGTCGGCGTGGAGTGCGGCAGGCTACAGGAGTCGCATGTCGGCCGGATGTCGTGTCTCCGGGCGACGTGCATTTTCGGTTCAATCGGGCAGGCGTCGTGCGCCTGTTCGATGATGGCCGGGTGGGCGGGCACGCCCTGTAGGCGGCCGGGAACAGATCGTCCAGCGTCGGCCGTCGATAGTCGCCATTCTGGCTGAAATGTGGTGGGTGGCCATGGCCCGTCCTGTTACCGTCAATTCCGATCTTGATCGTGCAAGCCGGTTCATCGGACCCGTTCGTCTGTCACATCGGATCACCAGAGGTCGAGTGTGGCTTCACGAAAGAGAGAACGCGTGGCGGTCAGCAGCGGTATAGGTCACGGCGCCCCCCGGCTCCTGGTCGGCCGATCCACCGAGCTGAACGTTTTGGAACGGCACGCCGCCAAGGCACGCGAGGGCGCCGCGCGGGCGGTCCTCGTCCGCGGACCCGCCGGGATCGGCCGGAGCAGCCTGTTGTCCACGCTCACCGAACGCCTGCGCTCCGCCGGCATGGACGTCCGCCGCGTCACCGGCCGCGAGAGCGCCGTGCGACCCGAGCCGTACCGGGTCGCGCACGAACTGTTCGGGGCCGGGCCCACCCCGGCCCCCGCCCGTCCCGCGCCCCGTGCCCGGGCCGCCACCCCCGCCGCACCCGCCGAGGCCTCCGCCGCCTGCCACGCCTACGCCGCCCAGCGCCGGCTCTACCGGCACGCCGTGGCGCTGCTGGCCGCCGGCCCCCTCGCGCTCGTCCTGGACGACGCGCAGTGGTGCGACGAGGCCTCCTTGAAGTGCGTGGACTTCGTGCTCCGCCGGTCGGCCGGCCGGCCGCTGCTGGTCCTGTTCGCCCAGCGCACCGAGTGCGGCGGGCCCGGGGCCCCCATGCTCGGCGAGATCCTCGCCCAGGACCGCTGCGACCTGCTGGAACTGGGCCCGTTGGACGAACACGAAACCGCCCACCTGGTCACCCGCGCCCTGGCCGGACCGCCCGACGCGCGGTTCGTGCGACGCTGCGCGGAACTCTCCGGGGGCAACCCGCACCTCCTCCACCGGCTGCTCGCCGGGCTGCGCGAGGCCGGCGTCCGGCCCGACACCGGCGGACTGCACCAACTCGACATCGTGGGCCAGCGCGTCGTCGCCGCCGCCGTCCCGGCCTATCTGGCCGGCCAGCCGAGGCACGTGCGTCAGGTGGCCCGCGCCCTGGCCATCCTCGGCCGCGACGACGCCGAACCCCTCGGCGCCCTCTCCGGGGTCCCCCTCAAGCGCATGACGTCCGCACTCGACGCGCTGCGGCGCAACGACGTCATCACGCCCGGCACGACCGGGGCCATGTGCGACGCGGTGCGCTCGGCGGTGCTCGACGGCCTCGCCGCCCCCGAACTGGAGTGGCTGCGCGCCCGCGCGGCCCGGGTGCTCAACGACGCCGGGCGCCCCGCCTGGGAGGTCGCCGACCAACTGGTCCTGCTCAAGGAACTGACCGAGCCGTGGATGCTCGCCGTGCTCCGCGACGCCGCCGCCGAGGCACCGGCGCGCACCACCTCCCGGGCATCGGTGCGGTACCTCCAGCGGGCCCTGACCGCCGAACTCACCGAGGACCAGCGCAAGGACGTACGCATCGAACTCGCCAGGGCCTCCGCCCAGGTGGCACCCGCCATGGCGCTGTGGCACCTGCGCCAGGCCCTCGGCGACGCGGCCACCGCCCGGGACCGCGCGCCCATCGCCGTCGAATACGGGATGACGGCCCTCGGCAGCCGCAGCGCCCCCGAGGCGGTCCGCATGCTGGGCCACACCCTCGACGCGCTGACCGCCGAAGTGGGTGACGACCCCGGCCCGGCCGACCGGGAACTGCTCACCTCGGTCACCTCCGCCCTGCTCGTCACCGCCGTGAACGACAAGGGCGAGATGGCCGCCGTCCGCGAGTGGGCCGGAGCCCGCCCGCCCGCACCCGAGGGGGACAGCCCGGCCGAGCGGCGACTGCTCTCCGCCCTCGGCTGTTTCGCCGCGCTCGAAGGCCGCCCCGCCCACGAGGCGGTGGCGCTGGCCCGGCGCTCACTGCGCGTCGAGGAGTCCGCGCCCGCCGGCTGGTGGGTGCTCGGCTCCTCCCTGGTCCTCGCCCTCGCCGACGAGGTCGACCAGGCCCTGGCGGGGCTGGACCGCTCGCTGACCGGCAGCCGCGCACGCCACGCACCGTGGATGCACCTCGGTGCCCTCGCCGGCCGGTCCCTCGTCCGGCACGGAGTGGGCGATGTGGCCGGGGCCGTCGAGGACGCCCGGGCCGCCGTCGAACACGCCGGACAGGGCGAGCGGGCCCCCGGTGTCCCCCTGGCGTACATCGCGCTGGGCACCGCACTGCTCTCCCAGGGCCGCACCGAACGGGCCGAGGCCGCGCTCGACCGCGCCGCCCGGCCCGGACTGGAGCGGCGCATCTGGGAGTGGCACCACTACCTCTACGCCAAGGGCCGCGCCCGCCGGGAGCACGGCGACCTCGACGGCGCGCTGGAGGCCTGGCTGCGCTGCGGGCGGAGCCTGGAGGAGGCCGGGGTCGCCAACCCCGTCCTCGCCCCCTGGTGGCTGCCCGCCACCCACACGCTCGTCCGCCTGGGCCGCACCGGCGAAGCCGCGGACCTCGTCGCCCGGACCGCGCCGTGGGTCCGGCGCTGGGACACCCCCCGCGCGCGCGGGCTCGGCCTGCTCGCCGCGGGCTTCGTCGCCGAGGGGCGGGCCCGGCTGGACGCGTTCGCCGAGGCCGTGGACGTCCTCGCGGGCTCCCCGGCCCGGCTGGAACACGCCAAGGCCGCCTACCAGTTCGGCTGCGAACTGCTGCGCCACGACGACGCCCGGGGCGCGCGCCGCCAGCTGCGGCAGGCGATCGAACTCGCCACCCGCTGCGGCTACCCCCTGCTCAGCGAACCGGCGCGCAAGCTGCTCGTCACCGCGGGCGGCCGGATGCCGCAGCTCGCCTCCAGCCCGGTCGACTCCCTCACCGACAGCGAACGCAGGATCGCCGTGCTGGCCAAGGACGGCGTCAGCAACCGGGAGATCGCCGAGGCGCTGTTCGTCACGCCCCGCACGGTGGAGATGCATCTGACGAACGTCTACCGGAAGCTCGACGTGCGCGGCCGCGCCGACCTGCCCGCGCAGTTCGCCGGGCACGGCACGCGGCCGCGCCGCCCGGCCCGCTAGGAGGCCGGTGGTGGTGAGACAGGTGTCGTACTCGCGTGACGAGAAGCCGGAGCGCCGACCGCCCGCGGGGCGGGACCCCCTCGAGCGGGATCTCGTCGAGCGGGATCTCGTCGAGCGGGAGGAGGAGCAGGAACTCCTGGCCGCCCTGCTCGGCGGCCTGCGGTCCGGGCGGTCGGCGGCGGTCGAGGTGCACGGGGTTCCGGGCAGCGGCCGCAGCGCCCTGCTGAACCGGGCGGCGGAACTCGCCGAGCGGGCCGGAGTCCGCGTGGCCACCGCCCAGGCCTCGTGGGAGGAGTCCGGGCTCCGCTACGGCGTGGCCGAGCAGCTCCTCGCCGCCCTCGCCGCGGCCGGCGGCACCGGTTACCCGCCACCCCGCCCGGGTGACGAATCGTCGGACCGTTCCGCACAGCTGTGCCGGGTGTTCCTCACGGCGGCCCGCGAACAGCCCCTGCTGCTCGTCGTCGACGACGAGCAGTGGGCGGATCCCTCCTCGCGCCGGTGGCTCCAGGCGCTGGCCCGCAGGCTCGGCTCCGCCCCCCTCATGCTGCTCACCGCGCGCAACGGCGCGCTGCCCGCCGGCCCCTACGACCGTATCGAGCTGTGCCCGCTGGCGGACGCGCGCGCCGTCACCGCACACACCCTGCGTCTAACCCCCCTGTCGGCGGCGGGGGTGGGCGAGCTGCTCACCCGGAGCCTCGCCGAGCCGGCCGACCCGGTGTTCGTCCGGGCGGCGGCGGAGGCCGTGGAGGGCAACCCCGCCGTCCTGCGCGCGGTGATCGGCCGGTTCGCGGGCCGGGGCTGGGCGCCGGCGGCCGACCGGCTGCCGCAGCTGGCCGAGGCCGCGGCCGAGGCGATCAGGGACCGGGCGGTCCGCACCTTCGGCATCCTGCCCGAGGAACTCCTCGGCGTCCTGCGCGTCGTCGCGGTGGCGGGCTCGCACTGCACCCCCGAGATGATCACCGCACTGGCGGAGCTACGGACCCTCAACGCGGCCCGCGCCCTGGAACTGCTCTCCGGAGCCGGTCTGCTGACGGCCGGTGACCGCCCCGCCTTCGGCGAACCGAAGGCGGCCGAGGCGGTGCTGGCCGGAATCGGCGCGGAACGCCGCGAGGAGCTGTACGCACACGCGGCCGACTGGGCCCATCGCACGGCCGTCCCCGACGCCGCTCTGGCCCGGATGCTGCTCGGCGCGCGGGTCATCGGCCACCCCTGGGCGGTGGAGACCCTGCGCCGGGAAGCGGCCCGGAGGCGCGCCGCCGGACACCCGCAGGAGGCGGTAGGGCTGCTGCGCCGCGCCCTGCGCGAACCCGTCCGCCCACCGCTGCGGGTGCGCATCCTGATCGAGCTGAGCACGGTGGTGCTCCCCACGTCGCCCGAGGCCGCCGACCGTCATCTGCGCCAGGCGCTGCTCGTCGCCCCGGCCGACGGCACCATCGGCCCCTCGTGGGTCCGCGCCGCCGAACTGCTCGTGGCCCGCGGTGACGTCGTCGCGGCCCAGCCGCTGATCGCCCAGGCCGCCGCCCGCAGCGAGACGCGCCCGGCGGACCGCGCGGCGCTGCGGGCGCTGTACTGGCTCGCCGAACACAGCCAGCAGGGCGCGACGCACGAGCTGGACCAGCCCCGCATGACAGCGTTGCCCGCCGCGCCCACCGAACCCGCCGAGGCGGGCGCCGTCGCCTGGCGCGCCGCCCTCTGCGGCCACGACCTCGCCGGCACCCGTGCCCTGGCCCGTACCGCCCTCACCCCGGCGGCGCGGGACACCACCCCGCTGACCACGCAGCTGGCCGCCTGCCACGCGCTCGTCCTCACCGACGACTTCGCCGAGGCACGCGTCGCCCTGGACGCCGTCCTGGTACGCGCCGAGGAGTCGGACGCCCGCGCGGTGACCGGCCTGGCCCTCCTCGTCGACGCCATGGCGGAACTGCGCCAGGGCCGCCCGGACCGGGCCGCGACCGCCCTCGACCGGGCCCGGGAAACCGTCCCCCAGCACTGCTGGCACCCGCTGATGGCCCCCGGCCCCGCGGCCCTGCGCACCCTCGTCCACCTCGAACGGGGGGACCTCGAAGCGGCCGAGCGGTCCGTCGCGCTGGCCCGCCCCGGCGGCGCCGAGGGCGGCCTCGCCTGGGCCCATCTGCTGTACGCCCGGGGCAGGCTGCGGCTGGCCCTGGGACACCGCGGCAAGGCGCTCGCCGACTTCCTGGAGTGCGGCCGGCTGCTCCTCGCCCGTCAGGTGACCAACCCCGCCCTGCTGCCCTGGCGGTCGGCGGCCGCTCGGGCCCGCGGCCCGCGCCCCGACGACGCCCAGGCCCTAGCCCTGCTCGCCGAGGAGCGCCGGCTCGCCCTGGCCTGGGGCGCGCCGAGCGCGGTGACCACGGCCCTGCACACCATCGGGGCGCGGGCCGGGGACCCGGCCAGGCCCGGGCGGGGGCCCGGACGGCCGTGGCCCGAGCCCGCCGCCCCCACGCTCCCGGCCCCGGCCACCTGGCAGTACCGGCAGGCACTCCTCGCCCTGGGGACGACCCCGCTGAACGGGTCGGACACCATCGACGCCCTGCTGACCGGCACCACCACGGCGGCCGCCCCGACCGGGCCGGGCGAACCGCCCGGCCGCACCGGCCCGGCCGCCCCGGCCCGGCCCCGGCGGGCACCGGCCGCGGCGCCCCGCACCCCCGGCGGCGCACCGGCACCGGCGTCCCCCCAACTGACCGGCGCCGAACTGCGCGTCGCCCACCTGGCCGCGGGCGGCCTGGCGAACCGCGCCATCGCCAACGAACTCTCGGTGACCCTGCGCACCGTCGAACTGCACTTGACCAAGGCTTACCGCAAGTTGGGCATCTCAGGGCGCGCGGAGCTGGCCGCCGCCCTCGGGCGCGCACCGAGGGAGACACCATGACACCCCTGCTCGACCGCCGACGCGAACTGGAACTGATCACCGCGGCGATGACGGCGGCCGAAGGGGGCAGCGGCTCGCTGCTCGTCGTCACCGGTGGCCTCGGCGTCGGCAAGACCGCCCTGCTCCGCGCCCTGCCCGCCCTCGCGGAAGCGCGCGGCACCACCGTCCTGCGCGCGAGCGGAGCCCTGCTGGAGGCGGACTTCGCCTTCGGGGTGGTGTGCCAACTGCTGGAACCCCTGCTGCCCGGGACATGCGCCGAGCCGCCCGCCGACGGGACCGGCACGGCCGTCGACGTCGAGCCGCACGGCGACCTGCTGGCGCTGGTGGACCACCACAGCGCGCGCGGACCGCTGCTGATGCTGGTGGACGACCTCCAGTGGGCCGACCCGCCCTCCCTGCGCTGGCTCGCCCACCTGGCCAAACGACTGCCGCGACTGCCCGTCACCGTGGTCGTCACCGTCCGCGACGGCGACATCCGGGCCGAGGAGCCGCGCGTCCACGAGGTCACCGACCGGGCGGCGCACACGCTGCGCCCCGGCCCGCTCTCCGCGCGCGCCACGGCCGAGCTGGTGGCCGCCCGCTTCGGCCGCCCCGGCGACCCCGCCTTCGTCACCACCTGCCACAAGGCCACCGGCGGCAATCCGCTGTTCCTCACCGCGACCCTGGCGGGCCTCCCGGACTCCGACGAGCCCGTCGCCGCACGGTCGGGGTCCGTGCACGGGCTGCGCCTGCCGGCGCTGCGCGAGCGGCTCGTCGTGGCCCTGCGCTCCCAGCCCGGGCCCGTACGGGACCTGGCCAAGGCGATGGCGGTCCTCGACGATCCGGCCGACCCCGTGCTCGTCGGCAGGCTCGCGGGCCTGGACGAGACCGGCCGCGACGCGGCCGTACGGGGCCTGGACCGGCTCGGGCTGCTGGCCGCGGGGCCGGTGCCCCGGTTCGCCCACCCCGCCGTGCGCGACGCCGTCGAGGACCTGATGACCCCCGCGGAGCAGGAGGACATCCACATCTACGCCGCCCTGCTCCTGCACAACGGCGGCCACCCCGCCGAACAGGCCGCGGCGCAACTCCTCGCCGCCACCTCCTGCCAGGAGGGCTGGGCGGTGGAGGTGCTGCGGGCGGCGGCGAACGCGGCCCTGCGCCGGGGCGCGCCCGAGGACGCCGCCCGCTATCTGCGACGGGCCCTGCTCGGCAGCTCGCCCACCGGCGGGGACCGGGCCACCCTGCTCGTCGACCTGGCCACCATCGAGCGGGCATTCGACCCGCTGGCCGCCATGCGGCACATCTCGCAGGCCCTGCTGCTGCTCCCGTCGGCCGCGCAACGGGCCATGGCGGCCACCCGCATCCCGCCCTCGATGCTCGGCTCCTGCCCCCCGCCGTGCGTCGAACTCGTCACCCGCACGGCCGAGGACCTGGGCGACCCCGACCGCCTCGGTGGCGCCGAACGCGACTTGGCGCTGCGGCTCGAAGCCCGGCTGCGGCACGTGTCGGTGAGCGGCCCGGGTCAACTGCCCCTGTGCGCCGACCGGTTGCGCGCCATGGGGCCGGCCCCGTCCCTGCGGACCGCGGCCGAGCGGGAACTGGTCACCGTGCTCCTGCACGGCGCCACCATGGCCCAGGGCATGCGGGCGGCCGACGTGGCCCGGCTGGCCAACCGGGTCCTCCAGTACGAACCCGCCTCGCCGAACCACGCCTACACCGCGCTGCCGCTGCTGACCCACAGCCTGATCGCGGCGGACTCCTTCGAGACGCTCGGCCCCTGGCTGGAGACCGCCCAGGAGCAGGCCCGCCGGGAGAACGCCACCGTCCCCCAGACGGTGATCGGTATCGAGCTGACGCACGTCGCCCTCGCTCAGGGCCGCCTCGAAGAGGCACGGGCGCGCGCCAACGAGGTGCTGGCCCTGGGGGGCGCCGAGTGGGCCACCCTCCAGTCGATGACCGCCGTCGTCATGACCGCCATCGAGAGCCGCGACCCCGAACTGACCCGGCGTCTGCTGTCCTACCGCCGCGAGGGGGCCGACCACGGCTACCGGCCCTCCTCCCTCCAGCTCGTCCGTGGTGTCACCGCGGCGATGCGCGGGGACGCGCCGAGCGCCCTGGAGTACTTCCTGGACTGGGGGCGCTCCGCCGAACGCGCCGACTGGCGCAACCCCGCCGTCTTCCCCTGGCGCGCCTGGGCGGCCGGGCTGCACCACCGGATGGGCAACACCGCACAGGCCCACGACCTCATCGAGGAGGAGTACGCGCGCGCCCTGGCCTGGGGCACCCGCGTGGCGGTCGGCCGCGCCCAGCGGGTCCGGGGCGCCATCACCGAGGGGGAACGCGGCATCGCGCTGCTGCGCGAGTCCGCCGAGATCCTGGAGGGGGGCATCAACGCCCTGGAGCGGGCCAGGACCGCCCTGCTGCTCGGCCGGCGGCTGGGTGCCGACGGGCAGGCCGAGGCCGAGACCCATCTGCGCAGGGCCCACGAGGAGGCGGCCGGCTGCGGTGCCACCTGGCTCGCCGAACGGGCGGCGCGGGAACAAGGAGCCCTGGCCCGCGGCGCGAGTTCGGCGGCCGTGGCGACCCTGACCAAGGCCGAACGCCGCGTCGCGGCGCTCGCCGCGGCCGGGGTCGCCAACAAGGACATCGCCGAACGGCTCGAAGTGAGTTCCCGGGCGGTGGAGAAGCACCTCACGCACGCCTACCGCAAGCTCGACGTCACCGGCCGGGTCCAACTCGCCGAACTGGCACCTCTGTTGCCCGTCGCCGCCACCGAACTGCCGGCCCCCCGGGTCCCCCCGGCCGCCCCGCGGGGAACGACGGCGCCGAACCGTACCGAACCGACCCGAACCAAAGAGTCCGGAACCGAACCGAAGCATGGCGCGAACCCTCGGTAACCCGTACCTTCCCAGGCGCCCACCACAGGGTTAACGCTCTGCGGAATGAATACGTTGACAGCCTTCACACCGCATCCATACGGTCTTTTCAAACAGCCCTCCGGAACGCGTGGACCCTACCGCGCCGAGGGCTGCGAAACGGCTCGCGGGCAGGTGAAGAGCGTCATCGAAAGGGCGGACATGACCGAACTCGCGTCGGTGCCCTTCGCCACCGTCCGGGAAAGTGCCTTCGACCCCCCGAAGAGCCCCCGAGCCCCGCGCGAACATCAGCCGGTCACCCGGCTGACCTTCGAGGACGGCCGCTCGGGATGGCTCGTCACCGGGTATGCCACCGCGCGGGCGGTGCTCGCCGACCCCCGGTTCGGCGCCAAGGCGGAACGCCATCACCCCCCGGTGCCCCGCGCGCCCGTACTCGGTGAATCCCCGGCCGCGCCGACGGGAATGTTCAACCGCCGGGAAAACCGGGAAACCGCGTACGGAAAAACCGGGGAACAGCATTACCGCAAGCTGCTCGTCGGCCAATTGACCGACGACCGCATGCGCCGGCTCACCGGCTGGATCGAGAAAAGCGCCGAAGAACTGCTCGACGCGATGGAGCGCCACGGAGCCCCCGCCGATCTCCTCGAACACTTCGCCCTGCCGTTGCCCTCCCTGGTGATCTGCGAGCTGCTCGGGGTGCCCGACGCCGACCGCGAGGAATTCCAGCGCCACAGCGCCGTGTGGAGCGGCCTCGGGGAGAGCACCGAAGCCGTACTGGGCGCCTTCGCGGGCCTCGGCGCGTACCTCCACCGACTGGTGCCGCTCAAACGCGCACACCCCGGCGACGACCTGCTGAGCGGCCTGATCGCCGCCGACGGCGCACTGACCGACGAGGAACTCGCCTCGATCGCCTTCCTGCTGCTGGCGGCCGGCCACGAGACGGTGGCCCACCAACTGGCCCTCGGTGTGCTCGCCCTGCTGGAGAACCCCGGCCAACTGGCCGCGCTGCGCGCCGATCCGTCCCGCACGGACGACGCCGTCGAGGAACTGCTGCGCCACGTCGGCGTCGTCCGCCACGGGCCCACCCGCGCGGCCCTGGAGGACGTCGAGATCGACGGGCACCTCGTACGGGCGGGCGAGATCGTCATGGTCTCGCTGGCCGCCGCCAACCACGACCCCGGGCGGTTCCCCGCCCCCGGCCCGCTCGATCTCGCCCGGGACGCCACCGGCCATCTGGCCTTCGGGCACGGGGCCCACCGGTGCCTCGGCCGGCAACTGGCCCGCGTCGAGCTGCGCGTCGCCCTCGATGCCCTGCTGCGGCGCTTCCCCGGCCTGCGGCCGGCCGTGCCGCCGCGGGAGATCCCGCTCCGCCACGACGCGCCGGTCCGCGGGCTCCGCCGCTTCCCGGTGACCTGGTAACCGGCGGAGCCCCCCAGGCCCGTGGACCGGCACGGTCCACGCCCGGCGCCCACGTCCGCGAGGGGCCCGGACCCCCAGTGAAACCCCCGTCAATCCCCAAGATCCAGCACAGAACAGTGCCGGAAAGGTCAGGTACACCAGCGTGGTAGAAAACCAGCACCTGTCGCGTCGTCGGCTGTTCGGCATGGCGGCCCTGAGCGCCGCCGCCCTCGCCGGGGCGAGCACGATATCCGCCGCGCCGCGCGCGGCCGCCGCCGAGAAGGGACGCGACGGCTCGTTCGTTCCCGCCGTGGTGATCGGCACCGGTTACGGCGCGGCCGTCTCCGCCCTGCGCCTCGGTGAGGCGGGCGTCCCGACGCTGATGCTCGAAATGGGCCAGCTGTGGAACAAGCCCGGCCCGGACGGGAATATCTTCACCGGGATGCTCAAGCCCGACAAGCGCTCCAGCTGGTTCAAGACCCGCACCGAGGCGCCGCTGGGCTCGTTCCTCTGGCTCGACGTGGTCAACAAGGACATCGACCCCTACGCCGGTGTGCTGGACCGGGTGAACTTCGACCAGATGTCGGTGTACGTCGGGCGCGGCGTCGGCGGCGGCTCGCTGGTCAACGGCGGCATGGCGGTGGCGCCGAAGCGCTCGTACTTCGAGGAGGTCCTGCCGCGGGTCGACGCCGAGGAGATGTACGGCCGTTACTTCCCGCGCGCCAACTCCATGCTCAAGGTGAACCACATCGCCAAGGACTGGTTCGAGGAGTCGGAGTGGTACAAGTTCGCCCGCGTCTCGCGTGACCAGGCGGCGAAGGCGGGCCTGAGCACCACCTTCGTACCCAACGTCTACGACTTCGACTACATGCGCCGCGAGGCGGCCGGTGAGGTCACGAAGTCCGCGCTGGCCGGCGAGGTCATCTACGGCAACAACCACGGCAAGCTGAGCCTGGACAAGACCTATCTGGCCGCCGCGCTCGGCACCGGCAAGGTCACGATCGAGACCATGCACCAGGTCAAGGCCATCCGCCGGCAGCCGGACGGCACCTACACGCTGACCGTCGAGCAGCGGGACCCCGACGGCAAGCTGGTGACCACCAAGGAGATCTCCTGCAAGCACCTGTTCCTCGGTGCCGGCAGCCTCGGCTCCACGGAGCTGCTGCTGCGCGCCCGCGAGACCGGTGCGCTGCCCGACCTCAGCTCCGAGGTCGGCGCGGGCTGGGGACCGAACGGCAACATCATGACCGCCCGCGCCAACCACATGTGGAATCCCACCGGGGCCAAGCAGTCGTCGATCCCCGCGCTGGGCATCGACGACTGGAACAACCCCGACGCCCCGGTCTTCGCGGAGATCGCCCCGATGCCGGCCGGCCTGGAGACCTGGGTCAGCCTCTACCTGGCGATCACCAAGAACCCCGAGCGCGGCACCTTCGTCTACGACCGGGCCACCGACCGGGCGAACCTGCGGTGGACCCGTGAGCAGAACGCGCCCGCGGTCAACGCCGCGAAGTCGCTGTTCGACCGGATCAACAAGGCCAACACGACGATGTACCGCTACGACCTGTTCGGCGGCAAGCTCAAGGCCTTCGCCGACGACTTCTGCTACCACCCGCTCGGCGGCTGCGTCCTGGGCAAGGCCACCGACGACTACGGCCGGGTCGCCGGTTACAAGAACCTCTACGTCACCGACGGTGCCCTGATCCCCGGCTCCATCGGCGTCAACCCGTTCGTGACCATCACGGCGCTGGCCGAGCGGAACATCGAACGCGTCATCAAGCAGGACATCGCCGCCTCCTGACGCGGCGTGCGAGGCGGGGGGCGTGACCGGGCGGTCACGCCCCTTTCGTACGGGGCGCCGGTGCTTCCCGCCCGGGTGCCGGAGGTTTTTCGCCCGGGCGCCGGAGGCCGTTTGCCGTAAGGGCCGGGCCCCGGGCGTTACGAGGTCTGGAGGTCGCTCAGCGGCTTGCCGTCGTGGGAGATCCAGTCCACGAAGTCCGTCGTCCCCGAGCCGCTGCCGCGGGTGCTGCTGAGCAGGCCGTCCGAGCCCAGGACGACGGCGACCGTCCGCCCCTGGGCGTCCTGGGTGATCCCGGCGGTGCCCCGGTGCGGGACGCCCGCCTCCTGCCAGGGGCCGGGGCGGCCCGAGCCCGTGGACACCCGGACGAGCCCCTTGTCGTCGCGGGCGGCGAGCACGGCCGTGTTCCCGGCCTGCGCCAGGGCCACCCGCCCGTAGCCGCCGATCGGCGCGCACTGGGCCGACTGTCGCCAGTTGCCGTTCCCCGCCGGCCGGTCGGCGATCAGCACGCGTGCCGTGCCCGGCTGACGCGTGGCCATCCGCATGCCGCCGCCGGGCAGCGGAGCCAGGGCCAGCGGGCCGGTGGTGGCGGGGAGCCGGGTCGGCTCGGACAGGTTCAGCGGACCGTCGGCGTCCTCGGACATCCAGTGGTGGACGGTCTTGATGTCGGCGGCGACGACATGGAGACGGCCCTTGTCGTCCACCGCGGCGTCGAGGCCGTCCTCCAGCTTCAGCATCCGGCCCGGATCAGCCGGCAGCGGCGCCCACTCCGTCCAGCCCTCGGCGGCGCTGGTACGGAAGGCCACACCGCCCGCCCAGTCCTTGACGAAGACATGGACCTTGCCGTCCTTGGCCACGACCGCGACCGGGTAGCCCATCTCCATCGACCGCTGCGGGTCGTCCGCCTCCGGCGAACCGAGGACCTCCCAGGGCCCGAAGGCCGGGGTGCCGCCGCCGGTGACCCGGCCGGTCTGGAGTGACGTGACCAGCTCACGGTGGTGGTCCTTGCCGGGCGCGGGGAGCACGGTGCGCACGGAGAACAGCCGCAGCGTGCCGTCGGGCAGCCGCACGGCCTGCACCTGGCCCTCCAGCATCGAGCCGCGGACCGGGGCGGGGCCGACCCGGGTGGGCGTGGACCAGATGCCGCTGCCGGGCGTCCGCTCGGTCCAGCACTGCACGGCGCCGTCCAGCACCGCGAACGCCGCGAGCCGCCCGTCGGGCAGCGGCTGTACCCAGCGCTGGGTGCCCGTCGCCCGGTGGCGGAGGTGGTTGGACCAGGGGGAGTTCTTGGAGCGGGCGCCGACCTTGCGGTCACCGCAGCCCGCCCGGTCGCCGCAGGCCTTGCCGTCCACCCAGCCGTAGATGTCGAGCAGCTCGATCTTGTGCGCGATGGCGGCCGCGTCGAGGTTGGCGGGCAGCCTCAGGTTTCCGACCTCGTAGCCGACGTAGCTCTCCACCGCGGTGGGGCGCGCGTGCTTGCGGCCCCAGTACTCGGCGAGCGCCGCCTGCGCGAAGTGGGCGGAGGAGGTGTGGTCTTGGTGGTCGAAGTACGCCCCTATGCCCTGGAGCGCGGGCGGAGTGTTGGGGTAGTGCGGGTCCTGCGGCATGTGCGTGGGGTTCGGGTCGAGGGTCCGCACGACGGTCGGCTGGTAGCGCTCCAGCACGGCGGCGAGCGAGTCGATCAGCTGCTGCCGGTTGTAGTGGAAGGTGCGCCGGACCGGGC
The DNA here is from genome assembly GCF_055582085.1 of Streptomyces sp. NPDC042259. NCBI lineage: Bacteria > Bacillati > Actinomycetota > Actinomycetes > Kitasatosporales > Streptomycetaceae > Streptomyces > Streptomyces sp. NPDC042259. Next base: position 145,315 of record NZ_JBVJDW010000008.1, on the reverse strand, counting down.
TTCCGGTGGGCTTGAGAGTCGTCAGCTTCGGGGTCGCCCCGAGCCACAGACCGCGCAGGCTGTCCTTGCGCGGCCCGCGCATGGTGCGCGCCTCGATCAGCTCCATGAAGATCAACTGAACCTGGGGGGCGGCGCGCAGGGTCTGCAGCTCCACCTCGAAACCGGGCAGGAGCGTCAGGGTCTCCACGTCCCAGGGGCTGAGCCAGTTGCCGGTGGCCATCCGGGCCGTCGCCTCGCGGAAGCCGTTGAAGCGGGCCCGGACGAAGTCGCCGCGCCGCTCGGGCAGCTTCATGTAATTGGGGCTGTGCGTCAGGGCGTTGCGTCCGTCGGACTCCCCGCCGGTCAGACAGACCGTCACGGCCGGGGCGCCGCTGCGTATGGCCTGCTCCAGCTCCGGGTTCATGAAGTAGAGGGAGTCGTCGGGGTGCGCGATGACGTGCACGAACGACTCCGTCGCCCGAGCCTTGGCCTGGCGCGCCGGGAACTTCCCCGGCTTGGCGACCTGCTTCGCCTCGGGTGCCAGCCACTGCCAGGCACCCACCGCGCCCGTACCGACGACGAGCGAACCGCCGGCGATCTGGAGCATGCGTCGACGCGGTATGTGCCCCGGCACAGGGGTCTCCTATCTCCTGCGCCAAGTGCGCGCGGTAGTACAACGAAAGGGGCGAATAGAACTAATCACCCATTGATCATGAGTTCGATCCTACGACCCTCAACCCGCTGTTTCCCCGCTGTTATGTAACAGCCGTGCGACGGCCGGACATAGATTCCAAGGCGATTGCGCAACATGACGCACGGGGTGTGTAGGTGATCACTGTGGGTCGCTCCGGACCCGCACGGAGGGCCGAAGGGCTCCGCGCCCGGGGTCGGCGTACCGGCCCTGAGCTGGGCGATCGGAGCGAGACGGGGGTGGCCGGACGCGACGGGGGCCACCCGGGCGAACACGCAGCGTGATACCCGCTGGGGGGCTGGAGGGGGCTGGGCCTGGAGGGGAGGGGCTTCGGGCGGCGGCCCGCGCGGCGTCCGCTCAGGACTCCGCGTCGAACCGCCCCGCGTCATGGGCGAGCAGCGCGATCTGCACCCGGTTGTCGAGGTCGAGCTTGGTCAGGATGCGTGAGACATGCGCCTTGACGGTCGCCACGCTGAGGAAGAGGGAGGCGGCGATCTCCGCGTTCGACCGGCCGCGTCCCACCGCGAGCGCCACCTCCCGCTCACGGTCGTTCAACCGCGCCAGCCGCTCCCGCGCTTCGGCACCGCGATCCGGCCCCCGGCCCGTCACCTGCTCGATGAGCTGCCGGGTGACCGTGGGGGAGAGCACCGGCGCCCCGGCCGCCACCCGGCGGACCGCCTCGACGATCTCGGCGGGCGGGGTGTCCTTGAGCACGAAGCCCGCCGCACCCGCCCGCAACGCCCGCAGTACCTGCTCGTCGGCGTGGAACGTCGTCAGGACGATGACCTCCGGCGGGTCCTCGCGGCGCCGCAGCGCCTCCGTGGCGGCCAGACCGTCCACCGACGGCATCCGGAGGTCCATCAGCACCACGTCGGGGGAGTGCCGGTCGACCAACGCAGCGACTTCCGAGCCGTCCGACGCCTCCGCGACGATCTCGAGGTCGGGCAGACCGCCGAGCATGAAGGACAGCCCGGCCCGCACGAGCGGGTCGTCGTCGACGAGCAGGACGCGGATCGGCGGTGTCTGCGGCGCGTTCATATCCGCCACGGTAGCCAGCCGTGCACCCGGAAGCCGCCTTCGGGGGTGGGCCCGTGCCCGAGCCGGCCACCGGCGAGGGCGGCCCGCTCGGACAGCCCGATGAGGCCCTGGCCGGAGCCGGGCATGGCCCTGCTCTCCTCCTTGCCCGCCGGATTGACCACCTCGATCGTCAATCCCTGCCGCGCCTCACCGGCCACCCGCACGCTCACCTCGGCACCGGGAGCGTGCTTACGGGCGTTGGTCAGCGCTTCCTGGACGATCCGGTAGGCCGTACGCCCCGTGGCGGGCGGCACGGCCGACGCATCGACGACCCGGCAGTCGAACGTCACCGCCATGCCCGCCTGCCGTGATTCCTCCACCAGACCGTCCAACCCCGCGAGGGTGGGCTGCGGCCGGCTCGCCTCGGCACCGTCGGCACCACCGGGGGCCCGCAGCACCCCGATCACCTCCCGTAGATCCTGGAGCGCCTGGTGCGCGCTGTCGCGTATCACCCCCGCGGCCCTGGCCACTTCGGCCGGCGGCGCGTCCGGGCGGAACTCCAACGCCCCGGCGTGCACGCACAACAACGACAGCCGGTGCGCCAGGACGTCGTGCATCTCCCGGGCGATGTCCTCCCGGGCGAGGCGCTGCGCCCGCTCGGCCCGGAGCCCGGCTTCCGCTTCGGCGCGCCGGGCACGCTCGCGCAGTGACAGCACCAACTGGCGGCGGGACCGCAGGAACATGCCCCAGCCGATCACCGTCAACGCCAGCAGCACCCCGGTCACGGCGGACACGGCGAAGGTCAGGCCGGGGTCGGGCCGCACGGCGGCCGAGACCGGGGCCGAGGCCACTGCCAGTGCCCCCACCGCGGCGACCACCTTGAACGGCCGGTGCACCGCGACCGTGAACACCGCCACCAGCATCGCGCCCGCGGCACACGGCGCCACGACGGACAACAGCACGAGAGCGACCGCCAGCCCCACCGGCCATCGGCGACGCAGCCACAACGCCGCGCAGGCCGCGGCCCCGAGCAGCTGATCGGCGAGAAGGAGAAGGGCGGAGGTGTGCGCATCGTTCCGCAACGACTCCGCGGCCAGCAGCCCGACCAGGCCGGCGAGGGCGAGGCAGCAGATGTCGACCACCCAATCACGCACGGTCCGCCGCGCGCCGCTTCCGCGCGGGCGGGGGGCCGCGAAGGCGGACGGGAGCAGCCACGGATACGCCGTGTCCGCCCCCGTCACGTCTGTCGAATCCTTGCTGCTCATGCCGGTCAATCTACCCAGCGTTACCGGGCGGCGGGGGCGTCGGCCGGTGGTCGGCGACCAAAGTCGCGAGGGTCGATACTTTCGGACCGATGACGTCGTCGGAGGGGCTACTTCGGTGTGCTGAGACGCAGCCCATCGGGCGATGACGGGGTGCGGAAAGAGGGGCGATGATCGGACACATGAAGAAGTTCCTCGAAGTGCTGGGTTTCATTGTCTTCGTGCAAGGTGCCATGGCCGTCCTGCATGAGGTCACCGACTGGTTCGGCAACTGGGGCGTGGTGCGCCACATCGGTTTTCTCGACGGCTACGAGCTGTACGCGGGCATCGTGCTCGCGGTGTTGGGCATAGCCATATGCGTCGCCTCGGACCGGGGGTCACGGCAGACGGGCGGCTGAGACCAAGGGCTTGACCTCGCGGAGGCGCCAGGTCCCAGCCCGGCCGGCCGCGCCCGGCGGCCGACCGGGCGGCACCGGTACGGGAGGGGCTCAGGCCGCCTGGCGCCGCAACGGGCGACGCGCCAAGTGGAGTTGGGCTGATTCGCCGGGCCTGACCGCCGATATCGCGCCAGCTCAAACTGGGCTCTGGCCTTCTTCGCGGCCACGGATAAGTTGGGACGCGGCACGACAACTCGGCAACCATCCGATCGAGGAGTGTGCATGCCCGTCTCCACCGCACCCGGAACGAAGTGGGGCAACTGGACGAACCTGGAGGGCGGCATCTTCGCCGAGCCCTCCGCCGCCCTCAACTCCGACAACCGAGTCCAGGCTTTCGTCCAGGGCGGAGCCAACGCCCTCTGGACCATCTGGGAAACGCGCGACCGCGGTTGGAGCCCCTGGAAGAAGATCGAGGGCTCACGCATCGAGGGCGCACCCCACGCCCTCCGTGGCAGGGACGGCAAGATCCGCGTCTTCTACCGCACACCGGACCACCACCTCGAAGTCGTCACCCAGACCGCCATCAACGCTCACTTCGGCGCGCCGCAGCGGATCGTGACCAATATCGGCGGTGACCCGGCGGCGGCCCTCAACGGCGACGGACGCGTCCAGATCTTCTTCCGGGGCACCGACGGCGCCCTGTGGTACACCCGCAACCAAGGTCTGGCCTACGAGGCGTACACCGCGCCCACTTCCCTCGGTGGTGGCATCTACGCCACACCGTCCCCGGTGCTCGACGGCTCCGGCCGCATCGTCGTCGCCGTCAAGGGCGGAAACGACACGCTGTACACGATCCAGCAGAAGGCATCGAACGCCGCCGACGCGTGGGACGCCTTCCAGCAGCAGACCACCGGAGTCACCACCCGGCCCTCCGCGGTCCTCGACGCCGCCTCCCGTGTCCAGATCTTCTACCGCGGCTCTGACGGCTCCGCCTGGCGCGTCGGGCAGGGCGACGACTACGACGCCTGGCAGACCTCCGCCTCGCTCAAGGGGCAGATCATCGAGCGCCCCACCGCCTGCCTCGGGCAGGACGGCCGGGTCAACGTCCTGGTCAAGGGCACCGACAAAAAGCTGTGGGTCACGGTCCAGACGGCCGAGAACGCCACCGGCTACGAAGCCTTCCAGACCCTGGAGGGCATCATCGGTGACATCCACGTCAGCCCCGTCATCATGAACCGGGTGGGGCTGCTGTATGTCTTCACCCAGGGCTCCGGCACCGAGCGCAACCTCTGGCTGCAACGCCAGAACTGGGCGTAGGTCCTCTCCGGCGGACCAAGGGGGCGGGCGCTGCGAGCCCATGGCCGTCCGCACCACCGCCGCACGGCGGGGCGGCCTGCAGGCGGTGCAGCCGGTCGTTAGCCGAAGATCCGCCGGACGCGGCCCGGAAGCCGCGGGGCCGACGGTCGCGCGCACCATGGGCACCCGAAACCCGTAGTGCGCGCGGCAGCTGGCCCCGGTCGGTGACACCTGCCCCACCCCCTACTCCGGTATCACCCCCGGGTTGGCTCCGGGGTGTGACGCAAAGTCACCCGTTCTCTTCCTACCTTTCCCTCCTCCGCGGTACCGGAAGAGGGAGAGTCATCCATGCGCCGCTTCAAGCGCACACTGGCCGCCGTCGCGCTCGCCACGACGGTCGTCACGGGCACGGCGGGCTGGGCCACCGGCAGTGAGCAGACCGCCGTCACCGGCCCGCCGGCCGGTACCGCCGCCTGGCGCGCGGACGGTCCGCCGCACCGCCCGCTGCCCGACCCCGCGACCGCCGCACCCGCCGACGTCGCCCGCTTCTTCGCCTCCCTGACCGAGAGACGGCGTGCCGAACTGGCCGCCCGCCACCCGCTGGTCGTCGGAAACCTCGACGGGGTGCCCCTGGCGCTGCGGTACAAAGCCAATGCCCGGGCGCTCGCGGCCGAGCGCGCCAAGGAGCGTGCCCGGGCCGCCGACCCCGAACTCCCCACGTACGAGCGGTCGCGGGCCGGCGAACAGGCCGACCGCTATGGGCGGCTCCTCGCCCCCGGCCGGCAGATCCTCGCCTTCGACCCGCGCGGCCGCGGCCAGGTCGCCGAGGTCTACGGCGACTGGGCGGCGGCGAAGCGCACGGCGGTCGTCGTACCGGGCTCCGACATCGACCTCGCCTCCTTCGACCGCGCGCACGACCGTTACGGTGCCCCGGCCGGAATGGCCGCCGCGCTGCGCACCGAGATGGCCCGCCAGGCTCCCGGCACCCCCACCGCCGTGATCGCCTGGACCGGGTACACCACCCCCGTCGGCGTCGGACTCGACGCCGCCACCGGCCGGCTCGCGAAAGCGGGCGCACCGCGTCTGGACCGCTTCCTCGGGGGGCTCGCGGCCCTCGGTTCCACCGCCCCCGCGGTGTTCTGCCACAGCTACGGCTCGGTCGTCTGCGGTCTGGCCGCCCCCGCCCTCGACCGCGCCGACGCGGCCGACCTGGTCGTCCTGGGCAGTCCCGGTGTCCGCGCCGACTCCGCCGCAGGCCTGCGCACGGGTGCCCGGGTCTGGGCGGTCCGCCGCGACAGCGGGGACTGGATCGGAGACATCCCCCACGTCCGCCTGCTGGGGCTCGGCCACGGAGCCGACCCCACCTCAGTGGAGTTCGGCGCCCGGCTCGTCTCCTCCGCCGGCGCCCGTGGCCACTCGGGCTACTTCGCCCCGGGCACCGAGTCGCTGCGCAACTTCGCGAGGATCACCCTGGGCGCGTACGACGCCGTCCGCTGATCCGCGACGGGAGTCCCGCCTCGCCGGGCTGACGCGGGGCGTGCCGGCTAACGCGTGGTGTAGCCACCGTTGGCGAAGAGGGTCTGGCCGGTGATCCACCAGCCGTCCGTGGCCAGGAAACTCACGATCGGGGCGATGTCCTCGATCTTGGTGAGCTGGTCGCCCATGGTCTGGGACTTGTGGAATTCGACGCGCTCGGGCGTCTCCTGCCCGTAGAAGAAGGGGGTGTCCATCGGGCCGGGGGCGATGTTGTTCACGGAGATGCCGCGCGGAGCGAACTCCTTGGCCGCCGCCCGGGTGAAGTGCTCGACGGGAGCCTTGCAGCCCGCGTAGGTGGAGTAGCCGTCGGTGAAGGCCGCCAGCAGCGAGGTGACGATGGTGATCACCTTGCCGTTGTCGTTGAGGTGCTTGCCCGCCTCGCGGATGAAGAAGTACGCCGCCTTGGCGTTCACGGCCGCCATCCGGTCGTACTCGGCCTCGGTCGTCTCGATGATCGGTTTGCGCAGCACCATTCCAGAGGTGTTGACCGCCACGTCGATACCGCCGAACCGCTCCTTGGCGGTGGTGAACAGGTCCTCCACCACGTCGACCTTGGTCAGGTCGCCCTGGAACGTCTCCGCCTGACCGCCCGCCGCCTCCACCGCTTTCGCGGTCGCCACGGCATCGTCCTTGGTGCCGTCGGAGTGGTAGTGCACGACCACGTTGGCGCCTTGGTCGGCGACGGTACGGCTGATGAGGCCGCCCAGGTTCTTCGCCCCGGCGCCGACCAGGACGACCTTGCCCTTGAGGGGCTGGTTGCTGCCGCTCATGTCACTGCCTTTCTCGGGTGTCGCTCGCGGTCCGCGCGGGAGGCGGCTCACGCCGACCAGCCTTGCCCAGAAGACGGCCTCCCGCAGCTCGAGCGGTGCCACGGGGGCCCCGAGATCGCGAAGGGTTCTTCGCGAAGAAGTGTTCGCGAAGAAGTGTTCGCGGAATACAGTGGCCGGTATGGCAGAACGAGAGCGGCCGGACGGCCCATCCCCCGAGACCCATGTGGTCCTGGACGCCAAGGGCCTGCGCGCCATGGCCCACCCGGTACGGGTGCGCTTGGTCGGACTGCTGCGGACCCACGGCCCGTCGACGGCCACCCGCCTCGCCGAACGGCTGGGCCTCGGCTCGGGAGTGACCAGCTACCACCTGCGGCAGCTCGGTACCGCCGGGTTCGTCGAGGAGGACACCGACCGTGGCAACGCGCGGGAGCGCTGGTGGCGGGCGGTGCACCAGAGCACCTGGCTGACCGACAGGGACCTCGTCGACCGCGAACCCGAGGCCGCGCGGGCCTACGCACGCGTGCTGGCCGACGCCCACGCGCAGCGCGCCCGGCTGACCCTGGACGCGCTGGAGGTCATGCCGCGCGCCTGGCGGGACCAGCTCGATCTGAGCGACTGGTCCCTGCGGCTCACCCCCGAAGAGGCCGCGAGCCTGGGGGAGGAGCTACGGGCCGTCGTCAACCGCTACCGGCGTGACGCGCCCGGAGCGGGACCGGGGGCGCCGGACGACACCGAGCGCGTCGTACTGATCACGCACATCCTGCCCCAGCCGGACGCCGTCACCGAGCCCGCGGGGGAGACACCGTGAAGAAGGCACCCCCGCCGACGGGCGGCATAACCGGCCGGCGCAGCCTGCGGCCGCTGGCCGCGGTGCTCGCCGCCACGGCCGTATCGCTCACCGGCACCCGGGTCTCGGCCATCGCCCTGCCGTGGTTCGTACTCGTCACCACCGGCAGCGCCACCCAGACCGGCCTCGTCGCCTTCTGCGAGATGGCCCCGTACGTGGTCGTCAAGGCGCTCACCGGCCCGCTCGTCGACCGCGTCGGCCCCCGCGTCGTCTCCTGGACCACCGACTCGCTCAGCGCGATCGCCGCGGGACTCGTCCCCCTGCTCTACGCCCTGGACCTGCTCCCCTTCTGGCTGCTGCTGGGCCTCGTCGCGGCCATCGGCGCGGTGCGCGGGCCCGGTGATCTGGCCAAGGAGATCATGGTTCCGGAGGCGGCCGAACGCAGCGCGGTCCCGCTGGAGCGGGCCACCGGGATCTCCGGCGTGACCGAGCGGCTCGCTTCCACCGTCGGCCCGGCGGCCGGTGGCGCTCTGGTGGCTCTGCTCGGCCCGCAAGCGGGCCTGGTCGTCAACGCCGCCTGCTTCGCGCTGGGTTCGGTGATCATCGGGCTGGCCCTGCCCCGCGGCGTGGGACACGCCACGGCGGCCCCCCTCGCGCCGGAAGGCGGGAAGGAGCCCGGCTACTGGCGGCGGTTCGGTGAGGGCTTCACGTTCCTGCGCGGTGAACCCCTGCTGCTCACCATCATCGTCACGGTCGGCATCACCAACCTGCTCGACGCGGCCTTCATAACGGTGCTCGTACCGGTCTGGGCCAAGGAGTCCGGCGGCGGCCCCGCCGCGATCGGGCTGATCAGCAGCGCCGGCGGCATCACCGCGGTCCTCGGCAGCCTCGTCGCTGCCGCCGTGGCCCACAAACTGCGCCGCCGACTGGTGTTCTTCGCGGGCTTCCTGATCGTCGGGGCACCACGCTTCCTGGTGCTCGCCGCCAACGCGCCGATGTGGGCCGTGCTGGCGGTCTTCGCCGTCGGCGGCTTCGGCGGCGGGTTCCTCAATCCGATCCTCGGCGCGATCTCCTTCGAGCGCGTACCGCGTCAACTGCTGGGCCGGGTCCGGGCGCTGGGCGACTCGCTGGCCTGGGCGGGCATCCCCCTCGGCGGACTCTTCGCCGGAGCGGCGGTGGCCTCGTTCGGTCTCGCACCGGTACTCGTGGCGGGCGGTGCGGCGTACTTCCTCACCACCACTCTGGCCGGACTGCGCCCCGAATGGCGGGAGATGGACCGGCTCCGGGGACGCGGCCGCGCAGCGGACGAGGCGGCGATCGGGCCCCCGGTGACAACGCCCGCGCTCGGGAAAAAAGAAGATGCCTCGTCCAAGGCTCTAACGTAATGTGCACTCCCGGATTGTGACTCTTACATATGACGCACACTTCGGGAGGACTTGATGATTCCGGAACTGGTCAGGGCCTGGGTCGCCGGCTGGGCCGTCTCGCGCGGTACGCCCCCGCCGGCCGCACACCCGTGGGGGCTCTACGTCGAGGTGGGCCGCCCCGAGCACGTGGGACGCCATGTCCTGCCCCGTCCCGACGAGTTCTCGGTACGCGAGGCCGCAGCCTCGGTCACGGTGCCGCACACCTGGCTCAAAGCGCCCATGGAGCCCGAGGACATCGGGCCGTGGCTGCCCGAGGGCTGGGTGGTGGACAAGGAGGAGTCGGGATATCTGATGGCCGTGGACCTGCTGACCACGGATCCGGTGGCCCCCGAGGGCTATGCCGCGTCCGTCGAGACCCGCGACGGAGTGGTGTACGTCCGGGCGCACGACGCCGCGGGCGAGTCCGTGGCCAAGGGGCAGATGGTCGTTCTCGGCCGGACGGCGGTGGTCGACCGGGTCAGTACCGACGACGCCCATCGCCGCCGTGGCCTGGGTGCCTTCGTCATGCGCACCCTCGCCGACCACGCCGTCACCGAGGGTGCGGCCCTCGGCGTGCTGGGCGCGACCCCCGAGGGGCGCGCCCTGTACGAAACGCTGGGCTGGAAGGTGCACGCTCCACTGGCGGCCTGCGTGTACAAGCCCTGACGACGCACTGCCCCGGGTCCAGGGCGCCCGCGTCCGCCCGGGCATGGCGGTGCTCGGTGCTTACGGTGCGGGGACGACGGCCAGCCGAAGGTGACCGAGGCCGTCGAAGTCTTCCGCCTGGACTTCGAGGGTCGATGTGTCGAAGCGAAGGGTGAGGCAGGGGTCCGCGTCGATGAGCTGTTTCACGTCTTCGCGGGCGTCGCGGTCGAGAGGAGGCGAGAACGTGGCCTCCCACTCGCCCGCGCCACCGACGGCCGTCACTCTGACCGGGACCCGGGCCAGGCAGGTGGAGGGATTGGCCCACCACTCCAGATACGCCGTCTTCCCGTCACCGTCCCTTCCCTCAGCGCGGACGCCGGTGGCCCCTGCCCGGCCTGCTCGTTCGTCCGGACAGGCATTGGACGCGCTTCGAAGCGGTGGTGTCGAAGAAGAGGTGGTCGTCACACAGCGCGCCACGGCTTGCGCCGCCTGGGCGATGAACGATGCCGGCAGTTCATCCGACGTCCACGGTGACCAGTCGTCCCACTCCTGCCCGGCGATCTCTTCCACCCGGTCGGCGGCCCGGGACGGGCTCGCCCCCGGAAGCCGCAGTGCTGCCGTCGTCCAGCCGATCAACTCGTTCACGTCGATGTACTGGTACCACTCGGCGTCGTCCCAGCCGGGTCTGTCGGTATGCCGGGCCCACGCCCACCGCAGGGCCTCCGCAGTGGCCGTGGCAGCCCGCTGCCGTGCTGTTCCCGTGGTCGTTCGGGCGGTGTGCTCCGCGTACCTCACCAGGCCCAGCGTGGACCGGAACCTGAACCTGGTGAAAAAGTCGAGGTTCTCGGCGATGGTGTGACGGACGGCCCTGCCCCGGCCGTGGCTGTTCGAGGCATCCAGCCACGCCCCCAAGGAGGACGGCCACCCGCCTTCCCGCGGGGTGAAGCGGGAAGCAGGGCGGATCACGGCGTCGAACCAGCCCTGGGTGTAGGCGTCACAGGCGGCGACGATCGCATGGACGTCGGCGTCAGTCGCGGGTCTCTCCGGTTCTATCCGACCCCACTGCGCGACGAGCGAGCGTTCCACGGCGGTCCGCACGGCGCGGTGCAGATCCTCCTGCCGGGAAGGCCGCGCCCACGGCAGGAGAGCGGGATAGCAGGCAGTGAAAGGATCTTGATAGTCGGCCACGGGGAGAGCGTAGGGGGTGCGGTCGATCTTGCGGCCTTCATGCCGCTCAGTGGCCGGCGAAGCCGCCCGAGCCGCTCCGATGGCATGATCGGAGCACGGCGAGCAGCCTCTCATCGCCCCTACCTTCACCGGAGCCCCACGGCATCCGGAGCGAAGAGTGACCTATGTGACTATCGACTAACAAATCGGTCAAACAATTGATGCCTATAGTATCGCGGGTGTTGTCGCGAATAAAAAGCAGAACGGCGTTCCCCGTATGGCGTCAGCCACGGGCGATGCTGTGGGCCGCGGTGGGTGTGGTGGCTCTCGGTTTCCTCGTCACGCTGGAGGTCGCCGCACGTCACTACACCGGTCTGCCGGGGCCGCTCACCAACCAGGTGCGAGAGGTGATCTTCGCCCCCAAGCCGGGGCCGCTGTACGGCGGTATGGCGTTGATGATGGTGGTGCTCACCTGGCGGCAGCGGTTCATCGCGGCCGGTGCCGCGATCGGCATCGATGTCGTCTTCGTGCTGGTGCGGTGGGCGATCGGTGCCGAGCCCCCCGAAGGTCACTTCTTCGGCAACGGCGCGTTGTGGGTGATCCTGGGCTGCGCGTTCATCGCCGTCACGCGCCGCACCGGCCGGGAACGCGTCCTGATGCTGAAGGGCGTCGGACTGGGGCTGCTCCTGGTGGCCGGGCGTAAGACCGGCGATACCTGGCTGCTCATGACGTCGAAGACGCGCCCGGAGGTGCTCGATCCGTACGTGGCGACCGCCGACCACGCGCTGGGCAACCCCTCGTGGCTGGCAGGCCGGCTTCTCGCCGCCACCGAACCGATCGGCACCCACCTTCTCGACTTCGTCTACGGGCAGCTCGCCGTGGCCGCCGTCGTCGTCGCCCTGTACCAGTTGCGTCATGTGGCGATCGAGCGCCGCTTCCCCCGCCACCACCTGGTGCGCACGTTCCTGGTCATCGGCCTGCTCGGGCCGGGCATCTACATGATCTTCCCCGTGGTCGGACCGATCTTCGCCTATGGCCCGGGCACCTCCGGCACCGGCGGCGTGCAATGGGCGGTGGCCAACCTGTGGCCGCATACGCCGCCGGCGATCACCGTCCCGCACCCGGTGCCGTACGACGGGATCACCCCGCGCAACTGCATGCCCAGCCTGCACACGGCCTGGGCCACCGCGATCTTCATCCATTCCCGCAAGGGCCCGCGCGTCCTGCGGTACGCGGGTACGTTCTGGCTGATCGCCACGCTCGGCGCGACGCTGGGGTTCGGCTACCACTACGGGGTGGATCTCGTTGCCGGCGTAGTCTTCGCGTTCACGATCGAGGCGGCGCTGCGCTCGTTCGACCGCGGCTGGGACCGGTCGGGAATCCGGCTGGTCGCCTACGGCGCGACGGTCTTCGCCGCGCTCCTGGCGTCGTACCGCTATCTGCCGGTGGAGATGGCCGAGCATCCGTGGCTGTTCGGACCCCTGCTCATTCTGGCGATGGCCTCGGTGGTCTACGGCTATCTACGGACCACCAAACGGTGGGAACCCAAGGCCGTACCGGTGCCGCGACCACGACCCCAACCCGAACTCGTGTGAGTCGTGCCGCGTCAGGTCTCGGGCGCTCCGTTACGGGAGTGAGCCCGCGCAGGACGGACCTGGGCGGCGGTCGGAGGGACGCCTGCGAAGACACACGTTCAGGGCGGGCAGCCCGTCGATCCGTGCGAACGGACCGACGGGGCTTCTTCATGGCGCCGGAGACGGCCGACGTCCGCGTGCGAGTGGTGGGAAGACGGCCGGAACGGGGCCGGTGAGCCGCGCCGGAGCCCTCAGCCAGGCAGACCTTGAACGAACCCGGCGACCAGGGCCGCCACCGCTTCCGGGGCCTCCAGGGTCATGGGGTGGGTGGCGTCGATCCGGTCGACGCTGATCGTCGCCCGGGTGCGGGAGAGCGCGGCCAGCTCGTCGGAGACCCCCTGGGTGAACCGGGCGTTGAACGCGTCGAACCACTCCATGCCGGGCGCGGGCGGCAGCCGCCGGCCGGCCTGTACCAGCAGCAGCGGGCAGTCGACCCCGTCCAGCCAGGTGGTGACACCGAGCGCGCCGAGCCGGTGGAGTTCGTCGAGAATCCCCAGCGCAGCCGCCCGATCCGGCAGGGTCTGCCACGTGCCGTCGGGCAACGGGCGCACTGCCGCGCGAGCGGCGGCTTCCGCGCGGTCGGCGGGAATCCCGAACCGGGCGGAGTTGACGACCTGTTCCTCGATGTACTCGGGTGACGCGATGGCTCCGGCCGATGCCAACAGCCCCTCGCCCACCCGTTCGGCGCCGGGGAACTCGCGTCCCCACCAGAATCCGTCGAGATTCACGGCGGCACGGACCCGGTCCGGACGCGCCCGGGCGTACTCGACCGCGATCAGCCCCCCGAGGGAATGGCCCACCACGGCGGCCTCCGGCACGCCCTGCGCGTCGAGTGTGTCCGCGATGTGCCGCACCACGGCGGGGATGGTCCAGGGAGAGATGCCGGGGGAGCGGCCGTGTCCGGGGAGGTCGACCGCGAGGACGCGGTGTCCGGCGGTGGTGAGCAGGGCGGCCGAGGCGTCCCAGTCGGTGAGCGAGCGCCCGTAACCGTGCAGCAGAACCAGTTGGGGGCCGTCGCCCCCGAAGTCATGAACATGAAGAAGTGTCATTGGGCCCCACTGTAGGCGGGCACACAGCGTTCTCGAATGCCGGGTGGGGTTGGTACGGAAGGGAATTGACCGGATGCGACGCTACGGAGGAGGCGCCCGAAGCGGCCGGGCGGCCCGCATCCGGCGGCGGTGCGGCAGGATGAACGGCATGAACACCAGCTCCGGGCCCGCCCCCGGATCCGCACCTGACCGCCGGGCGATCGAGCACATCATCGGCCGCCCCCTGGGACAGGCATGGCCGACGGGCGCGTTGGCCCCGGGCACCCGGGTCATGGTGATCCGCGACCCGGACTGGGACGGGCCGTGGTCATGCGAGTTCCCCGGAACGATCGACCCCATGGGTGCGCCCGAACCCAACCGGTCGCCCCGGGCGCACAGCGAGGAGTTGCTGTACTGGGTCATTTTCGACGCCCCGCAGTACGACAGCGACGGCGACGGCCCGTACCGCAAGGCGCAGATCTGGGGACGGTACGTCAGGCCCGAGCCGGGTGCGCGACCGTAGGATTCCGCAACCTCCCCAGAGGGCCTGTCATCCGCGACGGTCCTTACTGGCCCGGCCGGGTGTGGGAACGCCGCGGCGGGGCAGAAGTTCGATGATCTTGGTGTCGGACAGGTGGGGGAGCAACGCCATGACCGTTCCCGGCAGCAGAGTGCGCACCGGCCGCCAACGCCCTTTTGGGATACGCCAGTTGGGGTTCTGTTTCGGCTTGATCGCCATCGTCCTGTGCGGTGCCGGCCTCATGGTGCGCACCACGGCCCGGGCGGCCGGAAGCCACCCCATGACCGCCCTGCTGGCGGTGGCCTCGCTGTTCCTGGTCGGTGCGGTGGTGCTGCGACTGCGCCACCACGCCTTCCCCTGGCGGACCGCCTTCTCGCCGCCCCCGCCGGAGGCGGCGGTGACGGCCCCGGACGTGTCCGCCGCCGCGGACCCGGCCGAGGAACCCGGCCCGGCCGTCGCTTACGGCGCGATGGACCCGCTGGAGTTCGAGGAGGCCGTAGCGGAGCTGTGCCGACGGGACGGGTGCCTTGATGTGCACGTCACCGGCGGCGCGGGTGACTTGGGGGCCGATGTCGTGGCCACCGCTCCGGACGGGCGGAACATCGTCATCCAATGCAAGCGGTACGGCCCCGAGCACAAGGTCGGCTCCCAGGACCTCCAGCGTTTCGGCGGCACGTGTTTCGCCATCCACGACGCTCACACGGCCGTCGTGGTCACCACCAGCGACTTCACCCAGCCCGCCGCCGAGTACGCCGCCCAGTGCGGCATACGCTGCTTCGATGCCGAACAGCTCGCCGAGTGGGGCGCCGGCACGGGCCCGAGCCCGTGGCAGGACTGACGCGCGGATCGCGCCCCCGGGCGCGCGAAGAGCCGGCCGCCTCTCGCACACCACGCCGTACACCCGACACCTGTGGCCTGGATCACGGGAACTCCTGATCCCGAGCGGACAAGTCCCCGTGTGAAACATTCGATGCACGACCGCATACGTCGCGGAGATCCCGGAGCGTTCCGGGAACTGTTCGACGACCATGCCGCCCTGGTCTACCGGCATGCCGCCCGGGTGACCGGCGACCGGTCCCTGGCCGAGGACGTCGTCTCGCTGACGTTCCTGGAAGCCTGGCGGCTACGGGAAGGCCGCTTCCGCCTCCAAGACCAGCGACGAGCACGACACGTGCATGGCCGCGAAGATCGGCACCAGCATCGTCAGCTCGGGCGTCATGGGGCTTCTGGGCGGTCCCCCGGCGTGGCCATCGGCATGATGACCGGCGCCTTCAGCGGCATCATCACGGGTGCCGTGACCTGCCCGAAGTAGCCTGACTTCGACCCCTCGACCGTTTGCCCCCGCTGCGATCCGGCGGGGGCGCACGGCTCAAGCTACGGCCCGCGGCAGGCTGTACCCACCCTCCCTGAGGACCTGCGGGTCCCTGCTGTCGGCGCCCTCGACCGAGTTCTCGCGAAAGAATCCGAGCTCGCCGACCTCTGGGACGAGAGCGACGACGGGCAGCGATGGCGCGCGAGCATCGACCGCCTCCGGCGGATCCTCGACCCTCAACGTCAGAGCGCCAGGGCTTGGTAGGTGGCGCGGAGGAGCCTTTGGGGGCGTGGGTCGGCGAGGCCGAGGTGGGTCATCCGGTTCATCACGTAGGCGATGGTCATGCGTGCGTCGAGGTCGTTGACGATCAGCGATCCGCCTCTTCCGCCCCAGTAGCAAGTACGGGGGTTGATGGTCCTGACGGGTGCGTCGTCGGCGTTCAGGGCGTAGCCGATGCCGAAGCGCATGGGGATGCCGAGGACGAGATCGACGCCGTGGGACTGTTCGTCGAACACGGTGCGGCACGTCGCTTCGGAAAGAAGGCGTGCCGAGGCGGACCGGGCCGGTGAGGTGAGCAGCGATTGGAGCGCGGCCACGGACCGTGCGTTCCCGTAGCCCGCCGCGGCGGGAATTTCGGCACGGCGCCACTGGGCGCTCGCGGTGTCCTGGGAGGTCACGTAGGCGCCGACCGGAATGGACGCCCGTGGGTTGGCCGCGGGCGCGGGGCCGGGCGCGGGGATGACGTCGGAGACGCGGTGATCGTGTTCGGCTGCGAGGCCGATGTGGAAGTCGGCATGCAGCGGTGCCGCGAGCTGGTCGGCGAAGAACGCGCCGATCGACTGCCCGCAGATGCGGCGGATGACCTCGCCGATCAGAAAGCCATGGGTGAACCGGTGGTAGCCGGACTTCGTACCGGGTGACCAACGGGGAGATTGACGGGCCAGCAGGGTGGTGGCCTTCTCCCAGTCACACAGGTCGTCGAGTGTCATGGGCTGGTCCCAGTCGGGGAGGCCGGCGGTGTGGCCGAGGAGGTGCCGGACCTCGACGCGTTCCTTTCCCGCGGCGCCGAACTCGGGCCAATATCGCGCGACCGGCGCGCACAGGTCGAGTTCGTCGCGGTCGGCGAGGGCAAGGGCGCACAGCGCGGTCATCGTCTTCGTGATGGACCATACGTTGGTGATGGTGTCGCGCTGCCATGGCCGAGTACGGGCCTGGTCGGCGTGGCCTCCCCACAGGTCGACGACGGCTTCGCCGTCGAGGTGGACCGCCACCGAGGCGCCCACGTCCGCCCCGCCGCGGAGGGAGTCGGCGAACGCCTCTCGTACTGCCCCGAACCGGTCATCGCAGTGGCCGTGGATTTCCATGTCGGACGAGGTCTCCCCTCTCGGTGTCTCGCCATGGGGCGGTCAAGACAGACGTCCGGTCTGCGCGGCCGTCGCCGGCCTCGGCCGTCGTGGCCGACTGCCCCGGCCCGGTATGCCCGTGAGCGTACTGAGATCATGACCGTTATGCAGGAGAATGAGCAGCCGCTGATCGCGGCCGTGCGGAACGGGGACGTCGCGGCGGTGCGCGCGCTGCTGGGCGAGGCCGCCGACGGCGGCCGTACGCAACTCGCAGCGGTCCTCGACCTGGCCGTGGAGACCTTCGACGAGCCGCTCGTCGACGGACTCGTGGTGTGGGCCGAGTCCACTGGCTGGGACATCGACCACATCGGTGCCGACGGCCGGACGCCGCTGCTGCGCGCCGTCGACCGCGGCGCCAGTGACATCGTCTCCAGACTCCTGCACGCCGGCGCGGACCCACGGATCAAGGGCGCCGACGGTTGTGACGCGCTCGCTCTGGCCCGGCGCCGGCACACCACGGGCGCCGAGGCCGAACTGCGCCGCCGCACGGGTTCCGCCGAGCCGGTGCGGAGCAGGACCGCCCGGAACATCGCCACGAACACGTGCCGGGAACTCTCACTCGGCGACCTGACTATCCGTGACTGCCACGCCGCGATCCTCACGGAGCTGGAACCGGTCTACGGCATCACCACACCCTTCGCCGCGCTGCTGGACCGCGCCCTCGCCGTCGCGGACGTCGAGCACGCGGTGTGGGGCGCTTCGAAATTCGTGCTCCTGAACCGCGATCCGCACGCCGTCTGGGGCGAGGCAGCCGCCTTGCGTGACCGCCCCGATCCCCTGGCGCGGTACTTCGGTACGGAATTGATGTGTCTCATCAACATCTTCGACGAATCCGAGGACGACGTTTTCGACGCGCCGCTCGTGGACCTGTTCCTTCCCTGGCTGGAAGAGGAGGAGGACCCGCTGGTGACCTGGGGCCTCACCCTCGGACTGGTCAACGCCGCGGACCCGCGGGCGCGGCAGCCGCTCGTCGGTCTCACGCGGTACGCCGACCCGAGGGTCCGGCGCAGTGCGGTCTCCGGCCTGACCGTGTTGCTCCGGCAGGGCGATGCCGAGGCGCTGGACGCCGCTGTCGCGTGTACCCGGGACGCGGACGCCGACGTCCGGGAGTCGGCGTGCTGGGTCCTGCGGGAGTCGCCGCCCGACTCCGCGGTCGCCTCGGATGCCCTCGCGGCATGCCTGGCCGACGAGGCGGAGACCGTCCGCGTCACCGCGGCCACCCGGCTGGCCCTGCGTGACGACCCGCGCGGCGACGAAGTGATCGACGCCCTCGGCGCTGTCAGCACCGAATCGCCCTACTACTGGCACATCGACGAGGTCCGGCGCCACCGCGACCGCCGGCTCGGCTGAGCCACGAGGAACCGGGACCGGACGGCACTGACCCCGGCCGATGAGCCGATCGGCGGTGGCTGGAAAGCGGGTACGCGTACTCAGAGACGAATGAGCACATAGCCCCTGCCGGCGAGTCCGCCTCATAAGGTGGGATCGCCTTATGGAGACACACCCGCCCCAGGAAACGACCGCTGCCCCGGCGCCGGCCCCGACGACCACCGTCGGCAAAAAGGTGCTCGTGCGGCGCTGGCTCATCGGCTTGGCCGCGGTCGGAGTGATCGGTTGGACGTTCGTGGTGGTCTCCGACTACTTCGAGAACCTTCAGGGCGGGCCCGTACGGTCCGCAGCGGAGTACCGCAAGCAGGACATCAGGACCCGTGAGGCCGGAAGGCAGGCCATCGGCGCCCTACGGCCCGGCGCCGCCGACGCCGCCCAGGAGCACGAAGAAGCCAGCACCTCGTGCGTCGACGACCTCGGGTTCGACAACAACGGTGTGACCCGGGGCCGTCCCCACTACGTGTGGAACCTCACGTACTCCGGCAAGGCCGACTACCTGGCGGACCTCCGCAAGCTCCGTACCACCTGGGAACACCACGGCTGGAAGACACACGAGGTACCGCCACCCGAGCCGGTGAACCCCGACCGCCTCCTCCCGGACTGGCCCGGCATAGGCACCACCGACGACCACGGCATCGCCATCCGCGTCGGCATCGACGGGTACGCGGGCAGCCCCTTTCTGTCCACCGACGGCGGCTGCATCCGCTACGACACCAACGAAAAGGTCACCGCGCGCGAGCGCACCGGCGCCGCCGCGGGGAAGCACCAGGGGCGAGAGGGCACCATCACCTACGACGACGGAGTGCGGGTCTCCATCGGTCCCGTCCAGCGCATCACGCCGACACGGGAAATGACCGGCGACGGGCCGCCGGCCGCGCACACCTACCGCCTCATCGTCACCGTGCAGAATCGCAGCGGCGCTCCGGTGGATCTGAACAGTTACGACTTCGGGAGCTACGAGGGGGCGAACCCCGGTGTCACATGGCTCCCCGGTTACCCGGTAGAGCTGCATTCGAGCGGCCGGAACACGGTGGCGGAAGGCGAGTCGGTACGGTTGGAATTCATCTGCACAGCGCGGAAGGAGCCCGCCCACCTGGGGTTCACCTACGGGCCTGGCAGCCTCCACACGTCGTACCCCTGGCTGCTTTCCATGCCGTGACCCGCTGACGCGGAGAACACCTCACCCTCTGCCTCGGTGCGGGGAAAAGCGCCGAGCGCGAGCCGTCAGCGACGTCGGCGGACGTTGAGCCGGGCGGCCCGGCGCGTCAGGTGGTCGCGCTCGGCGAGGTTGGTCGCCTTGCGCGCCGCCTCCGCGTACAGCCGTGCCGCCGTCACCGTGTCGCCGTCACGCTCGTGGAGGTATGCCGCCACCGCGGTGTGCCGGGGCAGTGAGCCGTCCAGTTCCGCGAGCGCGGCCAGGCCGGCGCGCGGCCCGTCGGCCTCGCCGACGGCCACCGCGCGATTGAGCCGCACGACCGGGCTGTCGGTCAGGCCCACGAGTTCGTCGTACCACTCGACGATCTGCACCCAGTCGGTCTCCTCGGCGGTGGGCGCGTCGGCGTGGAGTGCCGCGATGGCGGCCTGCGCCTGGAACTCGCCCAGCCGGTCGCGGGCGAGGGCCGCTTGGAGGATCTCGATGCCCTCGGCGATCGACTCGGTGTCCCACCGGCCGCGGTCCTGCTCGGCGAGCGGCACCAGGCTGCCGTCGGGCGTGGTCCGGGCGGCCCGCCGGGCGTGGTGGAGCAGCATGAGGGCGAGCAGTCCCGCCACCTCGGGGTGATCGATCGCGGCCGCGAGCTGCCGGGTCAGCCGGATGGCCTCGGCGGCGAGGTCGACGTCACCGGAGTAGCCCTCGTTGAAGACCAGGTAGAGGACGCGCAACACGGTCGCCACGTCACCGGGCCGGTCGAGCCGCACGCCGGCCACGGTGCGTTTGGCCCGGCTGATGCGCTGCGCCATGGTCGTCTCGGGCACGAGGTAGGCCTGGGCGATCTGGCGGGTGGTCAGCCCGCCGACGGCGCGCAGCGTGAGCGCGACCGCGGACGACGGCGTCAGTGACGGGTGGGCGCACAGGAAGTAGAGCTGGAGCGTGTCGTCCACCGCCGGGGCGGGCCCGGGCGCCGGTTCCTCGTCGACGAGGTTCTCACGCCGGCGGCGGGCGGTGTCCGCCCGGGTCGCGTCGAGGAACCGGCGCCAGGCCACGGTGACCAGCCAGCCCTTCGGATCCCGCGGCGGGTCGGCGGGCCAGACCCGGACCGCCTCGACCAGCGCGTCCTGCACGGCGTCCTCGGCCGCCGCGAAGTCGGCTCCGCGGCGGACGAGAATCGCGAGCACGCTCGGTGTGAGGCTGCGGAGCAGGCTCTCGTTCACCTCGGACGTCACTCCGTGACGGTGGGCGGCGCGGTCAGGAACGGACGCAGCTCCAGCCACTCGTGAATCGGCTTCCCGCCCGCCCCCGGGGCGGCCGACAGCTCTCCGGCCAGCTCGACGGCGCGCTCGTAGTTTTCGACGTCGATCACCATCCACCCGGCGATGAGGTCCTTGGTCTCGGCGAACGGACCGTCGGTGACCGGCGGGCGGCCCTCACCGTCGTACCGGACGAACGTCCCCTCGGGCGCGAGCGCCTGACCGTCGACGAACTCGCCGGTCTTCTCGAGCCGGGCCGCGAAATCCTGCATGTACCGCATATGGGCCGAGATCTCCTCCGGCGTCCACTGGTCCATGGGCACGTCGTTGACCGCGCTCGGAGCGCCGCGGTAGTGCTTGAGCAGCAAGTACTTGGCCATGGTGATCTCCTCGGTGCTGGTGCGACCCATTGTGGTCGCGTTCACTGCGGGGACGGAGCCGGGCACGGGTTCTCGACATCGTCGGACGACTTTTTTCTGTTTTCTTTCCGGGCGGCCTTCCGAGATCGCCAGAGGGCGAGCGGTGACAGGGGCCGGGCGGGGGTGGTTCGGGCAGCCGGTCGCGTGCCGGGTCGTACTCCAGCCATCGGTTTCGTCCGGCTTCCGTGGCGCAGGCGGCGGCCAGACGGTTCGGCCCCGGGTGCCCGTTCCCGGTGCACCACAGCAGCGATCAGGCGTACACGGCGACCACCCCCTCGGTCACGCGCGACCTGACTGGCTGCCCCGCCTCACCCACCACATCACGCACACCCTGACGGGAACGAAGGAGCGAACCACCGCACCGCGCCACCGGCCGCGGCGGCACGCTAACGGGTGAATCCGCCGGCCCCGGTCAGATCGCTTCGGATCCGCAGGAATGAAGTGGGCGATCAGAGGAATAAGCGCTCCAACAGTGCCGGTCTACGAGGAAAGGCGGGGCCATGACAGCGGTACCGGTGAGGACCTCCGACATCGAGCAGGATCAGTGGGGCAGCGCGACGGTGCCGACGGCGGGCCCGCCGGCCGGGGTGGGCACCCTGCCCTGGATCGAGGACGCCGGAAAGGTCGCCCCGAAGGACGCCCGGGAACTGTCCAAGCAGTTCTTCGACCGGCTGCAGGTCCTTGAGGAGGGGACGCGCGAGTACCAGTACGCGCGCAACACCCTCATCGAAATGAACCTGTCCCTGGTCCGGTTCGCCGCGAGCCGCTTCCGCAACCGTGGCGCCGGTGAGATGGAGGACATCGTCCAGGTCGGCACGATCGGTCTGATCAAGGCGATCGACCGGTTCGACCTGTCCCGCGAGGTCGTGTTCACCACCTTCGCCGTCCCCTACATCGTCGGGGAGATCAAACGCCACTTCCGCGACACCAGCTGGGCCGTCCACGTCCCCCGGCGGTTGCAGGAGCTGCGCGTCGAACTCGCCCAGGCCCAGGACCACCTCGCCAACCTGCTCGACCGCGAGCCGACCGTCAAGGAACTCGCCGCGCATCTGAAGCTGAGCGAGGACGAGGTCGTCGAAGGCATCGTCGCCGCGAACGGCTACACCGCCGGTTCACTGGACATGCCCCAGGGATCGGACGGGGACGGACGGGCCCCGACGGGCCGTCCGTCCGTCGAGGCCCTGGGCGAGCCCGACCCCGCCCTGGAAACCGTGGAGGACCTCCACAGCCTCGCCCCGCTGATGGAAAAGCTCGACGAGCGGGAACGGCGCATCCTGTCCATGCGCTTCGGCCAGGAGATGACCCAGGCCGAGATCGGGGCGGAACTCGGCGTCTCACAAATGCACGTCTCCCGGCTCCTGTCGCGCATCCTGGCCAAACTCCGTGCCGGAATGACAGCGGACCACTGATCAGAATGTGGCCCGGGTCGGAATGCGGCCCGGGCAATTCTCGGCACGAGGCAATTGTGGCGTGAACGTGGGGTGGGGGTGACAACCGCTCGGGTTGTCACCCCCACCCCACGTTCTGCCGGACGCTCGGCCCGCTCATTCAGTCCCGGGCCGCATCCTTGGCCTTTTCCTTGGCCTCGCGAAGCTCGCCGCGGCTCTTGTCGCTCTGGCCTTCGGCCGCCATGCCCTTCTTACCGACCGCCTGACCTGCCTCCTTCTTGACGGCGCCCTTGGCCTGCTCGGTCTTCGCCTTGGCCTTCTCGCTCGCGCTCACGGCATCTCCTCTCGTTGTTCATCATTCGCTGACGAGGGTCGACTGCCCACCACTCGGTCGCACAAACAAACACAGCCAATCAGCCGCACCGCTAAATCTTTCGTGCTCTCTCCAAGAAGAGACAAGTGTGAAAGCCGGAAGGCGGGGCACATGTCGTTTCGGAGGTTGATAACTATGGTTCCCCTGCTACTCGTACTGCTTCTCGCGCTGATCCTGTTCGGCGCCGGATTCGCCGTCAAAATCCTGTGGTGGGTCGCCGTCGCCGTTCTGGTGATCTGGCTCCTCGGCTTCGTCATGCGCTCCACGAGCGCAGGCGGCCGACGTGGTCGCTGGTACCGATGGTGACCTGAACGCACCACCCCGTCCCTGGGCCCGCCGGATCTCCCCGATCCGACGGGCCCAGACCCATGCGCGGGCGCCCCTGTCCATGCCCCGTCAGCCGCCGTCGCCCCAGCGGCCCGTTGTCAGTCTTCGACCGCGGGCCGTCTGCGCTGTCCGTGCCGTCTCCGCCAGTACGCGAAGCAGACTGCTGCCAGCAGCGGCCCCCACAGCAGCAGAGGGGCGTAGGTGAGGTCGAAGAAGGCTAGTCGCCAGCCGTGCAGTGCCTCCAGGGGGTGGTCGCTGGGCAGCCGCCGGCCTTCGATGGTTCGTCCGGAAAGCGCGGTGACGG
This sequence comes from Streptomyces sp. NPDC042259, assembly GCF_055582085.1. Taxonomy (NCBI): domain Bacteria; kingdom Bacillati; phylum Actinomycetota; class Actinomycetes; order Kitasatosporales; family Streptomycetaceae; genus Streptomyces; species Streptomyces sp. NPDC042259. The sequence continues at coordinate 121,879 of NZ_JBVJDW010000008.1, read as the reverse complement.
CGGTCGTGGTCCAGAGGACCGTCAGGATCGCGGCGCCGATGGCCGCCGGCAGGACGGCGGCGAGGGGTGGCCCTCTGCGGCCGCGCAGGAACGGAACCCAGCGCGGAAAATGTTCCCCCCAGGCGGCGATGAGCCCGATGGCAGTGACGGCCATCAACTCGGAGAGGGCCGACAAAGTGATGACGTACACCGGGCCGGGCAGCCAGGAGGGAAGCCGGCCCCTGCCGTGTACGCCGTCGTCGCCGATGTGAAAGACGACCGTCATGATCCTCCACAGACCGGAGGGCAGCACGGTGAAGGGGATGGCGTAGGCGGCAGCTCTGGCCCATCGGGGTACTCCCGGTACGGGGGCGCGCGGTGCTCCAGGCGGCGCGCGCCATCGCGCGCTCAGCGTGGGCGCCGCAGCCTGGTGGACGGTCATGGCGCTCCTCGGTCCGTCAGGTGCCGGTCACCTGATCGGTATCGACGATCACAGCCCACCCCGCCCGCCGCGTCGGCTCCGGGATGGAACCGGCTCCGCCCCACGGGGGAGAGCGCCACCGGCCTCGGGCACCCTGAGGATGACCGCGCGAGGAGGGCCGGGACGCCGTGGCGGGACGTCCCGGAGCGGTACGGGCCCTGGGGCCGGGCGTACGACCTGTTCCGCCGCCGACAGCGGGACGGAACCCGGGCCTGCGTCCCCGCCCGGCTCCGGGCTGAAGCGGTCCCGGCTCAGTCGGCACACGAACCGGCGTCGTCGCATATTCGTTTGCTCGCCCGCCGTCGGCACTCTTAGCCTGGCGCGGTGACGACGGCGTGTAGCTCAGCCAGTAGAGCACCGGGCTCTGGACCCGGAGGGCGCGGGTGCGAATCCCGCCACGTCGGCCATGACTGACAAGACGCAGCAGCGACCCCTGTCCGCCCACCCCGGCTACCCCGCACACCAGTTGGCGCGGGCCCTCGCCACCGCGCGGACGCACGAGGACGACGACACCCGCCGCCGGGCGGAGGACCGCATCCGGCGTTGGAGCGGTGTGTTGTCAGGTCTCGCCGACGGAACCCTGGTGGTCGGTTCGCGCACGCCGGTGGCCGGGCTTCCGGCGTGGGTGACGCCCGAGGTCGTCCGCGGTGGATTCGCCACCGGGCAGGCGAGCGCCGGGGGGCCGTTGCTGCCGTACGAGCGCGAGGCCGCCCGCCGGGCCGGTGTGCCCGCCGAGCGGGGCGCGCTGTTCGCGTACGCACTGACCGACGCCGGCCTCGCGGAACTGGGGGCACTGCTGGACAGCGGCGCCTATGAAGTGACCCTCCCCGAGGAGGCGGCGCTGCTCACCGTGGCGTGGCTGGTGCGGTCGGGAGACCGGCTCGGCGCGCTGACGTTGCTGGAAACCCTGGAGCCGTTCGCGGACACGCTGCGTTTCACGCCCCGGCCCGGCCCCGCGAAGGCAACCGCCGAGCCGGACCTGTCCGTGGTACACCGCACCACCGTCGGCGAGGCGTCGCAGACGATCGCCAAGCGCCGTCCCCAGCCTTCCGTCGAGGCGATGCGGGAAGCGCTCACGGTCTGGAACCCGTTCGCCGACGAACTGCTCACCCACTGGCTGCGCACCGTCGAGTCGGGCCGGGTCCTGGCCCGCACGCCGGACGACGGCTGGCACGCGCGAGGCGTGCTGCTGCTGGAGCGGTACGAACAGCTTGCCGCGGTACACACCCGCTGCGGCAAACACCGCAAGGCCAAGTCGAATCAGGCCGTCCTGCGCACCGCGCTGGCGGAGACGGTGGCCGGGCGGCCGCTGGAGCGCCGTCTGCGGGGGCTGCTGCAGCTCGCCGTCGACTCCATGGTGCGTCGGCGCGGGCTGCCCGGGTCCGAACGGCACGCCGTGCTCCGTGCGCGGCAGGCAGCCGACGGGTCGCTCCCCTCACACCACGACCTGGCCCAGCTCGTGGTGCGCCGGCTGGCCGAACTGCCGCAACACACCGGCACACCGCGGGTGGAACCGCTCACCGTGCCGGTCACCGACGAGGAGGCGCGTGCGGCCGGGCTCGCCGCCGGTGCCGAGATACCCGAGCCGATCCGGCGGACCGTCGAAGGGACGCTCAGCGCACCGGCCCGCGTTCTCATCGAGCGTGGTGTGGTCCCGTCGGCCGAAGTCCTGGCCGAGCTGGTGCCGCAGCTCGTCGCGTCGACGACGGCGTCGGCGTACGAGGACGACCGTCTGCGGCACCTCATGGCGGCCAACTACCGGGCCTTCCGCAACCGCCGCTCGCTGCTCCTGCTCGACTTCGCACGGCAGGTGCGGGTCGAGGAACTGCCGTGGGTCCAGGCCGTGGACCGGTACCGGCGCGAGGGGGCGGCGCGAGAGGGGGCCCGCACCACGCTGGTACACCTGGGTGAGCTGGCGCTCCAGGGCTTCCCGGCGACCGTCCTGCCCAACCCGCTCGTCCGCGAACTGAACACGCTCGCGCGCACGGCCGCGCTCGGTGTGCCGTTCGTGGAGGAGCTGGCAGCGGACATCTTCATGGGTTCGTTCTCCAAGAAGTTCCTGACGGCGGCGAGGATCGCGGGCGAACTGCTCGGCGGGACGCTCTACGAGCGGTACTACGGCATCGACTACGAGCTGGTCCTGGCGCTCGGCGCGGACGGGTACGACGGAGGGGCCCTCGGTACGGGCAACCCTCCGGAGCGGGACTTCGCGGTGCTGTGCCGTTCCGCGGCGGGTACGGGCGGCAGGTGGTCCGTGGCGGCCCACGGCATGGTGATCGAGCAGGCGCAGATCCTCACCACCCACAACCTGGCCACGCTCGCCGGCCCCCTCGGTGTCGCCCCGGTGCCCGGCTGGGCCGACCTGGCGCGGCGCTGTTCCGCCACCGTGTGCCGGCTGGTGGAACGGGTGCACGGCAACCCCTACCCCCTGGCGACGATCAAGGACGCGGCGTACGCGTGGCGGCAGTTCGTATTCCACCTGACGCTGTGCCCGGCGGAGGAGCGGGCGGCCGTCCTGGCCGGACTCGAAGGGGAGGTGGCCCGCCACCCCGGCCACGTCGCCGCGCGCCTCGCACCCGCCCTCGCGGGGCTGCGGCTGGTCGCCGCGGGCGGCCGGTTCGAAACCGACGGCACGGCTGCGACGAAGGACGGACCGGCCCGCCGCTTCCTGGGCTGGAGCACGGACGGCCACTGGATGCGGCAGCTCCCCCGGGAGGCGCGGGGCGGCTGAACGGGCCCGCCCGCGCGGCCGCGCGCCCGGCGCGGGGGCCAGGTGGCGGGGCGCTGAAATAGACTTTCTCGGTGACCGACATTCTGCCGCCGTGCCCCGAGTGCTCCAGTGCGTACACCTACGAGATGGGTGCTCTTCTGATCTGCCCGGAATGCGGGCACGAGTGGTCGCTCGCGGCCGCCGAACCCGCGGACGGCACCGAGGACGGGGTGATCAGGGACGCGGTCGGCAATGTACTCGCCGACGGCGACACCGTGACGGTGATCAAGAGCCTGAAGGTGAAGGGCAGCCCCAGCGGGATCAAGGCGGGTACCAAGGTGCGCAACATCCGCCTCGTGGAGGAGGTGGACGGGCACGACATCGACTGCAAGGTCGACGGGTTCGGTCCCATGCAGCTCAAGTCGAGCGTGGTTAAGAAGGCCTGACCCGGTACTTCGGCGCTCGTGGCGGCGTGACCCTCCGCCGCGAAGCCGCCGCCCCCACCGGCTGACGGCACCGGCCCGCCTCGGCCGCGACGGCACCCGCGCCGCTACCCCCGGCCGCCGGCCACCTCGACCAGACCCGTCTCGTACGCGGCGATCACCGCCTGCGCCCGGTCCCGGACGCCGAGCTTGCCGAAGACGTTGGTGATGTGGTTCTTCACGGTCGACACGCTGATGCCCATCGCCCCGGCGATCTCCGCGTTGTCGAGCCCGGTGGCCATCAGCCGCCACACCTCCAGCTCCCGTGGTGTGAGTTCCGCCGTGGTCGCGGCGGGCGGCCCCGGGCGGTGGGGGGTTCTGACGTATGCGGAGATCAGCCGGGTCAGGAGCCGGGGCGCGACCGCGGCTTCCCCGGTGTGCACCACCCGGACCGCCGCGACGAGTTCCTCCGGCGAGATGTCCTTGGGCAGGAACCCGTAGGCACCCGCGCGCAGCGCGGCCACCACGTACTCGTCCATGTCGAAGGTGCTCAGCGCCAGCACCCGGCACCCGGGCAGCTCCCGCGCGAGCCGAGCGGTCGCGGCGACCCCGTCCAGCACCGGCATCCGGATGTCCATCACGACGACGTCCGGCCGCGACCGGTGGGCGAGCGCGACGGCCTCCGCACCGTCGCCCGCCTCGCCCACCACCTCGAAGGCCGGGTCGGGCGAGAGGATCAGCGCCAGCCCACGCCGCACCAGCGGCTGGTCGTCCGCGATCAGCACCCTGATCGCCCGCTCGTCCACCGCGTCCCCCATCGAATGCCCCCTCGCTTCCCTCATCGCGGCGCCCCCTCCTCGGCCCGCAGCGGCAACCGGGCCGACACCAGGAACCCGCCCTCCGCCAGCGGGCCCGTCCGCAGCGTCCCGCCGTGCAGCACGACCCGCTCCCGCATCCCGACCAGGCCGTAACCGGAACCCGAACCGAAACCCGGACCGAAACCCGTGCCCGTGCCCGCGCCGTCGTCGGAGACCTCCACCGCCACCCCGTCCGGGCCGTAGGTCAGCCGCACGGATGCCCGCGCCCCGCCCGCGTACTTGCGTGCGTTCGTCAGCGCCTCCTGCACGATCCGGAACACGGTCAGGCCCACACTCGGCGGCAGTGGGCGCTCCTCGCCCCGCACCTCGAACGCGGTGGGCACTCCCGCCCGGCACGACTCGGCGACGATCCGCTCCAGGTCTCCGACACCGGGCTGCGGGGCGGTCGGCTCCTCCTCCACCTCGTCCCCGGCCCGCAGCACGTCCAGCAGTTGCCGCATCTCCCGCAGCGCCATCCGCCCGGAGCCCTCCAGGGTGACCAGCGCCTCCCGGGCCACTTCCGGGTCACGGGCGAGGTTGGCGCGGGCACCCCCGGCCATCAGCTGCATGGTGGTGATGTGATGCGCCACGATGTCGTGCAACTCCCGTGCGATGCGCCGCCGTTCGTCGGCCACCGCCCGGTCGGCGAGCAGCCGGCGGTTGGCCTCGATGTCCCGGTGCCAGTGGTTCATCACGGTCGCGGCGGCGACGACGAGCAGCCCGGCGGCCCCGTTGCCCACCACGTCCGCGATCCTCGGCCGCGGCCACGACGTCTGCCCCAGCAGCGGCATCGTCACCGCCACGAGCGTCGTCAGCGCCGTCACGGCCGGGCGCCCGGACCGTACGACGGTGTACAGCGCGACCACGACCGTGGCGTTGAAGTGCTGCTCCACCGGCACGCTCAGGTTCAGCACCAGGCCGAGCAGCAGGACCGCCGCGAGCGTAAGTACCGGCGCGCGGCGCCGGGCCAGCAGCGGCAGCGCGGACACCATCACCAGCAGGCATCCGGCCGCCGGGACATGACCGCGCTCGACCTGGCTGGTGAGGGTGAAGCCGATCAGGTCCACGGCCGCCGCCCCGACCGTGACCAGTGCGTCGTTGCGTGTCCACGGCAACGCGTCGCCACCACCCGGCGCGGCCGCCGCGGATGCCCCAGGTGCCCCGGAAGCGGGGCGCGTCGTCGACATCGGTGGTGGTCCTCCCCCCCAGCCGCCCCGCCGGCTGTTGCCGGTGCGCCACGACTGTCGTCTCGTGATCCATTCTGGCACCGGCCCCCGGCACCGCCCCGGGCCCCCGAGCCGATCCCGGACCAGGACCACGGTCCTGGTCCGGCGGCTTGCCCCGGCCTCCGCTCCCAGGCCCTTTCTCGTCCCGGGCTCGGACGATTCGCCCGTTCCGCGCTGATGAGCTGGAGGCCGGCCGGGAGCACCCGGCTCGCCACCCACTGCCGGAGGACGAAGTGATCCGCGCCCTGACCGGGTTCTCCACCCGCCACCCATGGAAGGTCATCGCCCTCTGGGCGGTGGTGGGCCTCTTCCTGACCATGCTCAGCCAGGCGCTGATCTATCGCGTCACCCAGACCCAGACCGGTGACTTCCTGCCCGCGACGTACGACTCGGCCGCCGCGCTGAAGATCGCGGAGGAGCGGTTCGGGGTGAAGCCCGACGCCAACGCGGTGACCGTGCTCGTCGCCCGCGCCGACGGCAAGCCCCTCACCGGCCCCGACCACCGCCGCGTCGGCGCCGTCGCCGAACGACTGGGCAGCCGCCATGTCCGGATGCCCGCGCCCAAGGCCGACGACGATCCCGCGTTCCTGCGGCGGGACTACTCCCAGACGCCCAAGGTCAGCCCCGTCATGGTCGCCCCCGACCGCGGCTTCGAACTGCTCTCCGTGGAGCTGACCGGCAACTCCACGGACCCCGCACTGCACGATCTCTACCGGGCCTTCCGGCACCAGGTGAAGGACGACTTCGCCGAGGCCGGGATGCGCACCGGCTTCACCGGAGGCCTGGCCGACCTCGTCGACACCACGGCAGCCGAGGAGAGCACGCAGAAGGCCGTCGGCATCGTGATGACCGGTCTCATCGTGCTGATCAACATCTGGGTGTTCCGCAGCGCGCTGGCCGCCTTCGTGCCGCTGCTCGCGGTCGTCATCGTCGGCGGCGCGGCCGCGGGGGCGGTCGTCGGCGCCGCGATGCTCACCGGCATCAAGCTCGACACCTCCACCCCCAACATGATCAACGTGGTGTTGATCGGCATCGGCATCGACTACTTCCTGTTCCTCCTCTTCCGCTTCCGCGAACAACTGCGGGCCCGCCCCGACCTGCCCGCACGCGTCGTATCGGCGGAAGTCAGCGCACGGGTCGGCACCGCGATCACCTCGGCCGCCCTCACCATCGTGGCCGCCTTCGCCACCCTCGGCATCGCGACCTTCGGACAGTTCCGCGTGCTCGGCCCCGCCATCGCCGTCTCGGTGCTCGTCATGCTGCTGGCCGGCCTCACCCTGATGCCCGCGCTGCTCGCGGTCACCGGACGCAAGATGTTCTGGCCCTCCCGAGCCCTCCGGTGTGAACCCCGCCCCGGCGCGGCCGCGCGCGTCGGCGACCTCGTCGCCCGCCGCCCGTTCGCCCTCGTGCTGGCCTCTGTCGCCCTGCTCGGCGCGCTGGCGGCCGGAATGATCGGCATCCGGATGGACTTCGGCCAGTCCGGCGGAGCCCACGACACCCCGGCCGCCGCCACCGCCGCGGAGATCTCCCGCGCCCTGCCCGCCGGAGTGTCCGACCCGGCCACCGTCTACGTCACCGCCAAGGACGGCCGCCCCCTCACCGCCGCGGGACTCGATGCCCTGCCGAAGGCCCTGGCGCGGGTCAAGGGCATCGGCCGGGTCGGCAAGACCACCCTCGACGAGGACCGCACCGCCGCCCGCATCGATCTCTACCTCACCGCCGACGCCCAGTCCCAGCAGGCCCGCGACCTCGTCTCGGGGCCCGTGCGGGACACCGTCGCCCGCCACACCCCGGCCGGCACCGAAGCCCACGTCGGCGGCACGGCCGCGATCTTCGCGGACATCTCCACCGCCGTCGGCCACGACCTGAGGATCGTCTTCCCGGTCGCCGCCGTACTGATCGCCCTCATCCTGCTCGTCCTGCTGCGCAGCCTGCTCGCCCCGGCCATTCTCATGCTCGCCGTCGGCCTCGGCTTCGCCGCGACCCTCGGCGCCGCCGCCCTCTTCTTCCAGCACCTCCTCGACAAGCCGGGCGTCGACTTCGTCCTGCCGCTGGTGCTGTTCCTCTTCGTCGTCGCCCTGGGCACCGACTACAACATCCTCATCAGCGACCGCATCCGCGAGGAGATGGAACGCCCCGGCCCGGCCCGTGCCGCCGTCGCCCGCGCCGTGCGCCACACCGCGCCCGCCATCGCCACGGCGGGCGTCGTCCTCGCCGCTTCCTTCGGCAGCCTCGCCGTCAACGCGAACCCCTCCACCCAGCAGATCGGCTTCGCGACGGCGCTCGGCATCCTGCTCTCCGCCTTCGTCCTCTCCATCGTGCTGGTACCCGCGCTGGCCGCCCTCCTCGGGCGGGGCACATGGTGGCCGGTCCGCCCGGGCCGCACGCGGGGCCGCCACCACGCCGAGCCCCCGGCCCCCGGCAGCGGACCCGCCACCGGGCCGTTCGACCGGCCCGGCCCGATCACCAGCCCGCCGTACCGGGAGGAAAAGCCGCTGGTCTAGCATCTACGGATGCGCATCGACGAGATCTCCTCCTGGCTTGACGCACATGACGCGAGTGCGGGACCGGTGGCTCTCTCGGCGGAGTTCGACGCGTACCTCTGCTCGCTGCCGTGGGCGGGATGCGGCATCGACTGGCGGGACCTGCCGCACCGCTCGCTCGCCCTGGGCGGTGTCTCGGACGACGAGGCGGTGGCGTGGGCCCGGCAGACACCCATGGCCCTGCACGAGCACGTGCTGGTGATCGATTCGGCTTCCGAGCCGGGAGTGGTGTGCCGGTTCGAGGACGCCATCAGGGACTTCGAGCTGCTGTCCAACCGGCCGGAGCTGTTCATGTGCGGTGTCGACCTCGTGGCCGGGGAACCGCGACCCGCCTTCGAGCGCTTCATCGAGCGGCGGTCCTTCATGACCCTCAACGCCCGCGTCTGAGCACGCCGGCCGAAGACACGGCCGCGTACCGTCCGCACCCTCACGGCGCGGCGATGTCCTCGGGCGCCGGGCGGACCCGGTCCCGGCTGAGCGGGCCGAAACCGGTCCGTCCGGCGCCCGAGGGCGCACCTCCTTCCGGCGGCAAAGCCGCCGGAAAGCGGTGTCAGAGCGTCAGGAACGGCTTCTCACCGGCGATGTTCATACGGTGCATCAGCCGCTCGTGCGGGAAGTAGTCCGCCACCGCGAGGTGCTGCGTGCAGCGGTTGTCCCAGACGAGGAGGTCGCCGGTGGACCAGGCGTGGCGGTAGATCAGCTCGTTGGTCTCGATGTGCCGGTAGAGGAACTCCAGGATCGCCCGGCTCTCGCTCTCGCTGAGCCCGTTGATACGGGTCACGTACGGGGACGAGATGTACAGGGCCTTCCTGCCGGTCTCCGGGTGTGTACGCACCAGCGGGTGCTCCACCGGCTCCTGGTCCGCGAACTGCTCGTCCGGGTCGATGCCCTTCTTCTTCAGCGACCGCTGGAGGTTGCCGTAGTCGGCGCCGAACGCCTTGCGCACATCGTGCACCGCGGTGAGCTTGAGCAGCATCTCTTGCATGGGCGCGGAGAGCGTCTCGAAGGCGAGGTACATGTTGGAGTAGAGCGTGTCACCGCCGACCGCGGGGGTGATCTTGGCGTGCAGCACGGTACCGAGCGGAGGCTCGGCCCACCCGCTGTTGTCGGTGTGCCAGGAGTTCAGGCCCGGCGGCTTCTGCTCGTTGTTGTGGAGCACCATGCACTCGGGGTGCCCCTCCACCGTCATGGGCAGCAGGTGGTCATGGCTCAGGAGCGGGCCGAACCGGCCGGCGAACCGCTTCTGCTCCTCGACGCTGAGGTCCTGGCCGGGGAAGACCAGCACGCTGTACTGGTGGAAGGCGTCGTGCACGGCCGACCACACCTCGTCGGTGAGTTCCCGTGACAGGTCGATGTCGAGCACCCGGGCCCCGAGAGCGGGGCTGACCGGCACGATGGTGGGCGAAGACGTACTCATGCTTCTCCTCGGGAATTAGGAAGGCCGTCCTGCGGATGCGGCCACGGAGGTGGCGGTGCCCAGGATGCGCAGGAGGACCTCCGGGTTGATCACACCGCCGCTGACGATCGCGCACGGCCGGCGCCAGCCGTGCGCGGTGGCGTGCTTGACGGCGGCGGCGTAGGCGGCCGCGCCGGCACCCTCGCAGACGATCTTGTCGGTGAACGCCAGCGACGTCAGCGCGCCCGCGATCTCCTCGGGGGTCACGGTGAAGACCCCGGCCAGCTTGTCCTTGAGCCGCTGGAACTGGGCGGGGATGACGAAGCTGGCGCCGATGCCGTCGACGAAGGACTTCTCGTACGGCACGTCCGTGGGACGGCCCGCCCTCAGGGACGCGGTCAGGGGCGCACCCGTGCTGACCTCCACGGCGTACACCGGTATGTCCCGGCCCGACGCGCGCAGCAGCGAGGTGATGCTGTACGCGAGGTTCCCGCCGCCGTAGGGGACCAGCACGGCATCGACGTCGGGCAGGTCTTCCAGGATCTCCCGCCCGATCGTCGCGCACCCCAGTGCCACGTAGGGGTTGCTCTCGGAGGACAGGAAGAAGCCGGGGAGTTCGGGGTAGTGCGAGGTGGTCATCGTCTGCCGCCAGACGGCGTACGGCACCTCGATGATCCGTGCCATCGGGTTGTAACGCGTGATCTGGCCCCGCTTGGCGTGCGGGATCCCCTCGGGCACCACCACCGTATAGGCGAGGTCCAGTTCGGCGGTGGCGTGCGCGAGGCCCTGGGCGAAGTTGCCGGAACTGCACGTCACCACCCCGTGCCGGGTGATGTGCCGCCAGGTGTTGGGTTCGAACCGGCGGTATCCGTGCAGCGCGCCGAGCGCGCCACGGATCTTGAAGGAGTCCGTGAGCTGAAGGTTCTCGCACTTGAGATACACATCCGCCGGGTTCTGCGCCTTGGAGCGCAGCAGCGGGGTGTGCCGCACATGCGGGCCGATGAGCCGGTGCATGTGCTCCACGGCCGCGGGCGAGACGGTGCGCATGTCCTGGGCGGTCAGCACGCCAGTTCCGCGACGGGGTAGCGGAAGTCCTCGACCAGGCCCAGCTTGTGGGCGAGGGAGATGCTGGCGTGCTTGTCCTCGGCGCAGGTGATGACGACCCGCAGGCCGTTCGCCTCGCTCCAGCGGGCGACCTCGGCGAGCAGCTCCGAGGGGAGTCCCCGGCGACGGTAGTCGGGGTGGGCGAAGGTGCCCAGCTCGGCCAGGCCGCCACCCAGGACGCCATGGGCGTCGGCGGCGATCCGCCCGTCCGCGCGGAACGCGAAGCCCACGGCGTGCTCGGCGTAGTCGGAGCCGGAGCCGAAGATGCTGCGGGCCATCGGCGATTCGAGCCGGTCGAAGAGGGCCGCGTCGATCCTGACCAGTTCGAAACCGTCCGGCAGCCTCCGCTCGGGGGCGCTCCACCCGGTGGCCGGCTGGCTGAACTGCCGGCGCAGGGCCGGGGTGAAGCCGCTGCGGGCCGCCTCTTCGCCGATGCCCGGCTCGGACGGATGGACGATCTGGACCGGGCCGCGCCCCTGGAGAAGGCCACGGGCCCGGTCGAAGAAGGCACGGGTCAGGGTTCCCGCCGCGAAGCAGAAGGGAGAGCGCGTGGCGATCAGACACGCGACCGCGGCCCCGTTCTCCTCGTGCACCCACACGTCGCCGGGTATCTTCCCCTCGAGGACGCCGTGCACGAAGGCCAGATTCGGGTACCGCGGCCCGAATAACGGCTCGACGCGCGCGTAGTCCTCCGTCGCCAACTCCACCAGCACCGCGTGGTCCGCCTTTCTCACGTCATACGCCGGGTTCGTCTTTCCTGCGGCACGGCCGGGCGGCAGGGCAATTCAGCCTGCATCACGGCGACTGCTTGGCAACAGCACGCATTTGGTCATGATCGGTCCTTGGCGTCCGGAAACCGCCGTCCTGATCCGGTCCGAGCGCTACTGCGGACGCGGCACCGGCACGGACGCCCGCACCTTGTGCAGATGCACCACGACGTCGAAGGCACGGCCCAGCGCGAGCGGGGAGGTCGGCTCGTTGGGATACCGGCCGGGGATGACGAACGTCGGGCGTGCCGTGTCCGCCCACCGGCCCACCGGCGGATCGCGGCGCGCCGCGCGCAGGTCGACGTAGAAGTCGCGGTAACGCACCCGGTCGAGCGTGTACTCGTTGCTGCCGGGCGCGGCGGGGCCGACGCTGTACGTGCCCGCCTCGCCCGTCGCCGTGTTGGCGCGGTAGTCGCCGCCGTTCAGCGAGGTGCCGACGGCGAGGTAGGCATCGCCCACCAGCTCGCGCAGGTCCGCGCCCATCATGACCGGGTAGTGCGCGGGCATCGCCGGCTCGTAGGCGACGTGCCCGTTGTGGGCCGAGACCACGATCCGCTCGCCGGTCCGCCGCTGCCACCACACGGTGGTCTCCGCCATGATCCGGTCGCGACGGCGGCTCGCGGCCCTGGCCTGGGCCGGGTCGCTCCAGTCGACGGTGTACTCCGTGGCCATGTTCCCGAGGACCCGGGCCTCCTGCAGCACCCAGGGATCCCGCGTCGCGGCTTCGGACAGCAGCCGGTAGGCGGCCGCCGCGTCCTCGGCGATCGTCTTCCGGTCACCGAGGGGCAGCGCGCGGTACGCCGCCATGCGCGCGGCCACGCCGTTGGGCAGGGCGCGCAGGGTGGCGTAGCGGCGGCGCAGCTCGGGCACGAGGGCGGGCTCGTGGTGCTCCGCCCAGGTGAGGATGCGCGTGTACTGCGCGGGGTCGGCGTCGGAGAAGTCCAGACCCACGACGCGGACCGGACGGGCACCGGAGCGGTTGTGTTCCCGGATCCAGCCGAACAGGTCCAGCAGCTCCTCCGTGTTCAGCAGGGAGTACCCGTCCTGGAACTCCTCCCGCATGATCTGCCGCAGATCGCCCTCGCCGGTACGGACGTACGCGTCGATCCGGGCGGCCGCCGACCAGGAGATCTCCATGGCGAAGGCGGCGAACCCTTCCCGCGTCACCAGTTGTCGGAGCAACCGGTCCTTCACGGTGAACAGCTCCTTCGAGCCGTGCGAGGCCTCGCCGACGCCGACGATGTCCGCCCCGCGCGTCATCGAGGCGAACGCGGCCAGATCCGCCCCGGAACCACCGGGCTCGGCGCCGCGCAACGGATGGGCGTACCGCTCCAGTCCGGCCACCACCCGTCGGTCCGGGAACGAGGGGGCATCCGCGGCAGAGGGGGCGGAGGAGGACCCGGGCCGCCCGGCCGCTGCCCCGGTGGTGGCGGCCGGGCCCAGGAGCGCCGACAGAGCGAGCGTCAGAGCCAGTGCCTGGGCGACGGGCCGGCGTATGAATACGTGCGTCATGCAGGGATGTTATCCAGGCCGCCCGTACCGCCCGCGGGCTGTTCCGTCCGACGTATCCCCGGGTAGGGCTGGGTGAGCGGGTGGGCACACGGCTCGCTCGGTCAAAGGAGGCTCGGATGACGCAGTGTCCGGGAGCGGACCCGTTCGCGATGCGGCAGGCGGTCCAGGAGGCGTACGGGCCGGCCGACCTCGGCGCGACACCCCTGTTCGGCGGAGGGTTCATCAACTTCGGCCACTGGCAGGGCATCGATCGCGACCGCGTCCCGACCGAGGATGAGCGGGTCCGCAGCCAACAGGCGCTCTATCACCATGTGTTCGCCACGTTGGCCCCCACCGAGGGGCTGCGCGCGGCGGAGATCGGCTGCGGGCTGGGTTCGGGCTGTGCCATGGCACTCGAGGAGTACGGCTTCGCGCAGGTGACCGGCGTGGACATCCACCCGCAACAGCTCGAACGGGCCCGTAGCGCCCAAGCGGCTCTGCTGACCGGCGAGGGCGGCAAAGACGGTAAGGACGGCAAGGCCGACCGGCTGCGTTTCGTCCAGGGCGCGGCGGAAAGCATGCCGTGCGGCGATGCCGAGTTCGACCGTTTGTACAGCGTCGAAGCCGCTCAGCACTTCCGCGATCTGGAGGCGTTCGCGAAGGAGACCGCTCGCGTTCTCAAGCCCGGCGGACATGCCACCGTCACCAGCTTCTTCGTTCCCGACGCCGACCCGGACCGGCCCGCCCAACTGGCTTCCCTGCTTGATACCTTCGCCACCGGCCTGGACGTCGCGCACAGCATCCCGGAACTGACCGGAAGCCTCGAACGGGCCGGCCTGGCCGACATCCGCGTCACCTCGATCGGCGCGGCGGTGTGGCACGGCTGGGACCGCTGGCTGTCGACCATGTGGCAGCCGGGCACATGGCCCCGCAACTTCCTGCGGGCCTACCGCGACGGCATGCTCGACTACTTCACGGTCACCGCGGTCCGCCCTGTGGTGTGACGGCCCAGGGCCCGCCCCGCCGCCGCCCGGCCGGCGGCGGGGCGGACCCCGTTGTCACGCGACGACCGCCTCGACGATCGTGGTGGGGGACGGGGTGGGGACGATCCGGGTGCGGCGCAGTCCGGCCCGGGACAGCAGGGCGTCCAGTTCGTCGATGTCGCGTTCCGCGCTCTCGAACAGCGTCATCATGGCCAGGTCCAGGGCCTTGCCGGGGTGCGGGTCGTTGCCCGGCGGGATGAGGGGGTCGATGACGAGCAGACGGCTTCCGGGTGCCATGGCGGAGCGGCAGGAACGCAGGATCCGCAGGCCGTCGGTGTCGTCCCAGTCGTGCAGGATCTGCTTGAGGACGTACAGGTCGCCCCCGGCGGGGACGGAGGTGAAGAAGTCACCGGCCTCGACGCGCCAGCGGCCCGCCAGGGACGGGGTGTCCAGGGTGTGGTCACCGGCGGTGACCCCACGGTCGAAGAGGACCCCGTGCAGACCGGGCCGGCGTTCGAGGATCCGCCCCAGCAGCCCGCCCCGGCCGCCGCCGACATCGACGACGGTACCCGTGGCGGGGAAGTCGTAGACCTCCGCCACGAGCGCGTCGGCGGGTGCGGAGAAGGCGGCCATCCCGGCGTCGAAGACCTCGCGGGCCGCCTCGTCGGTCTCCAGGTAGGCGAAGTACGGGGCGCCGTACAAACGGGGGAAGGACGGCTCGCCGGTCCGTACCGTCTCCGTGAGCCCGCCCGAGGTCCGCCGGTACATGTCGTCCGTGATCATGACGATGCCGGGGTGCTGGGAGCCGGGCACGCCGGTGCGCAGCTGTCCCGCCGCCGGGGTGAGGTGGAAGGCACCCTCGTGGTCCTCGCGGAAGACGCCGCGGGAGGCGAGGAACCGCAGGACGCGGCGCAGGTGGGTGCCGCGCGCGCCGGTGCGGCGGGCCAGTTCGCCGGGGTCGAGCGGCCCGTCGGCGAGGTGGTCGGCGACGCGGTAGTCGACGGCGGTGCGCAGGGCCGCCGACGCCAGGTGGCCCAGGGCCATGTCGACCAGCAGCGCGGCGTCGGCCGCGGTGGTGGTGGCTGTGGCGGCGGTGTCTTCGCGGGGCATGGGTCTCAGCCCTCCAGCCGCAGGTCGGCCAGGTAGGTGGGCCAGGCCGTGGAGTCGTCCTGGTGGATGGCGTGCACGGTCCACGGGGTGCCGTGCGTGACCTCCTCCAGCCGGTCGGGCGGGCAGAACAGGAAGTCGAACCACTCGGTGGCGGCGGTGCGGTGGCGTACCCGCATGCGGACGAACTCCTCGCCGCGGTGGGCCCGGGCGGTGTGCACCCCCTGCGGCGCCAGGGGGTCGGCACCGGCCGCCTCGTCGAAGGCCATGTTGGTGCCCAGCAGCCGGGCGCCGGGGCGGGCGTGCCGGGCCAGGCCCTCAAGGATGCCGCGGCTGCGCTGCCGGTCGCCGAGCAGTCCCAGATTGGCGCCGAGCATCAGGAAGGTGTCGAACGTGCCCAGGTCGCCGGGGAGTTCGGCGACGGAAGCCACGTGTGCCTCGACGCCGCGCAGCCGGGCCACGTGCACCCCGCCGCGTGAGGTGTCGATGCCCACGACGTCCTTGCCGTCCTGGACCAGCACGGAACTGTGGCGTCCGGCGCCGCAGCCGATGTCCAGGATGCGGCCGGTGGCGCGCTCGCAGGCCATCCGGTCCACCGGCAGCCAGGTGTCGGGGCCGCGGAAGTAGTCCACGGCGTCCTCGGCGTAGATGTAACCGTCGTCCATCTCGTAGACGAGGTGGGTGACGCCGGGCCGGGCGCCGCTTTCGTGGACGCAGCGGTAGGCGTCGCCGAACGGGTCGTCGGTCGTGGTCATGATGCTCCTCCGTGGACGGCCCCGCACGCCGAGAGTGGGGGCGTTGCCGGGCGGTCCAGGTATCCGGTGGACAGGAAGTGATGCAGATAGAGGTCGAACAGCCGCGCGTCGACCGGGGGGCATTCCAGCCCGCTGCCGGCCAGGGCGGCCTCGGCGTTCTCCCGGCCGATGACGGGGAAGGTGCCCTCCAGATACATCTCCTTGACGCTCATGCCGGACCCGTTGGCCCGGTCCACACACAGGGAGACGAAGGGGGCGGTGGCGGCGGTGGGGTGCCGGGCGACGTGCCGCACCAGCTCGCCCACCCACTGGTCGTAGGGCAGGGTGCGGACGGGGAAGCCGGCCGCCCGCATCCGGTCGAGCATGTCCGCCAGCCGGGCCGGACGCGGGTTGGTGAGGTGCAGGACGCGCCCCGTCGCGCGTTGGCGGGTGGCGATGTGCACCACGGCGTCCGCGAGGTGGTCCACCGGTACGAAATCCAGGGGGAGTTCGATGTCGGGGGCGACACCGGTCTCGGCGATCGTCTTGAACAGGGAGCAGATCGCCGTCTCGGTGTTGCAGACGCCGCCGTGCCGCTCGCCGGTGACCTCGTACGGTCGGTGGATGGTCATCGGCAGCCCCTGGGCGGCGGCGTCCTGCAGGACGCCTTCGGCCACCCACTTGCTCTCGCCGTAGCCCATCGTGATCCGCTCGGCGTGGGCGAGGGGCAGGTCCTCGGGGACGTGCCGGACGCCGGCCAGGCCGAAGCCGGCCACGACGGCGATGGTGGAGAGGAAGTGCACCGGGATCCTGCGGGGCGCGGCCAGCGCGACGATTTCGCGGGTGCCCTGGACGTTCGCCGCCCGCAGCGCCTCGTAGGGGTAGAGGAAGTTGACCTGGGCGCCGTTGTGCACGATCAGGTCGAGGGTGCGGGACAACTCCTCGGCGTGCGCGGCCGCCAGCCCCAGGGACGGCTGGGACAGGTCGCCGGGGAAGCAGGTCACCCGCTGGGCGAGCCCCTCGGTGGGCAGGCCGTAGCGCTCCAGCGCGGCCCGGACCCGGCGGTGGGCGTGCGCGGCGTCCCGGGCCCGCACCGGGCAGTGGATACGGGCCTGCGTGCGCAGCAGCATCCGGTGCAGGAGGAACGCCCCCACGAAGCCGCTGGCGCCGGTGAGCAGGATGTGATCGGGCCGCTGCCACCGGGGCGCGGGGCCCTGTACCGGCGGCAGGGTGAAGCCGAGGCGGGCCTCGGCGGCGAAGTCGACCGTGCCGCCGGAGGCGGCGGACCCGGTGCCGCCGGTGTCGCGGATCTCCCGCACCGCCTGGGTGAAGTCCCGCAGGGTCGGGCGGTCGAGCAGGCCGCGGACCAGTGAGCTGCCGTGTTCCGCGCCGATACCGAACACGGCGAGGGTGCGGGTGACCACCTGGGCGGCCAGCAGGGAGTCGCCGCCCAGGGCGAAGAAGCTGTCGTCCGCCGCGGGCCGGACCCGCAGCGCCAGTTCCCATATCCCGGCCACGGCCTCCCGCGGCCCGCCGGCCGCGGCGGGGGCGGGGGACTCGTCCGGCCGGGCAAGCCCGCGACGGTCCACCTTGCCGGTGGCGGCGACCGGCAGCCGGTCGTACTCCAGCAGCCGCGCGGGCACGGCCGGAGCGGGGAGCCACGCCGCCAGGTCCCGTCGTACCGAGTCCACCGGCACCGGGGTTCCGGCGACCGCGCCGGTGACATGGGCGATCAGCTGCCCCTCACCTTCCGGGTGCCGGACCATCTCGACCGCGGCCTCGGCGATGGCGGGATGGGCCCGCAGCCGGGCCTCGACCTCCTCCAGCTCCACCCGGTGCCCGCGCAACTTGATCTGACGGTCCGTCCGCCCGCGGTACTCCAGCAGCCCGTCCGCGCCACGCACCGCGCGGTCGCCGGTGCGGTAGAACCGGCCGTACGGGGACGCGTCCGCGGTGGGGAAGCGGGCTTCGACGAAACGCTCGGCGGTGCGGCCGGGGTCGTCCACGTATCCCAGGGCCAGACCGTCACCGCCCACCCACAGCTCGCCCTCCTCACCGGCCGCCGCCGGGGTGCCGTCCTCCCGTACGACGTGGGCGCCGGCGTGCGCGACGGCACGGCCGATGGGCACGGTGACGGCGTCCTCGGGCAGATCGCCGACGATGTGCACGGTGGAGACCACGCTGTTCTCCGTCGGCCCGTACAGATTGGCCAGCACCGTCCCCGGGCAGGCCGCCCGCACCTTGCGGACCAGACCGGCGTCGAGGGCCTCACCGCCGGCGGAGGCATAGCGCAGCGTCCGCAGCGTCTCGGGCCGGGTGCGGGCGACGAGGTGGAACACGCTGGTGGTCAGATAGGCGACCGTCACCCGCTGCTCCAGCAGCACCCGCTCCAGGGCCGCGGGGCTCAGCAGCACCTCCCGGTCGACCAGCACCAGCCCCGCACCGCCCAGCAGCGCCGACCAGATCTCGATGGTGGAGGCGTCCGAGGACAGGCCGTAGGCATGCAGCACCAGGTCACCGGGGCCGGGCCGGCCCAGTGCCGGCTCGGTCAGCGCGAGGCGGGCCACCCCCCGGTGCGGGATCGCGACGGGCTTGGGGCGGCCCGTGGTTCCGGAAGTGAACATCACATAGGCCGCGTCGCCGGCCGTGAGCCGTCCGCCCGGGGGGAGGGGCGCCTCGGGGGAGGCCCCCGGAGCACCGGCCGCGGGGGAGGGGGCGGCCGACGGCGCGGGCGACGGGCCGCCGTCCAGTGCGAGCCGGGCCCGCAGATGACGCAACCGGCAACCGCTGCCCGGCAGCACGACCGCCACGCGTACCCCGGCGTCCTCGGCCATGGCCTGGAGCCGGGCCGGGGGATACGCGTCGTCCAGCGGTACGTAGGCGGCACCCGCCTTGAGGACGCCCAGGAACGCCACCAGCGCCTCCGGCGAACGGGACCCGGCCACCCCCACCGCGTCCCCCGCGCGCACCCCGGCGGAGCGCAGCCTGTCCGCCAACTCGGCGGACCGCGAACTCAGTTCGCGGTACGTGAGGCTGCGCTCACCGTGTCGCGCCGCGAGGGCGTCCGGCTGTCGCGCGGCCTGTTCCTCGAACAGCTCGTGCAGGCGGCGATCCCGCCACCCCGCCCCGCCCGTCTCGTGAGCCGGCACCATGTCCCCTGCCCTTCCGTCTCTCGTCATCCCGGTCAGGAGAACTGCGCGGCGAACGCGGCGAAGTCCGCGCTGCGCCAGCGCTCGGGGCGCATGCGGATGGTGATGTCGTCGTCCAGCTGGCCGCGGTTGGAGTCCAGGTAGGCGGGGGCGGTCTCGGCGTCGAGATAGCGGTGGGCCAGCGCGGACCGCTCGTCGGGGTCCACGCGGTCCTCCACGGCGGTCACCGGCCCCTCGACGCTCACATAGCGGTAGGGCGCGATCTCGTGCTGGACACAGAGGCTGAACCGTCCCGCCCGCCGGATCCAGCGCGCCTTCAGCGAGGTGCGCCCGGTGAGCACCACGACCTCACCGCCCGGCTCGTACGCGTACCAGACGGGCACCTGCAGCGGGGCGCCGCCCTCGGGCGTCTCGATTCCCAGCACTCCGACGCGCGCCTCGGCCAGGAAGGCCTCACGCTCCTCGACACTCATGGCCAGTGACATGGGGGTCTCTCCTGATGATCGTCGACCATTGCGAAAGACATGCTCATCGGTCGCGAACCGGACATTCCCTAGTCTTCGCCCGCGCCCCTTCGCCGCGCGGAGGGGCGGTGCACCTGGCGGCTGCCCCCCCGTGACAAGGGCTCAGCGGGGTCGTTGACCACGACATGACTGTTCTTCGGAAAATCGTCACGGGCATCGGGGCGACGGCTGCGGCGATCGGTATCGTCTTCACCGCCGGGCCGCCCGCGACGGCCGCCGGCAAGTGGTGCAACCACTCGGTGTGTATCGAGACCTACGACTCGGGCACCTACCTGGGCCGGGTGGAAGTGTCGGTCGTCAACACCAATCAGCCCCACCGCGTCAGCGCGCGGGTGTGGACCACCGACGGATGGAGCGCCCGCACGAAGGTGGAGGACGTCGCGAAGTTCCGGACATACCGCGACCAGGCCTATCCGCAACGCCACTTCGCGCCGGGCACGAGGCTGTGCGCGGAAGGCTTTCTCGGCGGGGCGAGCGTCGGCCTGCCCTGCGTGACGATCACCAACTGACCGCCACGCGGGGCCCTGCGGCGCGTTTTCCGGACCGCCCTTTGCCTGAACGGTGGCCCTCCGGCTGCGGGCCGTCGTTGCCGCCTGCGGCGGCGGGCACCCTGAGGGTGCGTCCTCAAGCGCCGGACGGGCTTGATCTGGCTGGGCTCAGCCGCAACCGGCCCGGGTTCGGACGGGATTGACGGAACGGGCTCAGACGACCAAGCCCGTCCGGCGCTTGAGACACAACACACCAGCCCGCCCGCGCGCCGCTTCTCACGGCGCTTGCGTGAACACCCCGGCCCGGGCGGCCGCGACGGCCGCCTCGGCGGCGCGGTCCGCCGTCGCTTCGTCGAGCGGCTCGGCGGTGGTCAGCAGGCGGTAGTAGAGCGGGGCGGAGACGGCGCGGACGACCTCGTGGGTGTCGGTGCCGGTGGGGAGTTCGCCGCGCTCGACGGCCTGCCGGACGCACGGCTCCCATTCGCCGACGCGGGTGGCGTAGAAGCGGTGCAGGGCGGCGGCCGTCTGTTCGTCGCAGGTCGCGGCAGTGATAACCGCTTTGAACAGGGCCCCTTGGCGGGGATCGGCGAGCGTGCGCGCCACCAGGCGCGCGTTCGCGCGCAGGTCACCGAGGAGCGATCCCGTCTCCGTGCGCGGCAGCGACTGTTCGGCCATGTCGGCGAGCAGATCGGCGACCAGGTTGGCCGGAGTGCCCCACCGGCGGTAGACGGTCGTCTTCCCGACCTCCGCGCGGCGGGCCACATCGGCCAGGTCGAGGAGGACGAGGCCGCCTCCCTCCGCGAGAGCGTCTCCGGCGGCCCGCAGCACGGCGGCCCGCACGCGTGCGGTGCGCCCGCCGGGGCGCACCGTTCCCGGCTCCCCGCGTCCAGCCTCCGAGGTCATAACGGGACTCCTGTTCCATTAAGAGGGTTGTCTCTGTTACGGTAAGTCCATCTTAACGGGACTGCAGTCCCGATAGGCCGTCCGCATCGAGCGGGGCGGCACCAGGGGAAGGGAACGACGATGGAATACAGAAGGCTGGGCGCGTCGGGGCTGATGGTTCCGGCACTGAGCTTCGGAGCGGGCACCTTCGGCGGGCGCGGGGAGCTGTTCAAGGCCTGGGGCAGCACCGACGCGGCCGAGGCGCGCCGGCTGCTCGACATCTGCCTGGAGGCGGGGGTCACCATGTTCGACACCGCGGACGTCTACTCCGGCGGTGCCTCCGAGGAAGTCCTCGGCGCCGCCGTCAAGGGCCGCCGCGACCAGGTCATCCTCTCCACCAAGGCCGGTCTGCCGACGGGTGACGGTCCGGCGGACGCGGGCACCTCCCGCTCCCGTCTCCTCAAGGCCGTCGACGACGCCCTGCGCCGCCTCGGTACCGACTACATCGACCTGTTCCAGCTCCACGCGTTCGACGCGGGCACGCCGGTGCACGAGGTCCTCGCCACGCTCGACGACCTCGTACGGGCCGGGAAGATCCGCTACACCGGCGTGTCCAACTTCGCCGGCTGGCAGCTGATGAAGTCGCTCGCCGACGCGGACCGCCACGGCTACCAGCGCTACACGGCCAACCAGGTCTACTACTCCCTCGTGGGCCGTGACTACGAGTGGGACCTCATGCCGCTCGGCCTCGACCAGGGCGTCGGCGCCGTCGTGTGGAGCCCCCTCGGCTGGGGACGGCTGACCGGCAAGATCCGCCGGGGGCAGCCGCTCCCGGCCGGCAGCCGGCTGCACGAGACGGCCGACTACGGTCCTCCCGTGGAAGAGGAACTGCTCTTCCGGGTGGTCGACGTCCTCGAGGAGATCGCCGGGGAAACGGGGAAGACCGTCCCCCAGATCGCCATCAACTGGCTGCTGCGCCGCCCGACCGTCTCCTCCGTCATCATCGGCGCGCGCAACGAGGAACAACTGCGTCAGAACCTCGGCGCCGTCGGCTGGAGCCTGACCCCCGACCAGGTGGCGCGCCTCGACGCGGCGAGCGCCAAGACCGCCCCGTACCCCTACTTCCCCTACGAACGGCAGGAGGGCTTCGCGCGCCTCAACCCGTCCCCGCTCGGACGCGCGGGCAACGGGGCGTGACCCGGCCGCCCCGGCCGGCCGTCGGGGGGCGCGCCGCGCACAGCGAGACCACTGGTCGCTGCCCGTGACACGCCCCCGCGGCCCCGGCTACGACAGCGTGCCGGTTACCACGGAGGCCGCCTCCGCGATCAGTTTGTTGTCGTAGGGGGCGTCCTTCTCGGTGCGGTTGGACATGATCGCCATGACGATGGGAGCCGCGTCGGGAGGCCACACCACGGCGATGTCGTTGCGGGTGCCATAGCCCTGGCCGGCTCCGGTCTTGTCGCCGACCACCCAGCCCTTGGGCACCCCGGCCCTGATGAGCGCGTTCCCGGTGGTGTTGGTCCGCAGCCATGTCGTCAGCCGCTCCTTCTCGCTCTTGCCGAGGGCGTCACCGAGCACGTACGCGCGCAGATCCCTGGCCAGCGCGCGCGGTGTGCTGGTGTCCCGCGTCTCGCCCGGGGCCCATAGGTTCAGCTCGGGCTCGCGGCGCTCCATCCGGGTGACGTCGTCGCCCATCTCCTCCAGCGCGGCGTCGAGGGCCTTGGGGCCGCCGAGCGCGTCGAACAGCAGATTGCCCGCGGTGTTGTCGCTGTAGCGGACGGCGGCGTCGCACAGCTCGCCCAGACTCATCCCGGTCTCGACGTGCTTCTCGGTCACGGGGGAGTTGTCGACCAGATCGTTCTTGGAGTACGTGACCACCCGGCTCAGCCCGCTCGACGTGTACTTCCGCAGCACGGCCCCGGCGGCCAGCGCCTTGAACGTGGAGGCGTGGGCGAACCGTTCACCGTCGTGGTAAGCCACCTCGCGCCCGGTGCCGGTGTCGACGGCGTAGACGCCCAGCCGCGCGCCGAACCGGCGCTCCAGCTCCTTGAACTCGCCGGCGAACGGCTTCGTGGCGGTGCCCGGCTTCGCCGTCGTGGCACCCGGGGACGAAGCCGGGGAGCCGCCTTGGCCGCAGGCCGTGAGCGGCACGAGGGCGAGGGCGGCAAGGGCGCCGACAACGGCGCGGCGGACGCGAGTGTGCTGCATGGTCCCAACCTCCAGGGGCGCCCACAGGGCGCGTCGGGGACGGGAGAGACGGCCCGTCCCGGTACGTGGCCTTGACTGCCGGACCACCCTCGCCCCCGGGCGGCCATGCGGTCCAATACGCTTGTGCGCCGTTCCATGCCGATCCGGCATAGAGTGCGGGGTGTGGATCTGGTGGGGGCATGTCGCGCGTTCGTCAGCGTCAGCAAGTACGGCAGCTTCACCGTCGGAGCGTCCGCGGCCCGGATGTCCCAGTCGGTGGCCAGCCGTCGCGTCGCGGCGCTGGAGGAACGCTTCGGCGAGCCGTTGTTCGAGCGCACGTCGCGGCGGGCCGTCCTCACCCCCTTCGGCCGTGACCTGCTGCCGGTGGCCGGACAGCTCGTCCAGGCGGCCGACGTGCTGCTCCACGAGGGGGAAGCCGCCAAGAGCAAGCCCTGGCGGCTCGCGGTGCCCGGCATCTGCTCCACGGTCGCTCTCGCGCGTCTCGTCGCCGATGCGCGGGGGCACGGTGTCACGCTCGACCTCCGCGTCGCGGAACCCGCGCGGCGCGGGGAACTCGTCCACGCCCAGCAGGTACGGGCCGCCCTGCTCGCCGTGCCGCCGGACGAGGCGGTGTGGTCCGTGCCGCTCGGGCTCGCCACCGCGCGGGACGCCGGCGTGCGGCGCGTCTACGTGGAGACGCTGCGCGTCGGACGGGGCTCGCCCGACCCCGCCCGGCGCATCTGGCTCCAGCCGGAGGACGACGTACCGCACATCCGCGACCCGTTGGCGCGACTGCGCGACGCGGTCGGCCTGCGGCCCGCGCAGCTCGTCGTGGCGCCCGACCTGACGTCCGCCACGGCAGAGGTCCTCTGCACCCGCGATCTGCTGCTGTGCTCCCTCGCGCAGGCCGAGGAACTCGCCCTCGACTGGCGGCCCATCGGCGAGATCACACTCAGCCGTGGGTACGCGCTCACCGTCGCCGCGAACGGCAACCCCCAGCACATCGCGGCACGACTGGGCGGCGCGATAGCCCGCTGCCTCGGCGCGGCCACCCAGCCGGGAACCGCGGGAGGGACGACGACGTGAACACCGAGGCGTTGCTGAGCGACCTGCGCCGGCAGTTGCGCGACGGCGGTCTGCACGGCTGCCTGCTCGTACGGGACCTGCACACCGGGGACGAGCTGGGGATCGAACCGGACACTCCGCTGCCCTCCGCGTCCCTGGTCAAGATCCCGCTCGCGCTGGCGACGGCGGAGCGCGTCCGACGGGGGGAAATCGACGGCGCGACCACGCTCGACGTGCGACCGGGGCGGATCACCACGCCCGGGCCCGCCGGACTGAGCCGCTTCCGCCACCCCGCCCGGATCGCGGTCGACGACCTGCTCTACCTGAGCACCTGCGTGAGCGACGGAACCGCCGCCGACACGCTGTTCGACCTCACCCCACCCGCCCGGGTCGTCGGCATCCTCCACGAACTCGGCATCCGCGGCATCACCGTCCGCCACACCATCCAGGAGCTGTCCGAGACCCCGGCGGAACGCTTCGACGCCGCCCATACCCACCTCGCCCACGCTCTGGCCATCGACGCCGGCACCGGCGGTCGTGGGCACCGGGTGCCCCAACTCGACACCACCCGCGCCAACACCGGCAGCGCGCGCGCCTGGGTCGAACTGCTCCAAGCCCTGTGGACACCCTCGGCCGTCCACCCCGCGGTGGCCGAACGGGTACGCGGCCTCATGGCGCACAACCTGCTCCGGCAGCGGCTCGCCCCCGACTTCAGCTCGGACGCCACCACCTGGTCCTCCAAGACCGGCACTCTCCTCAACCTCCGCCACGAGATCGGCGTCGTCGAGCACGCCGACGGCCAGGCCTACGCCATCGCCGTCCTCACCGAGTCGGTCGTCCCGGCCGCCAACCAGCCCGGCGCCGAAGCCCTCATGGCACAGGTCGCCCGCACCCTGCGCGACCACCTCCGGCACCTTTAGCCGCTGTCCCGGGGCCGCCCCCACCGCTAGCATCCGCACATGGACGCGAACACCGGTTTCGACCCGTGGTCCCCCCGGTTCGTCAGCGACCCCTACCCGGCGTACGAGCGGCTGCGGGCCGCCGGACGGGTCCACTGGTTCGAGCCGAGCCGTCAGTGGCTGGTACCGCACCACGAGGACGTCCGGACGCTGCTGCGCGACCGGAGGCTGGGGCGGACGTATCTCCACCGGTTCTCCCACCAGGAGTTCGGGCGCCCCGTACCCCCGGCGGCCCACGAGCCGTTCCACGTGCTCAACGGCAACGGCCTGCTGGACCTCGAACCGCCCGACCACACGCGCATCCGGCGCCTGGTGTCCAAGGCGTTCACCCCGCGCACGGTCGAGAACCTGGCACCGGTCGTGGCACGCCTGGCGGACGGGCTGGTGGACGGGCTGCTCGCCGAGGGCGGCGGGGACCTGATCGGCGCGGTCGCCGAGCCGCTGCCGGTGGCCGTCATCGCGGAGACACTGGGCATCCCGGAAGCCGACCGAAAGCTGCTGCGCCCCTGGTCGGCGGCGATCTGCGGAATGTACGAACTCAACCCGGACGAGGAGAAGGCACGAAACGCCGTCCGTGCCTCCCTCGACTTCTCCGCCTACCTCCGGGAGCTGATCGCCGACCGCCGCGCCCGCCCCGCCGATGACCTGATCACCGCGCTCGTCCACGCGCACGACGAAGGCGACCGGCTCACCGAACAGGAAATGGTCTCGACCTGCGTCCTGTTGCTCAACGCGGGCCACGAGGCCACCGTCAACGCCACGGGCAACGGCTGGTGGGCCCTGTTCCGCCACCCCGGCCAGCTCGCCGCCCTGCGCGCGGACCCCGGCCTCCTGCCGGGCGCGGTCGAGGAACTCATGCGCTACGACACCCCGTTGCAGCTCTTCGAGCGGTGGGTGCTGGACGACATCGAGTTCGCCGGCACGCACCTCCCGCGCGGCAGCGAGGTGGCCCTCCTCTTCGGCTCGGCCAACCGCGACCCCGCCCGCTTCCCCGAGCCCGACCGCCTGGACGTCACCCGCGCGGACAACCCCCACCTCAGCCTGGGCGCGGGAATCCACTACTGCCTGGGCGCACCGCTCGCCCGCCTGGAACTCCGCGCCTCCTTCGGCACGTTGCTGCGGCGGGCGCCCCGGCTCCGGCTCACGGCGGAGCCGGAGTGGAACCCGGGTTTTGTGATCCGGGGGCTGAAGGAACTGCTCGTCGCCTGCTGACGCGACTCGCCTGCTGACGCGACCGTGCCGCGCGCCGCGTCACCATTTCGGGCGATGAGGTCCACCGCTTGCCGGAGGGACCGGGCGTGTCCCGTTGATCAGCCGACGGCACAGCGCCCAGCGTGATAGGCAGGGAAACCCGATGCGCCGGAGAGCCCCCATGAAGATCCACCTGACCAGCGTCTTCGTCGATGACCAGGCCAAGGCCCTGCGCTTCTACACCGATGTGCTGGGCTTCGTGAAGAAGCACGACGTCCCGGCGGGCGAGGACCGGTGGCTGACCGTGGTCTCGCCGGAAGACCCCGAGGGGCCCGAACTGCTGCTGGAGCCCTCCGGCCACCCCGCGGTGAAGCCCTACCGGACGGCGCTGGTCCAGGACGGCATCCCGGTCACCTCCTTCGCCGTCGACGACGTGCACGCGGAGTTCGACCGGCTGCGCGGGCTCGGGGTGCGCTTCACCCAGGAGCCGTCGGAGATGGGCACCGTCACCACCGCGGTCCTGGACGACACCTGCGGCAATCTGATCCAGATCATGCACGGCGGGTAAGGCACCGCCGGCCGGGCAGCGCGGGCCGGGGTGCTCGCTTCCCGCCAAGTTGCCGGGGTGTCGTTCGGCGACTCCCCTTCCGCACGCGAAATCTGTAGCCTGCGGCGTGGCCGGAGCCCGTTCGAGGGGCTCCGGAGCGCACGGCATGTACGGCTCGTGACCCATGCACTCACGTCGATCGACGGAGGGGACACATGAAGTCGCACTATCGCCTGCCGGGAATTCTGGCGGCCGCCGCGGCAACGCTCGTCACTTCGGGGGTCGCCGACGCCTCCGCCGCGGTCCCCGACAGCAAGCCCGGCCCGAGCGGGGCCACCGCCTACGGGTGGGTCCGCAACGCCAACAGCGCCCACTGCCTGGCCGTCCCCGGTGGCAGCACCGAGAACGGCATCGGGCTGATCCAGTGGGGCTGTGGCAGCTGGCGGGACCACTACTGGCAGTTCGAGTACTCCTTCACCAGCGGAGGCCGCAACTACTACCGCGTGCGAAACCTCAACAGCGGGCAGTGCCTCGCCGTACCGGGCGCCAGCACGACAGCGGGCACCCAGGTCATCCAGTGGCCCTGCGGCACCTGGAAGGACCACTACTGGGGCATCGAGTCCACCAACCAGGGCACGCGCCTGGTGAACTGGAACAGCGGCCAGTGCCTGGCCATCCCCGGGGCCAGCCGCGCTCAGGGCGAGAAGGCCATCCAGTGGCCGTGTGGCAATTGGCCGGACCACTACTGGAACATCTGAATTCCCCTGCCCGGCCCGTGGCCGGGTGCACGACGCACGACGTGCCCGGCGAATGCACTTCGCCGGGCACGTCCGTATCCGCCGGAACGTTCCGGCGGGCGGTGGCGGGACCCCGGCTGTCGCGGGCCTCGCCACCCTGTGGTGTGCAGGCTCCTCAGGCCGTCGCGGGTGCCGGTGCGGCCTCGGCGGCCTCGCCGTTCTCGGCGGGTTCGGCTGTCTCGGACGACGCGTCGGGGCGGGGGATGCGGTGCATGCCCTTGCGGTCGTAGAAGCGGGTGACGCCGAAGCCGAAGAGGACGGAGACGACCAGGGCGACGCCCATGGAGACCCAGGCCCGGGTGAGGCCGGCGGCGGCCTGGGCGTCGTAGTAGAGGATGGAGCGCAGGCCCCCGGTGATCTGCCGCAGCGGCTCGAAGGCCGCGAGCGCGCGGAAGAAGTCGGGCAGTGCCTGCAGCGGGACGGTCGCGCCGGAGGAGGGCACGGCCATGGCGACGAAGATGATGGCCGAGAGCAGCATGCCGGGGGTGCCGAAGGCGGCGAGCAGCGCCAGGGCGCTCACACCGACGACCGCGATGGTGCCCACGGAGTAGAGCCACAGCAGACCGAGGTGGGAGGCGTCCATGTCGAGGATGCCGACGGTGGCGACCTGGACGAGGGAGCCCATGACGACCGAGAGGCCCACCATCAGGACGCTGGCGATGCCCAGCGTGCGCACCCGGCTCGTGTGCCGGACGGGCATGCGCTGGCGGAAGGGCCCGAAGTCGGTGTGCACGTAGCCGAGGGCGGTGTCGACCTGCGAGTTGATCGCGTTGGCGCCGAGCATGCCGCAGACGACCAGGACCAGCGCGTAGTAGAAGGCGCTCAGCCCCATGGCGCTGTGCGAACCGAGCGGGTGACCGTCGGCGACCTGCACGGTCGCGGGGTCGGCGAGCATTAGCCGGGAGGCCGGAGCGAGCTTGGCCCCCTGGCCGTCCGCGCGGCGCAGGAGTTCCTTGCCGATCTGGGCGGAGGCCGCGTGGGCGGCCTTCTGGGAGGCCTGGCTGGCCATGGAGGAGCCGATGCTGCCGGCCGACTGGTTGGTCAGCACCGTCAGGGTCGGCCGGACGGCCTGCTTCTGCTGCGGGCTGGTCAGCCCCATCACCGCGGCGGTGAAGTCCTTCGGCACGACGAGCGCGCCGAAGACCTTGCCCTGGCCCAGCCGCTTGTCGGCCTCCTGCCGGCTGAGGACCTGCCATTCGAAGCTTCGGTTGTTCGCGGCGTTCTTCTTGATGCCCGAGACGACCTGGTCGCCGAGGTTGGTGTGCTTGCCGCCCGCGTCGACGCCGCGGTCGCTGTTGACGAGGGCGACGGGCAGGTCGCGCAGATTGCCCTTGGGGTCCACGTTGCCGCCCACATAGAGCAGGGCGAACAGGGTGGACACGACCGCGAGAATGAGGCCCGAGCCGATCCACAGCCGCGGGCTGCGGAGCGCGGAGGAGGGCTGAGGGGAAGACATGACTTCTCCGTGGTGATTACATAGCGTAGCTAGATACTTCAGGTATCCAGCTACTGGATAGTGGCAGTATCTTCCTTGGGTGTCCAGTCGTCCCCGGCGGATGCCCGGCCGCACCACCAGCGAGGACGCCGCATGAAGATCTCGGAACTCAGCCGCAGGACCGGCGTACCGGTCGCCAGCATCAAGTACTTCCGACGGGAAGGACTGCTGCCCGCCGGCCGGGCGACGGCCGCGACGCTGGCCGAGTACGGGGAGGAACACGTCCAGCGCCTGCGGTTGATCAAGGCGCTCACCACCCTGGGCGGCCTGTCCATCGCCGCCACCCGCGACGTGCTGGCGACGGTCGACCAGGCCGAGAACACCGACAAGACCCTCGAGGCGATCAGCTACGCCCTGCCCGTGCCCGTCACGGCGGCGTCGGCCGGGGACGCCGACCGGGACGCGGCCGCCGAGTCGGCCGCCGCGGCGGACGTGATGGGCCTGATCGAGGCCATGGACTGGCGGGTTCCCGATACTTCCCCGCACGTCCGGGGGCTGACGACCGCGCTCAGGGAACTGCGCCGGCTCGACGCGGACTACCGGCCGGAACGGCTCGTCGCCTACGCGGAACTGGCCCATTCCATCGCCCGCCTGGATCTCGAGCGCGCGGCGGCGTTCGACGACTCGCCGGCCCTGGCCGAACAGGCGGTCATCGTCCTCGCCCTCTCCGGCCCCATGCTCGAACTGCTGCGCCGGCTGGCCCAGGAGGACCAGGTCCGCCGCCGTGCCGCGGCCGGGGCCCCCGACGCCGAATGACCGTCACGGCCGACGTCGGCCCGGGGGCGGGCAGGCTTCCGGTATCTCGACCCGCTGCCGCGTTCCGGTGATCACGGCTGGTGCTCCCGCGCGGTGACGTAGTGGAACGGCGCGCAGACTCCGGCGCTGTGGTGGCCGGCGGCCGCGAGGGCCAGGGCCAGACGCTTGCGTGGTTTGAGATCCAGGCCCGCCGTGGCGTACAGCGCGCCGAGAGCGAACTCGTCCCCGCACCCCACGGCCGCGTACCCGTCGGCGGGCTCGGCTATCTGATAGTCCTCGTAGACGGCGAACAGACGGCTGTGCACACCGACGAGGAACGTCCCCGCCTGCTCCTGCTCGGAGTCCTTGCGCGCCCAGCCGCCGTCCTTGAGGCACTTGCGCAGCCGGTCGACGAAGACGGTGGCCATGAACCGGTCCAGGTCGCCCTTGGGCTTGGGTGCCTTGAACGCGTGATGCAGCAGCTGACCCATGCGGAAGCTGGTGGTGAAGCCCATGGCGTAGGGACCGTTGCGGAAGATCTTCGGATCCCGGCGGACGGTGAGGTTCAGGCCGGCGACACCGGCCGAGTCCCCGCCCAGATGCACCCGCCCGTTGTGCACGAGCCCGACGATCACGGTCATGCTCTCTCCCTCCGCAGTACCGACCTCTCGATACTGCGCCCGGGAAAGCGGGCGGAAACGCGGCGCCCGTGGGCGGCCGGTGCGGGCCGCCGGTGCCGGGCAGGGGTCAGGCCGCCGGTTCCAGGCCCCAGGCGACGGCCCGTCCCGCCGCGGCGGCGCGGTTGGGGACGTCGAGTTTGGCGAGGATGTGCTCGATGTGGGTGGCGACCGTGCGCGGGCTGAGGAAGAGCCGGCCGGCGATCTCGCGGTTGGTGCGTCCCTGGGTGAGTTCCGCCAGTACCTCCAGTTCGCGCGGGGACAGGGCCGAGGGGCGGGCGACGGTACGGCACACCGCGACCGTCCCGGCGTCCTGGCGGGACAGGTGCAGTTCGAGGGTCCATTGCCGGTACGGCACGAGGACGGTGGCCGGCGCCCCCCGCCGGGCGGCCGTCCGGCGCACCAGGTCCGCCAGCGGGGAGCCGGCGTCTGTGAGGCCGGGCAGCGGTTCGCCGCTCAGCACCACCGGGGCGGTGTCCGCGTCGCGCGGCACGAGTACGGCGCAGGAACCGCACACGGCGTCACCGGGCCCGCCGGGCCCTCCGGAGGCGCGGGGTCCGAGCAGCGGGTCGGCGACGGCCGCGAGACACTCGCCCAGCAAGGTCATCACGGCCCGCACCGCCGGCCGGTCGCAACGGCCCTCCGTGGAGCTGACGTTGAGGATGCCGACGTATCTGCCGTCCGCGGCGAACAGGCACTGGGCCACGCCGTCCTCGACGCCCAGGGGGCCGAGCACGGCGTGGAGTCCCGTCGAGGCCCGTCGTACCGGGGCGGGCACGTCGTGCCACCAGCGTGTGGTGTCCGCCGAGTACCGGATCAGCGAGAAACCGGGGTCGTCGTGCAGACGGTTCTCGATGTACCGGGTGGCTCCGGCCGGGTAGCTGCCGGCCAGCGTGAGGTGACGGCGGCGCAGGGGGTCCCACCGGGACAGCGACGCGTGGTCGTGGTCGATCACCGCGGCCAGCGCGGTGAGGACGGTGTCCGCGCCGCCGGTGCCGTCCACGGCGCGGCGCGCGGTCTCCCGTACGCACAGGGCGGCGCTCAGCACGTCCGTCGTGCTCTGCTTCACTGTCATCCGTTCAGCATGATCAGCCGGTGATGGGTGGTCAAACAGGACCCGGGCGGCGCCCGAACGGGAACCCGAGGGGAGGCGGACGGGGGGTCAGGAGGTGAGTTCGTCGTGCACGATGTCACCGCCCACGGCGGTGAACACGACGGGCAGGCCGGGGATGTCGTGCGGGTCGGCGCTCAGCAGGTCCCCGGCGAGTACGCACAGATCGGCGACCTTGCCGACCTCGAGCGAGCCCTTCCAGTCCTCGGCGAAGTCCTGCCAGGCCGCGTCCGCCGTGTAGGTGCGCAGGGCCTCGGCGAGCCGGATGCGCTGGGCGGGGCCGCTGACGCGGCCGCTGGCCTTGGACTCGCGGAGCATCATGGTGGAGACGCCCTGCCGCCAGTCGGGCAGGGTGACGGGCGCGTCGGAGCCGCTGGTGACGGTCACACAGGCGTCGATCGCGTCCCGGTAGGGCCATTCGTACGCGGCGCGTTCGGGGCCGACGAACTCCTCCTCGATGTCGGCGACGGTCCACTTGATGGTGGGATTCATATTGACGCCGAAACCGTGCGCGGCGAGCTTGCGCATGCTGGGCGCCGTGAGGAAGTCGCCGTGGATGACGTAGTGCCGGGCATCGGGGCGGGGGTGCGCGGCGCTCGCGGCGGCGAAGGCGTCGACGACGGTGTCGATGGCCCGGTCGCCGGTGACGTGGACACCGGCCTGGTATCCGGCGGCGTGCGTGAAGCGGATCATCTCCGCGATCTGGGCGACGCGCTCCTCGTCGGTGTTCCCGCCGACGCACAGGGCGCCGCAGCCGCCGCCGATGTACGGCTCGTGCATCCATGACGTCTTGTTGACGGGGATGCCGTCGGCGAACAACTTGACCCCGACGACGTTGAGGCGGCGCGGGTCGGCGGACGGCGGCTCGTCCATGGCGGCCAGTGCCCGGACGAATTCCTCGGCGGTGCTCGTCATCCCGGTGGGCAGGAGCAGCACACTGACGCGCGCGGTGAGTTCGCCGTCGGCCAGCAGGCGCCGGTAGACGTCGAGCGTGCTGTGGGCGAGGGCGCCGCGCATCAGGGCGTCGCCGCCGGGGCCGAGGCCGGGCTCGGTGTAGCTGGTGATGCCGAGCCGGGCCAGGGTGCGCAGGGTGGTCCTGATCGCGTCGGCCCGCAGCTCGGGGGAGAGGGCGGGCAGTGCCCGGTGGACGAGGTCCTGGGCGCCCTCCTGGAGCAGGCCGGTGGGTTCTCCCGCCGCGTCGGTGACGATGACCGACCCGGGCGGGGCGGGGGTGTTCCGGTCCACTCCGGCCCGCGCGAGGGCCGCGGAATTGACCCAGGTGGCGTGGCCGGAGCTGGAGTAGAGCAGGACGGGATGGTCGGGGCTGACGGCGTCGAGGTCATGGCGGGCGGGCAGCCGGGAGGGGGCGGCGACGCATTCGGCGAGGTAGGCCGCGTCCCACCCGTGCCCGGTGATCCACTCTCCGGCCGGGGTGTGCTCGGCGGCCTCCCGCACGGCCTCCCGCACGTCGGCCATCGAGTGGACGGCGGGGTGGGCGACATCGACGGACAGCGGGGGACTGGTCATGCCGAAGGCACAGCCGTGCAGATGCGCGTCGTTGATGCCGGGCAGCAGCGTCCCGCCGGCGAGGTCGACGACCCGGGTGCCGGGGCCGGCGTGTGCCATGACGTCCCGGACGTCCCCGACCGCGCTGACGAGGCCGTCGGTGACGGCCAGGGCGGAGGCGACGGTGAAGCGGGAGTCGACGGTCAGGACCGAGCCGTTGACGAAGACGAGGTCTGCCGGGGTGGGGTGCAAGGCGTTGTCCTTCTCTTGTGCTGTCATGGCGCGGCCACGGCCGGGGGCCGTGAAAGCTGCCACCACTGTGCGAGCTGCCGGGGGCGGCGCACATCGGTCATTCAACGGAGGGTGGCCCCCGGCTGCCCGGCCCCCGACTGCTCGGCAGCCCCGGCGTGCAGGCGGCGATTCGCCCTCGGTCGGCACCCTGGGTGCCTCGCCGACCGAACTCCCCGCGTACAGGGCCGACTCGGGCTCGCTGTGGACCACCGCATGCCGACCTGTCGGCTACCGGGCCGAGGCCGCGACGGGCCCGGGCCCGGTTCCGCCTCGGCATGACGGTGGCCACTTGCGAGCCGGGCGGGGATGCGGCCGGCCCGCGACGAATCCGAACCCGTTCCGCCGTTCCCCTGCGACGGCGGAACGGGTTCAGGCCTGTGCTCGCGTCAACCGCTCCTCCGCGTCGGCGAGCCAGAAATACACCGGCGGCAATCCGAGTTCGATCACCATCAGCACCACTTGGAAGCCGTGCGGCCAACCCGCCACCGCGATCGACAGTGCCCGGCTGAGCCCGCCCAGCAGGAACACCCCGGCCAGCAGCCGCACCGCCCCCGCCGGGATCGGTGCCTGCCGGACGGCCCACAGCCAGGCCAGCCCGTACCCGGCGAAGATCACACCCATGAACCGGCCGAAGCTGTCGATCGTCGCGTCGGCGTCTTCGGCGCCCGGGATCGCCGCGTTCCCGGCCACCCCGTGGAACAGCCCGATCGCCACGCACGCGATCCCCATCGCCCAGGCAAGTGCCCGCAGAGTCCTGGCCATGGCCGACTCACCCCCCGCTTAGTTGACGCGTGTCTACTAGCGTAGCGGGCACTGGTAGACACGTGTCAAGTAACCTTCGTCCATGCCGCCCCGCCAGCGCCTCACCCCCGTCGAACGCCGTGCCCAGCTCCTGGCCGTCGGCGCGCGGCTCTTCGCCTCCCACCCGTACGAAGAGGTGCTGATGGAGGACGTCGCCGGGCAGGCGGGCGTGTCCCGCGCGCTGCTCTACCGGCACTTCGCGAGCAAGCGCGACCTCTTCGCGGCGGTCTACCAGCAGGCGGCCGACCAGCTGCTCGCCAAGAGCCGGTTCGACCCCGCGGACACCCTGGTCGAGCAGCTCGTGGAGGGCATGGACGCCCACCTCGACTACTTCGTGGCGAACCGCAACGCCATCCTCGCCGCCAACTGTGACCTCGCCGGTGACCCCGTCATCCAGACGATCGGCGCGGGCGAACTCGACGCCCTCCGCGCCCGTCTGCTGGGGGTCCTCCCGCTCGCCGACGACGCCGCCCGCGAGGCCGTGTCCCAGGTGCTCAAGAGCTGGCTGGTGTTCGTCCGGGTACTCGTCGTCGACTGGCTCACCGAGGAGACCTGCACCCGCGCCGAACTCCGCGACGTGTGCGTCGGCGCCGTACTGGGCGCCATCCGCCCGCTCCTTCCCACCGACCCCGCCCCGAACTGGCCCTGACGGGCGCCGGAACCGTTCTCGCGCCGCTGCCCTGTGCCCCCGGGCCCCGGGGGCACGCGGGCGGCGGCACGCGCGGCGAGGGCGGGGGGCTACTGTCGCGGGCATGGTTGAACACGATGCCCTCAGAACCACCCGCGAGGCATACGACGCCGCCGCTTCCACCTACGCGCAGCTGTTCCGCGACGCATTGCTCGATGAGCCCCTGGACCGCGCGATCCTGGGCGCCTTCGCCGAGATGGTAGGGGCGGGCGGGGAGAGGCAGGTCGCGGACCTGGGCTGTGGGCCCGGGCACATCACGGCCTACCTGGGCGAGCTGGGGCTCGCGGTGTCGGGTGTCGACGCCTCTCCCGAGATGATCAAACTGGCTCGCCAGAGCTACCCGGCCCTGCGGTTCGACGTGGGTTCGATGGCCGCTTTGGACATCGCCGACGGCGCGCTCGGCGGCGTGCTCTCACGGTGGTCCATCATCCACACTCCGCCGAGCGAACTCCCCGGGATCCTGGCGGAGTTCCACCGCGTACTGGCGCCCGGCGGCCACCTTCTGATCGGTTTCTGGGCCACCGACGATCCGTCCCGGCCGACGCAGGTCTTCGACCACACCGTCGCGCCGGCCTATCAGTGGTCGCCCGACCACCTCGCGGCGATGCTGCGCGAGGTGGGACTGACCGAGGCCGCCCGGATGGTGCGCGAGCCGCTGCCCACCGACCGACGGCAGTTCCAGGGCATTCATCTGCTCGCCCGCAAAGCGTAGGGAGAGTCCGGCGGTTGTCCTCACACGCCGGACGGGCTGGTGGTGGCCGACCTCGGCCGAAACAGCCCGTCCGGCGGCGAGCGCGCGCCTCAGAACCAGTGCAGGCAGTGCGGGGAGCGCTCGGCGCGGAAGAGGGCGTCCGCGAGGGCGGCCGCGCCCGGGCGGTGGGCCCGGATGTGCCCGGCGCGCACGAGCGTGCTCGGGGCCGTGCCGCCGAGGTAGACCGAGCCCAGGTCCCGCACGTCCAGGGAGAGGTCCGGTTCCCGGTCCGTCGGGACGCACTCGGCCTTGCCGTCTCGCACGGTCAGCAGATAGCGGCCGTGCCCACCGAGGAACGGGTCCTCGACGTCGAGGACGAGCGCGCCGTCCGTGAACCAGCCGCGCGCCGTCAGCGCGCGCGGGATGTCCAGCAGCCGCACCCAGAGCCAGTCGGTGTCGCCGCTCACCTCGCCGGCCCGGAAGTCCGCGAACTGCCAGCGCAGCGGGTGGTCGGGCGGGACGTGCTTGAACACGACCCGCGAGACCAGGTCGTGTCCGATGACGAACCGGGCCAGGGCCGTGAAGACGGCGTCGTCGGTGGTGATGGTCTCGTCGACCGTCAAGGTCCGGTCCTCGCCGATCGAATAGCTGGCGTATCCGTCCGGGACGCCGTCGGCGTCCCGGTGCACGGCGACGTAACGCGGCGCCGGCGAGACCGGGGGCTGCCCCGCCCGCAAGGCCCACCAGCGGTGCGGCCGGGACAGCGCACCGGGCTGGGCGCGCCGGTACCGGTCGTAGACCTCTTCCAGAATCTCTCCGCACTCGGCACGACGCAGCACCTCGACCGAGCCGTTGTCCGAGCCCTTGTCCGAACCGGCCGCCGGTGCGCCGGCCCGTCCGCGCGCCCGGGGAACGGCGAGGGCGGCCTCGTGGCGTGACACCGTCAGCCGCGCCGTGTAGGTCGCCGGTCCGTAACCGAACCGGCCGTAGATCGGGGCCTCGGAAGCCAGCAGCACGGAGAGGAACTCCCCGCGTTCCCGCAACTGGGCGAGCTGATGCCGCATCATCGCGCTGAGCACGCCCCGGCGCCGGTGCGAGGGCACAACACCGACGGCGGTCACCCCGGGGGCCGGTACGAGGTTCGCACCGGGCAGGGTGAGTTCGAAGGAGTGCGCGGCGGTGGTGCCCACCGGTCGTCCGTCCGGGGTCAGGGCGAGCAGGCAGCGGTCCGTTTCGAGTGCCGACCACCAGAGCCCGCCGCCTTCGGCCGGGGTCTCCGGAAAGCGCCCGAACGCGGCATGGACCGTGTCGACGAAGACCTCCAGATCCTCATCGGTCGTGGAACGAATCTCCATCGCCGCCGCTGCCTCCTCGAAAATACCGGCACCACGGCTCGTGGTGCCCGGCCACATTGCAACGCTGCCCCATGGCCGGGGCAAATGAATTTCTACCCGGGCCCGCGGCCGGCACCCAACACGGCCCCGCCGCCGCGGCAGCCCGGGCGATTCAGCTCAGCCGCTGCCCCTCACGGTCTGAGCCGCTGCTCCTGGGGGTCGTAGCAGACAAGCCCCATCGCGGGGGCGACACCGGCGGCGTAGGCCGAAGCTTCGTCGGCCGTGCTGTAGCGCATGGGGAAGTAGACCAGAGGGCCACGTGCCTCGCCGATCAAGGGGCCGGCGGACCATGGCGAGGTGTCGTCCTCGTCCTCCGTGAGATCGGGCCAGCGTTCCAGCAGGGCGGCGACATAGCTGGAGATCCGCGCGGTTGGCGGATGCTGCGCGCCGGTGCCGACGTAGTGGTCGTACAGGTCGCTGAAACGCCGGCCCGCAGTGGCGTCGTCCGTGGGCCGGTCGCCTTCCCAGACGGCGAGGTCGTAACTCATGACCCGAGGCTGTCATACACCACTGACACCACCGACATGGAGACTCGGCGGAACAAGTCCGTGGACGACGGGCGGGCACGACAGCTCCGGGCCGGAGGCGGCGTGTCCGTTGGGCGTACGTGGGCCGCGGCGATGACCACGCCACGCCGCCTCCCCGCGAGCGGGATACAGATGTCTCAACCCGCCCTGCGGCGGCAGGCGTTCATGCCCGTTGGCTGAACGGTCGTCTCCGTGGGTCTGTCAGTGGTGGGTGCCACGATGGATCGCATGACTTCTTCTCGGTTGCTCACGGCTTATCAGCCGACCGGTGATCAGCCCATCCCGCCCGAGTGGTGGTACGTGCCGGCCCGGCTGCCGCACACCGCGGTGGTCGGCACGGGGCCGGACGCCAGGATCCTGCTGACCGGCTGGGAGGTGTGGCCGGGTTCGCTGGGGATCCGGCTGAGTGTCTTCAGGCGTCAGGTGCATGAGGACCGTGGCGGCGGTACGGCTGGACTGCGGTTCACCGTGGTGCTGGCCGACGGCCGCCGGGCCGGTACTCAGGACCCCGACCCCTGGGGGGCACTCGGTGATGAGGCGGAGCGGCTCAGCCTCAGGCTACGCGGGGGCTCGAGTCACCTCTTCCACTACGGCATCAAGCTGCACCTGTCCCAGCTTCCGCCCGAGGGGCCACTCACGCTCATCACCGAATGGCCCGCGGCGGCGGTCCCGGAAACCCGGACGGAGTTCGACGGCACGGCGCTGTGCGCGGCAGCGGAGGGGGCGGTGGAGGTCTGGCCGGACCTGCCGTCGTCGCACGAGCAGGAGAGCTTCGGCTGGATGACCATGGGGCCGCAGGAAATCATGGCAGAGCCCCAGTGGTCGCTCCCGGAGCCTGAGCGGCCGCGACCCCTGGAGCGTGACCGCGCGGACTGGGATTGTCTGGGGAACGGGGGCTGGGCCGATCCGGAGGTGGTGCGGGCCCGTCTGGCGGCGGGCGCCGACCCGGACGATCCCCAGGCGTGGCCGCTGCACCGGGCCGCCGCCGTGGGTGCTCCGGAGGTCGTCCGGGAATTGGCGAGGAGGGTCGATGACGTTGACCGGACCGACGACACAGGCGTCACGGCCTTGTGGGAGGCCGTGTGTCATGGGGCCGAGGAGAGCGCGGCCGTCCTGCTCGCCGCCGGGGCGGACGCCTGGACCCCACGCGTCGCCGGCTGGTCGCCCGGCCGGCTCGCTCTGACCACACGGCTGGCCCCGTTGTTCGCCGATGCCGCGCCGGCGGGTATGAGGCTCTCCGGCGCCGAACTCGCCGCGTTCGGGGCGGCCGACGCCCAAGCCGCCGTCTTCGGCGAGGACCTGCACACCGAGGGAATGTCGGTGGCCTTCGTCTCCGGCGTGGACGCGCCGGAGGCGATCCGCCGACTCGAGGCCGACCCGTTGCTGACCGGCTCGGACGAGTTCGACCCCTACGACGACTGGGACCGCGGCACCCGGGTCGTCGGGGTGACCGCGGTGGCGGGTGGTTGTGTTCTCGTCCAGCCCGTCTTCTACGGGTTGCACACCGAGGCATGGTTGGCCGCCCTGACGAACGGCGGCGGGCGGGCGTACGGCGTCTACTTCAACCCCAAGGGCGGCACCTTCGGCATGCTCGCCGAGGCCGGCCGGCTCTTGCGTAGCGAGGAGATCGGCCTGCCGCCAGGTGAGGAAGACCCTCAAGGGCACTGGACCCACCGATTCTGGCTGTGGGATTCCGGGGCGCGGCTGTGGGAGGCGAGCAAGCTGGTCTATGCCTGTGACCAGGCCTGGCTTACCGTCACCGACAGTCGTGCGGTGGTCGGTCCTCCCGACCAGTGGGCCGAAGTCCGCGAGGGCAGTCCCCTGGCGGCGGCGTAGGAAGTGCCGGAGGGCCCGGGGCGGGGAGACGGCCTCGGGCCCGTGATCGCGGTCCGTGCGCTGTGGTGCGCGAGCGCGGCGCCTCATGTGCGCGCGTCGACACGACCGCGTTCAGACGGATCCGCTTGCCGCCGGCACGCGCTGCCGCCGCGCGGGCGCCACCTCGGCAGGTCTCCCGACAATATGGCGGTCCGACTTAATCGCCTTGCTTCATACGGCGGTTCACCGGGCGACGGCGGGGCAATCTCACCACAGCGCAGAGTCCCCGCCACCGCGACAGAACGCCATAGCCATGGCTGTGTCATGCCATGCCTGCCATCCCCCGCGCCGCCGCGCGCACTCGTTCACGCACACGCCTTCGCAGACGTCAGCCACGTCATCGCTTTCTTCATGGAATGAGGTGTTCGGCCATGTCGTCCCGTCCTGCGCGGCACCGCCTCGCGGACGCCCCGGTCGCCATCGTGGGGCTCGCGGGCATCTTTCCGATGGCACGCGACCTTCGGGAGTTCTGGGACAACATCGTCAAGGGCCGCGACTGCACGGAGGAAGTGCCGGACGAATGGTGGGACGCCGGCGTCCACCACGATCCCGATCCCTTCGCGGAGGACACGACCTACTGCGGGCGCGGTGCCTTTATCGCGCCGGAGACGGTGGACCCCCTCGCCCTGGGGATGACGCCCAAGGCCCTTGACTCCACAGGACTGGTACAACTGCTCGCGCTCCGCGCGGCCGCCGACGTTCTCCGTGATGCCGCCGTCGGCCGTCGCGACTGGTACGACCCCGCCCGCACGGGGGTGATCCTCGGCGTGTGCGGCACCAACTCCACCGTCCTCCCGCTCGTCGGACGCCTCGCCACGCACGAGATGCGACAGACCATGCTGGACTGCGGCGTCCCGGAGGAGACGGTGCGCGAGGTCGTCGCCGCGCGTCTGGCCGGGTTGCCGTCGTGGACGGAGGACTCCTTCCCGGGCGTGCTGGCCAACCTCGTCTCCGGCCGCATCGCGAACCGGCTCGATCTGCGGGCCGCCAACTACACGGTCGACGCCGCGTGCGCCAGTTCGCTGGCCGCCGTCCAGTGCGCCGTGGACGAACTCCGCGGCGGACGCGCGGACATGATGATCACGGGTGGTTGCGACACCGACAATTCGATCATTTCCTTCATGTGCTTCAGCAAGACGCCCGCGCTCTCCCCGACGGGACGGGTCCGGCCGTTCGACGCGCAGGCGGACGGCACCCTGGTCGGTGAGGGGATCGGCATGCTGGCCCTCAAGCGCCTGGCCGACGCCCAGCGGGACGGTGACCGGGTCTACGCCGTCCTACGGGGGCTGGGAAGCTCCAGTGACGGATCCGGCACGAGCGTCTACGCGCCT
This sequence comes from Streptomyces sp. NPDC042259, assembly GCF_055582085.1. NCBI lineage: Bacteria > Bacillati > Actinomycetota > Actinomycetes > Kitasatosporales > Streptomycetaceae > Streptomyces > Streptomyces sp. NPDC042259. Next base: position 81,168 of record NZ_JBVJDW010000008.1, on the reverse strand, counting down.
TGTGGTGACGGCCAGTTGACGGCTCTGCGCCGCGCCTACGAGGACGCCGGCTGCCCGCCCGGCTCCATCGGGCTCGTCGAGGCCCACGGCACCGGCACCCCGGCGGGGGACGCGGTCGAGCTGCGGTCGCTCGGACTTCTCCTGCGGGCCGACCGTGACGCACGCCCCCGGCCCCCCGTGGCAGTGGGCAGCGTCAAGTCGCAGATCGGGCACACCAAGGCGGCGGCGGGCGCGGCGGGGCTCATCAAGGCCGCGCTGGCCCTGCACCACAAGGTGCTGCCGCCCACCCTCCACGTGGAGACACCCGGCGCGGAGCTGGAGCGTCAGGACAGCCCGCTGTGCGTCAACGCCGTGGCCCGGCCCTGGCTCCGTGAGCCGTCCCGGCCCGTGCGTCGCGCGGGGGTGTCCGCCTTCGGCTTCGGCGGGGTCAACTTCCACGCCGTACTGGAGGAGTACGACCCACCGGACGGACAGGAGAAGCCCTGCCCGCACCGTACGCCCGTCGCCTGCCTCTGGCACGCGGAGACCGTCGAAGGGCTGCTACGGCGGCTGGAGGCGGGGGAGCCACCCGAAGAAGGGTCTGTCCCCCCGGAACACGCCCGTCTCGGTTTCGTGGCCCGTGACGAGGAGCACGCGGCCGCGCTGCGGGCCGCTGCCGTGAAACGGCTGAGGCTGAACCCACGGGACGAGAGCTGGCATCACCCCGCAGGAGTGCGCTATCGCCGCCGTGCCTTCGACGGGGACGTGCGCGTCGGCGCCCTCTTCGCCGGTCAGGGCAGCCAGTACCCGGGCATGGGCGGTGCCGCCGCGCTCGCCGTGCCCGCCGTCCACGCCGCGTTCGAAGCGGCCAATGCCCTCTTCCCCGACGACGACAGCCTGGCCCACACGGTGTTCCCGCCCTCGATGCCCCCGCGGCAGGACGGCGAGGACCGGCTTCGGCGCACCGACTACGCCCAGTCGGCGATCGGCGCCCTGTCGGCGGGCCAGTACGCCTTCCTGCGGGAACTGGGCTTCGCCCCGCACGCGGTACTCGGGCACAGCTTCGGTGAGGTGACCGCGCTGTGGGCCGCCGGTGTCCTGGACGACACGGGTTTCACCGCCCTCGCGCACGCCCGGGGGCGGGCCATGCGGCCCGTGCCGGGCCGGGAGCCGGGGGCCATGGCCGCAGTCCGGGCGCCGGAGAGCACCCTACGAGAGTTGCTGGCCGGCCGCCCGGAGCTGCTGGTGTGCAACCGCAACACCCCGGAGGAGCACATCGTCGGAGGCCCCACGGCAGCCGTGGAGGACCTGGTCGGCACGTGCGCGAACCCTGGCGTCCCGGCCTGGAGACTGCCGGTCGACGCGGCCTTCCACACCCCGTATGTCGGGCACGCCGCCGGACCGTTCGCCGAGGCGTGCGCGCGGACCGCGTTCGCCACCCCCAGGGCGCGGGTCTACGCCGACACCGCCGAAGCCTCCTACGGAGACGACCCGGCGGCCAACCGGTCGGTCCTGACGGAGCAGTTGCTGCGCCCCGTGGACTTCGCCGCCCGGCTGGAGGAGATGTACGCCGACGGCGTCCGCCTGTTCGTGGAGTTCGGGCCGAAGCGAGTGCTCAGCGGTTTCGTCGAACGGACGCTGGGCGACCGCGGAGTGGAGAGCGTGGCCTGTGACGCGGGCCCCGGCCAGGACGGCTGCGCGTCGCTGAAAGCGGCGGCGCTGCACCTGGCGGTCCTGGGGCTGCCCCTGACCGGCATCAACCGTTACGACGCGCCCCGGCCGCCGGAGCCCCCCGCCCCGTCGAAGGCGGCCCGCAGCCTGGCGGGCCCGCAATTCGCGACCGTCGCCCGCCGCCCCGCGTACCGGGCGGCGCTGGAGAAGGCCGCCGAGGCCGTGCGGGAGCAGCAACGATGCAGGCGGCAGCGGCAGGACACCGCCTCCGCACCCGCCGTCCCGGCCGCGGCCGAGGAGGAGGCCCTGCACCGGGCCGCGGCCGAGCACCTCGCCGCGCACACCCGTTATCTCGACAACCAGCTCCAGGTTGCCGGGCAGCTCACCGACCTCCTGAGCCGACGCGCGCCGGACGGAGGACTGGACGCCGCACTGCTCCAGGCGGTCACCGCCGTCACCGAACACAGCCTCGCGGTGGGAGCGGCGCACACCCGGGCCGCGGAGGTGATCGCCCGGCTCCTGGATCCGGGCGACGGGAAGACCGCGGGGCACGGTATCCCCGGGGATACCGGAGGTACCGGGGAGCCGACGCGGACCGCCGCCCCCGAACCCGCCGAGGAACGGGCGCGGACCGTCCCCGCCGGCGCGGGCGCGGAAGACGCCATCGCACCGGGCACCGACAGGTCCGCGCTGGCCGAGCTGTGGGACGCCGAGAGCGAGGGGGCGGAGGCCGCAGGGCTCCCCGGTGGCGTGGAGGTCGCTGTCGAGGAGGTCGAGCGGGTACTGCGGGAAGTGACCGCCGCGAAGACCGGGTTCGACATCGACCTGATCGAGCCGGACCTCCTCATCCAGGAGGACCTCGGCATCGACTCGCTCAAGCGCATGGAGATCGGGGCCGAGGTGTGGCGCCGCTACCCGTCGCTCGACCGGGGCGACCTGTTCCGGCTGGCGGAAGCCCGGACGGTGCGGGATCTGTCGCGGAAGTTCCACGAGGTGCTGAGCCGCCCCGCACTGCGGGGACCGGTGCCCGGTGCGATCGCCAGCGGAGTCGCCGTCGTGACCCTGCGCACGCTGCCGCCGCCCGACGTCCTGCTGAACCCCTGGCCGCCGGGCAGCCGGGCGCTCGTCCTGGACGACGGAACGGAGCTGTCCGCCGCCCTCGCCGAGACGCTGCGCTCCGGCGGCTGGCGGGTCGACCGCGTGTGCCTGCCGGACGCCGGGCCTCCCGAGCCCGCCGGCGAGGCAGGCAGGCGGAGCGGTCCCCAGCGGCTGAAGGACTGGAGCGAGCCGGCGTTGGCGGCCGCCGTGGCCGCGACCTGCCCGGACAGCGGCCCGGCGCGGTTGTGCGTCCTGCCCTGGGGCCGCTCCTCCTGCCCCGACGCGCCCGCGGCGATCGAAAGGCTGCGGCACGCCGTCCTCGTGGCCAAACACGTGTGTCCCGTCCTGACGAAGGCGGCGGGACCCGGCCGGCGGGCCGCCTTGGTGACGGTAACTCAGCTCGACGGATCCCTGGGGTACGCGGGTTCGGGCGGCGACGGGACCGCGGCCCTCGCGGGCGGGCTCGGCGGCCTGCTGAAAACCGTCGCGCTGGAAGAACCCGGCTTGTTCTGCCGTGCCCTGGACTTCGCCCCCGACACCGACCTGAGGGCCGTGGGCGACGCCTTCGCCGACGAGATCGCCGACCTGGCCACCGACCTCCGCGAAGTGGGCCGGGACGCGACGGGACGCCGCACCCCCCAGCTGACCCCGGTGACCGACCCCGCACCCCTCCCGGAGACGGAGGCCGAGGCGGAGGCCGGGACAGGGTCAGACCCGTCGGCCCCCGAGGAACGCGGCCTGCTGCTCGTCACCGGCGGTGCCTCCGGGATCACTTCGTGGTGCGTCCGCGCGCTGGCCGGCGACCACCGCTTCGACTACCTGCTGCTCGGGCGGACCCCGCTCACCGACGAGCCGGCGAGGGCGGCCGGAGTGAAGAGCGGTGACGAGGTCCACCATGCCGAGGAACACGTCGAGCGGGTGCTCCGGCAACGCGACATCCGTGCCGGTCTGGAGGAGATCCGCTCCCTCGGCGCCGCGGCCGAGTACCTGGCGGTGGACGTGCGCGACGGCGCCGCGCTGGCCGAGGCGCTCGCGCCCTACGTCCCGAGGATCACCGGTGTGCTGCACGGCGCGGGAGTGCTCGCCGACACCTCGCTGGAGGCGATGGAGCCGGAGTCGGTCGCCGCGGTCGTGGAGACGAAGCTGAGCGGACTGCATCACGTCCTGCGGGCGCTGGAGCCGGAACGGCTCCGGCACCTGGTGGTCTTCACCTCGATCGCCGGCATCTGGGGCAATGTGCGACAGGCTCACTACGCCCTCGCCAACGAGGCACTGAACCGCTTCTCCCGGGCTTTCGCCACGGCCCACCCCCGATGCAGGGTGAAGCCCGTCGCCTGGGGGGTCTGGGAGGGGGGCGGCATGGCCGCCCGGATCCACGGGCTCTACGCGGAAGCGGGGGTGCCCACGCTCAGCCGGGAAATGGGTTGTGCGTACTTCCTGCGGCTCATGGCCGACGGCTCCGGCCCGCACGAGAGCGCGGTGACCGTCGCGGGACCCCTCGAACCGCTGTACAAGCGAAGCGAACGACTGCCTGACGAAGGGCTGGTCGCGCGGCGTTCGGTGGCCGGCCTGGGCGACGACCCGGTCCTGCGGGACCACCGCTTCGACGGCACCCCGGTGCTCCCCATGACGGCGGCCGTGGGCTGGGGCGTACACCTCGTCGAACGGGCCCTGGGCGTGACGGAGACCGTGGCGGAGTGCCGGGACTTCCGGATCGTCCATGGCATGGGCTTTCCGCCCGGCCGCCGGGAGACGGCCCGGGCGCGGCTGGTGCCGGAACCGGATATCGACGGCTTGCGGTGCACACGCGTCTCCGTGCACGACGACGACCGGGAAGACGTCTCTTTCGACGGCCGCTACCTGCTGAGCGACGGCCGCACCGGGGCCGCCCCGCGAGTGGCCCTGCCTCCCCACACCGTCGCCGACGCCCCGCACCCCGGATACGCGGACGGCCGGCTGTTCCACGGGCCGACCCTCACCGGTCTGCGCAACGAAGTCGAACGCCGGGGGAGTCACCTGGTCGTCGTCGCCAGGATGCAGGACCCACCGTTCGCCGGGGGCGCTTACGCCGGCCGGCTCTATTCCCCCGCGTTGGCCGACCTCCTCCTCCAGGCGGCGTGTGTGGCACTGGTACCGGAAGCCGGTGCGCGCCTCAAGCCCATCCCCGTCAGTGTCGAGCGTGTGGAGCTGTTCGCCGCCCTGCCATCCGACGGGGCGTTCGCCATCCGGGTCGAGGTGCGGGAAGCGGCGACCGAAGCCCTGTTCGCGACCACCGACATCACCGGCTGTGCCCTTGACGGCCGGGTCCTCCAGCGGTGGACCGGCGTACGCACCCTGTGGGCCGATCCCGCCGAGGTCGTCACCCGCGTCCTCGGCGCCATCCGCGGTGAGTGCCGACCGGAGGCGACCGAAGGATGACGGAGGGAGCCATGGAAGACGTGACCTTCGAGGGGATCCCGCTGGAGGGCCCACCCGGCAGCGGGCCCGTGTCCTCGCCCCCGGGCGGAGCACCGGCGCCCTCCGACCCCCCTGACGCCACCGCCCCGGCCCCCGGTCCGCTCCGCACCCCGCGCGAGAGGATCGCCGAGAGCCTTCAGCGCGCCCACACCGCGGTGCTCGCCGCCCACGCGGCCGTCACCGTGCGGCTGCTCGCGCGGGCAGCGACGGACACCACGCCGTGGCACGCCGGTACGGCCCCGTCCATGGCGACCGCCGGCGAAGACACCGCGTCCTCGTCGGACGCGGCCGAGACCTTCCTCCGGGCGGCCGCGCGAGTGGTACCGGTCGCCGAGGGCAGGTGGCCGTGCCGCGTCACCACCCGGTGGCACGGGGCCGTGCCGGACGTGCCGCGTGCGGCGGAGGTCCGCACCCACCCGGCACCCCCCTCCGAGGACGCGCCGGACGACGCCGGGTGGCACATCGGCGTGAACGGGGCGACGGTCGCCACCGTACGCGTCCTGGGCGCGCACGACCCCTGGCCCGAGCGGCCGGTGCCCCGCTTCCCACCGGACCCGCGACCACTAGCCCGGACCCGGGTGACCCGTCTGGCCGCGGCCGGTCTCGCGGCCCTGGCACGGGGTGAGATCGCCCGGGTTCTCGGCCCCGCGTTCGACCAGGGCCATCTGCCGCCGCGGGACCGGCTCGCTCCATGGGCGTCCGGACGGTTGGCGGAGGTAACCGTCGAGCCCGGCGCCGGCCCCTACGGCCAGGGCGTCCTTCGGGCCACCGCCCACCCGGTGGAGGCGCACGACACGACGGCGACGTGGCCGTGGCCGGTCATGACGGCCATGGACATCCTCCGTGTCCACCTCGTGTGGCAAGGCTTTCATCTGTGCGTTCCCGGGGCCCGGGCCGTTCCCGCGCCGGACAGCGTCCTTCTCGTCGAGGTCATGGACACCTTCCCGTCCCACGCGCCGGTGGACGCCGAGATGGTGATCACGGGCAGCGGCCTCACACCCCGGCCCTACGCGGTCGGTGACTGCTGGTTCGGGGTGCGGGGACGCCGGGTGGCGCGGCTGCGTGATGTGGCCGTCGCCCTCCAAGAAGCACCGGGCGCCCCCATGCGGTCGTCCGCCGAGCCACCACAGCGGACCTGCCGCAGAACCACGGACGGAGGCAGTGCCATTGCCCACGAGTGGCACATCGCGCAGGCCGCGGAGGGAGATGCCGCCGGCACGGCGTCGTCGTGTCCCGGGGGCACCGCCGCGACCGCGACCGTGCGGCCCCGCCTGCCGCGCGGGGATCTGCTCATGGTGTCCCGGGCGGTCGACGGCCGGGGCCGCGTGGGCGAGTACCGCGACGGCACCCACGCCGTGTTCGAGTACGACGTGCCGGACGACCCCTGGTATCTGCGGGAGAACAACGGCACCCTGCCCCAACTGGCCCTCATGGAGACCGCGCTCCAGCCGATGGGCATGCTGGCGGTAGTCCTCGGTGTCACCGGCGAATACCCTCACCAGGACCTGGCCTGTCGCAACCTGGAAGGCAGGAGCCGCCTGCTCCGGCCGGTGAGCTGGCGCGGGACGACCCTGCGCCAGGCCGTCACTCTCCGCTCCCACACAAAGCTGCCGGGCGGGATCCTCCAACGCTACGACTTCACCCTGCACCACGCCGGCGTGCCGTTCTGCACCGGTGAGGCGGTCCACGCCTATCTGACGCCCGAACTCCTGCACGCCCAGGCGGGGTTGGACGACGGGAGGTGCGTCCCGCCCTGGCTGGAGCGGGAGGCGTCCCCGCGCGACGGTGTCGTCCGACGTCGCCTGCGGGACGACCCGAGACTGGGCCGTGGCCGGCTGGCGTTGCTGGAGGACACCGTCGTCGTGGCCGGCGGAGGCGACCACGGCCGGGGCTACGTCCTGTGTGACAGCCCGGTGCGGGGTGACGACTGGTTCTTCGAGCAGCACTTCCTCGACGACCCCGTCCTTCCCGGTTCCGTCGGAGTCCAGACGCTCTACCAAGCCGTGCACGCCTACGCCCTGATCACCGGCCTCGCCGACCACCTGGACCGGCCGCGCATGACCGTCACACCCGGGGAGGAACTGCGGTGGACCTACCGCGGGCAGATCCTGCGCGAGCACCGGCGCGTCCGTGGTGAGGCCCACATCCGCGACGTCCGGGCCGACGGCGAGCGGGTGACCCTCCGCGCCGACGGCAGTATCTGGCGGGACGACCTGCGCATCTACCAGGTGGACAACATCGCCGTCGACCTCCGGCCGGCGGCGCCCGTGCGGCAGGAGGACATCCGGTGACCGTACGCCACGACCCGGACGGCCTGTACGCGGCCCTGGCGGCCCTGGACCGCCCCTGTCACCTCGTCAGCAGCCGTGGCCGCGTCGGCGCGACCGACCGGCCCCCCGCCGCCACCGAGGACGCCGTCCTGCTCGCGTCCGTCGGCCCCCTGCCGCCCGAACGCCTGGGCTCGGCCGTCTTCCGGCGCCACCAGGGCGTGCGCTACGCCTACATGGCCGGGTCCATGGCCGGTGGCATCGCCTCCGAGGAACTGGTCATCGCCCTGGCCCGGGCCGGCCACCTGGCCTCCTTCGGGGCCGCCGGGCTGCCCGCCGCCCGCCTCGAACCGGCCTTGGCGCGCCTGCGCCGGGAACTCGGCGACAGGGGCGTCCCGTATGCCTGCAATCTCATCCACAGCCCGACGGCACCGGGCCTGGAGCGCATGTGCGTCGACCTCTGCTCGCGCCACGCGGTCCGCTGCGTCGAAGCCTCGGCCTTCGTCCGGCTCACCCCCGATCTGGTGCGCTACCGGCTGGCCGGACTGCGTCCCGGCCGCGACGGGGGAGCGGAGGCGGACAACCGGCTCGTCGCCAAGGTGTCCCGGCCGGAGACGGCCGAGATGTTCATGCGCCCCGCCCCCGAGGCGATCGTCAGCGAACTCGTCACCCGGGGACAGGTGACCGACGAGCAGGCCCGGCTCGCCCGGTCGGTGCCGGTGGCGGACGCCGTCACGGCGGAAGCGGACTCCGGCGGGCACACCGACCGCCGGCCGCTGGTCGTCCTCCTGCCCCTCCTCCTGCGCCTGCGGGACCGCCTCGCGCGTGAACTCGGCGGCCGCCACCCGGTATCCGTGGGAGCGGGCGGCGGCATCGGCACGCCGCAGGCGGTCATGGCGGCCTTCGCGCTGGGCGCCGACTACGTCGTCACCGGCTCCGTGAACCAGGCGACGGTGGAGGCGGGGACGTCCGCCGCGGCCAAGGCCCTGCTCGCACGAGCCGGCCCGGCCGACTGCACCATGGCACCGTCGGCGGACATGTTCGAACTCGGCATACAGGTGCAAGTCCTGGGCCGGGGCACCATGTTCGCCGGCCGCGCGGCCCGCCTCCACCGCCTCTACCTCGAACACGACGGGCTCGCGGGCCTCTCGCCCGGCGACCGCCGGTACGTGGAGGAGCGCCTGTTGCGGCGCCCCCTGTCCGAGGTGTGGCGGGAGGCGGCCGCCTATCTGGCGGAGCACCACCCCGAGGGGCTCCGGCGCGCGCGGGAGGACCCCAAGTACCACATGGCCGTCGTCTTCCGCTGGTACCTGGCCATGGGATCCCGCTGGGCCGTCGCGGGTGAGCCCGACCGGTCGTCCGACTGGCAGATCTGGTGCGGACCGGCCATGGGCGCCTTCAACGCCTGGGCCGCCGGCAGTGTTCTGGCCGACCCGGCGGGGCGACCGGCCGCCACCGTCGCCGGGCATCTGATGCGCGGCGCCGCCTTCCACGCCCGCGTCGGACAACTGCGTCTGTCCGGCGTGCGCCTGCCCGCCGCGTGCGGCCACTACCGGCTGCCGGCCGCCGGCCCGGGCGCGGAACGCCGGGCCACGGCGGCCGGCAGCACGGCGTAGCGCGGTCACGGCCGGGCGAGACGGGCGGGACGGCCGAAGCCGATCGAGGGGGGATCAGCTGTCGACCAGGACGGAGTCGCCGCGGACCCGGCCGGTGGGCACCCGGTCGCCGATACCGCGGTCACCGGACACCCGGCGGCGGGCGGCCGCCAACGCGGCCTCGATGTCCCGGGTACCGGTGGACACGCAGAGGGTGTAGGAGACGTCGTCCATACGCCGCCGGATCTCTGGGCTCGCGGCCTCCCGGGAGGCGAGCGCGCGCAACGTTTCGTACCGCTCGATGAGATCCCGCAACACCGCAGGGTGAGCCATCAACACGGAGGTCTCCTTCCACGCCATGAAGCACTGGGTCCAGCCAAGCGCTCCGTTACCCGCTTTTCTCGTGCCCATTCCCAAAAAATCAGGTGGCCGGAAACCCCGCCCCGCCGACGGCCGCCCAGCGCCCTGCCGGGCGGCGCGGGGCCGGGCGCAGGGCCGGGTGAGGTGTCCGAAAGCCGTGGCGGCGTGTCGTAATATGTCCGGTGTCGCTATTGCGTCCTCGGCCATCCCGTCGTCATCGAGCCCGGACAACCGTCGATCCTCTCGCACGGACCTCCCGGCTCTTCGCGCCGCGCCCGGTGTCCGTTCCCGGGGGCCGATCTCGGTGAAGTCCAGGGGACCGCACCCAGTGCGGGCGATCCGCTTCCGCTCAGCCCGGCAGACGGCGTCGTCGGCCGGCACGCGCCGACGGTGCGGGCCCGGCACCGGATGACCGAGAGGCGCGTAGAGGCGCCCCTCGGTCTCCAGACAGAACGGAACGCACGTCGTGGATATGAGCGCGGCCAATCGAAAGGGCCTCAGCCTCTTCGCCCTGATCATGATCGGGCTGGGGTCGATCTTCGGATCGGGATGGCTCTTCGGAGCCGGTCAGGCGGCCCAGGTCGCCGGGCCCGCCGCGCTGGTCGCCTGGGTGATCGGCGCCGTCTTCATCGGCATGATCGCCATGACGTACGCCGAGGTCGGTGCCGCCTATCCGCTGCCGGGCGCCATGGCCCGGTTCGGTTCCCTCTCGCACGGCCCGGTGCTGGGCTTCATCACCGGCTGGGCGGTGTGGATCGCGACCGCCTCGCTCATCCCCATCGAGGCCATCGCCGGCACCCAGTACATGTCGTCGTGGGGCTTCGGCTGGGCCCGGGAGCTGGTCGCCGACGGCAAGCTGACCGGCACGGGCCTGGCCACGGCCCTGTTCCTGACCGTCGCGCTGTGGCTCGCCTGCTACTGGTCGGTCGAGCTGCTGGCGCGGGCCAACAATCTCCTGACCCTGGTCAAGTTCGCCATTCCCGTCCTCGCGGTCGGCGCGCTCATCACGTCCGGCTTCCACACCGGTAACTTCACCGCGCACGGCGGCTTCGCCCCCAACGGCTGGTCCGCCGTGCTCACCGCCGTCTCCGCCTCGGGCGTCGTCTTCGCCTTCAACGGCTTCCAGGCCGTCGTCAACCTCGGCGGCGCCGCCAAGAACCCGGGCCGGGCCATCCCGCTCGCCCTCGTCGGCGCGCTCTCCCTCGGGCTGGTCATCTATCTCGCCCTCCAGGTCGCCTTCCTCGGTGCCGTACCGCCGGAGCGGCTGGCCGAGGCCGGCGGCTGGAGCGGGGTGAACTTCGCGTCACCCTTCGCCGATCTCGCCAAGCTGCTGATGCTGCACTGGGTCGTCACCATGCTCCAGTTCGGCGCCTTCATCTCGCCCAACGGTGCCAACATCGGCAACGTCGCCTCCGCCGCGTACCTGGCGCAGAACCTCGCCGACACCGGCTTCTTCCCCAAGAAGATCGCCCAGGTGCACCCCCGCTACGGCGTCGCCCGCCCCGCCATGTGGCTGAACCTCGGATTCTCCGTCCTGCTGCTGCTCACCGTCGGCCACAGCTGGGAGGCCCTGGCCGGCGTCGTCTCCGCCGCGATGGTCGTCTCCTACCTCATGGGCCCCATCGCGGTCGGCGTCTTCCGGCAGACCAAGCCCGACCTGCCCCGCCCCTTCCGGCTCCCCGCCGCCCGGGTGCTGTGCCCCGTCATCTTCGCGTTCGCCGCCTGCGCCCTGTACTGGTCGAAGTGGCCCAACACCGGCAAGGTCGCCCTGCTCACCCTGCTGTCGGTGCCCATCGCCGCCGTGGTGCTGCGCCGCAAGGGCGAGACCAGCCTGCGTCGGCAGTTCGCACCGGCCTGGTGGATGGCCGCGTTCCTGCTGTGGACGGCACTGCTGTCCGCTCTCGGCAGCACCGAGTTCGGCGGCCACGGAGTGATCCCCGGCGGCCTGGACATCGCGCTGGTCGCCGTCTCCGCCCTCGGCTTCTACTTCTGGGCCGTCCGCGCCGGAGTCCGGGCCCACCACGCGGGACTGCCGCATCCCGACCCGGTGGTCGGCGCCACCGCCGGGTCCGTGCCCGGGCAGCGCCACCCCGAGCCCGCCGGGGCCGTCGCTCCCTGACGCGGCGGGCCGCTCTTCCGCGGCTCCGCGCGCGTTCCGCCTCGCGTCCGTTCGACGGACCCGCGTGCCCTCACCGGCCGGGCCGGGCCACCGTCGGCAGGTAGCGCGGTGCCCGCCAGGCGTCCAGCCGGTGTTCCACCGCGGCTCCCAGCGACAGCAGCCGGGCGTCCTGGTGGTCACCGGCCATGAGCAGCAGACCGACCGGCAGCCGGTCCACGAATCCGGCCGGGACGGACAGCGACGGATAGCCGGCCACGGCCGCCGGGGTGGAGGAGGGGATCACGTCGTTGTCGCCCCGCGCGCAGTCGGTCGTCCACGCCGGCGGGTTCGCCGGCGAGGCGATGGCGTCCAGACGGTGCGCGGCCATGGTCGCGTCGATCGAACGCCGGGCCAGTCCCGTCAGTTCGGCACGCTTCGCCCGGTACTCCGGGCTGGTGGTGGGCGGCGCGACGAGGGCCTGCTCGAACAGCTCCTGGCCGGCGAAGCAGGTCCGCTCGGCCGGGTGCGCGCGGTTGAACTCGATCAACGCGGCGAGGTCCCGGGGCCCGCCATGTGCGGCGAGATAGCGGTCGATGTCACGGTGGAACTCGCTCAGCAACGCCGGGAACTCGAGTTCGGCGAGTCGCTCCTGATGCGGGAGCGTGACCTCCACGACCTCGGCGCCCGCACCGCGCAGCCGCTCCGCCGTGCGGGTCATCAAGGCATCCACCCCCGGCCCGAGCGAGGGCAGCCGCCACAGGCCGATCCGCCGCCCGCGCAGATCACCGGCGGTTGCGGGCCGGTCCGCGACGCCGGGGGACCCGGCGTACGGGACCTCGCCCCCGCTGAGCACCGACAGCGTGAGCGCGGCATCGGTCACGTTGCGGGCCATGGGCCCCGCGGTGTCCTGCTCGGCGGAGATCGGCACCACACCCGCCCGGCTGACCAGTCCGAGGCTGGGCTTGTGCCCGACCACCCCGTTCATCCCGGCCGGGCACACGATGGAGCCGTCCGTCTCGGTGCCGATCGCCACCTGCGACAACGAAGCGGCGAGCGCGGCGGCCGAACCGGCGGACGACCCGCACGGATTCCGGTCCAGGACGTACGGATTGTGGGTCTGGCCGCCCACCGCCGACCAGCCCGAGGTGGGCTTCGAGGCCCGGAAGTTCGCCCACTCGGACAGATTGGTCTTGCCCAGGATCACCGCTCCCGCGTCCCGCAGCCGCGTCACCAGGGCGGCGTCGGCGCCCGGCGGGCGCCCGGCCAGCGCCAGCGACCCGGCCGTGGCCGGCATGTCACGGGTGTCGACGTTGTCCTTCAGCAGAACGGGGATGCCGTCGAGCGGGCCGCGGGTCTCACCGTGGCGGTGTCTGACGTCGCTGGCGGCCGCCTGACGCGGGGCCGACGGGTCGGTGCGCAGTACCGCGTGGATCCGCGGATCGACGGTCTCGATCCGCCGCAGATAGGCGGCGGTGAGCGCCGACGAGGTCAACGAACCGTCCGCCATGCGGCGCTGTAACTCCGGGATCGTCGCCGTATCGAGATCGATCCCCGGCGTCCGGGCTGAACCGATGGGCGGCGCACCGCCGGTACCGGGTTCGCCGGCCTGGGCGCGTGGACCCGGCGCGCCCGTCAGGACGGCGCCTGCCGTGAGAGTGACGATCAGCGCGGCGGTACTCCTCTTTCCCATGGGAAGCCATGGCACTACACGCTCGTGGTCGGCGCAAGAGCCTTTCGCCTGGCCGGCGGTTGCTCGGCTACCGCCCGGTGGTGCCGCCTGCGGCGGCGAGCGCCCTGCGGGCGCGTCCTCAAGCGCCGGACGGGCTGGTTGTGGCTGGGCCCAGCGGTCAGTCCGTCTGGACGGGCTGGTTTTGGCTGGGTCCAGCCGCCGGTCTGTCCGGACGGGCTGGTTTTAGCTGAGCCCAGCCGCCGGTCTGTCCCGGACCGCCAAGGGATCGGTGGCCGCTCACATGATCCGCCGGACACGGCCTAGGGTGTCCTGATCAGTCCTTGAAGAAAGATCCACACAGCTCATGGTCACCGAGTCACGCCCCCACGCACTGTTTTCCTTCGGCACGCTGAGGGACGAGCGGGTTCAGACCGCTCTTTTCGGCCGGGCCGTTCCCAGCTCGCCGGCATCGCTCGTCGGCTACGCCACGAGGCCCTTGCCCATCACCGACGAGTCCGTCATCGCGGCCAGCGGCCTCGACGTGCACCTGACCCTGGAGCGCCGGTACGGCGGCGTGATCGAGGGCGCGGTCCTGCACCTCACCGACGGGGAACTCGCCGCGGCCGACGCGTACGAAGTCGACGACTACGCCCGCCGCCGCGTGGTCCTCTCCTCCGGGGAGCACGCCTGGGCCTACCTGGACGCGCGACCGCTGCGCGCGGCGGCGCGCATCGTGATCGTGGGCGACAGCATCGCCTACGGGCGCTGTGACCCGCACGGGGGATGGGCGGCCCAGCTGGCCGCCGCGCACATCGCCGCGAACGAGGCCGACCACCGGGTCTTCAACCTGGCCATCCCCGGCAGCACCCTGACCGATGTCAGCGAGCAGACACCCGCGCTGCTGGCTCCCCGCCTCCCCGACACCATCCTCCTGGCCGCCGGTATCAACGACTCCACCCTGTCGCTCGACGCCTCACCGGCCCGGGGCGACGGACTGGCGAAGATCGGGGAGCGCCTCGGCGCACTGGCCGCCACCGCCCTCGACCACCAGGCGCGACTCGTCGTCGCGGGGCCGATATGGCTGGACGAGACACGCACCGGCGACTACGCGGGCCTGACCTTCACACGGGAACGGGCGCTGGCCCTGCGCGAGGCCCTCCAGGCCTGGTGCGACACGCACCACGTCGACTACCTCGACATGTGGGAGCCGCTGCGGGAGCGCGCCGAGCTGTTCGTCGACGGTCTGCACCCCACCACCGAAGGGCACCGGGTGCTCTACCGGCACCTCGACTCTCTCAGTCGCTGACGCCCCCCGGGACGCCGGGCGCCGCTCCGATAGCATGTGCGATCGTGCGGCGATCGTCCCTCATCGCCCTACTTCGCCGGAAAACGCGCCATCCGGCCTGAAGAGTGACTTATTTAGCCAACATCTAACAAATCGGCCAAACAATTGATACCTATAGCATCGCGAGTGTTTTCGCGAATAAAGAGCAGAACGGCGTTCGTCGCATTGCGCCAACCACGGACGATGCTGTGGGCCGCGGTGGGCGTGGTGGGCCTTGGGTTCCTCATCGCGCTGGAGATCGCCGCACGTCACTACGGCCTGCCCGGGCCGATGACCAACCAGGCGAAAGAGGTGGTACTCGCCCCCAAGTCGGGACCGCTGTTGTACGCCAGCATGGCGTTGACGATGGTGGTGCTCACCTGGCGGCAGCGGCTCATCGCGGCCGGTGCCGCGATCGGCATCGACGTCGTCTTCTTTCTGGTGCGGTGGGCCGTCGACGCCAAGATGATGTTCGGCAACGGCGCGTTGTGGGTGATTCTGGGCTGCGCGGTCATCGCCGTCACGCGCCGCACCGGCCGGGAACGTGCCCTGCTGCTGAAGGGCGTCGGGCTGGGTCTGCTGTTGGTGGCCGGCCGGAAGACCGGTGACACCTGGCTGCTCATCACCTCGAAGACGCGCCCGACGGTGCTCGACCAGTACGTGGCGACCGCCGATCACGCGCTGGGCAGCCCGTCGTGGCTGGTGGGCCGGATCGTCGAGGCCAGCGGCCCGGTCGGCAACCATCTGCTCGACTGGGTCTACATCCAGCTCGCGGTGGCCGCGGTCGCCGTCGCGCTGTACCAGTTGCGTCATGTGGCGGTCGAGCGCCGCTTCCCGAGCCACCATCTGGTGCGCACCTTCCTGGTGATCGGCCTCCTCGGGCCGGGCATTTACATGATCTTCCCGGTGGTCGGGCCGATCTTCGCCTACGGCGCCGACGGCGGGCACTGGGCGGTGGCCGACCTGTGGCCGGACACCACGCCGTCGATCACCGCCCCGCTCCAGATGCCCTTCAACGGGACCACCCCGCGCAACTGCATGCCCAGCCTGCACACGGCCTGGGCGACCGCGATCTTCATACACTCCCGCAGGGGCCCGCGCGCCCTGCGGTTCGCGGGCGCGTTCTGGCTGATCGCCACGCTCGGCGCGACGCTGGGGTTCGGCTACCACTACGGCGCGGACATCATCGCCGGTGTGGTGTTCACGTTCACGATCGAGGCGGCGCTGCGCTCCCTCGACCGTGGCTGGGACCGGTCGGGAGCCTGGCTGGTCGCCTACGGCGCGACGGTCTTCACCGCCCTCCTGCTGTCGTACCGCTACCTTTCGATGCAGATGGCCGCCTACCCCTGGGTGTTCGGGCCCCTGCTCGTCCTGGCGATGGTCTCGGTGGTCTACGGCTACCTGCGGACCACCGACCGCTGGGAACGGAAGGCCGTCCCCGTGCCGCAGCCGCAACCCCAACCGCAAGCCGAACTGGTATGAGGCGGCTGGGAAAACCGCGCGGCTGAGGCATCACCGCTCACTCCTGCCCCGGCGAACCGTACGCGTTCGCCGGGGCAGGAGTGTGTCGGCGGGTCATCGGGCGGGTCGTCGGGTGCCCTCATCGTCTTTGTGAACCTTACGCAAAGCCAAGGCTATTGACGTTTATCGTTCATGAAATTTATGGTCTCGGGACTCTCGCCGGAGATCAAGACGACGGAGACCCATGACGCCCTCTCCCGACGCGCGGTCGCGTCCCGCCCGCCTGTCCGCACTGCTGCTGGCAGGGGTGCTGGTCGCCTCGGCACCGCCCGCGGCCGCCGTGCAGTCGCCACAACCCCCCACCGCCGACCGCTTCGGGGGCTCCCCCTCCCCGGGCGGCAGTTGCCGGACCGGGGACGGCTGGACGCTCGAGACCACCCGCATCAACAGCGACGACACCCACCACGCCTATGTGGGCAACGGCTACCTGGGCCAGCGCGTACCGTCCAACGGTGCCGGCTACACCGAGAGCGACGCCAAGACCGGCTGGCCGCTCTTCACCCCGAGCTACGACGGTTCGTTCGTCTCCGGGCTCTATGCGCACAACCAGCGGACCGCCGCGGACCGACAGGCCATAGCGGCCGTGCCGAACTGGTCCACGCTCACCGTCGGCACCGGAGGCAAACAAGCCGATACGTTCAACTCTTTGACACAAGAGGGCCGAATATCCGGGTATCACCAGACCCTCTTCCTCCACTGCGGGATCGTCCGGACCTCCCTGACCTGGACCGCCGCCGACGGCCGGAAGACCGACCTGGTCTACGAGGTGCTGGCCGACCGCGACGATCCGCACGTGGGCGCGGTACGGCTGAGCATGACACCGCGCTGGAGCGGTGAGGCCGTCGTCACCGACCGGATCGACGGACGCGGCGCCCGGCGCGTGCGGCAGACCGGCGGCGGCGACCGCAGCCGGGGCGGCCGGACCATGGATGTGGCCTTCCGCACCGACGGAACGGACACTGACGGCGCTGTCGCCTCCACCCTGCGGGCCGGACCCGGCGTCGACACGGCCCGCACCCGGCGTGCGGCCGACGCCGAGGACTTGAGTGCCTGGCAATCCCTCACCTTCCCCGTCCGCAAGGGGCACGTGTACGACGTCACCAAGTACGTGGGCGTCGACACCGCGCTGACCTCACGGACGCCCCGTCAACAGGCCGCCACCGCCGCCGCACAGCGCGCCGCCCGGCGCGGATGGGAGGGGTTGCTGCGCGCCCACACGGCCGCCTGGGCCCGGCTGTGGCGCGCAGACATCGAGGTGCCGGGGCGGCCCGAGCTGCAGGCATGGGTGCGCTCCGCACGGTACGGACTGCTGTCCAGCACCCGGAAGGGCGCCGCCAACAGCATCGGCCCGTCCGGACTGACCAGCGACAACTACGCGGGCCTCGTCTTCTGGGACGCCGAGACCTGGATGTACCCGGCCCTGCTGGCCGGGAGCCCCGAACTCGCCAGGACCGTCGTCGACTACCGGTACCGCACCCTCGGCGGAGCCCGGGCGAACGCCCGCAAACTCGGCTACCCGGGACTGTTCTACCCCTGGAACAGCGGCAGCAAGGGCGACCTGGCCACGGAATGCCACAGTGTGGACCCGCCCCACTGCCGCACCCAGATCCACCTCCAGTCGGACATATCCCTGGCCACCTGGCAGTACTACCTCGCCACCGGTGACAGAGACTGGCTACGCGAGCGCGGCTGGCCGGTGCTGAAGGGCATAGCCGAGTTCTGGGCCGGGAGGGTCGAACGCAACGCGGACGGCAGCTACTCCATCAAGGACACCGCCGGCCCCGACGAGTACAGCAACGGCGTCGACGACGCGGTCTTCACCAACGCCGGCGCCGCCACCGCCCTGCGCAACGCCACCCGTGCCGCGCGACTGCTCGGCGAGCGCGTTCCCGGCCGGTGGTCGTCGATCGCCGACCGGATCAGGATCCCGTACGACGCCCGAAGCAAGGTCTACCAGCAGTACGACGGCTACCGGGGCGGCAGGATAAAGCAGGCCGACACGGTGCTGCTGATGTACCCCCTCCAGTGGCCGATGCCGGAGGGCGCCGCCGGCCGCACCCTCGACTACTACGCCCAGCGGACCGACCCCGACGGCCCCGCCATGACGGACTCGGTGCACGCCATCGCCGCCGCCGGGACGGGCGAACCGGGCTGCTCGACGTACACCTATCTGCAACGCTCCATCAAGCCGTTCGTACGGGGCCCCTTCGCCCAGTTCTCCGAGGCCCGTGGCACCAAGGCGGGGGCCGACGACCCGCTGGCCGGGTCGCCCGCGCACGACTTCCTCACCGGCAAGGGCGGATTCCTGCAGATCTTCACCAACGGCCTGACGGGCATGCGGATGCACGAGGACCGGCTCCACCTCGACCCGATGCTGCCCCCGCAGCTCGGCGACCACGGCGTCAACCTGCGCGGTCTGCGCTGGCAGGGCCGCACCTACGACGTCGAGCTGCGCTCCCACCACACCACCGTGCGGCTCACCGACGGCCCGGCCATGCCCCTTGACACCCCCCAGGGGGCGAGGACCCTCACCAAGGCCGCACCGGTCGTCCTCACGACCCGGCGCCCCGACCTCGTTCCCACCGACAACGCGGCCCGCTGCACCCCCGTCACCGCCTCCACCGAGGAACCCGGCATGTACGCGGACGCCGCCGTCGACGGCAACCCGGCCACGGCCTGGGTACCGGACGGCCCGCACGGCACCCTCACCGACGATCTCGGCAAGCCCGTGCGCGTCACCAAGGTCAGCCCGGCCTGGAGCGGTCCGGCCCCCGCTTCGTACGACGTACAACTGTCCCTCGACGGGCGGCACTGGCGCGAAGCCCCGTCCGGCCAAGGCGGCGGCGAGCCGGTTCGCGCCCGCTACGTACGGGTGGTGGTGCGCGGCGACGCCGCCGCCACGTCCCGCACGGGCATCGCCGAACTCACCATCTCGTAGGTACCGCCGGTGCTCCGACACCGGTCGGAGCACCGGCGGGTCCGGCGTCCGGAACTCGGCGGTGGTGTTCGGGGCCGCGTGAGCGTACCGAGTGGTCAGCACCGGGGCGCGCCGCCGCCTCGCCTGCCCGGCCGGCGGGGGAACGCCCGGTAGGTGCGGGCGAGGTGGTCCCGCAGACGGGCGTGGCGGAACTGGTAGACCGCGCCCGACTGGCGGAGAACGCCCCGCCGGTAGGCGTCCTCGAGGAAGGCCACGACGTTCCAGGGCAGCCGACCGGTCAGCGGCAGCCAGATCCGGGCGAAGACCACCCACTGGCCCCAGGCCGTCAGACCGAGCGCGTAACCGAGGGCGCCCCCGATCCCGCTGATGGCACCGAGCTTGAGCGAGGCGGTGAGGTTCCAGACGAGCGGGCCGAGGACCGCCGACATGGGGCCGATCACGGCCCCGGACCCGAAGCCGATCAGGAGCCCGAACGCGGGCACCCACACGACGAACTGGGCGGCGACGGTGCGGAAGTTGGTGTGCAGCAGGCTGACCGGATTGACGGCGGAGCGGATGTCGAGGGGGGTCTCCAGAAGGGCCAGCAGCCCGAGGGCGGGACCGGCGCCCAGTGCGAACACGAGCCCGAAGAACACGCCGTCGTCGAGACCGATGCACAAGGTGCCCGGGAGGCCGGCCCGGCGGAGGACACCGATGTGCACTCCGTGCAGGAAGCCGTAGCCGAAGCCGAAGACAAGCCCGCACAGCGATCCGATCAGGAATCGGGCGGCGGTCTTCCGCCCGGCCCTCCGCATCCTGCCGCCCACCTTCACGCCCATGGTGGACGGCGGCACCGCCGTGTCCTTGGCCCCGACCATGAACCAGTACGCGACCCCGAACATGACGCCGGAGAAGAGCCCCACCGCCAGCCCGTCGGCGAGCTGGAAGCCGAGGGGGTCGAAGAGGGTGCCGGCGGCACAGTCGACGAGCCCGATGGTCAGAGAGATCACCAGGGCCGTCACCAGGGTGCGGGTGGAGCGGCGCAGCCCCGAACCGAGCCGCCACCACTCCAGGTTGGGGGTGTCGAGCCGGGCCAGGTGGTGGGCGAGGTAGCCGAGCCAGTACTCGGCGCGTTCCGGGTCGATGTCATGCCGGGGGCCGCCGGCCGGGCGGTTGTCCGGTCCGGGACGGTAGGCGGCGGCGGTGAAGTTGTCGAGGAGGTGTGCCTCCAGCTCGGCTTGGCCGCCGTACTGTCGCGCTTCCAGCAGTGCGGCCGGGTCGCGGCCGGGGGTGTCGCTGTAGACGGTGCGGGCGAGCGTGACCATCAGGGGCGTGGTGAGCACCGCGGCGAGACGGGCGCTTTCCCGGTTGTGGGGCCGCTCGCGCAGTTCGTCCAGTACGGGGTCCCACGCGGTGGTCGCGGGGCCGCCGCGGGCCTTGCGCGTGGTGCGCGGCAGATAGTCGGCCAGATCGCTCAGGGTGAGATCGGCCAGCTCCACCGCCGCGGCGGACGTGAGCACATCGGTCTCGGCCACCGCGGCGGCGTACTCGCCGGGGCGGCTCGTCAGCAGCAGGGGCAGGGTGGTGGCGTTGAGGGCCTCCAGCGCCGGGCGGTTCAGCCCGTCGGCGATCTCGTCGAAGCCGTCCAGCACGGGGAGCACCCGGCCGGACTCGACCAGCGCGGCGGCCAGGGTCGTCCCGCCGGGCGCCGGGGCGGCGAGCCCCGGGTGATCGCGCGTCAGCTGCGCGGCCAGCCAGTCCCGGAAGGTGATGGTGGTGGGGTCCCAGGCACCGATGCTGAAGATCACCGGTACGGCCTCGGTCCTGCTCCTGGACTTCAGGTAGTCGAGGACGAACCGCATGGTGAGTATCGTCTTCCCGGACCCGGGCCGGCCCAGCACCACCAGCCGCCCGGAGGGTATGCGCCGGTACGTGCCCACGATCTCGTCCAGGCGACCGCTGAGGTCCAGCGGACCGTGGCTGCCTCCGGCGGGCAGCCGGCGGATGTTGGCCCAGTGGTCGGTCAGCTCCTCGGGGACCGGACGCCAGCGCACCGGCAGCGGGTACGGGTCGTGCACCTGCCGCTGTTCCTCCTCGCGCTGCCAGCGGGCGGCCACCGCGTGGGCGAGTTGCCCGGCGACGTCGGCCAGGGTTTCGTGCAACGCCGACAGCGGTACGGACGGGGGCTTCGGCACGGGCCCCGGCCCCGGCACGAAGGAAACCGCCGGCACCGATGCGGCCGGCGGCACCGGCGGCCTGGTGACCGGCCCGGTGACCGGCTCGGTGCAGCCGGCCGGCCCGCCGTCGGGCGGGGCGCCGGGCCCGGTCCGGCGGACGGCCGCCGCCAGCAGTTCCTCGCGTTCCGCCGGGGCGAGGGCGAGTGCGTCGGCCAGCAGCCGCACCGTGGTCACCCTCGGGTCGGCGCGCTCGCCTGTCTCCAGTCCGCGGATGGTGCGCACGCCCACTCCGGCACGCTCCGCCAGAGTCTCCTGAGTCATTCCCGCGTCGTGCCGCAGCCGCCGTAACAGCGCGCTGAACTCACTGGCCACAGGTCAGTGCCTTCCCTCGGCTATGTCGTTTCCCCAGGTGGGGGACTTTAGCGCGGCCACCGGCCGGATACGGCCGGTCGGCTGGCCTGTCCGTCGTCCGGCACCGGGGCCAGTGTCGACGCGCCCACCGCCGACAGCGGACCCCCAGTCTGGAGACCCACGATGCCGATCACCACGACCGCCGGCCGGCCGGCCGTCACCACGCTCGAGCAGCGGGAGCGCGAGGTGCTCTACGCGGTCGGCTGCGGCCTGCGGGACGACGAGATCGCCGCGGCCCTCGCCATCCCCGAGGACGCCGTGGCCGGACACCTCACCCGCATCCTCGGCCGGCTCCGGCTGCGTGACCGGGCCGCCGCCATCGTCCACGCCTTCGACTGCGGTCTGGTCGCCCCCGGCCGCGGCCCCCGCAGACCGACGGCGAGCGCGCCGCGACCGGCTGCCGTCCGCCGGATACCCGAACCCCGCATACGGATCTCACTGCTCGGGCCCCTGCGGGCCTGGCACGACGGACAGCCCGTGGACCTGGGGCACCTACGCCAGCAAGCCGTCCTGACAGCGCTGGCCCTGTGCCCGGGCCGGACCGTCAGCCGACAGGAACTGCTCGACGGGGTATGGGGGGAGGAGCCACCGAGCACGAACGTGGTGCCGGTGTACATCTACCGGCTGCGCAAGGCCCTGCGGGGGGAAGACGACGGCCCGGGATCGGCGATCGAGCGCGACCAGTGCGGCTACCGGCTGCTCCCCGGCGAGGTCACCCTGGACGTGACGCGCCTGGAGGAACTGGTCACCGCCGCCGGCACGGCCGAGCGGGCGGGCGACCTGACCGAGGCGGTCCGCCTCTGCTCCCGGGCCCTGGGCCTCTTCCGCGGCGAACCCCTGGCCGGCCAGCCCGGACCCTTCGCCGAGCTGGAGCGGCTACGGCTCACCGAGCGGAGGAACGTCCTCGTGCAGCGGAAGCTCGACTGGCAGCTCCGGCTCGGCCGGCACCGCGAAGCGATCGCCGAGCTGTCGGCCCTGACCGTGACGCAGCCACTGAACGAACCGGCCGCCGTCATGCTGATGCGCGCCCTGTACCTCAGCGGCCGGCAGGCCGACGCCCTGACCGTCTTCGACCGCACCCGCCGCCGTCTGGCCGACGACCTGGGGGTCTCCCCGGGCCGGATGCTGCGGCGGACGCACCACATGATCCTGCGCGGGGACGACGCCCGCCCCGGCCTCACCGGAACCACACGGTGACCGGACCGGCACGGCGTACCCGCGGCGAGGAACTGCTGCTGGCGAGGATCTCGGCGGCGGCCGGCCGCGAGCACCTCGGCAAACGGCACGCGACCTACGCGGCGGCCGCGCACACGGCACGCGCGAAGGCCCGGCGGACCGCAGTATTCCGCGGTCTGCCGGCCTTCGCCCGGCGCGGCGTACCGGCCACGCCGACGCCGCGCGACGCCGCGCGACTGGACCTGTACGAGCACGGCATGACGGTGGCCGGCGGCAAAGGACAAATCCACGTCATCCGCTACGACACCACCTCCGTCTTCCGGACGAGTGCGCCGGCCCCGCACGCACCGGCCCGCGCCGGCACCGTCTGGACACTCACCGGCACCGAGGGGGAGCGCATCCTGCTGCGCGGCGGACCGGAGAGCGATGACGCGGCGCGCTGGCGGTCCGAGATCCGGCGGCGCGTCACCCGTGCCCAACTGCCCGCCGCTCTGACGGCACTTGCCGGGGGAGAGCGCCTGGCCTTCGGCGAGCTGTGGCTCACCCGGGACGAGGTCGGGTACGGAGCCGGACACGGCGTGCTGCGCGCGCGATGGCCGCAGGTCCGGCATATCCGGCTCCACGGGGAAGCCGTCACGTTCGACATCGACGGGACGTGCCAGGGGCCGGGCCCCCGGGTGTCCGGCATCCCGAACCTCTTCGTCCTCCAGGCGCTCGTCGAGCACCTCCGGCCGGGTATCGCGCCCTGACCACGGATACACGCGGGGTGATTAGCAGGACGACAGCGCCAAGACAGCCAAACGTTAGTGGCCGGGCCCAAGCTGATGAATGCCTGCAGGTCAGGCGCGGCTTGCCGAAGAGAACCAGGCGGTCGCCGCACGATCACCCCCCAAGGGAATTCCCATGCCTACGTTCCACACCCGCACCACCGGCCTCGCCGCTGTCACCACAGCCGTGGTCGCCCTCATCACCGTCGACCCGGCGACGCGGGCCACCGGCTTCCGGACGCAACTGCCGTGCGTCAGCGCGGCCGAGTTCTGAGCCACCGACGCCCTTCCGCCGTGAAGCACGACACCTTCCCTGTCGGCGAGACGATCGTCCGCCGCGAGATCCTCGACGGCCAGGAGTGGATCAGCTACCCGGTGCGCGTGGCCGCCGACGACGGTCGCACCCTGGCCGTCTACCTGGCCAAGAACACCCCGCTCACCTTCGGCACCGGTGACTTCCGCTGGGGCATGCACCCCTGGAGCGCCTTCGAGCACGTCTGGCAGTCGGACGGAGTGCTGCAACTGCAGCGCCCCGGTGACGGCTACGCGGTGTGGGCGCGCTGGGACGGACCCCGGTTCGACGGCTGGTACGTCAACTTCCAGGAGCCGATGCGCCGGACCCCGAACGGGTTCGACACCTTGGACCAGGAACTGGACATGTGGATCCCGGCCGACGGCTCACCGTACCGGTGGAAGGACGTCGACGACTTCGAGGAGCGGGTGCGCTCCGGCGGGTTCACCGCGGAAGAGACGGCGTCTGTGCGGGCCGCGGCCGCCGAGGTCGCCGACCTCGTGGAGCGAGGGGCCGGTTGGTGGGAGAAGTGGCGCCAGTGGCGGCCGCCGGAGTCCTGGAAGGTTTCGGCGCGCGTCGGCGCATGATGCCCGCCCGCTCGGATCCCACCGGCGGCCGAGCCGGACCCGCGTCACCCGGCCACCTGCCCATGCCCGTGCCACAGCACGGGGTTCGACGAAGGAATGCCATGCTGAACCAGGACATTGTCGCGACACTTTCCCGTCTCTGGGAAGAGGCCCTCGGTGAGCCCGTCACCGATATCGACGCCGACTTCTTCGACCTCGGTGGCGATTCACTGCTGGCCCTGACGATCGCCACCCGTGCGATCGACGCGGGCATCCCCATGCCGCGTTCCGGGGTCCTCCGCCGGAGCACCCTCAGAGAACTCGCCGAAGCGGTGGAGAACCCGGCGCTCTTCGACCACATCTGACCGCCGCCCGACGCCGACGACCGCGCGCGGCCGGATCACTCCCGGACCGCACCCCCGGCGCCGCCCTTCCCGAAGACCGGACGGTCCCGGTCTTCCCGTCGCGGACTCCTCGACCTGCCGGCCCCCGCCTGTGAACCGCCCGTGAACGGGGACCCCCATGTCCGCAAACCCCCTGTCCAAAAGATCCGCCACCCCCCTCGGCATCGTGCGAGACCTGGTGCCCGCACCGGGTGCGGCCCGCCGGATGGCCGCCCTGATGTTCGCGCAGTCCCTCGGAACCGGTCTCTTCCTCACCTCCGGCGCGGTCTTCCTCACCCGGACCGAGGGCTTCTCCACCGGCCAGCTGGCCTTCGCCATGTCGGCGGCGGGACTCTGCGGCTTCCTCTGCTCGATCCCGGCCGGCCGGCTCGCCGACCGCTGGGGCCCCCGCGTGCCGCTGGCTCTCAGCTACGCGCTGCTCGGACCGCTCTTCCTCCTCTACCCCTTCGTCGACAGCGTGGCCGCCTTCGTCATGGTCGCGGCGCTCATCGGGATCTGTGAAACCGGTGCCGGCCCGTTGCGCGGTGCCCTGATCCATGCCCTGTTCGGCGGTGACGCGTCGAGGGTGCGCGCCCAGATGCGCAGCGTGTTCAACCTCGGATTCACCGCCGGGGCGTCCATGGCGGGCCTGGCGCTGGCCTCCGGCAGCAGATCGGCCTTCATCGCGGTCAGCGCGGCGAACGCGGTCGCCCAACTGGGCTGTGCCGTCCTCGCCGTCCGGCTGCGCCCGCCGTCCCGGGCGGAGCCGGCCCCCGCGGCGTCCGCCACGCGCTCATGGGCCGCGGTCAAGGACCGGCGTTTTCTGCTCGCGACCGGGCTCAGCGGCGTGCTGGAGTTCTACCTGCCGGTCCTCACCGTCGGCATGCCGCTGTGGATCGTCCACCGGACCGACGCCCCCGAAGCCCTGACCGCCGCTCTGATGGCGCTGAACACCGTCCTGGTGGTCCTCTTCCAGGTCGCCGGGAGCAAGGGCGCGGAGACGGTGCGCGGTTCCGGGCGGTTGCTGGTACGGGCCGGCGTGCTGCTGTCGGTCGCCTGCGTCCTGTTCGCCCTGTCCGCCGGCCACGACGCGCTCTGGTCCGTCCTCTTCCTGGTGCCCGCCCTCGTCGTCCTCACCGCGGGCGAACTGGCCCAGGCGGCCGGCAGCTGGGGCCTGGCCTTCGCGCTGCCGCCACCGGATCGCATGGGCGAGTACCAGGGCGTATTCGCCTTGGCCCGGGGCTTCCAGCAGTTCCTGGGCCCGGCGCTGGTGACGGTGCTCACCATGCGCTGCGGAGCCACCGGCTGGCTGGCCCTGGCCGCGCTGTTCCTCGCCGCGGGCCTGGTCGCCGGCCGGGCCTTCACCCGGCACACCCCCACCCCACCGGCCCCGGCGGCAGCCGCTGATGCCGCCCTACCCAAGGAGTAACCCCGTGATCCGCAACACCTACCCGTCGTTCCGGCAGGTACTGGCCGACAACCCCCTCACCAAGGTCGCCGGCGCCCACTCCTCCCTGGGCGGTCTCATCGCCCAGCAGAGCGGATTCCAGGCGGTATGGGCGTCGAGCTTCGAAATCTCCGCGGCACGCTGCCTCCCCGACGCCAGCCTGCTGAGCATGACCGACTATCTGGAGGCCGCGGCCAACATCCAGAAGGCGCTGTCCGTGCCGGTCGTCGCCGACTGCGACACCGGGTTCGGCAACAGCATGAACGTCGCCTACATGGTGGGCGAGTACGAGAGCGCCGGCATCACCGCCGTGAGCATCGAAGACAAGATCTTCCCGAAGATGAACAGCTTCGCCGCCGCCGACCACACCCTGCTGGACGTGCGCGCCTTCGCCCACAAGATCGCGACGGCGAAGAAGGCACAGCGCACCGACGACTTCTTCGTCATCGCCCGTACGGAGGCGATGATCAGCGGTCTCGGTGTCGACGAGGCGCTCAAGCGGTGTGCCGCCTACGCCGACGCGGGCGCGGACGCGGTGCTCGTGCACTCGAAGCAGAAGACCAAGGACCAGGTCCTGGAGTTCCTCGGCCGCTGGGACGACCGACTGCCCGTCGTCGTGGTGCCCACCACCTACCCCGAGTGGCACGCCGACGACGCCCACAAGGCCGGCGTCTCCGCCGTCATCTACGCGAACCAGGGGCTGCGCGCCACCATCACGTCGCTGCGCTCCACCTTCACCTCGATCTACGAAACCGGTCACACGGCCCACCTCGAGGACGGTATCTCCGGCGTCAAGGACGTCTTCGAGCTCCAGCGTCTCGAGGAGTGGCAGCAGCTGGGCGTCTGACGGCCGCACCGCACCCCCGGCACATGACGTGCCATCAGACGTGAACCAGAAAGGGACATCGTGTTGTTGCAAGACGCGGCCACGGTACGCCGCCAGGCGGCGCGCGCCAGGGCGCTCGCGCTGACCACGGTCAGCACCGCCAGGACCGGCCACATCGGTGCGGACCTCTCCGCCATGGACATCCTGTGCAGCCTCTACTTCGGAGTGCTGCGCGGCGGCCCCGAGGACGCCGACCGGGACCGGTTCGTCCTCAGCAAGGCCCACGCCTCCGCTGCCATGTACAGCGTGCTGGCGCTCAAGGGGCTCATACCGGAAGAGGAACTGGCGACCTTCGGCGCCGCCGGCTCCCGGCTGAGCACCGTGGTCTCCACGCGGGTGCCGGGCGTCGAGTTCAACACCGGCTCGCTCGGCCACGGTCTCTCGCTCGGTGTCGGCTCGGCGCTCGGCGCCCGGGTGCGGGGATCCGCGCGACGGACCTTCGTCCTGACCGGCGACGGCGAACTCCAGGAGGGCAGCAACTGGGAGGCCGCGATGCTGGCCGCCTCCCGGAACCTGGACAGTCTCGTCGTGATCGTCGACCGGAACCTCGCCCAGAAGGGCGCGAGCACCGAGGACATCAACGCCCTGGAGCCACTGGACGAGAAGTGGCGCTCCTTCGGCTGGGAGGTGCGCACCGTCGACGGGCACGACGTCGACACGCTCCTCGACGTGCTCCGCGCGGCGCCCCTCACCCCCGGCAAGCCGACCTGCCTGATCGCGTCGACGGTCAAGGGCAAGGGCGTCTCCTTCATGGAACGCAACCTCGAATGGCACAGCCGCCAGATCACGCCGGAACTCCTGCAGCAGGCGCTTCAGGAGCTTGAGGAGGTTCCCCATGACTGACTGCGCCACCGCTTTCTCCGCCGAGCTGCTGGAGCTGGCGCGCCGGGACGAGCGGATCTGCATCGTCAACAACGACTCCGCCGAGACCCACTCCGCGCTCGGCTTCCAGGCCGAGTTCCCCGAGCGGTTCGTCGACGTGGGCATCGCCGAGCAGAACCTCGTCGGCGTCTCGATCGGACTGGCCAACAGCGGACTGCGCCCATTCGTCTACTCCGCGTCCTGCTTCCTGGCTTCCCGGGCCCTGGAGCAGGTCAAGAACGCCGCGTACACCGACGCCGACGTGATCTTCTGCGGTTTCGTCAGCGGCCTCGCCTACGGCGCACTCGGCGGAACCCACCACGCGGTCGAGGACCTGGCGTGGATGCGCGCCATCCCGCGCATGAAGGTGCTCTCCCCGGCCACGCCCCGGGACACGGTGGCCGCCCTCCACGAGGCGCTGGCCCACGACGGCCCGGTCTACATCAGAATCGTCAGCAAGCTCGACACCCCCGAGCTGTTCCCGGCCGGACACACCTTCTCCTACGGCGGCTCGGCACAGCTTCGCGACGGCCGTGATGTCACCCTGATCGGCAGCGGCCTGCTCACCACCCGGCTCGTGGAGGCGGCCCGGATCCTCGCCGAGGAGGGGGTGGACGCCCGCGTCCTGCACCTGGGATCCATCGAGCCGATCGACGCCGAGGCCATCGCCACAGCGGCCCGCGAGACCGGCCGCCTGGTGGTCGCCGAGGACCACGTCGTCAACGGCGGCCTGGGCGGCGCGGTCGCGGAGGTCGTGGTGCGCACCACTCCCGTGCCCGTCCTGCAGATCGGTATTCCGCAGGTGTTCGCCCCCATCGGCCCCGCCGATCACCTCTACGACCACTTCGGGCTGACCGCACCGAAGCTGGCGCGACGTGTGGGGGAGTGGCTGCGATGACCGTTCGCGTGGCCGACTACGTCGCGTCCTATCTGTACGACCTCGGCGTCCGTACCTGCTACGGCCTCTCCGGCACCGGTTCGATCCATCTCGACCAGGCCTTCGCCGCGCACGCCGACCTGGTGAACGTCTGTGCCCGGCACGAGACGGCCGCCACGCTCATGGCCACCGGCGCCGCCAAGCTCGACGGCAACCTGGGGGTGGCGCTGGTCACCAGCGGCCCCGGTGCGGTCAACGCGCTCGCGGGGCTCGTCGACGCCTACGCCGACGGGGTGCCGGTGCTCGTGATCTCCGGACAGGTCGAGACCCGGCACATCGACGCGCACGCCCGCTCCTTCGGTGTGCAGGGCTTCGGCGTGGTGGGCAGCGCCCGGACCCTGACCAAGTACGCGGCGCTGGTGGAACACCCCGCCGACATCAAGGCACATCTCGACCAGGCGGTCCGGGAGGCCCTCTCGGGCCGGCCGGGGCCGGTGTGGCTGGACATCCCGCTCGATGTGCAGGCGGCCGAAATCGACCCGGCCACCCTGCGCGGCGCACCCCCGTCCGCCACCACGGAAGCCCAGGGCGCGGGCTCCCGGCAGGCGGCCCGGCAGATCATGGCCATGCTGCGTGCCGCCGACCGGCCGTTGGTCATCGCGGGCCAGGGAATCCGGCAGGGCGCGGCCGAGGAGCAGTTCCGGACGCTCATCGAGCGGCTGCGGCTCCCGGTCGTCGCCTCCCGGCTGGGCAATGACCTCCTGCCGTACGACTCGCCCCTCTGGTTCGGCCAGGGCGGCATCCGCGGCCGGCTGTACCCGGGCCTGATCATGGCTCAGGCGGATCTGGTCATCACGCTGGGATCGAGCCTGTCGACCGGCTTCGTCGGCGAGGACGCCGACAGCTTCGACCCGGAGGCGACCGTCGTCGTCGTGGACATCGACCCCTCCCAGCTGAAGAAGAAGGGAGTGCGCATCGACTTCCCCGTCCGCATGGACGTCCGGGACCTGCTCGTCGCGCTGCTCCTGGAGTCGGCGGAGACGGCCGAGCCGGTCACGAGCGAGAGCTGGCTGGCCACCTGCACCGCCCTGAAGGTGGCGCACCCCACGATCACCGGCGGCGAGCCGCAAGAGCCCCTGAACTCGTACCGCTTCGTCGAGCGGCTGGACGCCCACACCGGCCCCGGCCATGTGTTCGTGGTCGACACCGGGAGTGCCTACTACGTGTCCGGCCAGACACTGGAGTTCTCCGCCTCCCAGCGGGAAATCACCTCGGCCGCGTTCCTCAACATGGGGGCCGCACTGCCCATGGCCGTCGGCGCGGCTTTCACCAGGCCCGACGGCCAGGTGCTGGTCCTGGTGGGGGACGGGGCCATCGAACTCAACATCCAGGAACTGGCGACCATCAGCCAGTACGACCTGGACATCAAGGTGTTCGTGCTGAACAACGGCGGATACGCGTCGATCCGCGAGTCCCAGGAAGCCCTCTGTCCGGGACCCGCCATCGAGGAGCCGGAACCGCTGAACTTCACCGACGTGGCGAAGGCGTTCGGCCTGCCCTACCGCAAGCTGGAGCGGGCCGCCACCCTCGACGGCGACCTCGCCGGCCTGCTCGCGCACCGAGGCCCCGAACTCGTCGAGGTGATGTGCGACCCGCGGCAGCGACTCCTGCGCCCGCTGCGGGCGGACGGCGGATCCCGTGCCCACGACGGCGCCTCGATCGCACGGTCCGTGCCGGTGCGGGAGCTGAACCATGCGTGAGTCGATGCCGGTCTCCTGGAACCAGCGGCACCGGCTGGGCCAGACCCTGGAGGACGCCCGGGCGGGGGTCTTCAACCCCCACCACAGCACGCTCCCCCTGGAACTCGCCGGGCCCGTGGACCTGGACGCCATGAACCGCGCCTGGCACGCCCTCCAGCGGCGCCACCCCGTCCTGCTGAGCGGCTTCGACCTCGATGCCATGATGTGGCACATCGGACTGGCCGAACCGTCGGACATCTCGCGGATGCCCACCACGGGCAGCGAGGACGCCGATCTCGCGGCCCTGCGAACGGCTTGCGCGGCCCCCTTCGACCTGGAACGGGGCCCGGTGGCCCGGTTGCTGGTGACCGAGCGGGCGGACGATCTCACCCACCTTGCCCTGGTCACCGAGCACCTGGTCAGCGACGGCTGGTCGCTCAATGTGCTGATGCGCGACCTGTCGGCGCTGTACGCCGCCGAGCGGGAGGGGACCGGGCACGAACTGCCCCCGGTCGGCACTTCCTTCCCCGACTTCGTCCGGCAGCAGAACCGGACGGTGGCCTCCCCGGAAGGGCAGCGGGCCCTGGACCGGCTGGCGGGCGCCCTGGCCGGGGTCGGGGCGATCCCCGCGATGCCGATCTCCGGTTTCACCGGGCGTCCGTCCGTCCGTTACGAGAAGCGGGACGGCTTCAGCCGTCGGCTGCCGCTCGAACTGTGCCGGGCCCTGGGCACGACGGCCAGACCGCTGAGAATGACCGCACTGAACCTCATGCACGCCGCGCTGCACCGCTCGCTGTGCGCCCTGTCCGACAGCGGCACGGTGGCCACCACCCTCTCGACCGCCAACCGGGAACTGCCCGCACTGCACCAGACCGTCGGCTGGCTGGCGAGCAAGGCCGTTCTAACCAGTGAGCCCGCGGGGCTGCCCGGCACGGCGGACTACCTGCGCCATTTCCGCCGCCGGTTGCTGGTCACCCTGGACGACGGAGACATGCCCTGGCCGGTGCTCATCGACCGGATGGACCCGGCAGCCGTGGGACGCCAGTCCCGCATCCCCTACGTCACTTTCAACGCCCGCCCCCTCGGCATGCGCACAACGGTGGGCACCGTCGGTATGCCGGGTGTAGAGAGCCGGCTGCTGCCGATTGCCGTCGGATGGCACGACGCCTCCATCGCGACCTTCTGGGACGAGGACGAGGACGGGGTGACGGCAACGATCAACTTCAAGACCGACTGGTACGCGCGAGCGGACGTCGAGGCGCTGTGGGACGGCATCGAGACGTCATTGCGCGCCTGGGCCGCACCGGCGGGCCACTGACCGCGGCGTCCCCATCCTCATAGACCCGTAGACCCCACAGACCCCGTAGAGAGGACTCATCATGCAGATTTCGACGATGCGCGACTCCACGCTGCTGACGGAGCGCGAGCGCGACTGGGCACCGCTGACGGAGGACCAGCTCGCGAGCTACGAGCAGAACGGCTACATCCACCTCAAGGGCGTCTTCGACCAGGACGAGGTGGCCCGGGGTCTCGCGGTCATCGACGAGGTGGTCGCCAAGGGCGCCCCGACCATCGAGAACCACGCGAGCTTCACCGACCGCAGCCACACCGTCCGCGTCCGCGACGCGGTCAGCCGTACCGACGGCATGGACTACTTCCTCGACCACCCCAAGATGGTCGGTCCACTGATGTCCCTGCTGAACGGAAGCGTCCAGATCCTGGGCACCGAGATCTTCGTCCGCTCCCTCCAGAAGGAGGCGCTGGAGTACTGGCACACCGACGGCGGCGAGTACCTGCAGCGGGTGCAACTGGCCCCGGGCAGCCCCGGTCTCCAGGTCAAGGCCCAGGTGTTCTTCACCGATGTCACCGAGCCCGACTGCGGCAACTTCCTGCTGATCCCCGGCAGTCATCGCAGGCTCCCCACCAGCAACAACGCCCTGTGCTACATGGAGGAGCTGGACGAGCCGCTGCGCCGCGGGGTCCTGCCCGACGACGCCATCGAGGTCAAGGCCGCACCCGGTGACGTGCTCCTCTTCCCCTACTCGCTCTGGCATGCCGTGGCGCCCAACACCAAGCGCGAGCGGAAGACATTCATCCTCCGCTACGGCCAGCTGTGGCACCGGCCGCACGACTACCACACCCAGCCCCGCGAGATCCTGGACCGGATGTCTCCCCGGCTGCGGCGCATGTTCGGCGACTTCGGCGGCGACGCGCACCCCACCGACTACTACAAGCCGGTCGACCAGGGCGACGTCATGGCCACCGGGGGCACCTATGCACAGCGCTGAGCCACTGGCCGGCGCCCGCGGCCTGACCGACCTGTTCGCCGGGTCGGTCAGGCTGCGGCCCGGGGCCCCGGCCCTCACCGAGAACGGCCGCGCCATCACCTACGCGGAACTCGACCGGACCTCCGACGACGTCGCCGCACTGCTTGCCGCCGCCGGGGTGGGCCGCGGTGACCTGGTGGGGGTACTCCTGGAGCGCTCCCACCGGATGCCCGGCTGGATCATCGGCATCCTCAAGTCCGGCGCGGCCTATGTGCCGCTCGACCCGACGTACCCCCACGAGCGACTGCACTACATGGTCGCCGACGCGCAGGTGACGACCCTGGTCGGCGACCCCGGCCAGGCCGCGGCCTGCGGCCTGGACGGCCTCCGGGTCATCGACCCCGCCACCCCGGCCCCGGCGGCACCGCCCGCCGTCACCCCGGACCCGCGGGACCCGGCATACGTGATCTACACCTCGGGGTCGACGGGTCGGCCCAAGGGCTGTGTGGTCACCCACGCCAATGTGCTGGCGCTGCTCGCCGCGACGCTGCCGCTCTTCGACGTCGGACCACGGGACCGCTGGTCGCTCTTCCACTCCTTCAGCTTCGACTTCTCGGTCTGGGAGCTGTGGGGGCCGCTGGCCACCGGTGGTACCGCCGTGGTGGTCCCCGCCGGCGAGGCCCGCGCGACCGAGGACTTCCTGCGCCTGCTCGCCGCCGAGCGGGTCACGGTCCTCAACCAGGTGCCCTCCGTGTTCCGGTTCCTGGCCCGGGAGTACACCGACTCCGGCGCACCCGACCTGGACCTGCGCTATGTCGTCTTCGGGGGCGAGAACGTCGACCTGGACATCGTCAGGGCGTTCACGGAAGCCGCCGGGGACAGGGCGCCGACGTTCGTGAACATGTACGGCGTCACCGAGACGACCGTGTTCACCACGGGCAGGGTCCTCACGCCCGAGGACCTCACCGGCTCGGTGCGTTCGCCCATCGGCGTGCCGTTGCCCCACCTGTCGGTCGAACTCCGTGACGAAGCGCTGCGCTTGGTGCCCGAAGGCGAGACCGGCGAGATGTGGGTGGCCGGCACGGGTGTGACGGAGGGCTATCTGCACCGGCCCGAACTCACCGCCGAACGCTTCCCGACGGCCCACGGCCGACGCTGGTACCGCACCGGCGACCTCGCCCGCCGACTGCCGGACGGCACCCTGGAGTACCTGGGCCGAAACGACCAGCAAGTCAAGATCCGAGGCCACCGGGTCGAGCCGGCCGAGGTCGAGGAGGCACTCCGGGCCGATGCCGCCGTCCACGACGCGGCCGCGGCGGTGACCCGCGACCCCGACGGAACCGCCATGCTCGTGGCCCTGGTGGTCACCACGGCCGATGATGCCTTCCACGTCCCCTCGCTGCGCCGCCACGCCCGTGCCACCGTGCCCGCCCAGTTGGTGCCCAACCGCTTCCTGCGCGTGGACTCCCTGCCGCTGACCCCCTCGGGCAAGCTGGACCGGCGCGCGGTCCAGGTGCTCGCCGACGCCACGAGCGTCCCGCCGCCACCGGCCGCCGCCCCGCGCACCCGGGTCCTGGTCGTGGACCCCCTGCACGAAACCGCCCTGGCACAGCTGCGTCACACCTACGACGTCCACGTCGAACTGCGCCCCTCGGCCGACCGGCTGCGACGGCTGGTGGAGAACACCGAGGTCGTCGTGGTGCGCAGTGGGGTACGCATCGACGCGGACATCATCCGGGCGGCACCCCGGCTGAAGGTCGTGGCCCGGGCCGGCTCCGGCACCGACAACATCGACCTGGACGCCGCCGCGGCCGCCGGGGTGACGGTGTTCAACATTCCCGGTGTCTCCGCGCCCGCCGTCGCCGAACTGGCGCTGGGCCTCATGCTCGTGGCCGCCCGGCACATCGCCCTGGCCGACCGCCAGGTGCGGTCGGGAGTCTGGAACAAGGCCGCGCTCTCGGGTGCCGAACTCGGGGGGAAGACCCTGGGCCTGGTGGGCATGGGCCGGATCGGTACCCGCCTCGCCCGGCTGGTCCGGGGGCTGGACATGCGGGTCGTCGCGACCGTCGACCGGGACACCCCGGAGCGCCGCGCGGAACTGGGCGGCCAGGGCATCGAACTGCTGTCCCGGGAACAGCTGCTGGCCACCGCCGACGTGGTGTGCCTGGCCGTTCCGCTCACCGACCGCACGCACCACCTCATCGACGACGAGGCGCTGCGGGCCATGAAGAGTTCGGCGTTGCTGGTCAACATCTCCCGGGGACCCGTGGTCGACGAGGAGGCCCTCTACCGGGCGCTCACCACCGGCGACATCGCGGGCGCCGCACTCGACGTGGTGACCGAGGAAGGCAACCCGGGCCGCCTCGCCGAGCTGGACAACGTCGTGATCACCCCGCACATCGGGGCGATGTCGGCGGACTCCCAGGAGCGGATCGGCCGGATCCTCCTCGACTCGCTGCGCGAGGCGCTCGCCGGACGGAAGGTCGCCACCGCATGCCGATGAACAGCGCCGTGCTCACGGAGTACGGGCGGATCGCCTACCGTCGTGGCCCGCTGCCCGTCCCCCAGGGGGAGGAGCTGCTGGTCCGTGTGCTCGCCACCGGTGTGTGCGGGTCGGACCTCGCCACCTACCGAGGTGCCCACCCCTACAAGACCGCACCGGTGGTCCTCGGCCACGAGCTGTGCGGTGTCGTGGAGCGGGCGGCGGGCCGTTTCGCCGTCGGCGACCTGGTCTGCGCGGCCGCCTACGCGCACTGCGAGAGCTGCGACCGGTGCGCCCAGGGCCTGACCAACCTCTGCCGAAACAAGCGGAACCTGTGTCACCTGGGGTGGGAGGGCTCCTTCGCCGAGTACGTGACGCTCCGGCCGAACATGACCTTCACCCTGCCCGCCGGGCTCGACCCCGAGCTGGGCGCCCTCGTCGAACCGCTCTCCATCGGCCTGCACGCCGTCCGGCTCGCCGGCCCGGCGGCCGGGCGCTCGCTGCGGATCATCGGTTCCGGCAACATCGGACTGGCCTGTCTGATCGCGGCCCGCCGGCTCGGCTTCGGCCGGATCACCTGCACCGACATCGGCCCGGAGAAGGGCACCCGGGCCCTGGCGCTCGGTGCGGACGCCTACCTCGGCACACCCGGAGCCGAAGCCGCGGAGACCGACGTCGTCGTCGTGGCCTCCAGCCACCCGGGTGCGCTCGACGAGGCGGTCGGCGCCGTACGCGCGGGCGGAACCGTGATCGTGGTCAGTTTCTTCGACGGCTCCGTCCCCCTGGCGGCCAATGCCGTCGTCGGCAGGGAAGTGACCGTCATCGGTTCCTCGCTGTCGACCGCGGAGGACTTCCGCACGGTGATCTCCTGGCTCGCCGCCGACGAGATCGACCCCCGGCCCATGATCACTCACCGGTTCGCGCTGGCCGACACCGGCGCCGCCCTGGCCCTGATGGCCGAGGGCAGAACCGGCACCGGCAAAATCATCCTGCTTCCCCGAGGTGACGCATGACGCTCCGTACCGGCATCGTAGGCGGCACCGGCTACGCCGGCGGCGAACTCGCCCGGCTGCTGCTCAACCACCCGGGGGTCGCCTCCATCACCCCCACGGCCCGGGGCGGTGAGGAGTTCGACCGTGTCCACCCCAACCTGCTCGGCTGCGGGCTGAAGTTCGTGGAGGTGGACGAACTCCGGCGCCGCGCCGACGACCTCGACGTGGTCTTCTTCTGCACCCCGTCCGGCGAGGCGATGCGTTCGGCGCCGTTCTTCCTGGACCGCGGCGTGAAGGTCGTCGACGTCAGCGCCGACTTCCGGTTCCGCGACCCCCAGCGGTACGCCGCGGTCTACGGCACGCCGCACGCCGCCCCGGGACTGCTGGAGGAGGCCGTCTACGGGGTGACCGAACTCCACCGCGAGCAGATCGCCGGAGCCCGCCTGGTGGCCAACCCCGGTTGCTACGCCATCACCACCGTTCTCGGGCTGGCCCCGCTGCTCGGCAGCGGCCTCGTCGACCTCGACCAGCCCGTCCACCTCGCCGCCGTCAACGGCACCACGGGTGCCGGGAACAAACCCGTCACCGAGGTCATGCACGCCGAGGCGTTCGCCTCGATGCTGCCCTACAGCCTGGAGGGGCACCGCCACGCCCCGGAGCTGGAGACCCATCTCGCGCCGCTGGCCGGCCGGGACCTGTGCGTCGACATGAGCACGGCGCACGGCAACTTCGCCCGGGGCATCTACATCCAGGCGAGCCTGTCCGTCCACCCCGGCACACGCGCGGACACCGACCGGGCGGCACTGCTGGACCTCTACCGGGACCACTACGCCGACGAGTTCTTCGTCCGCGTCAACACCGCGCCGAAGACGTCGGGCCTCAACGCCAAGGAGTACGGCGTCTATCCGAGCCTGACCGCCGTCACCGGTTCCAACTTCTGCCACATCGGCGTGGACTACGACGCGGCCCGCGGCTTCATCAAGGTCATCGCCGTGACGGACAACCTCGTCAAGGGCGCGGCCGGATCGGCGATCCAGAACATGAACGTGATGTCCGGGCTGGACGAGCGGACCGGCCTGCACCACTACGGACTGTGACACAGATGAGACTGCTGAGCGAACACCGCGTCAGACCGGGGGAGCGATGGGTCTACTCCGCCGGATGCAACGTCGGGCCCGCGCTGACGGACACGGGCCGTATCGACACCGAACTGGACGATGTGCGCGCGCTCGCCACCGCGGGCGCCCGCGTCGCACTCCTCACCCACCAGGGAAGCGCCAAGGACGGCACCGCCCGGCACCTGGAGTACCTGGCGAGCTATCTCGGCGAACGCCTCGGCCGGCCGGTCCCCTACTTCCCGGAGTGCGCCACCGAGCGGGCCCGGCGCCGCGCGGCGGAGCTGTGTGACGGGGAGATCGTGCTCTTCGGCAACGTCCGGCTGGACCCGGGGGAGGAGGCCGGCGACCGGGAACTGGCCGCCTCCCTCGCCCGCCTGGGCGACCGGGTGGCGATCGGTGGATTTTCCAAGGCGCACCGACGTCATGCCTCCAACGTCGGCATCCTCGACTTCCTGCCGGGCTACGCGGCCTCCTCCCTCCTCCGCGAGACGGAGCTGCTGCGACGGTGGCGAGCCGACGGCGGCGTGACCGGCTCGGTGGCCGTGTTGGGCGGCGTCAAGGCGGAGAAGACGACGGTGGGGCTGGAGTGCTTCACGCGGACGTACGACGTCGTCATCCCCGGCGGAGTGGTACTGAACACGCTCCTGGCGGTCAGCGGCCACGCCGTCGGAGACTCCGAGCTGGGCACCGAACCGCAGAACTGCGCCGCGGTGGCACGAGCGGTGCTCGGCCGTTCCGGCGGGGCCCGGATCCATCTGCCCCGCACGGTGGTGATCGCCGGGCCCTCGGGCGCCATCCGCACCGTCCCCGTGGAGGACGGCGTGCCGGACGGCTGGGCCATCGTCGACTTCCACGTGGAACCGTGGGCGCTGGACGCGGTCCGCCGCGCCGGCCGGGTCCTGGTGGCCGGGACCCCCGGCCGGTACTCCGAGGGCAACCACCGGGCCGCGGCCGCGGTACTGGGCGCCCGTGCTCCCGGAGACCCCGCGACGCTCCTGCTGGGCGGCGACACCGTCGCGGAACTGCCCTGGGCCGGCCCCCGGTCCACCGGCGGCGGTTCCGCGCTGCACTACCTCGGCCACGGCACCTGCGCCGTCCTCGAGGCGCTGGAGAACAACCGACCCGAGGAGAACACCGACCATGCGGCTTGAGTTGCCGGTACCGACCCACGTGCTCTTCGGCCGCGGCACTCTGGACCGGATCGGTGCGCCGACGGCACAGTGGGGCGGCCACGCGCTGATCGTCTGCGGGCGCACCGCCATGCGCAGGCACGGCTTCCTGGACAGGGCCGAGTCCTCGCTGCGCGCGGCGGGGCTCACCGTCACCCTCTTCGAAGGAATCAGTGCCAACCCCCGGTCCGACGAGATAGACGAGGCCATCGCCCTCGCCAGGGCCCGTTCGTGCGATGTGGTGGTCGGTCTGGGCGGCGGCAGCGCCATCGACGCGGCGAAGGCCGTGGCCGTGGCGGGCCAGGCCGGCACCGTGCGGGACCTCATCGGTGAAACGCTCGCGGTGTCCCCGTCCGCGCTGCCCGTCGTCGCCGTGCCGACGACGGCCGGCAGCGGTTCGGAGGTGACCAAGGGGGCCATCGTCACCGACGTGGTCCGGGGTTTCAAGTCCGGTATCCGGGGCGACGACCTCTTCCCCAAGGTCGCCGTCGTGGACCCCGACCTCACGGCGCCTCTGCCGGTACCGGTCGCCGTCGAGACCGCGTTCGACGCGCTCGCCCACGTCATCGAGGGTTATGTGGCCGCCCGTGCCACCGACGAGAGCCGGGCCCACTCGCGGCGGGCGATCGGACTGATCCGCGACCATCTGCCCCTGGTCGCCGCCGGGGACACCGGCCCCGGAACCCGGGAGGCGATGGCCCTCGCCGCACTGCTCGGAGGAGTCAACGTCGCCTGCGCCAGCACGTGTCTGCCCCACCGCCTCCAGCAGGCGATGGGCGCGGTCCGACGGATCGACGTGCCGCACGGCAGGGGCCTGGCCATGCTCTACCCCGCCTGGCTGCGGGTGGCCCACCCCCACGCCGCGGACGGTTTCGCCGACGTCGCCGACGCCCTCGGCCACCGTGACGTCCATCGTGCCGTCGCCGCGGTGCTGGACACGGCGGGGCTGGCGAGCGGGCTGACGGACTGGGGGTTCACCGCGCGGGACATCGACGTCTTCGTCGACGGGATCAGCGGGAACCTCGACAACGACCCCACACCCGCCGTCGACACCGACCTGATCCGGCACATCTACGCGGATTCCCTGGGCACGCGGTGAACCGGTGCGCCGTGACCGCGGCCCCGGCTTCAGGAGACGCGCTTGAGCTGCCAGGCGTTGTTGTTGAGGCTGGGGGTCGCCGAGTAGCGGCAGCTGCTGCTGTAGTAGGAGCTGGTCTGGACCCAGCCCGCGGGCTGGTAGGTGGAGGCACAGGCCTGGACGACGGTGCCGACCGGCAGCCCGGTGAGCTGCTTTATCTGCTTGATGTTCGGGCTGAAGTTCTGGGTGCCGCAACTGCTGCTGTAGCCCCAGCTGACGTCGACGAAGCCGGACGGGGTCAGGACGCTCGCGCAGGAGGTGGTGACATCGCCGGGAGCGGCATGGGCGGGCGCGGCGGTCAGGGCGAACAGCGCCGCGGCGCCGGCGAGGGCCGAACACATGATGCGAAGGCGAGTCATGGTGGTGGCTCCTTGTGATCGCGGACGGCCGGTCAGGCCGGGAAGCCATTCCTATGGGTTGGTGATCACCTTCGGATAGTGGCTTTCCGGCCTAAAGGCCCGTCCGGCCTCAGAGCCAGCCGCGGCGTGCCGCTTGGACCCCCGCCTGGAAACGGGTGGTGGCCCCCAGCCTGGCCAGCAGGGCGGAGACCCGGCGCACGACGGTACGCCGGCCCACCCCCAGATGCCGGGCGATCGCGTCGTCGGTGGCCCCGCTGGCCATGAGCGTCAGGATCTGGCGGTCCCGGGCGTCGATCTGCGTCCCGATGCCCGCCGCCGACACCGGAACGGCGAGCCGCCACAGGGATTCGAAGACGTTGGACAGCGCCTGGAACAGCCCGGACGGACGTATCAAGAGGGAGACGACGCCGGGGTGGTCGTCGGCGGCGAGGGTGACCACCGCCAGTTCGTTGTCGCTGATGGCGAGCTTCATGGGCGGATCGTCCAGGGTCCGGGCCTGTTCCCCCGCCTCGATCATGCGCGCCATGTTGGGCCACGCGATGGGATCGTCGAACGCGGACCCGTGGTAGATGCTGCGGTAGACCACACCGGCGGCCATGCGCTCGCGCTGCAGCACTTCCTGAGCACAGTAGTGGTCGGATGTGCCGGAATACGGGGGCACGTCGATGACCCGGATCTGGTCGCGCGCCGACTGCTGGAGCTGCCGGCTGACCCTCAGCACGCGCGCGGCGTCCTCGACGACTTCCAGCGCGCCGTAGTGACCGGCGTCCCTCCGGGCGAAACGGTAGAGCCGTTCCAGCTCCGCCCCGGTCCGCCGCAGCGACGTCCGCCACGCCGCGTCGCGCCGCAACAGCGCCTCGACGACCTGCGTGGGCGGTAACGCCTCCCAAGTGGCTTCCCCGCCCCCGAGATCCGTCGGCACGACGATGTCCTCGGCGGCCAGCTCCTTCAGTACCACCTGGACGACGGACTCGCCCACCCCGGCCCGGGCCGCCAACTGGCCGACGGACACCCGGGGATGACCGACCAGGCACCGGTAGACCCGCCCGCGATCGGAATCCGGGTCCAATACGTCGTGCACGACTTCCCCCTCGCCGTACGAGTGGCCCACTTGGGCCGCTGGCGCATGTGCGCCACCCGACAGTATGGCGCCGCGCGGAGTGCTGCGATGAGATTTCCCCTGTCCGGCCGAACACCAGTCCCATGGCACCCAGTCCAGCCCGAGGACCACCGATGAGATCAGTCCTGCCCGCCCGGCTCCCGCGCGCCAAGGCGGCCGTCGCCGCCCTGGCCGCCGCCCTCCTGCTGTCGGGCGCGCCTTCCGCGCGCGCCGAGACTCCGGGACCGCCGAAGATGGCCGACGGCTTCGGCCTGACCCAGGCCGGCGCCCCCACCGGCTCCGCCACGAACTTCGTGGTCACCGTGAAGACACCGCAGGTCGCCGGGGCGCACCGGATCCGGATCCTGCTTCCCCGCGACTACGCCTCCCAGCCCGCCAAGCGCTACCCGGTGCTGTACTTCCTGCACGGCGCCTCCGACGACCCGGGCAACCCGAACCTGGCCTACCCCGCACTCACCGCGGCCCAGTCGATGATCACCGTCATCCCGGACGGGGGCCTGCGCGGCTGGTACACCAACTGGCTCGACCAGGGGACCGCCGCCGGCGCCCAGAACTGGGAGAACTTCCATGTCAACCAGGTGATCCCGTTCATCGACGCCAACCTGCGCACCCTCGCGACGAAGCAGGGGCGAGCCGTCGCCGGTCTCTCGATGGGAGGTTTCGGCGCCCTGCACTACGCCCAGGACCGTCCCGATCTGTTCAGCCAGGTCGCCACGCTCTCCGGCGCCGACGAACTCTCGCGCAACCACGCCGTCATGCGCGCCGCCGTGGTCGCCACCCTGACCAATATCGGTGCCCCGCTCTGCGGCGCGTCCAGCCCCACCTGCTCGCTCGGTTTCGGGCCCACGGTGTCCAGTGACGCGATCTTCGGCACCCCGTATCCGGTGTTCAACGCCGACTGGCGCTGGAACGAGGCGGACCCGGTCGCGCGCATGGACGTCCTGGCCCGGGCCGGCATGGGCGTCACCATCTACACCGGCAACGGTGCCGGCAACCCCGCCCAGCCGGAATTCTGGGCCCAGTCGGCGTCCCAGCACGCCAAGGAGCGGCTGGACGCCCTCCAGTACCCCTCCCACTACGTGGACTACGGCGACGGCTCCGGCTGGGGCGACCGTTGCGACGGCGGCCACAACTACGGCTGTTGGGCACAGGACCTCGTGGACTTCGTTCCGCGGCTCGAAGCGGCCTTCGCGTCCGCCTGACCTTCCGGTCCCCGACAGACAGGGTTACATACATGATCAAGCGACTGTGCTCACTCCTGCTCAGCCTGGCGGTCCTCTGGACCCTGGGAGCCAGTGCCGCCCAGGCCGCCCAGGCCGCCCAGGCCGAACCGGGCAAGCGCGTGCACAACGGGATGCAGATCCTCTTCAGCCCGTCGACGCCCGAGGTGTTCTGCACGATCGGCGCGGTGGGCACCGACAAGTACGCCCACCAGATAGCCATCTCGGCGGGCCACTGCCTCAACGATCCGCCCTACGCGGACCGCGAGATCCCCGAGAACATCGCTCCCGTCTACGACCGGGCGGACACCGCCTTCGGCCCGATCGGATACGTGCGCTACTTCAAGGACCGCGAGGGCTCGCAGACGGGTCACATGACCAAGGACTACATGATCATCGAGCTGGTCGCGCAGGTGACGCCCTCCTCGCAGGGCCCGTACCTGAAGCAGACCGGTGTGCTGGAGGTCCCCGGCGGAAAGGTCAGCCCGAACGCCCTGACCCCCGCGCTCGACAACGAGCGACTGCTCGCCACCGGCAGCAACGAGATCATCGTCTCGGGGCAGACGGGCGTCTGGTACGGCACCGTCATGAGCAACACGGGCGGTATCTACCAGTCCCCGGCCGCGAACATCACGCGTGACTCGGGCGGGCCGGTGATCTGGCACGTACCCGGCACCGATCTGCCCTCCCAGGCCAACAACTTCCAGGCCGCGGGCCCTTGGGCCGGCATCACCAAGGCGATCACGCTGTCCTGGCCGCCCTTCGCCTACACCAGCTCCGCGAACATCCTCGCCGATCTGCGGGCCAGGGACGCCGCGGCTCCCGCGGGCGTCTTCGGCGCCGGCTTCCAGGTGACCACCAACCCGTAGTGGAGTACTCGCGAAGATGGCCGCCACCGGACTGAACCACGAGGACCGGGACGCGACCCCGCCCCCCGGCGGCTGGGACGACCTCAGCAAGCCGTGGCCGCGCAAGGCCGGGACGGTCTCGCGCACCGCGGGCAAGTTCTTCATCGAGAACAAGGACGTGGTCACCGGCGCGGTGTCGACGACCTCCTGCTCCGGTGACGTGGTGAACAGCGCCAACCAGAGCGTGGTGGTGACCGCCGCCCACTGTCTGCGCATCCACACCCCGATCGATGTAGGCTTCGGGAACACCATGATCACCAACATGGTGTTCGTACCG
This sequence comes from Streptomyces sp. NPDC042259, assembly GCF_055582085.1. Taxonomy (NCBI): domain Bacteria; kingdom Bacillati; phylum Actinomycetota; class Actinomycetes; order Kitasatosporales; family Streptomycetaceae; genus Streptomyces; species Streptomyces sp. NPDC042259. The sequence continues at coordinate 37,580 of NZ_JBVJDW010000008.1, read as the reverse complement.
GGGTTCAACGGAGCGAACCTGGAACGTCACACCACCAGCACGGCACTGCCCGGCAAGGACATCGCCCCCTACGGGGTCTGGGGCGTGACCCGTGAGTGGGTCACCAACACCTGGAGCCGGAGCGCGGACTGGCTGCTGGGGCACGACATGGCCGCTGTCCTCGTGGACAACCCCGACGACCCCCGTCCGGTCGGCCAGGTCACCGGCGCCCAGCAGATCGGCTTCAACCAGCCGCAGAACCAGACCGACTACGTCTTCGGCTACCCGACCATCAACGAACGCAACTACTACCGGCCCGGCAACGTGTTTGCGCAGCTCCAGCGGACCTTCGACGGCCGGAGCCTCATGGCCGCCCGGGGCACCACGCGCGGTGACCCGGTCTACTACAGCGACGTGATGCGCGGCGCGCAGTCACCGGGCTGCAGCGGCGGCCCGTTGCTGCAGAACTTCGACCCCGCCACCGGTGAGGGCCTCCAGGTCGGGGTGTTCTCCCGCTACGACGACCCCGCCCAGATCATCAAGCTCTTCGGCTGGGTGCAGGGCCCCAATATGAGTTCCACGCACTTCGGGGACGAGGAGAAGGCCGTGTACGACGCGGCGCAGTCGGCGGCAGCCGGCTAGGGCGTGTCCGGCGGATCGCCTGACCGAGCCGTGCCGGTATCGTTCCGGTCGGCGCGGGGCCAGGCGATCCGCCGGCCCCCAGCACTGGGGTGAGCAGGTGTGCACGACTTCCTGGAGCAGATCCGCCTGCGGCCCCGCAGCCGGCTGCCCGGTGGCTCACTCCGCCACTCGCGGACCGCGCTCGCCGGCTCCCGGGTCGCGCTCGGTGTGCGTTCCGCGGTCCCGTCGGCCGGAACTGTGCCCGAAGGTTGGCGTCATCCGCCTTTCCACCAAAGGGAGTTCACCCACCCTCCGGCATGGGAAATCGTTCGTCGCCAGGATCCGTTCCTGGCTCCCGAACGGCCGAAAGTGGAAACAGGGACCGAGGTTGTGGTCAGGCACGACTCATGGTCGTGGGGCCCGGCGGCCCTCGGCCATTGTCCGGTTTCCGTGTCTTGCCCGCCCCCCGCCGGGGCGTCTAGCCTCCACCACGAAGCCAGGCAGCCACGCTGCCCGGCCCGGCTCTCCCGGACCCCGAGGCCGCAGTGCCCACAAGGACGGCCGGAGACCGCGTTTTCCGCGGCGCGCTCCCCGGTTCCCGCCCTTCCCGGCCTGTCCGCCAGGGGCCTCCCAGTGCCCTACGCGTCCCTGCCGGCCAGGAAGGACGGGTTGCGCCGGAGGCGGGGAAAGGAGCCCCGCTCTCCAGCGTCCGGCCGCCGCCGGTGCCGGTTTTCCTCCTGGCGGCGGCCGGATCCCTCCCGCAGTACGCGGCGACGACTCTGCCAAGCACAGTGCAGCGGCCGTCGCGAGACGGCAACCCCGTACTCCGCATCCCGCACACAGCCGTCACGACCGGAATCCGCGGTACGGACCGAATCCGAGCGAGCCGAGCCCCTCGGCGGCGCGAGCGCCTTGCGTCCGCGCCGGGCCCGCACGCACCCGGTCATCAACCGGCCGAGCCACGACCTTTGCGGCGGAAGTCAGCCGGATTCGCGCGCCCGGGCGGCGATGATGCCGGCGAGGGCGGTGATGTCGAAGGTGCCGCGGGCGATGTCATGGGAAAGCTCGCTCATGGAGATGCCCTCCTTGCGCGAGCGTTCCTGAAGGACCCGGAACGCCTCGGCGGTGTCGAGCTGCCAGCGTTCGGCCACGATGTTCACCGCCTGCTCGGTCAAGGACCGGCTGGTACGCGCCGCGAGGAGCTGGTCGGTGACCAGGTCGGCGAGACCCACCCGCCGGTGGGAGAGCAATCCGACGGTGGCGATGTCCGCCAGGGCCTGTGCCGTGCGCAGCTCTGCCTGTCCCAGGGGCACCGGGGTGGTGCGCATCAGGTTGAGGGCCCCGATGACGCGGCTGCGCAGGCGCAGGGGGACGGCGTGCAGGGCGCGGTAGCCGTGGCTGAGGGCCAGGGGGGTGAAGCGCGGCCAGCGGGTCTCGGTGGCGAGGTCGGCGGCGCTCTGGGGCTCGCCGGAGCGGTAACAATCCAGGCAGGGGCCCTGGTCGGACTGGATCTCCCGGAGTTCCAGCTCGCGGGTTTGCTCACTGGACGCACCGATGACGATCAGGTTGCCGTGGGGATCGGTGATCATCACTCCACTGGAGTGCACGTCCAGCAGGTCCACACAGTGCATCGTCAAGGTGGTCAGCAGTTCGACCACGTCGAAGTCGTCGACCAGCGTGTCCGCCAGTTCCACGAACGCCCGCGACAGGCGTTCTTCTCGTGATGAACCCATACCACCCACGGTAGTCAGGGCGTACGCCCATCACAACGGTCTCAACGATGTGGCGCGCGAGGAACGGATCGCTGCCCGCTGTCATCGGCCGACGTGGGGCCGCAGACCGTTCGTCGCCACGAGCGCCCGACGTTCGGTCCCCGGCTCCCGTCCCGCCGGGCTTCTCCTCCCGGTGTGGCCCTACTGGTCGTCCTGACGGTCCTGCGGGTCGGTCCCGTTGTCCGTGATGTCCAGGCGGAGGCGTCGCCCCAATACGTCGCGTGCTGTCTCCAGCAGAGGACGGTCATGGCTGAACGCGTGGGCGCGGAGCCTGACCAAGGCTTGGGCAAGAGGGATGCCGAGTTGCGCGGCGAGCATGCCGGTGGCCTGGTGGACCTCCGCGAAGTGCAGACCGGGATCGTCCATGAGCAGGGCGGCCGGCGGGCCCGATCGGGCGGCGAGACCGGTGAGGAGTCCGGCGACGGTGTCGGCCAGGATGAGCGCGTCGGTGAGCTGGGGGGCGGTCATCGGGCCGGGGGAGGTGCGGTGAGCGGTGAGCACCCCGAGACAGATGTTTCCGATACGCAAGGGGAAGGCGAAGACGGCCCGCACGCCCAGACCCAGGACCGCCGGGGCCAGGCCGGGCCAGCGGGAGGGATCGAGAGCCGCCATGTCGGGAGCGAGTGTCAGCGTGGCGTGTCGGGCCGCGTCCAGGCTGGGGCCCTGGCCCTGGGTGAGCTGGACGTCCTCCAGGGCCGCGGTGTGCTCTCCGTAGGACTGCAGCAGCTCGGGCGGGCTGCCGTCGGAAGCGAGCAGGAAGGCCAGGCCGTCCAGGCCCAGGGTCTGCGCGCAGGCCCGCAGCGGCAAAGGGGGCAGGCCGGGGTCCGGGTGCGCTTCGAGCGCGCGCAGGTATGAGGCCATTGCGCGGTGCAGCACTGCCCTCACCCCTTTGGTTCTCCGCAGGACAACGTCTGGTGTGCCCTGGACAGGTCGGCTGTCGCTTCTTGAGGTTTCGGAAGGGACGTCTTAAGGATTCAGAAGGGACGCGTCGGCGGTTCCGTCGAGAACCTCGCGGGCGACGACGGTGAGCTGCGCCTGACGCGAGCGGGCATGCCTCCGCATGGCCTGGAACGCCTCTTCGACGCCGGTCCGGCGGCGGTGGGCGAGGAAGCCCTTGGCCTGTTCGATGACGACCCGGCTGTCCAGGGCGACCTGCAGTTGCGCGGTCACGGTCATCTGTTCGTGCACCGCCCGTTGCTGGAGGATGCCGATGGTCGCCGTGTCCGCCAGAGCCTGTCCCAATCGCAACTGCGTCGGCTCCAGCGGACCGGGCATGTCCCGGAAGAGGTTGAGGGCGCCGATCACCTGGTCGTTCAGCCGCAGCGGAGCCGCCACGACGGAGGTGAATCCCAGCTCCATCGCACGCGCCGCGAACCGCGGCCAGCGGTTGCGGGCCGCCTCGGTGTCCAGCGGTACGTCGGGGACCGGGATGCCGGTGCGGCAGCAGTCCCTGCACGGGCCCTCGTCCCACTCGATGCTCGCGAGCTCCAGCATGCGGGTGCGCTCGTCGGAGGCCGCCGCGTCCACGATCCGGCCCTGCGGGGTGGCCAGCAGCACCCCGGCCGCCGTCACGTCCAGCAACTCCACGCAGTGCTCGGCCAGGGTGTGCAGGAAATCCATCACATCGAAGTCGCGCACCAAGGTGTCGGCGAGATCGACGAAGGCTGCAGCCAGCCGCTCCTCACGCGGCAGATCGAGCATGACACGCTCACCTTCAAAGGTCTGCGGACCGCTCGGCGATATCCGTCCGATCACTGTCGCTGTCCAGTATCGTCAAGGCCGCGCGCGCAGTCCAGAAGACGGCCGGCCGCGAAGGCCGCCCGCGCTCCCGTGGGCTTCCGGTCGGCTGTCGCCGACCGTCTCGGTGCGGTACGTGACCCTACCGGAGCATCGCGTGACGCGTGCGATCGCTTTGGGACGACCGTACGGTCCGGCTCGGCCGTGACCGGCGTACCCGGAACCGTCGACGCGGTGACGCCGCCGCTCGTCCCCGACCACCTCCGGTCAGGCCGGGCCCGCACGGCGACGAAGGGCTCCTCGTTCACGAGCGGTGCACCGGCACTGGAGCGCCCGATCGGCCGTCAGCACTACCCGCGCCGACTGATCCGGGCAGGGCTTACGGCACCGGCCCGGACACGCCCTAGGCGGACCGCACCCGCCGGCCGTCGAGCGGGTCCGGGCTTTCCCGCACATGCACGGCCAGCGCGGCGATGTCGTCGTCGAGACCTCCGCCGCTGTAATGCAGAAGGTCACGGTGGAGCCCGTCGAGCAGCTCGCGGGGGCGCACCGGGGCCTGCCGCCCCATCCAGTCCGCGAGCGGGAAGAACTCGCCGTCGCGGCCCCGGGCCTCGGTGACGCCGTCGGTGTAGAGAAGCAGCTGATCACCGCGGGCGAAGGCGAAGGTGTCGACGTTGTAGTGGTCGCCGATCAGGTCGGCGAGGTTGAGGAGGGGGGAGGGCGCGGTGGGGTTCAGCACCCGCAGCCCCTCCCGGTCCAGCACCAGCGGTGGCGGGTGCCCGCAGTTGAGGATCCTGATGACACCACCCTCGTGCGGGATCTCGACGAGAACGGCGGTGGTGAAGCGCTCCATCAGGTCCTCGGGGGGAAACGCGGTGCTGTAACGGGTGCTGCTGGCCTCCAGACGGCGTGCGATGCCCCCCAGCTCGGGCTCGCCGTAAGCCGCCTCCCGGAACGAGTTGACCACCGCCGCCGCCGCGCCCACCGCCGGCAGCCCCTTGCCCCGCACATCGCCGATGAGCAGCCGGACCCCGAACGGCGTGTCGGCCACCTCGTAGAAGTCACCGCCGATACGGGCCTCGGCGGCGGCCGCGAGATACAGCGACTCGATCTCGACGTCCCCGAAACGCCGTGGCATGGGGGACAGGACCACCTGCTGCGCGGCGTCGGCGACGAGCCGGACCTGGAAGAGGGACTGCTCCCGCTGGAGCCGGACGTGACTGCCGTACGCGGCGGCCACGGTGACCGCCACGATGCCCGCCACCGTGTACCAGGCGCCCAGCCCGGGGAACACGAGGCTCAGGCCGATCATGAGAAGAAAACAGACCGTCCCCAGCAGCACGGTGGGGAGCACGGGCCACATGGCGGCCGCGAGGGCGGGGGCGGCGGGCAGGATGCGGCTGAAGGCCATGTCCGGCGGCGTGGAGTACGCGAGCCCCGCGATGACCACGGTGAGGACGACCGGGGACAACTGGACCGGGGACCACCGGCCGTCGGAACGGCGGAGTCGCGAGTGTCCAGGCTTGACCATGATACATATCATATCCACACAACTCGGACGTTCGACTCCTTTCGACTCCTTTCCTGGGCCCTCCGGCGTCCCGCGCCTTGGGTTCCCCGGTGTCCCGCGTGGCAGCCGGCGGCGGAAGCGGGCAGGATGGGAGATGCGGGTCCGATGAGCGGCCGCCCGCACGCGTCGCCCCGTCGCTGACGGCCTCGTCGGCTGCCGGGCGGCGCCATCACGCGTCACGGCGCCGGGCCTGTGCCCCACTCGCGTGCGCGGCCCCATTCCGGTTTTCATTCCGGTTCTGTTCCGCGGATCCCGGTGCCGCCTCCCGGCACCGGGAAATCGTTTCGCGGAGAAGCGGAATTCCCCTCGACCCCCGCTCCAGGAAATCGAAACCTCCTGCTCTGGAGGGGGAAAATGCCCCGGTGGGGGGATTTCCGCGTCTTCCGTTTGCTTTGCGAGGGGAGCGTGCCGGTGCCGGTCCGGGGGCTCTTCCGGGCGCGCGCCCCCCGCATGCTTCCCGCAACCCCCGCGACGGCGTTGTGATGTTGTGCTTTTCCTACTTACGGTGGAGCCGCGAATTCGGCCGCTCGTGACTTCCGATTCGGAAATCACACCGAATGCGCCGCACGGATATCCGTGCGCATCGTCCCAGAAGCAAAGGAGAACGACCATGACGTACGAGCGTCCCTCCCTCGCCAAGGCCGGCAGCTTCCGCAAGGTGACCGGCATCAAGAACACCGGCCCGAAGGATGTCCTGGGCGGCAAGCAGCTCCTCTGAGCGGAGCGGCCCGCGACCGCCCGGCGGTCGCGGGCCGCGGTGCGTGCGCGCCGGCCCCCGGGCCGGCCCGACGACCGGGTGGCGGCGTCCGGCCGCCACCCGGTCCTCCGATCCGAGCCCCACCGCATCGCCGACCGAAGGCCGTTGTCCATGGATCAGTCCCTGTCGCTCCAGACCGTGCCCGCCTGGTTCATCACGCTCCCCGACACCGCCGCGGCGGCGCCCCTCGCCGCCAAGGCCCTCCGCTACGCCCACCGCGGCCTGAACCACGCCTCCGGGCGGCCCTGGCTCGTGGGCCGTTGGGAAGCCCGCACCACGGTGGTGGGACAGCGCGGAGCGACGCGCGTCGCGGTGCTCGGGGAACACGACGTCACCGCACGGGACCTCGAACAGGCCGCCGGCTCGTCGACGGCACTGGAGCGAGTGGGCCGCCGGGCCGGCAGCTTCCATCTGGTGACCAGCGACGGCGGCAGGGTGCGGGTACGAGGCGGCGTCGTGGACCTGCGGCGCGTCTTCCACACCGAGCACGCCACCGGCTCCGGGCCCGTGGCAGTGGCGTCCGACCGGGCCGATGTACTCGCCGAACTGGTCGGCGCCGCACTCGACGAGGACCGGCTCGCCCTGGAACTGCTCACCTCGGGCGTGCCGTACCCCTTGTCGGGCTCCCCGATGTGGCGGGGCGTACGGGCCGTGCCCGCCGGCCACCACCTGACCCTCGACGCCGACGGACGGGCCCGCACCGGGAAGTGGTGGACGCCGCCCGACCCCGACGTACCGCTGGCCGAAGGCGCCGCACGTCTGCGTGCGGCGCTCACCGACGCCGTCGGGGTGCGGACCGGGGGACGCGAGCTGGTGACGACGGACCTCGGTGGCCTGGACTCGACGGCCGTGTGCTGCACCGCGGCCCGCACGGACACCCACGTCGTCGCGTACACCGCCGGCCTCCACGACGAGTCCGGTGACGATGTGTACTGGGCCCGGCGGACGGTCGAGGCGCTGGGCGGTATCGAGCACCACGTCGTACCGGCCCAGGACACGGCCATGACGTTCGACGGCATCGACACCCTCACGGACGTCCTGGACACACCCAGCATCCTCACCGTGGACCGCAACCGCCGGATGGGCATCGTGGAGATGGCCGCCGCCCGCGGATCCGACCTGCACATGACCGGCCTGGGCGGCGACGAGCTGCTCGCCGGAGCCCCCGCCCGGCTGCACGCGATGGCCCTCACCCGCCCCCGCACCGCGCTGTACGACGTCCGGGGATACGCCGCCAAGTACCAGTGGACGCGGCGGGCGGCACTGCGCCAGCTGCTGGACCGGCGCTCCTACCGGTCCTGGCTCGGCCGGGTGGCCCGTGACCTGACCGAGCCGGCCGCCGCCGAGAACGAACCGCTGCTCGACTGGTCCCTGCCGCCCCGCATGCCGCCCTGGGCCACCCCCGACGCCGTCGCGGCCGCCCGCGACCTGCTGCTGGCGGCACGCTCCGGCGTCGAGCCACGGGGCAGGGGACACGGCGAACACCGCGAACTGGCCGCGATGGACGGCATCTCCCAATGGGCCCGGCACATCGGGCAGATGGCCGCGCCCCTGGGCGTCACCGTCGCCGCCCCCTACTACGACACCCCCGTCATCGAGGCGTGTCTCGCCGTCCGGCCGCACGAGCGGATCTCCCCGTGGCGGTACAAGCCGCTGATCGTCGAGGCCATGCGCGGTGTCGTGCCGGAAGGCAGCCGCACCCGCGACACCAAGGCCAACGCCACGTTCGAGGAAGAGGCGGGGCTGCGCGAGCACCGCCGGCGGCTGCTGGCCCTGTGCGAGGACTCCCGGCTGGTCCGCCTCGGCCTGGTCGACGAGAACACCTTGCGCGCGTGGTGCCGCCGCCCGCTCGCGGCCGGGACCCAGAGCTACCTGCTGCACCCGACGATCGCCTGCGAAGTCTGGCTGCGCTCCCGCCGGACGGCACCCCCACCCGGCCCGCTCCCCAAGTGGCCCCCGTGCGGGGCGGCGGCCGCCGTGCTTCCCGCCACCGACCGAGAGACCACCGACCGAGACCACTGACCGAGAGAGGTGACACCGTGCACGCCCTGCGGCCCGGAGTCCTGCTGACCGAGACCGAGTACGGCATGGCCCTGCTCGATCAGAAGAGCGCCGAGTACTGGACCCTCAACCCGACGGCGGCCCTCGTCCTGCGGACCCTGCTGGACGGTCACGACCACGGCCCGCGACGGGCGGCCGAGGCACTGACCACTCAGTACGACGACGTCGACGCCGACACGGCGGCGGAGGACGTCGGCCGCATCGTCGACGAACTGCGCTCCGCGGGACTCCTCAGCGGCTAGGCCGGAACGCGCCGAGCGTGGGTGCCGCCCGTGCCCCACGCCCGCGCCGGCCCGCCGACACCAGCCACCTCCGGATCGAAGAGGCGAGTATGACGACGCCGGAAGCCCTCCCCTACAACCCCCGCTCCGTACCCACGGCCCGCCGCCTCGTCGCCCGGATGGCGATCGGCGGCGCCCATGTATTGGCCACCTTGCCGCCCGCCCGCATCCGGGCCGTCCTGGCCCTGCTGCGCCGCGGGGCCCGGCCCGCCACCCTCGCCGAGGCGGAACTGGCCCGCTCCACGGTGCTCGCCGTCAGCCTGGCCGCCGGCGGCCACAAGGGGTGCTTGCCCAGGTCCCTGGCCACCGTGCTGCTCTGCCGCTGGTACGGACAGTGGCCCACCTGGTGCGTGGGGGTGCGCAGCCGCCCGCCGTTCGCCGCGCACGCGTGGGTGGAAGCCGAGGGAGTGCTCGTCGGCGAGGACGCCTCGGCCGCCTACTTCCAGCGCTTCTTCACCGTGGAGTGAGCCGATGACCGCGGCACCCGGCATCGAAGACCCCCCCACCCGTTCCGCCGCCCCCCTCGGCCCCACGGGCCCCGGCCGGGACGAGGATCCAGGCCATGCCCGGGCGGGACAGCGGGCGCTGATGAGCCGTCTGCGCCCGGAGCGCCGGCGCATGGCCGCCGGCGTCCTGCTGGGGCTCATCGGCAGCGTCATGGGCCTGGCCCAGCCGCTGGCGGCCAAACGCGTGGTGGACGACATGAGCGGCGGACACCCGGCGGTCGGGCCCGTCCTCCTGCTCAGCCTGCTGGTGGTGGCCGGGGCGGTCCTCGCGGGCCTGGGCCACTACGTGCTGCAGTGGTCGGCCGAGTCCCTCGTCCGCACCGCCCGCTTCCGGCTGACCGACCGGCTGCTGCGTCTGCGGATACCGGTGGTGGAACGCACCGAGCCGGGCGACCTGATCGCCCGCGTCACCTCCGACACCACCCTGCTGCGCCAGAGCGCGCCCCAGGCGGTCTCCGCGGCGGTCACCGGCACCCTGGTCACCGCCGCGACGGTCGTCATGATGGGCCTGCTCGACGCCGTACTGCTGTGCGTCACCCTCGGTGTGATCGCGTTCGTCGGCGCCGTCGTCGCGATGGTGGCCCCGCGCATCGGCCGGGCCACCCGGCACACCCAGGAGGCGGTGGGACGCATCGGGGCCGCCCTGGAACGGGTTCTGGGAGCGTTCCGCACCGTCAAGGCGGCCGGGGCCGAGCACCGGGAGGCCGAGGCGCTGCACCGGGCCGCCGAACACGCCCGCCGCACCGGCGTGCGGGCGGCCGCGTGGGAGGCGGTGTCGGCCACGGCGTCGGCCGTGGTCGTCCAGGTCTGCTTCCTCGTCGTCCTCGGGGTGGGAGGCGCCCGGGTCGCCTCCGGCGCGATCGGCGTCTCCACCCTCGTCGCCTACCTGCTGTATCTCTTCGCCCTCGCCCCGCGCATCGGCCAACTCGTCGAAGGCGTCAGCCAGTTCCAGATCGGATCCGCCGCCGCCGTACGCATCGAACACGTCGAGACACTCGAGACCGAGCACCTGGAGGACGGCGGGCCGTCCGCGGAAGACCACCGGTCACCGCTCGACGTGGCCTTCCGGCACGTCGGCTTCGCCTACCGCCCCGGGCTGCCCGCCGTGCACCACGAGGTGTCCTTCACCGTCCCCGGACGGGGGCTGACCGCGTTCGTGGGCCCCTCCGGCGCGGGCAAGACCACGGTCTTCTCCCTGATCGAGCGCTTCTACGAGCCCGACGCCGGCCGGATCCTCCTGGGCGGCGAGGACATCCGGCAGTGGCCGCTGGCCCGGCTCCGGGCGGCCATCGGCTACGTCGAACAGGACACTCCCGTGCTCGCCGGCACCCTGCGCGAGAACCTGACGCTCGGCGCCACCGCCCCCACCGGCGAGGAACTCGCCCGTGTGCTGCGCCTGGCCCGGCTGGACACCGTGGCCGACCGGCTGCCGCACGGGCTGGACACCGACGTCGGCCACCGCGGCTGCCGCCTCTCCGGTGGCGAACGGCAACGGGTGGCCATCGCCCGCGCCCTGCTGCGCCGCCCGCGGCTGCTGCTGATGGACGAGGCCACCTCCCAGCTCGACGCGGCCAACGAGGCGGCGCTGCGCGACACGATCACCGAGGCCGCCCGCACCACCACCGTCCTGGTGATCGCCCACCGGCTCTCCACCGTCACCACGGCCGACCGGATCGTCGTCATGGAGGCGGGGCGGGTACGGGCGGTCGGCACGCACGGCGAACTCCTCACGCACGACGCCCTCTACGGCGAACTGGCGCGCACACAGCTCCTCAGTCCATAGGACGCGAGCCCACGGGAGCCACGGGAGTCATTGGGGCCACGGGGGTCAAGGAGAGGAATCTCCGCCCGCTTCCCTCCGGTCCTTCTCGGTCCACTTGCTGGTGTCACGGGGTTCGACGTAGGGCTCCTCGTCCTGGGGGTGGCCGCCGACGATCGCGCGTTCCCGGGACATCTCCGCGTCGAACTCCAGGCCCAGCAGGATCGCCAGGTTCGTGATCCACAACCACACCAGGAAGACGATCACACCGGCCAGGGTGCCGTACGTCTTGTTGTAAGAGGCGAAGTTCGCCACGTACAGCGCGAATCCCGCCGAGGCGATCAGCCAGATGGCCAGCGCCAGGAAGCTGCCCGGGGTGACCCACTTGAAGCCGCGGCTCTTCGCGTTCGGCGCCGCCCAGTACAAGATCGCGATCATGATGGTGACCAGCAGGACCAGGACCGGCCACTTGGCGATCGACCACACCGTCACCGCGGTGTCACCGACCCCCAGGGCGGTGCCGGCCTGCCGGGCGAGGCCGCCGGTGAACACCACGATCAGCGCGCTGACGCAGGCCAGGATCACCAGCACCACCGTCAGGATCAGCCGGAGCGGGGTGAGCTTCCACACCGAGCGCCCTTCCGGCATGTCGTAGACCGCGTTGGAGCTGCGGATGAACGCCGCGACGTACCCCGACGCGGACCACAGCGCGCCCAGCAGACCGACCACGGCCAGCAGGGAACCGACGCCCGCGCCGCCCCGCAGTTGCTCGACCGCGTCCGTCACTATGTCGCGGGCCGGTCCGGGCGTGAGCTTCTTGAGGTTGTCCAGGATGGACTTGGTCGCCGACTCGCCCGCCACGCCCAGCAGGGAGACCAGTACCAGCAGGGCGGGGAAGAGCGCCAGCACCCCGTAGTAGGTCAGCGCCGCCGCCCGGTCCGCCAGTTCGTCGTCCTTGAACTCCGCCACCGTCCGCCGCAGCACCGCCCCCCAGGACTTCTTGCCCAGGGCGGTCGGTTCGTCGGGGGCGTTCCGTTCCACCTGCGGGCCGGGCCCCACGCCCTCGTCCGGCCCGGCACCCGTCCCGTCGTCCCCGGAGTCGTGCCGGCCGTCCGGGTGCTGGGCGTTCCCGCGTTTGTGCTGCCACATCGGTGCCATGCCCGTACGGGTAACCGCTCCCCGGGGCGGTTAATCCCCACGGCCGGTGCCCCGCCGCACCGTCACCCCCGCAGCCCACAGAGGGTGACCGGGGTGCGGGAGAGTACCGCGTCAGGGCGTCGCCCCGGCCGGGACCCGAGCGGCGTCCAGCACGTCCGGGAGGGGGAGGGCCAGGGCGGCGGCGAGTTCGGCCAGCTCCGCCCGGGTGGGCCGCACGGGCCCCCGGGCCCCGTCCTGGGCGAACGCCCGGATGCGGGGAGTGCGGATACCGGTCCGGTCGGCGAGGCATTGCGCGGTCAGGTGGCGCCGGCGCATGGCCTCTCGCAGGAGTCCTTCAAGGTCTGCCATAGCGGTCACCTGCCCCACCCCGGCACCCCTACGCCCCTGGGACTTCCGCACGCCCTTCACTTACGCGTTCGACGACGTGCGAGGGCGCGGCCCCGGACCGCGATCGTGAGCGCGGCGACGATCAGCACCGCCGCGATCGCGAACGTGGTCCGCGTACCGGTGGCGACGGCCCCGGGCCGCGCCGTGGTGATGTCGTCCGCCGCCGACGCGCACGCGAACACCGCGCCCATGACAGTGGTGCCGGTCACCAGCCCGAGATTGCGCGAGAGGTTGAGCATGCCGGACGTGACGCCCCGTCGCTCCGGACGGACGTCCCGCATGACGGCGGTGTTGTTGGCCGTCTGGAACACCGCGTAGCCGATGGTGAGGACCGCGATGGGGGCGAGGTAGCCGCCGACACCGAGCGCCGTCGGCATCAAGGCCAGCAACAGGCAGCCGGCCGCCATGCCGGCGAGCCCCGCGACGGTCGTGCGTCGGACCCCCAAACGGTCCGCGACGCGTCCGGCCGGCACCCCGGCCAGCGCGGTGACCAGCGGACCGACCGACAGGGCGAGACCGGTGGCGGCCTGGTCCAGCCCGAGCGCGCGCGAGAGGTGGAACGGCCCCACCACCAGCGTCGCCATCATCACCGTCGAGACGAGTGCGCTCATGGCGAGGCCGCCGCTCAGCGCGGGATCGCGGAACACCGCCAACCGGATCAACGGGGACGCCGCCCTCGCCTCGGCGCGCACGAAGAGGCCGGCCCCCAACGCGGCGGCCGACAACAGTGCCACGTCGAGCCCGCCGAAACCACCGCTGCCCGTGGTCATCGCGAGCGCGTAGGCCGCGAGCGTCCCGGCGAGCAGCAGCGTGCCCGCGAGGTCGAAGCCGGCCCGGCCGGCCCCGGGGCCCCGTCGGTCCACGGGCAGATGGCGACGGGCGAGCAGGAGGGTCAGGGCGCCCAGCGGTGCGCTGACGAGGAAGACCGCCCGCCAGCCGAGTCCGGAGATCAGCACGCCGCCCAGCGACGGACCGAGGGCCGTGCCGATCGCGGACATCGTTCCGAGCAGCCCCATGGCGCGGCCGGTCCGCGCCGGGGGAACCGTCTCACCGACGAACGCCATCGTGAGGGCCATCATCACGGCCGCTCCCAGGCCCTGCGCCGCCCGGGCGGCGACCAGCAGCCCGAGCGAGGGCGCGACACCGCACAGCACCGAGGCCACCGTGAACAGCGATATCCCGGCCAGCAACAGCCGCCGCCGGCCGACCGAGTCCCCGAGCCGGCCGACGCTGACGATCAGGGTAGTGACGGCGAGGAGGTAGGCCAGGACGACCCACTGCACTTCCCGGAACGAGGCGTCGAACGTCTTCGCCAGTGTGGGAAGGGCGACAGGGGCGATGCCGGTGCCGAGCGAGGACAGCACCATGGACAGCGAAAGGCCGGTGAGCGCCCACCGCACCGAAGGTGTCCGCTCCGCACCGCCGACCGCCGCCTCGCCCTGACCCGCCCTGATGGACTTCACCATGAACCCCGTTCCTCCGATGACTTCGGGAGCCCGGGACACCGGTGGTGATGCCCGCGACCACGTCACCGCGTGGGCTCATGCCGGAGCGTGCGCCGACCGGACAACAGCGGCAACTCTTGTTGCCGATTCCGGGAAAACCGGCGCGTGCGGCCCGTGCGCCGGAGCGTTCGGTGCCCTCAAAGGGGACGGCTCGCCCGCCCCGGGGGCCGGACGTTAGCGGGAGGTTAGTGCCAAGGCAGTGGAACGACAGGGGAGTCCCCGAGACTCGTCCATGTCCGCACCACCGGACGTTGGCCGCACCGTCACCACGGAGGAATCCCATGCGTACGTTCCGCACCCGCACCACCGGCCTCGCCGCCGTCACCACGGCCGTGCTCGCCCTGGCCCTCACCGCCTGTGGAGGGGACGGCTCCGGCGTGAAGTCCTCCGGCCCGGCGGCCGACAACGCAGCCCAGGCCCCCTCGTCGGGGCAGTCCGGGCAGCACACCGATGCTGCCAAGGGCAGCGCCGCCACCGGGAAGAACGCCGGCGCGAAGGGCGCGGGCGCGGAGCAGGCTTCCACGGGACGGACGGGCGCGAGCACCCCGGTGTGCACCACGAAGAACGTGGCGATCAGTGCCGCGTTCCAGGGCGGCCCGCCGTACACGCACCTGGTGCTGACGGCGAAGAACACGTCGGGCCACAGCTGCACGCTGGAGGGTTTCCCGGAGATCGAGTTCCTCGAGAGCCACCGGGAGAACGTGCCGCCGGTGGCGAAGAGCAAGCCCGCCACTCCCGTGGTCCTGGCCGCGGGCGCGCCCGCGTACGCCGTGGTGAGGGTGTCGGAAGGCGGGCGTACCGAGCACACCGAGCCGGTGACGGCGTTCTCCGTCACGCTCCACGGCGGCGGCACGGTCGCCGTGCGGGCTCCGGGTGGCGGCGTCGCCGTCGACCCGGCGAAGTGGGCCACCGGCTACTGGACGCACGAACTGCGCGCCGGCGCCGACGAGTTCTGAGCCCGCCACCGGTTCAGCCGCTAACGGTTGACCAGGGCCGACAGCGCCAGGCGCGCTTCGGTCTCGCCCTCCTCGTAGTGACCGGCCCGGGCGTCCTCGATGGCGTCGTCGAGCTGGCGTACGGCTTCGCCCGTGCGGCCCATGGCGGCGAGTGCCTTGCCGTACAGGGTGCGCAGCACCACGCGCCGGGGGGCCGCGAGGGGCGGTGCGGCGAGGGCCAGACCGCGTGCGGCGTGGTCGGCGGCCTCGAGATAGGCGCCGACGGCGAGGAAATGGTGGCCGAGGTGCTGGTGGGCGAGGGTGACGGTCTCGACGAGACCGGTCTCCTCGGCCAGGGCGAGGGCCCGGGTCAGCAGCCCCCGGGGCCGCTCCTGTTCACCGCGCCGCATCAGCGCGACGGCCAGGTTCATCCGGGCGATGGCCTCGCCGGCCGTGTCCCCCGCACGGGCGGCGAGCGCGGGAGCGTGCTCCAGCTGTACCAGAGCCTCCTCGTCCCTGCCCTCCTCGGACAGCACCCAGCCCAGCAGCGCCCGGGCCCGGGACTGCGCGCCGGGGTCGTCGTCGAGTTCGGCGGAGGCCAGGCCCTGTTCGAGCAGCGGTACCCAGCCGTCGGTGACCTGCCACAGGATCAAGGGCCACTGGAGGAGGACCAGGCGCCACGCCCGGTCGTGCATCCCCGCCGCGGCGGCGGCCTCGACCGAGCCGCGCAAGGTGTCCCGTTCGGCGGAGAACCAGGTGAGGGCGTCCTGGCGGCCGGTGAACGTCCGGACCGCGGCGGGATGCCCGATGCCCGGAGGAAGGACGCAGCACGGCTCGCTGCCGGGCTCCGCGGCGGCGCACGCGGCGAGGAGCGTGTGCAGCCGGTGGTCGAGCAGCCGCAGCAGGGCCTCGGGGTCGTGTCCGGGGGCGAGTGTACGCGCGTAGAGCCGGACGAGATCGTGCAGCACGTAGGAGCGCGGCCCCGCTTCGACGACCAGGTGCGCGGCGGCCAGCTGGTCCAGCGCCAGGGTCGCCCGGGCGGGCGGGCAGTCGGCCAGTGCGGCGGCGGTGCCGGTGTCGAGCGTGGCACCGGTGTGCGGCCCGAGCCGGTGGAAGACGTCCCGCGCCGGTTCGGGGAGGTGGTGGACGGTGAGGCCGAGAGCGGCGGCGACTCCGGTGTCCTCCACGTCGAGCAGGTCCAGCCGGCTCTGTTCGTCGGCGAGTTCACCGGCGAAGGCGGCCAGCCCGTGGTGCGGCCGGGTGGCGAGGCGGGCGGCGGCCACCCGCAGCGCGAGGGGCAGACCGTCGCACAGCTCGGCGAGCTGGAGGGCGGCCTCGGGTTCGGCGGCGACGAGGTCCGGCCCCAGGACGGCGGAGAGCAGCGCGGTGGAATGCGCGGGCGGCAGTTCGGCGAGCGGCACGGGGCGGGCGGCGTCCGAGACCACCAGGCCGCCGAGCCGGTCGCGGCTGGTGACGAGGGTGACGCAGTCCTCCCCACCGGGCAGCAGATCGCGGACCTGATCCGAGCCGCGGGCGTTGTCCAGGACGATCAGCAGTCGGCGTCCGGACGTCAGCTCGCGGTAGCGGGCACCCATGGCATCGGGCGAACCGGGCATCCGCTCGGCCGGGACACCGAGCGCGAGCAGGAACTCCCGGAGCACGGCGGTGGTGTCGCGGGCCGGGATGGAGCTGTAACCGTGGAGGTCGACGAAGAGCCGGCCGTCGGGGAAGTCCGCGCGCCGGTGGTGGGCCCAGTGCACGGCGAGAGCGGTCTTCCCGACCCCGGCGCTGCCCGTGACCACGGCGATGGCGCCGGAGGCGGACGCCGTGGCACGGTCGAGCGCGGCCAGCTCGTCCGCACGCCCCGTGAAGCCCCGCGGGCTGCGCGGCAACAGCTGCGGAACGACGGCGGTGTGCCGCGGTGCGGACGGCGTGAACGTCTCCCGCGGCTCTCGCGCCGACTGCGGCTCCCGCGCCTCCTCCGGCCCGGAGGAGGCCGCCGTTGACGGCGCGGCGGCCGGAGCCGTGGCGGCCCGTGGGGCGTCGGCCCGCAACAGGGCGGTGTAGGCGTCGGTGAGCGCCGTACCGGGATCGATGCCGAGCTGATCGGCGAGCATCCGTCGGGTGCGGTGGAACCACTCCAGCCCCTCCGACCGCCGGCCCGCCCTGCCCAGCGCCAGCATCAGCGCCGCGACCAGCGATTCCCGCAAGGGGTGCGCGATGGCCTCGGTGTGCAGGACGGCCGCCGCCGTGCCGTGCTCGCCGAGCCGCCCGTGGGCCCCCGCCAGCTCCTCCACGGCGGTCAGCCGCAGCTCCTGGAGCATGTGCGCGGAGGTCTCCAGCAGCGTGCTGCTCACGGTCCCGGCGAGCGCGGGACCCTGCCACAGGGCGAGCGCCTCCCGGAGCATCGAGACGGCGTCGCCCGGATCGCGCTGCTCCCGGGCGAGCTGGAGCAACTCCTCGAACCGGTGGGCGTCCACCAGCGTCTCGGGCAGCCGCAGCAGATAGGCCCGGCCCTGGGTGACGAGTTCGACGCCGTACGCCGGTGCCCCGTGGTCGGCGAGGAGGGCGCGCAGCCGGGAGACATGCCCCTGCAGCACGGTCCGGGAGTGGCGGGGCGGTTCCTCGCCCCACAGCGCCTCGGTCAGCCGGTCGACACCGACGGCGGTATTGGGGCGCAGCAGCAACATGGCCAGCAGGCTGCGGCGCATGGCGGGACCGAGCGGGATCTGCTCCCCGCCGTCCGTCAGCGCGGAGACCGCTCCGAGCAGGCGGAACTCCATGTGGTCCCACCCCCTGTCCCATCCGTTCGCGGCCCCTGTGGCGAGGATACGTCGGAGTGCTCCGGACACGTCAGGGTGGTTCCCTGCCTCCGGGGCCGCCGGGTGCCGCGCGGCACCCGGCGGCCGGCGTGTGCGTGTGGTCCCGGCCGGGAAACCGGGTGGCCCCGGCACGATCCACAGGACGTACACGGTCTACGCCTCGGCGACCGAGGCCAGGGAGACGGCGTAGCGGTGCGCGCTGTCGGTCCACCAGCCGTCCAGCCGCAGGCCCGCCGCCGCCAGCTCGGCATGCACCCCTTCCCGGCTGAACTTGGCCGATATCCCCACCCGCAGGCGTTCTCCGGCGGTGAAGGACACGGTGCGGCCCAGTGCGGCGAGCGTGACGGTATGGGAGCGGCGGGCCCGCAGGGAGTTCTCGACGCGGCTCAGCCGCGGATTCCACCTGGCCTCGTGGTCGAAGTCACCGAGGCGGAAGTTCGCGCCGAGCCTGCGGTTGAGGACCGTCAGGCCGTTCTTCGCGAACGCGGCGGTCACCCCGGCGCGGTCGTCGTAGGCGGCGGTCAGGGTCGCCTCGTCCTTGACGAGGTCGGTGCCCAGAAGCAACCCGTCGCCCGGTCGTAACTGGGCTCTCAAGGCGGTCAGCAGGCGGCGTCCCGCGTCGGGCCGGAAGTTGCCGTAGGTGGCGCCGAAGAGGGTGAGCAGGACGGGGCCGTCCGCCGGATCCAGGCCCAGCGGTGCGGTGAAGTCGGCGAGGCGGGGGCGGACGTCCAGCCGTGGATGCGAGACGCGCAGGGCCCGTTCGGCGCCGCGCAGGGCGGCGTCGCTGACGTCGACGGGCACGTACCGCCGCAGGCAGCCCTCCGTGCGCAGGGCGTCGAGCAGCAACCGGGTCTTGCGGCCGGAGCCCGCGCCGAGGTCCACCAGGGTGCGGGCCCGGGTACGGGCCGCGATGCCGGCGCCGCGCCGGGCGACGATCTCCCATTCGGCTTCGTCGAGGTAGTACTCGGGCTGCTGGGTGATGGCGGTGTAGAGCGCGCTGCCCCGGGCGTCGTAGAGCCATGTGGTGGGGAGGCTCTTGGGCGTGCCGGTCAGTGCGCGCAGCATCGCGTGATGCTCGGCGGCGACCGTGGTGCCGGGGGTCGTCGTGCCGCTGGCAGGCAGGGTCATGCTGTCTCCCGTACGAGGACCGAGGGCATCGTCAGGCGGTGTGCGCCCAGATCAGCCAGTGGTATCCGGAGTCGGAGGTGTCCGCTCTGGCGGGCACCGGCGGCATCCACGCCGCGGGCGGGTTGCCGGGCCGGGGCCGCGCCAGGTCCTTGACCGTCCAGGCGCGGGCCGCCCAGCCCGCCGCCTCCAGGCGGGCCTCGGGGTCGGTCCAGCCGGAGGCCCACAGCACCCCGAGTTCGTCCAAGCTGGTGAGGACCGGCGCGTAGTGCGCCGCGGTGAAGACGTCGGGGTGGATGTGATCGCACCACAGCCGGCTGCCGGGGGCCGACAACTCCCGCATGGTGTGCAGCAGGGCGCGGCAGGCGTCGGAATCCAGGTAGGGAAGCAGCCCTTCGACGACCCACAGCGTCCGGGCCCGGGGATCGAACCCGCAGTCCTCGAGCCGCTGCCGCCAGTCACCGCTCAGGTCGGCGGCGACCTCGACCCGGCGGCAGCGCGGCCGCAGCCGGAGCCCGGCCCGCTCCACGCGGTCGCGCCGGGCCTCCAGGAGAGCGGGCAGGTCGACTTCCATGTAGAGGAGGTCGGTGGGCAGTTCCAGCCGGAAGACCCGCGACTCCAGCCCAGCGGCCAGCGAGACCACCTGCCGGAAACCGTCCGCGGCGGCCATCCGGACCGCCTCGTCCCCCAGCCGGGCCCGCACCGGGACCACCGGTGGCGAGTAACCGAGCACGGACACCACGACGTCCTGCCACTGCCGGCGTTCCGCTTCGGTGCACAACGTCAGGGGGTCCTCCAGGATGCGGTCCGCCCGCACGCTCTCCAGTTCCCTGGCGGCCGCGGTCCATCCGGCGGTCGAGCTGATGGTGCGCACAACGCTCCTTGGGGGTCGGGGAAGCTGTTCGCGGGGCGCCGGAGCACGGTCGGTCAGCGACGCGTACGCATCGGCCGGGGCCGTCACCGGGGCGGGGCGTGCCACGGCGGCGGACCCATGGGGACAGGCCGCTTTCACGGCACCCGGCCGAGCCGGGGGGAAGCGCCCCGCGATACGGCTCATCCTTTCCGCCGTGCCCGGGCGCGCACCATCGTGGAGGACCACGAGATCGCCCGCGCGGACGACCACGAGAGAGCCCGGCCCGCCTGTGCACCCCGTGGCAGCCGACTGGTCACGGCCCCCGGCCGCCCCGCCGTGAATCCTCCGAGAACCCGACATACTGGGTGACCCGTCGTCATCCCCGGCCCGCACGCCGCACCATGACCGTCCAGGAGTCCTCCCATGACCGCCGTATCGCTCCAGGGCCACCCCCACGACCACCCCGGCGGGCTGCGGGAGCGTACGGAACCGCTGGCCCGGGCCGCCGCGCTGCTCGGGCGGGCCCGCACGGGCGTCGGCGGGCTGCTGGTGATCCGCGGCGCGACGGGGTCCGGCCGCACCGCCGTACTGGAGACGCTCACCCGGGACGCGGCCCGGCACGGCGCGACGGTGCTGTGGGCCCGGTGCTCCGACCAGGAGACCGACGCCGCCTTCGGCGCGGTCCTGCAGTTGTTCGACCCCTCCCTGAACGGAAGACCGGCCGTGCCGGGGGCGGCGGGCCACGCGCGCTGGGACGGTTCGTTGTACGGGGCGGACCTGCCGTCCCGGCTGTGGAGCGCCCTGCGGGCGTCCGCCGAAGAAGCACCGGTGCTCCTCGCCGTGGACGACATCCACCTGGCCGACGTGGCGTCGCTGCGCTGGCTCGCCCAGGCGGCCCGGCGGCTGGACCGGCTGCCGGTCCTGCTGGCGGTGACGGAACGACGCCAGTACGACCTCGTCCCGCCGGGGCCCGCCTTCACCGACCGTTGCGGCCGGCCGGCGGACGAGCAATGCACCCTGGGCCCCCTCGGCGCGGCGGCCGCCGCGGGCGTGGTGCGGGACGCACTGGGCCCAGGCGCCTCACCGGCCCTGGCCGACGACTGCGTCGAGGCCTGCGGCGGCAACCCGATGCTGTTGCACGCCCTGCTCGCGGACCTGCGCGCGGCGGCCGCCGGCGGACCGCTGCCGCCCCGCCTCCCGGACCGCCACCCGAGCCCGCACCACGGAGCCCTCCACGCGGCGGTGACCCGCTGGCTGTCCCGCGCGGACCCCGAGACCCGGGCCGCCGTGCGTGTCCTCGCCGAACTCCAGGACGAGGAGGACGTCCTCGCCCTCCTGCCCCCCATCACCGGCGCCGACCCGTCCCGGATCGGCGACTGGACCGGCGAACTCGCCCGGCAGGGGCTGCTGCGACCGGCCCCGGCGGACGGGCGCCCCGTCTTCCGCCACCCCCTCCTGCGCGAGGCCGTGCGCGCCACCGTGGACCGGCACCGGCGGACGGACGTCTACCGCCGCACCGCCGCACTCCTGCACGACCGGGGTGACCGCGACGACGCAGTGGTCCGCTACCTGCTGGCCGTGCCCGCCGTGCAAGAGCCCTGGGCCGTCGACGCGCTGCTGGCCGCCGCCGCCCGGGCGGTCCGCGCCGCCCGGACCACCGAGGCGATCGCCTGCCTGCGACGCGCACTCGAAGAACCGCTGTCGATCCGCCGCCGGGGCGAGACGCTCACCGAACTCGGCTGCCTGGAAGCGCAGGACGAACGCCCCTGCGGAGTACGCCACCTCGCGGAAGCCCTGCGCCTGCAGCCACACGTCGCCGGGAAGGTCCGCGCCGCCGCCGCGCTCGGCGCGGCCCTGGTCGCCCGGGGAGAGGTCCATACGGCCCTGGACGTCCTCGGCGAACTGTCCGACGAGTTCACCGGCTCCACGGACCTGGCGCACGCGGTCCAGGCGGCGACCGCCCTGGTCGCCTCGCACGACGGGGACAGCTGGCTGCGCGTGGTCGCCGAACTCCGCCGCGCCGGGGCACAGGCGCCCGAAGGGCTCGCCCCGACCGCCCGGGCCCTGCTGACCGAGTACGGCGCCACGGCCGGACACCTGTCGGCGGCCGACGTCATGGAACGGGCCGGGGCCCTGACGGACGTGCCGCTGGACCCCCTGCTCGAACCGTATCTCCTGGCATCGACCGCGACGCTGGCGCAATGGGCGGACGAACTGCCCCAGGCCGACCGGTGGGTGGCCCGCGGACTGGCCGCCCACCGGCTGCCGAAGCTGCACCCCGGCCGGCAGAGCCTGCTCAGCGTCCGCGCCGAAAGCCAGGTGATGCGCGGCCGGTACCGCGAACTGCTCGCCGACGCGTCCCTGTGGGGGACCGCCACCGGATGGCAGCCCGGAATCCTCTCCGACAACGCCCACCTCAACGCCCAGGCGATCATCGCCCTGACCGAGACCGGCCGCCTCGCCGACGCCGGCCGCCTCGCCGACGCCGTCACCGCGCGCGGGCCGAACGGCTCCTGGGAATGGAGCGAATTCCTCTACGCCCGGGGCATGCTGCGCCTCGCGTCCGGCGACCCCGCCGACGCCCTCGCCGATCTGCTGGAATGCGGGCGCCGCCAGACCGCCCGGCAGATCGTGAGCCCCATCGTCACCCCATGGCGCTCCGCCGCCGCCGACTGCCATCTGGCCCTGGGCTCCCCGGAACACGCCGTCCCGCTCGCCACGGAGGAACTGAGACTGGCCCGAATATGGGCGACGCCCCGCACCACGGGACGCGCCCTGCGCGCCCTGGCCGCGGCCCTGGGCGGGCGGCACGGCCTGGAACTGGCCCAGCAGGCGGTGACGGTCCTGCGTGACGCCGCCGAGCCCCTCCCGGAACTGATCCCCGCCCTCCTCTCCCTCGGCACGGCGTTCCGGCATTCCGGCCAGCGGCTGCAGGCCCGTGAGGTGCTGCGCGAGGCCGCCCGGCGTGCCGAACGTACGGAAGCCGTCCGCTGGCAACTGGCGGCGCGGGAGGCCCTGCGCGAGTGCGGAGCCCGACCCCGGGGGCCCCGGCACACCGGCACCGTCGCGCTCACCCCCAGCGAGCGCCGGGTCGCGCTGCTGGCCGTGGCCGGCCACAGCAACAGCGAGATCGCCGCACTGCTGCACGTGGCCGTGCGCACCGTGGAGACGCATCTGACACACGGCTACCGCAAACTCGGCATCCGCGGCCGGGCGGATCTGGCCACCGTCCTCAAGACACCCCCGGTGCCTTTGCCCACCGCACACCGGAACCCGGTGCCACAGCAGCGGCTGCCGTGAGAACGCCCCCGGCCGCTACCGCCCGTCCGGCAGATCGTTGGCCCGGCGGACGGCATGCCAGCACCCCGAGCACAGGTCCAGCCAACGCGGCCCGGCGGTCGCCGAGTCGACGATGACGGCGCAGCGGGCCGGGGCCCCGCAGCCCAGGCACGGGTGGTCGCCGTGGCGTGCCCGGTGCTCGAGGCCGGCTTCGTCCACGTCGGCGGAGGCGGCCGCGAGCAGGGTCGGCTCGGCGGCGATGAGATGCAGCAGCCCGGCGGCGGCAGCGGCGTTCACCGCGCCCGTCCTTCCGCTCCCGGACGACACCACGGCCCGCCCGCCCCGGGCGGCGGACAGGTGCGGGGGATCTCCTGGCCCGGCGGGAATGCGCGCATGGTGGACCACCCTATGCTGCTGCCCGGGCCGGCCCTGCCGTCCCGGGGCGGCCGGCTGGGAAAAGCGGATATGAGGAGCACAGTGGGAACACAGAACACGCCCTTAACGAGTGGCGCCTCACAGCGCACCTCCCCCTCGGCACGGCACGCCGTCGTCATCGGGGGGAGCACGGCCGGGCTGCTCGCGGCGCACGTCCTCGCCTCGCACGCCGACACCGTGACCGTCATCGACCGCGACCGGTTCCCCGACGGCCCCGGACACCGCCCGGGCCTGCCGCAGGACCGGCACACCCATGTGCTGCTGGAGAGCGGCCAGCGGGCGCTGGAGGAGCTGCTGCCCGGAATCCTGGACACGCTGCGCGACGAGGGATCGCCGCGCGTCGGCATGCCCAGTGACGTCGTGCAGTGGCAGGGAGGCCGGTGGTTCCGCCGCACCCCCGCCACCACGCACATCCTCACCGGCTCCCGCCCGTTGACCGACTGGGTCGTACGCCGCCGCGTCCTGGACCACCCCCGCGTCAGGACGCTCCAGCGGACGGAGGTGACGGGGCTGCTCGGCGACGCCACCCGGGTACGGGGGGTCCGGCTGCGCGAGCGCGGATCCGCGTCCCCGCGCCAGGACACGCACACCCTGGAGGCGGACCTCGTCCTGGACGCCACGGGCCGCTCCTCCCACGCCCCCGCGTGGCTGACCGCGATCGGCGCCGAACCGCCGCACGAGGAACTGCTCGATACCGGACTCGCCTACGCCACGCGGTTCTACCGCGCGCGCCACGACGCCGACGCGGACTTCCGGGGCGTCTACGTCGTCCCGAACCCCACCCAGCCGCGCGGCGGCATCCTGCTCCCCCTGGAGGGCGACCGCTGGTCCGTCACCCTCTCCGGGCCGCGCGGCGGCGAACCGCCCACCGACGAGGCGGGGTTCCTCGACTTCGCCGCCGGGCTTCCGCACCCTGTCCTCCACGACTGGCTGCTGAAGGCCGAACCGCTCACCGCCATCCACGGCTTCCGCAAGACCGCCAACCTCCGCCGCCGCTACGACCGCCCGGGCCGCCGCCCGGCGGGCTTCCTGGCGACGGGGGAGGCCCTGTGCTCGTTCAACCCCGTCTACGGGCAAGGCATGTCGGTCTCGGCCTTCAGCGCGCTGGCCCTGCGGGACGCCCTCGACGACCCCCGTCACACGCCCACGACCGGCTTCGTGCAGAAGGCCCTGTTCGCCGCGGTACGGCAGGCGTGGGACATCTCCGCCGGTGCGGACAAGAACATGCCGGGCGCCACGGGCAACGCCCTGCGTCCCCGCGCGGTCGACCGCCCCGCCGACTGGTACCTGAACCGCGTCCAGGACCGCGCCTGCGGCAACCCGCACATCGGCGCCGCGTTCCGCGGTGTGCTCTCCCTGAACCAGCCGGTCACCAGCCTCTTCACACCATCCATCGCCAAGGCCGTCCTCTTCGGCCCGGCACCGAAGTCACCCACGCAGCCGCCCCTGCGGAGGGAGACGCGGTGACCTTGCGCATGCCGCACGGCGACCCGACGAGGAACGACGGGGAAAGGCCACCCCGTCTGTTCGGGCCCGTGCGTCCCGGCCACGGGAACTGAGTAGCGAGCTGAGTAGGAACACTCACGCCGCGGCCGGGCGGGCCCCGCATGCTGGGGGCATGATCACGACTTCTCCCGTCAGCCCGCCGCCGTACCCGCCCCGTCCCGCCTGCCCGCCGGGGGACACCGCGGCGCGGGGGCGGAGCCGGCGGGCGGTGGTGGCCGGGGGTGTCGGGGCGCTGGTGCTCGCGCTGGTGGCGGGGGGCGTCGTGGCCTGGTCGCTGGGGAGCGAGGACGCGTCGCCGCTGGCCGGGCGGCCGCGGGTGACCGATGACGCGGCGGGTCTCTCCTACGCGATCCCCCAGGGCTGGCAGCGGAACAAGGGGCGTCTGATCGACGCCTTCACCTCGTCGGTGTCGTGGAAGCCCGCCGACTCCGGTGACCGGACCCGCGAGAGCGACGGTGAGGGACGCACCGTTCTCGCCGGCCGGTCCGATGCCGTCCCGCGCTCCGACATGCGGCGCCGGACGGAACGCGCGGCGCGGTCGAACGCGGAGTTCTTCTGTCCGGACGGGAGGTCGACGGTCGAGGAATCCCTGACGACGACGGTGAGCGACCACTTCGCGCACACCGTGGCGCTGAAGGTGACCGACCGCGAGGGACGCGCCGTCCACCTCCGCATGACCCTCGTCTCGGTGGACGACAACCGAGCGGCCTTCCTCCTCGGCATCGCCCAGTCGGCCGGGCCCGACGGGCGGCGGGAAGTCGACGCGGTGATGGAGAGCGCCTCCGTGACGTGACGGCGAGGTGACGGCCCCGGGCCTCACAGCCGCCGGTCGACGAGGAATTCGGCGAGGGCGCGCAGTTCGTCCACCGCACTCGGGGCGAGCGGCACGCCGTCGAGGCGGTCGTGCGCGGCCGCCACATGGCGCCGGGCCTCCGCCAAGGCGAAGGCCCGGCCCCCGGCCTCCTCGACGAGCGCGGCCGCGCGGTACGCGTCCGCGGCGTCCAGGGGCGCGTCGGAGTCGAGCAGCAGGGCCAGCCGGCGGCCCGCCGCCGTGTCCGAGGCGAGGGCCGCGAGGACGGGCAGGGTCTTCTTCGCGCGGCGCAGGTCGCTGTGGACGGGCTTGCCGGTGGAATCCGGGTCGCCCCAGATCCCCAGCAGGTCGTCGACGGCCTGGAAGGCGGCGCCCAGTTGGCGGCCCGCCTCCGCGAGCGCCTCCGACAGCAGCGGTGAGGCGTCGGCCAGGACGGGGCCCACCGCCAGGGCGCAGCCGAGCAGCGAACCCGTCTTGCGCAGGGCCATGGCCCGGTAGGCGGGTATGTCCACCGCTTGCGGGCCCGTCCACGGGCGGCTCTCGAAGAGCAGGTCGTCGGCCTGGCCGTGTACCAGCTCCCGCAGCGCACCGGACAGCCGGCGGACGGCCTCGGCCCCGCTCTCGCCCCCGGTCCGGGCGAGGGTCTCCACCGCGAGGGCGAACAGGGCGTCGCCCGCCAGGACCGCCGGGCCCGTGCCGAACGCCTTCCACGCGCTCTCCCGGTGCCGGCGCCGCTCGTCCCCGTCCATGATGTCGTCGTGCACCAGCGAGAAGGTGTGCACCAGTTCCACGGCGACCGCACCGGCGACGGCGGTGTGGCCGGGCGCGCCCACGGCCTCGGCACCGAGGACCGCCAGGGCCTGACGGACGCCCTTGCCGCCGCCGTGCCCGGCGCCCGTCTGCGGCAGGCCGTCGGCGTCACACCAGCCGAGGGAGAACGAAGCCATCCGCCGCGGCCAGGGATGCAGACTTCCGACGGCCGCTCTCAGTGCCGGTTCCACCAGTTCACGGCAGCGGGCCAGGGCGGGCGGCGGGGGTGTCCGGAGCCCGGTGCGAGACGTCATGGGTTTTTCTCTCTTCGTTCGGGGAGGGTGACGGGCGGGCGGCGTCGGTCAGCCGGCCGGCACCGCCGCGGCGGTCACGATTCCCAGGTCGGTCCGCGCCTTGTCGACCATGTCCCGGGCGTGCAGCAGCCCGATCCGGCCGAGGGTGACGTGCAGTTCGTCCAGCTCGGCGGCGGTCTCCGTGAGGTCCCGGCCGAGGTGGGCGAGGGACTTGACCAGACCGAGCCGGGAGAGTGCCTCGCCCCGGGGCTCGCCCATGGCCCGGAACTCCTCCAGGGCCCCGCTGTAGCACGCGCGGGCCTCCTCGTAACGGGCCGCGCGGTAGTAGACGTTGCCGCGCATCTTGTGGTTGTACGCCAACGCGCTGGCCAACCGCATCCGACGGCAGGTGACTTCGGCCTCGGAGAGCAGGGCCAGCGCCCGGTCGGTGTCACCCCGCACGGACAGCACGTCCGCTATGCCGCGCAGGGCCCAGGCCCGGCCGCGGGCGTCGTCCGCCTTCCCGGCTATCTCCGCCGCCTCCTCGAAGAGGGCGAGCGCGGTGTCGTACGCACCGGTGTTGCGGTGCATCTGGGCGATGCCCTCCAGCGCCCACACCGTGTGCCGGGCCTCGCCGCGCCGTCTGGCCTCGGCGAGCAGCTTCTCGTGCAGCTCGCCGACCGCCTCGTAGTCCCCCTGGATCCGCCCGGTCTCGGCCAGCCCGGCGAGCGAGTAGCCACGGGCGACGACGTCCCCTCCGCACTCGGCGAGTTCGGCCGCCATGGCCAGCCGACGCCGGGCCAGGGCGAGGTCACCCCGCTGCCGGGCCAGCGTGCCGCCACTCCACACCGCCCATGCCATCGCCCCCTTGTCCGCCGCCCGCCGCGCGGCCCGGTAACTCGCCTTCCAGGCCTGTTCGGCCTCCTCCACCCGGCCCAGACGCCGGCTCGCCTCGGCGACGGCGAGGCCCGCGTGCGCCGACTCCAGGTCGCTGCCGGAGAGTTCGGCCCGCCGCCGCTGTTCGAGCGCCTGCGCGAGAACGTCCTCGAGGGAGGAGTTCACCGACAGCGCGCCGAGGGCACCCCGGTACTCCGGGGCGAATGCCTTGCCGTACATGCATGCCTCACTTCACGACCGCTCGGCGGGCATGGGGTCGCACCGCCGATGATCAAGAAACTAGGCCCTGGCCCCGGCCCCTGGAATCCACCCATGAGGCGGCCTTCCGTACATCTGCGGACCGGTCGTCGAGGCCGGCGTCATCCCGAAGTCGTACGGGACGGGTGCCTGGAAGGTGTTCCCGGGGCCCCGCGCCGGAAGGCCGCGGCGAAAACCGGCGGTGCCCCTGGCCGGAAACGATCGGGGCCAGGCCTCCACCCGACGTAGTCACCGGAGGTGGGAAGGCAAAGGCCCGTCCCGAAGCCGACGGCCCCCACTCTTCATACGAGTCCCGGAGCGGGGTGGCGGCGCCGGACTGGGAGCATGGGGCGACCGCTGAAAGTCTTCTCTTCACCCTGCCCGCATCTCCGACGGCACCCGTCGGAGCGCTTCGCGACGCGGAAGGACGGATGGACATGCTGCTGGAGAACAAGGTCGCCGTGATCTACGGGGCGGGCGGTCGGGTCGGCCGCGCCGTGGCCCGCGCCTTCGCCCGTGAAGGAGCCGACGTCTTTCTCGCCGGCCGTACGCGGGCCACGCTCGACGACGTCGCCGAGGAGATCCGCGCCGCGGGCGGCACCGCCGTGACGACCCGCCTCGACGCCCGTGACGAGCGGGACGTCAACGCTTTCGTCGACGGGGTGGCCGCGCTGGCCGGGCGCGTCGACGTCTCGTTCAGCCTCATCGGCTACGGCGCCGCCCGGAAGCCCTCGAAGCTGCCGATGGGCCTCTTCGCGCAGGAGTGCGCGGGTCCGCCCCCCACGGCCGCGACCTGGAGCCACTTCCTGACCACCGGCGCGGCCGCACGGCACATGGCGGCGCGCGGGTCCGGGACGATCCTGGCGTTGGGCGGCCCGTGCCCCAAGGTCCCCGCCGGGCCCGGCGGGTTCGGTGTCGCCCTGGACGCCCTGGAGGGGCTGCGCCGGCAATGGGCTTCCCAACTGGGCCGGTACGGCGTGCGCGTCGTCACGCTCAAGACCGGCGCCGGGGAAGCGACACCGGCCGACATCGCCGCCACCGCCGCCCTCGTGGCATCGGACGGCGCCCGTGCGACGGCCTCCACCACCGTGCACGTCTCCCGCGACGTGCTGGTGGGCCATTAGAACTGGATATGGAACCGGCCCCTTCTATTCCACCGCCGGACATTGCCGCCGAACGGCCCCGCCCCGCTGAATCATTGGTGGAAGCGTTGCGCACCGTGAAACCCTCGGTTACGCTCCCAACCGCTCACCGAAAAAGCCCGCACGTCCTCCCTTCCGCACCCCGCGCGCCGCGAAGGAAGAAGGTCGGCCATGTCCGTGTGCCTCATCCCGCAAGGTATGTACCGGATTTCCCCGGCCGACTTTCCCCGGGCCGGAAATAAACCGTCCGGAAATGACCCGGCCGAACATTCCCGGTCCGGGATATCCGAGGCTGTGGAGAGATGAGCGGCAAGGAGAGCGAATTACCCGCGGCCGGTACCCGGAGCGGCACCCGGAGCGGCACTCGGGCCGGTGCGCCCCCCAGGGATTTCCTGTATTTCTGGACGGCCGGCGCCGTCGACGGACTCGGCACCTACGCGTCGGCGCTCTTCCTCCCGTTGATTCTTCTGGCGTCGGGCAGTTCACCGGGCCTCGTCGGCCTCGTGGCCTCCGTGTCCCTCGTCGGCGGGCTCGTCGCCTCGCCGTTCGCCGGGGTACTGGCGGACCGCGGCTGCCGCCGCACCCTGATGGTCCGGTCCGCCCTGGTGGCCGCCGGGGCCATGGGCTCGGTCTTCGCCGCGGTGGCCTGGGGGAGGGTCACCCCCGCCCATGTGCTCCTCGCCGCACTCGTCGAACGCGTCGCCTGCTCCCTCTACGCGGCGGCGGCGCAGGGCACGGTCCGGGCCCTGGTGCCCCCCGAGCGGTACCCGACCGCCATCAGCCGTCTGCAAGCCCGTGACCAGGCCGTGCAGATCATCGGCCCGTCGCTGGGCGGTGCCCTGTTCCAGCTCGCCCGCTGGGTGCCCGTCCTCGCCGACGCGCTCTCCTTCCTCTGCGTCGCCCTCCTCACCCGCGCGATCCGGGCCGACCTCACCCCCGACCGCCCCGACAGCGACGACCGCTTCGGCCGCCAGCTGGCCGAGGGGCTGCGGTTCGTCCGCGACCAGCCGCTCCTGCGGTTCGTGACCCTGTGGACCGCTGGGCTCAACGCCGTGCTCGGCGTGCTGTACTTCCACGCCGTCCTCGCCTCCCACGCCCGTGGCGCCGGGGCCGCGGCCATCGGGCTCATCCTCACCGTCAGCGGTCTGTGCGGGCTGGCCGGCGCGCTGTGCGCCCCCTGGGTGATCCGGCGGCTGGGACCGGCCCCCGTCGTCGTGACCGCTTCCTGGCTCATGGTCCCGGCCGCCGCCGGCCTCGGATTCGTGACCCACACCTGGGCATACGGGCTGCTCCTGGGCACCGTGAGCCTCGCCGCCCCCGCCGTGGGCATCGTGCTCCACGCACGCGTGGTGCTGCTGACCCCCGACCGGCTCCAGGGTCGGGTGGGCACCGTCCTGGGCACGGCGGGCGAGACCGTCGCCGCGCTCGCCCCGGCAGCCGCGGGCGCTCTCGTGGCCGGGACGAGCGGCCGGGCGGTCGCCTACGGCAGCGCCGGCGCCCTCGTGGGGCTGGCCGGCTACTGCACCGCGCGGCGCGGCCTGGTCCACCGGGCCGACGGCCCGGCGCGACGGCCCGGGGACGTGATCGGATGACCGCCACGCGCGCGTGGGGCGTCTACCGGCCGGTGCTGCCGGAGGTGTGCCCCACCCGGCCCGACCGCATGGTGTACACCGGTGACGCCGGCGGCCGCTGCGAGGTGTTCGCCTGGGACCGGAGCACCGGAGACACCCGTCAGGTGACGAAGAGCCCCCACGGCACCCTGCTCTGCGCCGTGGACGCCGACTGCGTCGTCTGGTGGTTCGCGGAGGAACGGGACGGGACCGGCGTCTGGTACACACAGGACTTCGACGGCGGCCCCCGCACCCCCGCGTTCGAGGGCGTGCCCCCCGGGCACTTCGCCGGACTGGCCTTCGCCGGGGACGGCACGGTCGCCGTGGGCCTGCGACGACCCGGCGGCACGACCGTCCACCTCGGCCGGCGCGGTACCCGCCCGCGCGCCCTGCCCGCCCACGACGGAGACGTCCGGCTGTGCGACATCGCCCCCGGCGCCGGTCTGCTCGCGCTGACCCGGTCGGCCCGCGCGCCCGGGGCGGTCACCGTCGCCCTGGCCGACGGCTCGGCGGTGGCCACCCTGACGGGAGAGGAGCACCCGTTGTGGGCACGGGGGTTCGCCCCGGGCCGCGCGGAGCCGCGCCTCCTGCTGATCCAGCAGTACGACGACCACTACCGCCTCGCCACCTGGACGGCGGCGGAGGGGATGCGCCCGCACCCCTGGTCGGCGCGCGACACCGAGTTCACCGCCCGCTGGTTCCCCGACGGCGAACGGGTCCTCATCCGGCAGGAACGGCACGGCCGCACGCTCGTCGGCGTCGCCGACCTCGGCCGGCGGACCGTCACCCCGTCGGCCACCCCGCCCGGCAGCCTCCTCGACGCCGCGCCCGCCCCCGACGGCGACCTCCACTTCGTCTTCACGGACGCGGTGACCCCCGCCCGGCCCATGACCCTGTCCGGGGCGCCGCTGCCCGGCGGCGACGCCGCCCGGCTGCCCAGCTTCGGCACCGGCGAGGAACTGTGGACCGACGGCGGCCCCGACGGCCCGGTACACACCTTCCTCTCCCGCCCCACCGGCAGCCGCGGTGCCCAGCCGCTGGTCCTGCTCGTCCACGGCGGACCCGCCGACCACGACCGCGACGTCTACGACCCCATGGTGCAGTCCCTGGTCGGCTCGGGGCTGGCCGTGGCGCGGGTCAACTACCGCGGCTCCACCGGGTACGGCGCCCGCTGGCGCGACGCCTGGGGCGAGGGCGTCGGGCACACCCAGGTCGCCGACCTGGTGCGGGTCCGGGCCGACCTCGTACGCCGCGGCGTCGCCCGGCCGGATGCGGTCGGGCTGTGCGGCACCTCCTGGGGCGGCTATCTGACCCTGCTGGCCGCGGGCACCCACCCCGGCCTGTGGGCGGCCGCGGTGGCGGTGAAGCCGCTCGCGGACTGCGCCACCGCCCACCACCACTCCACCCCGGCCCTCCAGGCGCTGGACCGGGCCCTGTTCGGGGGCACGCCCGAGCAGGTGCCCGAGCGCTACGCGCACTCCTCGCCGCTCACGTACGCCACGGCCATCCGCGCCCCGCTCCTGCTGGTGGCCGCCCGGCACGACACCAAGTGCCCGCCCCAGCAGGTCGAGGTGTTCCTGGCGGCGCTCCGGGCGGCCGGGGTCCCGCACGACGTCGGCTGGCTGGACTCCGGCCACGACGGCTACGACGGCGCCGAGCACGCCGCCGTCACGGAACGGTCGGTGCGCTTCCTCCTGCGGAGGCTGACGCGCCCGGCCGGTCCGCCCCCAGACGTCCGGACACCGACCGGTGTCCGGCCGGCCCCATCGGCACCTGCCACCACACCGAGGAGGTGAACGCCATGCAGAAGGACGTCATCAACAACGACCCGCTCGAGGGCGACGAGGAAAGCCGTAAGCCCAGCGTGGGCATCAGCATCACCGTGCCCTTCCGTTCCGCCGAGGAGCCCGAGGAGTAGCCGCACCCGGGGGCCGGGCCGCCGCGGCGGCCCGGCCCTTCGCGCTGACGGCTTGGGAATCCGCGAGCGCCGCCGAACCGGGGAAGACCGGGGAAGGGGGTGCGGCAGGCCGGAACTTTGGACGAGATCCGATAAGAGAGGCCAATTGTGCGCGTAACCCTGGTCAACATGCCCTGGGCCCCCGTCGATCTGCCCTCGCTGGCGCTGGGAATCCTGAAACGCAGCATCGACGAAGGGGTGCCGGGGGCGCACGCCGACGTGCTGCACGCGAATATCGACTACGTCGACTGGATCACCGAACGACGCGATGGCTTCTCGCTCGCCGACTACGAATACTATTCACTGGCCTCCTATTTCCTCGGCTGTGGCGACTGGGTGTTCTCCTCCGCGCTCTACGACGACGACCACTGGCGGGTGCCGGAATTCACGGCCGCGATGGGCGGAAAACTCGGTGCCCCGCGCCTGGCGACCACCGTGGAACTCCACGCGAGCGCCACCGCGTTCATACGGACCGTCGCCGAGCGCATCGTGGCGGCGGAACCCGACGTCGTCGGCTTCACCTCGACGTTCCAGCAGAACACCGCCGCGCTGGCCGCCGCGAAGTACGTCAAGCGGCTCGACCCGGCCATCGTCACCGTCATGGGCGGCGCCAACTGCGACGGCAAGCAGGGCGAGGCCGTCCACCGCAACTTCCCCTTCGTCGACTACGTCGTGCGCGGCGAGGGCGAGGAGTCCTTCCCCGCGCTGGTGGCCGCGCTGCGCGACGGCTCGGACCCCGGCACCGTCCCCGGACTGTGCCGGCGCGGCGCCGACGGCGGCTCACACGCCAACGCGATGAGCACCCGGCCCCTGCCGCCCGCCGCGATCCTGCCCCCGGACTACACCGGCTACTTCGAGCGGCTGGCCGCCTCCGCCGCCCACGCGTGGGTCGAGCCCAAACTGGTCGTGGAGGGCGCGCGGGGCTGCTGGTGGGGGGAGAAGCACCACTGCACCTTCTGCGGGCTCAACGGGTCGTTCATGCAGTTCCGCAGCAAGAGCCCCACAGTGTTCTTCGAGGAGATCGTCGGGCTCGCGGCCCGGCACCGGGTGCTCGACATGTACGTCGTCGACAACATCCTCGACATGGGATACGTCAAGTCGCTGCTGCCCCGCATCATCGACAGCGGCTACGACCTGCGGCTGCACTACGAGATCAAGGCCAATATGCGCAGCGGCCAGTTGCAGACGCTCGCCGACGCCGGGCTCATCTACGTCCAGCCGGGCATCGAGAGCCTCAGCAGCAAGGTCCTGGGCCTCATGGACAAGGGCGTCACCGGCTGCCAGAACGTCCGCATGCTGCGCGACGGCGCGGCCGCCGGGCTCTCCGTGGCCTGGAACTACCTGCACGGATTCCCCGGCGAGGAAGCGGCGGACTACGACGACATCACCGGCCAGCTGCCCGCCCTCGAACACCTCAACCCGCCCGTCGACCAATCCGCGCGCATCGCCATCGAGCGGTTCAGCCCGTACTTCGACAACCCCGGCATGGGCTTCAGCGAGCTGCGACCCGCCGAGCCGTACCGCATCACCTACGACCTGCCGGAAGCGGAGATGTTCGACCTGGCCTACGTCTTCGACGTGCCGCCGCGCGGCGTCGGCGAGGACGTGGTGCGCCGGCTCAACGACGCCCTGGTGGCGTGGAAGGGGGCCTTCGCCACCAGTCGGCTGACGCACTGCGACCTCGGTGACCGGATCGTGCTGGTGAGCCGCCGCCGCGGCTTCGCCTGGCGGACGCTGGAGCTGACCGACCCGGTGGACGTGGCGCTCTTCCGGCTGCTCGATCAGCCCCACACGCTCGTGGCGGCGGCCCGCAAGCTGGGCGGGGAACACCCGGGCACGGACGCCGCCGCCCTTGAGGCGACGTTGTCGCGCTGGCGCGATCTCGGCCTGGTCTTCGTGGACGGCGGCCAGTACGTGCACGTGGCGCCGCCCGCGGTGAACGAGGAACTGCTGCGGCTGGACCACATGCGGCGGGCCGAGGCCGAGGCCGAAGACGCGGCGGAGGCGGCACCGGCGCTGCAGGGCACGGGAGTCTGACCCGTGGCCGG
Organism: Streptomyces sp. NPDC042259; assembly: GCF_055582085.1. NCBI lineage: Bacteria > Bacillati > Actinomycetota > Actinomycetes > Kitasatosporales > Streptomycetaceae > Streptomyces > Streptomyces sp. NPDC042259. Next base: position 2,787 of record NZ_JBVJDW010000008.1, on the reverse strand, counting down.
GGCCGTGCGGCCGGCCCCGGCGCCCGCCCGCCGTTCACATCATCGGCATGCGCGCCGGCCCGGGCCGCACCCGGCCGGGCACTCACGAAGGGGATTCCCATGACGACAGCCGCCCCGTCCACACCACCGGACGCCTTGACGGTGACGCTGTGGCGCGACTACGACCGGGCCGCCTGTGCCGTGCCCGGCATGCGGATCGGCACCGAGCACCTCCGGGGGCCGGGCGCGGGGCACGCGCGGCGGCTCTTCGACGCCGGCGTCCGGCGGGTGGTGCTGGCGGAACCTGTCGATCTGACCGGCCCGATGGACGACGCGCGAGCCGCCCGGACGGTCCGGAGCCTGAGCCTCATCGGCGACCTCACGAGCCTCGCCCTGGCCGTGGACTGGACCGTGCGCCCGGGACCGGACCCGCACGACTGGCGCCGGCTGGGCCATCTGCACCCGCCCACCGCCGTCCTCGGCGTCGAGGACCCCCGGGGCGTGCTGGGCGAGTGGCGCCGCGGCTACTACATCTGCAAGTGCGTCTACCGGCGCGGGCCGGGCTTCCTCCAGGTACGGGACCGGCGTTACCGCGAGTTGCGGCGCTTCACCATCGACGAGCCCCACTACCAGGAGGCCATCGAGACGCTGGCGGACGGCGCCCGCGCCGAGGACCTGCCGGCCGACGCGGTGGAGGACTTTCTGCGGGAGGATCTCGCGGTGCGGTTCGGGGACCACCTCTGGTGGGCGCCCTACCGGGTGGGCCGCTGGCCGCAGGCTCAGATGGTCATCTGACCACCCGCCAGCGGGCCGCGTTCTCATCTGTCGTTATGTCAGAGAGGGCATGTGCCCCGCGCGTTCCGCCCTGTCCGGAACCAGTCGGTCCGGGGTCGGGCCGGGCCGTCGCCGAGGCGTTCACCTGGTAACTTCCAAGAGTTGATCATCTGTACACCTTGTCATGGGATGTGCATGGGTCATACATGGTCCAAATGTGTTATGTCGTTCAACTCTTTAGTTCGTACTTCGTTAAGGAAGCAACAGTGGTCAGACTCAGCCGTGTCCGTCGTCTCGCGGGCTCCGTCACGGTCTCGGCGCTCGCCCTCGCCGTACTGCCCGCCACCCCGTCCTTCGCCGCCGACCCGGCCACCCCGCACCTCGACGCCGTCGAGCGGACGCTGCGTCAGGTATCGCCCGGTCTCGAAGGCGATGTGTGGGAGCGCACCAGCGGCAACAAGCTGGACGGCTCGGCCGCCGACCCCTCCGACTGGCTGCTCCAGACCCCCGGTTGCTGGGGCGACGACAAGTGCGCCGACCGCGCCGGCACCAAGCGGCTGCTCGCGAAGATGACCGAGAACATCGGCGAAGCGACGCGCACCGTCGACATATCCACCCTCGCCCCCTTTCCCAACGGCGCCTTCCAGGACGCGATCGTCGCCGGGCTCAAGGAGTCGGCCGGCAAGGGCAACAAGCTGAAGGTCCGCATCCTCGTCGGGGCCGCGCCGGTCTACCACATGAACGTGATCCCCTCGAAGTACCGCGACGAGCTGACGGCCAAGCTCGGCAAGGCCGCCGAGAACATCACGCTGAACGTCGCGTCGATGACCACGTCGAAGACCGCGTTCTCCTGGAACCACTCCAAGCTGCTCGTGGTCGACGGCCGGTCGGCCGTCACCGGCGGCATCAACAGCTGGAAGGACGACTACCTCGACACCACCCACCCGGTGTCGGACGTCGACCTCGCCCTGACCGGCCCCGCCGCCGGCTCCGCCGGCCGCTATCTGGACACGCTCTGGACCTGGACGTGCCAGAACAAGAGCAACATCGCCAGCGTCTGGTTCGCCGCCTCGGGCAACGCCGGCTGTATGCCGACGATGCACAAGGACACCAACCCCAAGACCTCCCCGGCCACCGGGAACGTTCCCGTGATCGCTGTCGGCGGGCTCGGCGTCGGCATCAAGGACGCCGACCAGAAGTCCGTCTTCCGCCCCGACCTGCCGACCGCCCCCGACACCAAGTGCCTGGTGGGGCTGCACGACAACACCAACGCCGACCGCGACTACGACACGGTCAACCCCGAGGAGAGCGCGCTGCGGGCGCTGGTCGCCAGCGCGAAGGGCCACATCGAGATCTCCCAGCAGGACCTCAACGCCACCTGCCCGCCGCTTCCCCGGTACGACATCCGGCTCTATGACGCCCTCGCCGCCAAGATGGCGGCGGGCGTGAAGGTCCGCATCGTCGTCAGCGACCCGGCCAACCGCGGCGCGGTCGGCAGCGGCGGCTACTCGCAGATCAAGTCACTGTCCGAGATCAGCGACACCCTCCGCAACCGCCTCGCGAACATCACCGGCGGCCGGGAGGCCGCCAAGACGGCGATGTGCTCCAACCTCCAGCTCGCCACCTTCCGCAGCTCCCCCAACGGCACGTGGGCCGACGGGCACCCGTACGCGCAGCACCACAAGCTGGTCTCCGTCGACAGCTCCGCGTTCTACATCGGCTCCAAGAACCTGTACCCCTCGTGGCTGCAGGACTTCGGCTACCTCGTGGAGAGCCCGGAGGCGGCCGCGCAGCTCGACACCAAGCTGCTCGACCCGCAGTGGAAGTACTCGCAGGAGACCGCCACGGTCGACTACGCGCGCGGTGTCTGCAACATCTGACCCCCCGCCCGTCTCCCCCTCGGGGGCGGGGGGGGGGGGGGTGGGGGGGGGGGGGGGGGGAGGGGGGGTTGGGGGAGGGGGGGGGGGGGGGGGGTAGGAGGGGGGGGGGGGCCAAGGGAGAAGCCCGAAGGAGTCCTGTCGCGTGAACCATCCA
>NZ_JBVJDW010000007.1:0-369324 GCF_055582085.1 Streptomyces sp. NPDC042259 | reverse complement strand
CTCCTGGTGCGCCGCTACCTCCACGACCCCGTCGTCCACTCCGTCGACCCCTCCGCAGGTGCGGTCACCACGATGGAACACCACGTCCTGCACGTCCACGGGGCCGACAAGTACGCCACCACCACCGAGATCGCCGCCCGCGACGGCCGCGTGATCCTCTTCCTGGACACCAAGCACGCCGTGGACCAGCTCACCACCCACCTCCTCAACAGCGGTGTCCGCGCCGCCGCCCTGCACGGCGGCAAGTCCCAGCCCCAGCGCACCCGCACCCTGGCCCAGTTCAAAACCGGGCACGTCACCGCCCTGGTCGCCACCAACATCGCCGCACGCGGTATCCACGTCGACAACCTCGACCTCGTCGTCAACGTCGACCCGCCCAGCGACCACAAGGACTACCTCCACCGCGGCGGCCGCACCGCCCGCGCCGGAGAATCCGGCAGCGTCGTCACCCTCGTCCTGCCCAACCAACGCCGCGACATGACCCGCCTCATGGCCGACGCCGGCATCACCCCGCAGTCGGCGCAGGTGCGGTCCGGTGAAGCGGAACTGTCCCGGATCACCGGTGCGCAGGCGCCGTCCGGCATCCCGGTGACGATCTCCGCGCCGGTGGCCGAGCGCTCCAAGCGCCGGGGCTCCTCCTCGCGGGGCCAGCGCAGCCGGCCCGCCCAGGCCCGTCGCAGCGCCGCTTCCGCTTCCGTGCGGGAACGGTCCGGCGGCGCCCACCGGACGCCTCCGGTGAGCAACGCCGCGTAACAGCGGTCCCGCTCGGCCGTCCGTTCTTCCCTCGAACCCGAAGGTGCCCCTTGACCCTGATGCCGGTGGAACCGATGCCGACGGACAGAAGTGTTTTGACGGCGGGTGACGCCATGTCCTCACCCGGCCCGCAGGTCGGTGACGACATGGTCGTCGACCTGGCTCTGTCCGTCCTCGTCGGCGCCGGGGTCGGGCACCTCCTGGTCTGGGACGAGGACGGCCGGTGCGCCGGTCTCGTCACCCGGGCCCAGCTCGCCGCCCACCGCAGCGGCTCCTGGTACACCGAAAGCACCCGCCTGCGGGACGTCGGCTACGACCGGGGCCCCTTCACCGCCTCGGACGCGCCGCTGCCCCACGCGGAACGCGCACTGCGGGACCGGGCGCTCGACGCCTCACCCGTGATCGACGGGGACGGCCGCGCGCTCGGCATCCTCACCCTCGCGCACTGATCCGCTCGCGCGAGACCCTCTCTCCTCCCGGAGGCACCATGCGTTGTGTCATCGCCCGTTTCCCCTTCGATCTCCTCAAAAGCGATGTGCAGGCATCGATGAAGGGCATCAAGCCCGAACCCGTCACGGGTGACTCCGTCCGGATCGGCCGCCGCGCCTACCCCGTCAAGCAGGTCGGCGAAGTGATCACCCGACAGGACCGCCGCGACTTCACCGCCGGAGAGGTCACCCGGGCGCTCACCCGCCTCGGCTTCACCTGCGACGTGGCCGCCCCGCCCGCACCGGTGCGCGTGCTCACGCCCTTCCAGACCGCGTCCGCCCTGCTGGGAGCGCCGGCCGCCGCCTAGGCCGTATCCGGCGGATCTCCGGCTACCGACCGGCTTCGCCGCCTCTCGCCTGGCCGGCGTCTTTTTCGGCTGCGGGCCGTCGTGGCCGCCTACGGCGGCGGGGCGCCCTGCGGGCGCGTCCTCAATCGGCGGACGGGCTTAATTCGTGGCCGCTCGTGGGTAGCCGACCTTCAAGGGGAAAGCGACTTCGAAGGTGGTGGCCATGGGACGTCACAGCGACCGTTCGCAGCGGCCCGGCCGCACCCGCCGGGCCTGGTACGCCAGGTACGCGACGGCCTTGCGGCGCACGCCCGTCACCGCGTGGGACGACAACCTCACCGACTGGGCCGCCGCGCTGACGTACTACACCGTGCTGGCCCTGTTCCCGGTGATGCTCGTCGTCCTGTCGGTCTTCAGCCTCTCCCAGCCGGCCTCCACCACCGGACTGATCGACGACATCACCGACCTCGTCCCCGCCCAGAGCCGTGAGCTGCTGCGCTCCACGCTGCTGGAAATGGCCGGGCAGGACTCGGCGGCCTGGCTGCTGACGACCTTCGGCGCGATCGGCGCCCTGTGGTCGGGAAGCAGCTACCTGAGCGTCTTCCGCCGCGCCGTCTACGCCATGGAACGCACCGACAGCGACCGGCCGGTGCTGCGCACTGCGCCGCGCATCGTCCTGACGGCCCTGGTGCTGGTGGTGCTGCTCGTCATCAGCGCCCTGGCGCTCGTCCTCTCCGGCGGGCTCGCCCGCCGGATCGGCCGGATACTGCACCTCGGCGCCGGGCCGGTCACCGTCTGGGACGCCCTGCGGTGGCCCGTCCTCGTGATCATCGGCGTGACCCTGGTGCTGGTGCTCTACCGCTCCGGCCCCGCCCAGGCCCGGCCCGTGCGGCGCATGGCCCCCGGCGGGGCGCTGGCCGTCCTGCTCTGGCTGGCCTCCTCGGCCGGCTTCGCCCTCTACGTCTCGCACGCCGGGACCTACCCCCGCCTGTACGGCTCGCTGGCGGGGATGGTGGTGTTCCTGGTCTGGCTGTGGATCGCCAACCTGGTACTGCTGCTCGGGGCCCAGTTCAACGCCGAGCTGGCCAAACAGGCCGGGCACGACGGCGAACCGGGCCCCGAGGGCGTCGGGCGTCCCCCGGAGACGCCTGACGCCCTCCCGACGCCTGGAGCCCTCCCGGAGACGCCTGGCGCCCTCCCGGAGACGCCTGGCGCCCTCCCGGAGACGCCTGGCGCCCTCCCGGAGACGCCTGGCGCCCTCCCGGGGACGCTTGACGCCTGACGTCAGGAAGCGGGGATCGGCCCCGAGATCTGCTCGCTGATCCACTGGATGGGCCCGAGGCCCAGGTTCGGCGCGTACGAGGCGCCGTCGTGCCTGCCGCCCTGGATCGGACGCAGATAGGTGTGGACCTTGCCCTTGCCGGACTGGGCCATGAAGTCCTTCACCCCCTTCATGGTCGCCGCGCCCTCCCGCGTACCGACCTGGAAGGCGAGATAGACGTCCGGGCCCTTGGTGTCGTTCAGCCGCTTGGCCAGCACCGCCGGGGTGTTCTCCCGCTGCTCCTTCTCGTGCCCGCGCCAGAGCGGGGAGTCGGGGACGAAGTCCGGGCCGTTGGCGATCGCGGCCTTGAACTTGTCCGGGTGCTTCAGCACGGCCTTGAGACCCGCGAAACCGCCGGTGGACGAGCCCATGAACGCCCAGCCGTCACGCGACTTGATCGTGCGGAAATTGGCCTTCATCAGGTCCGGGACGTCCTCGGTCAGCCAGGTGCCCATCTTCGGCTGCCCCGGGATGTCACTGCCGTCCCAGTAGATGCCCTTGTCATCGGGGCCGGGGTTCAGGACCGGCATGGCGAGGAGGAAGGGCTTGCTCTTGCCCTCCTTGTACCACTTGGCCATGTTCTCCTGGAACTTGAACCCCGCCCACCAGTAGTTGGTGCCGAAGCCGGGGCCGCCGGGCAGGGCGATCATCACGGGGAAACCGCTCTTCGCGTACTTCGGGTCGTCCGTGTACTCCTTGGGCGCCCAGACCCAGACCTTGCCCTTGAAGCCGGACTTCTTGCCGTCCAGGGTGACGAGGCTGACGTGCGTGCCGTCGTCGAGGGTCCGGGCGTTCTTGAAGTTCGCCTGCGGGCCGGTCGGCATCAGGACCTTGGAGTCGACGACCTCCGGACTGCCGGTGTCGCCCGGGGTCTGCGGCTGCACGTCGCCGTAGCTGACGGGGTCGCCCTTGTCGGTGAAGGGGGGTATCTCGTAGTAGGTCATGACGGGCCAGGCGATCAGCCCGAGCGTGACCACGGACGCCACGACGATGATCCACCGCTTGGCACGGGACGGCCGGCGCCGCTCCTGCCTCGGGTAGGGGCCAGAGGGTGAATGTGTCATCGCGTCGCTCCGCATGCATGGTTCGGCTGCCCCACGGGGCCACATGACAACCTGCTGTGCCCTTGGGGATGTGCCCTTGTGGATGTCCCAAACGGGCCTCCGCGTTCCCGATGCATGCCATGAAAATTTCCACCGGCATACAAACCAACCCAAAAGGGGAGCCCGTCGCCTGCCCTTCCGTCCTCCGGACGGTGGTTTTCGCGGCCATGCGTGCCGGGCTGCCGGCTTCCGGGGCGACGCCCCAGGTCAGGGGCGCACCGGTGGGGTGGGCCCGGCCCACCGGCAACGTCGTCCGGGGCCGATTCGCCGATTCCAGGTTGCGGGGCGCCGACGGCCACCGCACGTTGATCAGACAGTCACCCATCAGACAGTCACGCACAACGAACCGATGAGGAGCGCCCAGCATGCGCATCAAGCTCGCATCCACCGCCCTGGCCGCCGTCTGCGGCTCGCTCGCCCTTGCCGCGCCGGCGTTGGCCACGCCCGCCCCGGCCTCGGCGCCGGAGCCCGGCCACACGGCCGTGGCCCCCACGCGGCCGGGCAAGGACCCGTCACCCCTCGACGATCTCAAGCAGGCACTGGACAAGCTGGTCAAGGACGTCAGCAAGATCGCCGGTGACGCGTCGAAGAAGAACCCGGGCGGGGGGACCGATGCGGGGGAGCTGGCCGCTGTGGAGCCGGTTGTCGTGACCGAATGACATCGTGGGCTACCGCCCGGTGGTGCCGCCTGCGGCGGCAGAGCGCCCTGCGGGCGCGTCCTCAAACTCCCCCAGCTACCGCTGGGAGGTACCCCCAGGGGCTGGATTTGGCTGGGCTCAGCCACAACCGCGCAGCGGGGGGCCACCTGCGGCGGTGAGGCGCCCTGCGGAGGCGGGGCGCCGACCGGTTCCCTGGCCGGGACACTGGTCGGGATTACGCCGATGATCCAGGGGGACACCGTGAACCGTGCCACGGAAGAGACCAACCGCCGCATGCTCCGGGCCCGGGACGCGATGGACCGCGCCTACGCCCAGCCACTGGACGTCCCGGCCCTGGCCCGCATCGCCCATGTGTCCCCGGCGCACTTCGCCCGCACCTTCCGGAACACGTTCGGCGAAACCCCGCACCGCTACCTCCAGCGCCGCCGCGTCGAACGCGCGATGTTCCTGCTGCGGGAGACCGACCGCAGCGTGACCGACATCTGCTTCGAAGTCGGCTTCGGCAGCCTGGGCACGTTCAGCCGCACGTTCAGTGACATCGTCGGCCGGTCACCGAGGACGTACCGCAAGGAAGCGGTACCGGCGGGCGTACCGACGTGCTTCACGATGGCGTGGACGCGGCCGAACGCCTGACGTCTCCGTCTCGGTACTGAGCCTTGGTACTGAGCAGTTTTAGATAAGTTTCCGTCCGGCGCACGCCGTAGCGTGATGCGCATGTTCAACGCCATCACGCACTCGCAGATATACGTCCTCGACCAGGACGAGGCCTTCGACTTCTACGTCAACAAGCTCGGTCTGGAGGTCGCCGCCGACATCGACATGGGCTTCATGCGCTGGCTGGCCGTCAGCGTTCCCGGCGACAGCGGCCGCCAGATCCTGCTGGAGAAGCCGGGCGCCCCGGCCATGTCCGAGGAAACGGCACAGCAGGTACGTGAGCTGGTCACCAAGGGGGCGATGGGCGGCTGGCTCATCTTCACCACGGACGACTGCCGCAAGACATACGAAACGCTGCTGGCCCGGGGCGTGGAATTCACCGAAGAGCCGACTGAGCGGCCGTACGGGACGGACTGCGGCTTGCGGGACCCGTTCGGGAACCGTATCCGCTTCACTCAGCCGAGGGTCTGACCGACGGTTGGCCGGCTACCGGGCTGTCTTCCTCTCGCCTGGCCGGCGGTCATTCGGCTACCGGCCGGTGGTGCCGCCTGCGGCGGCGGGGCGCCCTGCGGGCGCGTCCTCAAACGCCGGACGGGCTTGATTTGGCTGGGCTCAGCCGCAACCAGGCCGTCCAGGCTGATGGGGACGGGCTCAGCCACTCCAGCCCGTCCGGCGATTGAGGACACCACCGCGCAGCGGGGGTGCAGGCCACGGCCGGGCTCCGCCGCCGTGATCAGGTGCCGGCGCCAGCGTCCCAGGCCGCGCGGGACGCGGCGATCGCCGGGCGGTGGGCGATCGACCAGTCGGCCAGGGTCTTCACGAGGTGGGTGAGGCTGTGGCCCATCTCCGTCAGCTCGTACTCGACCTGCGGCGGAACCGTGGGGTACACCGTCCGTTCCACCAGGCCGTCGCGCTCCAGGCGGCGGACGGTGAAGGTGAGCATGCGTTGGGAGATGTCGCCGGGGATCGCGCGCTGCAATTCCTTGAACCGCTTGAGTCCGGAGGCGAGTTCGACCACGACGTAGACGGACCACTTGTCGCCCAGCCGGTCCAGCACGTCCCGGACCCCGCACTCGTCCTGAGGCGTCTCGCAGACGATCACGGGTTCGGTCGGCACGGGGGTGGTTACCGCCGTGTGCCCTACTGACATCAATGTGCCTCCTTACGCGATCGGAACTCGCTTCCGATGATGGAAACACACAGCTCAGCAGGGAGATCGCAATGATTTTGATCACCGGTTCCGGCGGCGCGCTCGGACAGCTCGTCGTCGGCGAACTGGCCGGGCGGGACGACGTCGTGCTCGGCACCCGCACACCCCGCTCCACCGCCGAACGGCGCGTCGACTTCGACGACCCGTCCTCGCTCGACTTCACCGGCGTGGACACGATGCTGCTCATCTCCGCCGGGTACGGCGAGGACGACGTCGTCATCGCCCGGCACGACGCGGCGATATCGGCGGCCGAGAAGGCGGGGGTGCGGCACGTCGTCTACACCAGCCTCAGCAGCGACGGCGACCACCTGACGTACGCGCTGGCCCACCGCTGGACCGAACGCCGCCTCGCGCGTGGCCCGCTGGCGTGGACCATCCTGCGCAACGGGCTCTACGCCGAGTTCCTCGCCGGCATCGCCGCCCCGGGCCCCGACGGGACGATCGCGGCACCGCTGGGCACGGGCCGCCTGGCCGCCGTCGCCCGCGCCGACCTCGCCGCCGTGGCGGCCCGCGTGGCGGCCGAGCCGGAACGGCACGCGGGGCGCGTGTACGAACTCGTCGGCGAACGGGCCCTGGGCGGTGCCGAACTGGCCGCCGCGATCGGAGGCTCGTACGAGCCCGGCACGCTCGGTGCCGCCCGCGCGGCGATCACGGAGGCCGGCCAGGCATTGCCCTACCAGGTGCCGATGCTGCTGAGCACGTACTCGGCGATCGCAGGAGGCTTCCTGGACGGCGGCGCGATCGAGGACAACGCCCTGCGCACGCTCCTCGGCCGCGCGCCCCGGCCCGCCCTGGACGCGTACAAGGCCGCGGTCACCGGCTGAGCCGCCCTCCCGCCGTCCGCGAAAACTTTTTGGGTCCACACCGCTGGAGCCGTCACATTCCCCCGATGCCATCCGTCAGGGCAGTGACAGCAACGCGAACAGCGATGCAAACAGCGATGCGAAACCCAAGGAGACAACAATGAACGCGCGTTCGATCACCGCAGAGGTCCTGATGACGCCGCGGCTCACCCAGGACCCCACGGAACTCGTTCCGGAGCTGGAGGAGGTCTCGGCGGCACTCTTCAAGGCCGTCGGCAACCACTCGGTGCCGCGCAGCACGATCAGCCTGGTCCACCTGCGGGCCGGCCAGATCGCCGCGAACACCTACCTGACCGTCCTGCACACGGGCTTCCTGCGCAAGGCCGGGGAGTCGGAGGAGCGCATCACCTCGGTGGCGTCCTGGCAGGACTCGCCCTACTTCACCCCCGCCGAGCGCGCCGCGCTGGCCCTGGTCGAAGCGGCGCTCCAGCCCTCCGCCCACGGTGAGCGCGTCTCCGACCAGCTCTACGCCGAGGTGGCCGAGCACTACGACCCCAAGGCGCTCACCACCCTGATGATCGCGATCGGGCAGGTCAACTTCTTCACGTCCATCGCCCTCATAGCCAAGCCCGTCCCCGGCCGGTCCTTCTCGGACCCGTGGAACTGATCCCTCCCGCTTTGCCGACCCGGCCCTGAAGGTCGTGGTGCCCTTCCCGGCACCCACGGCCGGCAGGGCCGGACTCATATCAATCCGTACGCACAGCGAAGTATTTTTCTTCGCGACATGCCCGGCAGAGGTAGCTTGCTGGGCGATCGCCCTTGACGAACAAGTAAGGCGTGCTTATAAGATAGGCTTCGTTCGTGGACGACAACCGACACACCACCGACCTGGCCCGGCAGACCCGCGACAGCGTGTCCGCACTGGCACGGCGCATGCGGAAAGAACGCCCCGCGCACGGTCTCGGGCTCACCGGCACCTCGGTGCTGAGCCGACTCGACCGCACCGGGGCCCTCAGCCCGAAGGAGCTGGCCGCGGCGGAAGGCGTCCTGCCGCAGTCGCTCACCCGTCAGCTCGCCTCCCTGGAGGAGCAGGGCCTCGTCACGCGCCGGCCGCACGACCGCGACGGCCGTCAGGTCCTCATGGAGATCACCGACGCGGGCCGCCACCTGGTGGAGGACGACCGGCGGACGCGCGACGCGTGGCTCGCCCAGGCGATCACCGAGCGCCTGACACCGGTCGAGCGGGAGGTCCTCGCCGCCGCGAACAAACTGCTGGACCTCTTGTCCGAAACCTAGGAGACCCCGAGGGGGCGCCGTGCCGTCACCGACCGCGCAGACCGCGACTCGAACGGCTTCCCCACCCCGTATCCCCCTCGGCTTCCTCACCCCGATCGTCCTGGGCACCCTGCTCAACGCCCTCAACTCCTCGATGATCGCGGTGGCGCTGCTCTCCATCCAGAAGGCGTTCGACGCCGGGGCGGAGGTCATCTGGCTGGTCTCCGGCCTCTACCTGGCCACCGCCGTCGCCCAGCCCACCATGGGCCGCCTCGCGGACGCCCTCGGCGCCCGCCGGGTCTTCGCCTTTGGCCTGGTGCTGGTCCTGGTGTCGGCGGCCGCCGCGCCCTTCGCCCCGACGCTCGGGTGGCTCATCGCCGCCCGCGTCGTGCTCGGCATCGGCACCTCGGCCGCGTATCCGGCCGGCATGTCGATGATGCGCGCCTGGGCCGCCGCCCACAGCGGTACGGGCTCCACACCCACCGGCGGGCTCGGCGCCATCTCCGCCACGTCCCAGGCCGCCGTCGCCCTCGGGCCGCCGCTCGGCGGCGTGCTCGTCCAACTCGCGGGCTGGCGCGCCATCTTCTGGGTCAACGTCCCCCTCGCCCTGACGGCCATGGCCATGACTTTTCTCTGCCTGCCCGCCGACGAACCGGCCCGCGGCGCCGCCGCCACCCTGCGCGAACTCGACTTCGTGGGCATGGCGCTGTTCACCGGTGAGCTGTGCGGTCTCATGCTCTTCCTGCTCTCGCTGCCCGACGACCCGTGGTGGTGGGCCCTGGCCGCCTTCGTCGTGCTGACCGCCGCGCTGATTTGGCACGAACTGCGCGCGCACCGGCCCTTCGTGGACCTCCGCATGATCGCCCGCAATGGGCCGCTCGCCGCGACGTACCTGCGCTGCATGGCCACGTACGTGGTCTTCTACTCCATCACCTACGCCCTGCCCCAGTGGCTCCAACAGGGCCGCGGGCTGTCCGAGTCCGCGTCCGGACTGGTCATGCTGCCGGTGGCCGCCCTCGGCTTCGCCACCACCATGTGGGCCACCCGGCTCGTCGAACGCGGTCTGCGCACCGTTCTGATCACCGGCTCCGCCGCCCTGTGCCTGGGCAGCGGCGCACTGGCCCTGTTCGGGGCGAGCGTGCCGATCTGGGAAGTCCTCGTCATCGCCGCGGTCCTCGGCCTGCCCAACGGCTTCAACAGCCTGGGCAACCAGACCCTGATGTACCGCACCGCGCCCCCGGACCAGATCGGCACCGCCTCCGGGCTCTACCGCACCGCCCAGTACATCGGCGCCAACCTCGCCTCGGCCCTCGTCGGCATCGCGGTCGGCCGCGACGCCGACGACTCGGGTCTGCACCTGCTGGCCGCCGTGATCACCGGCGTCAGCCTCGTCCTGCTCCTGAACGCCGCCACCACCCGGCACCTGCGCGGCACCGGCGAACGCGGCTGAGCCCGCCCCCGGTACGCGCGCTTCATCGGATCGGAAAGGAACACACCCATGCCCGTCGTGGAACTCGGCCCCAAGGCCGCCCTCGTCGTCCTCGACCTACAGGAGGGCATCCTCGGCTTCCCGCTGCAACCCCACCCGGCCGAACAGGTCGTGGCGAACAGCGCCCGGCTCGCCCACGCCTTCCGCGCGGCCGGCCTGCCCGTCGTCCTCGTCACCGTGGCCCACGGCCCCGATGGCGGCGCCACCCTCGCCCCCCGCGCCGACGTGCCCACCAACCCGCCCGCCCTGCACCCCGAGTACTCCCGGCTCGCGCCCGAACTCGGCCCGCAGCCGGGCGATCTGCTCATCACCAAGCGCCAGTGGGGTGCCTTCACCGGCACGGAACTCGACCTCCAGATGCGCCGCCGAGGAGTCGACGAACTCGTCCTCACCGGTGTCGCCACCAACCTCGCCGTGGAGTCCACGGCCCGCTCCGCCTACGAACACGGCTACCACGTGGTCGTCGCCGAGGACGCGACCAGCACGTTCTCCGCCGAACACCAGGAGTTCACCATCAAACGGATCCTGCCGCTGATCGCCCGCGTCGACACCACCGACGCCGTGCTCGCGGCGCTGGAAGCCGCTCGGAAGTAAGGGGAGGCCCGCCCACGCGGATGGGGTGCTCCCGGTATCGGGAGCACCCCATCTCGGCCGGCCTGACGGCCGAACGGCGGAGAGTGTGGGATTTGAACCCACGGTGACATCGCTGCCACGACGGTTTTCAAGACCGTTCCCTTAGGCCGCTCGGGCAACTCTCCCCTCGCCGCCCACAGGGCGACGCGGTGGACAGCCTACCGGGTCGGCGAATCCGCCGTGCGGCCCTGGTCCGGGGGGCGGGGCCGGCAGGCGTTCCGGGCGAGGCGCGCACGCCTCTCGCACTGTTCGAACGCGCGCCCATCCACGCATGAGGTGCCGCTGCCGGCGCTACCAGAACCGGGACAGTGCGCCTTCCTTGAACGCATCGGGGCTGACGCTGATGTCACCGGCGAACGGCCTGTCGAGGACCACTACAAGCAGAAGGCTGAAGCCGATGAGCGCGGCGACCGAGCCGGCGAACACCAGCCGGACGCCCCCGTTCTTGTTGCCGTACAGGAAGGTGAGCGGGACCATCACGAGCGCGCCGCCGTATACCAGGCACCGGAGGAGAAGAGGCAGCTGCTGCCGGGATTGCGTGATGCGGGCCCGTCGTTGTGCGACCACGTCGTTGAGGCGCTCGATGGTCTGGCCGTAGAAGGCCTTCTGGCTTTCCGTCTTCGGCTCGTAGGCCTGGAGGACTGTGTAGATTTTGTCGATTTGTCTCTGGCTGGCGGCGTAGTCGGCCCGGCCTTCCCGCATGAGGGGCCACTGCACCTCGACCACGGTGTGGGCGTAGGCGCCGACGGCGGTCTCTATCCGGTGCTGCTGGTCAGGTGGCAGCGCTCGGACGTTCCGGACGATCTGTGCCAGGTCGGATGCCTCGGTGGCGACCACCCCGTCGGCTACCTGGAGTTGGGTCCACAGCGTCACGACGACGAAGGCAAGGATGATGCCGTAAATGGCGCCGAACATACCGAGCACCACCCCCACCATGTCGTTGTGCTCACCTTCGGCCAAGGAGGGGAAGCGGCGATGGACCAGCACGTTGCCGGCCAGGGTCAGGACGACGAGGCCGCCGACCAGAACAGTCGCGGTAGACAAGGTCGACAGGTTGTTCAGCAACCACAGTTCCACGGCCACCTCGCGGCTCGGTTACAGCTCGTAGTCAAAGAGTCTCCAGATGAACCGGGCATGCGAATCCCCGCTGGTATGTAAACCACTCCATGGGATGGACACCGAAGGTCGTTCCGCGCGGCGTGTGACCGCAGTGGAACGGATCGCGCCGGATCTCGATCTACCCCGGTGCGCACCCCCACGCGGTGCGTCCGGGCGAGGAAGTCCGGTACGGGGTCCGGCAGAAAGTTCCTGAACCATGGGAATGACGAGTACCAATGTCGTGGTGTTGTCCGTGCTCGGCACGGTGCTGTTGTTCGCGCTCACCATCTGGTGCTGGCCACGCCTGGCCCGGCGGGGCTGGGGGGTGATCCTGGGCCGGGTGGGGCTGGTCTGCGCGGTTCAGGCGCTGCTGTTCTCCTCGGTGGGTCTCGCGGTGAACAAGGAAATGCTCATCTACGGGTCCTGGGACGAGCTGTTCGGCTGGGAGAAGGGCGTGGACTTCGACGGGAAGTCCGCCGGGGGCTCGGGCGTGCAGCTGGTCGGGAAGCAGAAACCCGATGTGCCGGGCACCAAGAAACCCCCCATCAGTGGCGAGATACAGAAAATCAACGTGCTGGGAGAGCGGTCCCGGATCGCCACCCCGGCCTATGTCTATCTGCCGCCGGAGTACTTCCAGAAGGGGAACGAGAAGAAGACGTTTCCCGCCGCCGTGGTGCTGACCGGTTTCCCGGGGACCGCGGAAAACCTGCTCAAGGGCCTGCGGTATCCCAAGACGGCGTGGACGCAGGCCAAGCAGAAGAAGATGCAGCCGATGATCCTGGTCATGATGCGGCCCACCGTCGCACCGCCGCGCAACACCCAGTGCGTCGACATTCCCGGCGGGCCGCAGACGGAGACGTTCTTCGCCAAGGACCTGACGAAGGCGCTCTCCGGCACCTACCGCACCGGCACCGAGCCGCGTAACTGGGGAATCATCGGTGACTCCACCGGCGGTTACTGCGCGCTGAAGGTCGGCCTCGAGCACCCGGAGACCTACGCGGCGAGCGTGGGCCTCTCGGCGGACTACAAACCGGAAATAGACAAGGACTCCGGCGACCTCTTCCACGGGAACAAGCGCGAGGAAAAGCGGGCCGACCTGCTGTGGAGCCTGGACCACCTGCCGCAGGGCAACTCGTCCTTCCTGGTCACCACGTCCAAGCAGGGCGAGTCCAATCTCAAGGCCACCCAGCGGTTCATCTCGAAGGTGAAAGCCCCCGCACGCGTCTCGTCGATCACGCTCGACAGCGGCGGCCACAACTTCAAGACCTGGAACCGGGAAATACCGCCCTCACTGAGGTGGCTCAGCAGCCGGCTCTCCGCGGGGTGAGCCGCACGCCTCCCCGCGCCGCCCGTTCGGGGCGACGCGGGGAGAACGGCCCGTAGCGGCCGGGCCGCCCGCTTCGGCGTCAGTTGTCGCCGTCGCGCTCGCCCAGGGTGATCTCCACCGTGGACGACTTGCCGTCGCGGGTGTAGGTGAGCTGGACCTTGTCGCCCGGCTTGTGCGTCCAGATCTCGCTGATCAGCGTCGGGCCGCTGTCGATCGTCGTGTCGTCGAGCTTGGTGATCACGTCGCCCGGCTTGAGGCCCGCCTTGTCGGCCGGGCCGTCGGGGGTGACGGCCGGGGTGTTCTTCGCGCCCGTGGGCGCGATCTTGGCGCCCGCGCCGGTGTCCTTCATGTTCACCGTGGCGGCGATCACCGGGTAGACCGGCTTGCCGGTCTTGATGAGCGTGTCCGCGACGTTCTTGGCCTGGTTGATCGGGATCGCGAAGCCCAGTCCGATGCTGCCGGACTGCTGCTGGCCGCCGCCGAAGCCACCGCCGGAACCGGCGGACTGAATGGCGGAGTTGATGCCGATCACCGCGCCCTGGGCGTTGAGCAACGGGCCACCGGAGTTGCCCGGGTTGATCGACGCGTCCGTCTGGAGCGCGCTCATGTACGACGCGTTTCCGCTGCCGCCGCCGTCGCTGGAGGCCACCGGGCGCTTCTTGGCGCTCACGATGCCCGTGGTGACCGTGCCGGACAGCCCGAAGGGCGCGCCGATCGCGACCGTCGCGTCACCCACCGCCGCCCTCTCGGAATCCCCCAGGGGCAGGGGCTTGAGCGAACCGGCGGGCGCGTCCTTCAGCTTGAGGACCGCGACGTCGTAGCCCTGGGCCCGGCCGATCACCTCGGCCTCGTACTTCTTGCCGTTCGAGAACGTGGCACGGAGCTTGCCGCCCTCGGCCGCCGACGCGACGACGTGGTTGTTGGTGAGGATGTGGCCTTCCTTGTCGTACACGAAGCCGGTGCCCGTGCCGCCCTCGCCGCTGGTGCTCTGCGCCTCGATGGTGACGACGCTCGGCAGGGCCTTGTTGGCGATGGCCGCCACGGAACCCGGGGAACGGCTCTCCACCTTCGGGTCGCCGGACGCGGAGATCGTCGTCGAGTCACCCGACTCGTTGCGGTCGGCGGCCCAGTAGCCGATACCGCCGCCGACACCGCCCGCGACGAGCGCCGCCGCGAGCACGGCCGCGACGAGGCCGCCGGAGCGCTTGCGCGCCGGCGGGGGCGGCGGGGCGCCCCACGCCATGCCCGGCCCCACCGGGCCGCCGCCACCGGGTCCGCCGTACGGCTGCTGGGGCGCGCCGGCACCGCCGGCACCGCCGTACCAGCCGCCACCGCCCTGGCCCGCGGCTCCCGCTTGCGCGTACATGGGGTGGGGGTGCTGTTGCGGCTGTTGTGGCTGCTGCTGGGGGTGCTGGGGGTGTGCCTGATGTGCGGCGGCGTCCTGTGCGGCGGGCGCCGTCGGTGCCGCCGCCGGCTCCACGGCCGGGAGCTGCGACGTCTGCTCGGCTTCCGCCGCCGCGGGCGGCTTGGTGGGGGCGGGCGGAACCGGAGGAGCCTCGGCGGGAGCGGCCGGAGTGGGGCGCTCCGCTTCGGCGGCCGGTGTCGAAGACTCCGTACCCCGCCCAGCCGCAGGCGGAACGGCGGCGCCCTCGTTCTCGGTGCTCACAGCTGTCTCCTCAATCAATTACAGAAAGTTTTCCGCTAACAGCTTTTCCCATGGCACGTCAGACCGCCGTAAGCGGAGACTGTGCCCTCGCCCATCGTCCTTTACTCCGGACAAATTGGACCGCATGCGCGATTGTGCCAGGCGGTGGCACGATAACGCGGTGACCCATGCACACCCGGCCCGGGACTTCCCTTCCGAACGGCGGCCACCGTCCGTCATCGCCCACCGCGGGGCCTCCGAAGACGCCCCGGAACACACCCTGGCCGCCTACCGCAAAGCGATCGAGGACGGCGCCGACGCGCTGGAATGCGATGTGCGGCTGACCGCCGACGGGCATCTGGTCTGCGTCCACGACCGCCGCGTCAATCGCACCTCCAACGGACGCGGGGCCGTCTCCACGATGGAGCTGTCCGACCTCTCCGCCCTCGACTTCGGATCGTGGAAGGGCCAGGCCACCGACGCGGAGGCGCCCGACCGCGACAGCACGTCCGTCCTCACCCTGGAGCGGCTCCTCGAACTCGTCGCCGACGCCGGCCGCCGGGTCGAGCTGGCCATCGAGACCAAACACCCGACCCGCTGGGCGGGCCAGGTCGAGGAACGGCTGCTCGACCTCCTCGGCCGCTTCGGGCTCGCCGCGCCGCCCCTGGGGCAGCCCTCGCCCGTACGAGTGATGAGCTTCTCCGCCCGCTCCCTGCACCGGGTGCGGGCGGCGGCGCCCGCCATTCCGACCGTCTACCTGATGCAGTTCGTCTCGCCCCGCCACCGCGACGGACGCATGCCACCGGGGGTGGGCATCGCGGGGCCGAGCATCCGCATCATCCGCAACAACCCCGGCTATGTGGCACGGCTCCACCGCGCGGGGCATCAGGTGCACGTCTGGACCGTGAACGAACGAGCCGACGTCGAGCTGTGCGCCGAGCTGGGGGTCGACGCGGTGATCACGAACCGGCCCAGGGCGGTGCTTTCGCAACTGGGCCGGGCGTAGATCTTTGCCGGCGGCTCTTCGGCCACCGGCCTGTCTCGCCGCCTACGCCTCTGCGCGGCGGGCGCGGTGGCCTCCGGCGGATCTACCGGCTACCGGTCGTCTCGCAGCCTGCGGCGGCATTGCGCCCTGCGGGCGCGTCCTCAATCGCCGGACGGGCTTGATTGAGCTGGGCTCTTCCGAAACCGGCCCGGACGGGCCGGAAGTGGCTGGGTCAGCCGACGCCAGCCCGATCAAGCCCGTCCGGCGATTGAGGACAACCACCGCGCAGCGGTGGCCTCCGGTGGTTCTCCGGCTGCCGGCCCGTCTCGCCGCCTGCGGCGGCATTGCGCCCTGCGGGCGCGTCCTCAATCGCCGGACGGGCTTGATTGAGCAGGGCTCTTCCGAAACCGGCCCGGACGGGCCGGAAGTGGCTGGGCTCAGCCGACACCCCAGGGGCTGGAGGTGGCTTGCCCATTACAAGGAGTGCACCGGCGCGTTCGGTGCGTATTCGGCCGCCACAAGTGCCTCACCCCGTGCAGGATGGCCGGTTTCCGGTCCAGGCCATTGGGGCATCCATCCCCTGACGTGGGGCAAAGGAGGTCTCGGGGGTGGCGTTGATGGTGGCACAGGAGGTGGCCACGTCGTCGATCATGGCCGTACCCCATGGTCCCGCCGGCGTGGGTGAGGCGAGACACCGGATGCGCAGGGATCTGCGCATCAGCGGGGTGGCGGACACGGTCATCGACGACGCGGTGCTGGTGCTCTCGGAATTGCTCAGCAACGCCTACCGGCACGGGCGCCCGTTGAGCCTGCCGGGCGGCGACTGCGACGGAGCGGAGAACGGCGGCATACGCGCCGCCTGGCACATGGACGGGCGCGGCCGGCTGACCGTGGAGGTCACGGACGGCGGCGGACCCACCCGGCCGTTTCCGGCCACTCCGTCGGTGACGGCGCGCGGCGGCCGGGGTTTGAACATCATCAGTGCGGTCTCCCAGGACTGGGGCGTCCGGGACGCCGGTGGCACCGGCGAGGTGACCGTCTGGGCCGCGCTCTCGTCGCGAGCCGACTTCGCCCCTTCGCGGGTCCCTCTCGACCCGGAGCTGACTTTCTCCGATATCGACGGTCTGATGTAGAAATGCGACGCGCGTAGACGGCGTTGCCCGCCTCGGACAGGCCCACCGCCGGGCGGCGGAGCCGCGCGCACGCTGCCGCGGGGCGCCAGTGCCCCCGCGCTAGGCTCGCGCCCGTACGAGCCGGCCCGTACGAGCCGGTAGGACCGATACGGGAGATACGCACGCCATGGCCAAGAAGCGCCGCCCCCAGACCAAGGCCGCCACGCCGCAGGCCGGCGACGGCACCGTCCCCGTCGTCGGTGCCCGTGAGCCCTGCCCCTGCGGGTCGGGGCGTCGTTACAAGGCCTGCCACGGGCGCGAGGCCTCGCACGCCGTCGTCGAGCTGGTGCAGCGGCCCTTCGAGGGGCTGCCCGGGGAGGCCGACTGGGTCGCGCTGCGCGAGCTGGTGCCCGCCGCGACCGTGGAACTCACGCTCAAGGGCGGGCTGCCCGAGGGCGTCCCGTCGGTGACGCTGGCCACCGTGCTGCCGATGGCCTGGCCGGCGCTGCGCCGTGACAACGGCGCCGTGCTGCTGGGCCTGCAGAACGACACCCCGTCGGGCGACCTGAGCCGCGACCTCGCGGCCACGCTCCAGCGCGCCCTGGAGGCCGCTCCCGGCAGCCCCGTCGCCGCCGAGCGCACCGCGGCCGAGGGGCCGCGCCTGCAGGACCTGCTGGACCCGGCGGGGCCGTTCGAGCCGGCCGTCCACACGGGCTTCGAGTTCTGGGTCGAGAACGCCGAGAACGCCACCGGTGACGTCGCCGCGTCCCTGGAGCGGGCCAACGCCGCCGCGATCCCCACGGTCCGGCTGTCCGGGGTCGACGCCGCGTACTGGTGCGAGGTGCCGGAGAAGAACCACCTGCGCTGGGTCATGACCCACCCGGAGGAGAAGCTGCTGGACGCCCTCGCCCGGCTGCACGTCACCGACGGGACCTCGCTCGGCGAGGGCACCCGGCTGGTCGGGTCGTTCCGCGCGCACGGGCTGATCGTCCCCGTCTGGGACCTGCCCGGCGAGATGAGCGCCCAGGACGTCGAGAAGCCGGCGGCGGCCTTCGCGGAGCGACTGGCCGGGGCGCTCGCCGACGAGTCGCCGCTGACCGCCGAGGAGCGGCGGGCGCGCGGTGGCCTCACCAGCCGTCAGGTGACCTTGAACTGACGGCTTCGGGCCCGTGTCACCGGACGGGCGGGCTGGTGCGGCCGGACCCGGCCGCATCAGCCCGTCCGGCGTTTGAGGACACCGCACAGCCGTCCGGCGCTTGAGGACGCCGTCGCGCAGCGGTGATCGCCCCCGCCGGGACTCCGGAGGCGTTCGGCCGACCGGCCGAACCGCTTCCGGAGGGCGTCATTCACGTGACTCCTGTCACAACTCCCGCTGTCAGCCCGGAAATCGGCGTCCGGAAATCCGCGATCGAATTTGCGAACCGCCAATCTCTTGTTACGGTTCTAGGAGCCCGGTCGCTGGTGCATCCCCCGTCGCCAGCGACCGGGCGTTTCCATGCCCGGATTCCGGCCCGTCCAGCGGTCGGCTCCCCGGCCCGGCCGTCGAGTGGCCGCACCGCCTCCCACGTGCCTGTTCACACGGCCCGCCCTGACGCCTTCCAGGCCCCGCGAGGGCCTTCGCCGTCGTGCCGGGCGGCCCGGGAGCGCCCGTAGGGGCGCGGCCCGTTAATCCTCTTCGGCTACCGGCGAGTTGCTCCCGGACCGGAGCATGAGGTTCCCCTTGGGCGCGGCGATCTCCGCGACCGCCGTATACGAGCCATGTCCGCGAACCGTCGGTTCACGGGGCGATTCGCAGGCGTCGGGATCGTCCGAGGCGCTCAGCCGGCAGTGCACCTCGACCGTCCGGCCGTCCGGGGCCATGAGGGTCAGCACGGTCGTCAAGGGCTTGCCCGTGGTGTTGCGGTAGTACGTGCGCGCCCAGGTCTCGCCGCCCTGCGTCAGGACGCAGGTCTGGGCCTCGGCGCCTTCGGGCGAGGAGAGTTCGGGGCCGCACCGGGCGGAACTGCGGGCCGGCAGGACGGCCACCCCGCCGTCGGGGGCACCGGCCGGCGCTCCGCGCTCCGGACGTCCGTCGCGCGGTTTGGCGTCGCCGTTCTCCGGAACCACGGAATTCCCGGCAGCCTCGCCGGCCCCATGCCCCTCAGAGGGCTCACCCGCTACCGAAGTCCCCTCCGCCTCACCGGCACCGCGGGCCGCGTCCCGGGTCATGTCCTGGGCCTTGTCCGGGCCCGGGGCGGCCCCGCTGCCCGCCGGGCCCGCCGTCGCGGCGGCCAGGGGCAGGACGACGGCCAGGGCCACCGCGCTGGCGAGCGCGACCATCCGCAGATTCGCCGCCCGTTGCCGAGCCGCGCTGGGCTCTGCGGGCAGACGGGACGCACGCTCCATGGGACCACCTGCAACTCGCCGCGGACGCTGGATCGCGGGGGCGGATTTCGACCCACACCCCCGCCGGACCGACGGCGCCCGGCACGGCATCCGACGCAGGCCCTCACCCGAAAGATAGCGGGCACGGTAGGGCGCGCAGGGTGTCCGCGCGGCCGTTCCCGGGGTTCTCCTGTCGGCTTTCACTCCAAGGAGTGAGAGCGCGTGCGTCTCCCGTCCGTACGCGCTCTCGTCCGCCTACAGGAACCTCACCTTTCGCCCCCGGACCCGGTCCACGAGGCGAGCGGATCAGTACGCGAGTTTGCTGCCGCCCCCGGGCGTGCCCGCGCTCTCCTCCACCAGGACGTCGACCACCGTGGCCACGTCGGGCAGCCACGGCCGCGCCGCCGGCTGCCCGG
The DNA here is from genome assembly GCF_055582085.1 of Streptomyces sp. NPDC042259. Taxonomy (NCBI): domain Bacteria; kingdom Bacillati; phylum Actinomycetota; class Actinomycetes; order Kitasatosporales; family Streptomycetaceae; genus Streptomyces; species Streptomyces sp. NPDC042259. The sequence continues at coordinate 349,702 of NZ_JBVJDW010000007.1, read as the reverse complement.
TCGTCCGGCCCACGCGGAGCGCCACGGCCGCACCGACCCGGCCGCCACGGGACGCGCCCCGGCCCTCCGGGTCCGCCGCCGGCGGTCGTTCCCAGCGGACCCGGCCCGTGCCGGCGGCCGAGGGCGGCAGGAGGACGTAGCCGCCCTCGCCGTGGAAGCGCAGCGACCCGGGCACCCAGTCCTGGCTGTGCAGCAGTTCACCGAGGACTTCGAGGGAGTACGGGGCCACCAGCAGGGACCAGCGGGTGGGGGTGGCGACCACGGGGCCGACCCGCACGCCCGCCCGGTCGAACGCCGCCAGCGCCCGCGCCCCGGCGACCGCCGGCAGGCTCACCGCGCACGGCGCCCGGCCACCCGTGGCGAGCACGACGGGGGCGTCGGGCCGGTTGGTCCACCACCAGCGGACCATCCGCGCGTCCGTGGTCGCGGCCAGCAGCCCGGGGTCGAAGGGGTGGGCGCCGGGGACCGGGCAGTCGGGCTGCGGGCAGCCGCAGGCGCGCGGCCGGCCGCCGCCCGGACGCGGTCCGACGCCGGGGAGTACGGGCCATTGCCATTCCGTGGCGTAGGCCAGGGCCGCGGTGAGTACCGCCGACCGGCCACCGCGCCGAAGCGAGAGCTTGCGTCGCCTTCCGAGGATCTCGCGCATGAGCGCTCGTTCCTTTCCGTAAACGCCGAAGGTGGGGCCCCGGTCCTGGACCGGGGCCGTATCGCACTACTTCATGGGACTACATGGCACTACGGGCACTGCGTGGCGCGTCGTACGACGCGCCGTGGCCCTTGCGAGGCCTGCACACCACATGGATCACGAGTCACTGCGCGTACGACGCAGCGCATCACGCCGCGGGCCGAGCGTGAAACCTGGCGAGGGGTGGCGCGCGCATGGCGCTTCGTACTGGGCTGTGCGCCCCTCGCCGCACCCCGCGCCCGCGGCGTGGGTTGCCCCGCGCCATTCGGGACGGGCGTGACCGTTGACGGTAAAGACGCCGGGGCCCGCCGCCGGGTTGCGGGGCGGCCCCAACTACCCCTGGCCTTCTCCGAGTACGTACCCGCCGCGGTCGGGCTGACGCACTGTCGAGCGACGCCAGTCGACCGCAAATCAAAGGCCTCAGGACTATTTTCCGGCCAACTTGGAAACCTCCCAGACACCACCAATCCCACTGGTCCAATGCTGGACATCCCCTTACTCAGGCGTGTACATGTGGAGGCACTGATAGCGCGCAACACGACAGGGGGTTTGCGATGCTATTGAGCAGCACGCACAGGCCGCTGGGCTGGTCACGATGGCTTGGCCGGGTGCCCCGAACCGTCCCCCGTCGCCCCTTCTCTCGCACTGGCGTACGCCGTGCACCGGGCAGCAGAGCATGACTGCCTCCCACCTGCCGAAAGTGGCCGGAATCGACTCTCCGGTCCCCGTACCGGCGCACACTTCCGCCTCTGGCGCGCCCTCGGCCCTCACCGGTGGGCCCGTCGGCCCGGCCCCCACGCCGACGGCCCTCCCCGCGCCCGCCACCGGCCCGCCGGAGGAGTCCCCGCTCTCCCCCCTCGCGCTGAACGCCCTCGTCCAGGACCGCCTCGCCGGCTGGATCTACGACCTGACCACGCTCCAGGAGCTGACCGAGCGGCTCGCCCGCACCGGCACGCTCGACGACGCCCTGCGCGAACTGCTGCGCGCCGGATCCACGCTCGTCGGCGCCCGCCGCGGCCTGGTCACCCTGCGCCCCGACGACGGGCTCGACCCGCCCCGCACCGTGGGCCTCGGCCTCGGCCGCTCCGACCTCGGCCACATCGAGACGATCCCCCGGCACCCCTCCTCGGCGCCTCCCTCCCCCGGCACGTCCCCGTCGTACGGGCAGTTGCTCGACGACCTCCCGCCCGTGGGCGACCGGTCCGGCACCGCCCACCCCGACATCGCGGGCGAGGAGGGCCTCGACCCGCGCCACCGCGAGGTCGCCGCCCGGCTGGGTTACGCCGCCAGCTACGCGGTGCCCCTGGAACCCGACCCGCCGGGCACCACCCCGGGCGCCCCGGAACGGCCCGCCCCGGACACCACCGGCAGACTCGGCGCGGCCGTCTGGCTCTACGACGAACCGGCCGAACCCACCGAGCGCCAGCGGCATCTGATCGGTCTCTACTGCGGTTACGCCGCCGAGCACCTCGCCCGCCTCGTCGAGCTGGACCGCGCCCGCGAGACCATCGCCGCCCTGCACGAAGAGCTGCTCCCCAGCCGGCTGCCCCAGGTCACCGGGGTGCGTCTCGCCGTCCGCCACCGCACCGGTCCGCGCGGCGGCGGTGCCTGGTACGACGCGCTGCCGCTGCCCGAGGGCGCGCTCGGTCTCGCGGTGGGCGCGATCACCGGTTCCGGTCCGGGCGCCGTCGCCGCGATGGGCCGGCTGCGCGCCTCCCTGCGCGCGTACGCGGTCATGGAGGGCGAGGACCCGGTCGCCGTCCTCTCCGACCTCGAACTGCTGCTGCGGCTGACCGAACCGGCCCGGGCCGCCACCGCGCTCTTCGCCTACTGCGAGACCGCCACGGACCCCCTCACCGGGAACCGGGCGCACAAGATGGTCCTGGCCGGGGCCGGGCACTGCCCGCCGCTGATCATCGGCGCGCACCGCGCCGAGTACGTGGAGACGTCGCTGTCCGCGCCGCTGGGCATGCTCGCCTGCTGGGAGGCCCCCAGCGTCGAGATCGAGCCCGCGCCGGGCGAAACGCTCCTCTTCTACAGCGACGGGCTGCTCAACCGCACCGGCGAGGCGATGGACCGGGCCTTCACCCGGCTGCACAAGGCGGCGGCGAGCGTGCCGCAGGCCCTGCGGCACGACCCGGACGCCATCGCCGACCACGTCCTGCGGGCCGTACTGCCGCCGGAGGGGCCCGCGCCGGACCCCGGGGCCGACGCGGAGCACGACCGGGCCGCCGGGGCCCTGACCGCCGCCGCGGCGGCGACGGGCGGGGACAGCGGCGAGGACGTGATCCTGCTCGTCGCGCACTTCGAGTGACGCCGTCCGAAAACCACTGATCCGTACCGCTGGTCCCCACCCCCGAACCGCACGGCTGATCCATATGACAGTCGGTACGGCCTTCCTTCCGACGTAACCTTCTCCGCCGCTTTCCTCCGCACTTACGATGGGTAGCGGCCCCGTCCGAGGAGGAATGCAGTGACCGAGCAGCAGCCCGCGCCCGAGAACCCCGAGGGTGACGAGCCGATCAAGCAGCGGAAGAACGGTCTGTATCCGGCCGTCTCCGATGAGCTTGCCGAGAACATGAAGTCCGGCTGGGCCGACACCGAGCTGCGCGATCTGCGGCCGATAGCCCAGGCGCCGGACACCGCACGCCGCCGCACGGACCTCTCCGCGCGCTTCCCCGGGGAACGTCTGGTGATCCCGGCGGGCAATCTCAAGACCCGCTCGAACGACACCGAGTACGCCTTCCGCGCCTCCACCGAGTACGTCTACCTCACCGGCGACCAGACCCAGGACGGCGTCCTGGTCTTGGAGCCCGCCGCCGGGGGACACGAGGCGACGCTCTACCTGCTGCCGCGCTCCGACCGGGAGAACGGCGAGTTCTGGCTCGACGGCATGGGCGAGCTGTGGGTCGGCCGCCGCCACAGCCTCTCCGAGGCCGAGCGGCTCTACGGCATGCCCTGCCGGGACGTCCGCGAGCTGGCCGAGGCCCTCCGCGAGGCCACCGGCCCGGTCCGCGTCGTCCGCGGCCACGACGCCGGCATCGAGGCGGCCCTGACCGACAAGGTCACCGCCGAGCGCGACGAGGAGCTGCGCGTCTTCATCAGCGAGCAGCGGCTCGTGAAGGACGCCTTCGAAATAGCCGAGCTGCAGAAGGCGGTGGACTCCACGGTCCGCGGCTTCGAGGACGTCGTGAAGGTCCTCGACAAGGCCGAGGCCACCTCGGAGCGGTACATCGAAGGAACGTTCTTCCTGCGGGCCCGGGTCGAGGGCAACGACATCGGCTACGGCTCGATCTGCGCCGCCGGCCCGCACGCCACCACCCTGCACTGGGTGCGCAACGACGGTCCGGTCCGCTCCGGCGAGCTGCTGCTGCTGGACGCCGGTGTCGAGACGCACACCCTCTACACCGCGGACGTCACCCGTACGCTGCCGATCAACGGCACGTACACCGACCTCCAGCGCAAGATCTACGACGCGGTGTACGAGGCCCAGGAGGCCGGTATCGCGGCGGTGCGGCCCGGCGCGAAGTACCGCGACTTCCATGACGCCGCCCAGCGCGTCCTCGCGGAGCGGCTCGTCGAGTGGGGTCTGGTCGAGGGCCCGGTCGAGCGCGTCCTGGAACTCGGCCTCCAGCGCCGCTGGACCCTGCACGGCACCGGCCACATGCTCGGCCTGGACGTCCACGACTGCGCGGTGGCCCGCACGGAGACCTACGTCGACGGCGTGCTGGAGCCCGGCATGGTGCTGACCGTCGAGCCCGGCCTGTACTTCCAGGCCGACGACGTGTCCGTGCCCGAGGAGTACCGGGGCATCGGCGTCCGGATCGAGGACGACATCCTCGTCACCGAGGACGGCAACCGGAACCTGTCCGACGGGCTGCCCCGTACGTCCGCCGACGTCGAGGCGTGGATGGCGAGCCTCAAGAGCTGACGCCTTCCGGGCGACCGCCCGGCCGAAGAGCCGCGTCCCGCACGAAGCCGGACGCGGCTCTTCGGCGTTCCGGCCGGGCTTTCGTCCGTCGGGCTTTCGTCCCGGGGCGCCGTCCGTGCGCGGCCGGCGGCGGGCGTTTCACGAGGCGCGGAGCAGGGCCGCGCCCTCTCTCCACTTGAGGATCTTGTCGAAGCTGACCACCGCGCCCTGCCGGCCCGGCCGGTTGCGGACGCGCACGTGGTCGGTGAGGGATTCGATCAGGAAGAGACCCCGTCCGTGCTCCTCGTGAGCCGATGCCGGGGTCTTCGCCTGCGGTGGGGGGAGCTGCCGCTTGGTGCGGCGCGGTTCGCGAGAGCGGTCGGCGAAGCCGGGGCCCGAATCGGTCACCTCGATGCGGCAGGTGTCGCCGTCGATGAAGGCGGTGACGCGGTAGTCCGCGGAAGCGTCACCGCCGTGCTCGACGGCGTTCGCACACGCTTCGCTCAGGGCCACCGAGAGGTCGTACGAGATGTCGGGGTCGACCCCGGCCGTCTCCATGGTGCCGATCAGGAGCCGCCGGGCGAGCGGGACGCTCGCAGCTTCGCGCCGCAAGTGGAGTGACCACCAAATGCTCATGCTCAGCCTCCTGGCTGCGGCTCGACATACCGATACGTATAGCCAGGGGCGGCGGCTCGTAAGCCTCCGGAGCATGGGAGTCCGCTCATTCGGACGACGCGGCGTGGCGGTGTACCGGTGTATATGAGACGTACACCGGCGCACTCCGGCGCGCCTTCTCGGCGCGAAAAGCCGGACCCCTGCCGTGGGTAGGGGGTGAGGACGGTGGGATGATGGCGCGGCCATGCCTCATCCCGTCGCGCGCGTCGGCGCCGATCTGCGACTGCTCCGGGCCGCGGTGTTCACCGCGGTCTGTGTTCTGCTGTCCGCGGGCGGGCATGTGCTGGCCTCCTGCGCGGGCGTCCCGCTGTGGACGCTGGGCGCGGGTTTCCTCCTCGTCCTCGCGATCGCCGTGCCGCTGGCCGGGCGGGAGCGTTCGCTGCCGGGCATCGCGACCGGGCTGGCCGTCGGCCAGCTCGCGCTGCACACCCTCTTCGCGCTCGGGCAGCGGTTCGGGCAGCCGGAAGCGGCGGTCACGCCCGCGCAGGCGCGGGGCGAGGGGCGGCTGATCAGCTTCGCCGCGCAGCTGGTCTGCGGCCGGTCCCACCAGCTGTCCGGCGCCGCCGCGCGCCGCGTCGTCTCGGACGCCGGGTTCGACCCCGCCGTCCACCCCGCGCGGATGGCCATGCCGATGCCGGACGCCCCGGCCGCCGGGGCGTCCCCGGTGGCGCACCTGCTGCCCTCGACGCCGATGCTGCTGGGACACCTGCTCGCGGCGCTCGCCGCGGGCTGGCTGCTGCGCCGGGGCGACCAGGCGCTGTGGCGCCTGGTGCGGCTGTCGCAGCGGTCGGCGCGCGGGGTCGCGGAGGCCACGCTCGTGCGGGCGTTGCGCGCCGCGTTCACGCTCGTCCGGGCCATGGGCGCCCAGCCGGGCCGGCCGCCGGTGACGGCGGTCCGCCGGGCGGCGGCACAAGAGGAGCGTCCGGCCACGGAGCCGGTGCTCCAGCACTTCGTGATCAGGCGGGGACCGCCGCGCTTCGACCTCGCGGCCTGACCACGCGACGCACTCCGGCATTCGGACGGGAGGGCGGTCGTGTTGTCACCGCACGCGCGCCATCACCCTCTCCGTCCCTCCTGCCTGTGGAGTACCCCCATGAACATCAAAAGCACTCGCCTCCGCCGTCTCTCCCTTGCCGGTTCCCTCGCCACCGGCACCGTCCTGCTGCTGGCCGGTCCCGCCTCCGCGCACGTGAGCATCCCGGGCACCGCCGAGAAGGGCGGCTACGGCACCATCGCCCTCAAGGTGCCGAACGAGAAGGACGACGCCTCGACGGTGAAGCTGGAGGTCACCCTCGACGCGAAGCACCCGCTGTCGTCCGTGATGCCGCAGCCCGTCCCGGGCTGGGAGGTGAAGGTCGAGAAGTCCAAGCTCGACAAGCCGCTCCAGACGCACGGCAAGACGATCACCGAGGCCGTCACCAAGATCACCTGGACGGGCGGAAAGATCGAGCCGGGCCAGTTCCAGCAGTTCCCGCTGTCGGTCGGCCAGCTGCCCACCGACACCGACGAGCTGGTCTTCAAGGCCCTCCAGACCTACTCCGACGACGACGTCGTGCGCTGGATCGACCCCTCCAAGCCCGGTGGCCACGAGGCCGAGCACCCGGCGCCGACCCTCAAGCTCGTCGAGAAGGCGGCCGCGAAGGGCGGCGACGCCAAGGGCGACAAGGCCCCCGCCGCAGACCCGGCGGCGAAGACCTCCGAGTCCGCCGGCTCCGACGACAAGGACGCCTCCGACACCACCGCCCGGGTGCTCGGCGTCGCCGGCATCGTCGTCGGCGTGGCCGGTGTCGCCTTCGGCATCGTCGCCGGGCGCCGTCGTAGCGCCTGAGCCAGGACCGCCCCTCACGTGACCGTCTGACGGAAACGACCGGGGCGGCGGCCCGCACGGCCGTCGCCCCGCATCCCGGACCGACCCCGGAGAAGAACTCCATGCGCACCAAGATCCTGAGCGCGGCACTGGCGACCGCCGCCGCGCTCACCCTGACCGCCTGCGCGGGCGGCGGGGGCTCCGACAAGAACGACGACGCCGTGGCCGACGTATCGGCGAGCCCCAAGAAGGCCGCCATCGTCCTCGACACCCCCAAGCCCAAGCCGGACCTGGTCCTCGACGACACGGCGGGCAAGAAATACGAGCTGCTCAAGGAGACCAAGGGCAGGCCCGTACTCCTCTACTTCGGCTACACCTACTGCCCCGACGTCTGCTCGACCGTGGTCGCCGACATCGCCACCGCCGAGAAGAAGCTGCCCAAGGCCGACCAGGACAAGCTGCAGGTCGTCTTCGTCACCACCGACCCCGAACGGGACACCCCCGAGCGGATGCGCAAGTGGCTCGACGCGCAGGGCGGGCAGGACATCGTCGGTCTGACCGGCGACTTCGACACCATCCAGGCGGCGGCCAAGCCGCTCGGCATCCTGGTGGAGAAGCCGCGGAAGGAGAAGGACGGCTCCGTCACCGTCAACCACGGCGCCTCCGTCACCGGCTTCTCGCCGAAGGACGACGCGGCCCACTGGGTCTACACCGCCACGACCACCGCCGCCGAATACACCAAGGATCTTCCCAAGATCGTCAAGGGGGAGAACCCGTGATCACCAAGTCCACCGCCGTCACCGCCGCCGCCCTGCCCCTCGTGCTCGCCGGGGGTCTGCTGCTGGTCACCGGCTGCCAGTCGGAGAAGAACGCCCTGGCCCGCGACAGGCCCGAGCTGACCGTCACCGGTGCCTACATCCCGCAGCCCGCCATGACGGACATGGCCGCCGCCTACCTCACCGTCACCAACGACGGCGGCAAGGCCGACCAGCTCACCTCCGTCACCAGCCCGCTCTCCCGCGACATCACCATGCACACCACCGAGGGCACGGCGATGAAGCACGCGGCGAAGCTGGATGTGCCCGCAGGCGGCAAGCTGACGCTCTCCCGCGGCGGCACCCACCTCATGCTCGGCAAGCTCGACCACAAGCCCAAGGTGGGCGAGCGGATCGAATTCACCCTGCACTTCGCCACGTCGGCACCCGTCAAGATCAAGGTGCCGGTCGAGACCGCGACCTTCCGTCCCAAGGACTGACGTGCGATGACGACCCCGACCGCCCTGCCCGCACCGGCCACCGGGCGGGTCCTGCCCGTCCTCGGCACCCTGCTCGCCGCCCTGCTGTGCGCGCTGACCCTCGGCGCCACCCCCGCGTCGGCGCACGCCGCGCTCACCTCCACCGACCCCGCCAACGGATCGGTGGTCCCGACGGCCCCGCAGCGGATCACGCTCCGCTTCTCCGAGGGAGTGCTGCTCAACGCCGACTCGATACGGGTCCTCGACCCCGGCGGCGAGCGGGTCGAGCAGGGCGGTCCCACCCACGTGGACGGAAAGTCCGACTCCGCGGCCGTCGCGCTGCGCGCCGGGCTCGCGAGAGGCACGTACACGGTGGCGTGGCAGGCCGTCTCGGCGGACAGCCACCCGGTGGCCGGGGCCTTCACCTTCTCCATCGGAGCACCGTCGAAGACGACGGTGAAGGCCACGGCCACCGTCACCGAGGTCGATCCGGCGGTCGAGATCCTCTACGGCACGGGCCGCTACGCGGCCTACGCCGGGTTCGTGCTGCTCGTCGGCGGCTGCGTCTTCGCGGGCGTGTGCCGCTCCGCGCGGTCCGTGCAGCGGATCGCGGTCGGCGGCTGGATCACCCTCTTCGCCTCCACCGCCGCGCTGTTGCTGCTGCGCGGCGCGTACACGAGCGGCAAGGGGGCGGGGGCCGTCCTCGATCTCGCGCTGCTCGGCGACGTGCTGGCCACCAAGCCGGGGGCGGCGCTGCTGTCGCGGCTGCTGCTGCTGAGCGCCGCGGCCGTGTTCCTCGCCGTCCTCTTCGGTTCGTACGCCCGCGAGGGCGACGGCCGCTCCCGCGGCGAACGCCGGGACGTCGCCTACGGGCTCGGCATCGGCGGCAGTGTCGTCGCCGTCGGCCTGGCGGCGACGTGGGCGATGGCCGAGCACGCGTCGGTCGGCATCCAGGCGTGGCTCGCCATGCCCGTCGACGTGTTGCACCTGGTGGCGGTCGCGGTGTGGCTCGGCGGGCTGGCCGCGCTGCTGGCCGCCCTGCGCTCCGACGAACACCTGCCGCGCGCGGCCGTGACCCGCTTCTCCCGGCTGGCGTTCGCGTCGGTGTGCGCGCTGGTCGCCACCGGGCTCTACCAGTCCTGGCGGCAGGTCGGCTCGTGGGACGCCCTCACCGGCACCTCCTACGGACGGTGGCTGCTGCTCAAGGCCGCACTGGTGATCGTCCTGGTCGGCCTCGCGTACGTCTCGCGGCGCTGGACCGGACGGCTCACGGACGGCCCGGAGCCGAAGAAGACCAAGCCGGCCGCACGGAAGGTGCCGGCCGCCGCCCAGGGCGGCGGCTCCGACTCCCCCGAGCGGACCGCCCAGCTCGCCCGGCAGCGGGCCGCGCTGGAGAAGGCCGCCGGGAAGCGGCGGCGCGACGCCGACGAGAACCGCAGCGGACTGCGGCGCTCGGTCGGCGCCGAGGCCGCCGTGGCCGTGGTGCTGCTGGCCGTCACCACCCTGCTCACCGGCACCCAGCCCGGCCGCGCCGAGGCCGAACAGCGGCGGGCCGCCCCGGGCGGGACGGCCCCGGCCGCGACCGGACCGGCCGAGGTACGCGTCGCCTACGACACCGGCGGGACGAACGGGCGCGGCACCGCCCGCATCACCCTCGACCCCGGGCGCTCCGGCCGCAACACCCTCGACGTCGCCGTCACCGGCCCCACCGGGCGGCCCGTGGACGTGCCCGAGCTGGAGGTGTCCTTCACGGAGAAGGCGAAGAAGATCGGCCCGCTGCGCGCCACTCTCGAGCGCCGCCCCGGCGGCCACTGGCGGGCCGACGGCTTCCAGCTGCCCATGGCGGGCGCGTGGCAGCTGTCCCTGACCGTACGGACCTCCGACATCGACCAGGTCACCGAGATCGAGAACGTGAAGATCAACTGATGGCTGAACAGACCAAGCGGACCGACCCGACCGACGCGACCGACCCGGCCGGCCGTGACGGCATCAGCCGCCGCCGGCTGCTGGGCACCGCCGGGGCCGCGGGCGCGGCCGGGCTCGTCGCGGGCGGCGCGGCCGGCGCGTTCGGCGCCGAGGCCGTCCGGGAGACGCCCGCCACGCTGGCCGGCGTCGGTTCCGCCGGCGTGCCCTTCCACGGCGCCCACCAGGCCGGCATCGTCGAGCCCGCGCAGGCGCACGGCCACCTCGTCGCCTTCGACCTCGCCCCGGGCGGCGACCGCAAGGCCGCCGCCGCGCTGCTGCGCCGCTGGTCGGCGACGGCGGCGGAACTGACGGCGGGCCAGGCGCCGAAGGGCGACGACACCGGCATCGCCCTGGACGCGGGCCCCTCCTCCCTGACCGTCACCTTCGGCTTCGGCCGCACCTTCTTCGACCGCACCGGTCTGACCGCGAAACGGCCGGCCGCCCTGGAGCCGCTGCCCGACTTCACCGCCGACGCGCTCGACCGCAAGCGCAGCGACGGCGACCTGTGGGTACAGATCGGCGCCGACGACTCGCTCGTGGCCTTCCACGCACTGCGCCTGCTCCAGAAGCAGGCCGCCGGCACGGCGCGCGTGCGCTGGCAGATGAACGGCTTCAACCGGGCGCCGGGGGCGACCGCGCGCCCGCTGACCGGCCGCAACCTGATGGGCCAGATCGACGGCACCAACAACCCGAAGCCGTCGGACGCCGACTTCGCCGCCCGCGTCTTCGTGCCCGACCGGGAGGGCGACTGGATGGCGGGCGGCTCGTACGCCGTCGTCCGGCGCATCCGCATGCTGCTCGACAGCTGGGACCACCTGTCGCTGGAACGCCAGGAGAAGGTCATCGGCCGCCGTAAATCGGACGGCGCCCCGCTGTCCGGCGGCACGGAGACGACTCCGGCCGACCTGAACAAGGTCGAGGAGAACGGCGCGCTCGCCATCGCGGGCGACGCGCACATCCGCGTCGCGGCACCGGAGTCCAACCGGGGCGCGGCCATGCTGCGCCGGGCGTTCTCCTACCACGACGGTTACCTGGACGACGGCGCACCGGACGCGGGCCTGCTGTTCGTGGCCTGGCAGGCGGATCCCCTGCGGGGCTTCGTCCCGGTACAGCGGAAGCTGGACCGGGGGGACGGGCTGTCCCGCTTCCTGCGGCACGAGTCGAGTGCGCTCTTCGCCGTGCCGGGGGGCTGCGCGCCCGGCGAGTATGTGGGGCAGCGGTTGCTGGAGGGTTGACGTTCGCGATGTCGGCGGCGTCGGAAGCGGTTCGGGCGCGCGCCCGGCCGGCTTCGCTGTCCTCAATCGCCGGACGGGCTGATTTTCAGCCCGTCCGGCGATTGAGGACAAGGCACAGCCAGCCCGTCCGGCGATTGAGGACCGGGGTCCGGGGCGGAGCCCCGGGACGACCAGCCCTCACCGCGGCCGGAAGATATCGTGACGACGCTGCCACCGAACCACCCGCGAGGAGCGCGAATGTCCCCCAGTCGCTATACCTACCTCGGCCCCGAAGGCACCTTCACCGAGGCCGCGCTCCGTACGCTCCCCGAGGCCGCGACCCGCGAACTCGTGCCCATGGTCTCCGTGCCGACGGCGCTCGACGCCGTGCGCAACGGCGAGGCCGCGGCCGCGCTCGTGCCGATCGAGAACTCCGTGGAGGGCGGCGTCACGGCGACGCTCGACGAACTCGCCACCGGCTCACCGCTGATGATCTACCGCGAGGTGCTGCTCCAGATCGCCTTCGCCCTGCTCGTACGCCCCGGTACCCGGCTTTCGGACATCAAGACCGTCACCGGTCACCCCGTCGCTCAGCCGCAGGTGCGCAACTGGCTGTCGCGGCACCTGCCGGAGGCGCTGTGGGAGTCGGCGGCGTCCAACGCCGACGGTGCGCGGCTGGTGCGGGAGGGGCGCTACGACGCCGCGTTCGCCGGGGAGTTCGCGGCGGCGACGTACGGGCTGGAGGCGCTGTACACCGACATCCACGACGCGCAGAACGCGCAGACCCGCTTCGTGCTGGCCGGCCGTCCGGCGCGGCCCGCGTCGCGCACGGGTGCCGACCGGACGTCGTTCGTCGTGTGGCTGCGCGACAACCACCCGGGCGCGCTGCTGGAGCTGCTGCAGGAGTTCGCCTCGCGCGGGGTGAACCTGATGCGGATCGAGTCGCGGCCCACGGGCGAGGGCATGGGGCAGTACTGCTTCTCCATCGACTGTGAGGGGCACATCACCGACCGCCGGGTGGGCGAGGCGCTGATGGGGCTGAAGCGGACGTGTCCGCAGGTGCGGTTCCTCGGCTCGTACCCGCAGGCGGGGGTGGACGCCGGGGTGCCGCCCCGGCCGGGGACGTCGGACGACGACTTCGTGGCCGCCGCGGACTGGCTGGCGCGCTGCCAGGACGGCCGGGCCTGACGGACCGCGACCGCGGCGGGCCCCGGACTGCGGCGTGGCGTTCGGCACAGCCGGTGATGTGGACAGTGGGCGAAGTTATCCACAGGGTGGAACTCGACCTGGGGATAAGTCGACACAGTAGCCCGTATCGACATCCGACGAATCGGTCAAGGTCGACAAATCTCTCTAGCTACGAGGCGACCGTCCACAGGTCGGGCCGCCGCCCTCATCGCCGTCTCGACACGCCTTCGTCACCCGACCGCCTTCGAATAACCCTTTAGGGCGAGCAATTACCACCCGAATGAGGATCTGCGCGACGTTTAACCGAAGAAACTCCGGCGTAGGACAGAAAAAACGGAACCATCCCTTCCGGCATCCACAGATTCCACGCACAGCCTGTGGACAAAGGAATCGGGCCTCCCACCCCCTGTGGACAAGAGGCGGTCAACTCCCGCCCGCCGCACGGTACGTCGAGGCACCGAGCCGCCCCTATGCCCCTTTTCAGCAAATGCGCGCGAATTCCCCGGGGCCCGCCCGCCCACCTTATTCACCGTCTTTTCCACCCACCGCAATACAGGACATACCGACACGAAGAGGAATATCGAGTGCGGCGGGCGCAGCCCGCAACGGTAGCCTGGAGGGGTGATTGACCTTCGCCTGCTTCGTGAGGACCCCGACCGTGTGCGCGCCTCCCAGCGCGCCCGTGGAGAGGACGTCGACATTGTCGACGCGCTGCTCTCCGCCGACGAACGACGCAGGTCGTCCAGCGTCCGCTTCGACGAACTCCGCTCCGAGCAGAAGGCGCTCGGCAAGCTCATCCCCAAGGCCTCCGGTGACGAGAAGGCCGAGCTGCTGAAGAAGGCGGGCGAGCTGTCCGCCGCCGTCAAGGCCGCCGACGCCGAGCAGGACGAGGCCGCGGCCGAGACGCAGCGCCTGCTGCTCCAGGTCGGCAACCTCGTCCACCCGGACGTGCCGCGCGGCGGCGAGGACGACTTCGTCGTCCTGGAGACCGTCGGCACCCCCCGTGACTTCGCCGCCGAGGGCTTCGAGCCCAAGGACCACCTGGAGCTGGGCCAGTCGCTCGGCGCGATCGACGTCGAGCGCGGCGCCAAGGTCTCCGGCTCCCGCTTCTACTACCTGACGGGTGTCGGCGCCCTGCTCGAGCTCGCGCTCGTCAACGCCGCCATCGGCCAGGCCACCGCCGCCGGCTTCGTCCCGATGCTCACGCCCGCACTGGTCAAGCCGCGCGCCATGGAGGGCACCGGCTTCCTCGGCCAGGCCGCCCAGGACGTCTACCACCTGGAGAAGGACGACTTCTACCTGGTCGGCACGTCCGAGGTGCCGCTCGCCGCGTACCACATGGACGAGATCATCGAGGCGGAGAAGCTGCCGCTGCGCTACGCGGGCTTCTCGCCCTGCTTCCGCCGCGAGGCCGGTACGTACGGCAAGGACACCCGGGGCATCTTCCGCGTCCACCAGTTCGACAAGGTGGAGATGTTCTCCTACGTCGACCCGGAGGACGCCGAGGCCGAGCACGCGCGTCTCCTGGAGTGGGAGAAGCAGTGGCTGACCAGCCTGGAGCTGCCCTACCAGGTCATCGACGTGGCCACGGGCGACCTCGGTTCGTCCGCCTCGCGCAAGTTCGACTGCGAGGCGTGGATCCCCACCCAGGGCAAGTACCGCGAGCTGACCTCCACCTCGAACTGCGACGAGTTCCAGTCCCGCCGCCTCTCGGTGCGGATGCGCGACGGCAAGCACGTGAAGCCGCTGGCGACGCTCAACGGCACGCTGTGCGCGGTGCCGCGCACCATCGTGGCGCTGCTGGAGAACCACCAGCAGGCCGACGGCACCGTGCGCGTCCCCGAGGTGCTGCGCCCGTACCTGGGCGGTCGCGAGTTCCTGGAGCCGGTCGCCAAGTGAGGCGTACGGGCGGCTCGCGCGCGGCCTCGCCGTCGCCGCGCGGGCTGCCCACGACCACCCTGTCCGCGCCGCCACGGTGCCGCGCGGGCGGAGAAACGAAGAGGAAGACGCCGTGAGCGCCGCCCCGCCGCCGTACCGCCTTGTCGCGACCGACCTCGACGGCACGCTGCTGCGCCCCGACGACACCGTCTCGGAGCGCACCCGCGCCGCCCTCGCCCGGGCCACGGCGGCCGGTGCCGCGCACATCATCGTCACCGGCCGGTCCGTCCCCTGGACGCGGGCGATACTCGACGCCCTGGACTACCGGGGCCTCGCGGTCTGCGGCCAGGGCGCGCAGGTCTACCACGCGGGCGAGCACCGGCTGCTGACGTCGGTGACGCTGGACCGGCAGCTCGCCGCGCTGGCCGTCGCCAAGGTCGAGGCCGAGGTCGGCCCCCTCTACCTCGCCGCCAGCCGGGACGGCATGGACGGTGACGTACTGATCGGCCCCGGCTACCGCATCCAGGACGGCCCGCTGCCGGCCGTCCCGATCACGGACCCGGCCGAGCTGTGGCTCACCCCCCTCAACAAGCTCTACCTCCAGCACCCGGAGCTGGGCGACGACGAGCTGGTCGAGGTGGCCCGGCGGGTCGCCGGTGACCTGGTGGGCGTGACGATGGCGGGCGCCGGGATCGTCGAGCTGCTGCCGCTGGGCCTGAGCAAGGCCACGGGCCTCTCGCTGGCCGCGCGCCGGCTGGGCGTGAAGGCCGTCGACACCATCGCCTTCGGTGACATGCCCAACGACATACCGATGTTCGGCTGGGCCGCGCACGGGGTGGCGATGGCCAACGCGCATCCGGAGCTGCGGGCCGTCGCGGACGAGATCACGGACTCGAACGAGAACGACGGGATCGCGGTCGTTCTGGAGCGGCTGTTCGGCTGACGCCGGGGGGCCGCCGGGCCGGCCGGTGTCCGGCCGGCCACCGCACCGGCCCCCAAGGGGTCCGGCCGCGCGTCAGCGGCCAGCAGGCCAGCCCCACGGCCACCGAGATCGCGTGCCCGAGGTCGGTGTACGTCCCCCCGGTGGCGAGCGGCAGCCCGAAGAACAGCGTGACCGCCGGGACATAGCCCCAGCGCCAGGGCCGGGGCAGCCGGTAGGCCAGCACCCCGGCGGACGCGGCGAGGCCGTAGGAGACCCCTATGTCGACCACGTGCTTCATCGACCGGGGCACGGAGTGCTCCTCGATCGACAGCAGCAGCACCTCCTGGCTGATGAGCGTCGCCGCCACGTGCGCCACGGCCACCACGCACAGCCAGCGCGGCGTGCCGAGCCAGCGTTCGACGTTGGCGTGGAAGACCTCGAAGAGCACGGCGTAGAGCAGGAACGACGACGGGCTCTCGATCCAGAAACCGCTGATGAGCAGCGACTGCAACGGGTGCTTGGTGAGGGCGTGGATGTTGCTGCTGGTGCGGTGGAGAAGGAACGTCTCCAGCCCCTCGCTGGCCGCCGCGATGACCAGGCTGGTGATGCCGATGATCAGCAGCCAGATGTGCGTACCGGGTGACGAACGGACCCAGCGGGATACCCGGTCGGCGGCTGTCACCATTCGAAGGTAGCCGGGCACCGGGAACTCCGCGCGCCGGCCGGGCCGAGCCGTGCGCATCCATGGGAGTCGGGGGCGAAGCCGGAGTCGTGGGCGGGCGGAGGCAAAGTCAGAGGCGGGGCCTCCGGAGAATGACACCGGGTGGCGCCATGTAGCGCCATCGCGCGCCATCCGGTGCCACGATTGACCCTCAGAGCGGCGTGGGTACGCGTGGTGCCACCATGACGCAGGCCATTCCTAGCAGGTTTCCGCAGGTCAGAGGCGGTCTCGCAAACCCCGGGCGCCACGTGACGCCAATCGGGGTTGCGCATGGCGTCACAGTGGTGCCATGATGGCGTTATGGACCTCACCCCGTATGTCGACACTCTCCGCCGCGAACTCGCGGTGGCCGCCGAAGCCGGCGGCGACGAAGCCCGCGAGCTGGCCGAGCGGCTCACCGCTCCGCTGGAGTCGGCGACCCGGCTGACCCTGCTCAACGTGCTCTCCGCCGCGATGGACGAGATCACCCGCGAACTCGCCCCCGGCTCGGTCGACGTACGGCTGCGCGGGCTGGACCCCGACTTCGTGGTGACACCGCCGCCCACCGACAGCGGCACCCACGCGGAGCCGGCCGCGCCCGCCGAACCGTTCACGGCCCCCGCCCCGGCCGAGGGCGACGACGGCGGCACCGCCCGCGTCAATCTCCGCCTGCCGGCCCACCTCAAGGCCCGCGCCGAGGAGGCCGCGACCCGCGAGGGCCTGTCGGTCAACGCGTGGCTCGTGCGCGCCGTGTCGGCCGCGCTCGACGGCGGCACCCGGCCGCAGCCCACGAAGACCCAGACCCTGGGGCAGAGCTTCACGGGCTGGGTGCGCTGACCGCGCTCCGCACCCGCGTCCCTTCGATCCACGCCCCTTCACCTCCCTTCACCGCCTTTCACCCACACCACGTCCCACCAGCGGGGACGCCCGGAAGACCCATGAGGACGGGACAGCCATGCCTTCTTTCGACACTCCCGAACCGATCTCGGCCACGGCACACGTGGAGGCCGGTTCCCTCCAGTTCATCGCGGGTGACCGCACCGACACCGTCGTCGGGGTTCGGCCCCGCAACCCGAAGAAGGACCGGGACGTGCGGACGGCCGACCAGACGGAGGTCAGCTACGCCGGCGGTGCGCTGACCGTCAGGACGCCCAAGTCCGGCCCGTTCGGCCGCACCGGCATCGTGGACGTGACGGTCGAACTGCCCACGGGCTCGCGCGTCGAGATGACCGGCGCCTGGACCCAGATGCTCGGCGAGGGCCGGCTCGGCGAGGTCCGGGTGAAGACCTCGTCCGGCGACGTCCGCCTCGACGCGACCGGTCCGCTGAACCTGACCGCCTCCCACGGCTCGATCACCGTGGACCGCGTCGAGGGCACGGCCGAGATCACCACCAGCTCCGGCAGCCTGCGCGTCGGCCTCGTCGACGGCCCCGCCGTCCTGAAGAACTCGCACGGCACCACGACCGTCGGCGCCGCGACCGGCGAACTGCGGGTGAGCGGCGCCAACGGCGACATCGAGATCCGGCGCGCCGAGGGTTCGGTCACCGCCACCACCGCCCACGGCACCCTTCGCGTGGGCGAGGTGGCCCGTGGCACCGTCCAGCTGGAGACCGCCTACGGCGCCATCGAGGTCGGCGTCCGCGAAGGCACGGCCGCCTGGCTCGACGCCGGCTCGGGCTCCGGCCAGGTGCGCAACGCGCTCACCGCCTCCGAGACCCCTGGGGAGAGCGAGGACACCGTCAAGATCCGCGCCCGCACCCGGTACGGCAACATCGACATCCGCCGCGCCACGGTCTGAGCCGCGCCCGTCCGGCCCGGCCTCTCCCTCCCCCTCACTCCCCCCTTACTCCAGCCTTCGAACGGAGGGCCTCATGCCTTCTTCTGTCATGCCCATGACCAATCGATCGGACGGTCGCGCGTCCCCGGTCGCCGTCTCCGCCGTCGGGCTGCGCAAGTCCTACGGTGACAAGACCGTCCTCGACGGCATCGACCTGCGCATCCCGGCCGGGTCCGTGTTCGCGCTGCTCGGCCCGAACGGGGCCGGCAAGACCACCGCCGTGAAGATCCTGTCCACCCTCGTCACCGCCGACGGCGGGCAGGCGCGGGTCGCGGGCCACGACGTCGCCACGGCACCGGACGGGGTGCGGGCCGCGATCGGCGTCACCGGGCAGTTCTCCGCCGTCGACGGGCTGATCACCGGCGAGGAGAACATGCTCCTCATGGCGGACCTGCACCACCTGCCCCGGCACGAGGGGCGGCGCGTCGCCGCCGAGCTGCTGGAGCGCTTCGATCTGACCGGGGCGGCGAAGAAGCCCGCCTCCACCTACTCCGGCGGCATGAAGCGCCGCCTGGACATCGCCATGACCCTCGTCGGCGACCCGCGGATCATCTTCCTCGACGAGCCGACCACCGGCCTCGACCCGCGCTCCCGGCACAACATGTGGCAGATCATCCGCGAGCTCGTCGCCGGCGGCGTCACCGTCTTCCTCACCACCCAGTACCTGGACGAGGCCGACGAACTCGCCGACCGCGTCGCCGTGCTCAACGACGGCAGGATCGCCGCCGAGGGCACCCCCGAGGAGCTGAAGCGGCTGATCCCCGGCGGACACATCCGGCTGCGCTTCACCGACCCGGCCGCGTACCGGAGCGCCGCCCTCGCCCTGCGCGAGACCACCAGGGACGACGAGGCGCTGTCACTGCGGATCCCCAGCGACGGCAGCCAGCGCGAGCTGCGTTCCGTCCTCGACTGGCTGGACGCCGCCGGCATCGAGGCGGACGAACTGACCGTGCACACCCCCGACCTCGACGACGTGTTCTTCGCCCTGACCGGCGACACCGAGCGGTCGACCCAGCCGATTCAGCCGACTCAGCCGACTCAGCCCAAGGAGGCTGTCCGATGAACTCCCTCTCCCTCGCCGTGCGCGACTCGTCCACGATGCTGCGGCGCAACCTCCTGCACGCGCGACGCTACCCGTCCATGACGCTGAACCTGCTGCTCACCCCGATCATGCTCTTGCTGCTCTTCGTCTACGTCTTCGGCGACGTGATGAGCGCGGGCATCGGCGGCGGTGCGGACCGCTCCGCCTACCTCGCGTACCTGGTGCCGGGCATCCTGCTGATGACCATCGGCGGCACCGTGGTCGGCACCGCGGTGTCCGTCTCCAACGACATGACCGAGGGCATCATCGCCCGCTTCCGCACGATGGCGATCCACCGCGGCTCGGTGCTCGTCGGGCACGTCGTCGCCAGCGTGCTGCAATCGATCGCGAGCGTGGTCCTCGTGGGCGCCGTCGCCGTGGCCATCGGCTTCCGGTCCACCGACGCGACCGTCCTGGAATGGCTGGCGGCGTTCGGGCTGCTCGTGCTCTTCGCCACGGCGCTCACCTGGATCGCGGTCGGCATGGGCCTGATCAGCCCGAACGCCGAGGCCGCCAGCAACAACGCGCTGCCGATGATCCTGCTGCCGCTGCTCTCCAGCGCCTTCGTCCCCCTCGACGCGATGCCGGGCTGGTTCCGGCCGGTCGCCGAGTACCAGCCGTTCACCCCCGCCATCGAGACTCTGCGCGGGCTGCTGCTCGGTGACGGGATCGGCCACAACGGGTGGCTCGCCGTCGCCTGGTGCCTGGGCCTGACCGTGCTCGGCTACTTCTGGTCGACGGCGAAGTACGGCCACGACCCGAAGTAAAACGCGAGGCAGTTGTAGGATGACTGGGCAACCGGGCAAGCACCAGCCCATTCCCCCTCACCGCCGGAGGACGACATGACCCTGCGAGCAGCCGGACGCCAGTCCCTCGTGGACACCGTCGTCGACCAGCTCCGCGCGCAGGTCACCGCCGGCGAATGGCCCGTGGGCGGCCGCATCCCGACCGAGCACGCGCTCGCCGAGCAGCTGCGGGTCGGACGCAACACGGTCCGCGAGGCCGTCCGCGTCCTCGTCCACGCCGGAATGCTGCGCTCCAGGCAGGGCGAGGGCACCTTCGTGGTCTCCACGGCCGACCCCGGCGCGATCATGCGGGGGCTGCGGCGTGCCGGGGTGCGGGACGTACTGGAGCTGCGCATCGCGCTGGAGGCGGAGGCCGCACGGCTCGCGGCGCTCCGCCACGAGCCCGCCGACCTGGAGCGGATGCGGGCGGCGCTGGACGCGCAGACGGCGTTCGAGGACCCCGACGGCCAGCCCGACTCCGGGAACCTGGAGCTGTACGCCGATCACGACATCGCGTTCCACCAGGCCGTCGTCGAAGCCGCGCACAACACCGCGCTGACCGCCACCTACACCTGGTTCAGCAGCTCGGTGCGCGAGTCGCTGGTCACCGCGCTCGGCGACCGCGAGATGCCGCGCATCGCCCACGGCGACCACCACGCGCTCATGGAGGCCATCGCCTCCAAGGACCCCGACGCCGCCGCGCACGCCGCCCGGACGCTGCTCGAACGCCCGAAACAGGCCGTCGAGTCCCTGCTCGCCGACCACTGAGCGGCCGCCCCGCTCACCCCGCACCACCTTCGGAAAGGCACCACCCATGTCGGAGACGAGGTCCGAAGCACCACTGATCGACGCGGAGGAGGCCCTGGCGCCCACCGCGCCCGTCGCCGCCGCGAGACGGCGGCTGCGCGCCCACCCCGCGCTCGTGATGCTCGGCATCGTCCTCGCCTCCCTCAACATGCGGGCCGCGCTCGCCGGAGTCTCACCGCTCCTCGGCGAGATCGGCGACCACTTCCACCTGGCCGCCGCCGCGAGCAGCCTGGTGACGACCATTCCGCTCGTCTTCATGGGCCTCGGCTCGATCTTCGCGCCGAAGCTCGCCCGGCGCTGGGGCACCGAAGCCGTGCTCTGCGGCGCGCTCGCGCTGCTGTGCGGCGGCATCGTGCTGCGCGTCGCGCCGCCCGTGGTGGCGCTGTTCGTCGGCTGCGCGCTCGTCGGTACCGCGATAGCCCTGCTCAACGTCCTCATGCCGGGACTGATCAAGCGGGACTTCCCGGACCGGGCCGCGAGCATGACCGCGCTCTACTCCACCGCGATGATCCTCGGCGCCACCGTCTCCGCCGCCTCCGCCGTACCGCTGGAGAACGCCCTCGGCGGCTGGCAGGGCTCCCTCGCCTCCTGGGCGCTGCTCGCGGCGCTCGCCGCGGCGGTATGGATCCCGCAGGTGGTCATCTCCCGCCGGGGCACCGGGCACGGCGCCCCCGCCGCGACACCCGTCGCCAAGGGCGGCACCAACCTCGTCCGCACGCCGCTGGCCTGGCAGGTCACCCTCTTCATGGGTTCACAGTCGCTCGTGGCGTACGTCTGCATCGCCTGGCTGCCGACGATCTTCACGGACCACGGCATGAGCAAGGCCGAGGCCGGACTCGTCTTCGCGTTCAGCACCCTGGTGCAGATGGCCGGATCGTTCGTCGTGCCGATGCTGGCCGGGCGGATGCGCTCGCAGCGCCTGCTGGCGGTCGTCGTGGTGCTGCTCATGGCGGCGGGCATCACCGGGCTGCTCGTCGCGCCGGTCGCCGGAGCGTGGCTGTGGGCGGTGCTGCTCGGCATCGGCCAGGGCGGTGCGCTGGGCCTCGCGCTGACGATGATGGTGCTGCGCACCCGCGACGCCCACACCGCCGCCCGGCTCTCCGGCATGGCGCAGACGTGGGGTTATCTGCTGGCGGCGGTCGGACCGTTCGCGCTGGGCGCCGTCCACCAGGCGACCGGTGGCTGGAACATACCCATCGTGCTGCTGCTGGTGGTGTGCGCGGGTCTGGTGATGCTCGGCCTCGGTGCCGGGCGCGATCGGAAGATCTGAGACGTTGAACGGGGTGGTGGCTCCCCCCACGACCGGGAGCCACCACCCCGTCCCGCGCCCGAGCCGAGGAGACCGACCGCCCCGTGACCGACGCTTCCGAGATCGTCGTCCCCGCCGCACTGGCGGAGTTCCACGCGTCGTACGACGACGAGGAGGGCCGCGCCTGGGTCGCCGGGCTGCCCGCCCTGGCCGCCGGTTTCCTGGACCGCTGGCAGCTGCGGCCCGACGGGCCCCCGGCGCACGGCGCGGTGGCGCTCGTCCTGCCCGTGCGCCGTACGGACGGCACCCCGGGCGTGCTCAAACTCCAGCCGGTCGACGAGGAGACCGAGGGCGAGCCGGCCGCGCTGCGCGCGTGGGGCGGTGACGGCGCGGTCCGGCTCCTCGACCACGACGCCGCCTCCGGCACGATGCTGCTGGAACGGCTGGACGCCGGCCGCTCACTGGCCTCGGTGCAAGACCACGAGGCCGCGCTGCTGACACTCGCCGAACTCCTGGCCCGCCTGGTCGCGGCGCCCGCCCCGGCCGGTCTGCGGACGCTCACCGACCTCGCGGACGGCCTGCTCGCCGAGACCCCGGACGCCCTCCCGGCCCTGGCCGACCCGGCCGAACGCGCCCTGCTGCGCTCCTGCGCGGCCGCCGTACAGGACGTGGCCGGCGAGGCGGGCGACCGGCTGCTGCACTGGGACCTGCACTACGAGAACGTGCTGGCACCGCTGCCGGGCGCCGACCGCGCTCCCTGGCTCGCCATCGACCCCAAACCACTCGCGGGCGACCCCGGCTTCGAACTGCTGCCCGCGCTCCGCAACCGCTGGGACGACGCCGTCGCCACCGGTGATGTGGAACGCGCGGTCCGCCGCCGCTTCGATCTGATGACCGACGTCATGGGTTTG
This sequence comes from Streptomyces sp. NPDC042259, assembly GCF_055582085.1. Taxonomy (NCBI): domain Bacteria; kingdom Bacillati; phylum Actinomycetota; class Actinomycetes; order Kitasatosporales; family Streptomycetaceae; genus Streptomyces; species Streptomyces sp. NPDC042259. The sequence continues at coordinate 326,854 of NZ_JBVJDW010000007.1, read as the reverse complement.
GACCGCGGCCGCGCGGTGAACTGGACGCTGGCCCGCGTCCTCCAGAACGCCCTGTGGGACCTGGAGGACTGCGAAGAGGGCACGGAAACGCTTGATCCCGAACAGGTGGTGATCGCCCGGACGTTGCTGCCCTTGCGCCGTCCGGCGGTTCTTTGACCATCGGCCCGTCGCCCCCTGCGGCGGCAGGCGCCCTGCGGGCGCGTCCTCAATCTCCCCCAGCTACCGCTGGGGGGACCCCCAGCGGGCTTAATTCGAGCCCGTCCGGCGATTGAGGACACAGCACAGCAGCCCGTCCGGCGATTGAGGACGACCGCCGCGCAGCGGTGGTGCGGGTGCCGGAAGGCGAGAGGCGCGGGCCGCAGGCCAGGCGTCATTCCTCCCCGGCGAGCGTAAGCGCCCGAAGGCGGCGCCCCGCGCCCCACGTCGCTGCCACCGTGACGCCGATGAGCAGGACGAGCGCCAGGGACAGGCCGACGTCCGAGTCGATGGCGCCCTCGGCGCCGATCTTCTGGGCGAGGGCCAGGGACCACTGCTGGACGCTGAGCGTACGGGCGCCCGGGATGAGGCTGCCGAAGAGCGTCTCCCACACCAGGGCGTAGACGAGGCCGGCGACGACCGCGTGCCGGGTGACCGTGCCCAGCAGCAGGAAGACCGCGCTGTAGGCGATCGAGGCGACGGCGGCGGCAACCGCGTAGGCCACGGCGATCTGCTGGCTGTTGCCGTTGAGGATAAAGCCGGCGACGAGTGTGGGGATCGCCGAGAAGGCGACCGTCACCCCGATCGCGACGATCAGCTTGGTGAAGACGATCGTGGGCCGCTTGATCGGCTTGGCCAGGAGGTAGACCACCGAGCCGTCGTCGATCTCCGGGCCGATCGCCCCCGTACCGGCGACGACGCCGATGAGCGGGACCATCGTGGCGAGCGCGAAGCCGCCGAGGACGCTGGTGGCCGTCTCGTCGTCGGCGCCGGTCATCACGCGGATCACCGCGGAGATGATCAGCAGCAGGGCCGGCAGCGCGAAGAGGATCGCGGCCCGGCGGCGGCCGAGGAGGGCCCGGTAGGTGAGCCGGGCGACGGTGGGGTGGTACAGCCCGGAGGACGCTGACATCGCTGAGGGCTCCTTTCAGGCCGCGACGAGGTAGGAGAAGACCGATTCCAGCGACTCGTCGGAGGGCGAGACCGTCAGGAGGCGGATGCCCTGCGCGCGGGCGACGCGCGGCAGAAGCTCGGTGAAGCGGCCGAAGTCGACGGCCTGGACGCGCAGGGCGCCCTCCTGGACGTCCACTTCGATGCCCGACGTGGACGGGTCCGCGATGAGGGCGGCGGCGAGGGCCCGGTCGTCGCTGGAGCGCACGAGATAGCGGTGCGGGCGGTCCGTCATCAGCCGGCGGATCTTGCGGAAGTCACCCGACGCGGCGTGCCGGCCCGCGACGACGACCTCGATATGCGCCGCGAGCTGCTCGACCTCCTCCAGGATGTGCGAGGAGAACAGCACCGTGCGGCCCTCCGCGCCCATCCGCCGCAGCAGTTCCATCAATTGCATGCGCTGCCGGGGGTCCATGCCGTTGAACGGCTCGTCGAGGAGGAGCACCGACGGGTCGTGCACGAGGGCGGAGGCCATCTTCACGCGCTGGCGCATGCCCTTGCTGTACGTGGCGATCTTGCGGTCCTGCGCGTACTCCATCTCGACCGTGGCGAGCGCCTTCTGTGCCTCCTTCGCCCCCAGGCCGTGCAACTCGGCGTTGGCGCGCACGAATTCCTGCCCGGTCAGGAAGTCGTACATGGCTTCCCGCTCGGGGACGAGGCCGATGTGGCGGTAGATCTGCTCGTTGCGCCAGATCGTCGTCCCGTCGAGGGTGACCGTGCCGGTGGAGGGGGGCAGGAAGCCGCCCATCATGTTGATCAGGGTGGACTTCCCGGCGCCGTTGGGGCCGAGGAGACCGGTGACACCGGGGCCGATGACCATGGAGACGTCGTTGACGGCCACCACGTTGCCGAACCAGCGCGAGACGTTGTCGATGTGGAGGGAGCTCACAGCCCGACCTTTCGGTAGCGGCGCATCAGCATCCCGTAGGAGCCGGCGACCAGGGCGAGAAGGACGAGGAGATAGACCACGCCGGCGCCGGTGGAGGGGCCGTGGCCTTCGGGGAAGGCGGAGGTGGCGGAGAGGAACGCCGTCTGCACCCCGTCGACGAGGGTGATCGGCGAGAAGAGACCGAGCCAGCCGACCGCTTCGGGGTTGTCCTGGGACAGCGCGATGCCCTGGACGGTGGTCACGGCACCGTACGAGATCGTCAGCACGGCGATGACGGCGGCCACGCCGAAGCCCCGGCGCGGGGTGAGGGCCGCGACCACCAGGCCGATTCCGGCGAAGAGGAGGGAGAGCAGGGTCACGGATACGAGTCCTTGCGCGAAGCCCTTCGTCTGGTCGGCGAAGTCGAGCTTGGCGAGCAGGGCGCCCACGTACAGCAGCAGCAGGGGCGTGGCGGTCAGGACGAACAGTGCGGACGCCATCGCCGCGAACTTCGCGGCCACGTAGTCGACGCGCTCGATGGGGCGGGAGAAGTACAGCGGAACCGTCTTGAAGCGCAGGTCGCGCGAGACGGACTGCGGTGCCTGCGAGGCGAGGAAGAGACCGATGACGGCCTGGAGGAGGATCGCGTACCGCGTGTACTCCAGCGGCAGCTTGTCCATCTTCGTCGCCACGCTGACCGCCACGATGATCGCGGCGGGCAGCACCATGACTCCGAACAGGATCATCGGCAGGACCTTGGACTTCGCCGAACGCCCGAGGCCGTACGCGCCCCGCAGGCTCTGCGAGTACAGCGCGCGGCGGGCATAGGCGCGGCCGAGCCGGGGGCCCGTGTAATCGCGGTAGCCGATGTTGTGAATGACGTCCTGCGCCGGGGCGGTGGTCTCAGGCGGCATCGGGGGCGCCTCCGTTCTGCTCGTCGCGGAAGACCTCCGCGATGCGGTGGCGCCGCTGTTCCATGCGGACCAGGCCGAGGCCGAGTTCGGCGACCGCGTCGCGGACCGTGTCGTACGTGCCCTCGTCGACGACGTCCACGAGGAGCACCCGCCCGGAGGCGGGCGAACCGTCCGGGGCCCGGCCCGCGGGCTGCACCGTCAGCCGCGCCCCGGTGAGGGCGGCGCGCAGCGCGGCCACGCCGTCCGGGCAGGCGTCGGTGTCCGTGACCTCCACGGCCAGGGAACCCGTGGCCTGGGTGAAGTCGCTGGTGGAGGAGGACCGCAGCAGCGTGCCGCCGTCGATGACCACCACGTGGTCGCAGGTGCGCTCCAGCTCGCCGAGCAGGTGCGAGGTGACCAGCACCGAGATGCCGAAGTCGGTGTGGACCCGCCGGATCAGGCCGAGCATCTCGTCGCGGCCGACGGGGTCGAGGCCGTTGGTCGGCTCGTCCAGCAGGACCAGCTGGGGGTCGTGGACGAGCGCCTGGGCCAGCTTGACCCGCTGCTTCATGCCCGTCGAATAGCCGCCCATGGGGCGGTACCGCTCCTCGTAGAGCCCCACGTGGCGCAGGGTGTCGGCGGTGCGCTCGCGGGCGGCGGTGGCCGGCAGGCCCGACATGCGCGCCATGTGGACGACGAACTCGGTCGCCGACACGTCGGGCGGCAGACAGTCGTGCTCGGGCATGTAGCCGACCCGCTCGCGGATCGCGCTGCCCTCGGTCGCGACGTCGAGGCCGAGCACGGCGGCGCGGCCCTCGGTGGCCGGGGAGAGCCCGAGCAGGATCTTGATCAGCGTGGACTTGCCGGCTCCGTTGGCGCCCACCAGGCCGGTCACTCCCGGGGCGATGTCGACGGAGAGCCGGTCAAGAGCGGTCACCCGGGGGAACCGCTTGCTGAGGCTTTCGGTGGCGATCACAGTCACGTGTCCGACGGTAGTGGCGTGGGCCACAGGAGTCGTCAGACCTGAGGCTGGATCCGCCTAGTCCTCGGGTCTGACGTGCCCGTAGGGGAGCGGTACCCCCGGAGGGGCGCGGTCTGCGGGGTGACGGGACGGGCCGGTGGGGCGCCCGGGACGGACGCGACACGCATCGGGCGGGTTTTCCACAGGTACGGACGAACCCTTGACGCAGCCGCCGGACATTGTCACATTCATCATTGTCAACTTTCGCACGTGGTCAACTCGCGGGCACGTCCCCGGATTTCACCGTCCGGGGCCGCGCCCCGCACAGGGACGGACGGGTGGGCATGGCGGCTGTCGTGGCGGGACGGGTCGAGGGGCGAGGCCGGGGCCGTGACCCCGGGCGGCCGGCGGGCACCGGGGCCGCGGAGCTGCGCGGGTTCCGGGCGGTGCAGCGCCTGGCGTACGCGTGCGCGGAGGAGGTGGCCGCCCAGCTCAGACCGGGGACGACCGAGCGGGACGCCGCGCGGATGCAGCGGGAGTGGCTGCGCGGGCACGGCGTGCGGGACTGGTTCCATCTGCCGTTCGCGTGGTTCGGCGACCGCACGGCGTTCACCGGCTTCCGGGTGCCGCTCCAGTTCTTCCCCACCGGGCGGAGGCTGGAGCCGGGAATGCCCTTCATCCTCGACATGGCGCCGGTCCACCAAGGCTTCACCGCCGACATCGGCTACTCGGGCTGCCTCGGCCCCGACCCGCTGCACGACCGGCTGATGGCGGACCTCGAGGCCCACCGCGAGCTGATCCTGCGCGAGGTGCGCGAACGGCGCCCGCTCCGCGAGATCTACGAGGACGTGGACCGGCTCATGGCCCGCCAGGGCCACGCCAACCGGCACCGCGCGTATCCCTTCGGGGTGATCGCGCACAAGGTGGGCCGGGTGCGGGAGCGCCGGTGGTCGCCGCGGCTGCTCGGCTTCGGCACCCAGTCGCTCAAGGGGCTGGCGTCCGACGCCGTCCACGGACACCGCGAGGGCTGGTCACCGCTGTGGAGCCCGTACCGCTTCTCCGACCACCCGCCCACGCCCGGCCTGTGGGCGGTCGAACCCCACCTCGGATTCCGGGGCACGGGCGTGAAGTTCGAGGAGCTGCTCGTGGTCACCGATTCCCGGGACCCCGAGGAGAGCGCCTTCTGGCTCGACGACGATCTGCCGCACGTGCGGCGCTGGCAGGAGGAGAAGGCCGCATGAGCAGCAGCACCGACGGCACGGCAGGCGCGGGACTCGACGGCGCGCGCGAGCGATGGGTGCGGACGGGTGGCGTCGAGCTGTGCGTGGTGGAGCTGGGCGACACCGCCCGGCCCACGGTCGTGCTGGTGCACGGCTACCCGGACAGCAAGGAGGTCTGGGCCGAGGTGGCCGGCCGGCTGCGCGACCGCTTCCACGTGGTGCTGTACGACGTGCGCGGCCACGGCCGGTCCACCGCGCCGACGCCGCTGCGGGGCGGCTTCACCCTGGAGAAGCTCACCGACGACTTCCTCGCGGTCGCCGACGCGGTGAGCCCGGCCGCGCCGGTGCACCTCGTGGGGCACGACTGGGGGTCCGTACAGGGCTGGGAGTTCGTGACCGTCCCGCGCGCCGAGGGCCGCGTCGCCTCCTTCACCACCATCTCCGGGCCGTCGCTGGACCACTTCGCCCACTGGATCAACGACCGCGTCACCCGGCCCACCCCGCGCCGGGTGGCCCAACTCCTCGGCCAGGGCACCCGGTCCTGGTACGTGGGGGCGCTGCACACCCCGGCGCTGCCCGAGGCGCTGTGGCGCGGCCCGCTCGGCAAACACTGGCCGAAACTGCTGGCGCGGTCGGAGAAGCTGCCGGCCGGCGGCTACCCCACGGCCTCGCTGCCGACCGACGCGGCCCACGGCGCCTGGCTCTACCGCGACAACGTCCGCGCCCGGCTGCGCCACCCCCGCGCCGACGCCTTCGCCCATGTGCCGGTGCAGCTGATCACCCCGACCGGTGACGCCTATCTGTCCGAGCGGCTCTACGACGATCTGGAGCGCTGGGCACCACGGCTCGTGCGGCACACCCTGGCCGCCAAGCACTGGGTGCCGCGCACCCGGCCCGACCAGGTGTCCTCCTGGATCGCCGAGTTCGTCACCGCCCAGGAGGGCGGCGCCCCGGCCCGCCGCTCCGCGCCCAGCGGGCCGTACGCGCAGCGCTTCGGCGGGCATCTGGTGCTGGTGACGGGCGCGGCCAGCGGCATCGGCCGGGCCACGGCCTTCGCGTTCGCGGAGGCGGGCGCCCGGGTCGTCGCGGTCGACCGGGACGCGGCGGGTGCCGCCCGGACGGCGGAGATGGCGCGCCTGATCGGCGCGGCCGAGGCGTGGAGCGAGGTCGTCGACGTCTCGGACGAACAGGCGATGGAGAAGCTGGCCGCGAAGGTCGCCGCCGAGTACGGCGTGGTGGACGTGCTGGTCAACAACGCCGGGATCGGCCTGTCCGGCTCCTTCATGGACACCACCACCGAGGACTGGCGGAAGGTCCTCGACGTCAATCTGTGGGGCGTCATCCACGGCTGCCGCCTCTTCGGCCGGCAGATGGCCGAGCGCGGCCAGGGCGGCCACATCGTCAACACCGCCTCCGCGGCCGCCTTCCAGCCCTCCCGGGCCCTGCCCGCCTACAGCACCTCCAAGGCCGCCGTCCTGATGCTCAGCGAATGCCTGCGCGCCGAGCTGGCCGGGCGGGGCATCGGGGTCTCCGCGATCTGCCCCGGGATCGTCAACACCAACATCGCCGCGACGGCCCGCTTCGCCGGTGTGCCGGAGGAGGAGCAGCGGCGGCGCCGGGCCAAGGCCGCGCGGGCCTACGGACGGCGCGACTACCCCCCGGAGAAGGTCGCCGACGCCATCCTGCGGGCCGTCTTCCACGACCGGGCCGTGGTGGCGGTCACCCCCGAGGCCCGGGGCCTGCGGGTGCTGTCCCGGCTTTCGCCCCGGATGCTGCGCGCCCTCGCCCGGATCGAGCCCCGGCTGTGAACGGGCACCGGCTGTGAACGGGCCGCGTTCCCGGCCGGGGCCCCGGCAAGGGGCGCGGCAAAGGGCACCGCAAAGAGCGTGGCAGAGGCCGCGGTCGGGCCCCAGGAGAGGAGAAGGACCGAGATGACCCACCCCCACCAGGCCGGCAGCCATCGGATAGCCCCCAGACGGGTCTCGTTCGACTGGCGGGAGACCCCGCTGCACTGGATACCGGACGAGCCCACCGCCACCCACGTCATGAACGTCCTGCACCTTTTGCTCCCCGCGGGCGAGCGGTGGTTCGTCAAGGTCTTCAAGGAGGCCCTGCCGCTCGTCCGGGACGAAGCGCTGCTGAGGGACGTCAAGGGCTTCATGGGCCAGGAGGCCACGCACAGCGTCCAGCACGCGTACGTCCTGGAGCACCTCGCCGAACAGGGCCTGGACACCACCCCCTACACCCGTCACATCGACTTCTTCTTCGACTCGCTGCTCGGGGACACCCCGCCCTTCGGCCTGCCGGTCTCAGCACGGGAGTGGCTGCGCTTCCGGCTGTCGCTGATCGCGGCGATAGAGCAGTTCACGGCGGTCATGGGCAACTGGATCCTGCACGCCGAGGGGCTCGACCGGGCCTGCCCGGACCCGGTGATGCTGGACCTGCTGCGCTGGCACGGCGCGGAGGAGGTCGAGCACCGCGCGGTCGCCTTCGACATGTACGAGCACTGTGGCGGCGAGGGCGCCGGCCGCTACGCCCGGCGGGTGCTGGGCATGGCGGTCACCGCACCCGTGCTGTTCTATCTGTGGGGGTGGGGCACCCGCTATCTCATACGCAACGACCCGCCGCTCGCGGGTCGGCTGCGGTACATGCTCCGCCACCACAACCGTGCTGTGGCCAAAGGCCTGTTGCCGAGTTGGGGCGAGCTGGTCTCGGCCGTCCCCCGCTACCTCAGACGGTCGTACCATCCCTCGAAGGAGGGGTCGCTGCGCAAGGCCGTCGACTATCTGGCGACCTCACCCGCGGCACGGGCCGCGGCGGGCGCGATCGGGCGCTCCGCCCTGGCCTGAGGAGTTCGTAAGGAGCCAGCCCCCTTGAGCAAGCAGCCCCAACAGCCCCACCGGTCCGAGCGACCCGCCCGCCCGGCCGCTCCGGAACCACCCGTGCCACAGGGGCCTTCCGGACCGCCGGAGCGTTCAGCGCCACCGGAGCGGTCCGGGCCGCCGGCCGCCGAGTACCGCATCGAGGACCTGGCCCGGCACAGCGGCGCCACGGTCCGCACCATCCGCGGTTACCAGGACCGCGGGCTGCTGCCGAGGCCGGAGCGGAGGGGCCGGGCGAACGTCTACCGGGACACCCATCTGGCGCGGCTCCGCCAGATCGCCGGCCTCCTCGACCGCGGCTACACCCTGGCCAGCATCAAGGAGCTGCTGGAGGCCTGGGACGCGGGCCGGGGGCTCGGCGGCGTCCTGGGCCTGGTCGCCGAGATAGACCGCCCCTGGTCCGACGAGGAAGCCGGACGGATGACCCGGGCGGAGCTGGAGGCGACGTTCGGCGGCATACGGGACGACGCGGCCGTGGAGGACGCCGTGGAGCTCGGCGTGCTGGTCCGGGTGCCGCGGACGCCGGACGAGTTCCTCGTCCCCAGCCCGCAGGAGCTGGCCGTCGCCGCCGAGCTGCACGCCGCCGGGGTGCCGCTGCTCGCCATCTCCGGCCATCTGCGGGAGCTGCGCGCACAGGTCGAGCACATCGCCGGCCGGTTCCTCGACTTCACCACCGAGTACGTCTTCCAGCAGTACCTCGACCACCCCCCGACCGACGCGGAGGCCACGGAGGCCGCCTCGCTGGTGCGCCGGCTGCGGCCCCTCGCCCAGCAGACCGTCGACGCCGAACTCGCCCGCGCCATGCGCTCCCTGGCCACCAGCTATCTCCGCCGGCACCTGGGAGAAGCGGCGCCCGACACGACCGCGGCCCCCGCCCCGGACCCTGCTCCCGACCCCGATCCCGCCTCCGACCCCGCTCCCGAACCAGAGCCCCAGCCCGAGCCCGACACCACCGCAGAGGCCGTGCGGCTGCCGGCCGCGACCGTGGACGCCGTCCGTGAGCTGGTCGGCGCGGAGCACACCGCCGCGTTCATCGCCGCGGCCGCCGAACGCGAGGTACGGGCCCGCACCATGGACGCACTCGCCGCACGCCGCTGACCAGCACGTTCCCCTACCCGTCCGCACCAGCCGCTCTTACAGCCCGGGCGCGCCCCAGACCGGGAACCAGCGGCTCAGGTCCGCCTCGATCCGCAGGTCGTCGCCCAGCAGTGCCCGCGCCCGCAACTCCAGGGCGGTGTCCCGCCGTTCCACCCCGCCCGGCAGCGGCGCGAAGGGATAGAACGTCCCCCGCTTGTAGAGGTAGACGAGCGCGAGCGGCTGCTGCCGCGCGTCCCGGAAACCGAGCAGCGAACAGAGCAACTGCGGGCCGAAGCCGCCCTCCTGGAGAAGCGTATTGACCGCGTGCAGGTCGTTGACGAGGGCGGCGATGCCCTCCTGCCCCTCCTCCTGCCGCGCGAGCAGCCAGGTGTAGCCGTAGCCGTCCTGACGGAACTCCACCGGCACCCCACCACGCCCGGTATCGGCGTCCAGCAGGGCCCGTACGTCCTGCCTCAGCCGCTCGAAGGCGCCGCCCTCCACGCTCGCGAAGCACACCGAGCCCAGCCCGGTCGGGGTGAACCCGGCGCCCGCCTGGAGGGTGACGGCGGCGGACGGCAGGGCGAAGAGCCGGTCGAGATCGGGGCGGACCGGTTTACTGCGGCCGAGGAGGGCGTCCAGGAAACCCACCGGCACTCCTTCCGGACGGATCGAGGCTGTCAGGGCCGGCCGAGCCCGGCGGAGATCCGGCCGAGCTGTTCCAGTCGCTGTTCCAGCGTCGGGTGGCTGGACAGCAGACGGCTCACCGAGTCCTTCGAGAAGGCGGGCGCGAAATAGAAGGCGTTGAAGGGCTCGGCCTTGCGCAGGTCCCGCGTCGGGATCCGGGCCATCTGCCCGGTGACCTTGGTGAGCGCCGAGGCGAGCGCGGAGGGGCGGCCCGTCAGCAGCGCGGCCGCGCGGTCGGCGGACAGCTCGCGGTAGCGGGACAGCATCCGGGTGAGCAGATAACTGAGGGCGTAGACGACGGCGCTGACCAGCGGAATCAGCACGACGACCAGGGCGGCGCTGCTGTCCCGGCCGCCGGACTGGCGGAAGCCGCCCCACAGCCCGATACGGGTCACGAGACCGGCCAGTACACCGAGGAAGGAGGCGATGGTCATGACGGCCACGTCCCGGTGCGCGACGTGGGACAGCTCGTGCGCCAGGACGCCCTCCAGCTCCTCCGGCTCGAGTCTGCGCAGCAGCCCGGTCGTGGCGCACACCAGCGCGTTCTTCTGGTTGCGGCCGGTGGCGAAGGCGTTCGGCACATCGCTGTCCGCTATGGCCACCCGGGGCTTGGGCATGTCCGCGAGGGCGCACAGCCGGTCCACCGCGCCGTGCAGCCCGGGAGCCTGCTCCGGGGTGACCTCGCGGGCCCCCATGCCGAAGGCGGCGATCCGGTCGCTGAACCAGAACTGCGCGACGAACAGACCACCGGCCAGGAGCAGGATGACCGGCCACGCCCCGCGCACCAGCGCCAGCAGCACGCCGACGAAGACCACGTAGAGCAGCCCGATCAGGAACATCGTGCTCACCATGCGGGTGGTCAGCCCCCGGTCGGGGGCGAATCGGGTGCCTGGCATGGGACCTCCAAGGCTCTGCGGACGACGTCCCGGAAAGCGCCTCTGCCCCGATTCTCCCTCCTCGACCACCCATAACGGGATAAACACCTCTGCGATCGGCAAGACAAAGGGCGCCCGGAGCGGGTCGAGGACCCTGCCCCGGACGCCCGTGCGCCCGTCCGGCCCGTCAGCCCAGCTGGGCGAGGCCCTCGGTGGCGATCTTCTCGAAGACGTCGACGTCCGCCGCGAACACCGAGTCCGCGATCGGCCAGTGCACCACGATCTCGTCGAAGCCCAGCTCGGCGTGCGAGCCCGCGAAGTCGACGAAGGCGTCCACGGAGGCCAGCGGCCGGTCCGGGGTGAAGCCCGTGAGCAGCACCTTCTCCAGCTCCGCGACGTCCCGGCCCTCGGCCGCGCAGGCCGTGCCGAGCTTCTCGATCTGCCCGGCGATGGCCTCCCGGGACTGGGCGGGGGTGCCCGTCTCGGAGATCTTCGGGTCACCCGTGGTCACCCACGCCTGACCGTGCCGGGCGGCGAGCCTGAGCCCGCGCGGGCCGGTCGCGGCGACCGCGAAGGGCAGCCGGGGCCGCTGCACACAGCCGGGGATGTTGCGGACCTCGAAGGCGGAGTAGTGCTCGCCCGGGGCCGTGACGACGTCCTCGGTCAGCAGCCGGTCCAGCAGCGGCACGAACTCCGCGAAGCGGTCGGCGCGCTCCCGGGGCGTCCAGGCGCCCCCGCCGTCCTTCGACAGGGCCGTGGCGTCGAAGCCGGAGCCGCCCGCGCCGATCCCGAGCGTGATACGGCCGCCCGAGATGTCGTCCAGGGAGATCAGCTCCTTGGCGAGCGTCACCGGGTGCCGGAAGTTCGGGGAGGTGACGAGCGTCCCCAGGCGCAGCCGCGAGGTCGCGGCCGCGGCGGCCGTCAGGGTCGGTATCGCACCGAACCAGGGCCCGTCACGGAACGTGCGCCAGGACAGGTGGTCGTAGGTGTAAGCGGTGTGGAAGCCCAGTTCCTCGGCTCGCTGCCAGGTATCGCGGCCGCCCTCGGACCAGCGGCGGTCGGGAAGGATCACGGTGCTCAGTCGCATGGAACCGAGCCTACGGCCTGGCCGGCCGGCCTTGGATGTGGGGCTTGCCACCGTTTTCCCCCGGGGCACGCGCTGACGCGGCCCGCCGGGCCAAAGGCACACTTGTGCGCCATCGCGCCCGTCTGTCAACGAGAATGGGAGCGTGACTTCAGCGACCGAGCAGCCCGAGACCCCGGCCCTCCGCCGGCCAGCCGCCACGCCCCGGCTGATCGCCACCGACCTCGACGGCACCCTGCTGCGCGACGACAAGACGGTCTCCGACCGGACCGTCGCCGCCCTGGCCGCCGCCGAGGCGGCGGGCATCGACGTCTTCTTCGTCACCGGCCGCCCGGCCCGCTGGATGGACGTCGTCAGCGACCATGTGCACGGCCACGGCCTGGCCATCTGCGCGAACGGCGCCGCGGTCGTCGACCTGCACGACGGGGGCCGCTTCGTCGAGGTGCGCCCGCTGGCGCGGTCCGAGGCCCTGGCCGCGGTGGAAAGCGTGCGCGCCGCCGTCCCCGGCGTCTCCTTCGCCGTGGAGCACACCACCGGCATCCGCTACGAGACCCGGTACCCGCCCTTCTACCTCGACCCGGGCTCGGTCATCGACTCCGCCGAGCACCTGCTGGCGAACGGGTCCTCCGACGACGCCCCGACCGGTCCGATCCTGAAACTGCTCGCCCACCACCCCGACCTCGGCCCCGACGACTTCCTCGCCCGGGCCCGGGCGGCGGGCGGCGCGCACGGCTCGTTCACCCGCTCCAGCCCCACCGCCCTGCTGGAGATCAGCGGCCTCGGCGTCAGCAAGGCCAGCACCCTGGCCCAGTGCTGCGCCGCGCGCGGCATAGCCCCCGAGGAGGTCGTGGCGTTCGGTGACATGCCGAACGACCTGGAGATGCTCGGCTGGGCGGGCACGTCGTACGCCATGGCCAACGCCCACCCGGAGGTCCTCGCGGCCACCACGGGCCATACGGCCGCCAACACGGAGGACGGCGTCGCGGCCGTCATCGAGCAGATCCTGCGGGGTCTCCCCTAGGCAGGCCCGCACCACCGCTGCGCGGCGGTGTCCTCAATCGCCGGACGGGCTGGTTTTGGCTGAGGTCAGCCACATCAAGCCCGTCCGGCGCTTGAGGACGCGCCCGCAGGGCGCCCTGCCGCCGCAGGCGGCAGGGGACGGCCCGCACGCAGCCGAGCATCCGCCGGCCAGGCGAGAGGCGCCCCGCCGCCGCAGGCGGTACACACGTGCCTACAACCGCACGCCCCGGGCCCGCAGCCACGCCACCGGGTCGACGGCCGAGCCGAATTCCGGCTTGGTGCGGATCTCGAAGTGCAGGTGCGGGCCGGTCGAGTTTCCGGTGGTTCCGGACAGCCCGATCCACTCGCCCGTGCGCACCGGCTGCCCCGGGGCCGCGAACAGCGCCGACAGGTGGGCGTACTGCGAGTACCAGCCGCCGGAGTGGCGGATCACCAGGCTGATGCCGAACGGGCCGCCGCAGCCGGTGGAGACCACCGTCCCGGCACCGACCGAGCGCACCGGGGTGCCGGTGGGGACCGCGAAGTCCTGCCCGGTGTGCCCGTTCGCCCAGTTGCCGCCCGAACGGCCGTAGCCGGCCGACAGTTCGTAGGACACCACCGGGCGCGCCCACTCCGCGTCCTCGGCCGCCCCCGCGGTGTCCACGGCGGCCGGGCCGTAGGCGCCCGCCGCGGTGGTGAACCGCTCGCGGTCGACCGGCTCGCACCGCCCACGGGCGACGGCGCCGCGCGCCGTGGCGTTCAGTTCGCCGCGCGCCGCCGTCAGCCGCCGGTCGGCCACCCGGCGCTTCGCGCGCAGCCGCGCGACGTCCTCCTCGGCGGCGGGCCAGGAGGCCGCCGCCGCCCGCTCGGCGGCCGCCAGCTCCCGGCTCCTGCGGTCGGTCTCCCCCAGCGACGCCGCCAGCAGCTGCCGGCGGCGCCCGGCGGGCGACTGGCGGTCCAGCAGCTCCATCGGTCCGCCCGAGGCCGCCGCGGGGGCACCGGCGGCCGTGAAACCGCCCGTGCGGTACTGCGCCCGCGCCGCCGCCCCGGCGTCCTCGCGCAGCGCCGACGACACGATCTGCTGCTGTCGCAGCTGCCGGGTGAGCCTCCGGACGTCCGCCGACTGCTCCTTCGCCTCCCGCACCCCCCTCTCGTACCGCTGCCGCGCCCGCCCCGCCTCCTCCGCCAGCCGGAACACCGTGGAACTGACGCGGACGAGCCGGTCCGGCGGCCGGCCGGCGGCGGCGGAGGAATCCGGGACCCCCAGCGGCCAGACCACCACACCGAGCACACACCACACGGCGACACGATGTCGGTGGGACCAGCGAGACCAGCGGGAAAAACGGTACGGACTTCGCATGAACGCGATCGTTTCCCGCCCGCCACCGACACGCCCCCGCTCAAGCCCGTTCGGGGGAGCCGGTACCGCTACAAGAGCGGCCGACGGCCCGCCGGCGCCCTCCGGACGGCCTACAGGGGCGCCTCCCACACCACCCGCGTGCCGCTCCCGTCCGCACCGATCCCCGGCCCGTACGTACTGGAGCCGCCCAGCGACTCGGCCCGTTTCGCGAGATTGCGCAGCCCGCTGCGCCGGCCGCCCTCCGGGATGCCGACCCCGTCGTCGGCGACGGTCAGCCGGACCGCCTCCCGCCCGTCCGGCAGGGTGACCGTCGCGTCGACGACCACCTCGATACGCGAGGCCCGGGCGTGCCGGAAGGCATTGGAGAGGGCCTCGCGCAGGGCCGCGATGAGGTTCTTGCCGGTCAGCTCGCCGACCTTCGCGTCGACCGGGCCGACGAAGTTCGCGGACGGCTGGAAGCCGAGCGGCACGGCCGCCGTGCCGATCTCCCGCAGCACCCGGGTGCGCAGCCCGGCGGGCGCCTCCCCGGGGCCCTGCTGCAGGGCGAAGATCGCGGTGCGGATCTCCTGGATGGTCACGTCCAGCTCGTCCACCGCCTGCCCGATCCGCTCCCGCACCTCCGGGACGACGGCCTTGCGGGCGGCGCCCTCCAGCATCAGCCCGGTGGCGAACAGCCGTTGGATGACCAGGTCGTGCAGGTCCCGGGCGATCCGGTCGCGGTCCTCGAAGACGGCGAGCCGTTCCCGGTCGCGCTGGGCCTCGGCCATGACGAGCGCGAGGGCCGCCTGCGCGGCGAACTGTCCGGCCAGGGTGCGTTCGGCGTCGGTGAACTTCCGCGCGCCACGCGCGCGGGGCGTCGCGAGCGTGCCGAGGACCCGGTCGCCGCTCTTGAGCGGCAGCAGCATGCTCGGCCCGAACCGGGGCGCCACCTCGGTGATCATGCGTGGGTCGGTCGCCGAGTCGTCGATGAACACCGGCTCCCCCGCGAGAAGCCGGGAGACCACCGGGCTGTGCGGCGGTATCACCGTGCCCAGCAGCCCGGCCGGCTCGTCGGCGGAGACCGCCACCATCTCCAGCCCGCCCTCGCCGTCGGGCAGCAGCACGATGCCCGCCGCCGAGTCCGCGAGCCGCCGGGCCTGTTCCGCGACGACCGCGAGCGCGTCCTCGGCGTCGTTGCCCGCCAGCAGGGCCGTGGTGACGGCCACCGAACCGTCGATCCAGCGCATCCGCTGACGGCCCTGTTCGTACACGCGCGCGTTGCCGATCGCGATGCCCGCCTCGGTCGCCAGGATCTTCACCATGTGCAGGTCCGCGATGCTGAACTCGCGGCCACCGCGCTTCTCGGTGAGATAGAGGTTGCCGAAGATCTCGTCCTCGACACGGATCGGCACGCCCAGGAAGTTGCGCATCGGCGGATGCTCCGGCGGGAAACCGGACGACCGCGGGTCGTTGGCCAGGTCCTGGAGCATGACGGGCGCGGGCTGGTGGATGAGCGCGCCGAGCAGCCCGTGGTGGCCGTCGGGCAGGGCACCGATGCGCCGGTGCTGCTCCTCGGTGACCCCGTAGGTGATGAAGTCGGCCAGCCCCTCGCCGCTGGAGTCGATGACCCCGATGGCGGCGTACTCGGCGTCGGCGAGATCGGCGGCGGTCGCGGCGATCCGGTCGAGGACGCTGTGCAGCTCCAGCCCGGTGCCCACCGAGCGCATGGCCTCCAGCAGCTGCGGCACCCGTGCGCTCAGCTCCGTGGACATGCCCTGGAGGCTGCGGGTGGCCTCCGTGGCGATCTCCAGGGGGTCCATGCGCCGCGGCGCCTCCCGACCGCCGGGGGTGCCCGCGGCGTCCGCGGGGGGTTCTTCCGTCGCTGCCATGCCCCAGAGCCTAGTAAGTACCATTTGTCAGGGAAAGAGCGTTACGGCCGGTGTCCGCCACCAGTTCCCGTTCCAGCATCCGCCGGAACGGGCCGTCCGCCGCCGCCAGCTCCTCGTACGCACCCCGCTGCACCGCCCGTCCCCGCTCCAGCACGATCACCTCGTCGACCGCCGCCAGCCCGGCCAGCCGGTGGGTGATCAGCACCGTCGTCCGGCCCTCGGTGGCCGCCAGCAGATCGGCGGTCAGCGCGTCGGCGGTCGGCAGGTCGAGGTGCTCGGCGGGCTCGTCCAGCACCAGCACGGGGAAGTCCGCGAGCAGCGCCCGGGCCAGCGCGAGCCGCTGCCGCTGCCCGCCGGACATCCGCGCCCCGTGCTCGCCGACCAGAGTGTCGAGCCCGCGCGGCAGGCCGTCCACCCACTCCAGCAGCCGTGCGGTCCGCAGCACCGCGCGCAGCTCCTCCTCGTGGGCGTCCGGCCGCGCGAGCCGCAGGTTCTCCCGCACCGAGCTGTCGAAGAGATGCGCGTCCTGCGCGCACAGCCCCACCAGCCGCCGCACCGCGTCGCCGTCCATGGCGGCGGCGTCCTCCCCGGCCAGTGTGTACGCCCCGGACTCGGCGTCCAGGAAACGCAACAGCACCTGCGCGAGCGTGGTCTTGCCCGAACCGGACCGGCCCACGACCGCCACCCGGCGTCCCGGCACCAGCTCCAACGACAGCCCGTCCAGGGCCGGCACTTCCTGGCCCGGGTAGCGGGCGGTCAACTCCTTGACGCGCAGCGGGAACGGGGAATCCGGTGCGGGCCGCGAGCCGTCCCGCACCGGCAGGGGGGCGTCCAGCACCTCGTGCACCCGCTCGGCGGAACGGCACACGCGCTGCCGGTAACGGACCGCGAGCGGCAGCGCCGACACCGCCTCGAAGGCCGCCAGTGGCATCAGCACGACGACCGCGAGCCACAGCCCGCCGAGCCGGCCGTCGTGCACGGCCCCCACCCCCGCCCAGGCGGCGGCGGCCACGGTCAGCCCACAAGCCAGGGCGGACAGCCCGGCGCCGAGCGCCCCCGCCGCCGAGGCGCGCCGGGCGATACCGGTGAGCACCCCGTCGGCGTGCCGCACCCCGGCCAGCCGGGCGGGCAGCGCGCCCGCCGCCGTCAACTCCGGTGCCCCGGCCAGCAGATCCACCACCCGGGTCGCCAGCACGCCCCGCGCGGGTGACAGCCGGCGCTCGGCGCGCCGGGCGACCGCGGCCGACAGCGCGGGCACGGCCACCCCGGCGGCCAGCAGACCGACGGCGAGCACCGCGCCCGCCTCCGGCAGCAGCCACGCGGTGAACCCCACCGAGGCGACACCGACGACGACGGCCGTACCGAGCGGCAGCAGCCAGCGCAGGAAGTAGTCCTGCAGCGCGTCCACGTCCGCGACGAGCCGGGACAGCAGATCACCGCGGCGCGTCTCCCGCAGCCCGGCCGGGGCCAGCCGCTCCAGCCGCCGGTACACCTCGACCCGCAGCCCCGCCAGGGCCCGCAGCACGGCGTCGTGCGAGACCAGGCGCTCCGCGTAACGGAAGACGGCCCGGCCGATCCCGAAGGCACGGGTCGCGGTGACGGCGACCATCAAATAGAGCACCGGCGGCTGTTGCGAGGCCCGTGAGATCAGCCACCCGGAGACCCCCATCAGCCCGACGGCGCTGCCGAGCGCGAGACTCCCGAGCACCAACGCGAGCCCGAACCGCCCCCACCAGGGCCGGCCGGCGGCCCGCACCCGGGCGAGGGCCCGGGCCCGCGGCCCGGGCCCGCCGGGCGCGGCTGCCCTTTCGGCGACGCCTGCCCGGGCATCGGCGGAGCGAGCCGCGCCACCGCCGTGGCCGGCCGGCACGGCCGGACCACCCGCGGCGGGCGCCCCGGGCGCGACCGGCCCCATGTCGACAGAACCACCGGCGAGGCGGCCATCCGATACGACCGAACCGCCCGGCCGGATACCGACCGCCTCGGAGTGCACAACCGGGCCGGAGGCCAACGGCAGGGGGACCACTCGGTCGGCTACAGCCAGCAACGCCGGGCGGTGGGTCGCCAGCAGCACCGTGCGGCCCTCGGCCAGTCGTCGGACGGCCGCCACCACGGCGGCCTCCGTCTCGCCGTCCAGGCTCGCCGTCGGCTCGTCGAGCAGCAGCACGGGGCGGTCCGCGAGGAACGCCCGGGCCAGCGCCAGGCGTTGGCGCTGGCCGGCGGAGAGCCCGGCGCCGTCCTCGCCGAGGCGGGTGTCAGTGCCGTGGTGCAGCACGGAGACGAAGTCGAGCGCACCGGCCGCACGCAGTGCGTCCCGCACCTGCGCGTCCGTGGCGTCCGGCCGTGCCAGCCGGACGTTCTCGGCGACCGTGCCGGCGAACAGACGAGGTCGTTGCGGGACCCAGGCCACCTGGTCCCGCCAGCTTTCGGGGGAGAGCGATGACAGGTCCGCACCGCCCACGCACACCCGCCCGGCCGTGGGCCGCGCGAAGCCCAGCAGCACGTTCAGCAGGGTCGTCTTGCCCGTGCCGCTCGGCCCCACGAGCGCGACCGTCTCCCCGGGCCGCACCTCGAAGGAGACCTCGGGCAGCGACGGTGCGGCCCGCCCCGGGTGCCGCACCACGAGCGCCTCGACGCTGAGCGCGGCGCTCCGCGCGTCCGGTGCGGGCCGGGTGCCGGCCGGGGCGGGCTCGGTCTCCAGGACGGCGAAGACCTCGTCGGCGGCGGCCAGCCCCTCCGCCGCCGCGTGGTACTGCGCGCCCACCTGCCGCAGCGGCAGATACGCCTCCGGCGCCAGGACCAGCACCATCAGGCCGGTGGAGAGGTCGAGTTCGCCGTGCACGAGCCGCATGCCGATGCCGACCGCGACGAGCGCGACCGACAGTGTGGCCAGCAGTTCCAGGGCGAAGGAGGAGAGGAAGGCCAGGCGCAGCGTGCGCAGCGTCGCGCGCCGGTAGTCGGCGGTGATGGAGCGGATCGACTCGGCCTGCGCCTTGGCCCGCCCGAAGACCTTCAGGGTGGGCAGCCCGGCGACGACGTCGAGGAAGTGCCCGGAGAGCCGGCTCAGCAGCCGCCACTGCTTGTCCATCCGGGACTGGGTGGCCCAGCCGATGAGGACCATGAAGAGAGGGATGAGCGGCAGGGTGAGGACGATGACGAGCGCCGAGACCCAGTCGGCGGTGACGATCCGGGCGAGGACCGCGACCGGCACCACGACCGCCAGGCCGAGCTGGGGCAGATAGCGGGCGAAGTAGTCGTCGAGCGCGTCCACTCCGCGCGTGGCGAGCGCGGTCAGCTCGCCGGTGCGCCGCGTGGCGAGCCAGGAGGGCCCCAGCCGTGTCGCGTGCGCGAGCAGCCGGGTCCGCAGCTCGGACTTGACCGCCGCGCTCGCGCGGTGCGCGGCCAGCTCGGTGAGCCAGGACACGGCCGCCCGCCCCACGGCGACGGCGGCCAGCAGGGCGAGCGGCGCGCCCAGATCACCGGTGGTGCGCCCGTGCTGGAACGCCCCGGTCACCACGTCGGCGATCAGCATCGCCTGGGCGATGACCAGGCCGGCCCCCGCCAGCCCGAGCACGACGGAGGCGACCAGGAAGAAGCGGGTCGCGGTGGCGTACCTGAGCAGTCGGGGGTCGACGGGCTTCATGCGCGATCAGTCCTCGGTCGAGGTCGAAGGTCCTGGCGGGAGGGCACGTGAGCGGACCGAATCCAGCCCGTCCGGCGTTTGAGGACGCCGCCGCGCAGCGGTGGTGCGGGACGACACGACACGGCCTAGTGGACGGTGCCGGCGGCAGCGGGAATGTGCTGGGTGCCGATCCGCTTGCGGAAGACCCAGTACGTCCACGCCTGATACCCGATGATCAGCGGAGTCATCGGCACCGCGACCCACGTCATGATCTTCAACGTGTAGGGGCTGGAGGCCGCGTCGGCCGCCGTGAGGTTCCAGGCCGGGTCGAGGGACGACGGCATGACGTCCGGGAAGAGGGCCAGGAAGACCAGGGCGAAGACGGCCGCGACGGTCACCCCGGAGAAGGCGAAGGTCCAGCCCTCGCGCCCGAAGTGGTTCATGGCCAGCGCCGCGACCAGGGCCGCCCCGGCGACGATCAGCGCCACGAGGCTGCGGCCGTTGCCGGACTCGATCTGCGTCCAGCCGAGGAAGGTCACGCCGAGGACGGCGGAGGTCATGCCGAGGACGGTCGCCCGGGACCGCGCCCGGTGACGGATGTCGCCGACCGTCTTCAGCGTCGCGAAGACCGCGCCGTGGAAGGTGAAGAGCACGAGCGTGAGGGCACCGCCCAGCAGGGCGTAGGGGTTCAGCAGATCGAGCACGTCACCGGCGAAGTTCTTGTCCCGCCCGATCGGCACCCCGCGCACGATGTTGGCGAAGACCAGGCCCCACACGAAGGCGGGCAGCAGCGAGCCCCAGAAGATCGCGTGCTCCCAGTTGCGCTGCCAGCGCTCCCCGGTCCGCTTGTGGCGGTACTCGAAGGCGACGCCGCGCAGGATCAGACAGACCAGGATGAGCAGGAACGGCAGGTAGAAGCCGCTGAAGAGGGTGGCGTACCAGTCGGGGAAGGCCGCGAAGGTCGCGCCGGCCGCGGTGATCAGCCAGACCTCGTTGCCGTCCCAGACGGGCCCGATGGTGTTGATCAGCACCCGGCGCTCCGCGCGGTCCCTGGCGAGGAGCTTGGTCAGGACGCCGATGCCGAAGTCGAAGCCTTCGAGGAAGAAGTAGCCCGTCCACAGGACGGCGATCAGCAGGAACCAGAGGTCGTGGAGGTGCATGGTCGGTGTCTCCGTTCCGCCGCGTCAGTACGCGAAGGTCATCGGCTTGTCGGCGTCCTCGGGCCCGTCGGCCCCCGGCGAGGGGAGCCGCAGCCTCGGGTCCTTCGTGGGCGGCTTCTCGTCGGTGTCCGGACCGGCCGTGGCGTACTTCACCAGCAGCTTCACCTCGACGACGGCGAGGATCCCGTACAGCAGCGTGAAGATGCCCATGGAGGTGAGGACTTCGGCCTGGCTGACGCCGGGTGAGACAGCGTTGCCGGTCTTCATCAGCCCGTAGACGGCCCAGGGCTGACGGCCCATCTCGGTGAAGATCCAGCCGAAGGAGTTGGCGATCAGCGGGAAGCCCATGGTGAGGATGCCGATGCGCCAGGACCAGGTGGTGAAGAACGGGCTCATCTCGCGGGTCCGCGTCAGCATCAGCCGCGGGACCTCGTTCTCGCCGGTGCGGAAGCGGGGGGCCAGCCAGAACTTCTTGCGCGTGGTCCACAGCCCGATGAGCGCGGCCACGAACGACGTCATCCCGAACCCGATCATGAGGCGGAAGCCCCAGAAGGTCATGAAGATGCTGGGGATGTAGTCCTCGGGCGCACCGCCGTAGCGGGCGGCCTCCCGTGCGGCGATGTCGTTGATGCCGGGGACGGCGTCGGTGAAGTTGCTGTGGGAGAGGAAGGACAGCACGCCGGGGATCTCTATCTCGACGCTGTTGTGCCCCTTGGAGACATCGCCCACCGCGAACACCGAGAACGGCGCCGGTGCCTTGGTCTCCCACAGCGCCTCGGCGGCGGCCATCTTCATCGGCTGCTGCTCGAACATCACCTTGCCGAGGCTGTCGCCGCTGATCGCGGTGCCGAGCCCGGCGATGACCGCGACGACGAGCCCGACGCGCAGCGAGGTCCGCATCGCCCCGACCTGGTGCCGCTGCTTCTCGCCCAGCTCCTCGCCGCGCAGTTGCCTGCGCTTGGCGCGCCACAGGTGCAGGGAGGCGATGCCGACCACGAACGCGCCGCCGGTGAGGAAGGCCGCGGTGATGGTGTGGAAGACCACGACCAGGGTGGTGTTCTGCGTCAGCACCGCCCAGATGTCGGTGAGCCGGGCCTTGCCGGTCGCCTTGTCGATGGCGTAGCCGACGGGGTGCTGCATCCAGGAGTTCGCGGCCAGGATGAAGTAGGAGGAGAGGATCGTGCCGACGGCGACGATCCAGATGCACGCGCAGTGAATCTTCTTGGGCAGCTTGTCCCAGCCGAAGATCCACAGCCCGATGAAGGTCGACTCGAAGAAGAAGGCGAGCAGGGCCTCCATCGCGAGCGGCGCCCCGAAGACATCACCGACGAACCGCGAGTAGTCCGACCAGTTCATGCCGAACTGGAACTCCTGCACGATGCCGGTGACCACGCCCATCGCGATGTTGATGAGGAAGAGCTTTCCCCAGAACTTCGTGGCGTGAAAGTACTTGGCCTTGCCGGTGCGCACCCAGGCCGTCTCCAGCCCGGCGGTGATGGCCGCCAGGCTGATCGTGAGCGGCACGAAGAGGAAGTGGTAGACGGTGGTGATGCCGAATTGCCAGCGCGCCAGCGTCTCCGGCGCCAGAGCCAGGTTCACGTGGTCTCTCCTTGCCTCTCGCGTCACCGGCGGCTTCCGCCCCGATGGTTTTGCACCTCTTTGCCCCAGTGAAAGCGGGGCATAAAAGACGAGCTTGTGAACGCGTTCACATTCACAAGCATTATGGCGCACCGGTTTTTCGGACAATCACCGGGGGGTACCGTTTGGCCCTTGCGGGTCCGGGGGGCGGCTGTGCGGTGCCCTCTGACGCCGGACCTCCGCCGGCCAGGCGCCCGCACCACCGCTGCGCGGCGGTGTCCTCAAGCTCCGGACGGGCTGCCGTGCTCTGTCCTCAAGCGCCGGACGGGCTCAATCAAGCCCGTCCGGCGCTTGAGGACGCGCCCGCAGGGCGCTCGCCGCCGCAGGCGGCCAAGACGGCCCGCAGCCGAGCATCCGCCGGGCCAGGCAAGACGCGCCCCGCCGCCGCAGGCGGCACGGCACGGCCCGGCCCGTAAGGCGAAGGTCCCGCCGGGAGGGCTAAAGCTCCTTGCGGAACGTCTCAGCCGTCCGTACGAAGAGATCGTTCGCCTCGGTCTCGCCGATCGTCACCCGGACGCCCTCCGGGAACGGGCGTACGACCACGCCCGCCCGCTCGCACGCGGCCGCGAAGTCCTGCGAGCGCTCCCCCAGCGGCAGCCAGACGAAGTTGGCCTGCGACTCCGGCAGGTCCCAGCCCTGCGCGGCCAGCGCGTCGGCCACCCGGGCCCGCTCCGCCACCAGCGCGTCCACCCGTACGCGCAGCGCGTCCTCGTTGCGGAGCGAGGCGACCGCCGCGTCCTGCGCGAGCTGCGTCACGCCGAACGGCACGGCCGTCTTGCGCAGCGCCGCCGCGACCGGCTCGTGCGCGATCGCGAAACCGACCCGCAGCCCGGCCAGCCCGTACGCCTTGGAGAAGGTACGCAGCACACAGACGTTCGGCCGGTCGCGGTAGAGGTCGATGCCGTTGGGGACGTGCTCGTCGCGGATGAACTCGATGTACGCCTCGTCGAGCACCACCAGCACGTCGGACGGCACCCGGTCCAGGAAGGATTCCAGCTCAGCCCGTCGCAGGACCGTGCCGGTGGGGTTGTTGGGGTTGCAGACGAAGATCAGCCGGGTCCGGTCGGTGATCGCGGCGAGCATCGCCTCCAGATCGTGCACATGGCCGTCGGTCAGCGGCACCGGTACGGGCGTGGCACCCGAGACCCGCGTGATGATCGGGTACGCCTCGAAGGAGCGCCAGGCGTAGATGACCTCGTCACCGGGGCCCGCCGTCGACTGGATCAACTGCTGCGCGACGCCGACCGATCCGGTACCGGTGGCGATGTGCGTGACGGGCACCCCGAAACGTTCCGCCAGCTCCGCCATCAGGCCCGTACAGGCCATGTCGGGGTAGCGGTTGAAGGAGCCCGCGGCCTCGATCGCGGTCTCCAGCACCCCGGGCAGCGGCGGATAGGGGTTCTCGTTGGAGGACAGCTTGTACGCGACGGGGCCGTCGGCGGCGGCCGGCTTGCCCGGCTTGTAGGTGGGAACGCCGTCCAGCGCGGCGCGCAGCTTCGGGGTCTTCTCGGTCACCGCAGGTCCTCCTCGACATCCCGTGCGCGCGGGCGCCGCACGGGGAAAGCGCACACGAATAGCGGACATGAATACTGCACACCTTAAGAGGATTGCCCCGGGCGGCGTCCAGCATCGAGTGCGGCGGGCGTACGCGCGGCCAGGGCCCGCCGTATCCGTACGGCACGGCTTCCCGCGCCGGGGGAGCGCTCCCATTTTCCCCGCGCGCCGGTGGCGGGCGCCGTGGCGCGCATCCCTCGTGAAGGTGAGTTGAGACCTCTTCGAGACCTGAACCATTCACGAGACGCGGATATGCCAGAGGCGCGTGGGCCCTTATGACGTCCCCCAACTGTCTTTGTTTCCATGGTCATTACGGGGACGCGACCGTGCAGAAACGTTGCTGTCAACAGCGAAAACCGGATCCCCGCCAACGGACCAACCGAGCCCTACTATCGGCTCGCCATGACAGCAGCAGGGAAGCACCAGGTGAGCCGGACCGACCTCTCCCGCAGAGGCAGCCGGCAGGGCCGTGCGGGTATCCGGGACGTGGCCGCCGCCGCCGGGGTGTCGATCACGACGGTCTCCGACGCGCTCAACGGCAAGGGCCGGCTACCGGACGCCACCCGCCGCCATGTCCGCGAGGTCGCCGACCGGCTGGGCTACCGCCCGTCGGCCGCCGCCCGCACCCTCCGCACGGGCAAGTCGGGGCTCATCGGCCTGACCGTGACCACGTACGGGGATGAACCTTTCACCTTCACCGAGTTCGCGTACTTCGCCGAGATGGCCAGGGCCGCCACCTCCGCCGCCCTCGCCCGCGGCTACGCCCTGGTCATCCTCCCCGCGACCTCCCGACACGACGTGTGGTCCAACGTCGCCCTCGACGGCACCGTCGTCGTCGACCCCTCCGACCACGACCCCGTGGTCTCCGATCTGGTCCGCCAGGGCATCCCCGTCGTCTCCGACGGCCGCCCCGCCGGCACCCTCCCCGTCACCGCCTGGGTGGACAACGACCACGAGGCGGCCGTGCTCGGCATCCTCGACCACCTCGCCGCCGCCGGCGCCCGGCGCATCGGGCTGCTGACCGGGACCACCACCGACACCTACACCCGGCTCTCCACCACCGCCTATCTGCACTGGTGCGAGCGGGTGGGCCAGGACCCGGTCTACGAGGAGTACCCCGCCCACGACCCCTGCGCCGGGGCGGTGGCCGCCGACCGGCTGCTCGCCCGCCCCGACCGGCCCGACGCCGTGTACGGCCTGTTCGACCCCAACGGCACCGACCTGCTCGCCGCCGCCCGGCGCTACGGCCTGCGGGTGCCGGAGGACCTGCTGCTCGTCTGCTGCAGCGAGTCCACGGTCTACGCCACCACCGAGCCGCCCGTCACCACCCTCTCGCTCAAGCCGCGGCGCATCGGCACGGCCGTCGTCCAGCTCCTCATCGACGCCATCGAGGGACTCGACACCGGGCAGCCGGTGGAGCAGGTCATACCGACGGAGCTGATCGTGCGCACCTCCTCCGAGCGCCGCCCGCCCCGCACCACCATCAGTCCGCCGCGCGGCCCCGCCACGCCCTGACCGCAGCCGGTCAACCCACCACACGAGCCGGTCACCCGAAGCCCTGAACGGTCAACCCGAGCACTGGGCCGAAGAACCGGAGACCGCACCCCGACGGAACCCGCGGACCGAGCGGACCGAGCGAAGACCGAGCGGAAACGCCGTGACAACGGCGTATATCGGCCACGGCAGGGATCCGTCGGCCACAGGAGAGGTCCGTCACCAACCCCCCGGACGGCTTCTCCAGGCCCCCGCCAAGGGGAGCGAACGACCCAATTGGGGAGAAATGACCGGCGACCTCGGCCGTCCTCCTCGATTGGCAGCCCCTGGTGCGTGCACAAGCCACGACGGTCATTCCTATGATGGGCGCACGACACCACGGACCGCCGTCGACCAGGCAAGGTCCACAAGGTGCACGGCGGCGCGATGGTGGAGGGGTCGATGACTCAGGGGGCCGGTCAGGGACCCGTACGGACCACGGCGGCGGTGCCGCCCTTCCCCGGGTACGCCGCGCCGCCTCCCATGCCCGGGTACGCCCACGCGGCCCCGCCCGTGGAGCCGCCCTCGGAGTACCCCCCGGGCTACACCCCGACCGCCCGTGACCTGCCGGTCATCGGCCCGGGTGCCGCCCCTCGCGACCTGCCGACGGTCAAGCTGACGCCGCTCACCGACCCCCAGGCACCGGCCGTGCCCGGCGGCCCCGGCCCGCTGTTCGTCGTCGGCGACGTCCACGGCTACCTCGACGAGCTCTACGAGGCGCTCGCCGCCCAGGGGCTCATCGACGCGAACGGCCAGTGGGCCGCGGGCAACGCCCGGCTGTGGTTCCTCGGCGACTTCACCGACCGCGGCCCGGACGGCGTCGGGGTCATCGACCTCGTCATGCGGCTGTCCGCCGAGGCCGCGGCCGCCGGCGGCTACTGCAAGGCCCTCATGGGCAACCACGAGCTGCTGCTCATCGGCGCCAAGCGGTTCGCCGACACCCCCGTCCAGTCCGGTGCGGGCACCGCCTCCTTCCAGGCGGCCTGGCTGCTCAACGGCGGCCAGCGCACCGACATGGAGCGGCTCGAGGACCACCACATGCAGTGGATGTCCCGGCTCGACGCGATGGCCGAGGAGGACGGGCACCTGCTCGTGCACTCCGACACCACCGCCTACCTCGACTACGGCGACTCCATCGAGGCCGTCAACGACGCCGTCACCGAGGCCCTGCAGCGCAACGACCCGGACGAGGTCTGGGACCTGTTCCGCAAGTTCACCAAGCGGTTCGCCTTCCGCGACGACGAGGCCGGCCCGCTGGCCGTGCGGGAGCTGCTGGAGACGTACGGCGGCGGTCGCATCGTGCACGGCCACAGCCCCATCCCGTACCTCACGGGCGAGGTCGGCACCGAGGACGCCGACGGCGAGGAGGGCGGCGGCCCGCTCGTCGACGGCCCGCACCTGTACGCCGACGGGCTCGCGGTCGCGATGGACGGCGGGGTCACAATGGCCGGAAAGCTACTGGTGGTGCAACTTCCGCTGGGGGCCTGAGGATTCAGCGAACCGGCGCACGGGCAGGTACGGGGTTCCACTGGCGCGGGGTGATTCGGCAAACTCTCTGTCACCTCGCGACAGAACGGCTCTACCATCGGCTTATCCGTAGCAGGCTCTCCTCCGTTTCCGCCCACTGCCGGTGCAAGCCGGTGACAAGGCCCTACGGAGCATCGGGGGATGCACATGAACAGCGCTCCGCACCTGCTGGCCGAGGACCGCCCGGAATTCGAGCGCGTCCTCGACCAGGCGTTGCGTACCGCAGACCATGACCCGGAAATGGCCGCCGCGATAGGACAGCGGCTCGACGCAGAACAACTCCGCACGATGGCGCGGGACGCCATGGCCGCCATCGCGGCCTGTGCGGCGAACGAATACCAGAGCTTTCTGAAGGCGCGCGAAGAACTGCGCGCGCCCTCCAATGCCGCACTGCCCCAGCCGGTCGGCGGCGGCGCCCGCGAGGGGGACAGCGGTGGCGGGGTCGCCGCGCCGCTCACCGTCGTCGGCGACGTCTCCGAGGCGGCCGGCGCGGGCGCCGGCGCGGTGCTCGCCGTACTCGCCCCGGTCCTCGCCGGGATCGCGGCGCTCCTCTTCCTCCTCGTCGGCTACGTCCTGCGCACGGTCGCGTCCAACGAGGCGGTGGCGGACCCGATGATCACGGTCGGCTGGTGGTTCGCCGGCCTCACGGTCGCCGGGGTGTTCGTCGCCATGGCCGGCATGCTGGTCACCGCCCTGCGCAACGGCTCGGGTCTGGCGCAGGACGCGCGCGGCCTGCGGCTGGGCGAGGACACCGAGCGGGCCCGCGAGGTCTGGCGGCAGGCGCTGCTGGAGCGCGGCATGCTGCCGTTCCTGCGCGAGTCCCTCGCCAACGCCCCGGTGACACCGCGCACACCGCCCGCCCCCTCGCCCCCTCCGCCCACGCCCCCGCCCAGAATCCGCGACCCCCACAGCCGCACCCCGAACCTCGGCTACTCCCGCCCCGGCTTCTCCAGCCCGGACGACGAGTCCTCCCCCAGCCCCCGCCCGGGCTACTCCCGCCCCGACTTCACCAGCCCCGACTACGGCGGCCCGGACCACCGGCCCGACTAGGACCTGTCCGGCGGCCGATGCGGGCGGGCGGCGGTGTCCTCAAGCGCCGGACGGGCTTGATTGAGCCCGTCCGGCGGTTGAGGACAGAGCACAGCAGCCCGTCCGGCGCTTGAGGACGCGCCCGCGGGGCGCCCGCCGCCGCAGGCGGCCAGGACGGCCGGCAACCGAAGATCCGCCGGACACCGAAGGCCGAAGCCCGTGGACGTGCGGGCTCAGTCGGCCAGCGGCAGATAGACCCGGTTGCCGCTCGCCGCGAACTCCTTGGACTTCTCCGCCATGCCCGCCTCCGGGTCGACGGCCAGGTCCCCGCCGTGCTCACGCCGGATGTCCTGCGAGATCTTCATCGAGCAGAACTTCGGCCCGCACATGGAACAGAAGTGCGCGGTCTTCGCCGGCTCCGCCGGAAGCGTCTCGTCGTGGAAGGCGCGCGCGGTGTCCGGGTCGAGGGCCAGGTTGAACTGGTCCTCCCAGCGGAACTCGAAGCGCGCGTCGGACAGCGCGTCGTCCCACTCCTGCGCGCCCGGGTGCCCCTTGGCGAGGTCCGCCGCATGCGCGGCGATCTTGTACGTGATGACACCGGTCTTCACGTCGTCGCGGT
This sequence comes from Streptomyces sp. NPDC042259, assembly GCF_055582085.1. Lineage (NCBI taxonomy): Bacteria > Bacillati > Actinomycetota > Actinomycetes > Kitasatosporales > Streptomycetaceae > Streptomyces > Streptomyces sp. NPDC042259. Next base: position 298,255 of record NZ_JBVJDW010000007.1, on the reverse strand, counting down.
CCGGCAGGCCCAGGTGCTCCTTCGGCGTGACGTAGCAGAGCATCGCCGTGCCCCACCACGCGATCATCGCCGCGCCGATCCCCGAGGTGATGTGGTCGTACGCGGGCGCGACATCGGTCGTCAGCGGGCCGAGCGTGTAGAACGGCGCCTCCTCGCAGATCTCCTGCTGGAGGTCGATGTTCTCCTTGATCTTGTGCATCGGGACATGGCCCGGGCCCTCGATCATCGTCTGGACGTTGTGCCGCTTGGCGATCGTGTTCAGCTCGCCGAGCGTCCTCAGCTCGGCGAACTGCGCCTCGTCGTTGGCGTCCGCGATCGAACCGGGGCGCAGCCCGTCGCCGAGGGAGTACGTGACGTCGTAGGAGGCGAGGATCTCGCACAGCTCCTCGAAGTTCTCGTACAGGAACGACTCCTTGTGGTGCGCCAGGCACCACGCCGCCATGATCGAGCCACCGCGCGAGACGATGCCGGTCTTGCGGCGCGCGGTCAGCGGTACGTAGCGCAGCAGCACGCCCGCGTGGACGGTCATGTAGTCGACGCCCTGCTCGGCCTGCTCGATGACCGTGTCCTTGTAGATCTCCCAGGTCAGTTCCTCGGCCTTGCCGTCGACCTTTTCCAGCGCCTGGTAGAGCGGCACGGTGCCGATCGGCACGGGGGAGTTGCGCAGCACCCACTCGCGCGTGGTGTGGATGTTGCGGCCGGTGGAGAGGTCCATGACCGTGTCGGCGCCCCAGCGGGTCGCCCAGGTCATCTTCTCGACCTCCTCCTCGATGGATGAGGTGACGGCGGAGTTGCCGATATTGGCGTTGACCTTCACCAGGAACTTCTTGCCGATGATCATCGGCTCGATCTCCGGGTGGTTCACATTGGCCGGGAGCACGGCCCGGCCCGCCGCGATCTCCTCGCGGACCGTCTCGGGAGAAACGTTCTCCCGGAGCGCCACGTACTCCATCTCCTCGGTGATCTCACCGCGGCGGGCGTACGCGAGCTGTGTCACGGCCGTGCCGGACCGGCCCCGGCGGGGCAGCCGGGGGCGGCCGGGGAAGACCGCGTCGAGGTTCTTCAGGCCCCCGCGCGGCGAGGTGTGCTTGAGCCCGTCGTCCTCCGGCCGCATCGGGCGGCCCGCGTACTCCTCGGTGTCGCCCCGGCCGACGATCCAGTTCTCCCGCAGTGGCAGGAGACCGCGCCGGACATCGGTCTCGACGGCCGGGTCGGTGTACGGGCCGGACGTGTCGTACAGCCGTACGTCCTGGCCGTTGGTGAGGTGGACCCGCCGTACCGGAACCCGAAGGTCCGGACGCGAGCCGGTCACGTAGTCCTTGTGCCAGCCGATCTGGCCGGTTTCGGACGTGCGTGCATCCTGCGAGGTCATGAGACCAGACTCCCTACGCCGGCATTACCCGGTAACAGGTTCGGCGGTCGGCGCAGCGGCTTCCGCACGGCGTACGTACGGAGGTCAGCGCCCTCTCAGCCCGGTGCTCCGAGCTCCCGCGATTGCAAAGGTGGCACCACGCTAGCGCTTCCCCCGTCCGGAGGACCAGTGGGGCTTGCGATGATGCGGGGCGTGACCAGCTCAGACCGCAGTCCCCAGTCCCGCGCGCACTCCCCCACGCATTCCCACTCGCACAGCCACGGCCCGGCCGCCCCCGTCTCCGCGAAACTGCGGAAGGTGATCGCGGCGGTGCTGATCCCGTTCGCCGCCGCGGTGGTCACCGGGCTGATCGTGCTCTGGCCCGACGGCGCGCCCGCGCACAAGCCCAGCGGGCTGGGCCTCGATCAGCAGACCCGGGCGGGCCGGGTCGTCAAGATCGAGGAGGTCGATTGCGCCAAGGTGGGCGCGCTGCCGCAGCAGGGGCGGCCCGGTGGCCAGGGCGGTTCCGGTCCGCCGGAGCCTCCTCCGGGGTCGTGCGAGACCGCGACCATCGAGGTCGCCGAGGGCCCCGACAAGGGCAAGACCTTCACCGAGATCCTGCGCCCGGACTCCTCCCGCCGCTACTCCGTGGGCCAGAAGGTGGTGCTCGCCCACGCGCCGAAGGCCCCGGAGAATCTGCGCTATTCGGTCACGGACGTGGACCGGACGATGCCGATGGCCCTCCTCGCCGCGCTGTTCGCACTCGCGGTCGTGGTCGTCGGCCGGCTGCGCGGCCTCTTCGCGTTGATCGCCCTGGTGATCAGCTTCGGCGTGCTGACGATGTTCATCCTCCCGGCGATCCTCCAGGGCTCGAACCCGCTGCTGGTCGCCGTGGTCGGCGGCAGCGCGATCATGCTCATCGCGCTCTACATGTGCCACGGCCTCACCGCCCGGACGTCCGTGGCGGTCCTGGGGACGCTGACGTCGCTGGTGGTCATCGGTCTGCTCGGCTCGCTGTTCATGGACTGGGCGCATCTGACGGGCAACACGGACGACCAGACGGCCCTGGTGCACGGGCTCTACCCGCGGATCGAGATCCAGGGCCTGCTGCTGGCGGGGATCATCATCGGTTCGCTGGGTGTCCTCGACGATGTGACGGTGACGCAGACGTCGGCGGTGTGGGAGCTGAAGGAGGCCGACCCGGGAGCGAGTTGGCGCAAACTGTATGGATCCGCCATGCGGATCGGCCGGGACCACATCGCGTCGGTGGTCAATACGCTGGTGCTGGCGTACGCGGGCGCCTCGCTGCCCCTGATGCTGCTGTTCACCATCGCGGACGCGGGAGTGGGCACCGTCGCGACCAGTGAGCTGGTCGCGGAGGAGATCGTACGGACGCTGGTGGGCAGCATCGGGCTGGTGGCCTCGGTGCCGGTGACGACGGCCCTGGCGGCGCTGGTCGTCAGCGCCGACCGCGGCCCGGCGAAGGGCCAGGGCAAGGGGAGGCCCGGCGCGCGCTCCGGGGGCAAGGGCGGCCGACGCCGCCGCGCGAAGTGACCCCCTGGCGAACGGCCTGAGCACGGACGCCGGCCGGGCGACGGCACGGGGACCGGGCCCCGGCGCGTGCTCGCGTTCGGGGTCGGCCGGGGAGGCGGCGGGAGTGCGCCCATGACGGCGGCGGGGAGGGCGCCGGCGGGATCGCGGCCCGGGGCGCGGACGGGAGGCCGATGGGGCGCCGACGGGGGCGCGGACGGGAGTGCCGGCGGGGGGCGAGGTCGCGTCGGGGCTCGCGCCGATGGGCGCGGCGCCGCGTCCCGGGTGGGCCCCCGTCACCGGGGGAAGTCCCGGCCATCGGGCCGAACCCGATGACCTGCTCGGTCCCACCGGAGGGGAACAAGCCCGCCGGGAGGGCGACCGGCCGGGAGGCGACCGGCCAGGAGGGCGACCGGCCGTTAACCGGCGTTCTGCCCCTCGGGGTTGCCGGCGAGGATGCTGTCGAGCGCGGCGGCCAGCTCGTAGTCGAAGTCGGCGACGGATCGCTCCTCACCGAGCGGGGCGATGCGGTCGGTCCGGTCGAGGAAGGCCACCAGGGCGGCGGCCCCGGCCCGGAACAGCGCACCTTCGCCGCCCACTTGCAGCCGGATGAAGACATCGGACAGGTGCTCGGCGGAGGCGGGCGAGATGTGCACATCGCCTTCACCGGACGGCTGGCTCAGCCCGTCGAGCAGCAACTCCCGTGCGAACGCCCAGGTCACAGGCGCGTCGCCGGGAAGGTGGAAGGTGAACTTCACCGCGTAGGGGTCGCTGCTGTCGTAATCCAGCGCCACCGGGATCCGGAAGGACAGCTCCTCGGAGACGAGGAACGTCATGATCACTTCCGCCTGAACTGTTTCGCGCATCGCCCAATGTCCCGTCTATGTCGGTTTTGGCCGGGATTGGATCCCCATGAACCTATTGGCGCCATAGTCTGACAACAACGCCTACCAGACCACAAGGAGTGATTTTTCAGATACTGATAGAGATCGTGAGTGAGCATACGAGCTTCCTGACTCTGGAGCGTAGCGACTCGACTACAGGGAGGAGTCGATCCGGGAGATTCGACGGTTGAGAAATCGCCAGAGTCGCCGGATCCATTGACGCCGAACCGGGACGGGTTCGGGTAGTCGGCAAAGGCGGCGGCAAGCGCGTGACGAGGGCGTATTCCCTTGCCTCGCGCTCCGGTTGACGTTACGGCGGGGTGGTCTCGCGGTGGAGCAGAGGGTACTTCTCCCCCACACTGTGCCGCATCAAGGGATATACCGGGAAGAGGGAGGGATGATCCCGCAAGTCCGCTTCGTCGAGTTGACTCCGTGTGACGGATGGGTCGCGTCGGGCGGAAGTCCCGAAGCGACACGCGGCAGATGGGCGTAAGCCAGAAAACGGAAAAACCCGCCTCGCGAGTTAATCGCGTGACGGGATTGCCGTGGGGCGGGACCGGGGCGGGCGCCCTGGGGCGCGACCGCAAGCGACGGGCGGGATGGTTTTGGCTGAGCCCGGTCACTCAGCCCGTCCGGTGCCCGGGGCCACCGCCGCGCAGCCGAGGTGCGCACGCCACGACCCGCCCGCCCGGCCCCCGGAGCCGGCCCCCCGGGGCGGGCCCGCCGCCGGCTACCAGTCGCCCTTCGAGGACGAGGAGGAGGTGAACTTCTTGACGACGAGGACCAGACCGCCGACCAGCGCCGCGAGCAGCAGCAGCTTGAAGGCGAAGGTGAGCACGAAACCGAGCACACTGACGATCAGGCTGCCGAACACGGCGAGCACCAGGACCGGCACGGCGATCCACTTCACCCACCAGGGCAGTCCTTCGAATATCCCCTTCTCGGCCATGTCGTCCCTGCTTTCCGCTCACGAGTCCGCACGGTTCACGCGTCCGTCCGGAGCCGGATGATCCGGCCTGTTTCCGATGCTAGGACGGACCGGTGGGTCCGTGGGGTGCCCACAGCCCCCGTCCATCCCTGAACGTCCCCCTACGGGTAGGCCGGGGGCGGGGTCAGCTCTCAGGCGGAGAGAAGACGACCACGACCCGGAGATCCTCGCTGATGTGGTGGAACTTGTGCGCCACCCCGGCCGGTACGTAGACGACGCTGCCCCGCGCGACCTCGGTGGTCTCCAGCCCCACCGTGATCGAGGCCCGGCCGCTGATCACCAGGTACACCTCGTCCTGGGCGTGCGGGCGCTGCGGGTCCGCGTCACCGGCGTCCAGCGCGTACAGCCCGACCGACATGTTCTTCTCGCGCAGGAACTGGAGATAAGCGCCCTCGTTGGCGGCCCGCTCCGCTTCCAGCTCGTCCAGCCGGAACGCCTTCATCCGTCGTTCACCCCTCGCAGTGCCGATCCTCACCGGGACGATCCCGTCTGCAACGATCTCATCATGAAGAATTTCGTAGTCAAGACGATCGCCAATGCGGCGGCCATGGCGGTCGCGATCTGGCTGCTCAAGGGCATCACGCTGTCCGGGGAGAACACCGCGCGCAAGGTGCTGACGCTGATCGCCGTCGCGCTCCTCTTCGGCGTGGTCAACTTCGTGGTGAAGCCGATCGTGAAGCTGCTGTCCCTGCCGCTCTTCATCCTCACGCTCGGCCTCATCACGTTGGTGATCAACGCGTTGATGCTGTTGCTGACCTCGTGGTTCGCGAAGCAACTGGACCTGGCCTTCCATGTCGAAGGCTTCTGGACGGCGCTGGTCGGTGGTCTGATCATCTCGATCGTGGCCTGGGCGATGCATGTGATCCTGCCGGACGAGCAGGACTGACGGGGGAACGCGCATGACCGGAGACGGGACGAGGGCCGTACGGGCGGGCCTGCCGGAGCCACGGGCGAACGAGCCGGCGCTGCCGGGCCCCTCCTTCGCCGCCCACTACCACCTGCCGGGCGAGGTCGCGGGCCCGTACACCTACGGCCGCGAGGGAAACCCGACGTGGACGGCGCTGGAGCGGGCGATCAGCGAGCTGGAACACCCGGCGGGCGATCCGCCGGGGGATCAGGCCGGGGGCCCGGCCGGCAGTCCGGCCGAGACGATCACCTTCCCGTCCGGCATGGCGGCGGTCTCGGCCGTGCTCCTCTCCCAGCTGCGCCCGGGCGACACGGCGGTCCTGCCCGATGACGGCTACCAGCTGCTGCCCGCCCTGCGCGCACGCCTGGAGTCCTTCGGGATCACGGTCCGCACCGCGCCGACCGCCGGTGACGCCCAACTGGGCGCCCTGGACGGCGCGCGTCTGCTGTGGATCGAGACGCCCTCGAACCCGGGGCTCGACGTCTGCGACATCCGCCGGCTCGCCGACGCCGCGCGCAGCCGCGGGGTCCTGGTCGCCGTCGACAACACCCTCGCCACGCCCCTCGCGCAGCGCCCGCTGGAGCTGGGCGCGGACTTCTCGGTCGCCAGCGGCACCAAGGCCCTCACGGGCCACGGTGATCTGCTCCTGGGCTATGTGACCACACTGGACCCCGAGCTGGCGGCGGCCGTACGGGCCTGGCGCAAGACCACGGGAGCCATCCCGGGCCCCATGGAGGCCTGGCTCGCCCACCGCTCCCTCGCCACCCTCCAGCTCCGCGTGGACCGGCAGGCGGCCAGTGCCCTCGCTCTCGCACGCGCCCTGCACGACCGGCGCGAAGTAACCGCCGTGCGCCACCCGGGCTTGCCGGACGACCCCGCGCACGCGGTGGCCCTGCGCCAGATGCACGGCGGCCGGTTCGGCTGCGTGGTCTCCTTCACCCTCCCGGACCGGGCCCACGCGGAGCGATTTCTGGCCGCGCTGCGACTTGTCGACGAAGCGACGAGCTTCGGCGGGGTGCGGTCGACGGCGGAACGCCGCGGCCGCTGGGGCGGTGACGCGGTCCCGGAAGGCTTCATCCGCTTCTCGGTGGGCGTCGAGGACACGCAGGATCTCGTCGACGACGTGCTGACCGCACTGAACCTCGCACAAGCGCCGGGAGCTTGAACGCCACGCGGAACGACGGCCCGCGCCACGGCTGGGGCCCGGCGGGGGGCGGGCCTGTCGGCACTGCGCGCCCGTGGTGCCGACACCACCGCCGCACAGGCGGTGTCCTCCCCGGAAGCCCCCGGCATGGGGACGGCTCGAGCCTCCCCCCTCTTGGCTCGAGCCGTCGCGGTTCCGACGCGCGAGGAACCGCGCGACCAAGGCTAGTTGACTCTGCGTCAGTGTCCAATCACGCTAGCGACACAGCCCTATCGACTTATTTATAGTTCCGATACGAGCGGTTGGCGGCGAGCCGGGGAGAAGACATGGATCTGGCCCTCTTACGCACGTTCGTCACGGTGCACCGGGCCGGGTCGTTCACCCGTGCCGCCGTGTTGCTCGGGCTGTCCCAGCCCGCCGTCACCGGTCAGATCCGGTCCCTGGAGAAGCAGTTGGGGCGGCCGTTGTTCGTCAGGCAGGCGCGGGGGGTGAGTCCCACGAGCATCGGGGACGAACTCGCCCACAAGATCGCGCCGCATGTCGACGCGCTGCTGGAGATCACCGAGACCGATCTCGACGAACAGTGGGCCAACCGCACATTGCACCTGGCCGGACCGCCGGAGTTCATCGCCGTGCGGGTGCTGCCCGCGCTCACGCCGCTCGTGGCGCAGGGACTGACCGTGCGGGCGGCGCAAGGCATCGCGGAGGACCTCTTCGAGCCGCTCGCGGCGGGCCACCACGATCTGGCGGTCACCACCTCACGACCACGCGGCCGGCTGCTGACGGCCACCCCGCTCTGCGACGAGGAGCACGTGCTGGTCGCGGCGCCGCGCTGGGCGGCCCGGCTCGGCGGGGCGGCCGTCGTGCGGGACAAAGGGGTACGGGCGCTGGAGCACCTGCCGGTGGTCGAGGTGCACGAGTCGCTGCCGTTCGTGGCGCGCTACTGGGCCGCCGTCTTCGACAGCGAGCCCATCACCGCCGGCACCGTCGTCGTGCCCGACCTCCGGGCCGTGCTCGCCTGCGTGGCCGCCGGGGCGGGGCTCGGCGTCCTGCCCAGGTATCTGTGCGCCGACGCCCTCGACACGGGCGAGATCGTGTCCCTGCTCGACCCGCCCGTACCCCCGCTGCGCACGTATTTCCTGGTCGTACGGACCGGCACGCTCGCCCACCCCCACCTGGCCCGGGTGCACGAGTGGCTGCTGCGCGCCGCCGTGTCCTGGTGAGCAGCCACCGGGCTCCGGTGCGAACTGGCGAGAAAGGGGTTGGCGGGAAAGGGTTTCGCCCGGGCTCTCGTGCGGCAGATGTCCCGTATGACCGAACGGCCAGTGGTCAAGCGCACCGCCCGTGCCATCCTGCTCGACGGCGACACCGGCACCACGCCCCACTCCGAACTTCAGATGATCCTCATCAAACGGACGAAGCCCGGCGAGGATCCGTATTGGATCACCCCGGGCGGCGGTGTGGAGCCGGAGGACGCGACCGTCGTCGCCGCGCTGCACCGCGAGGTCGACGAGGAGCTGGGCGCGAAGGTCTTCGACGTCGTCCCCGCCTTCGTCGACACCGTCTCGCACTCCCTCCACCACGCCGCGCACGGCGTGAAGGTGCAGCACTTCTTCGTCTGCCGACTCGCGACGATGGACCTCTCCCGGCGGCACGGCCCGGAGGTGGACGAGCCGTGCGGGACGTACGAGGTGGTGCGCATCCCCTTCACCAGGGAAGGCGTCACCTCCGTGGAGATGGTGCCGCCGTCGCTGCGCGCGTATCTGGAGGCGAACATCGAAGGCGTGCGGGCGCTGCTCGCGGACGACCTCGGCTGAGCGGTGTCCGGCCGCGCTCAGCCCGTCGGCGCCGTCATCGGCTCGTCGATCCCGTCGTGCCGTATTCGGTGGGACGGTATGCCGACGCCGACGAGGGTGTCGACACCGCTGCGGATCATGCCCGGCGGGCCGGACAGGTAGGCGTCGTAGGCGGGCCACGGCCCGTACTCGCGCACGATGTGGGTGAGCTGGCCGCTCAGGCGCCGCGTGGGGCCGTCGGAGACGACGGGGCGGACCGACAGCCACGGGTGGGACCGCTGGAGGCCGAGCATGGTGTCGATGTCGTAGAGGTCGTCGTCGTGCCGGGCGCCGTAGAAGACCTCGACCGGACGACGGCGGCCGTGTGCCGCGACGTCCTCCACGAGCGCCTTGATCGGTGCGATGCCGGTACCGCCTCCCAGGCACAACAGCCCGTTGTCGGTGGTGTGGTCGACAATCATGGAACCGGCGGGGGGCCCGAGGCGCAGGACGTCACCGGGGCGGGCGTGATGGACCAGGGCGTTGGACACCCAGCCGGCCGGTACGGCCTTCACATGGAAGGAGAGCAGACCGTCCGGGCGGGGGGCGGCCGAGAAGGAGTAGTTCCGCCAGACACGCGGCCACCAGGGCGTTTCCAGGGTGGTGTACTGCCCGGCGAGGAAAGGGTAGGGCTGCTCGGGCCGTACGGTCACGACGGCGATGTCCCGCGTGCGCAGCTCGTGGCCGACGACCTCGGCCTGCCACCAGGCGGGGGAGCTGCGCTCGTCCTCGGCGGCCGCGTCGATCATGATCTGGGAAACGGTCGTGTAGACGCGCACCCAGGCGGCCTCCGCGGCCTCGCTCCAGATGTCCGACGCGAAGCGGGTGAGGGCGGCGATCAGGCACTCGCCGACGGCCGGGTAGTGCTCGGGCAGCGTGCCGTATTTACGGTGTCCACGGCCGAGGTGGGAGAGGTAGGCGGTGAGCGTCGCGGTGTCGTCGGCGTGTTCGGCGGCGGTCAGCAGCGCCTTGAACAGACGGTCGCGCTGGACGTCCATCGCGACGGGGAACAGGGCCCGCAGATCGGGGTGGCGGACGAAGAGCAGCGCGTAGAAGTACGAAGTGGTCTTGTCGGCGACGGGCTCGATCGCGGCCAGGGTGCGGCGTATCAGCAGGGTGTCCGGCGAGGGCGCCGATCCGGTGGGACGGACCGGCAGTTGACCGGGTGGAGCATGTCGATCGGGCGGGGCCTGCCGTCCGGCGTGCGTCCGCTGCCCTGGCCGGTCCTGCGGATCGGGGCGGCCCTGTCGATGAGACGGTTCGGGCGGCGGCCCGGGCGGCTCCGCCCGAGCTGGTGAGGGGTACCCCGACCGGTACAGGGGCGCCCACCGACTCGAAGGCGCCACCGGGGGCGGTGGCGCCGGTCGCCATACCGCGCTGATCGGCGGGGCGGGGGCGTAGCCGGGGTCCCGCTCGCCCTCCGGCACCGCCGCGCGCGCCACGGGCTCCCACCCGGCCGGATGGTCCCCGGCCCCGTCGGATCGCTCGGGCGGCTCCCCCCGTGACGGCTCCGGCGCCGAGGCGTCCGGTACGGGACGCGGTGGGGTGAACCAGCCCCGCTCACCCGCGGTGCCGAACGAGCCTCCATCGGCCGACGTTGGGGTCGGAGCATCCATCAGTGCCTCGCCTCGAACATCTCTCGGTCGGTGTTCGCACTCCCGCCGGAGCCGGAAAGTGCCGCGATTCCCCGATTTGCCTCGGGCCGCTGTACCAGTCCGCGTAGCATGCCACCGTCTGACCCGACTACGGGCGATTAGCCGGAAGTCCCAGTGCCAGTGGGCCTGTTGGGGTTAAGCTGAAGCATTTCCCACCCTGCCGGCGGCCACGTGGCCGCCAAGTGACGGAGGGCCCGGCGGCGTTGACCCTACACGGCATGAGCCCTTCACAAGGCTGGCCTCGATGACGCCTGCCTTCGCACCAGTTCGTACGCCTCCCGGAGGTCGCGTCCGGTGTAGGCGTGCACGGCGACGTCCCGCACGTGGTGGTCCGCGTTGACGGCCACCGACACCGGGACCGCCTCGAACAGGCGCACATCCGACATCGAGTCCCCGTAGGCCACGCAGTCGCCCCGGCTCAGGCCGAACTTCGCACACAGCTCGTCCGCGATCCGCACCTTGGCCGCCGCGTCGAGGATGCCCGCCGGGTTCACCGGCTCGCTGAACGGCACCGCGGGCCAGAGCGAGCCGTGGGCCGCGTCGGCACCCCAGGTGAGCAGGCGCTCCACGAAGAAACCGGGCGAAAGGGAGATCACCGCGCAGCGTTCGCCCCGCGCCTGGATGTCCGCCCAGACCTCCCGGATGCCCGCGAGCCAGGGCGCGCCCTCGAACGCGGCCGCCACCTGCGCCTCGGTCAGGTCCGCCCACAGCTCGACGGCCAGCGCCGCGAACCGCGGGGGCATCAGCTTCCCCTCCGCGAACTCCCGCTCCAGCTCGGCGATCTCCCGCTCCACACCGAGCTGCCGGGATATCTCGATCGCCGCCGCCGATCCGTACATCAGCGTGCCGTCGAGGTCGAACACATGCAGTCTGGTCATGGGGCCGAGGATAGGCGGGGCCCGACGCCGGAAACGGCGCTGACCAGGCCGGTGCCCCGCCTGCCCCCGCCCTCCCCGGGGCCGACGATCAGTCGCCCAGCACGGACCCGATCGCCGACACCGCGAGGTGGTGATCCTGCTCGGGCGCACCGCCACCGACACCGATCGCGCCGACGAGCCGCCCGTCCCGGTGCAGGGGCACGCCCCCGGCGATGAAGAGGAGCGGACGGTCGAGAGCGGTCGGCAGGGTGTGGAAGGGGCCGCCGGGCTGGACGGCGTCGACCACATCGGCGGTCGGCGCGTCGAGCTGCAACGCGGTGAACGCCTTCCGCGTGCTCGTCTCCCCCGCGATCAGGACGGCCCGGTCGTCCCGGCGGAAGGCCAGCGGGTGACCGCCCGCGTCGAGGACGGTGACGGCGATCCGCAGGCCCTGCTCGTCGGCGGCCCGGCGCACGGCGGCGACGAGGGCGTCCGCGTCGTGGGTGGTGAGCGGTCGGACGGGGGCCGCGGCCTCGGTGTGGGTGACGGTCATGGGAAGTGCTCCTTGCGATGGTGCGGTGGGTGCGGTGGTGCAGTGGGTGCGGTGGGTGCGGCCGGGCGTTGAGGCCGGACGGTGGCCGCCTCAGCGCCCGGCCGTCACGGCCTCGCGCTCGGCGACGAGCCCGGCGGAACCGGCGGCGATACGACCGCCACGGGCACCGGTACGCCGCTCCAGCGAGGCCGACACGAGGGCCAAGACCAGGGCGGAGGCGGCCATCGCGGCGCCGACCCAGTTCGGCGCGGTGAAGCCGAAGCCGGCGGAGATGACGACGCCGCCGAGCCAGGCCGCGATCGCGTTGCCGAGGTTGAAGGCGCCGATGTTGACGGCGGAGGCCAGGGTCGGGGCGTCGGCGGTGTGGTCCAGGACCCGCTTCTGGAGGGGCGGCACGGACGCGAAGCCGAAGGCGCCGATCAGCGGGACGGCCACGGCGGCCGCGATCTTGTTGTGCGCGGCCAGCGGCAGCAGGGCGAGCACGATGGCGAGCGCGCTCAGCGTCACGTACAGCAGGGGCATCAGCGCCCGGTCCGCGTACCGCCCGCCGACCAGGTTGCCGACGACCATGCCCACGCCGAACAGGACGAGCAGCCAGGTGACGGACCCGGACGCGTAGCCCGCGACCTCCGTCATCATCGGCGTGAGGTAGGTGCTCATGGTGAAGACGCCACCGAAACCGAGGACGGTCATCGCCATCGCGAGCAGGACCTGCGGGTTGCGGAAGGCGGCCAACTCGCCGCCGATGCGGCCCGCTTCGGGCGTCGGCTGCCGTGGAACGAGCGCGGCGACACCGGCCAGGCCCAGGACGCCGAGTCCGGCGATGAGGAAGAAGGTGACGCGCCAGCCCGCGTGCTGTCCGACCAGCGTGGACATGGGCACGCCCACGACGGTGGCGGCGGTCAGTCCGGTGAACATCATCGCGATCGCGCCCGCCTTCTTCTCCGGCGCGACGAGCCCGGCGGCCACGATCGAGCCGATGCCGAAGAACGCCCCGTGCGCGAGCGAGGCGACGATCCGGCCCGCCAGCATCAGCCCGAAGACGGGGGCGACGGCGGACAGCAGATTGCCCGCGATGAACAGCCCCATCAGGACCATCAGCATCCGCTTGCGCGCGACACGCCTGCCGACGATGGCCAGCAGTGGGGCCCCGACGACGACGCCGAGGGCGTATCCGGTGGTCAGGAAGCCGGCCGTGGGGATGGAGACGCCGAAATCCGTGGCGATGTCGGGCAACAGGCCCGTGATCACGAATTCGGTGGTGCCGATACCGAAGGCGCCGATCGCGAGCGCCAGCAGTGCGAGAGGCATGACGGGGGTGTCCTTCAGCCAGGGGAGGTGGGGGGAGAGGGGGGTGGGCGCACTTCGTTGCATACGACCCTTACGAGCGCCCACAATAATTGCAGACGCATTTACTTGCAAACGCGGGCTATTGCGCGAGCGAGCTATCCTGGTCGGAACGAAGGCGAAGGAGGGAACGTCATGTCCCGCACCCCGGACCCCGCCCTGGTCGGCCTGGCGCAGGGCTGGTGCGCGCTCTCCGCGCTGCACGGCCGGATCGAGGCGCACATCGAGCGCGCGCTTCAGGCCGGGCACGGACTGAGCGTGCGCGAGTTCTCCGTGCTGGACGTCCTCAGCCGCCAGCACCACGGGGAGGGCGGCCACCTGCGGATGAACCAGGTCGCCGACGCGGTGGTCCTCAGCCAGAGCGCGACCACCCGGCTGGTCAACCGCCTGGAGGACCGGGGCCTGCTCACCCGCTACCTCTGCCTCACCGACCGCCGTGGCATCTACACCGACGTCACGGACGCCGGCCGCGCCCTCCTCGCCGAGGCCCGGCCGACCAATGACGCGGCGCTGAGCGAGGCACTGCGGGAAGCGTCGAAGCGCGCGGAGCTGGCACCCCTGGTCGCGGCCGTGGAGTCGCTGTCCCCCGCCGTGTAGGTCAATTGCCGGACGGGCTGGTTGGCCTGGCCCAGCCACATCCAACCCGTCCGGCCGTTCCTGATCGGAGATCACCGGCGCTAGGGTCCGGATCATGAGCGACATAGAGATCCGGCCCGCGACCGCCGATGACATTCCCGCCATCGTGGCACTGCTGGCCGACGACGCCCTCGGCGCGAAGCGCGAGTCCCCCGACGATCTGACGCCCTACCGCGCGGCCTTCGCCCGCCTCGTCGACGACCCCAACCAACACCTCGTCGTCGCCGTTCGCGACGGCCGGACGATCGGTACGCTCCAGCTCACGATCATCCCGGGGCTGTCCCGGCGCGGCGCGACGCGGTCCGTCATCGAAGGCGTCCGCGTCCACAGCGACGAGCGCGGCAGTGGACTCGGCACCCGCTTCATCGAGTGGGCCATCGACACATCACGCCGTGAGGGGTGCCACCTGGTGCAGCTCACCTCGGACGCCACCCGGATCGACGCCCACCGCTTCTACGAGCGGCTCGGCTTCGAGGCCTCGCACCTGGGCTTCAAGTACCAGCTCTGAATCAGGCGTCGGCACGGGCCCGGGCCCGCTCACGGTGCGCCCGCTGACGGCAGGCGCCCCCGCAGTACCGGGCGGGCCTGCCCGTACGCGCGGAAGGCACAGACGCGCCACAAACCGCGCATACCCCAGCAATACGGGTTTCGTTACGGCCGGAAGCGGCCGACGCCGGTAGTTTCGTTATATCCCGCCCCGGGCGGAGGCTGTCGCACACCAACGCCGTGATCCTCCCGGGAGGCCCGTCCGGGCCCCTGCGCAGCTCCATCGACAGACACCCGACGAGCAGCGTCATCACGTCATCGATCAGCACGTCTTTCCTTACCGCACGCGCTTTTTGAGCCCGCGTCAGCAGGACCGTCAGGGCCTCGCGGAAGTCCCGCTCCACACCCGGTGTCGGCGCGAAACGCCCCTCGGCGCTCGCCTCCAGCGCGTCACAGAGCGCCTTGTTGCGGGCCGACAGCCGTACGACCGACATCAGATAGCGAAAGAACACCACTCCGGGCTCGGGCGCATCCGCCAACTCCCTTGCCGTATCGGTGAAAAGCCGGATCCGGTCCACCACCGTCGCCCTGAACAGGGCTTCCTTGGACGGAAAATGCCGGTAGACGGTCCCGGCACCGACCCCCGCGCGACGGGCGATCTCATCGAGCGGCACCGCCAACCCGGCTTCCTCGAAGGCGGATCGGGCCGCTTCCAGAACGAGCGCCCTGTTGCGACGGGCATCCGCCCTGCGCCGCTGAGCGGGCAACACCGGTGGGGCCGGGGGCTGCCTGCGCTGTGCCATCTGGAAGCTCCGGGGGCGGAATGACGAAACGGGATCAGGGTTCCGATTGTATCCGTACGTCTGGACAAGGGGCTGTACGCCATCCCGGACGAACGCCGGGCGGGGCATGCGAAAGGCCGCCGTCGGCGCGAAAGCGCCGACGGCGGCCTGGGAAAGGGGCGCGGGGTCGCGGGGAGTACCCGAGTCGCGGGGAGTACCGGAAGAGCCTCAACCGCTACAAACAGGTCATATCAGATGAATCAGGCGGTGATCGTGGCGTCCCACGCCGCACCGGCGGCCGTCAGGGCCTCGTCCTCCGCCGTCACCTCGACGCCCAGCGCCCGCAGGCCCGCGCCCAGTGCCGCCAGCGAGGCCAGTACGACGGCGCGGTTCGCGGCGAGGCCGTAGTGGTTGACGCGGATCATCTCCTTGGCGAGCGTGCCGCCCGCCGCCTGCACGGGGACGGTGGCGTCGGCCAGGAGGGCCCGCGCGACGATCTCGCGGGCATCGACACCCTCGGGAGCGCGCAGCGTCGTGGCGGCCGGGGCGGCGTCCTGGTCCCGGACGACGTAGGGGGCAAGGGGGCTCAGTGCCCGGACGCCCGCGCGCGTGGCCGCGGCGGCGGCGCGGTGCCGGGCGATGACGGAGTCCAGGCCGTCCGCCTCGATGCGGTCGACGGCCTGTTCCAGCGCGAGCATTTCCAGCTGCGCGGGCGCGTGCGGCAGCACGGTCCGGCCGCCGTCGATCCACCGCTCCTTCCAGTCCAGGAGGGAGAGGTAGGAACGGCGGGGCGCCTGCTCGTTGGCGGCGATCCGCTCCCACGCACGAGCGCTGACCGACACGGCCGACACTCCGGCCGGTCCCGCCATCGCCTTCTGCGCGCCGATGACGCACAGGTCGACACCCCACTCGTCGGTGCGCAGCGGCTCGGCCGCGACGGACGCGACGGCGTCGAGCATCAGCAGCGCGCCGTGCTCCCGGACGACCGCCCCGATCTCGGCGACGGGGTTGGTGTTGCCGGTGGCCGCCTCCGCGTGGACGAGGCTGACGAAGTCGATGGCGGGGTGCGCGCGCAGCGCGGCGGCGACCTGCCCGGCCTCGACCGCACCGCTGAAGGGCGCGTCCACCGTGATCACCTCGGCGCCGCAGGAACGCAGCCAGCCGCCGAACGTCTCGCCGTACGGGCCGGTGATGATGTTCAGCGCGGTGCTGCCGGGGCGTACCGCCGAGCGGATGCACGCCTCCAACGGCAACAGGGCCTCGCCCTGCATCGCGACGACGCTCTCGCGCGTGCGCATCAGCGCGGCGACCTTGTCCTCGATACGCGCGAAGTGCCCGGCGCCGAGCGGCGCGAGGTCGAGCAGGACCGGTGCGGTGTTCGCAGTCACGGTGGCCTTCCGGGTTCTGTAGCGCCGTCTCCCGGCGCCCGCCAATCTCCCCACGACCCTACGTCCGCCGGTACGACCGCGCGGTGGCGAGCCCGCGCCACCGCCGCGCGGTGGCCGGCGGCCGAGGCCCGCCGGACGCGCCCTACCGCCAGCCACCCCCGGCCACGCCTCCCGGCACCGCGTCCCCCGGCTCATACGGCTCGCGCGTGAAGACGAACGTGCCGACGTCCACATGGCTCACCGCCCCGGTGTCCGTCCGGACGGCGCGCAGGGTCTCCCCCGCGTAGTACCCGTCGAGGCCCGTCCAGGTGCCGTCCGGCTCCGCGCGGAAGCGTGCCCCTCGGCCGCCGCCGCCGAGCGGCGACAGTTCCAGCCCGCGATCGCCGCGCAGCCGCAGCGCGAAGGGCGTCGCGCCCCAGTACCAGGGGCCGGTCAGCTCCAGCAGCCGCGGATCGGTCCCGTCCGCCGGCCGCCAGGGTGCCGGGATCCTGGGTTCGCGGTCGGCGACCGTGCCGACCAGGTCGGACGCCACGACGGGGACCTCGAAGCAGTTGGTGAGGTTGGCGAGCGCGACACCGGCCAGGGCCTCGTCCGGGCTCACCCACAGCGCCGACACGAAGCCCGGCATGGAGCCGCAGTGGCCAAAGAGGAATCGATCATTCTGGCGCGTCAGCTGCACTCCGAGCCCATAGCCCGTCACCCAGGCCGGGTCCTGCGGCCCGACCGCCGGCACCCGCATCTCCGCGAGCGTCCGCGCGCTCAGGACGGCCTCGTCACCGTTCAGCAGGAACGCCGCGAAGCCGCACAGATCCGCCGCCGTGGACCACAACTCTCCGGCGGGCGCCATCCGCCCGGTGGCCACGGCAGGCTCCGGAAGCAGCGCGTCCGCCCACGGGTGCACGGCCCGGCCCGACGCGTGCGGCATCTCGGGCGCGAGCGTCGTCCGGTCCATCCCGAGCGGCTCCAGCACCTCCCGGCGCAGCACCGCGCCCCAGCCGTCACCGCGCAGCCGCTCGACGAGCGCGCCGAGCAGCGCGTAGCCGGGATTGGAGTAGTGGAAGAGCCCGCCCGCCGGGTGACGCTGGGGGCGCTCGCCGAAGATATCGGCAAGCTCGGGGCGCAGTGCCCCGTCCGTGCGCTCCCACCACGGGCCGCGTGCCTCGGCGGCCAGCCCGGAGGTGTGGGCCAGGAGTTGGGCGATCGTGGCGTCACCGCCCTCGGGGGTGTCGAGGTACGTGCCCAGCCGGTCACCGAGATCGATCAGGCCCTCGTCGCGCAGCCGCAGGACGAGCACGGCGACGAACGTCTTGGTGATCGAGCCGATCCGGTACTGCGTATCCGCGCCCGGCACCTGCCCGTCGACCGCGCCATAGCCTTCGGCCCACACCATGCGCCCCTCACGCATCACCGCTCCCACCATGGAGGGGGCGCGGCCGTCGTTCTGACCGACGGCGAGGCGGTGCAGCAGGGCACGGCGGGTGGCGGGGAGCAGCTCGGCGAACCGCTCGTTCACCACGGGTACTTCGTACGGGGCTGTCATGCCCCGCACCCTAACCAGCGCCCGTGGAACGGCCGCGGGGGCGGGTGCGCCCCGCAGCCGCAGGCCGGTTCACGAACGCCCCGGCCGGCTCCTCACTCCTGGTCGGTGCCGTCCGTCTCAGGGGGAAGCAAGGGGAACAACCGGGTGATAAGGGCCACCGGCCGGGCGTCCTCGGGGCGGGCCAGGGGGCGTTGCTCGCGGTCCCGGTAGGGGGCGAGCGCCCGTCGGACGGCGTCCGCGACGCGGCTCATCTCCTCGGGGGTCAGGTAGGTGACGGCGCTGAAGGCCTCGTCGTGCCGCCATTCGGCCGGTGCCTGGTCGCGCCGGGCGAGCCAGCGCTGCCAGCTCTCGTCCTCCAGTCCCCGGGCCACGTCGCCGAATTGCTCCTCCGCCGGCGTCCCGACGGTGGCGTCCGGCTGCCGCAGACGCCACGGGCGGGCGCGGCCGCCGTTGTGCGGGGCCTCCTCGACGCGGCCGTGGCGCGCGAGCTGCCGGAGGTGGAACGAACAGAGCCCGGAGCTGTAGCCCAGCCGGGCGGCGGCCTCGGTCGCCGTGACGGTGCCGACGTCCGCCAGCAGGTCCAGCAGAGCCGTGCGGACCTCGTGCTCGCGCAGTTCGTCGCCCGTGTCCCGGGTCCGGCCGGGCCGGGGGGCGAGGTCATCTTCAGTCACTTTGCAAAGTCCGCTACTTTGCAAAGCTCTTGGCAAGGTGATCTTGCCGCAGGTGTCCAGGCCGCGTCCGCCCGCGGTCTGCGTGGCGTGCGTACGACTGGCGTGCGCGAAAGGGGAGACAGCGATGCCCGTTCGTCAGGACCGGTCCCGTCCCGTGGACCGGCGGGTCCGGCTCCAGGGCCGGCCCGTCGACTCCTATCCCGCTCTGCCACCGGAGGTGGCCCGGGGTTCGGTGCGCCGGGTCACCGTGGTGGGTGAGGAGATCCTGAGCCGCCCGTGCCGGGAGGTGACCGCGTTCGGCACCGCGGAACTCTCGGCGCTGATCGACGACATGTTCCTGACGATGCACGTGGCCGACGGCGCCGGTCTGGCCGCCAACCAGGTGGGCGTGGACCTGCGGCTGTTCGTGTACGACTGCCCGGACGACGACGGGATCCGGCATGTCGGTCACCTCGTCAACCCGGTCCTCGACCCGCCCGCTCCGGGCGCCCGCCGGCTCGTCGACGCGTCCGAGGGCTGTCTGTCCGTACCGGGCGCCACCATGACCGTCCCGCGTACCGACCGTGCCGTCGTTCGCGGATTCGACAAGGACGGCAACGCCCTCGTGGTCGAGGGGACGGGTTACTTCGCGCGCTGCCTGCAGCACGAGACCGACCACCTCTTGGGCCACACCTACCTCGACCGCCTGTCCAAGCGGGACCGCAAGGAGGCACTGCGACAGATGGCGGACCGCCGTGAGGAGGTCTTCGCGCGACGCGCGGCGAAGGCGGCCCGGCTGAGCCGGTGAGCCCCCGCGCCGCCCGCCCCTGAACGGCGCCCGTGCCGGGCCCCCGGCCGGATCAGACCCCGTCATCCGCCCGCCACGCGGGGTTCAGCCGGATCTCGATGTCGTCGGACACTGCCTCCCGCGCCGGGTCGGCGGTCACGCGGACCCGCACCGCCCGGCCGGTGCCGGTCTCGACGAACGACAAGGGCGGGCGGCCCTCCTGCAGATGCCGGTCGCCCCACTGCATCAGCGACAGGAACACCGGCAGCAGGTCCTCGCCGGCCTCGGTCAGCCGGTATTCGTCGCGGGCCCGCATGCCCGGCTCCCGGTAGGGGACGCGCGTGACGACCCGTGCGGACTCCAATTGTTTGAGCGCCCGGGACACCGCGGGCGCGGAGGTCCCGATCCGCGCCACGAAGTCCTCGAATCTGGTGGTGCCGTAGAAGCATTCGCGGACCACCAGGAACACCGTCTTGGTGCTCAGCAGGCCCAGCACCCGCTCCGCCGAACACCCGTCACCGATCGACCAGGCATCCCGGTCGCGCAGCCGCTCCTCGAACTCCATCGCCATCCCGCCATGATAGCCCGCGTGAATAACGCTTGCGTTACTCAGACCGCCATGCTTCCATCTCGCTAACGACAACGTTATTCAGAGGGAGGGTGCTGTGGTCGCGATAGCGGGCAAAGTGGCCGTGGTGACCGGTGGCCGGCGTGGGCTCGGCGCGGCGCTGGTGGATGAACTGCTGGCGCGCGGGGCGCGGAAGGTGTACTCCACCGCGCGCTCGGCGTACGCCGACGAGCGGCCGGAAGTGGTCACCGCCGAACTGGAGGTCCGCTCGGAACAGTCGGTCGCCGCCTTCGCGGGGATCGCCGCCGACGCCGAGATCGTCTTCAACAACGCCGGCGTCCTGCTGCCGGCCGCACTGCTGACGGGTGACCTGGAGAAGGCCACCGAGACCTTCGACGTCAACGTCTTCGGGCCGCTGCGGGTGGCACGGGCGTTCGCGCCGGTCCTGGCCGCCAACGGCGGGGGCGCACTCGTCAACATGCACTCCGTGCTGTCCTGGCTGGCCGGCGCCGGTGCCTACGGGGCGTCCAAGGCCGCGGCGTGGTCGGTCACGAACTCGCTCCGGCTCGAACTGGCGCCCCAGCACACCCACGTCGTCGGCGTGCACGCGGGATTCATCGACACCGACATGGTCTCCGCCCTCGAACGGCCGAAGGCCACGCCCGCCCGGATCGCCGCCCGGATCGTCGACGGCCTGGAGGCCGGGGAGACGGAGGTACTCGCCGACGACGTCTCCGTCACCGTCAAAGCGGCCCTTTCCGGCGCCGTCGAGCGGCTGACCTTCTCAGCCGCCGGCTGACCACCCGCCCCCATCTCAAGGAGGACCGCACCGCCATGCCCCTGTGGACCGTTCATCACACCCCCGGCATCTTCACCGCCGACGACAAGCACCGGCTCGCCTCCCGCATCGCCGACCACTACGAAAAGGTCGGGCTGCCGCGGTTCTACGTGGTCACGCTGTTCCACGAAACCCGGCCCGAGGACTTCTACGTCGGCGGGGAGCCCACCCCGGCCGGGGTCCGCATCACCATCGACCACATCGCCCGGCGCAACCCCGACCAGGAGGCCCGCCGCCGGACCGCCCAGTGGATCAAGGGCATGCTGCAGCCCCACCTCGAACAGCACGCGGGGCTGCACTGGGAGTTCCACGTCGACGAGACCAGCGAGGAACTCTGGATGATCAACGGACTCGTGCCGCCGCCGGGCGGCTCCGACGCCGAGAAGGCCTGGGCGGAGCACAACGCGGCGTCCCCCTACTGACCGCGCCGCCGGGGGCCCGGCGGCGCGAGCGTGCCGTTCGGCCGGCCGTCAGGCCCCCGCCATGTCCACGAAGCGGGAGTAGTGGCCCTGGAAGGCCACCGTGATCGTGGCCGTCGGACCGTTTCGGTGCTTGCCGACGATGATGTCCGCCTCGCCGGCGCGCGGTGACTCCTTCTCGTACGCGTCCTCGCGGTGGAGAAGGATGACCATGTCGGCGTCCTGTTCGATGGAGCCCGACTCACGGAGGTCGGAGACCATCGGCTTCTTGTCGGTGCGCTGCTCGGGGCCACGGTTCAGCTGCGACAGGGCGATGACCGGCAGCTCCAGCTCCTTGGCCAGCAGCTTGAGGTTTCGCGACATGTCCGAGACCTCTTGCTGACGGCTCTCGGCGCGCTTGGCGCCACCGGCCTGCATCAGCTGCAGATAGTCGATGATCACGAGCTTGATGCCGGCCCGCTGCTTGAGCCGGCGGCACTTGGCCCGGATCTCCATCATCGACAGGTTCGGCGAGTCGTCGATGAACAGCGGGGCCTCGGACACATCGGGCATCCGCCGCGCGAGCCGGGTCCAGTCCTCGTCGGTCATGGAGCCGGAGCGCATGTGGTGCAGGGCCACCCGGGCCTCCGCGGACAGCAGACGCATCGCGATCTCGTTGCGGCCCATTTCGAGCGAGAAGATCACGCTCGGCATCTTGTGCTTGATCGAACAGGCCCGGGCGAAGTCCAGCGCGAGGGTGGACTTACCCATGGCGGGACGGGCCGCGATGACGATCATCTGTCCGGGGTGCAGCCCGTTCGTCAGCGAGTCGAGGTCGGTGAAGCCCGTGGGGACACCGGTCATCTCACCGCTGCGCGAGCCGATGGCCTCGATCTCGTCGAGCGCGCCCTCCATGATGTCGCCCAGCGGCAGATAGTCCTCGCTGGTGCGCTGCTCGGTGACCGCGTAGACCTCGGCCTGGGCCTTGTTGACGATGTCGTCGACGTCGCCGTCGGCCGCGTATCCCATCTGCGTGATCCGCGTACCCGCCTCCACCAGGCGGCGCAGCACGGCCCGCTCGTGGACGATCTCGGCGTAGTACTCGGCGTTGGCCGCGGTCGGGACGGACTGGACCAGGGTGTGCAGATACGCGGCGCCGCCGACGCGGGCCAGCTCACCGCGCTTGGTCAGCTCGGCCGCGACGGTGATGGGGTCGGCGGGCTCACCCTTGGCGTAGAGGTCGAGGATGGCCTGGTAGACGGTCTCGTGCGCCGGGCGGTAGAAGTCGTTGCCCTTGAGGACCTCGACGACGTCGGCGATGGCGTCCTTGGAGAGCAGCATGCCGCCCAGGACGGACTGCTCGGCGTCGAGGTCCTGCGGGGGGACCCGCTCGAAGCCGCCCTGGGAGGACCACGAACCGCTGTCGTCACCGCCGCGGTCGTGCTGCGCGGCCTGGTCGCGGCGGCCACCGCCGTCACCGCGGCGAGGGCGGGAGACCGGGAGCCGGTCGCCGGGGCCGGCGTCCGCCCAGGGGTCGTCCATGGGCTCGGGGATGCTCAACCCCGCCACCTCCTCCCGTCCGCGACGCGGACCTCGCCGTGCCTGTCTTTCTTACGGCACGGCTCTGACAATTAGGACGCCCGACTCCGGTAATGAGGCGTCGAGTTCGTGCGGATCTCGCGAGGTTTCCGAGCCGGGAACGGACGGTGGGCGCCGGTCCACGGTAGGGCCGCGGGCACCGTCAGCCAATCTGGTTATCCACAGGGCATGTGGACGACGGGCCCCATCCTGTGGAGAAGTCCGTGGAACCTGTGCACGGCACGGGGGAAACCACTGTGGACAAACACACAATCACTTGGCGGGCACCCATCTGACCTGCGCTTTTGTCATCCACTGGCTGTTGAGGAGAAAAACTTTCCCGGCTGGCCGAAGATCACGACAAACGGCGCAGAGAAGATCACCCACAGCAGCGAACGGTAAGGGTCACAGATCAGTTGCACCGATTACCTGTGGAAGATTACTGTGCACCCATGACCCAGGCCCCCCTCCGCGAGCCACGCGGCCCCCGCCGGCACGACCGCGAGATCATCGCCCTGGCCGTGCCGGCCTTCGGCGCCCTCGTCGCGGAGCCCCTCTTCGTGATGGCCGACAGTGCCGTCGTGGGCCACCTGGGCACCCCGCAGCTCGCCGGGCTCGGCGTCGCCGCGGCGCTTCTGACGACGGCCGTCAGCGTCTTCGTCTTCCTCGCCTACGCCACCACCGCCGCCGTCGCCCGCCGCGTCGGCGCCGGGGACCTGCCCGCCGCCATCCGCCAGGGCATGGACGGCATCTGGCTCGCCCTCCTGCTCGGCCTCGCCGTCATCGCCGTCGTCCTGCCCACCGCCCCCGCGCTCGTGGACCTCTTCGGCGCCTCGCCCACGGCCGCCCCGCACGGCACCACCTATCTGCGGGTGAGCGCCCTCGGCATCCCCGCCATGCTCGTCGTGCTCGCCGCCACCGGAGTGCTGCGCGGCCTCCAGGACACCAGGACGCCGCTGTACGTCGCCGTCGGCGGCTTCACCGCCAACGCCGCGCTCAACGTCCTCCTCGTCTACGGCGCCGGGCTCGGCATCGCCGGATCCGCCTGGGGCACGGTCATCGCCCAGTGCGCCATGGCCGCCGTCTACCTCGCCGTCGTCGTACGCGGCGCCCGCCGCCACGGCGCCTCGCTGCGCCCCGACGCCGCCGGCATCCGGGCCTGCGCCCAGGCCGGAGTGCCGCTGCTCGTCCGCACCCTCTCGCTGCGCGCGGTCCTCCTGATCGCCACGGCGGTCGCGGCCCGGCTGGGCGACACCGACATCGCCGCCCACCAGATCGTGCTGACCCTGTGGAGCCTGCTCGCCTTCGCACTGGACGCCCTGGCCATCGCGGGGCAGGCCATCATCGGCCGCTACCTCGGGGCGGACGACCCCGACGGAGCGCGCGCCGTCTGCCGCCGCATGGTCCAGTGGGGCATCGGCGCCGGCGTGGTGCTGGGCCTGCTGGTCGTGGCCGCACGCCCCCTGTTCGTCCCCCTGTTCACCTCCGACCCGGCCGTACGGGACGCACTGCTCCCCGCACTCCTGGTCGTGGCGCTCGGCCAGCCCATCGCCGGCGTCGTCTTCATCCTGGACGGCGTGCTGATGGGCGCCGGTGACGGGCCCTACCTCGCCTGGGCGATGCTGCTCGTCCTCGCCGCCTTCGCGCCCGTCGCCCTGCTCGTCCCCACCTTCGGCGGCGGGCTGACCGCGCTGTGGTGGGCCATGACGCTGATGATGACCGTCCGCCTGCTGACCCTGTGGACCCGCACCCGCTCCGGCCGCTGGCTCGTCACGGGCGCGGTCCGCTCGTAACGCCCGGCCTTCCCTCCCGCCGCCCGTTCCTTCCGCCGCCCGTTCCTTCCGCCGCCGCGGGCCCGCGCCCGGGAACGGCGAAGGGCCGCACCCCCGAGGGGGTGCGGCCCTTCACATCGACTCAGCCGAGCGCAGCGATCAGGCGGCGACGACGTCGATGTTGATCTTGGCGACAACGTCGGCGTGCAGACGCACGGTCACCTGGTGCGAGCCCAGGGTCTTGATGGGCGAGCCCACCTCGACACGACGCTTGTCGACCTTCGGGCCACCCGAAGCCTCGATCGCCGCAGCGATGTCGGCCGGGGTGACGGAGCCGAACAGACGGCCGGCGTCGCCGGCGCGGGTGCCAAGGTTGACCTTGACGCCCTCGAGCTGGCCCTTGACCTCGTTGGCCTGCTCGATCGTCGCGATCTCGCGGATCTTGCGACCACGACGGATCTGCGCGACGTCCTTCTCGCCACCCTTGGTCCAGCGGATCGCGAAACCACGCGGGACCAGGTAGTTGCGAGCGTAGCCGTCCTTGACGTCCACGACGTCGCCGGCGGTACCGAGGCCGGAGACCTCGTGGGTGAGGATGATCTTCATTTTTCGGTCACCCTTCCCTTATCGCGCGGACGAGGTGTAGGGCAGCAGCGCCATCTCACGGCTGTTCTTCACGGCCGTGGCGACGTCACGCTGGTGCTGAGTGCAGTTACCGGTCACGCGACGGGCACGGATCTTGCCGCGGTCGGAAATGAACTTCCGCAGCATGTTCGTGTCCTTGTAGTCCACGTAAGCGGTCTTGTCCTTGCAGAACGCGCAGACCTTCTTCTTAGGCTTGCGCGGAGGCGGCTTCGCCATTGTCTCTCTCCTGTGTGATCAAGAAGTTTTTGTGCTGTCGCCCTCGGACCACCAGGGGTCCGGGCCCGTACGGGCCTAGAAGGGCGGCTCGTCCGAGTAGCCGCCGCCGGAGTTGCCGGAGCCGCCGCCCCAGCCACCGCCGCCGCCGCCCTGCTGGCTGCCGGACGGAGCACTGGTCGCCCACGGGTCGTCGGCGGGAGCCCCGCCGCCGCCCTGCTGGCCGCCGCCGGAGCTGTTGCCCCAGCCGCCGCCCTGCTGGCCACCACCGCCGCCGCCGCCGAAGCCACCCTGGCCACCGCGACCCGCGGTCTTGGTGACCTTCGCCGTGGCGTTCTTCAGGCTGGCGCCGACCTCTTCGACGTCGAGCTCGTAGACCGTGCGCTTGACGCCCTCGCGGTCCTCGTAGGACCGCTGCTTGAGCCGGCCCTGCACGATGACGCGCATGCCGCGCTGAAGCGACTCGGCGACGTTCTCCGCCGCCTGCCGCCACACCGAGCACGTGAGGAAGAGGCTCTCGCCGTCCTTCCACTCGTTGGTCTGGCGGTCGAAGGTGCGGGGAGTGGACGCGACGCGGAACTTCGCGACCGCCGCACCGGACGGGGTGAAGCGCAGCTCGGGGTCGTCGACGAGATTGCCGACGACCGTGATGACGGTCTCGCCTGCCATGGATGAACCTCTCGGCGGGTGTGCTGCTGGCTGCTTGCTACTCGTTGCGATGCAGCCCGATTACCTCTGAACCGCTGGGGTTCAGTGGGTCTCGGGACGGAGGACCTTGGTCCGGAGGACCGACTCGTTCAGGTTCATCTGGCGGTCGAGCTCCTTGACGACCGCAGGCGTGGCCTGCAGGTCGATGACCGAGTAGATGCCCTCGGGCTTCTTCTTGATCTCGTACGAGAGACGACGACGGCCCCAGGTGTCGACCTTCTCGACCTTTCCGTTGCCCTCACGGACGACGGAGAGGAAGTTCTCGATCAACGGGGAGACAGCGCGCTCCTCGAGATCGGGGTCGAGGATGACCATCACCTCGTAGTGACGCATGTGGAACCCACCTCCTTTGGACTCAGCGGCCACGGTCGTTCCGTGGCAGGAGGGTCGTGATGCGTGAACAACGGTATCGGCCGACACTGACAATCAGCGGAAGTCCCTGGGTCGCCCCTGGAGACCGAAGCTGGTCTGGGCAGACACCGGTGCAGACGGTACACAGTACCCGCACTCCGGCTTCCGGTTGAAATCCAGGCGTCCGGCACCGCAATCTGGACCCATCGGGTGTGACCGGCGCTACAGTGCGCCGCCTGCCTACAGGAGGTATCCCCATGGCACAGGATGCTCGACCGCAACAAGGCCCCCGCTCGCTGATCGGTTCCGTGCTGAACAGCGACGGCAAGGCCCACCCCGTCGAGAACACCTTGGCCGCCGCGACGGTCGTGCTCGGCGCGATCGCCATCATCTCGTCGGCCTTCCACCATCTGCACCTGCTCAGCTCCTGGACCGGTCTGGTCGGCATCCTCACCGGGGCCTGGGGGCAGTTCATCTCGGCCACGACGGGCGAGCGTTTCCTGCTGATCGTCGGACTCGGTGCCGCCGCCGTGGGCTTCTTCCTGGGCATGGCGCACGGCGGGCTCTTCGGCGGCGTCCTCGGGTAGCCATGGGGGCCGCCGGCCCCTGTGAGCCCCGCCCCGCCCGCCCCGCACTCCGGGTACAGGCGCGGGCGCACAGAGCCATGCGGCAGTACGCCCAACCGGGGCGCTCCCTGGTCGCAGTAGGCTTCGGCGCGAGAGCCGGAGCCCCGACCCTGGGGACACACCTGCCGAGGAGCGCCCCGCATGAGCCTGACCCTGAGGACCATTAGCCGTGAGCAGCATCTGGCGTACATCCAGAGCCTGCCCGCGGCCAGCCACATGCAGGTCCCGGCCTGGGCGGACGTAAAGGCGGAGTGGCGCTCGGAAAGCCTGGGCTGGTTCGACAAGACCGGCCAGCTCGTCGGCGCCGGTCTGGTCCTGTACCGCCAGCTGCCCAAGATCAAGCGATACCTGGCCTATCTGCCCGAGGGCCCGGTGATCAACTGGTTCTCCCCGCACCTCGACGACTGGCTGCGGCCCATGCTGGCCCACCTCAAGCAGCAGGGCGCCTTCTCCGTGAAGATGGGCCCGCCGGTCGTCATCCGGCGCTGGGACTCCAATGCCATCAAGTCCGGCATCGCCGATCCCGACGTCAAGCGCCTGCGGGACGTCGAGGCCACCCACATCGAGCCCCGGGCCTTCGAGGTCGCCGACCAGCTGCGCCGCATGGGCTGGCAGCAGGGCGAGGACGGCGGCGCCGGCTTCGGTGACGTGCAGCCGCGCTACGTCTTCCAGGTGCCGCTGGAGAACCGCTCGCTGGAGGACGTCCACAAGGGCTTCAACCAGCTGTGGCGACGCAACATCAAGAAGGCCGAGAAGGCCGGCGTCGAGGTCGTCCAGGGCGGTTACGAGGACCTGGCGACCTGGCAGCACCTGTACGAGATCACGGCGGAGCGCGACAAGTTCCGCCCGCGTCCGCTCAGTTACTTCCAGCGCATGTGGACCGCCCTCAACACCGAGGACCCCAACCGCATGCGGCTGTACTTCGCGGTGCACGAGGGCGAGGCGGTCGCCGCGGCGACGATGCTGATCGTCGGCGGCCACGTCTGGTACTCCTACGGCGCCTCGGCCAACCACAAGCGCGAGGTCCGCCCGTCGAACGCGATGCAGTGGCGCATGCTCCGCGACGCCTACGCCCTGGGGGCGAGCGTCTACGACCTGCGCGGCATCGGTGACTCCCTCGACGAGAGCGACCACCTCTTCGGCCTCATCCAGTTCAAGGTCGGCACCGGCGGCCAGGCGGCGGAGTACCTCGGCGAGTGGGACTTCCCGCTCAACAAGCTGCTGCACAAGGCCCTCGACATGTACATGTCCCGCCGCTGATCCGGGGGCCCGGCCGGGTGCCGGGCCACGGGGCAGCGCCGTCGGACACACGACCACGTCACACAGCAGATTCAGCGAAAGGTTCCGGGACCGGCCATGGCGCTCACGCTCTACGTCGACACCGCGCGTTGGCGGGCACACCAGCAGACCGTTCTGCAGCAGTTCCCGGGGATCGTCCCGGTCTGCAAGGGCAACGGCTACGGCTTCGGCCACGAGCGGCTGGCCGACGAGGCCACCCGCTTCGGCACGGACATCCTCGCCGTCGGCACGACCTACGAAGCGGCCCGCGTCAAGGACTTCTTCAGCGGTGATCTGCTCGTGCTGACGCCGTTCCGCCTCGGCGAGGAGCCGGTGCCGCTGCCCGACCGGGCCATCCGGTCGGTCTCCTCGGTCGACGGCGTACGGGGCCTCGTGGGCGCCCGTGTCGTGGTCGAGGTCATGAGCAGCATGAAGCGCCACGGCATCAGCGAGGAGGACCTCCCCAAGCTGCACGCCGCCATCGAGGACGTGCGCCTGGAAGGCTTCGCCATCCACCTCCCGCTGGACCGCACCGACGGCACCGACGCCGTCGGCGAGGTCGTGGGCTGGATGGAGCGGCTGCACCACGCCCGCCTGCCGCTGCACACCATGTTCGTCAGCCACCTCAAGGCCGATGAACTCGCCCATCTGCAGCAGCGGTTCCCGCAGACGCGCTTCCGCGCCCGGATCGGCACCCGGCTGTGGCTCGGCGACCACGACGCCACCCAGTACCGGGGCGCCGTCCTGGACGTCACCCCCGTCGCCAAGGGCGACCGCTTCGGCTACCGCCAGCAGAAGGCGGCCGGCGACGGCTACCTCGTCGTGGTGGCCGGCGGTACCTCGCACGGCGTCGGCCTGGAGGCCCCGAAGGCACTGCACGGCATGATGCCGCGCGCGAAGGGCGTCGCCAGGGCCGGACTCGCGACGATGAACCGCAACCTCTCGCCCTTCGTCTGGGCGGGCAAGCAGCGCTGGTTCGCGGAGCCCCCGCACATGCAGGTCTCCATCCTCTTCGTGCCCGGCGACGTCCCCGCCCCGCAGGTCGGCGACGAACTGGTGGCCCACCTGCGGCACACCACCACCCAGTTCGACCGGCTGCTCGATCACTGATCCACCCCCCTGACGCGGGGGCCGGAGCCGCGCGACTACGGTTCGCGGCTCGCGGCACCCCATTGGACGCGTGTGCCTTCGCGGGGCTCCGCGTGCCGTGCCCGGCACGCGGAGCCGAGGACGAATATGTCCGGAGCCCCGTCCAGCACCCCGCCCGAGGGGTCGTCCGAGCCGTCCCGCCGGACGACGTCACGCTCCGGCAGCAGGATGTCGCGCACGACGACCGCGCACAGGTACAGCGTGCCCAGCAGGTGCAGCACGATGGCCAGTTGGTAGCCCTCCACGGGGAGGCCCTGGTGCTTGTCACCGCTTCCCGTGTAGGCCAGGTAGAACCAGATGCCGAGGAAGTACAGGACCTCGCACGCCTGCCAGATGAGGAAGTCACGCCACTTCGGGCGGGCCAGCGCCGCGAGCGGGATGAGCCACAGCACGTACTGCGGCGAATAGACCTTGTTGGTCAGGATGAAGAGCGCCACCACCAGGAAGACCAGCTGCGCGAGGCGCGGCCGCCTGGGCGCGTACAGCCCGAGGGCCCCCAGGGCCAGACAGCCGAGGATCATCAGCAGCGTGGCGTAGGTGTTGGCGTCCTCCAGCGGGTTGCCGGTGCGCTGGGAGATCAAGAGCCAGACCGAGCCGAAGTCGACCGGCCGCTCCTGGCTGAAGGTGTAGAACTTCGCCCAGCCCTCGCGGATGTGGAAACCGCTCGCGTCGTGCGTCAGCATCACCGGCAGATTCACCACCAGCCACGCCACGACCGCACCGGCCACGGCCCTCAGGAACGCCCGGTGGCGCCCGGCCCGCCAGCACAGGATGAACAGCGGCCCGAGCAGCAGCGCCGGATACAGCTTCGCCGCGGCGGCCAGACCGATCAGGATGCCCGCCGCGAGGGTCCGCCCGCGTGACCACATGAGCATCGCGGCGGCCGTCAGGGCGACCGCGAACAGATCCCAGTTGATGGTGGCCGTGAGGGCGAAGGCCGGCGCGAGGGCGACCAACAGGGCGTCCCAGGGGCGACGGCGGTGCGTACGGGCCACGCACAGGGCGATGACCGCGGTGCAGACCATCAGCATGCCGGCGTTGACCAGCCAGTAGAGCTGCTCGCGGTGCTGGATGCTGCCGCCACCGGGGGTGAGCCGGGCGGCGGTCTCCATGAACAGCCCGGTCAGGACCGGGTACTCCAGATAGTCCATGCCCCCGGACACGGTCTGCGGGATCTTGTCGAAATACGGGATGAGCCCGAGATCGAAGCCGCGGCCGCTGTAGAGGTGGGGGATGTCGGAGTAGCAGGCGTGGGTGTACTGGGTGGTGGCGCCGTAGAACCAGCCGTAGTTGTAGCAGGGGAGCTTCTGCACCATCCCGAGCGCGAACATGCCGAGCGCGACCAGCGCGATCACCCGGACCGGCGTCCACCACCCCAGGCCGGTCAGGGCACGCCGCCCGGCCGGGCCGCCGATGAGCTCACTGCCCGCGGCGGCCACCTCGTCCTCGACGGTGGGCCGTACCTGCTCGTCGTCCCGCACGCTCCTCATGCGGACATCCTGCCGTAAGAGCCTGTCACCCGTCGGAGCCTGTGGATAACCTCGAGGGCCGCCCCGCGCGAACGCGGGACGGCCCTCGAAAAGGATCACCCCGGAGGGGTGTGGCGGCAGGCCCTAGGTGTGTTGTCCGGACACGGCCTAGTCCCCCGGGCCGCCGAACAGCCCGCCCGGCCGGCCCCGTGTCGGTTCCGGATCCGGGGACTCGCCGGGGCTCCCGGTGCCGCCGCCCGGGCCGCCGGGGCCGCCCGTCGTGCCTCCGTCACCGCCGCCGGGGCCACCGGTGCCCCCCGGCTTGCACCGCGGGTCGAGCGGATGACAGGTCCTGGTCGGCGTCGGGGACTTGCTCGGGCTCTTCGACGGGGTCGGCGAGGCGGACTTCGTCGGCTTCGGCGACGCGGACGCGCTCGGGGTCGGGCTGGGGGAGGGGCTCGCGCCGTCTCCGAAGATCTTCTTGCCGATCGGCTGGGCCTGCTCGAACTGCTCGATCGGCTTCCCCTTCAACGCCTTGCCCATGTAATCGGCCCAGATCTCGGCCGGGAACGAGGCACCGTGAATGGTCGGCTTGCCGCCCACACCGCGCATCGACAGGAATTCCTGCTTCTTCGCGTTGGGATTGACGCGGTACATGCCGATCGCCGTGGACAGCTGTGGGGTGTAGCCGGCGAACCAGGCCGAGCGGTTCTCGTCGGTCGTACCGGTCTTGCCCGCCACCGGGCGGTCACCGAGCTGCGCCGCGGTGCCCGTACCGTCCTGGACCACGGTCCTCAGCACGTCCGTGACGTTGTTCGCCACGTTCGCGTCGAAGGCCTGCGCGCTCTTCTCCTCGTGCTTGAAGAGCGGTTTGCCGTCCTTCTCCACCTTCTCGACCGAATAGGGGTCGATCTGCTTCCCGCTCGCGGCGAAGGTCGCGTAGGAGCCCGCCAGCCGGATCGCGCTGGGCGCCGACGTGCCGAGGGAGAAGGTCGGGGAGAGGGAGGCCAGCTGGTCCTCGTCCAGTCCCGCCTTGATCGCCGACTCCTTCACCAGGTCGGTGCCGATATCCATACCGAGCTGGATGAAGGGCGTATTCACCGAGTACTGCATCGCGGTACGCAGCGTGACGAGTCCCTTGTCCTCCCCGCCGTCGTTCTTCTGATGCCACTCGCTGCCGTTCTGGTCGTGCCAGACCTGACCGTTGTAATCCCGCAGCGTCAGCCCGTTGTCACCGTTGTAGACGCTCTCCGGCGAGACGACCGTGCGCTGGGCGTCGGTCTGGTGCGAGCCGAGCGCCGGATTGCGCTTGCCGTGCGTCATCGCGGCGGCCAGGACGAACGGCTTGAACGTCGATCCCACCTGGACGCCGGTGTAATCGGCGTTGTTGGTGAAATGCTCCAGCGCGTTCTCACCGCCGTAAATGGCGACGATCTTGCCGGTCTTGGGCTCCACCGAGGCCCCGCCGAACTGCACGTGCTTGTCGACCTCGCGCGCGTTCGGTTTGATGTTGGCCTTGCGGACGTCCGCCACCGACTTGGCCAGCGTGTTCACCTTTTTCTTGTCGAACGTGGTGTGGATCTGGAATCCACCCTTGTCCAACTGAGCCTTGCTGAGGTTGGAGTGGGCGACGATGTAATTGTCGGCGAGGCTGGTGAGATAACCGATCTGGCCGGCCCGGTTGGTCGCCGGCTTGGGCGGCTGGGGCTTCGGGAAACCCTTCGCGACCCACTTGTCACGGTCTTCCGGGGTCAGATACTTGTGATTGACCTCGACCTCTCGGTCCAGCGTCCACTTCCAGCGGTCCGTGGCCCGCTTCGTGTTCTTCTCCGGAGTCGCCGCGGGGCCCTGGCCGCCGTACGGGTCGTACAGGTTCGGGCCGTTCAACGTCGCCGCCAGGAACGCGCTCTCGCTCGGCGTCAGCTCCGTACAGTCCTTGTTGTAATACGCCCGAGCGGCGGCCTGGATGCCGTAGGCACCACGGCCGTAATAAGCGGTGTTGAGGTATCCCTCGAGGATCTTGTGCTTGTCCTCGGTCGCCCCCACCTTTATCGAGATCAGCAGCTCGGTGGCCTTACGCGTCAGCGTCTGGTCCTGGCTGAGATAGGTGTTCTTCACGAACTGCTGGGTGATGGTGGAACCACTCTGCGTCTCACCGCCCTGAGCCATCTTGACCACGGCTCGGGCGATGCCCATCGGGTCGACGCCCTTGTCGTCCCAGAACGTGGCGTTCTCGGCCGAGACCACCGCGTTCTGCATCGCCTCGGGAATCTTGGCGATCGGCACGATCTGACGGTTGAGTTCACCACCGCCGGCCACCACCATCTGATCGCCGTCGGCCCAGTAATAGACGTTCTTCTGGACGGTGGAAGCGGCCCGCGCCGTCGGCACCTGCACGATCAACAGCGCGATTCCGACGACACCGATGATCAACCCGAGGAATGCGACACACAACCCGGTGACCAGCTTCCACGACGGCAGCCAGCGCCGTGCCCCGACCTTGCCCGCACGCGGGTAGTCGATGAAACGCTTCTTGGCCGGGCGGCCGCCGTCCCGCCGCCCCCGGCCCGCTCCGGCGGACCCGGGGGCCGGGCGTCTGCGCCCGGCGCCGTCGCCCCGCCGGGCCCCGGACCTGCTGGTGTACTGCGACCCGGCCATACGGTCATGGCCGGGCTCGGCCGCGCCCCCCGGCGGTGCGGCGCGGCGGCCGGCACCCGGCTGCTGCGCCGCGCGCCGGGACGCGGCCCGTCCGCCGCCCTGGGACTGCGGCGGCTTGCGACGATGCTCGCTCATCGAACGACTACTCCTCGGGCAGGCACTATCGCCTGAAAGCGGCAGGTGGCTTCCGTTCCCCCCGATGCGCGATCCGGGCCCCCCTGAGCAACCGGGCGCACTGCATCCAGGACGAGGACGTCTGGCGACGTCACTCGGTTCCCGGTGGTCTGCATGGCGCACAGACTACGCACGGCCAAATCCCGCCCACTGGGGATGTTCACTCCAAATCAGGCGGGTTCTGTCCCACGAATCAGTGATGTGACCTCGTTCACCGTGCCCCCTCTTGTCGCAACAGGACGCTCGTTCTATCGTCTGGATGTATCGAGTCGATACATCAGCTCGGCATAAGGGACGTAGAGGACCAAGGAGGCGGGACATGAGCAGACGCTCGGGCATCCTTGAGTTCGCCGTCCTCGGCCTGCTCCGCGAGTCTCCGATGCACGGCTATGAGCTGCGCAAACGCCTCAACACCTCACTCGGGGTGTTCCGTGCGTTCAGCTACGGCAGCCTCTACCCCTGCCTCAAGACCCTGGTCGCCAACGGATGGTTGATCGAGGAACCCGGCAGCGCTCCGGAAGATGCCCTCGCGGCATCGCTGGCCGGCCGCCGGGCGAAGATCGTCTATCGGCTGACGGCGGAGGGCAAGGAGCACTTCGAAGAGCTCCTCGCCCACACCGGCCCGGACGCGTGGGAGGACGAGCACTTCGCCGCCCGTTTCGCGTTCTTCGGGCAGACCTCGCGGGACGTACGGATGCGGGTGCTGGAAGGCCGCCGCAGCCGGCTGGAGGAGCGCCTCGAGAAGATGCGCGCCTCCCTGGCCCGTACCCGCGAGCGGCTGGACGACTACACCCTCGAGCTCCAGCGTCACGGCATGGAGTCGGTGGAGCGTGAGGTCCGCTGGCTGAACGAGCTGATCGAGAGCGAGCGGGCCGGGCGCGACCAGCGCAACGGCACCGCCGCGCAGGACACAACCGGAGATACGGGCGGCCTGCCCCGGCACCGGGGTTCTTCCCGGCCGGATCCGTCCGATGACACCGCCAAGTGAGCTCTGCATTCCGCAGGGCTTTGTCGAGTACAAACAGGGAGCAACCGGAATGGGTTCGGTTCGCGTAGCCATCGTAGGCGTGGGCAACTGCGCCGCCTCGCTGGTTCAGGGCGTCGAGTACTACAAGGACGCCGACCCGAACAGCCGCGTGCCGGGTCTGATGCACGTGCAGTTCGGCGACTACCACGTGGGCGATGTGGAGTTCGTGGCCGCGTTCGACGTCGACGCGAAGAAGGTCGGCCTCGACCTCGCGGACGCCATCGGCGCCAGCGAGAACAACACCATCAAGATCTGCGACGTGCCGTCCTCGGGCGTCACGGTCCAGCGCGGCCACACCTACGACGGTCTGGGCAAGTACTACCGCCAGACCATCGAGGAGTCCGCCGAGGCCCCGGTCGACATCGTCCAGGTCCTCAAGGACAAGCAGGTCGACGTCCTGGTCTGCTATCTGCCGGTCGGCTCCGAGGACGCCGCGAAGTTCTACGCGCAGTGCGCCATCGACGCCAAGGTCGCCTTCGTCAACGCTCTGCCGGTCTTCATCGCCGGTACCAAGGAGTGGGCTGACAAGTTCACCGAGGCGGGCGTCCCGATCGTCGGTGACGACATCAAGTCGCAGGTCGGCGCCACGATCACGCACCGTGTGATGGCGAAGCTCTTCGAGGACCGCGGTGTCCGCCTCGAGCGCACCATGCAGCTGAACGTCGGCGGCAACATGGACTTCAAGAACATGCTCGAGCGTGACCGCCTGGAGTCCAAGAAGATCTCCAAGACGCAGTCCGTCACCTCGCAGATCCGCGACCGCGAGCTGGGCGACGACAACGTCCACATCGGCCCGTCGGACTACGTGGCCTGGCTGGACGACCGCAAGTGGGCGTACGTGCGTCTTGAGGGCCGTGCCTTCGGTGACGTCCCGCTGAACCTGGAGTACAAGCTCGAGGTGTGGGACTCCCCGAACTCCGCGGGTGTCATCATCGACGCCGTGCGCGCCGCGAAGATCGCCAAGGACCGCGGCATCGGCGGCCCGATCCTCTCCGCGTCCTCGTACTTCATGAAGTCCCCGCCGGTGCAGTACTTCGACGACGAGGCCCTGGAGAACGTCGAGAAGTTCATCAAGGGCGAGGTCGAGCGCTGAGCGAGGCCTGACGTGGCACGCTGAGCGCGCCGTGGCCACACTCCGCTTCCCCGCAGGCCCCCGGGTAATCCACCCGGGGGCCTGCGGGGTGTGTGAGGCTGTGGGCCATGCCTGTTGTGCGTGATCTGCGCGTCCTGCTGCGGCTGCGCGATTTCCGCCGTCTGCTGACCGTCCGGCTGCTGTCCCAGTCGGCCGACGGGGTCTACCAGGTCGCCCTCGCCGCGTACGTCGTCTTCGCACCCGAGAAGCAGGCCTCACCGGCGGCCATCGCCTCCGCCATGGCCGTGCTCCTGCTGCCCTATTCGCTGCTCGGCCCGTTCGCCGGTGTCCTGCTGGACCGCCGCCGCCGGCGCCAGGTGCTGCTGCACGGCAATCTCCTGCGCGCCGTGCTGGCCACGGGCACCGCACTGCTCATGGTCGCGCGCGTCCCCGACTGGCTCTTCTACGTCTCCGCGCTGTCGGTCACCGCCGTCAACCGCTTCGTCCTCGCCGGGCTCTCGGCCGCCCTGCCACGCGTCGTCGACTCCCGCCAACGCCTGGTCATGGCCAACTCCCTCTCCCCGACCGCCGGAACGCTCGCCGCCACCGCGGGCGGCGGACTCGCCTTCGTCGTCCGTCTGGCCTCCGCGGAAGGCCGCGCGTCCGACGCGCTGGTCGTCCTGCTGGGCGCCGCCCTGTACCTGTGCGCCGCGCTCTCCTCGCTTCGCATGCCCGTGAGCCTGCTGGGGCCGGATGGCGCACCGGCCCGGACCCCGCTGGGCACCACGGTGGCGGCCACCGTGACGGGGCTGATCGCGGGGCTGCGCCATCTGGCCGAGCGGCCCACCGCCGCCCGGGCGCTGGGCGCGATGACCCTCATGCGGTTCTGCTACGGGGCGTTGACGGTCACGTTGCTGATGCTCTGCCGGTACGCGTGGACCGATGACGACTCCGAAGGGCTCGCCCTGTTGGGACTGGCCGTCGCCGTGTCGGGCGCGGGATTCCTCGCCGCGGCCGTCCTCACCCCGTGGGCGGTCGCCCGGCTCGGCCCGCTCGGCTGGATCGTGGCCTGCGCCATGGCCGCGGCGCTTCTCGAACCCGCTCTGGGCCTGCCGTTCGAGCGGGTTCCGATGTTGATCGGTGCCTTCGTGCTGGGGCTCGTCACACAAGGTGCGAAGATCTCCACGGACACGGTGGTCCAGTCGTCCGTGGACGATGCCTTCCGGGGCCGGATCTTCTCGCTCTACGACGTCCTGTTCAACGTCGCTTTCGTGGGAGCGGCCGGAGTGGCCGCCCTGATGCTGCCGCCCGACGGCCGGTCGGCCGCGCTGGTGGTAACGGTGGCCGTGATCTACGCGGCGATTGCTGTGGCTATGACAGGTTTTCGTCGCCGATAAGTGTCACATCAAGGCTACAGCCGCCCTCTGAGCTGCGGAAATGTCCGAGTGGCCGGTTTCTTTACCTGTACCTTACGGGCTGCACTCCAACCGGATCAGGCTTCAGCCCGAGGGATTTCACGTGACCACTCCGCCGCCGCAGAACCAGAACCCGTTCGCCCAGCAGGGTGGAAACGCGTACGGCCAGCAGCCGCAGGCCCCGTACGGCCAGCCGCAGCAGAGCCCGTACGGTCAGCAGCCGGGCCCCTACGGCCAGCAGCCGATGCAGCCCTACCCGGGCACGCCCGAGCCGGCACCGCGTCGCTCCAAGCTCAAGATGCTTCGCAAGTTCGGCATACCGGTCGTCGTCATCATCATCGCGGTGGCCGGCTGGATCGCCTCGCGTGACGACGCGGACACCGCCGCCGTCGGCGACTGCGTCATGAACTCCGGCACCGCCACCAAGCCGGACGTCGAGGTCGTGGACTGCAAGGACGCCAAGGCCAAATACAAGGTCATCAAGAAGGTCGACGGGGCGAAGTCGGCCATGGCCACCTGCTCCGCCGTGGAAGGCGCCACGGGCGGATACGAGCAGTCGCGCGGAAGCGATTCCTTCGTCCTGTGCTTCAGCGACAACAAGGAAGCCGGCACCAAGTAGCCGCACATGACGGAGCCGGGTGACGTTTCACGTGAAACGTCACCCGGCTCCGTCATGTTTCACGTGAAACATGAGCGTCGGCTCAGGCCTCCTGCGCGGCCCACCAGTCCTTGAGCGCCGCGGCCGCCGCGTCGTGGCCCATCGGGCCGTGCTCCAGACGCAGCTCCAGCAGGTGCTTGTACGCCTTGCCGACCTGCGGACCAGGCCCGACGCCGAGGATCTCCATGATCTCGTTGCCGTCCAGGTCCGGCCGGATCGAATCCAGCTCTTCCTGCTCCTGCAGCCGGGCGATGCGCTCCTCGAGCCCGTCGTAGGCGCGCGACAGCGCGTTCGCCTTCCGCTTGTTCCGCGTCGTGCAGTCGGACCGCGTCAGCTTGTGCAGCCGGTCCAGCATCGGGCCGGCGTCACGGACGTAGCGGCGCACGGCCGAGTCGGTCCACTCGCCCGTTCCGTAGCCGTGGAAGCGCAGGTGCAGCTCGACGAGCTTGGAGACGTCCTTGATCAGCTCGTTGGAGTACTTGAGCTTCGTCATCCGGGCCTTGGTCATCTTCGCGCCGACCACCTCGTGGTGGTGGAAGGAGACCCGGCCGTCCTTCTCGAAGCGCCGGGTCCTCGGCTTGCCGATGTCGTGCAGCAGCGCGGCGAGGCGCAGCACCAGGTCGGGGCCGCCTCCGGGCTGGTCACGAGGAGCTTCGAGGTCGATCGCCTGCTCCAGGACGGTCAGCGAGTGCTCGTAGACGTCCTTGTGCCGGTGGTGCTCGTCGCTCTCCAGGCGCAGGGCCGGTAGCTCCGGCAGCACGAGATCGGCCATGCCCGTGTCGACCAGCAGGCGCAGGCCCTTGCGGGGGCAATCGGAGAGCAGCAGCTTGTTCAGCTCGTCCCGGACCCGCTCGGCGGAGACGATCTGCAGGCGGTCGGCCATGGCCGACATCGCCTCGATGACCTCGGGCGCGACCTCGAAGTCCAGCTGCGCGGCGAAACGGGCGGCCCGCATCATGCGCAGCGGGTCGTCGGAGAAGGACTCCTCGGGGGTGCCCGGGGTCCGCAGGACGCGCGCGGCCAGGTCCTCCAGGCCGTTGTGCGGGTCGATGAACTCCTTCTCCGGGAGCGCCACGGCCATCGCGTTGACGGTGAAGTCGCGGCGGACGAGGTCCTGCTCGATGGAGTCGCCGTAGGAGACCTCGGGCTTACGCGACGTGCGGTCGTACGCTTCCGACCGGTATGTCGTGACCTCAATCTCAAAGTCCGATTTGCGGCAGCCCACGGTGCCGAAGGCGATGCCCACCTCCCAGACCGCGTCGGCCCAGGGACGGACGATCTTCAGTACGTCCTCGGGGCGGGCGTCCGTCGTGAAGTCCAGGTCGTTGCCGAGCCGGCCGAGCAGCGCGTCCCGCACCGACCCGCCGACCAGGGCAAGAGTGAACCCGGCCTCCTGAAAACGGCGGGCGAGGTCGTCGGCTACGGGGGATACCCGCAACAGCTCGCTCACGGCACGTCGCTGCACCTGGCTGAGCTCGTTCGTCGACGGCGGGGTGAGGCTGTCATTGTTGGCATTCGACACAACAGAAGAGGGTACGTGGCCGCGCCCGCGAGGGCCTCTTCGTTCCCGGGCGCCCGTGGTCGGCCCCCGCAAACCAGGCGCAGCCAGGACATCGGGCCGCGACGGCGATCTTGTACAGCGGTCCGCAGCACTTCGTCACAGCGGGCCTCGTTACCATTCGTGGACGCACAACCGACGACCACTGACGACGACGAGGGACGGGCGAGCGCGTGGCCGAGGCGGCAGAGTTCCAGGGGACGAGGTCCGCTCCTGCCTGCCGGTGGTTCCGGCACCCCGCGACGCTGCTGCTGGGAGTGCTGCTGGTCCTCGGGCTGGTGCAGCTGCCCACGGCCCCCGCCGCGCACGCGGACACCGGTGGCTCCCGCACCGTCGGCGTGGCCGTGGACTCGATGACCCCCGTGGCCCCGAAGCAGGGCGACACGCTGACCATCTCCGGCACGGTGACCAACCACGGGAAGTCGACGATCTTCGGCGCCTATGTGGCCCTGCGGGTGGGGCCGCAGATCAGCGGCCG
The DNA here is from genome assembly GCF_055582085.1 of Streptomyces sp. NPDC042259. Taxonomy (NCBI): domain Bacteria; kingdom Bacillati; phylum Actinomycetota; class Actinomycetes; order Kitasatosporales; family Streptomycetaceae; genus Streptomyces; species Streptomyces sp. NPDC042259. The sequence continues at coordinate 258,302 of NZ_JBVJDW010000007.1, read as the reverse complement.
CAGTGACATCGACGATCTCGGCCAGCGGACCGGTTACGCGCCGGGCACCGACGGCAGCGAGGTCGGCGGCAACCACCGGCAGAAGATCGACAAGCTGCTCCCCGGGATCAGCCGTGACTTCACCCTCTCCGTTCCGGCGAAGGACCTGGATCTCGGCCACGACGGCGTCTATCAGCTCGGTGTCTCCGTCTCCGGGCAGACGGCCGACCAGCCCTCCGAACGGGTACTGGGCATACAGCGGACCGTGCTCCCCTGGCAGCCGTCCGCCACCGAGGGCAAGAAGACCCAGGTCACGTTCATGTGGCCGCTCATCTCCGCCACCCACCTCACCGCGCGGACCGAGTCGGACCAGCAGCAGACCCCCATCTTCCCCAACGACGACCTCGCGGCGGAGCTGGCGCCGGGCGGCCGGCTGTACCAGCTCGTCACCCTGGGCAAGAGCCTGCCGATCACCTGGGTGATCGACCCGGATCTGCTCGCCACGGTCGAGGCCATGACGAAGAGCTACGGGATCGACGGGCCGGAGGGCGAGAGTTCCGCCGGCAAGGGGCAGACGGTCGCCAAGCAGTGGCTCAACAAGCTCCAGGAGGCGGTGGCGGGCCACCAGGTGGTGGCGCTGCCCTTCGGTGACCCCGACCTCGCCTCGCTCGCCCATCGGGGCAAGGACGTCTCGGGCATCCTCAGCCACCTCCAGTCCGCCACCGAGCTGGCCTCGACCACCGTGGAGACCATCCTCGGTGTGAAGCCCCGTACGGACTTCGCCTGGCCCGTCGACGGCGCGGTCGACACCTCGATCGTCGATGTCGCCACCTCGGCCGGCGCACACAACGTCATCGCCCGCAGCGACAGCCTGCGCGACCCCGCCGGCAGCCCCTACACCCCCTCGGCCGCCCGCCAGATCGGCGGCGGCAACACGGCCGTCGTCGCGGACACGCGGCTCTCCACCGTCTTCCAGGGCGACATGCTCCGGGCCCACGACGCCTCGCTCGCCGTGCAGCGGTTCCTCGCCCAGAGCCTCCTGATCAACAAGCAGGCCCCGGACGACGAGCGCAGCATCGTCGTGGCCCCCCAGCGGATGCCCACCACCAGCCAGGCCCAGGCCATGGCCACCGCGATCGGTGCGCTGGCGGACGGCCGCTGGACGCAGCCCCGCGATCTGGGGGACGCCGCGAAGGCCAAGCCGGACGCGTCCGCGAACCAGGAGGTACCCGGCCCCGGCTCGTACCCGGGCTCGCTGCGCGCGCGGGAGATGTCCACCGAGGCGTTCCAGGAGATCCAGCGGACGCAGAACGCCCTGGACAGCTTCAAGGTGATCCTGACGTCCCAGGACCGGGTGGTCACCCCGTTCGGCAGCGCGATCATGCGGGAGATGTCCACATCCTGGCGCGGTGACCGGCGCGGCGCGGCTGACTTCCGCAACGCCGTGCAGTCCTATCTGGACCAGCTGACCCGCACGGTCAATCTCATCAGCAAGTCCGACATGACCCTCTCCGGACGCAGTGCGACCATCCCGGTGTCGGTCCACAACGGGCTGCTGCAACGGATCGACGGTCTGAATCTGGTCCTGCGGTCCAGCCAGCCGAATCGCCTCAAGGTCGACGAGTCACAGCCGGTCAAGATCGAAGGCGGGCGCAGCCAGACCGTCAAATTCGAGACGCGCGCGAACGCCAACGGTCCCGTCCAGGTCCGGGCCCAGCTCTACACGGACGACGGTGAGCCCTACGGCGAGCCGATGACCTTCACTGTGCATGTCACGTCCATCACCCCTATGGTGCTCCTGGTCATCGCCGGTGGTGTGCTCCTTCTGGTCCTCGCCGGGCTCCGTATCTACCTTCAGCGCAAGCGGTCGGCCGCTCGTGGCGGCGAAGGTGACGGGCCGGACGGCGAGGACGCGGGAGATACCGGGGACAGCGGGCCGGACGACGGCCGTCCCGAGCAGCCGGGTGACCCCGGTCCGGACACCGGATCACAGAACAGTGACCCATCCGGCTCAGGTGAGAAAGTGGACCGTTGACGTGTAGTGGGGCCGGACGGCCGCGGACGATGAGGTGGGGTAGCGATGAACGCGCCGTACGACGGTGACCGCGGTCAGGGCGCGGACGGTGCGCAGCGGGAGCCATACCCGCCGCGCCGGCCTGCCCCGAACCGCCAGGGGCGGCCGTACGCCCAGGACCCCTACCTCCAGGACGCGTATTCCTCCCATCCCTATCCGGAGCACGACCCGGCCGCGCAGGACCCGGTGACCGACGCGCTCTACGACCGGGCCGCGAACCCCCCGGCGCCCGGCCCCTACCAGCCCACCCAGCCGCTCCCCCCGCAGCCGCCCGCGGCCCATCAGGGCCCCGCCGCCCAGCCGTGGGCACCGGCGCAGCCGCACCGGCCGGAGGCCCCCGCCGTGCCGTACGGCGACGAGCCCACGGCCCAGTTCCCCGGGGTGGGCCCGCTCGCCGGCCAGGCCTCGGAGGAGCGCCCCGAACGGGACGCGTTCGCGCACCTGTACCGCGACCAGCAGCAGCCGTACGAGCCGCCGCGGCCCCCGTCGGGCCAGCAGGTGCCGCCCCCCGGCCAGTACCCCACGCCGCCCCCGCAGTCCCCCGCTCCGGACCCCGAGCCGGAACCGGTGGTGCCGCCCGCGGCCACGCCGAAGGGCGGCAAGGCCGCCAGCCTGCTCAAGTCGAGTGCGCTGATGGCGGCGGGCAGCCTGGTCTCCCGGATCCTCGGCTTCGTCCGCAACCTCGTCATGGCGGCCGCGATCGGCGTGGCCACCCTCAGCGACACCTACCAGGTCGCCAACACCCTGCCGACGATGATCTACATCCTCGTCGGCGGCGGCGCGCTGAACGCGGTCTTCATCCCGCAGCTCGTGCGGGCGATGAAGAACGACGAGGACGGCGGCGAGGCCTACGCCAACCGGCTCCTCACCCTGGTCGTGGTCCTCCTGGGCGCCGTGACCACCGTCTGTGTCCTCGGCGCACCGCTCTTCATCCGGATGATGTCGCCGAGCATCGCGTCCCACCCGGACCAGATGGACGTCGCCGTGGCGTTCGCCCGCTACTGCCTTCCGACCATGTTCTTCATGGGCCTGCACGTGGTCCTGGGCCAGATCCTCAACGCCCGCGGCCACTTCGGCGCGATGATGTGGACCCCGGTCCTCAACAACATCGTCATCATCGCCACCTTCGGCTCCTTCATCTGGGTCTTCGGTACCGCCTCCGCCAGTGGCGTCGGCACCGCCTCCATCACCCCCGAGGCCGTCCGGCTGATCGGCATCGGCACTCTGCTGGGGCTCGCCGTCCAGGCCCTGGCGATGGTCCCGTACCTGCGGGACGCGGGCTTCCGGATCCGGCCCCGCTTCGACTGGCGCGGCCACGGCCTCGGCAAGGCCGCCGGCCTCGCCAAGTGGACGTTCTTCTTCGTCCTGGCCAACCAGCTCGGCATGGTGGTCGTCACCCAGCTCGCCACCCGCGCCGGTGACCTCGCCGACAAGGCCGGCCACCCCGGTACCGGCATCACCGCGTACAACTTCGCCCTGCAGCTCTGGCAGATGCCGCAGGCCATCATCACGGTCTCGGTGATGACCGCGGTCCTGCCCCGGATCTCCCGGGCCGCGCAGGACGGGGAGGTCAGCGCCGTCCGCGACGACATCTCCTACGGCCTGCGCACCTCGGCCGTCGCGATCGTGCCCTGCGCGTTCGCGTTCCTCGCGCTCGGCCTCCCCATGGCCACGCTGATGTTCTCCGGCTCCGGATCCGATGGCGCCACCAACATCGGCTACGTGCTGATGGCCTTCGGCCTCGGCCTCATCCCGTACTCGATCCAGTACGTGATCCTGCGCGGCTTCTACGCCTACGAGGACACCCGGACCCCCTTCTACAACACGGTCATCGTCGCCGCCGTCAACGCCGCGGCCTCGACCCTCGCCTACTTCGTGCTGCCCGCCCGCTGGGCCGTGGCCGGCATGGCCGCCTCCTACGGGCTGGGCTACGCCATCGGCGTCGGTGTCGCCTGGCGCCGGCTGCGTACCCGGCTGGGCGGCGACCTCGACGGCTCGCACGTCGTCCGTACCTACGCCCGTCTCATCGGCGCGTGCGTCCCCGCCGCCCTGATCGGCGGAGCGGTCTCGTACGGAATCGGTCAGGTTCTCGGCAGCGGTGCTCTCGGATCGCTCGCCGCCTTGGCCGGTGGTGGTCTCATCCTGATCATCGTCTTCTACATCGCCGCGAAGCGGATGCGCATCGAGGAGCTGACTGCCATGGTCGGTATGGTCCGTGGACGGCTCGGCCGCTGACGGGAGCACAACCATCGCCCGCCGCCGCGTGTCGTGCATAGCGCCGGACTGTGGGCACAATTGTCGTGGCTGTGGACAGCGTGCAACGGATGGGGAGGCAGGAGCGACGGTGGCGGAACGGAGCACGGCTGCCGTCGACGTGGCTGACAACAGCGGTGACAAGCCGTTGGCCGCCAAGGCGGACCAGGCCACGACCGACGGGGTGGAGGCCGAGAACAAGGCCGGCACACACGAAGACACCGAGCGCGCGGAGCCCGAGGGCCCCGCGCGCGCCGCACAACCACCCGAGCTGCACAGCGGTCACAAGCTCGCCAAGCGGTACCGCTTGGAGGAGTGCGTCACCCGTCTGGAGGGATTCAGCAGCTGGCGCGCGGTCGACGAGAAGCTGCGCCGAGCCGTCGGCGTCCACCTGCTCCCGGCGGACCACCCGCGCGCCCGCCCGGTGCTCGCCGCGGCCCGGTCGGCCGCCCTGCTCGGTGACCCCCGCTTCGTCCAGGTCCTCGACGCCGTCGAGGAGAACGAGCTGGTCTACGTCGTCCACGAGTGGCTGCCCGACGCCACCGAACTGACTCCCCTCCTCGCCTCGGGCCCGATGGAGCCGCACGACGCCTACCAGCTCGTGAGCCAGGTGTCCCAGGCCATGGCGGCGGCCCACCGCGAAGGCCTCGCCCATCTGCGGCTCCACCCCGGCTCCGTCCTGCGTACCGAGTCCGGTCAGTACCGCATCCGCGGTCTCGCCGTCATGGCCGCCCTCCGCGGGATCACCTCCGAGCACCCCCAGCGCACCGACACCGAGGCCATCGGCGCGCTGCTGTACGCCGCCCTCACCCAGCGCTGGCCCTACGAGAGCAACGCCCACGGCCTGTCCGGCCTGCCCAAGGGCGTCGGTCTGATCGCTCCCGACCAGGTTCGCGCGGGCGTTCACCGCGGTCTCTCCGAGATCGCGATGCGGGCGCTCGTCAATGACGGGGCGACCGCGTCACGGCAGGAACAGCCGTGCACGACTCCGGAAGAGCTGGCCAAGGCGGTCGCCGCGATGCCGCGCATCCGGCCGCCGGAATCGGCCTTCGCCACTCCTCCGGCGTATCAGCGCACGAACTATCAGCGCGGCACCTACGGGAACCCCCCGCAGCACCCCGGCCGCGCCACCCAGCCCGTGGCCGTACCCCCGCCCCCGCTCCAGAGCCGCACGGGCAGGGCACTCAAGTGGAGCGTCTCGGCCCTCCTCATCGCGGCCCTCGGCCTCGGCAGCTGGCAGCTCGCGGACACACTCCTGAAGGACGGAAGCGAGTCGAAGGACGACCAGCACTCGCGGTCGGCGGGTGACGGTACGCCGAAGAAGGCGCCGCCCAAGCGGCTTCCGATCACCGCCGGCACGGAGTTCTCCCCCCTGACGGCTCCGTTCGCCGGGGAAAAAGCTCCCTTTGCTGTGGACAAGGACCCCAACACCGCGTGGGTCACGGGTGCTTTCTACAGTCACGCGAACTTCGGCAATCTGGGCAACCGCGCGGACGGCAGCGGCATCGTCGTCGACCTCGGTAGCGTCAAGGACGTCTCGCGTATCGAGGTGGCCATGTTCCGGCAGGGCCAGACCGCGGAGATCCTCGCGGCCGACCCCTCGGCGGACTCGGCTCCGACCAACCTCAGCGGCTTCCCGCAGCGTGTGACCAAGCTCGATACGGTCGGCCAGCAAATCAAGGTGGACATCAAGAAGCCCTTGAAGACACGCTACGTACTGATTCACATCACCGAACTGCCCCCGGACATCAACGGCAACGGATACCGCGGCGGCATTTCGGAGATCAAGGTCTCCGGGTAGCGCATTTCCGGGTGCCAGGGGGAGGGACTCGACGTTGGACGACGTCACACATGGCGGTGCGAGCGACGCCGATCTCCTCACCATGCACGTCAAAGGCGATCCGGACGCCTTCGGCGAGATAGTGCGGCGCCACCGCGACCGGCTCTGGGCGGTGGCACTGCGGACGCTCGGCGACCGGGAAGAGGCCGCCGACGCCGTCCAGGACGCACTGGTCTCCGCCTACCGGGCCGCTCATACCTTCCGTGGGCAGTCCGCCGTGACCACCTGGCTGCACCGCATCACCGTCAACGCCTGCCTGGACCGGGCCCGCAAGGCCGCCTCACGACGTACCTCGCCGCTCGCCGAGACCGAGCGGCTCGAGCAACTCCTCGAACCCCATGAGTCCGCCGCCGCCCCCGCGGAGCGCGGCGATCTGCACCGCGAACTGCTCCAGGCCCTGGCCACGCTGCCCCCCGAGCAGCGTGCCGCCCTCGTTCTCGTCGATATGCAGGGCTACCCCGTCGCGGAAGCGGCGAAGGTCCTGGGCGTCCCCACCGGCACGGTGAAAAGCAGATGCGCCCGAGGACGGGCCCGGTTGCTCCCGATGGTCACCCATCTGCGCCCCGAAGGCAGGGGTAGCCCACCCGTAGAGGGGGGAAGGAACCGGTCGCAGGGGACGTCCGTCCCACCACCGGCAGGACAGAACGACGCGGATCCAGTGAAGGACGGAGGTGGGCGAGCGTGACTTCAACGACCGGCACGGATGAGCACCCGGAGGTCGCGGAGATCTCCGCCCTCGCCGAGGGTGTCCTCTCCCCCTCACGAACCGCGGATGTGCGGGACCACTTGGCCGACTGCGAGCTGTGCGACGACGTACGGAACTCGCTGGATGAAATCCGGGGGCTGCTCGGAACCCTCCCCGGCCCGCTACGGATGCCGGCCGACGTCGTCGGCCGGATCGACGCGGCACTTGCCGCCGAAGCACTCCTCGCGGCCACCGCTCCCGCCACCACGTCCACCGTGGAGAGCGAAGAGAGCCCGGAAGACGTGGCGATCGCGGGAGCCCCCGTTTCACGTGAAACCACGCCGCGCGGTCCTGCGGCAAGCCATCTGCCGACGAGCGGCCCCATGGCGGTTTCACGTGAAACAGACGACCGCCCCCCGGCCCGGCCTCGCGCCACGACCGGCCCCGGCCGGCAGACGGCCACGTCGTCCGGCCCACGGGGCCGCCGGGCCCGCCGCTGGCCGAAGGTGCTGCTCGGCTCCGCCTGTGCCGCGGCCGTGCTCGGCGTGGGCAGCTTCTTCGCGCTGAACACCGACGGTGACGACCACCCGAACACCCCTCAGGCCGCGCCCTCCCCGACGGCTGTCGTCCTCGCCTCGGGTGAACTCACGAAACGGGTCCACGAACTTCTGGTCACACAGAAGGACCCCCAGACGCGGGGCATGAGTGCTCCGAACTCCTCCGGTACGACCCTGTTCGGTGCCGGCACCACCGCCCCGGCCTGTGTGCAGCAGGGCACCAAGCGCTCGGAGGCGATCCTGGCCGCGCACCCGGAGCGGTACAAGGGGGAGGAGGCATACCTCGTCGTCCTTCCGCACCCCGGGAACGAGACTCTCGTCGACGCTTATGTGGTCTCCGCCACCTGCGTCACCGCCTCCCCCTCGTCGCCCGGAAAGGTGCTGGCGAACCAGACCGTGCCGCGTGGTTGAACCGTTTCTCGCTGTGAGCTGTCAGCCGACGGGAATGCTCGCCCCGTAGGATCCGTTGGGTGGGGTGAACCCCTCAGGACCCCAGACAGCAGTCGGCAGAGACAAGGAAGACACCCGTGAGCGACGTCCGCAACGTGATCATCATCGGTTCCGGGCCTGCGGGCTATACGGCCGCGCTCTACACCGCCCGTGCCTCCCTGAAGCCGCTGGTCTTCGAGGGCGCCGTGACGGCCGGTGGCGCGCTGATGAACACGACCGATGTGGAGAACTTCCCCGGCTTCCGTGACGGCATCATGGGCCCCGACCTGATGGACAACATGCGGGCCCAGGCCGAGCGCTTCGGTGCCGAGCTGATCCCGGACGACGTCATCGCGGTCGACCTCAGCGACGAGATCAAGACGGTCACCGACTCCGCCGGCACCGTGCACCGCGCCAAGGCCGTGATCGTCACCACCGGCTCCCAGCACCGCAAGCTCGGTCTGCCCCGTGAGGACGAGCTTTCCGGCCGCGGTGTCTCGTGGTGCGCCACCTGTGACGGGTTCTTCTTCAAGGACCAGGACATCGCCGTCATCGGCGGCGGCGACACGGCGATGGAGGAGGCCACCTTCCTCTCCCGCTTCGCCAAGTCCGTCACCGTCGTGCACCGCCGTGACACCCTGCGCGCCAGCAAGGCGATGCAGGAGCGCGCCTTCGCCGACCCCAAGATCTCCTTCGTCTGGGACAGCGAGGTCGCGGAGATCCACGGTGAGAACAAGCTCTCCGGGCTGACTCTGCGCAACCTCAAGACCGGTGAGACCTCCGAGCTGCCGGTCACCGGACTGTTCATCGCGATCGGTCACGACCCGCGCACCGAGCTGTTCAAGGGCCAGCTGGACCTGGACGACGAGGGCTACCTCAAGGTCGCGGCCCCCTCGACGCGCACGAACGTCACCGGCGTCTTCGCCGCGGGCGACGTCGTGGACCACACATACCGCCAGGCGATCACCGCGGCCGGCACGGGCTGCTCCTCCGCCCTGGACGCCGAGCGCTACCTCGCCTCCCTCTCGGACAGCGACAGCGTCCGGGAGCCCGAGAAGACCGCCTGACCCGCCCCCTCCCCACCCCACGCAGAGAAGAAGTAAGGAGACCTCCGTGGCTCTCAAGACCGTTACCGACGCCAGCTTCGACGAGGACGTCCTCAAGAGCGACAAGCCCGTTCTCGTGGACTTCTGGGCCGAGTGGTGCGGCCCGTGCCGCCAGATCGCCCCGTCCCTGGAGGCGATTGCCGACGAGCACGGCGACAAGATCGAGATCGTCAAGCTGAACATCGACCAGAACCCGGCCACGGCCGCGAAGTACGGCGTCATGTCGATCCCGACGCTGAACGTGTACCAGGGTGGCGAGGTCGTCCAGACGATCGTCGGCGCCAAGCCGAAGGCTGCGCTCGAGCGCGAGCTCGACCCCTTCCTCAGCGTCAAGTAAGCAGCCGTTGTTTCACGTGAAACAGCGCGCGGCACGGCGATGGGCCCGCACCTCCTTCGAGGTGCGGGCCCATCGGCGTCTTCGCCGTCGTGGGCGATCCGCCACGGGGGATCTGTCGGTGGTCTGCTTAAAGCGGCCGCAACGCGGGTTCCTTTTGCACCGCCCCGAGCAGCCGGTCCAACGCCAGCTCGACGTCTTCCTTCCAGGAGAGCGCCGTTCGTAGCTCCAGCCGCAGCCGGGGGTAGCGCGGGTGCGGCCGGACCGTCTTGAAGCCCACAGCCAGCAGATGATCGGCGGGCATGACACACGCCGGTTCCGACCAGTGGGCGTCTCCGAACGCCTCGATCGCCTTGAAGCCACGCCTGAGCGCGTCCTTGGCCACGGTCTGCACCATCACCCGGCCCAGCCCCTGCCCCTGATAACCCGGCATCAGCCACGCGGTCATCAGCTGAACGGCGTCCGCCGCCACCGGGCTTGTGGGAAAGGCGGTCGACCGGGGCACATAGGCCGGCGGCGCGTAGAGAACGAAGCCGACGGCCACATCGTCGACGTACACCACCCGGCCGCAGGAACCCCACTCCAGGAGTACGGCGGAGACCCACGCCTCCTTCTCCAGCTCCGGGCGTCCCGCCCTCAGCGCGGCCTCGCCGCTGACCGGGTCCAGCTCCCAGAAAACACAGGAGCGACAGCGCTTGGGGAGATCCGGGAAATTGTCCAGCGTGAGCGGTACGAGCCGTCGCCCCATGGAGCCTGAACCTCACTTCCTTCGCGAGTCATAGCGCGGGCCGCCTGCAACACACCGCGTTCCCTGAGGAGACTGCCGACGAAGCCGCCGACCGCCCCCAGGCCCAATCCTGTTGCCACCAGTCCGGCCCGGTTCACCGTTCGCATGGCGCCGTCCCTCCGTGAACTGTGTCCAACGTGGATGTGCCATACCTCAACGCATGGTATCCACGCGGTCGTTGACCGGATAGCTGGACATGGCAAAGGGCGGGTCGTGTTCCACGTGAAACACGACCCGCCCCTCAAAGCGCCCGGTGAAGCACCGCCCGTCAGACGGGACTACTCCACGTCGTCGTCTTCCGCACCCGTGAGCTTCTGCTCCAGGACACGCCCCTCACCCGGGGCCAGCGTACCGAGGATCCGCTCCAGATCATCCATCGAGGCGAACTCGACGACGATCTTTCCCTTCTTCTGACCGAGGTCCACCTTCACCCGGGTCTCGAAGCGGTCCGACAGCCGGGAGGCAAGATCGGTCAGCGCCGGGGAGACCCGGCCCCCCGCCCGGGGGCCCTTCGCCTTTGTGGCGCCCTTCGACCGCGAACCCATCAGGGTCACGATCTCCTCGACCGCGCGCACCGACAATCCTTCGGCGACGATGCGATGGGCGAGCCGGTCCTGCTCCTCCGAGTCATCGACCGAGAGCAGCGCCCGGGCATGCCCGGCGGACAGCACCCCGGCCGCGACCCGACGCTGCACGGCCGGCGACAGCCGCAGCAGCCGCAGGGTGTTGGAGACCTGCGGACGCGACCGGCCGATCCGGTCCGCCAGCTGGTCATGAGTGCAGTTGAAGTCCTTCAGCAGCTGGTCGTAAGCAGCGGCCTCTTCCAGCGGGTTCAGCTGGGCCCGGTGCAGATTTTCCAGGAGGGCGTCCAGCAGCAGCTTCTCGTCATCGGTCGCCCGGATGATGGAAGGGATCTTCTCCAGCCCCGCCTCACGGCACGCCCGCCACCGGCGCTCACCCATGATGAGTTCATAGCGCTCCGGCGCCAGCTGCCGTACGACCACCGGCTGCAGGAGACCCACCTCGCGGATCGAGGTGACCAGTTCGGCGAGAGCGTCCTCGTCGAACACCTCCCGGGGCTGCCGGGGATTGGGCGTGATGGAGTCGAGGGGCAGCTCGGCGAAGTGCGCCCCCGCCGCTTCGCCCATCGTGGGCGCTTCGGCTGCCGCAGGGGCCCGAAGCTCCGTTTCACGTGAAACGGGCGCGCCCGGCGCGGCGGCACCGGAGACATCGTCCATCGGAAGCGTGGTCACCTTCGCGGCGGCCACCCCCCGCTCGGCCGTCAGGACCGGAACCGCGGTCGGCGACGTCGCACCGGGCACCACGGCCGGACCGCCGTTGTCCGATCCCTTCGGCGCCGGTGGAATCAAGGCACCGAGTCCTCGGCCCAGTCCCCTACGTCGCTCACTCACTGAAGCCCCTCCGACATGCTGTGCTGGTCTTGCTGATGTGGGCGGCCCGCCAGATGGGCCCTGCTGCCGTCGTAGTGCACGCCGATCCCCCGCAGCGCGATCTCCCGGGCCGCCTCCAGATAGGACAGCGCACCACTGGAACCCGGGTCGTACGTCAGAACCGTCTGCCCATAGCTGGGCGCCTCGGAGATACGGACCGAGCGCGGGATGCTCGTCCGCAACACCTCCTTGCCGAAGTGCGTCCGCACCTCGTCGGCCACCTGCGAGGCAAGCCTCGTCCGGCCGTCGTACATGGTGAGCAGGATCGTCGACACATGGAGCTTGGGGTTGAGATGCCCTCGCACCAGCTCGACGTTGCGCAGCAGCTGCCCCAGACCTTCCAGCGCGTAGTACTCGCACTGGATCGGGATCAGCACCTCGGCGCCGGCGACGAGCGCGTTGACCGTCAGCAGGCCCAGCGAGGGCGGGCAGTCGATGAGGATGTAGTCCAGCGGCTGCTCATAGGCCTTGATCGCCCGGTCCAGCCGGCTTTCCCGTGCGACGAGCGAGACAAGCTCGATCTCGGCACCGGCCAGGTCGATCGTGGCGGGCGCGCAGAACAGGCCCTCCACATCGGCGACCGGCTGCACCACATCGGAGAGAGCCTTGCTGTCCACCAGGACGTCATAGATCGAGGGCACATCGGCGTGGTGATCGATCCCCAGCGCTGTGGAGGCATTCCCCTGGGGGTCGAGGTCGACCACCAGCACCCGGTTGCCGTGCAGTGCCAGGGAGGCCGCCAGATTGACGGTGGTGGTGGTCTTACCGACCCCGCCCTTCTGGTTGGCGACCACCATCACCCGGGTCTGGTCCGGCCTGGGCATCGGGGGAGGCGGCGTTTCACGTGAAACGACCTCCCCGGAAGCCAGGTGTCCGGGGGCAGGCCCTAGCTCGGGGTCGGCGGGGCGGGGACCGGGGACCGGGTCGGCCATCGGCCCCGCGATGTTGGCGTCGGACCGCAAGGATTCACTCTCCTCGACATCAGGCTCGCAATGAACAGAGCCTGCCATGCTTTCGGGGCGGTGAACCAGCGAGGCCCGTTCTCCTGTGGATGAATCCACGTCACCTGTGGACAAACCCGCGTCGTGGGCCGGCCAACGGTCGCGCGGTGCTGCCGCACGGCCACGGCCGATGATTCCTTTGAGGAGGGAGCGGCGTTTCACGTGAAACACGATGCACCGCACAGGGCGCCACCCCGCGACGACACTCCGTTATGCGTAGTTTTGGCAGCTTGTATGGAGCATGGCCCGAGTCGTCAAGCGGCGACCCGGGCCGTCGAGCACCCCGGAATCAGCGGCGGCGACGCGTCCGGCTGACCCGCGCCGCCTTGGCACGCTTGGCCGCGAAGCGCACACCGCCCGGGCTCTCCCCGACCTCGACCCGCACCACGGTCGACATCGGATCCACGATGCCCTCACCGACCTGGAGCACCGACGTACGGACGACCCCGAGCTTGCTCAGCGCCGCTCGGGCCCCCTTGAGCTCCTCCTCGGCCGTATCGCCCTTGAGAGCGAGCATCTCGCCGTACGGACGCAGCAGAGGCACTCCCCAGCCGGCCAGCCGGTCCAGCGGGGCCACCGCACGCGCCGTCACCACATGCACCGGCTGCACCTTGCCGAGCATCTCCTCGGCCCGGCCACGCACGACCGTGACATGGTCCAGGCCCAGCAGCTCGACAACCTCCTGGAGGAAGGTCGTACGGCGCAGCAGCGGCTCCAGCAGCGTGATCTGGAGGTCGGGGCGGACCAGCGCCAACGGGATGCCCGGCAGCCCGGCACCCGAGCCCACGTCACACACCGACACACCGTCCGGCACGGCCTCGGAGAGCACCGCGCAGTTCAGCAGATGCCGCTCCCAGAGCCTGGGGACCTCACGGGGGCCGATCAGGCCACGCTTCACGCCCGCGTCGGCCAGCAGTTCCGCGTAGCGGACGGCCTCCGGGAAGCGGTCGCCGAATACCGCCTGCGCCTCGGGGGGCGCGGGGGGGAGCTCCGCTGCCTCTTCCACGGGGAACCGTCCTTCCGTACGACGTTGTCTAAGGGGCCCCGCACACGGTCGGGAAGCCCCTGCACACCAAAAGCTGCCGCACACCCCTGGTGGGTGCGCAGCGAAAGTCTCTGAAGATCAGTGTCTGCTGAAGATCAGTGTCTGACGAGAAGACCAGGGTCTGACTATCAGCCTGACAAGGATCGGCCCCGCCTGCGAGCAGACGGGGCCGTACACACCTGGAAGTGGGACCGGGTCAGGCCGGGAGTACGACCACTCGACGCTGGGGCTCCTCGCCCTCGGACTCGCTGCGCAGTCCGGCGGCGGCCACCGCGTCGTGGACGACCTTGCGCTCGAAAGGAGTCATCGGGTCGAGCTTCACCGGCTGACCGGTGCTCTTGGCCTCGTCGACGGCCTTGGCGCCCAGCGCGGTCAGCTCCTCGCGCTTACGGGCGCGGAAGCCACCGATGTCGAGCATGAGACGGCTGCGGTCGCCGGTCTCCCGGTTCACCGCGAGACGGGTCAGCTCCTGGAGCGCCTCCAGCACCTCACCGTCACGGCCCACGAGCTTCTGGAGATCACGGCTGGTCGAGTCGCTGATGATCGACACCGAGGCGCGATCGGCTTCGACGTCCATGTCGATGTCACCGTCGAGGTCGGCGATGTCCAGCAGACCCTCGAGGTAATCGGCCGCGATCTCGCCCTCCTGCTCCAGGCGGGACAAGGTGTCGGTGCCCTCGGCAGCGGCCGCACCGGTCTCACGCTGTGTGTCCGTCACAGTGGACTCCTTCGTCACTTCTTGGTCGGGTGCTTGGGCCGCTGCGGGCCGCCCTTGCGCTGCCCGGACTTGGCGCTGCGCGAGCCGCCGGCGGGCTTGGGCTTGGTGCCCTCGGGCTGCTTCTTCTCCAGCGAGGTCTTCTCGGCGCCGGTGGAGGTCTGCGTACCGGCCTGGCCCGCGAGCTGGCGCTTGGCCTTCGGCTGCCGCTTGGGCTGCTGGCGGTTGGCGCGCGCGGCCTCGACGGCCTTCTTCGCCTCGATCTGCTCCGGGGCCTCGACGATCTTGCCCTTGGCCCGCAGCCGCTCCTGGCGCTGGGTGAAGGCGATGCTGCCCGGAGTGGGGTTACGGCGGATGACGAACATCTGCTGGCCCAGGGTCCACACGTTGGTGGTCAGCCAGTAGACCAGGACACCGACCGGGAAGTTGATGCCGAAGACGGCGAACATGATCGGGAAGACGTACATCAGCATCTTCTGCTGCTGCATGAACGGCGTCTTGACCGTGAGGTCGACGTTCTTCGTCATCAGCTGGCGCTGGGTGAAGAACTGCGAGGCCGACATCAGCACGATCATGATGACCGTGACCACGCGTACATCGGTGAGGGTGGCGCCGAGCGCCTCGACCTTGCTCGCGCTGTCCATGAACTTCACGGAGAGCGGGGCACCGAAGATGTGCGCGTTACGGGCGCTCTCCAGCAGCGGGGCGTCGATGACACCGACGACCTTGCCCTGCGCGATGTGGTTCAGCACCTGGTACAGCGCGATGAAGAAGGGCGACTGGGCCAGAATCGGGAGACAGCTCGAGAGCGGGTTGGTGCCCGTCTCCTTGTAGAGCTTCATCATCTCTTCGGACTGGCGCTGCTTGTCGCTCTTGTAGCGCTCCTGGATCGCCTTCATCTTCGGCTGGAGCGCCTGCATGTTCCGCGTCGCCTTGATCTGCTTCACGAAGAGCGGGATCAGGCAGATACGGATCAGTACCACCAGCGAGACGATGGACAGACCCCACGCCCAGCCGCTGTCCTTGTCGAAGACAAGGCTGTACAGCGAGTGGAACTGGACGATGATCCAGGAAACAACGTAATAAAGAGGACCGAGGATCGTGTCCAACATTCAGGCTCCTTGGGCGTTGGGCTGAGTCTCGGGCTGTGCGGCGGGATCCACGGCGGGATGCCCACCCATGCGGCCCCTCAGCCGCTGATGCCAGACCGGACGCTTCCGGGGAGGGACGTGGTCGACGCCACCGAGCGACCACGGGTTGCAGCGCAGGATGCGCCAGGCCGTCAGCACCGTCCCTTTGACCGCGCCATGCACATCGATGGCCGTGTAGCCGTAGTGCGAGCACGATGGGTAGTACTTGCAGACCGGGCCCAGCAGGGGGCTGATGGTCCACTGGTAAATCTTGATCAACCAGAGCAGCGGGTACTTCACTGTGCGCTCCCTCCCGGTTCTCGTCCGGGACTCCGGGGGTCGCCCCCCGGGGGATTGCTTCGCGGTGCCCCTCCCAGCAGCCGCTGCAGCGCGGTGTCGAGATCACGGGCCAGTTGGCTGTGGTCCGCTTCACCCGCACCCGGCAGAGCCCGCACCACCACCAGGCTACCGGCGGGCAAAAGATCCAGCCGGTCACGCATGAGGTGGCGCAGGCGCCGCTTGACCAGATTGCGGACGACGGCACCGCCGACGGCCTTGCTCACGACGAAACCCGCACGCGCCTGGGGAGGGTTCTCCTCAGGCGTGTGCGGGTCCGTTGTACCGCTACGAAGGTGGACGACGAGGAGCGGGCGCCCGGCCCTGCGTCCTCGGCGAACCGCGGTCGCAAAGTCCTCGCGCCGCCTCAGCCGAGACTCGGAAGGCAGCACGTCATGGACCTTGACGTCAGGCTGATCAGGCCGACAGGCTTGCGCGACCCTTGCCACGGCGAGCCGCGAGGATCGCGCGGCCGGCACGGGTACGCATGCGCAGGCGGAAACCGTGGGTCTTCGCGCGGCGGCGGTTGTTCGGCTGGAAGGTGCGCTTGCTCACTCGGGGGCTCCAGAAATGAATCGTGTGATGGCGGGACACCGCCTGGCTGTCACCGTGCGCCCACGAGAAGCTCGCAATACGCCCAAGTGCACCGCTTCATGACCACGATCCCGATAAGAACGCGGCCCTTGCCCATCGGAGGCAGGCGGCAGCAGCCATCGACAACTCGACCTGGTCACGGTACGCGCGGTTACGCCATCCGGTCAAACCGGCAGCGCACCAGGGATACACCGTAGCCTCCCGCGGGCCGGGAAGTCGCCAGGCAGGGCACATGCCACGCGAGGCCTCTCCTCATGGCACATTTGTACACACCCTGTGGACAACGACTTGAACCGTGCGCCTCGCCCTGACTACCGTGACTGAACTCCGAATCCTTCCCGCCCGTCCCGAGAACCACACATTCGTGGGACTCCAGGGGCGCCCCCAGTGACTGAGAGAGCGTGCCCTGTGGCTGACCTGCCTGCCGATCTTGCCGCAGTGTGGCCGCGCGTGCTCGAACAGCTCCTCGGAGAGGGGCGGGGCCAGGGCGGCCAGGGGGGCGTGGAGAGCAAGGACGAGCACTGGATCAAGCGCTGCCAGCCGCTCGCGCTGGTGGCCGACACCGCGCTGCTCGCCGTCCCCAATGAATTCGCCAAGGGCGTGCTCGAGGGACGGCTCGCCCCGATCGTCAGCGAGACGCTCAGCCGCGAGTGCGGCCGCCCGATCCGGATCGCGATCACCGTCGACGACTCCGCCGGCGAGCCGCCCGCCCAGGCCCCCGCACCTCAGCAGCACCAGGACCGGCAGGACCGGCAGCAGTCGCGCTACGACGACTCCGCGGACCGCGTCCGCGACGCCTACGACGGCCGTGACGCGCGCGATTCCCGGGACGGCCGCGACTCCTACGAGAGCTACGACAACCACGGCGGCTACGACGGCCGCGAGAACTACGGCCGCCAGTCCCCGGCCGAGGAGCTGCCGTCCGTCCGGCCCGCCTACCCCGATTACCAGCAGCAGCGCACCGACCCGGGCGCCTGGCCGCGCCACTCGGCCCCGCCCGGCCCGCCGGCGCAGGACCGCGGCGACTACGGCTGGCAGCAGCCCCGGCTCGGCGGTTTCCAGGAGGGCGAGCGCGATCCCTACGCCTCCCAGCACGGCCAGCAGCACTCGCCGTCCCCCTACGAACAGCAGCAGTCGGACTACCGCTCCGCCGCGCCCGAGCGCCCGTACGAGCCGCAGCGCCGTGAGCTGCCCGACAGCCGTTCCCGCGGCGGCGGCCAGGGCGGCCCGCCCAAGCCCGGCCCGCTCTCCGCGCAGCCCGCGCCCGCGTCGGGCCCCGGCGAGCCGACCGCGCGACTGAATCCGAAGTACCTCTTCGACACCTTCGTCATCGGGGCCTCCAACCGTTTCGCGCACGCGGCCGCCGTCGCCGTGGCCGAGGCGCCGGCCAAGGCGTACAACCCGTTGTTCATCTACGGCGAGTCGGGGCTGGGCAAGACCCACCTGCTGCACGCCATCGGGCACTACGCGCGCAGCCTCTACCCGGGCACACGGGTGCGTTACGTGAGCTCCGAGGAGTTCACCAACGAGTTCATCAACTCCATCCGCGACGGCAAGGCGGACGCGTTCCGCAAGCGCTACCGCGACATGGACATCCTGCTGGTCGACGACATCCAGTTCCTCGCGAGCAAGGAGTCGACGCAGGAGGAGTTCTTCCACACGTTCAACACCCTCCACAACGCCAACAAGCAGATCGTGCTGTCCTCGGACCGGCCGCCCAAGCAGCTGGTGACCCTGGAGGACCGGCTACGCAACCGCTTCGAGTGGGGCCTGATCACGGACGTCCAGCCGCCGGAGCTGGAGACCCGCATCGCGATCCTCCGCAAGAAGGCCGTGCAGGAGCAGCTGAACGCCCCGCCGGAGGTGCTGGAGTTCATCGCCTCCCGGATCTCCCGCAACATCCGGGAGCTGGAGGGGGCGCTGATCCGCGTCACCGCCTTCGCGAGCCTCAACCGGCAGCCCGTCGACCTCGGGCTCACCGAGATCGTCCTCAAGGACCTGATCCCGGGGGGCGAGGACGCCTCGCCGGAGATCACCGCTCCCGCCATCATGGCCGCGACCGCCGACTACTTCGGGCACACCGTGGAGGACCTGTGCGGCGCCTCGCGCAGCCGGGTGCTGGTGACGGCGCGGCAGATCGCGATGTACCTGTGCCGGGAGCTGACGGACCTGTCGCTGCCGAAGATCGGCGCGCAGTTCGGCGGCCGTGACCACACGACCGTGATGCACGCGGACCGCAAGATCCGCGCGCTCATGGCCGAGCGGCGCTCGATCTACAACCAGGTCACCGAGCTGACCAACCGCATCAAGAACGGCTGAGGCGAACCACGGCCGCACCAGGGCCCGCTGACGCGCCCGTAGGCACTACGGAGGCATCGGCGGGCCCTTCGCGCTGTCACGGCCCGTCGCCTCCCCGAAGGGCCCGTTCCGGTGAATGTCGGGTGGGGAAGTGCGGTGCGGAGTTCCGTCAGATGCCCTCAGCCGGACGCCGGCGCACCCGGAAAACGCCTCTCAGGAGGGTGCCCGAAGCCCCGTTCTGCCGCCCCGGGAGCCCTCCCGGGGCCTTCCGGGAGGGCTCCGGCGGCGCTCCGGGCCCGGCGCCCTGTTCGAATAGGGCCTCCGCGGCGGAGGTTCTCCACAGATTCACCCCGGAACCCCCGTCCACACCCTGGGGACTCGTGAGTTATCCAGATCATGTCCACAGGCAGCCCTGTTGATAGGCCATCAGGGGAGGTCAGAGGGGTGTGGATTTGTGGCTGACGGACTTCCACAGCCTGTGGACGAAGGAATCGCACCCGGCCGCCCCGAGCGTTGTCCACCGATCGCCCACAGGAAGATCAACGTTGTACACAGGGTTTCCACACCCCTGTCCACTGTTCGGCAACGAAACGCCCGAGGTCACCGCGCCGAGTGAAAGGCGTCACACCAAGGTGCCGGGTTGGGCTGTGGGGAACGTGGGTAAAGCTGGGGACGGACCTGGGGAGAAGTGGGCCCCACCTGTGCACCGGGTGTGCAGAACTTTCCGCGGTCCACAGAAGACCCTGTTTATCCACCGCCTCCACCCACAGGCCCGGTGGACAAAAAATCCCTGCTGACCTGGGCAAAGGCAGTTTTCCACCGTTTCCACAGGCCCTACTACTACGACCACTGAGATGTAGCGAGGGACTGGTTTCGAAGTGGGCCCTGTGCACAACTCGGCCGCGGACCGTGGCACGGTCCTCGGCTCGACTTGACCCCGAGCCGCACCGACTGTCGGTGGCGTGCGTCAGACTGGTCTCCGGCAACTCAGCCGACGAACGACGCCAGCAGGGCGAGCCAGCAACAAGCAGGAGGCGGTTCCGGTGAAGATCCGGGTGGAGCGCGATGTACTCGCGGAGGCAGTGGCCTGGGCGGCCCGCAGCCTCCCGGCCCGTCCGCCGGTGCCCGTCCTCGCGGGCCTGCTGCTGAAGGCGGAGGAGGGCTCCCTGAGCCTCTCCGGCTTCGACTACGAGGTCTCGGCCCGCGTCTCGGTCGAGGCGGATGTGGAGGAGGACGGCACCGTCCTCGTCTCCGGCCGGCTGCTCGCCGACATCTGCCGCGCACTTCCCAACAGGCCTGTGGAGATCTCCACGGACGGCGTGCGGGTCACCGTCGTCTGCGGCTCCTCGCGATTCACACTCCACACCCTGCCTGTGGAGGAATACCCGGCGCTGCCGCAGATGCCGACCGCCACGGGCACCGTCCCGGGTGAGGTCTTCGCCTCCGCCGCCGCCCAGGTCGCCATCGCGGCCGGCCGTGACGACACCCTGCCGGTGCTCACGGGTGTGCGGATCGAGATCGAGGGCGACACCGTCACGCTGGCCTCCACCGACCGCTACCGCTTCGCGGTCCGCGAGTTCATGTGGAAGCCCGAGACGCCGGACATCTCCGCCGTCGCCCTGGTGCCCGCCAAGACGCTGCTCGACACCGCCAAGTCGCTCAGCGGCGGCGACACCGTGTCGATCGCCCTGTCCGGCTCCGGTGCGGGCGAGGGCCTCATCGGCTTCGAGGGCGCCGGTCGCCGTACGACCACGCGCCTGCTCGAAGGCGACCTCCCGAAGTACCGCACGCTCTTCCCGACCGAGTTCAACTCCGTCGCGGTGATCGAGACGGCCCCCTTCGTCGAGGCCGTCAAGCGCGTGGCCCTCGTCGCCGAGCGGAACACCCCGGTGCGGCTCAGCTTCGAGCAGGGCGTGCTGATCCTGGAAGCCGGTTCCAGCGACGACGCACAGGCTGTGGAGCGCGTCGACGCACAGCTCGACGGCGACGACATCTCGATCGCCTTCAACCCGGGCTTCCTGCTCGAGGGCCTGTCCGCGATCGACTCGCCGGTCGCCCAGCTGTCCTTCACCACCTCCACCAAGCCGGCGCTGCTCAGCGGCAAGCCCGCGCTGGACGCCGAGGCGGACGAGGCGTACAAGTACCTGATCATGCCGGTGCGCCTCTCCGGCTGAGCCGGCTGACGCGCCCGGGGCGGACGCCCCCCCGGCCGGGAGCGCGAGGGTCGCCCCTCGCAGTGCCGCGGAATGCCGGTGCGCCTCTCCGGCCGGGCCGGTCCGCGCCCGGCGCGCAGGGCTTCGGGCCGGTGGTGGCGGCATGCCCCGTCACCACCGGCCCGTTTCATCCGGTGAGCGGTTGAGCCCACAGGTGTGCACGGACCCTCGGGCGTAGGCTCGGGCTCAGGTCAGGTACGAAACGCAACGACTACGGCATAGAGGATCATGATGGAGCTCGGTCTCGTCGGTCTCGGCAAGATGGGCGGCAACATGCGTGAGCGCATTCGCCGTGCAGGCCACACCGTCATCGGATACGACCGCAACGCGGACCTCGCGGATGTCCACAGCCTCAAGGAGCTTGTGGATTCGCTGAAGGGTCCGCGCGTCGTCTGGGTCATGGTCCCGGCCGGTGCCGCGACCCAGTCCACCATCGACGAGCTGGGTGAGCTGCTCTCCCCCGGTGATGTCGTCGTCGACGGCGGGAACTCCCGCTGGACGGACGACGAGAAGCACGCCGAGGAGCTGAGGGCCAAGGGCATCGGCTTCGTGGACTGCGGCGTCTCCGGCGGTGTCTGGGGCCTGGAGAACGGCTACGCCCTGATGTACGGCGGCGACGCCGAGGACGTGGCGAAGGCCCAGCCGATCTTCGACGCGCTCAAGCCGGCGGGCGACCTCGGCGCCGTCCACGCGGGCAAGGTCGGCGCGGGCCACTTCGCCAAGATGGTCCACAACGGCATCGAGTACGCGATGATGCAGGCCTTCGCCGAGGGCTGGGAGCTGCTGGAGGCGGTGGACTCCGTCACCGACGTGCGCGAGGTCTTCCGCAACTGGCAGGAGGGCACGGTCATCCGCTCCTGGCTGCTCGACCTGGCCGTCCGCGCCCTGGACGACGACGAGCACCTGGACCAGCTGCGCGGCTTCGCGCAGGACTCGGGCGAAGGCCGCTGGACCGTCGAGGCCGCGATCGACAACGCCGTGCCGCTGCCCGCGATCACCGCGTCGCTCTTCGCCCGTTTCGCGTCCCGCCAGGACGACTCCCCGCAGATGAAGATGATCGCCGCGCTGCGCAACCAGTTCGGCGGCCACGCGGTCGAGAACAAGAAGTAAGAGGTAGCCGGGGGAGGTCGGCTCGCCACCATGCACGTATCGCATCTGTCGCTGGCCGACTTCCGCTCGTACGCCCGGGTCGAGGTCCCGCTCGACCCGGGCGTCACCGCTCTCGTGGGCCCCAACGGCCAGGGCAAGACGAATCTCGTCGAGGCCGTCGGCTATCTGGCGACCCTCGGCAGCCACCGGGTCTCCTCCGACGCGCCCCTGGTGCGGATGGGCGCCGAGCGGGCGATCATCCGGGCGGCCGTCACCCAGGGGGAGCGGCAGCAGCTGATCGAGCTGGAACTCAACCCGGGCAAGGCCAACCGGGCCCGCATCAACCGCTCCTCGCAGGTCAGACCCCGTGATGTGCTCGGCATCGTGCGCACGGTGCTGTTCGCGCCGGAGGACCTCGCCCTGGTCAAGGGCGACCCTGGCGAGCGCCGCCGCTTCCTCGACGAGCTGATCACCGCGCGCTCCCCGCGCATGGCGGGCGTGCGCTCCGACTACGAGCGCGTCCTCAAGCAGCGCAACACCCTGCTGAAGTCCGCCGCCATGGCCCGCCGGCACGGTGGCCGCGGGCTGGACCTCTCCACGCTCGACATCTGGGACCAGCACCTCGCCCGCGTCGGCGGCGAGCTGCTGGCACAGCGGCTCGACCTGATCGCCACGCTGCGGCCGCTCGCCGACAAGGCATACGAACAGCTCGCGCCCGGCGGCGGCCCCGTCGCGTTCGACTACCGCGGCCCGGCCGGCGTCGAGGGCGCGCACACCCGCGAGGAGCTGTACGAGGTGCTGCTCGGCGCGCTCGCCGAGGCCCGCAAGCAGGAGATCGAGCGCGGAGTGACGCTCGTCGGCCCGCACCGCGACGATCTGCTGCTGCGCCTGGGACAGCTGCCCGCCAAGGGGTACGCGAGCCACGGCGAGTCCTGGTCGTACGCGCTGGCGCTGCGGCTGGCCTCCTACGAGCTGCTGCGCGCCGAGGGCAACGAGCCCATCCTGGTACTGGACGACGTCTTCGCGGAACTGGACTCCCGACGCCGGGAGCGGCTGGCCGAGCTGGTCGCCCACGGCGAGCAGGTACTGGTGACCGCCGCGGTGGACGGCGACGTACCGGGCGTCCTGGCGGGCGCGCGGTACGCGGTCTCGGAAGGTGCGGTCGAGCGGGCATGAGCGAGCAGCGACCCGAGAAGCCCGGGGCGGGTGCCCCTGCGCCCGGGCAGCCCCAGCAGCCGAAGACGCCGGAGCACTCCGGTGTGGATCTGGCGCGGGTGGCGCTGCGCGCGGCCAAGGAGCAGGCGCGGGCGCGCGGCAACGCGGCCCAGCAGAAGAAGCAGGCGCGCCGCGGCGGCCTGCGCTCCGGTGCCCGGGCCGACGGCCGGGACCCGCTGCCGCTGGGCGCCGCGATCAGCCGGTTGATCACCGAGCGCGGCTGGGAGACCCCCGCGGCGGTGGGCGGGGTGATGGGCCGCTGGCCGCAGATGGTGGGCCCGGAGGTGGCCCTCCACTGCGAGCCGCAGAAGTACGACGAGGACGCCCGGGTGCTGACCGTGCAGTGCGACTCGACGGCGTGGGCGACGCAGCTGCGCCTGCTGGCGCCGCAGCTGGTGGCCCGGCTCAACGCCGATCTGGGACAGGGCACGGTCAAGATGATCAAGGTGCTGGGTCCGGGCGGGCCCGCCCGCCGGTACGGGTCGCTGCGCGCCCCCGGCAGCACCGGCCCGGGCGACACGTACGGCTGACGGGCCCCTGTCCCCAGGCGTCCCCAGGCTGTTCCCGGGGCCGTCCCGCTCCCCGTCCCCTCGCCGTTCCCGCTCCGCCGGTGCCGTCCCGCCGCCGGACCCGCCGGACTTCGCCGTCCGCCGGCACCGCTCGGACGGGTGAGGCGGCGAGCCGCATTGACGTCCGCGTCGACCCTTGAGGCCCCTGATGCCGCCCGGGACGGGCGGTGTTCGCGGGTGATCGTCGCCACCCGTTCTCGGCCGAACCGCCGCACCCCGCCCCGGGACAGCGCTCACGGTAGCGGGTGGTTGACAGTCGGAAGCGCTGAGTGCCGCCGTGAGCCTCTTGGAGCCCCAGGTCCCATATAGGGAGTCGGCTGATGCCGGTTCAGGGCGGCACATGCGGACTCAGGCACCGCCAAACCCCCATTCATGTCAGCGCTACCGGTAGACTGGTAGCAATCCCGCCGGCTCGCGGGACATGCCGACCAACGCAGAACGACGCAGCCTCTCCTGCCTGCCCAGGGTGGGGTCTCCCCGCCGCAGGCCGGGGATGGCCTGTGCTGTGCCAGAAAGGGCGCTTCGTGGCCGATTCCGGCAACCCCAACGAGAACACCACCCCTTCTCAGAACGGGGGCGCCCCAGCGGGCGCCCCCGGCGGTGAGCCGGTGTCGTACGACGCCAGTGCGATCACCGTCCTGGAAGGCCTGGACGCGGTCCGCAAGCGGCCCGGGATGTACATCGGTTCCACCGGTGAGCGCGGTCTCCACCACCTCGTGTACGAGGTGGTGGACAACTCCGTCGACGAGGCGCTGGCCGGGCACGCGGACACCATCGACGTGACGATCCTGCCCGACGGCGGCGTGCGCGTCGTGGACAACGGCCGAGGCATCCCGGTGGGCATCGTCCCCTCCGAGGGGAAGCCGGCCGTCGAGGTCGTGCTGACCGTGCTGCACGCGGGCGGCAAGTTCGGCGGCGGCGGCTACGCCGTCTCCGGTGGTCTGCACGGCGTCGGCGTCTCCGTCGTCAACGCCCTGTCGACGCGTGTCGCCGTCGAGGTCAAGACCGACGGTTACCGCTGGACTCAGGACTACAAGCTGGGCGTCCCGACGGCCCCGCTGGCGCAGCACGAGGCGACGGACGAGCACGGCACGTCGGTCACCTTCTGGGCCGACGGCGACATCTTCGAGACCACCGAGTACTCCTTCGAGACGCTCTCGCGGCGCTTCCAGGAGATGGCGTTCCTCAACAAGGGCCTGCGCATCTCGCTGACGGACACCCGCGCCGACCACGTCGACGAAGAGGGCAAGCCGCTGGCGGTGGAGTACCACTACGAGGGCGGCATCGTCGACTTCGTGAAGTACCTCAACTCGCGCAAGGGCGAGCTGATCCACCCCACCGTCATCGACATCGAGGCCGAGGACAAGGAGCGCATGCTCTCCCTCGAAATCGCGATGCAGTGGAACAGCCAGTACAGCGAGGGCGTCTACAGCTTCGCGAACACCATCCACACCCACGAGGGCGGCACCCACGAGGAGGGCTTCCGCGCCGCACTGACCGGTCTGATCAACCGGTACGCGCGCGAGAAGAAGCTGCTCCGCGAGAAGGACGACAACCTCACGGGTGAGGACATCCGCGAGGGTCTGACCGCGATCATCTCGATCAAGCTCGGCGAGCCGCAGTTCGAGGGCCAGACGAAGACGAAGCTCGGCAACACCGAGGCGAAGACCTTCGTCCAGAAGGTCGCCCACGAGCACCTCACGGACTGGCTCGACCGCAACCCCAACGAGGCCGCGGACATCATCCGCAAGTCGATCCAGGCCGCGACCGCCCGGGTGGCGGCCCGCAAGGCCCGGGACCTGACCCGCCGCAAGGGGCTGCTGGAGTCGGCGTCGCTGCCGGGCAAGCTCAGCGACTGCCAGTCCAACGACCCGACGAAGTGCGAGATCTTCATCGTCGAGGGTGACTCCGCCGGCGGCTCGGCCAAGTCCGGCCGGAACCCGCAGTACCAGGCGATCCTCCCGATCCGCGGCAAGATCCTCAACGTCGAGAAGGCGCGGATCGACAAGATCCTCCAGAACACCGAGGTCCAGGCGCTGATCTCCGCCTTCGGCACCGGTGTGCACGAGGACTTCGACATCTCGAAGCTCCGCTATCACAAGATCATCCTGATGGCGGACGCCGACGTCGACGGCCAGCACATCAACACCCTGCTGCTCACCTTCCTCTTCCGCTTTATGCGGCCGCTGGTCGAGGCCGGGCACGTCTATCTCTCCCGCCCCCCGCTGTACAAGATCAAGTGGGGCCGGGACGACTTCGAGTACGCCTACTCCGACCGCGAGCGCGACGCGCTCATCCAGCTCGGCCGGGAGAACGGCAAGCGGATCAAGGACGACTCGGTCCAGCGCTTCAAGGGTCTCGGTGAGATGAACGCCGAGGAGCTGCGCATCACCACCATGGACGTCGACCACCGTGTGCTCGGCCAGGTCACCCTGGACGACGCGGCCCAGGCGGACGACCTGTTCTCGGTGCTCATGGGAGAGGACGTCGAGGCACGGCGCTCCTTCATCCAGCGCAACGCCAAGGACGTCCGCTTCCTCGACATCTGAGCCTGTCGGCCCACGAGAAACAGCCGCAGCGCGAAAGGACTTTGAACAGCAATGGCCGACGAGACTCCCGATACCCCTGCCCCCGTGATCCCCGAGGTGACTCCCGAGGGCGCGCCCGCGCCCCTCGAGGGCGTCGGGATGCGCGTCGAGCCCGTCGGGCTCGAGACGGAGATGCAGCGCTCGTACCTCGACTACGCGATGAGCGTGATCGTCTCGCGTGCGCTCCCCGACGTGCGGGACGGCCTCAAGCCGGTCCACCGCCGGGTGCTCTACGCGATGTACGACGGTGGCTACCGGCCCGAGAAGGGCTTCTACAAGTGCGCCCGCGTCGTCGGTGACGTCATGGGTACGTACCACCCGCACGGCGACTCCTCGATCTACGACGCGCTGGTCCGCCTCGCGCAGCACTGGTCGATGCGCATGCCGCTGGTGGACTCCAACGGCAACTTCGGTTCCCCGGGCAACGACCCGGCCGCCGCCATGCGGTACACCGAGTGCAAGATGATGCCGCTGTCGATGGAGATGCTCCGGGACATCGACGAGGAGACCGTCGACTTCCAGGACAACTACGACGGCCGCAACCAGGAGCCGACGGTCCTGCCGGCCCGCTTCCCGAACCTGCTGATCAACGGTTCGGCGGGCATCGCGGTCGGCATGGCCACCAACATCCCGCCGCACAACCTGCGCGAGGTGGCGGAGGGAGCCCAGTGGTTCCTGGCCAACCCCGAGGCGACCTCCGAGGAGCTGCTCGAGGCGCTCATCGAGCGGATCAAGGGTCCCGACTTCCCGACCGGCGCCCTCGTGGTCGGCCGCAAGGGCATCGAGGAGGCCTACCGCACCGGCCGTGGCTCGATCACCATGCGCGCCGTCGTCGCCGTCGAGGAGATCCAGGGCCGTCAGTGCCTGGTCGTCACCGAGCTGCCCTACCAGGTCAACCCGGACAACCTCGCGCAGAAGATCGCCGACCTGGTGAAGGACGGCAAGGTCGGCGGCATCGCCGACGTCCGCGACGAGACCTCCTCCCGGACGGGCCAGCGCCTGGTCGTCGTGCTCAAGCGCGACGCGGTCGCCAAGGTCGTGCTCAACAACCTCTACAAGCACACCGATCTGCAGACGAACTTCGGTGCGAACATGCTGGCGCTCGTCGACGGGGTGCCGCGCACCCTCTCGATCGACGCCTTCATCCGCAACTGGGTCACCCACCAGGTCGAGGTCATCGTCCGGCGCACCCGCTTCCGGCTGCGCAAGGCCGAGGAGCGCGCCCACATCCTGCGCGGTCTGCTCAAGGCGCTCGACGCCATCGACGAGGTCATCGCGCTGATCCGGCGGAGCAACACCGTCGAGATCGCCCGCGAGGGCCTGATGGGCCTGCTGGAGATCGACGAGATCCAGGCGAACGCGATCCTGGAGATGCAGCTCCGCCGGCTGGCGGCCCTGGAGCACCAGAAGATCACCGCCGAGCACGACGAGCTCCAGGCGAAGATCAACGAGTACAACGCGATCCTCGCCTCGCCCGAGCGGCAGCGGATGATCATCAGCGAGGAACTCAACGCGATCGTCGAGAAGTTCGGCGACGACCGGCGCTCCAAGCTGATCCCCTTCGACGGTGACATGTCCATCGAGGACCTGATCGCCGAGGAGGACATCGTCGTCACCATCACCAACGGTGGTTACGTCAAGCGCACCAAGACCGAGGACTACCGCTCGCAGAAGCGCGGCGGCAAGGGCGTCCGGGGCACGAAGCTGAAGCAGGACGACATCGTCGACCACTTCTTCGTCTCCACCACGCACCACTGGCTGCTCTTCTTCACCAACAAGGGCCGGGTCTACCGGGCCAAGGCGTACGAGCTGCCGGACGCCGGGCGGGACGCGCGCGGTCAGCACGTGGCGAACCTGCTGGCCTTCCAGCCCGACGAGAAGATCGCCCAGATCCTCGCCGTCCGCGACTACGACGTGGCGCCGTACCTGGTGCTGGCCACCAAGTCCGGTCTGGTGAAGAAGACCCCGCTCAAGGACTACGACTCGCCCCGCTCCGGCGGTGTCATCGCGATCAACCTCCGGGAGACCGAGAGCGGCGCCGAGGACGAGCTGATCGGCGCGGAGCTGGTCTCCGCCGAGGACGATC
This sequence comes from Streptomyces sp. NPDC042259, assembly GCF_055582085.1. NCBI lineage: Bacteria > Bacillati > Actinomycetota > Actinomycetes > Kitasatosporales > Streptomycetaceae > Streptomyces > Streptomyces sp. NPDC042259. The sequence goes on along the minus strand of NZ_JBVJDW010000007.1, from coordinate 229,928 downwards.
TGCTGCTGGTCAGCAAGAAGGCCCAGTCGATCCGGTTCACCGCGACGGACGACGCGCTCCGCCCGATGGGACGCGCCACCTCCGGCGTCAAGGGCATGAGCTTCCGCGAGGGTGACGAGCTGCTCTCGATGAATGTCGTCCGGGCCGGTACGTTCGTCTTCACCGCCACCGACGGTGGCTACGCGAAGCGGACGAACGTCGACGAGTACCGCGTTCAGGGCCGAGGCGGCCTCGGTATCAAGGCCGCCAAGATCGTGGAGGATCGTGGTTCGCTGGTCGGTGCCCTGGTGGTCGAGGAGACCGACGAGATCCTGGCCATCACGCTCGGGGGCGGTGTGATCCGGACCCGGGTCAACGAGGTCAGGGAAACCGGCCGTGACACCATGGGCGTCCAGCTGATCAACTTGGGCAAGCGCGATGCCGTCGTCGGCATCGCCAGGAACGCCGAGGCCGGTCGCGAGGCTGAAGAGGTCGAGGAGTTGGCCGACGCAGCCGCGGGCGACGGGCCCGAGGTGGCCGAGGGCACGGAGCCCCCGGCCGAGGACACCGAGGAGTAATTCGTGAGTCGAGCCACGGGCGCCGCGGCCAGCGGTGCGGGTGCCAAGCGGCGCAGTCCCGCCGGACCCGCGACCGATGAAGCCGGCGCCCGTGGCTCCGGCGTATCCGCGCGCACTTCCGAGGCGAAGGGCGGGTCCGTGCCCGCCCCCGCCATGGGGGCGGACGACGCCCCGAAGGGTACGGAGACGGCCCCCAAGGACGCGGGTACCGCGGCCGAGGGCGCCGGCACCGCCCCCAAGGGGAGCGACACCGCGGCCAAGAAAGCGGACAGCGTTCCGCGGGCCGCCGGCACGGCCGCCGAGGGCGGGGCCGAGCCCGCCGGGAGTGGCACCACCGCTGAGGCCAAGGGGGGCCCTGTGACGGACACCAAGGGCCCGAAGCCCTACCACCCGCCGAAGGCGTACGAGCCTCCGGCGGAGCATTCCGCTTCTGCTTCCGCCGCGGGCTCCGACGGGGCCTCGTCGGCGGCGGCCGCCAAGGGGGCCGCGCCCAAGGGCCCGGCGCCCAAGAGCACCGCCAAGGCCGCCAAGGCCGACAGGAACCCCGGCAAGAACCCCGCCAAGGCCTCCGCGAAGGCCGAGCGGCCCGCCGGGCCGCAGCCGGGCGCGTCGGTGCCGCAGCAGCGCTCCGCGCCCCGCCCGGCGCCGCGTACGCGTACGGCACGGCTGCGAGTGGCCAAGGCCGACCCGTGGTCGGTGATGAAGGTCAGCTTCCTGCTGTCCATCGCGCTGGGCGTGTGCACGATCGTGGCGGCGGCCGTGCTGTGGGGCGTCATGGACGCCATGGGCGTCTTCTCGGCCGTCGGCGGCACGATCAGCGATGCCACCGACTCCAGCGAGGGTGGCGGCTTCGACCTCCAGTCCTTCCTGTCGCTGCCGCGCGTCCTGCTCTTCACCTCGGTGATCGCGGTCATCAACGTGGTGCTGGCGACCGCCCTGGCGACGCTGGGCGCCTTTATCTACAACCTCTCCGCCGGGTTCGTCGGCGGTGTGGAGCTGACGCTCGCCGAGGACGAATAACGTCCACGCCGACCTGGGGCCCGGACGATTTTGGGACTGGGCCCAAGGTGCGCTAATCTTTCGGTGCAGCGCGGGGCTATAGCTCAGACGGTTAGAGCGCTTCCCTGATAAGGAAGAGGCCACAGGTTCAAGTCCTGTTAGCCCCACCGGCACGATCGGCCCGGACGGAGAATTCTCCGCCCGGGCCGATCTGTTTTCCCGGCAGGGGGAGTTGGGGCCGCCACCGGGGTGGTGTTTCAGGTCACACGAGTCCCGGCAGGGCTCCGGCCACAGGTAACCGATCGGTATCGGCCGGTGTGTATCATCGGCCACCAGAGGTCCCCTTACGTCAAGGAAAGACGAGGTCGCGCGGTGAAGAAGCTGCTCCTGGTCGCACTGGCCGCCATCGGCGGACTCCTCGTGTACCGCCAGATCCAGGCGGATCGCGCCGAGCAGGATCTGTGGACGGAGGCGACCGACTCCGTGCCCGCAGGTTCGGGTGTGTGAGACAAACGAGTCCTCGACGGGGCCCGGCCGCTGAAGCGGCCGGGCCCCGTTGTCTTTCCCGTTGTCTTCCCGGCTTCCGGCAGCGGGTGTCCCGCGCCCCGGGTGCCCGCCACGACGCGAGGGATATTCGCTAGCGCAAATAAAATGATTGCGAAAGTGAATCAGCTGACGACGAGCGCCCAGACGCCCACCACCAGGCAGAGCAGCGCGAAGACCAGCACGGGGACCGCCACCTTCGGGGGCGGTCCCTGGCGCTTCGGCGGCACCGGGGGACGCCCGGGCACGGCACCGCGGCCCGGGGTGCCGGGAAGCGGCGGGAAGGGCCGGGGAAACGGCTGCGGGGCGGTGTAGGGGCGCGTGGGGGGATAGTCGGGCCGCGGGGGCGCGGGGGCCGGGCGCGCCGGCTCGGGGTGCCGTGGGCGGGCCCCCTCGGAATGCGGGCCGGCGGACGTCGACGGGGGCCGTGCCGGGGGCTCCGGCCGGGATGCCGGACCGGCCCCCGTACGGGCCGCCGGAGGCGTTTCCTCCGCCGCGTCGGGTGCCGGATCCCGCTGCGGGCAGGGGCCGTTCGGGCCGAATCCCGGCGGCAGCGGGCCGAGCTGGTCGAAGACCTCGATGGGCTCCTCGTCGGGGGCGGGCTCCGGCAGCAGCTCCACCGCCGCCGCGAGGGCCTTCCGGGCCCCCGTGGCCGTGCGGAAGCGCGCGTACGGATCGGGTTGCAGCAGATTGGCGACGACCTGCCAGAGCGGCTCCGGCACGCCCTCCGGGGCGTTCGGCGTGCCGTGTTCGGTGAAGCGCCGGACGAGCGCCTCGGCGTCGGGTTTGCGGCCTGTGAGGAGATACAGGGTCACCAGACCGACGGCGAAGAGATCGGCGGGGAAATCCGGTTCCTCACCCAGCATTTGCTCCGGCGCGAAGTAGCCGGGCGTGCCCATCACATAGTTGGTGTCCGTCAGCCGTGGCTCGCCCTTGCGCATGGCGATCCCGAAATCGGAGAGCCGTAAATGCGGACGCCCGGTCCCGGTGGCCTCCAGGAGGATATTGGCCGGTTTGATGTCCCGGTGCACCACGCCCTCCGCGTGCACCGCCGTGAGACCGGACAGCAACTGATCGAGCAGCACGCACACGAACCGCGGCGGCAACGGCCCGTAATCACCGATGAGATGGGCGAGCGACCCGCCGCTCACCACGTCCATGGTGAACAGCACCTTGTCGTCGTCCGCCGCCCAGCTCATCGGCGCCAGCACATGGGGATGATCGATCCGCAGCGCCTGTTCCCGGACGAATCTCAGCAGTGTGTGGGCGTCGCTCTGCTGGAGCACCTTGGCCGCCACATATCGCCGTCGGCGCTGGTCCCACGCCCGCCACACGGCCCCCACGCCGCCGCGTCCGATCGGGTCCACCAGCTCGTACCGTCCGGCGAAGACCTCACCCATCGCGCCGTTTCGCCCCCGCCCCAGCCCCGCTCAGTCCCACCCCGGCACGGTCAGCTCTGGTGCGCCTCGTAATGCGCGACGGCTTCGGCGGTCCGTCCGGCGCCGTAGACGCGGAGGAACTCGGCGAGTTCGGGGTGGGTGGGGGCGAGCGTTCCGGCGGCGTCGATGATGTCGCCGGCACCGGCGACGGACCGCAGCAGCGACTGGATCTCGCGGACCACCCGGCGGACGGTCGGCGCACCGCTGCTGGCCGTCGTCTGGGTGGAGTTGAGCACCGAACCCCCGGAGGTCTTCTTGACCTCCTCCATGCGCTCCGCGGCCTCGGCGGCGCTCACGCTGCCGTCGGCGACCTGGCTGGAGAGCTCCTGCAGCGCCTGCACCCGCTGGACCACCGCCGGGTTGCCGATCTTCGCCCGCTGACCGCTCATCAGCTGCGAGAGCATGGGCGCGGACAGACCGAGGACGGAGGCGAGACGGGCCTGGTTCAGGCCGAGATCGTCGATGAGACGGCGGAAGAGCGCCCCCAAGGGCTCCCCGTACCAGCTGCGCTGTAGCTCCCGTGCCCGGGCGGTGGCTTCCTGCTGTGCTGCGTCCATCTCGCTCTCCCCTTCGCTTCGCTGCCGCGAATCTTGCGGTGCATCCTACGGAGAGCGGTAGGCCCCGGCGATACCCGGTCGGGAAAGACCGCCGGTACCGGGTATCCTGATCGGCGAAGGGGCCTTAGCTCAGTTGGTAGAGCGCCGTCTTTGCATGGCGGATGTCAGGAGTTCGACTCTCCTAGGCTCCACAACCACAAGCCGCGAGGCGGAAGACCTGAGGGTCTTCCGCCTCGCGGCTTTTCAGCGCTCCGGCGCTATTCCCGCGTCGTTTTCGCTGGTCAGTGCTGGTCTTTGGGCTTGTCGGCCGGGTCGTCGCCGGCTTCGGCCTCCGCCTGCTTGGCCTGTACCTCGGGGTCCAGGGCCGTGCCGCTGCCGTCGACCGAACTCAGCGGAGCCCGGTCGGCGATCTCGGTGGGGGCCGGGGGCTCGACCAGCCAATCGGGGTTGGCCTGCTTGTCCCACCACTTCCATACGGCGTACGCGCCGCCCGCGAGCAGCCCGAACACCGCCATCCGCTTGGCCGCCCGGCCCATCCGGCAGCGCCGGTCGCGCCGCTTCACGAGCCGCTCGACATCGGCCGCCGACACCTGGCCGCGCAGCACGGCGAGGGTGGCCGCGCCCCGGGCGACCGCCTCGTCCCGGACCGGTTCGGCGACGGCGCGGGCGCGCGTGGCGGCCTGGTCCATCTTCGGCGGGAGGGAGCCGCGGGCCTGTTCGAGCCGCGGTGCCAGGTGGGCGTGGTACTGCTCGCCGGCGCTGATCCGGGCCTGCCGGGCGGCGGCCTCCATCTTCGGCGCGAGCTGGGCACGAGCTTCGTGCGCGAAGTGCACGGCCGCGTCCTTGGCCGTACCGGCGTAGGGCGCCACCACCTCCGCGGCGTGCCGCACGCTGTCCTTCGCCGTGCTGGTCGCGGCGAGCACGCTGTCCTTGCGGGTCACGAGAACCTCCTCCTCGGTGGCGTACGGTTTTCCACCTTTCCACCCAGTGGAAAATCATGCCTGGCGCTGTGTGGTCCGGCATGTGAGAGCGGGCATTCGGGTCATGGAGAGCCCCGTTCGACCATGCCATCTTTCGGCGCCGCGCGCGGGGGTTTGATGGCTACTCGCCACGATCCCGTCCGTGCGAGGATCGGTGGCTGTCAGTGAAGACTATGGAAGGTAGATCGTGGCCGAGCAGCTCTACGCCACCCTGAAGACCAACAGCGGGGACATCGAGATCCGGCTCCTGCCGGACCACGCCCCGAAGACGGTCAAGAACTTCGTCGAACTCGCCCGGGGCGAGCGCGAGTGGGTGAACCCCGAGACGGGTCAGAAGACCACGGACAAGCTGTACGACGGCACCGTCTTCCACCGGGTCATCGAGGGCTTCATGATCCAGGGCGGCGACCCGCTGGGCAACGGCACGGGTGGCCCCGGCTACAAGTTCGCGGACGAGTTCCACCCGGACCTGGCCTTCACCAAGCCGTACCTGCTGGCCATGGCCAACGCCGGCCCGGGCACGAACGGCTCGCAGTTCTTCATCACCGTCTCGCCCACCACGTGGCTGACCGGCAAGCACACGATCTTCGGCGAGGTCGTCTCGGACGCCAGCAAGAAGGTGGTGGACGCGATCGCCACCGCGCAGACGAACCCGCGCACGGACCGTCCGGTGAACGATGTCGTGATCGAGTCGGTCGTCATCGAGACGCGCTAGCCCTCCGGCGGTTCTTTCTCGAGGGGAACCCCCGGTCCCGCTCGTCCGTATGACGGGCGGGGCCGTGTCTCGCATACCGGTCCGCCGACCGGGACAAGGGGAGAGCATGAACGACCAGGTTGTCGGTTGTTTCCGGCATCCGGACCGGGCGACCGGCATCCGTTGCGTCCGCTGTGAGCGGCCGATCTGCCCGGACTGCATGGTCAGCGCCTCGGTCGGGTTCCAGTGCCCGGAGTGTGTGGCGGGCGGTTCGGGCACCGGACATCACCCGGGGGCGCAGGCGCCGCGCACGATCGCCGGGGGCACGCACGTCGCGGATCCGCGTCTGGTGACCAAGGTCCTGCTGGGGCTGAACGTCGCCCTGTGGCTGGTGGTGCTGGGCGTCGGTGACCGCGTCGTCGACGACCTGGAGCTCTTCGGGCGGGCGGCGCTCACGCCCTTCACCCCGTTGGAAGGCGTCGCCGAGGGGCAGTGGTACCGCCTGCTGACCGCGACGTTCCTGCATCAGGAGCCGATGCACATCGCCTTCAACATGCTGTCGCTGTGGTTCCTCGGCCCGCCGCTGGAGGCCGCGCTCGGCCGGGCCCGCTATCTGGCGCTGTACGTGCTGTCCGGTCTGGGCGGCAGCGCGCTGGCCTACCTCGTCGCCGCGCCGAACCAGCCGTCGCTCGGTGCCTCCGGTGCGATCTTCGGGCTGCTGGGTGCGACCGCCGTGCTGCTGCGGCGCATGAACTACGACATGCGCCCGGTCATCGCGCTGCTGGTGCTCAACCTGATCTTCACCTTCACCTGGTCGAACATCTCCTGGGAGGCGCACGTCGGCGGTCTGGTGGTGGGCACGGCGGTGGCCTTCGGCCTGGTGCACGCCCCCCGCCGGAAACGGGCGGTGGTGCAGTACGCGACCTGCGGCGCGGCGCTGCTGGTGATCGTCGCGGTGGTGGCCGTGCGGACGCTCCAGCTCGCGGCCTGAGCGAGGCCGCTCACCCGTGGACGGGGCCCGGCGGCACAGATGAGCGCCGGTTGTCCACAGCGAGCGTCGGATCGTGTGCACGATGTGGGGAACGCGTGTTCCTGGCGGCGCCGAACCGCGTTTCCCCAGCAAAACGCCGGTGTGACGGTGATACGCAGCGCTCGCGATCAGTCACACCGGCGTCAACGCCGAGGAAGTTATCCACAGATCTTCTGAGTTTTTCCCCACTGTGGACGAGGGTGTGGATAACTCGCTGGAAGGCTCAGGGGAGGGCTTGTGCGAGGGTGCTCGCGCCCGTCATGTCGGAGCCTTCTCCGGGGGCCGAGCCCGCCGCTACTTCCACTGCGTGGAGACCACGAACCCCGCCGCGATGAAGCCGAAGCCCACCACGATGTTCCAGTTGCGCAGCGACTCCACCGGCATGTCACCGCTCGTCACGTAGAAGAGCACGATCCAGGCCAGCCCGATCAGGAACATGGCCAGCATCAGCGGGGCCACCCAGCCGCGTCCGGTGGGGCCCAGCTTCAGATTCTGTGTCTTCACCGGCGGTGGAGTGAAGTCGTCCTTCTTGCGGATCCGTGACTTCGGCACGAGGAACTCTCCTGTCGATGCGCTGCGTAACCGCGCGGGGGATACAAGGCTGGCTGCCGGGGCGGGAGCGACGGGAGCTCTTCGTTCCCCCGGGCGTCCGTTAGCGTAGTGCTTCCGCGGCGTCGGAGAGGATAAGGGTACGTTGAGTAATTCTGCGGACTCCACCAGCACGCCTTCCCGGCGATTCCGCCCGGTGCGGCTGCTGACCGCCGGAGTCTTCGCGTTGGCCGGTCTGCTCTTCTTCACGAGCTTCAACACGGCCCGCGGGACGGACATCCGCACCGACGACTCGATGCTGCGGCTCTCCGACCTCATCCAGGAACGCAGCCGCAAGAACGCCGATCTCGACGAGAGCGCCGCGGGCATGCGCTCCAAGGTGGACGCGCTCGCCCGGCGCGACAACGGCAACACCGCCGCCCAGGACAAGAGACTCACCGCCCTGGAGCGATCCGCCGGGACCACCAAGCTCAGCGGCACGGGCCTGACGGTCACCCTCACCGACGCGCCGCCCAACGCCACCGCCCGGATCCCCGGCATCCCCCAGCCGCAGCCCAACGACCTGGTGATCCATCAGCAGGACCTGCAGGCCGTCGTCAACGCCCTGTGGCGCGGCGGCGCCAAGGGCATCGAGGTCATGGACCAGCGGCTGATCTCCACCAGCGCGGTCCGCTGCGTCGGCAACACCCTCATCCTCCAGGGCCGCGTCTACTCCCCGCCGTACAAGGTGACGGCCGTCGGCGACCGCGGTCTGCTGCGCAAGGCCCTCGACACCTCCCCCACGATCCAGAACTACCTCCAGTACGTCACCGCCTACGGGCTCGGCTGGAAAGTCGACCAGCACGACGCGGTGACTCTTCCCGGTTACTCGGGCACAGTGGATCTCCACTACGCGAAGCCCATGGGGTGACCCGGGAGGGGGCCGGCCGGTGCGAGCGCGACTGGTCGTCCGGACGTTCAGCGAGCTGTGCGTCACCGTCGGCACGCTGATCGTCCTGTTCGTCGTCTACGTCCTGTACTGGACCGGGGTGCGCGCCGACAGCGCCATGGAAGACGAGATCGGCCGGCTCCAGGACGAGTGGTCGACGGGACCGGTCGCCGGGCACGCGACCGGTGAGACGACGGCCGGAATGACTGGCGGAACGACGGCCGGAACGACCGCCGGAGCGCCGCCGCCCCCGGCGCGGGCCCGTCCGCCCGGTGCCTCCTTCGCCGTCATGTACATCCCGCGCTTCGGCGCCGACTGGGCCAAGCCCGTCCTGGAGGGCACCGGGCCCGAGCTGCTCAAGAAGGGCCTCGGGCACTACGAGCGCACCGCGCGCCTCGGCGCGGCGGGAAACTTCGCCGTCGCCGGCCACCGCCGCACCCACGGCGACCCCTTCAAGGACGTCCCCCGGTTGCGCCCCGGCGACGCGGTGGTCCTGACGGACGGCACCACCTGGTTCACCTACCGCGTCGACCGCCGCCCGTACCGGACCCGCCCCGACGACCTCGGTGTCCTCGACCCGGTCCCCGCGAAGGCCGGCTACCGCGGACCGGGCCGCTATCTGACCCTCACCACCTGCGACCCCGAGTGGGGACACAGCCACCGGCTGATCGTCTGGGCGCACTTGGACGCCACCTCGCCCGTCACCGGCGGCCGGCCGGCGGCTTTGTCCGGCTGACCACCCTCCGACGGTGCCGCCCTTTACCCTGGTGCTGCAATCGACTACGTCATCGGCGAGTAGGGACAGCATGTACGTCTGGATCTGGCGTCATCTGCCGGGCAACGCATGGGTGCGGGCGCTGATCTCGCTGCTGCTCGTGCTGGCGATCGTGTACGTCCTCTTCCAGTACGTCTTCCCCTGGGCGGAACCGCTGCTGCCGTTCAACGATGTGACGGTCGACAACGGAATGGCGGTGAACCGATGAGCGCGCGCATCCTCGTCGTGGACAACTACGACAGCTTCGTCTTCAACCTCGTCCAGTACCTCTACCAACTGGGCGCCGAGTGCGAGGTGCTGCGCAACGACGAGGTCGAGCCGCGCCACGCCCAGGAGGGTTTCGACGGGGTGCTGCTGTCCCCCGGCCCGGGCGCGCCGGAGCAGGCGGGCGTCTGCATCGACATGGTGCGGCACTGCGCGGGGACCGGGGTGCCGGTGTTCGGGGTGTGCCTGGGGATGCAGTCGATGGCGGTCGCGTACGGCGGGGTGGTCGGGCGGGCGCCCGAGCTGCTGCACGGCAAGACCTCCCTGGTGACCCACGAGGGCACGGGCGTCTTCCGTGGGCTGCCGTCGCCGTTCACCGCCACCCGCTATCACTCCCTCGCGGTCGAGCGGGAGACCTGGCCGGACGAGCTGGAGATCACCGCCTGGACCGAGAGCGGCGTGGCGATGGGGCTCCGGCACCGCGAGCTGGCGGTCGAAGGGGTGCAGTTCCACCCGGAGTCGGTGCTCACCGAGTGGGGGCACCGGATGCTCGCCAACTGGCTGGTCGCCTGCGGTGACGCGGGGGCGGTGGACCGCTCGGCGGGGCTCGCCCCGGTGGTGGGCAAGGCCGGGGCGTGACCTCGCTCCATCCCGAGCGGGACCCGTGGCAGTCGCCACCAGGCTCCGGGCAGAGCCCGTGGCACACGTCGCAAGGCCCCGAGCGGGACCCGTGGCAGATGCCGCAAGGCCCTGAGCAGAGCCCGTGGCTGACGCCACAACAGCACCAGGAGCCCTCCTGGTCCCCGGAGGCCCCTGTTGGCCCCACGGGGCCCGTAGCGGGCGCGCAGGGCCCCGTACGGGTGGTGTCCCAGCCACTGCCCCCCGAAGACCACGCGACGATGACCCTGCGCCGGGTCCGGGAGCCGACCACGGGGCCGGCCACCGGGGGGCGCGCGGAGCGGCGCAGAGCGGCCCGGCGGGCGCAGCGGGCGCGCAGGGACAGCGCCGGGGTGATCGCGGCGCGGCTGACGGGCGAGCTGTTCATCACCGTGGGCGTGCTGATGCTGCTGTTCGTCGCCTACCAGCTGTGGTGGACGAACGTCATCGCCCAGCGTCAGGCGGGCGGCACCGCGAAGAGTCTCCAGCACGCCTGGGAAGAGAACGGCGGTGCGGACCGGGCCGCCGGGGCGTTCTCGCCGGGCCAGGGCTTCGCGATCCTCTACATTCCGAAGCTGGACGTGAAGGCCCCCATCGCCGAGGGCATCGGCAAGCACAAGGTGCTGGACCGGGGCATGGTCGGGCATTACGCCGAGGGCCCCCTCAAGACCGCGATGCCCTGGGACGCGCGGGGCAACTTCTCGCTCGCCGGTCACCGCAACACCCACGGCGAGCCGTTCCGCTACGTCAACCGGCTGCGCCCCGGCGACAAGATCGTCGTGGAGACCAGCAGCACCTTCTACACGTATGAGATGACAAGCCGTCTGGATCAGACGTCGCCGGCGAACGTCGGGGTCATCGCCCCTGTGCCGGTGGGTTCGGGCTTCGGCAAGCCGGGCCGGTACCTCACTCTCACCACCTGCACTCCGGAATTCACCAGTACGTATCGAATGATCGTCTGGGGCAAGATGGTCGACGAGCGGCCCCGGAGCAAGGGAAAGCCGGACGCGCTCGTCGGGTGAGACAGCAGAGCGAATCGGGGTACGACGCGGTGGCACGGATCGACGACGACGGGCCCCGGCGCCCGGCCCGCCCACGAGGGAAGATCGCCGCCGCCGTCAGCCTCTTCGGTGAACTGCTGATCACGGCCGGCGTCCTGATGGCCCTGTTCGTCGTCTACTCCCTCTGGTGGACGAACGTGCTGGCCGACCGGGAGTCGGCGAAGCAGGGCGACCACGTCCGCGAGAGCTGGGCCAAGGGCCCGGGCGCCCTGGACACCAAGGACGGCATCGGCTTCCTGCACGTGCCGTCGATGAAGAACGGCGAGGTGCTCGTCAAGAGCGGCACCGGAAGCAAGGTCCTCAACGAGGGCGTGGCCGGCTTCTACCGCGCGCCGGTGAAGTCCGCGATGCCGTGGGACGCGAAGGGCAACTTCACGCTGGCCGCCCACCGGGACGGGCACGGCGCGAAGTTCCACAACATCCACAAGGTCAAGGTCGGTGACCCGGTCGTCTTCGAGACCCGCGACACCTGGTACGTCTACAAGGTCTACTCCGAGCTGCGGGAGACCTCGAAGTACAACGTCGAGGTCCTGGACCCGCTGCCGAAGGAGTCCGGCGCGAAGAAGCCCGGCCGCTTCCTCACCCTGACGACCTGCACGCCCGTCTACACCTCCGACTACCGCTATGTCGTCTGGGCACAGCTGGAGCGCACCGAGAAGGTCGACAGCGCGCGCACCCGGCCGAAGGAACTGCGCTAGGGCCTGTCCGGCGGATCATGTGGGCGGGCACTGCGGCCCGTAATCGCCGGACGGGCTTGATGTGGCTGACCTCAGCCCATTCAAGCCCGTCCGGCGATTGAGGACGCGCCCGGCAGGGCGCTCAGCCGCCTCAGGCGGCCGCAGGCCTCAGTGACGCCGGCCGAAGGGGCCGCCGAAGAGGCCGCCTCCGGTGTCACCGCCGGTGGTGCCGGGGGCGGGGTTGGTGGGGGTGCCGGTGTCGACGGGGCCGCCGCCGATGGTGGTGATGTTGACCGGCGTGTCCTTCGGCACCTGGGTGCCGCCCACCGGGTCGGAGACCATCACCAGGGCGTTGTCGTCCTGCGGCCCGGTGATGTTGCCGACCTTCAGTCCCGCGTCCGTCAGCGTCTTCTTGGCGTCCTTGAGCTTCTGGCCGACCACACCCGGCACGCTGATCTTCTGGCCCGCCTTGGCGACGAAGAGCGTGACCGTGGAGTTCGGCTGCGCCGTGGTGTTGCCGTCGGGGCTCTGCCGGACGACGTTGCCGGGCGGCTGGTCCGACTCCTCCTCGTCCTTATCGACCTTGAAGCCGAGGTCGGTGAGCTGCTTCTTCGCGGCGTCGAAGGACTGGCCGACCACGGACGGGACGGTCTTGGACGCCGGGGTCGAGGCGACGGAGAGGGTGATCTCCGTGCCCTTGGCGGCCTTGGTGCTGCCCTTGGGGTCCTGGTCGATCACGACGCCGGCGGTCCGGTCGGACTCCACCTGCTTCTGACGGACCGTGAAGCCCTTGGCCTTGAGGGTCGCCTCGGCCTCTTCGAACTTGGAACCCAGGACGTCGGGGACGGCGACCTTTTCCGCGCCCTTGGACAGCACGACCTTGACCTCGGCCCCACGGTCCACCTTGGCGTTGGCCTTGGGGTTCTGGTCGCAGACCTTGCCCTTGTCCTGGTCGCAGAACGTCTCGCCGTCCTGGACGACCTTGAAGTCGCCGTTCTCCCCCATCTTCTGGGCGGAGGTCAGCGTCTCGCCGGTCAGCGACGGGACCGTCACCTTGTCGTTGTTGCCGCCGCCGAAGAGCGACTTGCCGATGAAGATCGCCCCGACGAGCACCAGCACACCCGCGACGACCAGCAGGATCGTCGAGAGGTTGCTCTTCTTGCCACCACCGCGCCGGCCGTCGCGGTCGTCGTAGCCGTACCCGCCGTCGTCGTCGCGCACGGGCGGCAGCATGGAGGTCTGCCCCGCCGGGTCCTGCGGGCGGAGCATCGTGGTCGGCTGGTCCTCGCCGTAGCCGCCGGGGGCGCCGTAGCCGCCCGCGGCCATCGAGGCCGTGGCCGCCACGGGCTGGCCGTCGAGGGCCGCCTCGATGTCGGCGCGCATCTCGTCGGCCGACTGGTAGCGGTAGTCCGGGTCCTTCGTCAGCGCCTTGAGGACGATGGCGTCCATCTCGGGCGTGATCTCGGGGTCGTGGGTGCTCGGCGGGTTCGGCTCTTCCCGTACGTGCTGGTAGGCGACCGCCACGGGCGAGTCGCCGACGAACGGGGGCCGCACCGTCAGCAGTTCGTACAGCAGACAGCCGGTGGAGTACAGGTCGGACCGCGCGTCGACCTGCTCGCCCTTGGCCTGTTCGGGGGAGAGGTACTGGGCGGTGCCGATGACGGCCGCGGTCTGCGTCATGGTCATGCCCGAGTCGCCCATCGCCCGGGCGATGCCGAAGTCCATGACCTTGACCTGGCCGGTGCGCGTCAGCATGACGTTCGCCGGCTTGATGTCGCGGTGGACGATGCCGGCGCGGTGGGAGTACTCCAGCGCCTGGAGGACGCCGATGGTCATCTCCAGCGAGCGCTCGGGCAGCAGCTTCCGGCCGGAGTGCAGCAGCTCGCGCAGCGTGGACCCGTCCACGTACTCCATGACGATGTACGGGATCGAGACCCCGTCGACGTAGTCCTCGCCGGTGTCGTAGACGGCGACGATCGACGGGTGGTTGAGCGAGGCGGCCGACTGGGCCTCACGGCGGAACCGGGCCTGGAACGACGGATCCCGGGCGAGATCCACCCGGAGCGTCTTCACGGCGACGGTGCGGCCGAGCCGGGTGTCGTGGGCGAGATAGACCTCGGCCATGCCACCACGGCCGAGCACCGAGCCCAGCTCGTACCGGCCGCCGAGGCGACGCGGCTCTTCCATAGCTCCAGCCCTTCCGTTTTCCTGACCGCACCGGCGTGGGTCCGGCGGTGTGCTGTCCGGGCATACCGTACCCGGAGCACCGTGCGCCTCTTTGGCGCCACCGTCACCTGATATACGACCGGTACCGTCGCGGGGGCCGGACGGCTGCGGAGGTGAGCGGTGTCACTTCGCCGTCTTGAGTACCGCCTCCATGACGCTCTTCGCGACCGGCGCGGCGAGCTTGCCGCCCGCGATGTCGTCACGGGTGGTCTCCGAGCCCTCGATGACGACGGCGACGGCGACCGGCGAGCCGTTCTCCCCCTTGGCGTAGGAGATGAACCAGGCGTAGGGGTTGCCGCTGTTGTCGACACCGTGCTGGGCGGTACCGGTCTTGCCGCCGACCGTGACGCCGTCGATCTGGGCGTTGGTTCCGGTGCCCTTCTCGACCACGGTCTCCATGATCGACTGGAGCTTCTGCGCGTTCTCCGAGCTGAGCGGCTGGTCCAGCTGCTTCGGCGTGTGGGTCTCGATCACATTGAGGTTCGGGGCGCGCAGCTTGTCGACCATGTACGGCTCCATGAGCTTGCCGTTGTTGGCGACCGCGGCGGCGACCATGGCCATCTGCAGCGGCGTGGCGCGGTTGGAGGCCTGGCCGATGCCCGCCATGGCGTTCTGCGGGCGGTTGTCCTTGGGGTAGACGCTTTCGGCCGCGCGGACGGGCGTGTCGAGCTTCGGGTTGTTGAAGCCGAACTTCTCCGCCTGCTCCATCATCTTCTTGTTGCCCAGGTCGGAGCTGACCTTGCCGAAGACCGTGTTGCAGGAGTACTGGAGGGCGACCCGCAGCGAGGCGTCCTTGCAGGGGATCGAGCCCTCGTTCTGCAGCTGCACCCGGGTGTCCGGCAGGGTCCAGGGCAGCGGCGAGTCGGTCTTGGAGTCGACGTCCTTGTACAGCCCGTTCTGCAGCGCGGCCGCGGCCGTGACGACCTTGAAGGTCGAGCCCGGCGGGTAGGTCTGCTTGAGCGCCCGGTTCAGCATCGGCTGGTTCTTGTCGCTCGTCAGCTCCTTCCACGCCTTCTCGTCGCTGCTGCCCGCGACGCGCGAGGGGTCGTACGAGGGCGTGGAGGCGAGGGCGAGGATCTTGCCGGTGCGCGGGTCGAGCGCGGCGACGGCACCGCGCTTGTCGCCCAGGCCCTTGAAGGCGGCCTCCTGGGCCTTGGCGTTCAGGGTGGTGATCACGTCACCGCCCTTCTTGCCCTTGCCGGTGATCATGTCGACCGTGCGGTTGAAGAACAGCCGGTCGTCGTCGCCGGTCAGCACCGGGTCGTCGAGCTTCTCGAGCTGGTTCGCGCCGTAGACCTGCGAGGCGTAGCCCGTGACCGGGGCCCACATCTCGCCGTCCTTGTACGTGCGCTTGTACTTGAAGTCGGTGTTGTCGGTCTCCTTGGACCCGGTGATCGCCTGCCCGTCGACGATGATGTTGCCGCGCGGCTGGCTGTAGCGGGCGATCAGGACCCGGCGGTTGTTCTCGTGGGTCTTGAGTTCCTCGGCCTGGACGAACTGGATCCAGTTGTCGCGCATCATCAGGGCGAGGACGAGAAGGCCACAGAAGATCGCGATCCGGCGCACGGGCTTGTTCACGGGCGGACCACCTGGGTCATCTCGGCGTCGGGGGACGGTGCGGGCGCCGGGGCCGGGCGGCGCGCGGTGTCGCTGATCTTGACGAGGATGGCGACGAGGGCCCAGTTGGCGAGGACGGACGAACCACCCTGCGCCATGAACGGCATGGTCATACCGGTCAGCGGGATCAGGCCCATGACGCCGCCGGCGACGACGAAGACCTGGATGCCGAAGGCGGCGGACAGCCCGCAGGCCAGCAGCTTGCCGAACGGGTCACGGGCGGCCAGGGCGGTGCGCAGACCGCGCTCCACGATCAGCCCGTAGATCAGCAGTATCGCCATGACGCCCGCCAGCCCCAGCTCCTCGCCGACGGTGGCGAGGATGAAGTCGGAGTTGGCGGCGAAGCCGATGAGGTCGGAGTGGCCCTGGCCCCAGCCGGTGCCGAAGACGCCACCGGAGCCGAAGGCCATCAGCGCCTGGGCGATCTGGTCGGAGGAGCCGTCCTTGAACGCGTCGAACGGGTGCAGCCAGGCGTCGACGCGCTGCTGGACGTGCGGTTCGAAGGTGTTCACGAAGACCGCGCCGCCCGCCGACATCAGCAGACCGAAGACGATCCAGCTGGTGCGCTCGGTCGCGACGTAGAGCATCACGACGAACATGCCGAAGAACAGCAGCGAGGTGCCGAGGTCGGTCTCGAAGACGAGGATGAGGATGCTGACCGCCCAGACGACCAGGATGGGACCGAGGTCCCGGCCGCGCGGCAGATAGAGCCCCATGAAACGGCGGCTGGCCAGGGCCAGGGCGTCACGTTTCACCATGAGATAGCCCGCGAAGAAGATCGCCAGGATGATCTTCGCGAACTCACCGGGCTGCAGCGAGCCCAGACCCGGGATCGTGATCCAGATGCGCGCACCGAACTTCGCGGGGAAGAACATCGGCGCGACGAGCAGGATCAGCGCCACGACCATGGAGATATAGGTGTAGCGCTGGAGGATGCGGTGGTCCTTGAGGAAGATCAGGACTGCCACGAAGAGAGCGATGCCGAGCGCCGAGAACAGCAGCTGGTTGGGCGCGCTGGGGTGGAAGAACTTCTTCGCCATCAGCCGTGGCGCCTGGTCGAGCCGCCAGATGATGACCAGCCCGATCCCGTTGAGGAGGGTGGCCAGCGGCAGCAGCAGCGGATCGGCGTAGCGGGCGAACTTGCGCACCACCACGTGGCCGACACCGGCCAGCAGGCCGAGGCCGAGGCCGTAGCCGAGCATGCCGGAGGGCATCTCGCCGTCGAGGGCGAGACCGACGTTGGCGTACGCGAAGCACGGGATGAGCACCGAGAAGGCGAGCAGCGCCAGCTCGGTGTTGCGCCGGCTCGGCGGGCCCTGGGTGCTGATCGTCGTCGTGTTGGTGGTGCTCGACGACATGGATGGCATGGATGGCATTGATGGCATGGCTTTGATGGCCCCCTACGGCTTTACTGCTGAGCGCTGCTGCACTGCGGGACCAACTTCTGCTCTTCCTCGCTGAGGGTGGGACCCGGGGAGGGGACCGGGGTGGCCTGGACGTTCGTCCGGTCGCCGGGCTTGGGGTCCTTCGGGTCGTCCTGGGCGGCACCCGGCTTGCCGCCGGTCTTGTCGCCGTTCTGCTTCTCGGTCTCCCGCTGCTGCTGCTCGGCCTTGCGCCGCTCGTCGGCCTTCTTGCAGGCGCCGGCGAGCGTGCCGAGGTCCTTGACCTTCTGCCGGGCCTGGCCGAGGCTGCCGACCGCGATCGTGTCCTCGACACGGGTGCGCTGGTCCACGGGGAGGTACTTGAGTTCGATCTCGCGGTGGTCCTCGTAGATCTTGCTGAGGCCCACCCACGCCAGGTCCTGGTTGATGCCCTGGTAGACGGCCACGTGGTCGTTGTCCTTGGCGCCCACGTAGTACTGCGTCTGGGTCCATTGGTAGCCGGCGTAGAGACCGCCGCCCACGACGCCGAGCACGACGGCGATGATGAGCGACCGCTTGAGCCACTTGCCACCGCGGGGCGGCTTGACGAAGTCCTCGTCGGAGAACGATCCGAAGGAACCGTCCGGCGTGCCGCCTATGGCCGGCTCGCCGCTGCCGGGCGGGCCGAAGCCGCCGCCGGCCGCGCCGGGGCCCTGCGGTGGCACGGGCCGGTTGGCGCGGCCCAGCTCGGCGGCGCGGCCGGCCGGGGTCTGCATGGCGCCGTCGTCGCCCAGCTGGAGCTGGTTCTCGGCGACCGCGCCCACGATCACGGGGGTGTCGTTGAGCTGCGCGGTGAGGGTGTCGCCGCCGTCGATCTCCAGCACGTCCGCGACGATGCAGGTGATGTTGTCGGGGCCGCCGCCGCGCAGGGCGAGCTGGATCAGGTCCTGGATGGTCTCGTGCGGGCCCTGGTAGCTGGCGAGCGTCTCCTCCATCGTCTGATGGCTGACGACGCCGGAGAGCCCGTCGGAGCAGATGAGGTAGCGGTCGCCCGCCCGGACCTCGCGGATCGACAGATCGGGCTCCACGTGGTCACCGCTGCCCAGCGCGCGCATCAGCAGGGAGCGCTGCGGGTGGGTGGTGGCCTCTTCCTCGGTGATCCGGCCCTCGTCGACGAGCCGCTGCACCCAGGTGTGGTCCTGGGTGATCTGGGTGAGCACCCCGTCGCGCAGCAGGTAGGCGCGCGAGTCGCCGACGTGCACGAGACCGAGCCGCTGACCGGTCCACAGCAGCGCGGTCAGGGTGGTGCCCATGCCCTCGAGCTGCGGATCCTCCTCGACCATGGCGCGCAGCTGGTCGTTCGCGCGCTGCACCGCGGTGCCGAGGGAGGTGAGGATGTCCGAGCCGGGGACGTCGTCGTCCAGCGTCACGAGGTTGGAGATCACCTCGGAGCTGGCGACCTCGCCCGCGGCCTGGCCGCCCATGCCGTCGGCGATGGCGAGCAGCCGGGGGCCGGCGTAACCGGAGTCCTCGTTGCCCTCCCGGATCATCCCCTTGTGAGATCCGGCGGCGAAGCGCAGTGACAGACTCATGCGCACCTCGCCCGACGGCTCCGGGTACATCCGCACGGTGCCCACCCTCCGGTCGTCATGGTCCTACTACTTCCGCAGCTCGATGACGGTCTTGCCGATGCGGATCGGCGCGCCGAGCGGGATCGGGGTCGGGGTGGTCAGCCGGGTCCGGTCGAGATAGGTGCCGTTGGTGGACCCCAGGTCCTCGACGATCCACTGGCCGTCGCGGTCGGGGTAGATCCTGGCATGCCGGCTGGAGGCGTAGTCGTCGTCCAGCACGATCGTCGAGTCGTGGGCGCGGCCCAGCGAGATGGTCTGGCCCTGGAGGGCGACCGTGGTCCCGGTGAGGGTGCCCTCGGAGACCACCAGCTTGGTGGGAGCGCCGCGTCGGCCGCGCTCCGCACGTCGACCGCCGGACTGTTGCTGCTGTCGCTGCTGCGGCGGCGCGGTCTGCTGCGCACGCTGTGGCTGGCGGTCCTGGCCACCGCGGCGTGAGCCGCGCTGCGTGACCCGCGTGCCGAACAGGTCGCTGCGAATGACCTGTACGGCCACGATGACGAACAGCCACAGTACGGCGAGGAAACCCAACCGCATGACCGTGAGGGTCAGCTCTGACATTGCCCCCGCTTCACCCTTCGGCTTGCCGATAAACGATGGTGGTGCTGCCCACGACGACGCGCGAGCCGTCGCGGAGCGTAGCGCGCGTGGTGTGCTGCCCGTCCACCACGATGCCGTTTGTCGAACCCAGGTCCTGGATGGTCGCGGGGGTTCCTACCCGGATTTCGCAGTGCCGGCGCGATACGCCGGGGTCGTCGATCCGTACGTCCGCTTCGGTGCTGCGGCCGAGTACGAGGGTGGGCCGGGAGATCTGGTGCCGGGTGCCGTTGATCTCGATCCAACGGCGGGTCTGGGTGCCGGGGACGGCGCCCGGCCCGGGGCCGCCCGCACGGGGCGCGGGGCGGCCGGGAGCGCCGGGCGGCGGGGACGCGGGCATCGGCGGCGGACCCGCGGGCCGGTCCGGATAGCCCGCGCCGTGCGTGACCGCGCCACCGGCCGCGCCACGGGGCGCGGCGGGCTGCTGGCCCTGCGGATCCTGCGATTCGCTGGAGGCCAGGGTGCGGCTGCGCACCCGGTACAGCCCGGTGTCGAGGTCGTCGGCCTTCTCCAGGTGGACCTTGATGGTCCCCATGAAGGTGTACCGCTGCTGCTTGGCGTAGTCGCGGACCATGCCGGAGAGCTCGTCCCCGAGCTGACCGGAGTACGGGCTGAGCCGCTCGAAGTCCGGGGCGCTCAGCTCGACGATGAAGTCGTTCGGGACGACGGTCCGGTCACGGTTCCAGATGGTGGCGTTGTTGTCGCACTCGCGCTGGAGTGCGCCCGCGATCTCGACGGGCTGCACCTCGGACTTGAACACCTTGGCGAAGGTGCCGTTCACGAGACCCTCGAGACGCTGCTCGAAGCGCTTCAGTACTCCCACGGGGCACCTCCTTCCCTCAGTGACGTTCCTGATGCTCAGTGTCGTTCCTGATACTGCTTACTGATCGTATCCACGCGTCGGGAAAACGGCTGGTTCCCTTTCGGCGTCAGGAGTGACGAGTGTCGCCTTCACCGCGGCCCACCGTGCGCTCCACTAGGGATCGTAGAGGCGGCCGTGAGCCAGTGTCCCGCAACCGGTGCGGTCCCCGCCGGACCGGCGGACCGGGCGGCAGGGAAGTGGTGTGAAGGCACCCTCCACAGCGTGCTAATGTTCTGCATGTCGAAAGGCGAACGCACAAGACCCGGGCGGACAGTCCGAAGAAAGTGCCGGAGCCCCAGACAGCACCCATGCGCGGGTGGCGGAATAGGCAGACGCGCTGGATTCAGGTTCCAGTGCCCGAAAGGGCGTGGGGGTTCAACTCCCCCCTCGCGCACAGAGCGGGAACGGGTCTCTCCCGGTGATGAGAATCACCGGGAGGGGCCCGTTTCTCGTTGTCCGGAACCGGCCCGGTGCCGGGTGGGGTCGGGTGTGGCCGTTGCTGCACGTGGAAGGCGCCGCGCGCGTCGCGGGGCGTCGGAGTGACATGCGGCACGGCGGCGGGTACGCCGACGGGCCCGGCGCGAGGCGTCCGGGCCCGAGGGGGAGCGCGCGAGGCGCTCGGAGTCGCTTCGAACGCGCGGCGTCAGCCCGCGAGACGGGCGACCAGGGCCTTGGCCTTGGAGACGGCCTCCTCGTCGGCCTTGGCCCGGGAGGCCTCGGACTTGCCGACCAGCTCGGCCATCGCGGGCACGGTGGCGGCCAGGGTCAGCTCGGGGACGATGAAGTCGACCTCCAGGCCGAGCATGCCGGTCAGCACCTTCTCCAGGTAGGTCGTCACGAACTCGAAGGACTCACGCGGGGTGCCCGGCGCGTACGAGCCGCCACGGCTGGCGACGACGGTGACCGGGGTACCGGCGGCGGAGGGCTTCTCGCCGGCCGTGCGACCCATGATGATCACCTGGTCCAGCCACGCCTTGAGGCTGGAGGGGATCGTGAAGTTGTACATGGGGGTGCCGATCAGCACCGCGTCCGCCCGCTCCAGCTCCTCCGCCAGCTCGACGCGCAGGTCGTAGGCGGCGCGCTGCTCGTCGGTGAACTCGGCCGGGTCGACGGAGCCCACGCTGAGCGCGGTGGCGGATATGTGCGGCAGCGGGTCGGCGGCGAGGTCGCGGTAGACGACCGTGCCCTCCGGGTGCTGCTCCTCCCAGGTCTTGCGGAAGACGGCGGTCACGTCACGGGAGGCGGAGCCCTGGGGGAGGGCGGACGAGTCGAGGTGCAGCAGCGTGGCCATGGGTTCTCCAAACAACGGGCTGGGGCCGGCAACGGGCTGTGTCGCCCTGGGGCCTGCGGCGCACGGAAGTGCAGTTCCGTACGTGACTAGTATTAGCACAGCAGCTTACTTTTCTGCAGCACCTAAGTGGAACGCAGTACTCTGGTGGCATGGCGGACCACAGCGAGCAGGCATGCAAGAAGGCGGACGAGGGCATGGCGCGCGTCTTCGAGCTGTTCGGCAAGCGCTGGACGGGGCTGATCGTGGCCACCCTGCTGCCGGGGCACGCGCATTTCGCCGATCTGCGGCGGGCCATCCCGGGGATCAGTGAGCGGATGCTCTCCGACCGTCTCACCGAGCTGGCGGCGGCCGGTCTGCTCGTACGGGAAGTGGAATCAGGTCCTCCGCTTCGTGTCTCGTACCGGCTGACCGAGGCGGGCCAAGCGATGGAACCCGCGCTCACGGAGCTGGGCCGGTGGGCCCGGCGCTATCTGGGGGACCCCGCGGAGTGCCCCCGCGAGTTCAGCTGACCCGCCGCACACCACCGGTGGGTGTCCTGTGGAGGAACGCCGGGGCACCGGCTGACGTCGGCATCGCGTTGTACCGTCGGGGCAGTTGACGCTTGCCGCTTGACGCCGCGCGATGCCGCGCCATGGGTGGAGGGGGAGGTGGCGCGCGATGACGCGACTGCCGCACGTACCGGGGTTCGCGCGATCGGTGACCGGTGGGAGGGGCGGGACGGGCGCCGGCCGGACCGCCGCTTCCACCGCTTCGGGAACGTCGCCGAAGGCCGTCGGGAAGGCACTGCGGGCGCGGGTGCCGCGCTCCGCGCACGCCGAGTGGGAGGCCGGTGCGGGACGGCCCGGCGCGGTGGAGACGATCGAGGCGGCCAACGCGGGACGGCTGCCCGAGCTGACCCCGATCCGGGCCGGCCGGATGGCGGCCTCCCCCTTCGCCTTCCTGCGCGGCTCGGCCGGACTCATGGGGTACGACCTGGTGGGCACCCCGGTGACGGGGGTGGGCGCACAGATCTGCGGTGACGCGCACGCCGCGAACTTCGGCCTCTACGGCGACGCCCGCGGCGGCCTCGTCATCGACCTGAACGACTTCGACGAGACCCTCCACGCGCCCTGGGAGTGGGACGTGAAGCGGCTCGCCGCCTCACTGGTGCTGGCGGGCCGGGAGGCCGGGGCGGACGAGGACGTCTGCCGGGACGCCGCCCGGGACGCGGTGGGCGCCTACCGCCGCACGATGCGCCTGCTGGCCAAGATGCCGGCGATAGAGGCCTGGAACGCGATCGCCGACGAACGGCTCGTCTCGCACGCGGACGCCAAGGACCTGCTGGGCACGCTGGAGCGGGTCGCGGAGAAGGCCCGACGGAACACGAGCGCGCGGTTCGCGGCGAAGGCGACCGAACCCGCCGAGGACGGCGGTCTGCGCTTCCTGGACGCGCCCCCGGTGCTGCGGCGGGTGCCGGACGACGAGGCGGCACCGGTCGCCCTGGCCCTCGGCGCCTACCTCGGCACACTGCCGGAGGACATCGTCCCGCTGCTGGCGCGGTACGAGGTGCAGGACGTGGCGTTCCGCGTGGTGGGCACGGGAAGCGTGGGGCTGCGCTCGTACGTGGTGCTGCTGCTCGACCACCGGGGCGAGCCGCTGGTGCTCCAGGTGAAGGAGGCCCGCCCCTCGGCCCTGCTGCCCCACGCGGCGAAGGCGGGCTTCATGGCGCCGACGACCCGCCACGAGGGGCAGCGCGTGGTGCTGGGGCAGCGGCGGATGCAGGTCGTCAGCGATGTGCTGCTCGGCTGGACGTCGGTGGACGGGCGGCCGTACCAGGTGCGGCAGTTCCGCAACCGCAAGGGAAGCGTCGACCCCGCGGCGCTGGCCCCCGCCGAGCTGGACGACTACGGGCGGATGACGGGCGCGCTGCTCGCCCGGGCGCACGCGCACAGCGCCGATCCGCGGGTGATCGCCGGCTACTGCGGCAAGGGAGACGAGCTGGACGAGGCGGTCGGACGCTTCGCGGTGGCGTACGCGGACCGCACGGAGGCGGATCACGCGGAGCTGGTGGCCGCGGTACGGGGCGGCCGGGTGGCGGCCGAGACGGGGATATAGCCCGCGGACCGCCCGGGGCGGGGGCGGCCGGGAGTGTGGGGGCGGCCGGGGCGTCGGGGTACGTGGGGGCCCGCGGGGCACGGGGGAACTCGTAGGCTGGGCGGGTGACGAATCCGGAAGCCGAGCAGATCCAGCCCACCGAGCAGCCGGACACCCGGCGCCTGGAACAGGCCGTGCGGTCGGCCGAACAGGCACTGATCGAGTTCGAGATCGCGGTGGAGACCTTCCGGGTGGAGGTGGAGAACTTCTCCCGGCTGCACCACCAGCGGCTCGGCCCGATGTACGCGCGGCTCGACGAGCTGGACGCGCGGATCGCGGAGGCCGTCGCGGCCCGGACCGGCGACGCCGAGGACCTGCGGCGGGCCCGGGAGGCACGGGCGCTGGTGCAGCCGATGCCGGGTGTGGAGGAGCTGTTCGGCGGCTGGATGGACTCCGAGGGGCTCTCCCCCGAGGCGACGGCGATGCTCACGGAGAAGCCCGTGCGGCCGCCGAAGCGGGTGCGCCCGAGCGACGAGGCGCGGCGCGCGTTCCGGGAACTGGTGCGCAAGGCGCACCCGGATCTGGCGCGGGACGAGCCGGACCGCCAGCGGCGCGAGGCGTTCATCGTGCGGGTCAACGCCGCGTACGCGGACGGTGACGCGACGCTGCTGGCCGAGCTGGCGGCGGAGTGGGCCGCCGGGCCGGTGCCCGAGGAGCCCCTGCCGAGCCCCAGCGAGGAGCTGTACGCGCGGCTGGAATGGCTGGCCCGGCGCAAGGAGCTGCTGTCGGCGGTGGCCGGTGAACTGGAGGACTCCGCGATCGGCGCGATGATCAAGATGGCGCCGGACGACCCGGACGCGTTGCTGGAGGAGATCGCCGAGCAGCTCCTCGCCCAGGTCGCCGAACGGGAGGCCTACCTGGCCTCGCTGGTCGGGTAGCGTCGGGGACATGCATTTCGGTTCTGGAGTACCCACGGTCGGCGTCGACGCGCTCTCGTCCGACGATTTTCTGCTGGACGTTCGTGAGCAGGACGAGTGGGCGGCCGGGCACGCGGAAGGCGCGCTGCACATTCCGATGAGCGACTTCGTCGCCCGGTTCGGCGAGCTGACGGAGAAGGCCCCCGACGGTGGCCGGATCAACGTCATCTGCCGCTCCGGCGGGCGCTCCGCGCAGGTCACCACCTACCTCGTCCAGCAGGGTCTGGACGCGGTGAACGTCGACGGCGGTATGCAGCATTGGGAGGCCGCGGGCCACCCGGTCGTGGACGGCAACGGCGCTCCCGGCACCGTCATCTAGCCGCATCGCGCCCCGGGCGTCACCGGCGGCGGTCCGGTGCCGCCCGAGCCCGTCCCGCGCCCGCACTCACCCGAGGGGGTGGGTGGCCAGCAGGTCGCCCAGTGCCTCTTCATGGGCGGCGGCCGGGCCCAGGGAGAGTTCCAGCTGCTTGGCCCAGGCGTGGTAGCGGTGCAGGGGGTAGTCGGTGTCCGCGCCGAGGCCCCCGTGCAGATGCTGCGCGGTCTGCACGACCCGGCGGACCCCTTCCGAGGCCCAGACCTTCGCGACGGCGATGTCCGCCGCGACCGGCAGCGCCGTGTCCGCACCCGACTCGATGCGCCAGGCCGCCTGCCACAGGGTGGCCTCCATCGCGCGCAGATCGATATAGCGGTCGGCGGCCTGGACGGCGACCGCCTGGAACGTGGCGAGGGGGTGGCCGAACTGCTCCCGCTTCCCCGTGTACTCGCCCGTCATCCGGGACACCGCCTCGCCGAGGCCGAGCGCGAGGGCGCAGGTGCCGGTGGTGAGCACCCCGCGCAGCCACTCCCACGCGCCCTCGGCCGTGATGACCTCGTCGCCCTCGACCCGCACACCGTCGAGACGCAGCTGTGCGTACCGCTCGCCGTTGGTGGAGACCTGGTGGGCGAGGGCCACCCCGGGCCGGTCCGGGGGGACGAGGGCGAGGAGGATGCGGCCCTCGGCGGTGTGGGCGGGGACGAGGATCCGGTCGGCGCACGGGGCCCAGGGCACGGCCGTCTGTACTCCGTCGAGGGACCACCGGCGCTCGCGGGCGCCCTCCGGCCGTGCGGTGACGGCCAGTTCGGCCCCGTCGTGGCCGGTACGGCCGTTGGCGGCCACGGTGACGACCAGCTCGCCACGGCCGATCGACGGTAGCCACCGGCCCGCCGCGGCGCCGCCGTACCGTCCGAGGACGAGGGCCGCCCCGCCCGTCTCCAGCAGCGGTACCCGGGCCAGTACCCGTGCCGCCTCACGCAGCACCAGACACAGGGCGATGGGCCCGAGCCCCGCGCCCCCGTACTCGGGGGCGACGGTCAGGCTCAGCAGATCGGCGTCCGCGAGCCCGCGCCACAGCGCCCGGTCGAAGTCCTCCGCCACCGCGCCCCGGGCGAGCGCGGGGCTGGGCACGCCGTCGGGGGCGACCCCCGCGAAGACCCCCCGGGCCGCTTCGACGGCGGCCTGCTGCTCCTCGGTGAAGGTGAAGTCCACTGCCGGTCCTCCCGCACGCCGCCGGTCCCCTTAGACGCGCTCGGCCATGGTGCCCGGAGCCTCACCTGCCTGGATCACAGCTGCCGGGTCGCATTCCGGGACGCATCCGCCGGGGCCGCATCTGGTGGGCCCTGCCTGATGAGGCGTCAAGGTAGAACAGGTTGCAGGAATTGGGAACGGTCGTCAGCGGTCGAAGTCCAACTCCACCTCTTCGGTGGCCGGATGCGACTGGCAGGCCAGCACATATCCCGCCGCCAGCTCCTCCGGCTCCAGCGCGAAGTTCCGGTCCATCCGCACCTCGCCGGTGACCAGGAACGCCCGGCACGTTCCGCAGACTCCGCCCTTGCAGGCATAGGGGGCGTCGGCGCGGTTGCGCAGCACCGTCTCCAGCAGCGACTCCCCCTCGCGGGCCGGCCAGCTGCCGCTGCGGCCGTCCAGTTTCGCGGTCACCGTGCCGACCGGCGTCCGGGCCGTCCCGGCCACGGCCGCCATGCCGGGCCCCGCTTCCCCGCCCGCCACGTCCGCTTCCTCATCCACATGGAAGATCTCCTGGTGGACGCGGTCGCGGCCGACGCCCAGCCCGTGCAGCGCCCGCTCGGCGCCGCGCACCAGCCCATAGGGGCCGCACAGGAACCAGCCGTCGACGGAGTCCACCGGGAGCAGCGCCGGGAGCAGCCGGGACAGCCGCTCCTCGTCCAGCCGCCCGGACGGCAGCCCCGCCTGCTGTTCCTCGCGGGAGAGGGCGTGCACGAGCTGGAAGCGCGTGGGGTGGCGGTCCTTGAGGTCGGCGACCTCCTCCAGGAACATCGTGGAAGCGGCGGTCCGGTCGCTGCGGATCAGGCAGAAGCGGGCGTCCGGCTCCCGGGCGAGCAGGGCCGAGACCATGCTCAGCACGGGGGTGATGCCGCTGCCGCCGACGATCGCGGCGAAGTGCCCGGCGCGCGGCTCCAGCACGAACCGGCCGGCCGGTGCCATCACCTCCACCGTGTCCCCGACTGCCAGCTCCTTGAGCGCGTAGGTGGAGAACGCGCCGCCGTCCACGAGCCGGACCCCCACTTTCAGTGCCGCCGGCCCGTCCGCGCCCGGTACCTGGCCGCAAATGGAGTAGGTGCGGCGTATCTCGGCCCCGTCCACGGTGCGACGGAAGGCGAGGTGCTGGCCGGGGGTGTAGCGGAAGACCGGGCGCAGCTCGGGGGGCACGGCAAAGGTTACGGCGACGGCGTCGTCGGTGAGGGGTTCGAGGGCCGCCACCCGCAGCGGGTGGAAGGCGCCGTGGCGGGCCGCTGCCATCTACAACTCCTTGAAGTGGTCGAACGGTTCGCGGCACGCTTCGCAGCGGCGCAGAGCCTTGCAGGCGGTGGAGGAGAAGCGGCTCAGCAGTGTGGTGTCGGTGGAGCCGCAGTGCGGGCAGCGGATGGCGAGCTGGACGAGCACCGGGCCGGCGGCGCGGTCCCGGGCGGCTGTGGGCCGTGGGGGTGCCACCCCGAACTCCTCCAGCTTGCGGCGGCCTTCGGCGCTGATCGCGTCCGTGGTCCAGGGCGGGGAGAGGACCGTGCGGACCTCCACCTCGGGGATGCCGTGGTCGTGCAGGACCCGCTCGATGTCCGCCGACATGGCCTCGATGGCCGGGCAGCCGGTGTAGGTGGGGGTCAGCTCCACCTCCACTCGGCCGGGGCCGACGAGGTGCAGCCCGCGCAGGACACCCAGCTCGGCCAGCGTGATGACGGGCAGCTCCGGGTCGGGGACGGAACCGGCCAGCGCGCGAAGCTCTTCTTCGAGCGGGGTCGGGTGGGTCGGGGCGGTCACCATGTCGCCCCCGGGTGGCTGCGGTGCAGATGCTGCATCTCGGCGAGCATCCGCCCGAACGGCTCGGTGTGGATGCCCTGGCGGCCCGCACCCGCCGTCCAGGCGCCGAGCTGGGGACCGGTGGGCAGGGCCAGAGTGGCCCGGTCCACGGTGGTGGTGACGAGGGTCAGCCAATCGTCGCGCAGGGCGGACCAGTCGACGTCGAGCCCGTCGACGGGTTCGAACAGCTCACCCGTGAACCGCCAGAGATCATCGAGGCCGGTGCGCATCCGCCGGTGGCTCTCCTCGGTGCCGTCCCCGAGGCGCAGTGTCCAGTGCTCGGCGTGGTCGCGGTGGTAGGCGACCTCCTTGACCGCCTTCGCCGCCAGCGGGGCGAAGGGGCCGTCACCGGCCGCCAACTGCCCGTACAGCAGCTGTTGGTAGGTGGCGAAGTACAGCTGGCGGGCGATGGTGCGGGCGAAGTCGCCGTTGGGCTGCTCGACCAGCTGGACGTTGCGGAAGGCGCGCTCTTCGCGGAGGTAGGCCAGCTCGTCCTCGTCGCCGGCGAGCGAGAGCAGGGTCCGGGCCTGGCCGAGCAGATCCAGCGCGATGTTGGCGAGCGCGACCTCCTCCTCCAGGACGGGTGCGTGCCCGGCCCACTCCCCCAGCCGGTGGGAGAGCACAAGGGCGTCGTCCCCGAGGGCCAGCGCGGCGCTCAGCGGGATGGCGGCTGCGGGGGCCCCGGTCATAGGTGCCGCACCCCTTCCGGGATGTCGTAGAAGGTCGGATGGCGGTAGGGCTTGTCGGCCGCCGGTTCGAAGAAGGGGTCCTTCTCGTCCGGGGAGGAGGCGGTGATGTGGGTGGAGGGCACCACCCAGATCGACACGCCCTCCGAACGCCGTGTGTAGAGGTCGCGCGCGTTGCGCAGGGCCATCTCCGCGTCCGGTGCGTGCAGGCTGCCGGCGTGGGTGTGCGACAGCCCGCGCCTGCTGCGCACGAACACCTCCCACAGTGGCCAATCAGCGCTGGTCATGCCTGTGCCTCCCGGTGTGCCTCGCTGTGCTTCCCCGCGTACGCGGCGGCGGCCTCGCGCACCCAGGCGCCTTCTTCGTGAGCCCGCCGCCGTTGGTTGATGCGCTGGTCGTTGCACGGGCCGTTGCCTCGCAGGACCTCGTGGAACTCGTCCCAGTCGATGGCACCGAAGTCGTGGTGGCCCCGCTCCTCGTTCCACCGGAGGTCCGGGTCGGGGAGGGTCAGCCCGAGTGACTCGGCCTGGGGGACGCAGATGTCGACGAAGCGCTGGCGCAGCTCGTCGTTGGAGTGCCGCTTGATCTTCCAGGCCATCGACTGGGCGGAGTGCGCCGACTCGTCGTCGGGAGGGCCGAACATCATCAGGGACGGCCACCACCAGCGGTCCACCGCGTCCTGGGCCATCGCGTGCTGGGCCTCGGTGCCGCGACTGAGGGCGAGCAGCAGCTCGTACCCCTGGCGCTGATGGAAGGACTCCTCCTTGCAGATGCGGACCATGGCCCGGGCGTACGGACCGTAGGAGCAGCGGCAGAGCGGGACTTGGTTGGTGATCGCGGCGCCGTCCACGAGCCAGCCGATGGCGCCCACGTCCGCCCAGGTCAGGGTGGGGTAGTTGAAGATCGAGGAGTATCGCTGACGGCCCGCGTGGAGCTTGTCGAGCAGCTCGTCACGGCCGGTGCCCAGCGTCTCGGCGGCGCTGTAGAGATACAGGCCGTGGCCCGCCTCGTCCTGCACCTTGGCCATGAGGATCGCCTTGCGCCGCAGCGAGGGCGCCCGAGTGATCCAGTTGGCCTCGGGCTGCATACCGATGATCTCGGAATGGGCGTGCTGTGCGATCTGCCGGACGAGCGTGGCGCGATACGCGTCCGGCATCCAGTCCCGTGGCTCGATGCGCTCATCGGCGGCCACGGTGGCGTCGAAAACCGCCTCGTACGCCTCCGCTTCCGGCGCCGTCGTCGTCATGCCGTGCCCCCTCGATCTACGAGAACTCCCTACCGACCGATCGTTCGGTTCAATGGTGGGCCGAGGGCTCGGAGGGTGTCAAGCCTGTGGATAACTCCGCGGCCGCTGTGCCTGGTGGGGCGGCGTGGGTACGGTTCGGGTGCACGGCAACGGGTGGCAGGCGGAATCGGGGCGGGATATGGAGTCGGACGACGGGCACGAGCGGACGGCCGGCATCGCCGGGCTGTCGCTCCCCTCACGCATCGCCGTCGCCGTCGGGGTGGCGGGTGCGGCGGTCGCGGTGGCGGTGCATCTGTCGATGATGTTCCTGCACGTCGCGCCGTCGAACACGGTCAGCAAGCAGCACGGGTCGGCCATCGACGACTACGTGTACCCGGAGTTCGAACAGAACTGGAAGTTCTTCGCGCCCAATCCGCTGCAGCAGAACGTCGCGGTGCAGGCACGCGCCGAACTGCGCGGCCCCGACGGCCGGGCCCGGGTCACCCCCTGGTTCGATCTGTCGGCCCAGGACGGTGCCGCGCTGCGTCACAACCTTCTCCCCAGCCACACACAGCAGAACGAACTCCGTCGTGCCTGGGACTTCTACGCGGGCACGCACGACGCGCGGGAGCAGCCCACCGGGACGCGCGGGAAATTGTCCGAGGAGTACATCCGGCGCATCGCGGTGCTCCGTCTGGGTGCCGGGCGGGACGGCCGGGCGGTCCAGCGGGTGCAGGTACGGGCCGTGACCACGGCCATAGCCCCACCGCCCTGGAGCGACGAGAAGGTCGACACGCGGCCGGTGCACCGCCTGCTGGGCTGGTGGCCGGTCACCACCGCCGATCTCCCGGAGGCGAAGAAGCGGTGAACTCTCCCCAGCACACGGACGCGACCCGAGAGCCCGAGGCGACCCGAGAGCCCGAGGCGGCCCGAAAGCCCGACGCGACCGACGGGGCCGGGCTCGCGGCCCGCGCCGACAGGGCGCTCGCCCGTGGCGTCAGCCGCGTCACCGGCTCCGCCCTGGGCGCTTACCAGACGGCCGTGATGCGGATCGGCCTCTCCTTCACCTGGCTGTTCTTCCTGCTCCGCGAGTGGCCCCACCGCCATGAGCTGTACGGGCCCGAGGGCCCGTGGAGCTGGGACATGGCCCGTCGGCTGACCGACGACAACCGTGCCTTCACCGCCCTGATGTGGTCGGACAGCGGCGCCTGGTTCGAGACGGTCTACGTCCTGGCGATCGTCTCCAGTGCCCTGCTGATGCTCGGCTGGCGCACCCGGACCATGTCGGTCCTCGCCATGATCGGGGTGCTGTCGCTGCAGAACCGCAGCATCTTCGTCGGCGACGGCGGCGACAACGTCCTGCACCTGATGGCCCTGTACCTGGTCTTCACCCGCTGCGGGCGGGTGTGGTCCCTCGACGCGCGCCGCGCCGCCCGCCTTGCCGCCCGCCGGGAGGCGGGCTCCGAAGGCGCCGGGACGGATCCCGGCGCGGGTGGCCGGGATGTGACCGGCGTGGTGCTCTGGACCCTCTGCGGTCTCGCCCTCGTCGTCGCCCAGGCGGCCGGTGACACCCGGCTGGAGTGGACGGCCGACGGTCCGGTGCCGGGCATCGGATGGGCCACGGTCTTCTGGGGCCTGTGGGCCGCCCAGGGGCTGTGGCGGCTCGTGCGGCACCACGCTCCGGGTGAGCCCCGCACCGTCCTGGACGCGTTCGCGAACCTGGCGCACAACGCCGCCCTGCTTGTCATCATGGCGGAGGTCTGTCTGATCTACGCCACGGCGGGCTGGTACAAGATCCAGGGCTCGCGCTGGCAGGACGGCACCGCGCTCTTCTACCCGATGCACATCGACTACTTCTCGCCGTGGCCCGCGCTGTCCCACGCGCTGGCGAGCAACGGGACCATCGTCCTCCTCCTGAGCTACGGGACCGTGGCCGCGCAGGTCGCCTTCCCCTTCACCCTGCTGAACCGGCGGGTGAAGAATGTCCTGCTCGCCGTGATGATGGCCGAACACGTCGGTATCGCCGTCACCCTCGGCCTGCCGTTCTTCTCCCTCGCGATGATCGTCGCGGACGCGGTCTTCCTGCCCACCTCCTTCCTCCGCCGCCTGGGCGCCCTCATCGGCCGGGCCAGCGAGCGGCTGCCCCTGGCCCATGGGGGCGCGGTCCCGGGCCCGCGCGAGAGCGAGGACGGGCCGGCCGGCACCCGCACCCTGGTGGGCCGAGCCGGGGGAGCCGGGCGGAATCCGGCCCGTAGGCTGAAGGCATGATCGAGGACGAGGCCGGAAACGCCCTGCGGCTCTGGGGCGAGGCGACCGGCGAAGCCGTGCTGCTCGACGGCTTCCACGCGCTGAAGCACGCCCTGCGCTTCGGCGCCGATGTGCGGGTGGCGGTCACCGCCGACAAGAACTCCGCCCTGGAACTCGCGGCCGAGCTGGCCGACGACCTGACCGAGGTGCTCGCCGAGCGCCTGGTCGAGATCCCGGTGCGGACCCTGCGGGAACTGCTGCCCAGGGTCCACCCCACCCAGATGGCCGCCCTGGCCGTCCGGCCCGCCCGCCGGACGAACCTCGACACCATGTCGCGGGCGCCCCGGCAGGCACCCGTCGTCGTTCTGGACAACCCCCGCAACCTCGGGAACGTCGGTGCCGTGATCAGGCTCGCCGCCGGGTTCGGGGCCACGGGCGTCGTCACCACCGGTGACATCGACCCCTGGCACCCGAACGCCGTACGGGCCGGCGCGGGACTGCACTACGCCACCGCCGTGGAACGGCTGCCGCTGCCCGAACTGCCGCCCGGCCCGCTGTACGCGCTGGACCCGGAAGGGGACGACATCAGGTCCATCCCCCTGCCGGACGACGCGCTGATCGCCTTCGGCTCCGAGCGCCACGGGCTCTCCCCCGAACTCAGGGAACGGGCGACCCGGTTGGTCGCCCTCCCCATGCGGCCCCAGGTCTCCAGCTACAACCTCGCGACCAGCGTGGCCATGACGCTCTTCCACTGGGCCGGGCCGGGCCCCGGCCCGCGTACATAACCCCTCGCCCGTCCGGCCGGACCCGCCTTACGACGGGCGGCGTACCTCGACCGTGCGGAAGCGCGTCGCGACGAAGGCGCTGTCGCACAGCACCGCGTTGGCGGCGGGGTTGCCGCCCGAGCCGTGGAAGTCGGAGAAGGCGGCCGTCTGGTTGACGTACACCCCACCGGTGAGGTTCAGGGAGAGCTGGGCGCACTCCTCCAGACAGGCGTCCTCGATCAGCTTCTCGACCTCCGGCGAGGTGGTGTACGCGCCGACGGTCATCGCGCCCTTCTCCCGGATGGTCCGCCGTAGCAGCTCCACCGCCTCATGGGCCGAGTCGACGGCCACGGCGAACGACACCGGGCCGAAGCACTCCGACAGGTAGGCCGCCTCGGCGTCGGGCTTGGCGCCGTCCAGCTTCACGATCACCGGCGTACGGACCGTGGCCTCGGGGAACTCAGGGTGGGCCACCGGCCGGGAGGCGAGAGCGACCTCGCCGAGCTGCGCGGCTGCCCCGATACGCTCCTTGACCTGGTCGTTCACGATGGCGCCCAGCAGCGCGTTCGCCCGGGCGTCGTCTCCGAGCAGCGCCTCGACCGCGCCCGCCAGGTCGGTGACCACCTCGTCGTAGGACTTGGGCCCGGCGTCGGTGGTGATGCCCTCGCGCGGGATGAGGAAGTTCTGCGGGGTGGTGCACATCTGGCCGCTGTAGAGCGACAGCGAGAAGGCGAGATTGCCGAGCAGGCCCTTGTAGTCGTCGGTGGAGTCGATGACGACGGTGTTGACCCCCGCCTTCTCGGTGAAGACCTGCGCCTGGCGGGCGTTGGCC
Organism: Streptomyces sp. NPDC042259; assembly: GCF_055582085.1. Taxonomy (NCBI): domain Bacteria; kingdom Bacillati; phylum Actinomycetota; class Actinomycetes; order Kitasatosporales; family Streptomycetaceae; genus Streptomyces; species Streptomyces sp. NPDC042259. Next base: position 196,522 of record NZ_JBVJDW010000007.1, on the reverse strand, counting down.
TCCAGCCAGTCACCGAAGGCGGTGGACCCGGTGTAATCGATGATCCGGATCTCCGGGCGCGTGGCCAGCGTCTTGGCGATCCCCTCGCCGTCCCGCTCGGCGACCAGCGTGACCAGATCGGGGGAGAATCCGGCACCGCGCAGCACCTCGCGGGCGATCCGCACGGTCAGGGCCAGCGGCAGCACTGCGCGCGGGTGGGGCTTGACCAGGACGGCGTTGCCGGTGGCGAGGGAGGCGAACAGCCCGGGGTAGCCGTTCCAGGTGGGGAAGGTGTTGCAGCCGATGAGCAGTGAGACACCGCGCGGTACGGCGGTGAACTGCTTGCTCAGCGCCAGGGGATCACGCTTGCCCTGCGGCTTGGACCACTCGGCCGCGCCCGGGGTACGGACCTGCTCGGCGTAGGCGTAGGCGACGGCCTCCAGGCCACGGTCCTGCGCGTGCGGGCCACCGGCCTGGAACGCCATCATGAACGCCTGGCCGCTGGTGTGCATGACCGCGTGCGCGAATTCGTGCGTACGGGCGTTGATCCGCGCCAGGATCTCCAGACAGACCGCCGCCCGGGCCTCCGGGCCCGCCTCACGCCACTCGGGCATGGCCGCGCGCATGGCCGGCAGCAGCCGCTCGACGTCGGTATGCGGATACTCGACGCCCAGCTCCGGCCCGTACGGGGAGACCTCGCCCCCCGTCCACCCCTGGGACCCCGGCTGGTCGAGCTCGAAACGCTCGCCGCGCAGCGCCTCGAAGGCCGCCTGGCCCTCGGCCGCGCTCAGGCTGTCGGGCACGGCGCCCTCCGCCCCGTACGCCTTCGGGTGCTCGGGATAGGGGGACCAGTAGGCGCGCGTGCGGATGGCGTCCAGGGCCTGGTCGAGAGTGGGGCGGTGCTTCTCGATCAACTGGGCGGTGGTGAGTCCGGCGGTCACGGCTGACCAACTCCTTGTCGAGCTGGGCTCGGAGAGGCGACAGGCTTCGGGCAACTTCGGAAACAAGGTCGGGCGAAGACTTCGGGGGCCCATGAACACCCCCCGATAGATACAGTAACCGAACGATCGGTCGGGACAAGGGGGCCCGGCGAAGCTGTGGACAACTCATCGGGGAGGATCACCGACATGACCGCAATCGAGCCGGACCGCGCCGTCGCCGTCGTCGGCACGGGCACCATGGGCCAGGGAATCGCGCAGGTCGCCCTGGTCGCCGGCCACCCCGTGCGGCTGTACGACGCCGCGCCCGGCCGCGCCGAGGAGGCCGCCCGGAGCATCACCGCACGTCTCGACCGGCTGGTGGAAAAGGGCAGGCTCGCGGCGGCGGAGCGTGACGCGGCCCGCGCCCGGCTGCGCCCGGCGACGCGGGTGGCCGAACTCGCCGACGCCTCGCTCGTCATCGAGGCGATTGTGGAACAACTCGCGGCCAAGCAGAAGCTGTTCACGGAACTCGAATCGGTCGTCGACGACGGCTGTCTGCTCGCCACCAACACCTCCTCCCTGTCGGTGACCGCGATCGCCGGCGCCCTGCGCCTGCCCGGCCGTTTCGCCGGCCTGCACTTCTTCAATCCCGCACCGCTGCTGCCGCTGGTGGAGGTGGTCCGTGGTGCCGCCACGGACGAGGCGGCGGCACACCGCGCGTACGCCACCGTGGCCGCCTGGGGAAAACGGCCGGTGCATTGCGCCGATACCCCGGGCTTCATCGTCAACCGCCTCGCCCGCCCCTTCTACGCCGAGGCCTTCCGCGTCCACGAGGAGGGCTTCGCCGACCCCGCGACGATCGACGCCGTCCTGCGGGAGAGCGGCGGCTTCGCCATGGGCCCCTTCGAGCTGACCGACCTCATCGGCCAGGACGTGAACGAAGCCGTCACCCGTTCGGTCTATGAGGCGTTCTTCCACGATCCGAAATTCACGCCGTCGCTCGCGCAACGACGGCTCGTGGAGGCGGGGCGGCTCGGCCGGAAGTCGGGGCGTGGCTGGTTCTCCCACGGGGAGGGCATGGAGCGGCCCGCGCCGTATACGGCGGAGCCCTGCCCGGCACCCGCCGCCATCGCCTTCCACGCGGAGCTGCCCGGTCCCGCCGCCGTCCTGCGCGAGATGGCCGAGGAAGCGGGAATCACGATCGAAAGCGAGCGCACGTCCGCCGCGGCCGAGGGGTTCATCGCCCTGCCCGGCGGGGCGAAGCTCGCCCTGACCAGCGGTGAAGCCGCCACCACCGAGGCCTGCGGGCCCTACGTCTTCTTCGACCTGGCCCTCGACTACCGCACCTGTACCCGGATCGCCCTCGCGCCCTCCCAGCTCGCCTCCCCCGAGGACGTCCGGGCCGCGATCGGCCTGTTCCAGGCCCTCGGCAAGAAGGTCAGCGTCATCGGCGACGCACCGGGCATGATCGTCGCCCGTACCGTCGCGATGCTCGTCGACCTCGCCCACGACGCGGTCGGCCGGGGAGTGGCGAGCGCCGAGGACGTCGACACCGCCATGCGGCAGGGTGTGAACTACCCCCGCGGCCCCCTGGAGTGGGGCGACGAGCTGGGTGCGCTCTGGGCGGACCGGTTGCTGCGCCGCCTGCACGACGCATACCCGGGCGGTCGTTACGCCGTCTGTCAGCCCCTGCGCCGCCGTGCGGCCGTCGAAGAGAGCCTGCTCTAATCATGACCATGGCCAAGCGCGACACCTACACGCCCGAATCGCTGCTCGCGGTCGCCGTCCAGGTGTTCAACGAGCGGGGCTACGACGGCACGTCCATGGAGCACCTCTCCAAGGCGGCCGGCATCTCCAAGTCCTCGATCTACCACCACGTCAAGGGCAAGGAAGAGCTGCTGCGGCTCGCGATAAGCCGCGCGCTGGACGAGCTCTTCGCCGTCCTGCGGGAGCCCGCCGCCGAGGAGGGCCGGGCGATCGACCGGCTGGAGTACGTCACCCGGCGCACCGTGGAAGTGCTGATGAGCGAGCTGCCGTATGTGACGTTGCTGCTGCGGGTCCGGGGCAATACGGACACCGAGCGCTGGGCCATGGAGCGGCGCCGCGAGTTCGACCACGAGGTCGCCGAGCTGCTCAAGCGGGCCGCGGCCGACGGTGATCTCCGGGCGGACGTGGAGGTGCGGCTGGCGACCCGGCTGCTCTTCGGAATGATCAATTCCGTAGTGGAGTGGTACCGCCCCGGACGCGGTGGTGCCGCGACGAGCGACGAGGTCGCCGACGCCGTGATCGCCACGGCCTTCGCGGGGCTGCGTACGTATCGCTGAGGCCGCCCCGGCGCCCGCCGGACACGGCCCCAGGCCGTGCCCGGAAAGTCCCGCCTGGCCCGGGACGCCTGGCGCTGGGGGGCCTCCCAGCGGTAGCTGGGGGAACTCGCCGCGGTCTCGGGCCCGCCCCAGTGCGTCCAGTACGAGGGCGGCCCTCCGCCTTGCGAACGCACGCACCGGACGCCCCGGGCCACGCCCTGCGGGCGTACGGCGCTACTTTCCGGACACGGCCTCGCCTCCGCCCTCCTGGAGATCGGTCTCCTCGAAGACCAGCAGCGTGCGGGTACTCAAGACCTCCTCCATGGCCTGGATGCGGGTGAGGACCAGCTCGCGCAGGGCGCGGTTGTCCTTGGTGTGGACCAGCAACAGCACATCGAAGTCCCCGCTGACCAGGGCGATGTGGGCGGCGCCGGGCAGTGCTTGGAGCTTTTCCCGCACGCTGCGCCAGGAGTTCTGGACGATCTTCAGCGTGATGTACGCCGAGGCGCCCTGTCCGGCCCGCTCCTGGTCTATCAGCGCGCTGAACCCGCGTATGACGCCGTCGTCGATGAGGCGGTTGATGCGCGCGTAGGCGTTGGCGCGCGAGACGTGCACCCGCTCGGCCACCGAGCGGATCGAGGCGCGGCCGTCGGACTGAAGCATGTACATGATGGAACGGTCGATGTCGTCGAGCGGGCGCGCCGGCGCCCTCGCTCCCGACGTGGCCATCTGTTCCTCCGGCATACCGTCCCGCCTCCCCTTCATGGACACCCTGTCCATATCTCAGGTTGTGGATAACCGTTTGTCCACAGGCTCGGGCCGCCTGTAGCCAAAATGCGCCGACGACCGAACAATCGGTAGGGAGCGCGCGGGTTTCCCTCGGTAACGCGTTCCGGTCAAGCTCGTCCTTGAGGAGGTGCTCGTCATGACGGTCCTGGAGCAGCCCGGCTCGTACCGGCCCGCCCCGCCCCCTGCCTGGCAGCCCCGCACCGACCCCACGCCGCTGCTGCCCGATCCGGAGCCGTTCCGCCTGCTGGGCACCGACGCCGCCGCGGACCTGGATCCGGAGCTGCTGCGGAGGCTTTACGGGCAGCTCGTGCGCGGCCGCCGCTACAACACCCAGGCCACCGCGCTGACCCGCCAGGGCAGGCTCGCGGTGTACCCCTCCTCCACCGGCCAGGAGGCCTGTGAGGTCGCCGCCGCCCTCGCCCTCCAGGAGCGGGACTGGCTCTTTCCCAGCTATCGCGACACGCTCGCCGCCGTCGCCCGCGGTCTGGACCCCGTCCAGGCGCTCACGCTACTGCGTGGTGACTGGCACACCGGTTACGACCCGCACGAGCACCGGGTGGCACCCCTGTGCACCCCGCTGGCCACCCAACTCCCGCACGCGGTCGGCCTCGCGCACGCCGCGCGCCTGAAGGGGGACGACGTCGTCGCGCTCGCCATGGTCGGCGACGGGGGCACCAGCGAGGGCGATTTCCACGAGGCGCTCAATTTCGCCGCGGTCTGGCAGGCGCCGGTCGTCTTCCTCGTGCAGAACAACGGTTTCGCGATCTCCGTGCCGCTGGCGAAACAGACCGCCGCCCCCTCCCTCGCCCACAAGGCCGTCGGTTACGGCATGCCCGGCCGTCTGGTGGACGGCAATGACGTGGCAGCGGTCCACCAGGTCCTGTCCCAGGCGATGCGACGCGCCCGCGGCGGTGGCGGCCCCACCCTCGTCGAGGCCGTCACCTACCGCGTCGACGCCCACACCAACGCGGACGACGCCACGCGCTACCGCACTGACGGCGAGGTCGAGATGTGGCGCGCGCACGATCCGATCCTGTTGCTGGAACGCGAGTTGACCGGCAGGAAGCTGCTGGACGAGGACGGCATGGAGGCCGAGCGGCAGGCCGCCGAGCGGATGGCCGCCGACCTGCGCGAGCGGATGAACCAGGATCCCGTGCTCGATCCGATGGATCTCTTCACCCATGTTTACGCCGAGCAGACCGACCAACTGCGCGAGCAGGCCGACCGGCTCCGGGCCGAGCTGGCTGCCGCCGAGGAACTCTCCCCCGGCCACCAGGAAGGAAGTCAGCGATGACCGCCGCGGCCCTCGACACCGCCCGTAAACCCGTCTCGATGGCACAGGCACTGGGCCGGGCACTGCGGGACGCCATGGCCGACGATCCGGCCGTGCACGTCCTCGGTGAGGACGTCGGCGCGCTGGGCGGGGTCTTCCGGGTCACGGACGGGCTGACGAAGGAGTTCGGCGAGGACCGGTGCACGGACACGCCGCTGGCCGAGGCGGGCATCCTGGGCGCGGCCGTGGGCATGGCGATGTACGGGCTGCGGCCGGTGGTCGAGATGCAGTTCGACGCCTTCGCCTACCCCGCGTTCGAGCAGCTCATCAGCCATGTGTCCCGGATGCGCAACCGCACGCGCGGCGCGATGCCGATGCCGCTCACCGTGCGGGTGCCCTACGGCGGCGGGATCGGTGGCGTCGAGCACCACAGCGACTCGTCCGAGGCGTATTACATGGCGACGCCAGGCCTCCACGTGGTCGCGCCGGCGACCGTCGCCGACGCCTACGGGCTGCTGCGGGCCGCGATCGCCTCCGATGACCCGGTGATCTTCCTGGAGCCCAAGCGGCTCTACTGGTCCAAGGCCGACTGGTCACCGGACCGGCCCGAGCGGGTGCCGGGCATCGGCCGGGCGGTCGTCCGGCGGGCGGGCACGTCGGCGACGCTCATCACCTACGGACCGTCCCTGCCGGTCTGTATGGAGGCCGCGGAGGCGGCCACCGCCGAGGGGTGGGATCTGGAGGTCGTCGATCTCCGGTCGCTGGTCCCCTTCGACGAGGAGACGGTCTGCGCGTCCGTGCGGCGCACCGGGCGGGCCGTCGTCGTCCACGAGTCGACGGGTTTCGGCGGGCCGGGCGGGGAGATCGCGGCCCGGATCACCGAGCGGTGCTTCCACCACTTGGAGGCGCCGGTGTTGCGGGTCGCCGGGTTCGACATCCCCTACCCGCCCCCGATGCTCGAACGGCACCATCTCCCGGGGGTGGACAGGGTGCTGGACGCGGTCGCCCGGTTGCAGTGGGAGTCGGAGTGGACCACGGGTTCCGAGGGGGGTACGCGCTGATGGCCGTGGTGCGTGAGTTCACGCTGCCCGACCTGGGGGAAGGGCTTACCGAGGCGGAGGTCGTCCGCTGGCTCGTCGACGTGGGCGACGTGGTCGCCGTCGACCAGCCGGTGGTCGAGGTCGAGACGGCGAAGGCGATGGTGGAGGTCCCCTGCCCCTACGGCGGCGTGGTGACGGCCCGGTTCGGCGAGGAGGGCACGGAACTCCCGGTGGGGGCGCCTCTGCTGACGGTCGCGGTCGGCGATGAGGCCCACTCGGGCGCCGGCCCGGAGGGCTCCGCCGGCCCCTCCGCCGCGACATCCCCCGCCGAGGGCGAGGGATCGGGGAATGTGCTGGTCGGGTACGGCACCCAGGCCCCCGCCGCACGCAGGCGCCGCGTCCGCCCCGAGGCGGCCGGCTCCCGAACGAACCCGGGCCCCGCCGACCGGCCCCCGGTGGCGACGGCGCCGAAGACGTCCACGTCCACCCCCACATCCGCGCCCGCCTCTGCCTCCACGGCGACGGCCGGAACCCCGTCCAGGCCTCCGGCCGCTGCGGAGTGCGCCTTGGACCCGGCTTCCGTTGCCGTGGCGGTGATATCGCCGCTCGTACGGCGGCTCGCCCGTGAACACGGTGTGGATCTGCGGCAGGTCCGGGGAAGCGGCCCGGAGGGGCTCATCCTCCGGGTGGACGTCGAGCGCGCCGCGCGCGCCCCGGAACAGGACGGGCGGACGGCCGGAACCGGGCCGGTAACCCACGTCGCCGCCACGCACCCGCACCCGGTGCGTACGGGCACGAAGGAAACCGGGGCCGAGCGCATCCCCCTGCGCGGAGTGCGGGGCGCGGTCGCGGAGAAGCTGAGCAGGAGCCGGCGGGAGATACCGGACGCCACCTGCTGGGTGGACGCGGACGCGACGGAGCTGATGGCCGCGCGCCGGGCGATGAACGCCGGTGACGGCGAGAAGGTATCGCTGCTGGCCCTGCTGGCGCGGATATGCACGGCCGCACTGGTCAGGTACCCGGAACTCAACGCGACCGTGGACACCGAGGCGAGGGAGATCGTGCGGCTGCCCGGGGTGCATCTGGGGTTCGCCGCCCAGACCGAACGCGGGCTGGTCGTCCCCGTGGTGCGGGACGCCCATACGCGGGACGCGGTCGGGCTGTCCGCGGAGATGGCCCGGCTCACGGAGGCGGCACGCACGGGCACGCTCGCCCCGGCGGAGCTGACCGGCGGCACGTTCACCCTGAACAACTACGGGGTGTTCGGAGTCGACGGCTCGACGCCGATCCTCAACCACCCCGAGGCCGCGATGCTCGGAGTCGGCCGCATCGTGCCGAAACCCTGGGTGCACGAGGGGGAGTTGGCGGTGCGGCAGGTGGTGCAGTTGTCCTTCACCTTCGACCACCGGGTCTGTGACGGAGGTACGGCGGGCGGCTTCCTGCGGTACGTGGCCGACTGCGTCGAGAGGCCGGCGGTGCTGTTGCGTTCCCTGTGACGGAAGGAGTGGGCCAATGCGGGCGGGACCGATGAGGGCGGGCCCTACGAATGCGGGGCCCTCGGCGGGCGGGTCCGTGAGTGACGGAAGGCCGGGTCTGCCGCCTCGCCGGGGTCCCGGCCCCGGCGGGTGGCGGGGCCGGGACCGGCTCAGGGCTGCCGGGAGAGCCATACTCGACGGATGACTGGTTACGACGCGGTGGTGCTCGCCGGCGGCGCGGCGCGCAGGCTCGGCGGGGCGGACAAGCCCGCCGTGCGCGTGGGCGGACGCACACTGCTGGACCGGGTGCTCGGCGCGTGCGCGGACGCGGGTGTGACCGTCGTGGTGGGGCCGCGTCGGCCGACCGCGCGAAGCGTCCGGTGGGCGCGTGAGGAACCGCCCGGCGGCGGCCCGCTCGCCGCGCTCGCCGCCGGCCTCGCGCACACCGCCGCGGCCGGCACGCTCGTCGTCTCCGCCGACCTGCCCTTCCTGCGGGCGGAGACCGTACGGGCCCTGCTCGCGGCCGCCGCCACCGATGACGTCGACGGGGTGCTGCTCCGCGACGCCGACGGCCGCGACCAGCCGCTCGTCGCCGTCTACCGCACCGAGTCACTCCGCCGTGCGCTGGAGTTGCTCGCCACCGAGCACGGCGGCCTCGCCGGGCTGCCGCTCCGGTCGCTCACGGCCGGATTGTCGCTCGGCCGGCTTTCCCACCCCACAGCCTCTTTCGATTGCGACACCTGGGAGGACGTTGCCGCCGCTCGCGCGCGCATCAGGGACGATGGGAGCGTGCTGGATGAATGGATTTCCGCGGCCAAGGCCGAGCTGGGCATCGATCTGGATGTCGACGTGACCGCCCTTCTCGATCTCGCGCGCGACGCCGCGCACGGTGTGGCCCGCCCCGCGGCGCCCCTGACGACGTTCCTCGTCGGCTATGCCGCCGCCCAGCGAGGCGGCGGGGCCGAGGCCGTGGCCGAGGCGACCTGCAAGGCCGTCGCGCTCGCCGCGAGATGGGCCGAGGAAGCCCAAGGAGAACCAGGGGCTCCAGGGGCGGGCGGCGCCGGCCGGACGGACAAGGCGGGGGGCGCGACGTGACCGAGCGGGACGCGGACGCCGCGCTGGACCGTGCCGCCGAAGAGGCGCTGGCGTTGTTCGCCGACGACCGCAGGGCGCGGGACGACCGTCGGGAGAGCCACATGCGCCGCCCGCAACGCCCCTCGGACCCCGCGGAAACCGTGCGCTGGAACGTGGCCGACTGGGACGCCGCGGACTGGGGCGGGCACCTGCCCCACGAAGCCGACGGCAGTGGTCCAGCCGAAAGCTCTTCCGGCAGCCCGTCCGACGCCTCCTCCGACGGCCCGTTCGCCTCCTCCTCCTCCTCCTCGTCCGACGGACCGTCCGACGCTTCCTCGCGCGGGACCTCCCAGGGTTCCTCGTTCCACGACGAGTTGTTCAACGGCGACCCCTTCCGCGACATGGCGCCCGCCGACGGGCCCATCTCCGACGCCGCCGCACCTACGGCCCCCGCCGGGGCGGCCGAGCCCACGGAGTCCGCTGAGCCCGGCCGTCCCGCCGACGTGCCGGGCGAGGCCGCCGTGGCCCGCTCCCATGCCAGCTCCTGGCACGCCGCCCGTGCCGCCGCCGCCCGTGCCGCCCAGTCGCTCCCGTCGGTCGTGCGCCCACTGGGCGAGGCTCTGGGCCATGTCCTGGCCGCGCCCCTCGCCGCGCTCACCGATCTGCCGTCCTTCGACACCTCCGCCATGGACGGCTGGGCCGTGGCGGGCCCCGGCCCCTGGCGGCTCCCGTCGGCGGACGCCGCCCCCGAAGGCCCCCACACGAGCCCGGACACCAGCACCGACACCAGCACCGGCATCCTCGCCGGGCACGCCGAGGCCGCGCCGCTCAGCGACGGCCGCGCCGTCCGGATCGCCACCGGCGCCCGCGTGCCCCCCGGTGCCACGGCCGTCCTGCGCAGCGAGCACGGCAAGGTACGGGCAGAGGGCCGCGAGCTGTACGCCAGCCGGCACATCACCCAGGGCCAGGACATCCGGCCGCGGGGCCAGGAGTGCCGCCGGGGTGACGAACTGCTGCCCGTCGGCGCCCTCGTCACCCCCGCCGTGCTGGGCCTCGCAGCCGCCGCGGGGTACGACGAGCTGTGCGTCACCCACCGCCCCCGGGTCGAGATCCTCGTCCTCGGTGACGAACTGCTCCGCGCCGGTCTGCCGCACGAGGGCCGGATCCGTGACGCGCTCGGCCCCATGCTCGCCCCCTGGCTGCGCGCGCTCGGCGCCGAGGTGACCGCGACCCGGCACGTGGGCGACGACCCGGAGGCCCTGCACACCGCCGTCTCCGCGTCGGACGCCGACCTCGTCGTCACCACCGGCGGCACGGCCTCCGGGCCCGTCGACCACGTCCGTCCCACCCTCCGCCGGCTCGACGCCGAACAGCTCGTCGACGGTGTGGAGGTGCGACCGGGCCACCCGATGCTGCTCGCCCGTCTCGCCCCCGGCCGGCACCTGGTCGGGCTGCCCGGCAACCCCCTCGCCGCCGTCTCCGGGCTGCTGACGCTCGCCGAGCCGCTGCTCCGTACGCTCTCCGCGCGCCCGGCCCCGCCTCCCTACCGGGCGCGGCTGACCGAGGCGGTCCAGGGGCATCCCGTCGACACGCGCCTGATCCCGGTGGTCTACCAGCACGGCGACCGGGTGCGCCCCGTCCGGTTCCACGGCCCCGCGATGCTGCGCGGCCTCGCCGCGGCCGACGCGCTGGCCGTCGTCCCGCCCGGCGGTACGGACAAGGGCGCCGAGGCCGAGATCCTCGACCTGCCGTGGACGGCCGACGGCATCGGCATCGGCGCCGACCTGCACCCCGGCCCCGGGGGCGCACGGTGAAACTGCCCCCTCATGACATCACCGACCGTTCCACGCACCCGGATCCGGGTGCCGCCCCGTCCGGCCAGCACGGCGTCTCCGCCGCCGACCGGGCCGGTCAGCACGACACCGAGCACCGGATCCTGTTGCCCCGCTACACGGCGGGCCCGCTGCGGCAGGTCGCCCGGCGGCTGCTCATGGCGCTGCTCGTCATGGTCGCGACGGTCCTCATCGTCTACTCGGACAGCGCCGGTTACCACGACAACTCCGACAACGAAGTCGACTTCCTCGACGCGGTCTACTACTCCACCGTCACCCTGTCCACCACCGGATACGGCGACATCGTCCCGTACAGCGACAGCGCCCGACTGAGCAATGTGCTGCTCGTGACGCCGCTGCGCGTTCTCTTCCTGATCATCTTGGTCGGCACCACGCTTGAGGTCCTCACCGAGCGGACCCGTGAGCAGTGGCGGCTGACCCGCTGGAGGTCCGCCTTGCGCGAGCACACCGTCGTCGTCGGATTCGGCACGAAGGGCCGGTCGGCCGTGCAGACCCTCACCGCGACGGGGCTGGCCAACGAACGGGTCGTGGTCGTCGACCCGAACCCCAAGGTCGTCGAGTCGGCGACCGCGCACGGCTACGCGGGTGTCGTCGGTGACGCCACCCGCAGCGATGTGCTGCTGCGCGCCGAGATCCAGAAGGCCCGTCAGATCATCATCGCCACACAGCGCGACGACACCGCCGTGCTCGTCACGCTCACCGCGCGCCAGCTCAACCGTGGCGCGAAGATCGTCGCTGCCGTACGGGAAGAGGAGAACGCCCCTCTGCTCCGGCAGTCCGGTGCGGACGCGGTGATCACGAGCGCGAGCGCGGCGGGCCGGCTGCTCGGGCTGTCCGTGCTCAGCCCCAGCGCGGGCACGGTCATGGAGGACCTGATCCAGCAGGGCAGCGGCCTCGATCTGGTCGAGCGGCCGGTGGTCAGGTCCGAGGTGGGTCTCGGGGTGCGGGACACGGGCGACCTGGTGGTCTCCGTCCTGCGCGGGCACCGGCTGATCGGCTACGACGACCCGGAGGCGAGCCCGCTGAAGGCCACGGACCGGCTGATCACGATCGTACGGGCGCGGCGGCCCAACGGGGCCGGGGAGTAAGCAGACCGTAGGCCCGTCGCGGGCCCATCCGTGAGTCTTCGCCCGCGCCCGCCCGCTCTCGTGAGCGGGGCGGGCCGCAGGCCACGCCAACGCCCTTCGCCGGCCCGGAATCCCGACGGAAACGGGCCGGCGCATCACGTGTGCACCACAGGCCCCGGGAGTAGCCTCGCGAGCATGCATGCGATCACCATTCCCGAACCCGGCGGACCCGACGCTCTCGTCTGGGCCGAGGTCCCCGACCCGGTACCCGACGGGGGAGAGGTCCTGGTCGAGGTCGTGGCCAGTGGCGTCAACCGCGCCGACCTGATGCAGCGGCAGGGCTTCTACGACCCGCCGCCCGGTGCCTCCCCCTACCCGGGGCTGGAGTGTTCCGGCCGGATCGTGGCGCTCGGCCCCGGCGTGAGCGGCTGGTCGGTGGGTGACGAGGTCTGCGCGCTGCTGTCCGGTGGCGGGTACGCGGAGAAGGTCTGCGTACCGGTGGGCCAGCTGCTGCCCGTGCCCGACGGCATGGACCTCGTGACCGCCGCCGCGCTGCCCGAGGTGACGGCCACGGTCTGGTCGAACGTGTTCCTCGTGGCCCAGCTGCGCCCCGGCGAGACGCTCCTCGTGCACGGCGGCGGCAGCGGCATCGGCACCATGGCCGTGCAGTTGGCGAAGGCCGTGGGGGCGCGCGTCGCGGTCACCGCGGGCGGGCCGGAGAAGCTCGAACGCTGCCGTGAGCTGGGCGCGGACATCCTCATCGACTACCGCGAGCAGGACTTCGTCGAGGAACTGGACAAGGTGACGGGCGGGGTCGGCGCGGACGTCATCCTCGACATCGTCGGGGCGAAGTACCTCCAGCGGAACGTGGACGCCCTCGCCGTCAGCGGCCGGCTGGCGATCATCGGCCTCCAGGGCGGCCGCAAGGGCGAACTGGACCTGGGCAAGCTGCTCACGAAGCGGGCGGCCGTGACGGCGACCTCGCTGCGCGCGCGGCCGCCGGCGGAGAAGGCGACGATCGTGGCGGCGGTCCGGGAGCACGTCTGGCCGATGATCGCCGGTGGGCGGGTACGCGCGGTGGTCGACCGGACGATGCCGATGCGGGAGGCCGCCGCCGCGCATCGGGTGCTGGAGGAGAGCTCGCACGTGGGCAAGGTGCTCCTCACGCCGTGACAGCGCGCCGGGCAAGCCCGGTGGCGAAGACGGGCCGGTGAAAGTCCGGCGGTGAAACGGGTGGGGCCGGTGCCGGGGGGCACCGGCCCCACCCCTTTCGTCCCCTCCTGTGCCGCCCTATGCCGCCTCTCCCGGCGCGCCCGTAAGCCGCCGTCACCCAGTGCCCTCCCGCCACCCCTTGTCAACCATTCGGCCCCCATGTCACCCACCTGGCCGTTCAGCGGGCACATGGTCCGGGGGCGTGTGAGGCTTGCCGTGTCGGGAGGGGTGGCTCCTGCGAAGGGTGGCGCCGTGGGTGGTGGAGTACGGACGACGTCCGGGACCAGAGGACGTATCAGCGCACGAGCCGGTGCACGAGGCGGGGCACAGGCCGGGCCCCGGACCGGGTGGCTCGCGCGGGCGGCCGGGCTGGCCTGCACCGCCGTCCTGCTCATAGCCCCCGCCGCGCACGGTGCGGACCGGGCCGTCCCCAGCGATCCCCCACCGTCCGAGCCCCCTGCCTCGGCCCCGCTCGCTCCCCTGCCCCCGCTCCGCGCGCTCCCCTCCGCGTCCCCTTCGTCCCCCCTGCTCTCCGAGCGGCTCGCCGGGAGCGTCGCCGGGGAGGGGCGCACCCACCCCGGCCGGGCCACCCCGCCCGTCGACAGCACGCCCGCGCCCACGGCGTCCGGCGGGTCCGACGCCCCCTCCGCTTCCCCTGCGGCCTCACAGCCGCCTGCCGAGAGCCCGCGGCCGGGCCGGGCGCCCGCAGTGTCGCCCAAGCCGCCCTTCAACACCCCGCCGCCCCGGGCCCGCCTCGAAGCCGCGCAGCCGTACGCCCCCGGGCCCGCCCCGGGGACGTACGAGCCGGGTGAGCCCCCCGTGGACGACGCCGGTGGGGCTGAGCACGCCGAGGGGGCGGCCGACCCGGTCATGCGCGTCCTGCCGCTCGGCACCGGCATGACCCTCACCGGCCTGGGCCTGGGATTCCTCGGGCTGCGTCTGCGCCGGGGCTGAACCGGACCCTCACCCCCCGGGGCCGGCCCGTGCGGGGAGCGGTCCGCGCATGGGCCGTGCATCGGTTCTGTCCTCCGAACGGGTGCGCGAGGTATACATAACCGCCGCGAGTACCACCGCGACCGCAGGCGCTCGTGGGCCCGGCCCCCGCCCGCCGACCGGCGCGCCGACCGGCCCACCGCCCGGCCCACGCAAGGGGAAGCACCGCACCATGACCGGTTCAGCGCCGCAGGCCAGGACGCCCCTGCCCGGACGGCCCGTACTGGAGCTCAGGAGCCTCACCCGCACCCATGGCACCGGGCCCGCCGAGGTGCACGCCCTGTGCGGCATCGACATGTCCGTGCAGCCGGGGGAGCTGGTGGCGGTCATGGGACCGTCGGGATCCGGGAAGTCGACCCTGCTGACGCTCGCGGGCGGGCTGGACGTGCCCACGTCCGGGCAGGTGATCGTGGAGGGGCGGGACATCGCGACGCTGAGCCGGCGCGCGCTGGCGGCCATGCGGCGCCGGTCGATCGGCTACGTGTTCCAGGACTACAACCTCGTGCCCGCCCTCACGGCCGCCGAGAACATCGCCCTGCCCCGCGAGCTGGACGGCGTGCCCACCCGCAAGGCCCGCGCCGAGGCGATGGAAGCGCTGGCCGAGCTGGACCTCACTGGCGTCGCCAAGCGTTTCCCCGACGAGATGTCCGGCGGTCAGCAGCAGCGCGTGGCCATCGCCCGCGCCCTCGTCGGCGACCGCCGCCTCGTCCTCGCCGACGAGCCGACCGGCGCCCTGGACTCGCGGACCGGCGAGGCGATCCTCGCGCTGCTGCGGGCGCGCTGCGACGCGGGCGCGGCGGGCGTGATGGTCACGCACGAGCCGCGCTACGCCGCCTGGGCCGACCGGGTGGTGTTCCTGCGCGACGGCACGATGGTCGACCAGACGCTGACCGCCCGCGCCGAGGCACAGCTCGCGGCCGGGGAGATGCGGTGAAGCGCGTATCCGGCATACGCGTGCCGCGCGTCACGGGCATCCCCGCCTGGCGCGCGGCCCTGCGGATCGCCCGTCGCGACGCGCTGCGCGCCAAGGCCCGCAGCGCCCTCGTCGTCGTCATGATCGCACTGCCGGTGCTGGCCGTGACCGTGGCGGACGTGACGTACCACAGCGCGGGCCCCACCCGGGCGCAGGAGATCACCCGGGAACTGGGCGCGGCGGACGCGCAGTTCAGCGACGCCGGTTACGGCCCGGGGCCGATCGTGCAGATGCCCGACGCGAGCCGCCTGGGCACCCCGCGCGGCAGCGCGGACGAAACGGCCGACGACCCCGCCGCGGGCCGGCCCGTCGACGTCGCGGCCGTCCTCACCGCGCTGCTTCCCCGGGCCACCCGCACCGTCACCTCCCAGGACGTCGACGGCCTGGTCCGCACGGCGCACGGGCTGCGGCGCGTCACCGTCCGGGAGATGCCCGCCGCCGACGCCCTGCTGCGCGGCAAGGTCGAGGTCCGTCGTGGCACCCTGCCCGACGAGCCCCAGGAACTGGCCGCCACCACCGCGTTCCTGGGCTCCTCCGGGCTGCACGTCGGCTCGCACACCCGGATCAAGGGCCTGGGCCGGGAGTTCCGGATCACCGCGGCCGTGGAACTGCCGGGCGAGCTGGACGGCGAGTACGTCATCGCCCGGCCGCACGCCGTCATCGAACCGTGGCGGGCCCAGGCGGAGCGCGACAAGCGGGCCGCGCCGCCGCACCCGCTGCCCAAGGAGTACTACGTCGCCGCCAAGGGCGGAGTGACCTGGCATGACGTGAGGGCCGCGAACGAGCGCGGCGTGCTCGTCCGCTCCCGTGCCGTGCTGCGCGACCCGCCGCCGGACGCGGCGGTGCCCGCCGCCCGGACGCCGGGCGTCGGCATCGGCCCCGGCTCCGCCACGGACACCGGCCTGGGCTCGCGCCGGGCCACCGTGGCGCTGGCGACCGTCGCCGCGATGGCGGTCCTGGAGATCGTGCTGCTCGCGGGCCCGGCCTTCGCCGTCGGGGCCCGCCGCGCCCGCCGTCAGCTCGGTCTGGTCGGCATCTGCGGTGCCGACCGCGGCCAGATACGGGCGGTGGTGCTGGCGGGCGGCGTGGTGCTCGGCACGGCCGGTGCCGTCGTCGGGGTCCTCCTCGGGCTCGGGCTGAGCGTGCTGTGCAGACCGTTGTTCGAGGAGTGGGCCGGGCAGCGCTTCGGGCCGGTCGACGCCGTTCCGTCGCACCTGCTGACCATCGTCGGCCTCGGGGTGCTCACGGGCGCGCTGGCCGCGCTCGTCCCCGCGCTCGTCGCGGGGCGGCAGTCGGTGCTCCAGTCGCTGGCCGGCCGGCGCGGAGTGCGCCACGGTTCCCGGCTGCTGCCGGGGCTCGGCCTCGCGGCGATCCTGCTGGGCGGCGGCCTGGCCCTGGTCGGCGGGGCGACGGGCAGCGGCTGGGCGGTCGTCGCTGCGGGCTCGGTCGTGGCCGAACTCGGCATGCTGGCGTGTGTGCCCCTGCTGGTCGGCGCCTGTGCCCGGTTCGGCGGCCGACTGCCGCTGGCCGCCCGGATCGCGTTGCGCGACGCGGCCCGCAACCGCGGCCGCACCGCCCCCGCCGTCGCCGCCGTGACCGCCGCGGTGGCCGGCACGGTCGCGATCGCGACGTACACGGTCAGCCTGGCCGCCGAGGACCGCTTCACGTACGAGCCGCTGCTGCGGCCCGGCACCGTCGCGCTGCTGGTCGACTCGTACGCGAACGAGGGCGGTCACCCCGAGAAGGCGCTGCCCGCCCTCCGCCGAGCCATGGAGCACGCGCTTCCGGTCACCGGCGAGCGCGCCGACGTCGACCGGGTCTGGGCGGGCGCCGACTGCTACACCCGCGCGGCCGGGGGCTGCGGCGAGATCGAACTCGTCCGCCCCGACATCCACCGCTGCCCGCTGGAGGGACCGGCCGGCCGGGAACTCGCCGAGCGCCTCGACGCGGCCGAGCACCGGCGGCTGCGGCGCGGTCCCGAGTGCGTGGACGCGGGCGGCTTCTCCTCCATCGGCGACGCCGGGGACAAGGTCCTGGTCGGGGACGCCCGGCTGCTGCGCACCTATGTCGGACTGCGCGACCCGGCGGCCGAACGGGCCCTGGCCGAGGGCAGACCGGTGCTGCTCAACAGCGCCTACGCGCAGGACGGCCGCGTCCAGCTGAAGATCACCGCGACCGGTGAGCCCCGCACGGCGCCCGGCCCGCACGACACGCCCGGCCCCGTCGGCCGGGGCGACCACGGCAGTAGCCGTAACAGCGGCCACAGGGGCGCCACAGCCCCCACCCGGCCCACCCTCCCCGAACGGGCCCGCAAGGTCTTCCTCGACGCCTACGTCGCCCCCGAGGCATATGCCGCCACGCCCGGTGTGCGGCTGATCCTGCCCGCCGTCCTCGCCCACCGGCTGAACCTGCACACCGCCCCGGCGGGATCCTTCTACGCCGTGCGCCACACCCCCGGAAAGGACGAGGAGGAACGGGCGAACGCCGTCCTCGACCGGGGCGACGCGGCGACCAGCCTCTACATCGAGCGCGGGCCCCAGACCGACGGGGACGACTTCCTCCTCATGGTCCTCGCCGTCTTCGCGGGCCTGGTGACCATCGGGGCCGCCGTCGTCACGACCGGGCTGGCCAAGGCGGACGCGGAGGCCGACCTGACCACCCTCAGCGCGGTCGGCGCGCCACCGGGCGTACGGCGCGGCTTCGCCGGCTTCCAGTGCGCGGGCGTCGCGGGGCTGGGCGTGCTGCTGGGCTCGGTCGCCGGAGTGGTGCCCGCCGTGGCGCTGCGCCTGGTCGACGGGCGCGACGCGCTGGCCGCCATGCGCCGCGATCCGCTGGTCCCCGCCCACACCCCGATCGAACTGCCCTGGCCCACGCTGACGGTGCTCGCGGTGGGCGTCCCGGTGCTCGCCGGTCTGCTCGCGGCCTGCTCCACGCGGTCCCGCACGACACTGCCCCGGCGCCCGGGCTAGGCCCCGACGCGCCGGAGCGCGACCCGGGGCGTGTGAGGAAGGTGGATCAGGCGTGTACGGGGGCATCAACCGGGGGAAACCACGGGTGCGAGAGAATGGCGGCATGGAGATGCCGAGGAATGAACGGTCGCAGGAGAGCCCCCAGGTCCTGGTCGTAGGCCCGGACGGGATGGCTCTCGGCAACGCCAGCCCCGGCGGCGGGGCGGGTGACGACGAGTCGCGCGAGGTCCCGGTGACGGAAATGGTCGAACAGCCGGCGAAGGTCATGCGCATCGGCAGCATGATCAAGCAGCTGCTGGAGGAGGTCCGGGCGGCACCTCTGGACGAGGCGAGCCGGGTCCGGCTCAAGGACATCCACCACAGCTCCGTCAAGGAGCTGGAGGACGGCCTGGCACCGGAGTTGGTGGAGGAGCTGGAGCGCCTGTCGCTCCCGTTCACCGACGACGCGATCCCGACCGAGGCCGAACTGCGGATCGCGCAGGCCCAGTTGGTCGGCTGGCTGGAGGGCCTCTTCCACGGCATCCAGACCGCGCTGTTCGCCCAGCAGATGGCGGCCCGCGCCCAGTTGGAGCAGATGCGCAGGGCCCTGCCGCCCGGCGTGATGGGCGAGGAGGACGACGAGGGCGGCCACCACGGCGGCGCCCGCTCGGGCCCTTATCTGTAGGCAGACGTCCCGGCCCGCGCCGGTGACCACAAGCGCCGGAGGGGCGGGCCGAACGCGGCCCGCCCCTCCGGCGTTCGAGGACGAAAGCCGGGCCTTACGAGGGGTCGCCCGTGGAGACGGTGAGCACGAACTGCGCGCTCGGCGACTTCGGGTCGAACGGGTCACCCGCGGCCGGCGTCTGGTTGAGCACCGTGCCCTTGCCCCAGGTGTTCTCGGCCTGGACGTCGACCCGGTACTTCCAGCCGGCGGCCTGCAGGCACTCCTTCACCGAGTCGATGTAGATGTACTTGAAGTCCGGCGCGGACTTCTTCGTCTTGTCGTTGTAGACGTCGTAGGCCTTGCTGCACTTCTCCGGGGAGATGGTCTTGGACTTGTCGCCGTCCTTGTGGCTGCTCTGCGGCGCGGTCCCGCCGGTGCCGCCGCCCGTCGTGGCCGCCACGGGCGACTGCGACGCCGAGTTCGCCTCGGCCTCGTCCTTCTTCGCGTCCTTGCCGTTCAGCGCGATGGCGGCGATCACCCCGATGACCGCGAGGACCGCGACGACACCCGAGCCGATCAGCACGCCCTTGTTGCCCTTGCCGCCCCCGCCACCGCTGTTGTGCGCGGCCGGGGCCGGGGAGGGGTTGATCGTGTACGGCGGCGGGGTGTGCGGGCCCGGGCCGGACTGCTGGTAGGGCTGTGCCGGGGTGTGGTAGCCCTGGCCGGCCGGTGCCGGGGTCCCGGGGCCGTAGCCGCTGTACGGGCTGGGGGTGTTCGGCTGGTACGGCGTCTGCACGCTCTGCGGACCGGGCGCCGGGGCCTGCTGGTCGACGGGCGGGAAGACCGCCGAGCCGACGCCCGCGCCGCTGCGCGCCGGCGGGCCGCCGGCGATGATGATCGGCGAGGGCGCGGCCTGCGCCGTGCCGGCCACGCGCGCGCACTCGTCCCGCATCGATTCGGCGCTGGGGAAGCGCTCGTTCGGGTTCTTCTTCAGCGCGCGGGCGACGAGCGCGTCGACGGCCGGGGGGATCGAGCTGTTGATCGTCGAGGGCGCGACCGGCTCTTCCTGGACGTGCGCGTAGGCGATGGCCAGCGGGGAGTCCGCGTCGAAGGGCAGCCGGCCGGTCAGCAGCTCGAAGAGCATGATGCCCGTGGAGTACAGGTCGGAGCGGGCGTCGACGCCGCGGCCGAGGGCCTGCTCGGGGGAGAGGTACTGCGGGGTGCCGACGACCATGCCGGTCTGGGTCATCGAGGTGACACCGGACTGCATGGCGCGCGCGATGCCGAAGTCCATGACCTTGACCACGTTGCGCTTGGTCATCATCACGTTGCCGGGCTTGATGTCGCGGTGGACGAGGCCCATCTCGTGGCTGACCTCGAGCGCCGCCAGCACATCGGCGGTGATCTTCAGCGCCTTGTCCGCGGGCATCGCGCCGTACTGGCGGACGTCCGCGTCGAGCACGGAGCGCAGCGGCTGGCCCTCGACGTACTCCATGACGATGTACGGCATGGTCGATCCGTCGAGATCGTCCTCGCCCGTATCGAATACCGAGACGATGTTCGTGTGTGTGAGTTTGGCGACGGACTGCGCCTCGCGGCGGAAGCGCTCGCGGAAGGACGCCTCTCGGCCCAGTTCGGTGTGCAGGGTCTTGATGGCGACCTGGCGGTCGAGGACACTGTCGTAGGCCAGGTGCACGGAGGCCATGCCGCCTTCGCCGAGCAGATCGCGCAGCTGGTAGCGGCCGCCGCCGACGGAACGTCCTGTGTAGCGGCCTTGTGCGCCGTCCTGGCTCATGGTGTTGCTTCCCCCTCGGCACACGGCCTGGCGTACTGACTGGCGTACTGATCCGGCGTACCGGTCCACCCGATCGACATATCTCGGCCAAGTCTGCCCGAGGGCGCGGGCACGTCAAGCCACGTGCCCGTTCCGTGACCGGATGCGCGACAAGCCGTCACGAGATTTGCCTTGCTCCGCCCTGTACGGGTTTCATAGCCGGTCCATCCCGGACCGATGCGCCTCGCGGAGCCTGTAGCGTGCCTTAGCGGAAGACAGCTTCATCGAGTTTCCCCCGCGCAGCGCCTCCCACGCGAAGCAGCGGCCACACACGACGGCGAGGACTGATGGCACAGACGCAGAGCGCCCAGGGTCCGTCCGACCCTGACGCCAACGGGGGCGGTATGCCCGATGTGCCTGAAATGTGGGGCAATGGCGGACTGGTCGGCGACGGACGCTACCGACTCACCCACAGACTCGGCCGCGGTGGCATGGCCGAGGTGTTCGCCGCCGAGGACGTCCGCCTCGGCCGCACCGTCGCGGTCAAGCTGCTGCGCTCGGACCTCGCCGAGGACCCGGTCTCCAAGGCCCGCTTCACGCGCGAGGCACAGTCCGTCGCCGGTCTGAATCACCACGCGGTGGTCGCCGTCTACGACTCCGGCGAGGACCACGTCGGCCGCAACGTCGTGCCGTACATCGTCATGGAGTTGGTTGAAGGTCGCACTATCCGCGACCTGTTGCTCGGTACCGAGGCCCCGCCGGTCGAGCAGGCCCTGATCATCGTCTCGGGTGTGCTCGAGGCACTGGCCTACAGCCACCAGCACGGCATCGTGCACCGTGACATCAAGCCCGCCAACGTGATCATCACGCACAACGGCGCCGTCAAGGTCATGGACTTCGGCATCGCCCGCGCCCTGCACGGCGCGGCCTCCACCATGACCCAGACCGGCATGGTCATGGGCACCCCGCAGTACCTCTCCCCCGAACAGGCCCTCGGTAAAACCGTCGACGCCCGCTCGGACCTCTACGCCACCGGCTGTCTGCTCTACGAACTGCTGGCGCTGCGCCCGCCCTTCACCGGCGAGACCCCGCTCTCGGTGGTCTACCAGCACGTCCAGGACACCCCGGTGCCGCCGTCGCAGGTGCTGGAGTCGGTGCCGCCGGAGCTGGACGGGCTCGTCATGCGCTCCCTCGCCAAGGACCCGGACGACCGGTTCCAGAGCGCCGAGGAGATGCGCGGTCTGGTCCAGTACTCGCTGCAGATGCTGCACGAGTCCGGCAGCCACACCGGCGCCTGGAACACCGGCCCGGTCGCGCACACCGGAGCCGCCACCTCGGTCATGGGTATGGCGAGCACCACCGCCCTGCCGCACCCCGCGAACGGCGACACCTCGCAGCAGCCGATCATCCCGTCCCGCAACGGCGGCGGTGACGAGGGCGGTTTCGACGGCTACGGCGCCGGTCACGGCGGCCGCAACGGCGGCGGCAAGGGCAAGATGTGGCTGGTCGCCGCGCTCGCGGTGATAGCGATCGCGGTGGGTGTGGTCTTCGCGGTGAACGAGAGCGGCAAGACCACCGGCACCGACCAGAAGAAGAAGCCGGACAAGACCACCACCGCGCCCAAGTCGCCGAGCCCCGGCAGCTCCAAGAGCCCCGAGAAGCACACGTCGCCCACCGCCGAGCCCGGCGGCAGCACGGGCAACACGGGCCAGGACGAGCCGGACCCCGAGTGGACCCGGGAGACGGGCAACCGTCCGACCAAGGACCCGACGACGGGCCCGACGACCGGCCCCACGACCGGTCCGACGACCGATCCGACCACCGGCCCCACGAACGACCCGACGACGGCGCCGACGGGCGACGACAAGCCGACCGTGCCCCCGACCAACGGCGGAGGTACGGAGGGCGGCGCCAACCAGGGTCCCGTCGGCTGACCGACGGCACACGGGAAGCAGTACGGCCGGGCCCGTCCCGGCCCGCCCCCGGTCCGCACGGGCCGGGAGCGGGCCCGGGGCGGGCCTGTGGCCGTTTCTGAGGGCCTCGCACGCGCCCGGCGTCCGAAACCCTCACCCGCTCCCGCTCAGTCCGTGAACGCCTCGCGTACGGCCTCGTACTCGCGCGTCCACCACACCGACAGCGCCGCCGACGCGGGAAAGCCGGGGTCGGCGCGGTGGTCGCCGAGCTGATAGCGCCAGCGCAGCATCCAGAAGTCGTTGAGCCGCTCCCACCACACCCGGTGCACGGCGGCGGCCAGTTCGGCAGGGCCCGCGCCGGTCGCGCCCCGGTACGCGCGCGCGTACGGGCGTACCTTCGCGAGGTCCAGCGTGCCGACGGGACGCAGGAAGAAGATCACGGCGGCCCGGACGGCCTCCTCCGCGCGCGGCTGGACCCCCAGCCGGTCCCAGTCGACGATCGCGGCGGGCTCCGCGCCCCGGTAGAGCAGGTTGAGCGGGTGGAAGTCGCCGTGCACCCAGCCCCGGGCGGGGGTGGCGCAGGGCGTCGGCCGGCGGTGGGAGTGCGCCTCCAGCAGGGCGCGGCGCTCGACGAGGCGGTGCTCGGCCAGCTCGTCGAAGGGGTCGCGGGGGCGGCCGTCCTTGCGGCGGACCAGCGTCAGGAGTTCCTCGATGAGGGCGTAGGTGTCCTCGGGGTCGGCCGCCGCGTCCGGGGCGGGCCCGGAGCCCTCGCCCGCCCCCGCCGGGCCCTCCATGACCTGCTCCAGGCAGGTGTGGACGTGGCCCAGCAGGGTGCCGAGACGGCGGGACTGGGCGGCGGTCAGCTCCTCGCCGTCGCGGTGCCGGCCGTCGACCCACGGGTGCAGGGCGTAGCAGCGGCCGCCGAGCACGGTGACCGTGGAGCCCTCGGCGTCGGCGACGGGCGGGGCGACGGGCAGGCCGAGCGCGCCCAGCCGCAGCGTCACGTGGTGCTGGCGGGCGATGGCGGCCTGGTCGCCGTCGAGGTGGTGCTTGAGGAAGAAGCGGCCGCGGGTGGTGGAGAGGCGGTAACCGCGGTTGAGGAGCCCCTCGGTCAGCGGTTCGCAGGAGACGGGCTCACCCGCCAGTCCGTAGCGGCCCAGCAGGGTGCGCAGGGTGCCGTTGTCGGGCCCCTGCGGTCCGGCGTGAACAGGTCCGGCATGAACAGGGGAGACAAGTGAGCGCGGCACGCGTCAAATGTTAGTTCACGGGGAGTGTGTGAACTGTCGCGCGGGGACGCCTTCCAGGTGATGCAGGCTGATGAACTGCGGTTCGATGCACAGGTATTCGGGCTGGAAGGGGGCGCCGTCCGCGGTGCGCGGGGGCCGGCCGAACCGCTCGATCTCGGCGGCGCCCGGCGTGAAGAGCCGTGCCATGCCGACGAATTGGACCGTCCACACGTCTTCCTCGCCCTCGCGGCGGCCGCTGAGGTTGTCGGCGCTGTACGCGACGACGCTGCCGTCGCACGCCTGGGCGTAACCGAAGCCGCCGTGCAGTCGCAGCAGGACGCGGGGCGAGGCCGACGAGGGGGTCTCCACCACGATGTGGCGGGCGACGGTGACGAAGGGGAGGGCGCGCATGCTGACCGAGGCCCTGCCGTAGGGCGTGCGGGCGAGCAGGTCGAGCGCTCGGCGCTCGTCGGAGGGGTCCGGGCGGCCGATGGCCGGGGACGGCTGGGGAAGCTCGGAAAGCATGGTCACCACTGTGCCCGTAGGGGGCGGTGCGAAGGAAGAGGACACCCGGCCCTTTCGTTTCGGGACGTTGGTCCCGAATCCCTGCGTTTTGCCTGGCCGGATGCGGTCGTCGTGCGCACCGCCGCTGCGCGACGGTTGTCCTCAAGCGCCGGACGGGCTTGATTCGGCTGGCCTCGGCCGAAACCAGCCGCCCCGAGCGGGCTGATTTCGGACGGCCTCAGCCACATCAAGCCCGTCCGGCGTTTGAGGACGCGCCCGCAGGGCGCCCGCCGCCGCAGGCGGCAAGGACGGCCCGCGGCCGAAGAGACCGCCGGCCAGGCGAGAGGCGGCGAACCGGGCCCGCAGACGGAGGACAAGGGTCAGCGGGACTTCTCCGCCTGGAGCCGGGCGACATACGCCGCGGCCTGGGAGCGGCGCTCCATGCCCAGCTTGGAGAGCAGGCTGGAGACGTAGTTTTTGATCGTCTTCTCCGCGAGGTGCAGCCGCTCGCCGATGACGCGGTTGGTCAGGCCCTCGCCGATCAGGTCCAGGATCCGGCGTTCCTGGTCGGTGAGGTTCGCGAGCCGGTCATCGCCCTTGGGGGCCTTGCCGTCGCGCAGCCGCTCCAGCACCCGGGCGGTCGCCACCGGGTCCAGCAGGGATTTCCCGGCGGCCACGTCCCGCACCGCCGAGAGCAGCTCGTTGCCCCGGATGGCTTTCAGTACATAGCCCGAAGCACCCGCCATGATCGCGTCGAACAGGGCCTCGTCGTCCGCGAAGGACGTGAGCATCAGGCATTTGATGTTTTCGTCCTGAGAACGGATCTCACGGCATACTTCTACGCCGCTGCCATCCGGAAGGCGAACGTCCAGAACGGCCACGTCCGGCCTGGTGGCGGGAATGCGCACGAGCGCGTCGGCGACCGTCCCGGCTTCGCCCACGACCTCGATGTCGTCCTCCACGGAGAGCATCTCGTGGACGCCCCGACGGACGACCTCATGGTCGTCGAGCAGAAATACCGTGATTTTTCGTTGTTCGGGCACACGATCAGTCTCACACATCGACTCTTCCCCTGCTCTTGTCCTCCGGGATAACGTGCGGTCGTTCCGGCAGCTCGCAAGGCTGTGCTCACAAGGCTGTGACCAGTAGCGGAACCCCGCTTTGCGCATTTACTTGGAAATCCAAGCAAAATCGCAGGTCAGTAGGGGTTTCGCAGGAATGCGGCCTTCTGGGTAACGTGCTTATTGCAGGCCTTTAGCCGGGGCGCCTGTCACGCCCGGTTCCGGCCTCGGCACACCCACCCCGTGTGCCGTCGGGGATCGAGCGAGCCTTCCCCTGTCTCACGGCGGGGGGACCCCCTCTGGCCGCCGGCGACCCCGGGGGCCGGACAGACGGAGGAGCACACGTGACCGTGGACAGCACTGCCGCGCGCAAGCCGCGACGCAGCAGCAGCAAGCGCGCCGGGAAGCCGGCCGCCGCGCCGGGGCAGCCGGAGCTGGTGCAACTGCTGACGCCCGAAGGCGTACGGGTCGAGCACCCGGATTACTCCATCGACCTGACGCCCGAGGAATTGCGCGGCCTGTACCGGGACATGGTGCTGACCCGCAGGTTCGACGCCGAGGCCACCACCTTGCAGCGGCAGGGCGAGCTGGGGCTGTGGGCCTCGCTGCTCGGCCAGGAGGCCGCGCAGATCGGCTCCGGCCGCGCCACCCGCCCCGACGACTACGTCTTCCCCACCTACCGCGAGCACGGCGTCGCCTGGTGCCGCGGGGTCGACCCGACCAATCTGCTGGGGATGTTCCGTGGGGTGAACCACGGCGGCTGGGATCCCAACGAGAACAACTTCCACCTCTACACCATCGTCATCGGCTCGCAGGCCCTGCACGCGACCGGTTACGCCATGGGCGTGGCCAAGGACGGCGCCGACTCCGCCGTGATCGCCTACTTCGGCGACGGCGCGTCCAGCCAGGGCGACGTCGCCGAGGCGTTCACCTTCTCGGCCGTCTACAACGCCCCGGTCGTCTTCTTCTGCCAGAACAACCAGTGGGCCATCTCCGAGCCCACCGAGCGGCAGACCCGCGTCCCGCTCTACCAGCGCGCCCAGGGCTACGGCTTCCCCGGCGTCCGGGTCGACGGCAACGACGTCCTCGCCGTCCTGGCCGTGACCAAGGCCGCCCTGGAGCGGGCCCGCACCGGCCAGGGCCCGATGCTCATCGAGGCGTTCACCTACCGCATGGGCGCCCACACCACCTCCGACGACCCGACGAAGTACCGCCGGGACGAGGAGCGCGAGCAGTGGGAGGCCAAGGACCCGATCCTGCGGCTGCGCGCCTACCTCGAGAGCGAGGGCAACGCCGACGAAACGTTCTTCGCCGGGCTGGAGACCGAGGCCGACGCCCTCGCCAAGCGGGTGCGGGACGCGGTCCGGACCATGCCGGACCCCGACAACATGGCCATCTTCGAGAACATCTACGCCGACGGCCACGCCCTCGTCGACGAAGAGCGCGCCCAATTCGCCGCATACCAGGCGTCCTTCGCAGAGGAGAGCAACTGATCATGGCTGCCGAGAAGCTCTCCATCGTCAAGGCCATCAACGCCTCGCTGCGCACCGCCCTGGAGACCGACCCCAAGGTCCTGATCATGGGTGAGGACGTCGGCAAGCTCGGCGGCGTCTTCCGGGTCACCGACGGTCTGCAGAAGGACTTCGGCGAGGACCGGGTGATCGACACCCCGCTCGCCGAGTCCGGCATCGTCGGCACCGCGATCGGTCTGGCGCTGCGCGGCTACCGCCCCGTGGTGGAGATCCAGTTCGACGGGTTCGTCTTCCCCGCGTACGACCAGATCGTCACCCAGCTCGCCAAGATGCACGCCCGCGCGCTCGGCAAGATCAAGCTGCCGGTCGTCATCCGCATCCCCTACGGCGGTGCGATCGGTGCCGTCGAGCACCACAGCGAGTCCCCCGAGGCGCTCTTCGCGCACGTGCCGGGCCTCAAGTGCGTCTCCCCCTCGAACGCCGCCGACGCGTACTGGATGCTCCAGCAGGCCATCCAGAGCGACGATCCGGTCATCTTCTTCGAGCCCAAGCGCCGCTACCACGACCGTTCCGAGGTCGACACGACCGCGATCCCCGGTCCGCTGCACGCCGCCCGCACCGCCCGCCCGGGCACGGACCTCACCCTCGCCGCCTACGGGCCGATGGTGAAGACCTGTCTGGAGGCCGCCGCGGCGGCCGAGGAGGAGGGCAAGTCCCTGGAGGTCCTGGACCTGCGCTCGATGTCGCCCATCGACTTCGACGCCATCCAGACGTCCGTGGAGAAGACCCGCCGGCTGGTGATCGTGCACGAGGCCCCGGTCTTCCTGGGCACCGGAGCCGAGATCGCCGCCCGGATCACCGAGCGCTGCTTCTACCACCTGGAGGCCCCCGTCCTGCGGGTCGGCGGCTACCACGCTCCCTATCCGCCGTCGCGTCTCGAGGACGAGTACCTTCCGGGTCTGGACCGGGTACTCGACGCCGTAGACCGCGCGTTGGCGTACTGAGGGCCGAGGAGAGTCGTGACGATGACTGCAAGCACTGCCAACGACCAGCGCTTCCGCGAGTTCAAGATGCCCGACGTGGGCGAGGGGCTCACCGAGGCCGAGATCCTCAAGTGGTACGTGTCCGTCGGGGACACCGTCTCCGACGGACAGGTGGTCTGCGAGGTCGAGACCGCCAAGGCCGCCGTCGAGCTGCCGATCCCCTTCGACGGCGTGGTGCACGAGCTGCGCTTCGGCGAGGGCGTGACGGTCGACGTCGGCCAGGTGATCATCTCCGTGGACACCGAGCCCGGTGCGGGGCCGGCGGAGCCCGCCGCCCCGGCCCAGGCCGCCGCGGCGCCCGCCGCCGAGCCCGAGCCGGAGCCGCAGGGCCGCCAGGCCGTGCTGGTCGGCTACGGCGCCGCGCCGTCCTCGACCAAGCGCCGCGCCCGCAAGGCGCAGGCCGCGCCGGAGCAGCAGCCCATGGCCGCCGCGATCCAGGCGGAGATGAACGGCCACGCGGCTCCGGCCGCGCCCGCCGCCGTGCCCGCCGCGCCCGCCGCCGTGCCCGCCGCGCCCGCTGTCGCGCCCGCCGCGCCCGTGCCTGCCGCCGCGCCGGCCGTGGCCGGTGGCCGGCCGCTGGCCAAGCCGCCGGTCCGCAAGCTCGCCAAGGACCTCGGCGTCGACCTCGCGACGGTCGTGCCGACCGGCACGGACGGCGTCGTGACCCGCGAGGACGTCCACGCGGCCGTGGCCGCGCGCACGGCACCGGCCCCGGTCGCGGAGGAGCCGGCGGCCGCCGCACCGTCCGCCCAGGCTTCCGCCGCCGCCCCGGCCGCCGGAGCTCGGGAGACCCGGATCCCGGTCAAGGGCGTACGGAAGGCCATCGCCCAGGCGATGGTCACGAGCGCCTTCACCGCGCCGCACGTCACGGAGTTCGTCACCGTCGACGTCACCCGCACGATGAAGCTCGTCCAGCGGCTCAAGACCGACCCCGACATGGCGGGGCTGCGCGTCAACCCGCTGCTGCTCGTCGCGAAGGCGCTGCTCGTCGCGATCAAGCGCAACCCGGACGTCAACGCGACGTGGGACGAGGCCAACCAGGAGATCGTCCGCAAGGACTACGTGAACCTCGGCATCGCCGCGGCCACGCCGCGCGGTCTGATCGTCCCGAACATCAAGGACGCCGGGGACAAGACCCTGCCCGAGCTGTCCGCGGCACTCGGCGAGCTGGTCGCCACGGCCCGCGAGGGCAAGACCAGCCCGGCGGACATGTCCGGCGGCACCATCACCATCACCAACGTCGGGGTCTTCGGCGTCGACACCGGCACGCCCATCATCAACCCGGGCGAGTCCGCGATCCTGGCGGTCGGAGCGATCAAGCTTCAGCCCTGGGTGCACAAGGGCAAGATCAAGCCACGCCAGGTCACCACCCTGGCGCTCTCCTTCGACCACCGCCTGGTCGACGGGGAACTCGGCTCCAAGGTCCTCGCGGATGTGGCCGCCGTCCTGGAACACCCCAAGCGCCTGATCACCTGGGGCTGACCTTGGTGCGCAGCCCGCTCGGGCACGCATAGGACGAAGGGCCCGGACGCTCCCTCCTCACCCCCCTCCAGCGAGGAGAGAGCGGCGTCCGGGCCCTCTGCCCGTGTGCGGAGCGGCCTCGGGCACCCCACCCTGGCAGGGGGTGGAATGGCCCGTGCTGCGCAATTTACTTAAGATTGGCCAACACTTGCAGTGTCGGAATTTGGAGGGCGCGTGAACCGCGTCGACGGCGAGTCCATCAGCCGCCTGCTGCGCGCCTGGCGGTCTCGCGTCGACGCCCGGACCGTCCCCGAACTGCGCCGGGTCCACCCCCGCCCCGGCCGCCGGCTCTCCCAGGCGCACGTCGCCAGGATGACCGGGGTGAGCGAGGGCTGGTACCGGGCCCTGGAGGCGGGCCGCCGCCAGGACTTCTCCGAGAGCTTCCTGCTGCGCGTCGCACAGGCGCTGCGCCTGAGCGAGGCGGAGACCCTGACCCTCTTCCTCGCCGTCTGCGGCCGCCGCCCGCCCGGCCTGCTCGCCCCGGCCCCCGCCGACCTCCCCCGCGGCGTCCAGGCCCTGCTCGAGCAGCAGGTTTCCTACCCCGCCTACCTCTCCGACGTCGCCTGGAACGTCGTCGCCGCCAACCCGCTGATGAGCGAGTGGTTCCCCTGGGTCCTGCGCCCCGGCGCGAACCTCATGCGCTGGACCCTGCTGGACCCCGAGGCCCGCGAGCAGATGCTCGACTGGGAGGACAGCTGCGCCCGCATCTACCTCGCGATGCTCCGCGTGGCCGCCAACAGCAACCCCGCCAACGCCGAACTGCGCGCGCTCGTCCGCGACATCCTCGACGCCGACGCCGACTGCCGCCGCATCTGGTCCGAGGAAGCCGACGTCGTCGAACACCGCGACGGCCACGTCTTCCGCCTGCGCCTGCCGTACCACGGCAACGCGGAGATCCGCGTGACGACCCACGTCCTGCTCCCCATACAGCGCCCGGACCTGCGCTTCGTCTTCATCACCCCCATGGACGGCTGGGCGGGGGTGTAAGCGGCGCCGGGCCGCCGCGCGGCTGTCCGCATCGCGAAACGCACCTGCCCACGCATACCTGTTGTATCTATGCTGTGCGCATGTCAGCCACGGTCACCGCCACCGCCAAGCGTCCCGCCGCCGATCGGGTGTACGCGCATGTGAAGGACGCCGTGCTGCAGCGGCGCTACGCGGGCGGCACGTTGCTGACCGAGGGCGACCTGGCCGGTGAGGTGGGGGTCTCGCGGACTCCGGTGCGGGAGGCGTTGCTCAGACTCGAGGCCGAGGGGCTGCTCAAGCTGTACCCCAAGAAGGGGGCGCTGGTGCTGGCCGTGTCCGCGCAGGAGATCGCGGACGTGGTCGAGACCCGGCTGCTGGTGGAGAAGCACGCGGCCGGCAAGGCCGTGCCCGCCGCGCCCGGGCTGCTCGCCCGGCTGGAGGAACTCGTCGAGGACATGCGGCGGCAGGCCGCGGCCGGGGACCTCGCCGCGGTGTCGGTCAGTGACCGGGCCTTCCACGCCGAGATCGTGCGCAGCGCGGGCAATCAGATCCTCTCGCGGCTGTACGACCAGCTCCGCGACCGGCAGTTGCGCATGGGCGTCGCGGTCATGCACGCCCACCCCGACCGGATCGCGAAGAACATCGCCGAGCACACCGAGATCCTCGAAGCGCTGCGCGCCGGGGACGCGGAGGCGGCCATCGGCATCGTCGACCAGCACGTCAGCTGGGTGCGGAACCTGGCACAGGGCCACGAACGATGACAGGGGGAGAGGCGATGAGCGGGGGATCCACCGGGCTGCCCGGCGACCCACCCGGCGGGCGGCGGGCGTTGGCCGTCTGGGGGCTGGGCGTCGGGGTGTACTTCGTCGCGATCGTCTTCCGCACCAGCCTCGGTGTGGCCGGCATCGACGCCGCGGAGCGCTTCCACATCAACGCGTCCGCCCTGTCGACGTTCTCCATCCTCCAGTTACTCGTCTACGCCGGCATGCAGATACCCGTCGGCCTGATGGTCGACCGGCTCGGCACGAAGAAGGTGCTGGCGCTCGGCGTCGTGCTGTTCACCGCCGGGCAGTTCGCGTTCGCCTTCTCCCACACGTACGGCATGGCCCTGGCCAGCCGCGGGCTGCTCGGGTGCGGTGACGCGATGACGTTCATCAGCGTGCTGCGGCTCGGCGCGCGGTGGCTCCCGGCCCGGCACGGGCCGATGATCGCGCAGGTCGCGGCGCTGTTCGGGATGGCGGGCAATCTGATCTCGACGCTGCTGCTCGCCCGGCTGCTGCACAGCGCCGGCTGGACGACGACGTTCGCGGGCAGCGCGACGGCGGGCGTCGTCGTCCTCGTCCTGCTGCTGCTCTTCCTCAAGGACCACCCCGAAGGGTACGCACCGGTGCCCGCCTCTCCTCCGGCCGGAGGCTTCGTGCGGCAGCAGATCGTCCGCGCCTGGCGGGAGCCGGGGACGCGGCTGGGGATGTGGGTGCACTTCACCACCGGCTTCCCGGCGATGGTCTTCCTGCTGCTGTGGGGCATGCCCTACCTGGTCGAGGCACAGGGACTGTCCCGGGGGACCGCGGGCGGCCTGCTCACCCTCGTCGTGCTGTCGAACATGACCATCGGCCTCGTCTACGGCCAGGTCATCGGTCGGCACCGGGCCGCCCGGCTGCCGCTCGCCCTCGGCACCGTCGCCGCGACCGCGTTGCTGTGGGCCTCGACCCTCCTGTGGCCCGGTCCGCACGCCCCCATGTGGCTGCTGATCGCGGAATGCGTGGTCCTCGGTGCGTGCGGACCGGCCTCGATGATCGGGTTCGACTTCGCCCGCCCGGCCAACCCGCCCGAGCGCCAGGGCACCGCCTCGGGCATCGTCAACATGGGCGGGTTCGTCGCCTGTATGACCACCCTGCTGGCCGTGGGCCTGCTGCTGGACGCCACCGGCGACGACTACCGCGCCGCGTTCGCCTCGGTGTTCGTGCTGGAGGCGCTCGGCCTGTCCCAGATCCTGCGACTGCGCACGAAGGCGCAACGGCGGGAGCGGGAGCGGGTGGTGGCGTCCCGGGTGGAGTCGGTGCACGTGCCGGTCTGACGGCCGCCGGACGGCGGTGAAACCGGCGTGCCCCTCAGGGCGTGCCGCCGCTCGGGGCCGTGACCCTCACGGCGCGATGCTCACGGCGTGATGGCGAATTCGCGGAGGATCGCCCGCGCCAGCCGCGATTCGCCCTCGATCTTCACCCGGTCCGCCACCGCCTCCGGGCGGACCCGCCCGCAGGCGAGGCGGGCGTACGTCTCCCAGTCCAGGGAGAGCGTCGCCGTCGGCCCCAGCGACACACTGCTGTCGATCGCCCCCCGGCCCTGTGCGTCGATCCGCACGGTCCGCAGGAACTCCAGCGGACCGTGCACGTCGAATACGACCGCCGACCCCGCCGGGGCGCCCGCGTCCATCGCGACGACCTTGGGCAGGGCCAGCAGCAGGAAGTCACGGGTGAGGGCCGCGCCGGGGGAGTCGAGGTTGCCGGGCCTGCCCAGGGCGCGGCGCAGGTCCTGCTCGTGGGTCCAGACGTCGAAGGCCCTTATGGTGAGCGCCCGTTCGAGCGTCTGCTCGTTGCCGCTGCCCAGCGGCCAGCGCACCGGCGCCTGCGGGGACCGCGTCTCGTTGCGCAGTTGCCGCGAGCGCCGGATGATCGTGTACTCCAGCTCGGACGTCATCTCCAGGGCCGTGTGACAGCGGCGCACGTCGACCTGCACCTCGATGTACCGCGAGAACTCGTCGGTCACGTGGTAGAGATCGCGCGGCAGCGTGTGCATCGGCCGTGGCTCGCCCAGCATTTCGCACTCGACGCCGATGACGTGCGAGACCACGTCGCGCACGGACCAGCCGGGGCACTCGGTGGCCCGGTTCCATTCGTTCTCCGCGAGCGGTCTCACCAACTCGTTGATGGCCTCGATGGAATGGGTCCAGGCATCGATGGCGGGCTGCAGGCTTGGGTGGACGGTCACGGGACCCCTCGGGCGGTGCGGTACGTACGCGGACTGACTGCTCGGATGGGCTGCGCTGTTACTGCTGTGCTGCTACTGGAGTTCGGTTAAGTGCTGTATGGGTTCTACGCAGTTAAGTTACGCTGCGCACGGGCGCCCCGGCAGGCCTTTCGACGACGAACGCGTGCCGCGCCGACGGTTCGAACGCTGAGAGTGGTGGTACTGTGCGCGCCTCTTTGATCCAGATCGGTGTGGACCCGGCCGAGCCGGTCGCCGAGCGCCGGACGCGGGTGGCTTCCCTCGTACGGGAGCAGCGGGGCAGCGACCTCGTGGTACTGCCCGAGCTGTGGACGGTGGGCGCCTTCGCGTACGAGTCCTTCGCCACGGAGGCCGAGCCGCTGGACGGCCCCACGGCCGAGGCGATGGCGGCCGCCGCCTGGGACACCGGCGTCTGGCTGCACGCGGGCTCGATCGTGGAACGCGCGACCTCCGACAGCGGCTCCGCCGCGGAGGACGGCCCGCTGTACAACACCTCGCTGGTCTTCTCGCCCAACGGCGACCTCGTCCGCACGTACCGCAAGATCCACCGTTTCGGCTTCGACAAGGGCGAGGCCGTCCTGATGGCCGCCGGCTCCGAGGTCGTCACCGTGCCGCTGCCGCAGACCACGCTGGGCCTCGCGACCTGCTACGACCTGCGCTTCCCCGAACTGTTCCGCGCGCTCGTCGACGCGGGCGCGCAGACGCTCGTCGTCCCCGCGGGCTGGCCGGCGCGGCGCCGCGAGCACTGGACGCTGCTGGCGAAGGCACGGGCCGTGGAGAACCAGTCGTACGTCCTCGCCTGCGACACCGCGGGCACCCACGCGGGCGTCGAGCAGGCCGGACACAGCATCGTGGTCGACCCCTGGGGCGAGGTCCTGGCCGAGGCGGGCACCGGCGAGGAGGTCCTGACCGTGGACCTGGACATCGCCCGCGTCGCGAAGACCCGCGAGGACTTCCCCGCCCTGAAGGACCGGGTCCTGGGCGGGCGGTAGGCCCTGTGGCCCGCCAGGAATAGCCGCGACGACCGGTGATGTTGGATAGGGGCATGGCCCCACACGCACGCGTCCGCGCCCCCGAACTGACCGGAAAGGGCGGCTGGCTGAACACCGGCGGCACCGCCCTCACCCTGGCTGACCTGCGAGGACGCATTGTCATCCTCGATTTCTGGACGTTTTGCTGTGTGAACTGTCTGCACGTCCTCGACGAGCTGCGCGAGCTGGAGGAGAAGCACCGCGACACCGTCGTGATCATCGGGGTGCACTCGCCGAAGTTCGTCCACGAGGCCGAGCACCAGGCGGTCGTCGACGCCGTCGAGCGGTACGAGGTGCACCACCCCGTCCTCGACGACCCGGAACTCGCCACCTGGAAGCAGTACGCCGTGCGGGCCTGGCCCACGCTCGTCGTCATCGACCCCGAGGGGTACGTCGTCGCCCAGCACGCGGGCGAGGGCCATGCCCACGCCCTGGAGCGGCTGGTCGGCGAGCTGGAGGCCGCCCACGAGGCCAAGGGCACGCTGCGGCGCGGCGACGGCCCGTATGTGGCCCCCGAGCCGGTCGCCACCGATCTGCGCTTCCCGGGCAAGGCCGTGCCGCTGCCCGGCGGCACCTTCCTCGTCTCGGACTCCACCCGGCACCAGCTCGTCGAGCTGGCCGCCGACGGTGAGAGCGTCCTGCGGCGCGTCGGCTCCGGCGAGCGCGGCTTCGGCCCCGACGGTTTCAGCGAGCCGCAGGGCCTGGCGCTGCTTCCCGACGGCACGGTCGCCGTGGCCGACACGGTCAACCACGCCCTGCGCGCGTACGACCCCGCGACCGGCGCCGTCACCACCCTCGCGGGGACCGGACGGCAGTGGATGCAGGGCCGCCCCACCGCGGGCCCCGGCCCGGAGGTGGATCTGTCCTCGCCCTGGGGCGTGGCCTGGTTCGCGGACCGGCTGTGGATCGCCATGGCGGGGGTGCACCAGCTGTGGACGTACGACCCGGCGACCGGCACCGTCGGGGTCGCGGCCGGTACGACGAACGAGGGGCTGGTCGACGGTCCGGCGCGGGAGGCGTGGTTCGCGCAGCCGTCCGGGCTGGCCGCGACGGACGACCGGCTGTGGGTCGCCGACTCCGAGACCAGCGCCCTGCGGTACGTCGAGCGGGACGGCGAGGGCTTCGTGGTCCGCACGGCCGTCGGCACCGGCCTCTTCGACTTCGGGCACCGCGACGGCCCGGCCGGCCAGGCCCTCTTCCAGCACCCGCTGGGGGTGACCGCCCTGCCCGACGGCTCGGTGGCCGTCTGCGACACCTACAACCACGCCCTGCGCCGCTACGACCCGGCGACCGACGAGGTCAGCACGCTCGCGACGGACCTGCGGGAGCCGTCGGACGCGGTGCTCGCCGGTGACGACATCGTGGTCGTGGAGTCGGCCCGGCACCGGCTGACGCGGCTGCGGCTGCCGGAGGAAGCCGTACGGGTGGAGTCCGTGGCGCACCGCACGCAGCGGGCGGCGACCGATGTCTCCCCCGGGCGGCTGCGGCTGGACGTCGTCTTCCAGGCCCCGGCGGGGCAGAAGCTCGACACCCGCTACGGCCCCTCCACCCGGCTGCTCGTCAGCTCGACCCCGCCGGAGCTGCTGGCTGAGGGTTCGGGCACGGGTACGGACCTCGGCCGCGACCTGGTGTGGGCGGACGGGGTGACCGAGGGCGTCCTGCACGTCTCCGCGATGGCCGCGTCCTGTGACGACGACCCGGAGAACGAGTACCCGGCCTGCCATATGCACCAGCAGGACTGGGGAGTGCCGGTGCGCGTCGTGCCCGGCGGCGCCGACCGGCTGCCGCTGGTGCTGGCGGGCCTGGACGCGTGAGCGCGAGCCGAGGGGGGCTCAGCGCGTGTAGCGGTGTTCCTCCTCGACGACGGGCGCGGCCGGGGGCGGCGGCTGCGTCCTGCGGCGCTGGAAGATGCTGACGTAGGCGCAGACGCCGATGATGCCGACGGCCATGAGGATCAGGCCGAGCAGTGTGACGTTCACGCCGTCCATATGCCAGTCCACGGCGAAGGTGAGGATGGCCCCCACCGCGATCAGACCGATGCAGCCGCCCATACCCATGGCAAACGCCTCCGATGTCGATTGGCCGTTCCGGTTCGCTGGAGTGCGGGTACCCCCAACCGGAGCGGCCAATCAGCGTCGTGTCGTCACCACTTGAGCGCGTCGGCCTGGCTGCTCTGCCAGTACGTCCCCTGGGCCTGGTCGTCGACGTGCACGGAACCGCCGGGCAGGGGGGCGTCCACCTTGTCGCCGACGCTGCTGCCGTCGCCGGGGCCCTGGAAGGAGACGGCGAGCTTCTTGGCCGTGCGGCCGGTGCCGCCCGAGCCGTCGGCGGCGGAGGTGACGATGCCCGCGTAGGCGGACTTGCCGGGGGCGAGGGTGACGGGAGCCTGCGGGCGGCTCTTGTCGATGACGGGGGTCGTGGCCTGGTCCTGGTCGAAGCGCAGGAACGGGTAACCGTGCGCGGTGCAGGCCGCCTTGGAGGTGTTGGTGGCCACCACCAGGAGGTGGTTGACGGGCCTGCTGACGGCCTTGACCTCGACCTTCACGCTGCCGGAGGCGCAGACGCCGGGGGCGGCGCTCTTGCCCTTGTCGCTGCTGCCGGCCGCGGAGCCGCCCTTGGCGTCCGCCGCTTCCTCGTCCTTGGCGGGCGACGCGGTGCCGGCCGGGCCGGTCTTGTCCGGCGTGGAGTCCGCGTCGTCTCCGCCGCCGCCACCGCCGCAGGCGGTGAGGGCGAGGGTGGCGGCGGCGGTGAGCGCGGCGGCGGCTATACGCGTACGCGTGGACATGGTGGTTTCCCCCGGTGGGACGGTTGACGGGTCGGTACGGGCAGATCTTCCCACCTGTGTGTATGAACCACCGCTGCGCGGTGGTGTCCTCAATCACCGGACAGACGTAAACCGAGCCTGTCCGGCGATTGAGGACGCGCCCGCAGGGCGCTCGCCGCCGCAGGCGGCAAAACCGGCCGGCAGTCGAAGAACCGCCGACCAGGCGAAGGGTTCAGCCCTCCAGGAACGCCGTCAGCGCGCTAGCCAACAGGTGGGGGTCGTCCGCGCCGCACAGCTCGCGCGCCGAGTGCATGGACAGGATCGCGACGCCGATGTCGACCGTGGTGATGCCGTGCCGCGCGGCCGTGATGGGGCCGATCGTGGTCCCGCACGGCATGGCGTTGTTGGAGACGAAGTGCTGCCAGGGCACGCCCGCCCGCTCGGCCGCGGCGGCGAAGACGGCCCGGCCGCTGCCGTCGGTCGCGTACCGCTGGTTGACGTTGACCTTCAGGATCGGGCCGCCGTTGGGCATCGGGTGGTGGCCCGGGTCGTGCCGCTCGGAGTAATTGGGGTGCACGGCATGGCCGGTGTCGGAGGACAGGCAGACCGTGCCGGCGAAGGCACGCGACTTGTCCTCGAACGAACCGCCGCGGGCGAAGACGGACCGCTCCAGGACATTGCCGAGCAGGGGCCCTTCGGCCCCGGTGTCGGACTGGCTGCCGTTCTCCTCGTGGTCGAACGCGGCGAGCACGGGGATGTACGGCAGGCTCGCGGAGGCGCACGCCGCGGTGAGCGCGGCGATGCCGGCGTGCACGGACAGCAGGTTGTCCATGCGGGGGCCGGCGAGCAGCTCCTGGTCGCGCCCGAGGTAGGCGGGGGCCTCGACGCTGTGGACCATCAGGTCCCAGCCGGTCACGTCCCCGGCCGCGACGCCCGCCTCGTCGGCGACGAAACGGATGAGGTCGCCCTCGTCCGGGTCGCCCAGGCCCCAGATCGGGGTCATGTGGCGCTGCTTGTCGAGCTTGAGGCCGTCGGAGTTCACCGACCGGTCGAGGTGCACGGCGAGCTGCGGCACGCGCAGCAGCGGCCGGTCGACGTTGACGAGACGGTGGCTGCCGTCCCGCAGCGTGATCCGGCCGGACAGGCCCAGATCGCGGTCGAGCCAGGTGTTGAGCAGCGTCCCGCCGTACAGCTCCACGGCGATCTGCCGCCAGCCGTGCGAACCGGTGTCCGGCAGCGGCTTGACGCGCAGGTTCGGCGAGTCGGTGTGCGCGCCGATGATCCTGAACGGGGTGGCCGTGGTCGCCCCCTCCGGCACGTACCAGGCGATGATCGCCCCGCCGCGCGTCACGTACTTGCCGCCTGTCGACGCGTCCCACGCGTCGGTCTCCGCGACCTGACGGAAGCCCGCCTTCTCCAGCCGCTCGGCGGTGTTGGTCACCGCGTGGTACGGCGAGGGGCTCGCCGCGAGGAAGGTCATCAGGTCGTCGGTGTGGCCGCGGTCGAAGCGGTGCGCAGAGCTCATGGCCTCAGGATAAGGATCAGGGCAAGTGATCGGGGGGTCTTGGGCGGTTGCCGCAGGACGACGCGAAAGGCCCGCCTCCCGGAAGGGCGGCGGGCCTTTCGCATGCTGGGGTCGGTCCCCGGAACGGGCTTAGAACGCGGCCTCGTCCAGCTCCATCAGGGAGTTGTCGACGGACTCGGCGAGCGAGCGCTCGACGGAGACGCCGGGCAGGATGTTGTGGGCGAAGAACTTCGCCGCCGCGATCTTGCCCTCGTAGAAGGCCTTGTCCTTCGAGGAGGCGGAGCCGAGCTTCTCGGCGGCCACCGCCGCGCCCTTGAGCAGCAGGTAGCCGATGACGACGTCACCGGAGGCCATCAGCAGGCGGGTGGAGTTGAGGCCGACCTTGTAGATGGACTTGACGTCCTTCTCGGTCGCGGCGAGGTCGGTCAGCATCGCGCCGACGATCCCCTCCAGGTCGACCGCGGCCTTGGCGAGCTGCTCGCGGGCGACGGCCAGGTCCTCGCCGCCGGCGGCCTCGGCGAGGAACTTCTTGATCTCCTCGGAGAGGGTGGTCAGCGCCTGGCCCTGGTCGCGGACGATCTTCCGGAAGAAGAAGTCCTGGCCCTGGATGGCCGTGGTGCCCTCGTACAGCGTGTCGATCTTGGCGTCACGGATGTACTGCTCGATCGGGTACTCCTGGAGGTACCCGGAGCCGCCGAACGTCTGGAGCGACTGCGCGAGCTGCTCGTAGGACTTCTCCGAGCCGTAGCCCTTGACGATGGGCAGCAGCAGGTCGTTGAGACCGTGCAGCGCCTTGGCCTCCTTCAGGGAGGCCTCGTCGCCCGCGTGCTCCTTGACGAGGATCTCGTCCTGGACGGCCGCGGTGTAGAGGACGAGGGCGCGCATGCCCTCGACGTACGCCTTCTGCGTCATCAGCGAGCGGCGGACGTCGGGGTGGTGCGTGATGGTGACCTTGGGGGCCGTCTTGTCCATGAAGTTGGCCAGGTCCGGGCCCTGCACGCGCTCCTTGGCGTACTCCAGCGCGTTGAGGTAGCCGGTGGAGAGGGTGGCGATGGCCTTCGTGCCGACCATCATCCGGGCGAACTCGATGATCATGAACATCTGGCGGATGCCGTCGTGCTTCTCGCCGACGAGCCAGCCCTTGGCGGGGTGCTTGTCGCCGAAGGTCATCTCGCAGGTGTTGGACGCCTTGAGGCCCATCTTGTGCTCGACGTTGGTGGCGTAGACGCCGTTGCGCGCGCCCAGCTCGCCGGTCTCGAAGTCGAACTCGAACTTCGGCACGAGGAAGAGCGACAGACCCTTGGTGCCCGGGCCGTGGCCCTCGGGGCGGGCCAGCACGTAGTGGAAGATGTTCTCCGCCATGTCGTGCTCACCGGAGGTGATGAAGCGCTTCACACCCTCGATGTGCCAGGAGCCGTCCTCCTGCTTGACGGCCTTGGTGCGGCCGGCGCCGACGTCCGAACCGGCGTCCGGCTCGGTCAGCACCATGGTGGAGCCCCAGCCCTTGTCCACCGCGAGCTTGGCGATGCGCTTCTGCTCGTCGGTGCCCTCCTCGTAGAGCACGCCCGCGAACGCGGGGCCGGAGGAGTACATCCAGATCGCCGGGTTGGCGCCCAGGATGGTCTCGGCGAAGCCCCAGAGCAGGGAGCGCGGCGCGGTGGTGCCGCCGATGCCCTCCGGGATGCCCAGACGCCACCACTCGGCGTCCATGTACGCCTGGTAGCTCTTCTTGAAGCTGGCCGGTACCGGAGCGGTGTTGGTCTCCGGGTCGAAGACCGGCGGGTTGCGGTCGGCGTCCACGAAGGAGTCGGCCAGCTCGTTCTCCGAGAGGCGCGCGATCTCCGACAGGACGCTCTTGGCGGTCTCGACGTCCATCTCCGCGAACGGGCCGGTGCCGTACAGCTTGTCGCGGCCGAGAACCTCGAAGAGGTTGAACTCGATGTCGCGGAGATTCGACTTGTAGTGGCCCATGACAACGGCTCCGTAAGGCTGGGAGGTAGATCCTCAAGTACGTACCGGGCAGTAATTTCCATGATGCTACCGGTCGGTAATAAGAAGCAAGCCCTGATCGTCCAACTGTGACTGAGTAGGCTTTGGCCCATGTACGGCTACGACCAGAACGTGGGAACACAGGGCTACGCCCCGCCGCAGCAGGCCGGCGGCTACGGCGAGCAGCCGCTTTACCCCGAGCCGTCCCCGCCGTCGCTGGCCGACGCGGTCCGGGCCTTCACCACGGGCTCGATGTCCGCCGAGGACTTCCAGATCATCTTCTCCACCTCGAAGGTCTACTGCCCGCGCGGTGACACGCCGGGTTTCCTCGCCCTGCACAACACCCAGCAACCGGTCATCCCGATGTTCACCTCGCTCAAGGAGCTGCGGCGGTACGCGGGCAAGGAGTCCAAGTACTTCGTGATCACGGGTGCCGAGGTCATCGATCTGCTGCCCACCGGCTACGGCTTCGTGCTCGACATGGAGGGCGACCACCGGATGGTCTTCGACGCGAAGGCCGTCGAGCAGATGGTCGACTTCGCAATGCGCCGCATGTACGGGTGACCTGCCGGCCGTGGCGTGTGCACCTCCGCTGCGCGGCGGTGTCCTCAATCGCCGGACGGGCTGAAATCAGCCCGTCGCCCGACGGTAGAGCTTCTCGATGTCGTCACCGAAGTACGAGCTGTACGACGTCTCGTCGTCGCCGCCCCCCTGGTAGCCGCCCAGGACGCCGTTGAGGGTGCCCAGGCCCGTGGCCGGGTCGACGTCGGTGAGGACGGGGCCGCCGCTGGTGCCGTTGGGCAGACCGTGGCACTCGAAGCGCAGCTGGGTGGGGCCTCGGGTGCCGGTGGTGTTCTGGCAGCTCAGCGGGTGTTCCTCGCCGATGGGGTAGCCGATCACCCGGGCCGGGCGGTTCGGCTCGGGGCGGAAGCGGATGCGCTCGGCGCCCGTGACCCGCTCGATGGGGGTGTCGTCCCCCACCCGGCGCACCCGCAGGAACGCCACGTCGTGGTCCTGGTCGCCGCCGTCCGCCCACTCGGGGGCGATGTCGACGGAGACGGGCACCCAGACGCCGTACGGCGCCCGGCCGTCGTGGTAGCCGGGGACGAAGGCGATGTCGGTGCGGAACTCGCGCTGGTACACGCAGTGGGCGGCCGTGACGATCAGATCGCCCCGCCGGCTGTGCACGACGCTCGCGCTGCAACTGTGGTCCGGTTCGCCCTCGCCCGTGTAGAACAGCGGGCCCACGGCCGGCGAGGGGTCGGCCTCGCGGGCCTCCAGCGGCTCGGAGGCGGGCAGCGGGTCGCTGACCGAGCCGAGGGCCGCCGGGGCGGGCGCGGGGGGCTTCGCCGGGGTGCGGACCACCGACCGCATCGCCTCGGCGCTCTTGTCGCCCAGCGCCTCGGGCTCCTCGTAGTGACCGTCGGCGTCACCGGCCGCGAGAGGCGCGTCCGAGGCCTGGCCACGGCCCGCCACCAGCAGGCCGATCACGATCAGGGCCAGGACGGCGGCGATCAGGGCGGCTATCTGAGCGGGCCCGGAGGCGTAGCCGCGGTCGGTGGCTTTCAGGCGCATTCACCCAGTGTCCACGTTCGAATCATGTTCGCGCGGGAGGCGCGCGCCCGGCGTGTGGCCGGGAACGGGCCGTCGGGAGGCGCGGGAATGGGTGCGCCCTTGCAGGTTGTTCATCCTTCAACTAACTTGAACGTATCGCGACCGAGGAGGCCGTCATGCCCGCAGTAACCGTTGAGAACCCGCTGACCCTGCCCCGCGTGGCCGCCCCGGCCGACGGCCGGCAGCGGCCGGTGCTGCACGTCGCGACCGCGCCGGGCGGTCTCGAGGGCGAGGGCTTCCCCGTCCGCAGGGCCTTCGCGGGGATCGACTACACGTACCTCGACCCGTTCATCATGATGGACCAGATGGGCGAGGTGGACTACGCGCCGGGCGAGCCGAAGGGCACCCCCTGGCACCCCCACCGCGGGTTCGAGACGGTCACCTATCTGATCGACGGCACCTTCGTGCACCAGGACTCGCACGGCGGCGGCGGCACGATCAACGACGGTGACACCCAGTGGATGACCGCCGGGTCCGGGCTGCTGCACATCGAGGCCCCGCCGGAGTCCCTCGTCGTCAGCGGTGGGCTCTTCCACGGCCTCCAGCTGTGGGTGAACCTGCCCCGCGCCGACAAGATGATGGCCCCCCGCTACCAGGACATCGGCAGCGGCAAGGTCAAGCTGCTCACCTCGGCCGACGGCGGCGCGCTGGTGCGGCTGATCGCGGGCGTCATCGACGGCCACGAGGGCCCGGGCATCACCCACACGCCGATCACGATGACGCACATCTCGCTCAACCCGGGCGCGGAACTCACCCTGCCCTGGCGGCCGGAGTTCAACGCCCTCGCCTATGCGCTCTCCGGCAGCGGCACGGCGGGCGCCGAGCGGCGGCCGTTCCGCATGGGGCAGTCGGTGGTCTTCGGCAACGGCGACTCGATCACGGTCCGGGCGGACGCCAAGCAGGACAGCCGCGGCCCGAACTTCGAGTTCGTCCTGCTCGGCGGGCAGCCGATCCGGGAGCCGATGATGCACTACGGCCCGTTCGTCATGAACACCCACGCGGAGCTGGCGCAGGCCTTCGAGGACTACCAGGCGGGTCGTCTCGGCACGGTTCCGGCTGACGCCTAGGGTCTGTCCGGGTCTCCGGCCGAGGGCCCGTCGTGCCGCCTGCGGCGGCGGGCGCCCTGCGGGCGCGTCCTCAATCGCCGGACGGGCTTACTGTGCTGCCCCCTCACCCACCCGGCCCCGACCACCGGGCTCTCAGCGCATCCCCGTGATGCGCTGAGCCCGTGCCGACCGAATCGGAGCTGAAGCCGCTGCTGCCCCGTGCCGTGCGCAAGGGCGCGGCCTGGTGTCTGGTCCTGCTGCTGGCCGCCGGGGTCGCCGCGGTCGGGGTGTGGCTGTGCGTGCAGCTGAAG
The DNA here is from genome assembly GCF_055582085.1 of Streptomyces sp. NPDC042259. Taxonomy (NCBI): domain Bacteria; kingdom Bacillati; phylum Actinomycetota; class Actinomycetes; order Kitasatosporales; family Streptomycetaceae; genus Streptomyces; species Streptomyces sp. NPDC042259. The sequence goes on along the minus strand of NZ_JBVJDW010000007.1, from coordinate 153,193 downwards.
GCGGCGGTCACGCCCGTACTGCTCGCGCTGCTCGGCACGGCCCTGCTCGGGCCCGTGCACCGGCGGCTGCTCGCGACGGGCGTGCGGCGCTCGCTCTCGGCGGCGCTGACCTGTCTGCTGCTGCTCGCCGTCGTCGGCGGCACCGGCTATGTCGTGGCCAGTGCGCTGATCGACACCGGGGACCAGATCATCGCCTCGGTCAAGGAAGCCGCCCGTCAGCTCTCGGACCACTTCGGCGTCGCCGGGACCTCGCTCGACGACCTGGCGTCCAACGGCAGGGAACTGCTGGGCAAGTTCGGCGGCACCGCCGCCTCCGGCCTGCTGTCCGGGATCAGCGTCGTCGGGGAGATGATGGCCCTCTCCGTGCTGGCCCTCTTCCTGACCTTCTTCTTCCTGCGCGACTCCCACAAGGCCGCGGCCACCGTGCACGCCCTCGCCCCGGGCGGCCTCGGCCCCCGCCTGGAGGCGATGGGGCGCCGCGGGTACCGGGCCGTCGAGGGGTTCATGCGGGGCACGACCCTCATCGCGCTGATCGACGCGGTGTGCATCACGGCCGGGCTGCTGATCCTGCGGGTGCCGGGCGCGGCGGGCCTGGGGGCGCTGGTCTTCGTCACCGCGTACATCCCCTACCTCGGCGCGTTCCTGTCCGGCGCGGTCGCGGTCCTGGTGGCCCTGGCCGACCGGGGGCCGGGCACGGCCGTGTGGGTCCTGGGAGTGGTGCTGGCCGTACAGGTGCTGGAGGGCCATGTGCTCCAGCCGATGATCCAGAGCCGGACGGTGCAGATGCATCCGGCGACGGTCATGCTGACCATCACGGCGGGCGCGAGCGTCGCGGGAATCCTCGGCATGCTCCTCGCCGTCCCGCTGACGACGGCGGCCTTCGGGGTCGTCTCTGAGCTGCGCGCGCATTATGCTGCGCGGCCCCCGGTGGGCGGGTAGGCGCTCCCCCCAGGGGGCTGGTTGTGGCTGAGGCCGGCCACATCAAGCCCGTCCGGCGATTGAGGACAGAGCACAGCAGCCCGTCCGGCGATTGAGGACGCGCCCGCAGGGCGCCCGCCGCCGCAGGCGGCTATGTCACCTCCGCGAGCCCCTCCGGGGTCAGCAGCGTGCCGTGCGTCCCGGAGGCCCCGGCCCCCTCGTACAGCTCGAACCAGATGTTCTTGCCCTCGCCCCGGGGGTCGACGCCCCACGACGTGGCGAGCAGTTCCATCAGCACCAGGCCGCGCCCTGAGGACGCCATTTCGCCCGGGTGCCGGCGGTGCGGCAGCTCGTCGCTGCCGTCCTCGACCTCGACGCGCAGGCAGCGCTCGCCCCGCTCGCCCGTTATCCCGGCCACCAGCAGCGCGTCCCCGTCCGTGTGGACGAGGACGTTGGTGACCATCTCGGAGACCATCAGCACCGCCGAGTCGATCTGGTCCGTGTCGCACCAGTCGTGCATGAACGCGCCGAGCTGGTGCCGGCACTCCGCGATGCGCTCCGGTTCGGCCTGGGCGATGGTCAGGACCATGCGGCGGGCCGGGTGGGGGAGCGTGGCGAGGCCGGTCCCGGTGACGGGGGCAGGGGCCTCCCGGGACAGCAGCAGCACGGCGATGTCGTCCTCGCGCCGGTCGACCAGGGGGCCGGTGGTGTAGTGGGAGGGCGGCCCGTGGACGGCCTGGACGAGGGCGTCGGCGAGCTGTTCCAGATCGCCCCCGCCCTCGCGGCCGTCCAGCGGGAAGCCCTCGATGACCTCGCGCAGCCTGCTCCAGCCGGTCTCCAGGTCGTGGCCGCCGGTCTCGATGAGCCCGTCGGTGCAGACCATCATCGTCTCGCCGGGTTCGAGCACGAGCCGGGTGGTGGGGTAGTCCGTGTCGGGGACGATGCCCAGCGGCAGGCCGCCCGCCGTGGGCCGGACGAGGACCGTGCCGTCGCTGAGGCGTATCGCGGGCTCGGGGTGCCCGGCGCGGGCGATGTCGAGGAGCCCGGTGGCCGGGTCGACCTCGATGTAGAGGCAGGTGGCGAAGCGCGGGTCGGTGTCCTCGGACTCGGTGTCGTTGACGCCCGAGAGGAACCGCGAGGCCCGGGAGAGGACCGCGTCCGGATGGTGGCCCTCGGAGGCGTAGGCGCGCAGCGCGATCCGCAGCTGGCCCATCAGCCCCGCGGCCCGGACGTCGTGTCCCTGGACGTCCCCGATGACCAGGGCGATCCGCCCCGAGGGCAGCGGGATCATGTCGTACCAGTCGCCGCCGACCTCCAGCCCGCCACCGGTGGGGACGTACCGGGCGGCGACCGTCATCCCGGGGATGTCCGGCTGGAGGGTCGGCATCATCGAGCGCTGGAGGCCGACGGTCAGCTCGCGTTCCGTCTCGTGGAGGCTGGCCCGGCTGAGGGCCTGGGCGAGCATCCGGGCGACGGTGGTCAGCACGGACCGCTCGTCGGGGGTGAAGCTGACGGGGATGGAGAACCCGGCCATCCACGCGCCGATCGAGTGACCCGCGTTGATCAGCGGCAGGAACGCCCAGGACTGGCGGCCGAAGTGCGCGACGTCCCGCCACGCCTCGGGGAAACGGCGTCGGTAGTCGTCGGGGCTGGGCAGATAGATCGCGCGGCCGGTGCGGATGACCTCGGCGGCCGGATAGGCCGCGTCCATCGGCAGGTCCAGGAAGGGCTCCGCCTCACCCGGCCCGTAGCCCTGGTGGCCGATGACCTTCACCCGGTTGCCCTCGGCGCTGAACACCGCGAGCCCCGACGGTACGAAGCCGGGCATCGACAGCCCCGCCGCGACCCGCAGCACCTCGGCCGTCGAGCGGGCCTCGGCCAGCGCCCGGCCCGCGTCCAGCAGGAACGCCTCGCGGTTGCGCCGCCAGTCGCCCGTCACCTGGGCCCGCACGGCGGACGTGCCCGGCTGTGCCTCGGGGACCTCCTGGACCGTGCCGACCAGCAGGTAGTCCTTCTCGCCGGCCACCGGCCGGGAGCGGCTGCGCACCGTCCGCAGCACCCGCCCCGCGTCGTCGACCACTCGCAGCCGGGCCTCGGCGAGGGTGCCCTCGGCCACGGCCAGATTGATGATGCCCATGATCTCGACCCAGTCCACGGCGTGGAACCGGGCACGGGCGGCGGACTCGGTCAGCTCCACGCGCTCCGCCGGCAGCCCCAGAAGACGGGCGGCCTCGGCGTCGAAGGTGGCGATGCGCGAGGCGTTGTCCCAGTGCCACAGGCCGGTCGCCACGGCCGCCAGTACGTCCTCGGTGCGCATTGCCCCACTTTAAGCGGGTCTGCGGTCTTTATGCAGGTCTGAGAATGGACGACGACCGAGGGCAGGTGGGGCAGTACCCTTGCACACGTGCTGTGTGCACGCTAACCCAGTGCAACGCCAGCTTCGATCAACCCCCTCGACCAACGACTTGGATGAACGATGCATCGGTACCGGTCCCACACCTGCGGCGAGCTCCGTGCGGCTGACGTCGACACCGACGTGCGACTGAGCGGCTGGCTGCACAATCGGCGCGACCTGGGCGGCATCCTCTTCATCGATCTGCGCGACCACCACGGTCTGGTGCAGCTCGTCGCCCGTCCGGGCACGGCGGCGAACGAGGCCCTGAGCCACCTCACCAAGGAGACCGTCGTCCGCATCGACGGCAAGGTCGTCGGCCGGGGCGCGGACAACGTCAACCCCGAGCTGCCCACCGGCGAGATCGAGGTCGAGGTCGGCGCGGTCGAGGTGCTCGGCACCGCCGAGCCGCTGCCCTTCACCATCAACACCGACGACGGTGTGAACGAGGAGCGGCGCCTGGAGTACCGCTTCCTCGACCTCCGCCGCGAGCGCATGCACCGCAACATCATGCTGCGCTCCGCCGTCATCGCCTCGATGCGCCGGAAGATGACCGCCCTCGGCTTCAACGAGATGGCGACCCCGATCCTGTCCGCCACCTCCCCCGAGGGCGCGCGCGACTTCCTGGTCCCCTCCCGTCTGCACGCCGGCAAGTTCTACGCCCTGCCGCAGGCCCCCCAGCAGTTCAAGCAGCTGCTGATGATCGCGGGCTTCGACCGCTACTTCCAGATCGCGCCCTGCTTCCGTGACGAGGACGCCCGCGCGGACCGCTCGCCCGGCGAGTTCTACCAGCTCGACGTCGAGATGTCCTTCGTCGAGCAGGAGGACGTCTTCCAGGTCATCGAGAAGGTCATGACCGACCTCTTCGAGGAGTTCGGCAACGGCCGCCACGTCACCTCGCCCTTCCCGCGGATCCCGTTCCGCGAGGCGATGCTGAAGTACGGCTCCGACAAGCCGGACCTGCGCGCCAAGCTGGAGCTGGTCGACGTCTCCGGCATCTTCGCCGAGAGCGGCTTCAAGGCCTTCGCCGGCAAGCACGTCCGCGCGCTGGCCGTGCCGGACACCGCGGGCCAGTCCCGCAAGTTCTTCGACGGCCTCGGCGAGTACGCCGTCGAGCAGGGCGCCAAGGGCCTGGCCTGGGTCCGCGTCGGTGAGGAGGACGGGCAGCCGACGCTCTCCGGCCCGATCGCCAAGTTCCTCACCGAGGACGACACCAAGGCCCTCACCGAGGCCCTGGGGCTGGCCCCCGGCCACGCCGTCTTCTTCGGCGCGGGCGAGTTCGACGAGGTCTCCAAGATCATGGGCGCGGTCCGCGTCGAGGCCGCCAAGCGCGCCGGCCACTTCGAGGAGAACGTCTTCCGGTTCTGCTGGATCGTCGACTTCCCGATGTTCGAGAAGAACGAGGACACCGGCGCGATCGAGTTCTCGCACAACCCCTTCTCCATGCCGCAGGGCGGCCTGGAGGCGCTGAACACGATGGACCCGCTGGACATCCTGGCCTGGCAGTACGACATCGTCTGCAACGGCACCGAGCTGTCCTCCGGCGCCATCCGCAACCACGAGCCCGAGGTCATGTACAAGGCCTTCGAGATCGCCGGTTACTCGAACGAGGACGTCGAGCGCGAGTTCGGCGGCATGCTGCGCGCGTTCAAGTTCGGCGCCCCGCCGCACGGCGGCATCGCCCCGGGCGTCGACCGCATCGTGATGCTGCTGGCCGACGAGCCGAACATCCGCGAGACCATCGCCTTCCCGCTCAACGGCAACGCCCAGGACCTGCTCATGGGCGCTCCGAGCGAGGTGGACGAGTCCCGGCTGCGGGAGCTGCACCTCTCGCTGCGCAAGCCGCAGGTGAAGGACGCGAAGTAGGAGTGAGCGCCGGGCCCGGGTGAACCCCGGGCACGCACACACGAGGGGCCCGGAACCGCCGATGTGGTTCCGGGCCCCTCGTGTGTGCCCGGAGGGCCGGGTGGAGGCCGGTCCTCCGGACGCTCTCAGTGTTTACCAGGGATCGCCAGCGATTTTTTCTCGCCTTACCGGGGGATTTACCACCCGGTAGCCCCGTCCACGCGTTCGCGCAGCAGATCGGCGTGCCCGTTGTGGCGCGCGTACTCCTCGATCATGTGCACGAAGATCCAGCGCAGCGACACCGGGGCGCCGGTTTCGCTGCCGGGGAAGTCGAAGGGGAACGTGCCGGTGGCATCCAGGGAGAGCGGCGCGCAGATCGCTCTGGCCCGCTCGATCTCGGCCTGCCAGTCGGCGAGCGCTCCCGCGAGGGTGGCTTCTCCGTCGACCGTGAATCCGACGTCACGTCCGTCGGTGAGGTCCAGGGGGCCCAGGGGGGTGTCGTCGGCGCCGTAGACCGTCGCCACCCGCTCCCCGGTGAGTATGCGGCGGAACCACGTCCGCTCCACCTCGGCCATGTGCTGGACGAGGCCGGTCAGGGTCAGCGCGGAGGGCGGGGCCGAGGTCTCGCGGGCCTGCTCGTCGGAGAGCCCGGCGCACTTGTGGGCGAGCGTCGCCCGGTGGAAGTCGAGCCAACTCTCCAGCGTGGTGCGTTCGTCGGCGTTCAGCGGCGGAAGGGGCCTCGGTGAGATCGACATGCCGACCAGACTCACACAAGGGCGGTGAGCACCGGCAGCGGTGGGCAGCATCCTGCCGCGTTGTGCACCGCGCGCGAGAGCCGCCCCGCCGTCAGCCGCTCCCCCCACAGCACGGCCGTCACCCCGTACTCCGCGATCGCCATCAGCTCCGCCTCGCCCGGATCCTCGGCGATGACCACGAGCGGGGCCCGCCCGTCCCGGGTCAGCCGGCGCAGCTCGTCCGCCGCCCGCTGGTCGTTCCGGCTCAGGAACAGGACGTCGACGGCGCCGCCCTCGCGGACCACCTCGACCCCGGGCAGCGGCCGCAGCCGCCGGGCGGTGCGGGCCCGGGTCACTTCGTCGCCGGCATGGACACTCACCGTGATGCGTTTCCCGTACGACACTGCGCTTCCTCGTCTCCTCCGCGAATCCGACTCCCCCAGCTTCCCGGGGCGCGCTGAACGAACGATTGCCGATCGATCAACGGCGCCCCGCCGGTACGGGCGGCCGGGTACGGCGAAGGGCCCGGAACCGTGTCGGACACGGTCCCGGGCCCTCGTGGCGCCACGGCGGGCGGCGGCTACGCGGCGTCCCCGCCGAAGCGCTCGCGGTAGGACTCCAGGTCCTCTTCCGTGATCTTCGCGAACAGCACCGGCGGCACGGTGAACGGCGTACCCGCCGGCACGAACGACAAGGACGCGGCCTCGTCGCGCGAGACCCACGTCGCACGCGGACCGGACGCGGTGCCGGCCGGTGCGAACGCGCCCCGCATGGCGGCGGCCGAGGCCGGGATGAACGGCTCGGAGACGATCGAGTACAGGTGGATCAGGTTCATCGCCGTGCGCAGCGTCAGCGCGGCGGCGTCCGGGTCGGTCTTGATCTCCAGCCAGGGGGCCTTGGTCTCCAGGTAGGAGTTGCCCGCGCTCCACAGGGCACGCAGTGCCTGCGCGGCCTTGCGGAACTGGAGCGCCTCCATCTGCGCCTCGTACTCCGCCAGCAGCCCGGCGATCTGCCCACCCAGCTCGGCCTCGGCCGCACCCGCCTCGTTGCCCGCCGGCACCTCGTCACCGAAGCGCTTGCGGGAGAAGGACAGGACGCGGTTGACGAAGTTGCCGAGGGTGTCGGCGAGGTCCTTGTTCACCGACGCGGAGAACAGCTCCCAGGTGAAGGACGTGTCGTCCGACTCGGGGGCGTTCGCCATGAGGAAGTAACGCCAGTAGTCGGCGGGCAGGATCTCCAGCGCCGCGTCCGTGAAGATGCCGCGCTTCTGCGAGGTGGAGAACTTGCCGCCGTAGTAGTTGAGCCAGTTGAAGGCCTTGACGTAGTCGACCTTCTTCCACGGCTCGCGGGTGCCGAGCTGGGTGGCCGGGAACATCACCGTGTGGAACGGGACGTTGTCCTTGGCCATGAACTCCGTGTAGGCGACGTCGTCGGCCTCGTACCACCACGACTTCCAGTCGCGGTTCTCCGGGTCCTGGCCGGCCCACTCCTTCGTCGCCCCGATGTACTCGATGGGAGCGTCGAACCAGACGTAGAAGACCTTGCCCTCGGCCGCCAGCTCCGGCCAGGTGTCGGCCGGGACCGGCACGCCCCAGTCCAGGTCACGCGTGATCGCCCGGTCGTTGAGGCCCTCGGTCAGCCACTTGCGGGCGATGGACGAGGCCAGCACGGGCCAGTCCTTGCCCTGCTCGTCGATCCACGCCTCGACCTCGCCGGCCAGCTTCGACTGGAGGAGGAAGAGGTGCTTGGTCTCCCGCACCTCCAGGTCACCGCTGCCGCTGATCGCCGACCGCGCGTCGATCAGATCGGTCGGGTCCAGCACCCGGGTGCAGTTCTCGCACTGGTCGCCGCGCGCCTTGTCGTAACCGCAGTGCGGGCACGTACCGACGATGTAGCGGTCCGGCAGGAAACGGTCGTCGGCGATCGAGAACACCTGGCGGATCGCCCGCTCCTCGATGAACCCGTTCGCCTGGAGACGGCGCGCGAAATGCTGCGTGATCTCGATGTTCTCCGGCGAGGAACTCCGGCCGAAGTAATCGAAGTCGAGACCGAAACCGTCGTAGATCGCCTTCTGCGCGTCGTGCTGCGCGGCGCAGAAATCGGCGACCGGCAGCCCGGCCTCCTTGGCGGCCAGCTCGGCGGGGGTGCCGTGCTCGTCGGTGGCACAGATGTAGAGGGTCTCGCGGCCCGTCTGGCGGAGGTACCTGGCGTACACGTCAGCCGGGAGCATGGACCCCACCATGTTGCCCAGGTGCTTGATCCCGTTGATATACGGAAGGGCGCTGGTGATGAGGTGTCGAGCCATTGCCGGCTGCTCCCTGGTCGATGCGGCTGATGCTGTTTTTACGGGCACCTTTAGCGTATCCGAGTGCCAGGGGGCAGCCGCGCGGCAATTATGTCGGCCCTGTGTCGGGAGCGGCGGGCCTGCTCAGGCCCCGGAGGGCCGCGACATCCAGGCCCGCCAGGGCCTGACGATCATCTCCCGGTAGGTGTGGTGCGAGGGGTTCCGTCCCGCGTGCCTAAACGTCCACCCCTGCGCCTGGCCGACGTCCTCCCCGGGTTCCGAGCTCTCCTCGCACACCGCGCACTGCATGGCGTAGGTGACCGGCTCGGCGTCCGGCTCCAGGTCCGGCTGCAGGACCCAGTCCCCGAACGCGAAGACGCCGCGTGTGCTCAAAGCCCCCACCTGCTTTCCGTCTTGCCCTTGGTCGGGCCGTCCGTCCCACCGCCCGCGCCGCGGGCCCGCAACAGCTCCGCCTCGGTGGCGGGCCGGGTCGCTTCGGGCGGGCAGTCCCACTCGAGCCCGCCTTGGGGAGGGCGTAGCTGTAGGTGCCCGGCGTGCCGGTCCATGACTTGACCGAGACGGTCGGTACGGGTGTCCACGACGTAGACGACGGGGGAGGGAGCGGTGCCGGGCGGGGGGTTCTCATTGCTCACGCCCTTATAGATGCCCACTGAGCCGCTGTCTGATCAGTGACGGGGTGAGTGCGGAGTGTGATGTACGGATCCGGGGGTGACGGTGGATCGCCGCGAGGGTGAGCCCCGGGCGACGCAACGTCCAGCCGCACGGTTCCGGGCGCTGTGCGGGCCGATTCCGCACTTCTCGGGCTGACGGGCGATCGGCACGGCGCAGGCCGCCCTCACGTACGAGGGCGGCCGTTTCGTCGGTTCAGCGGAGGTGCATGTGGAACCGCTGGCTCTCGCTGTTGTTGCACTTCTTCAGGAAGAGCCACTTGTCGTTGCCCCGCTCGTTGGGCAGCGAGTCCATGCAGTACCCGGTGGCCACGTGCTTGATGTAGGCGGCATGGGCGTCGACCGGGTCCGTGACCCACTTGAAGAGCTGGGTCTGCTGCCCCTGGCAGTCCCACTGGTTGAAGTAGCTCCCCTCCCAGGCTCCGGTGCCGCCGTACACGTCGACGCACTTTCCGGAGAGTTCATTGACCATGTTGAACTGGCCGCCGCCGCTGTTGCGTATCCGCCAGGTCTGGTTGTTGCTCCGGTGATCGTCGTACGTGATGAGGTGGGCGCCGTTGTCGCGGCTCTCGAATTGCACGTCGATGGCCCGCCCCTGGTTGCCGTCGCTCGTCAGGAGGAGCGGCGCGTTCGGCTGGGCTTCGCGCACCCGGCGGAACTGGACCGGGTAATGGTCGGAGCTCATTCCGTTGCGCAGTTCGGCCTCGATGGGCAAAACGTTGCGGGACGAGATCATGTAGTCGAGTTCATGCGCGCTCTGATGAGTGGCACGCCCGGTGTGATAGATGTGTCCGCCGACATTTCGGGCTTCGTCCGCCATCGTGGCCGGATCCCGGTTGAAGTCCCCGATGGCGTGCCAGGCGCGGTTGCCCTGCTGCCTCGCCAGGTCCCTGATGCTCGCCAGCAGGGCGGGGGCGTTGGTGCCCCGGGCGGCCGAGGCGTGGACGTCGAAATAGATGTCGCGACCGTAGACCAGGCCGAGCGAAGGACGCTGCGCCGCGGTTCCCTCGCCCCGTGCGACGACGACGCCGTCCGCTGCTTCCCGGGTGACGATCGCGAGATTCACCCGCGTGTCACCGAAGGGAATCATGAAGTAGACGTGCCACTCCTCTGATCCTCTGCGCCACAGGTAATGCCTGATCTGGAAACCGCCGTAGGTGCCCCGCTCCACCTCACGCATTCCGACCAGGGCCAGGCCGTTGTGGCTCCCCGCTTCCTGGAGCATGACCATGTCGTTGTCCGCCATGAGCGTGGAGACATCGTTCCAGCGGGCGCCCTGCGAATTGTAGGTGGCTATGCGTCGCTCATGGGGTTCCCATGCGTGGGCCGGAGCGGCGGGAACGCCGACCAGCAAGGTGAGAATTCCGGCGAACGCCACCAGCGCGGCGAGCGTCCGGCTCGTGATTCTCGCGCGGGGAGGACCGAGGGTTGGCACGTGTGACTCCTGCGGTAGGCCTGGGCCCGGCTGTGATACCCGGCCGGGGCTCCCCACTCTCCGGCTTACCGCTGACGTTCCACTCACGTCCCGCTAATGCCCACCGCGCCGGGGCGTCCGGGACGTGATCCTTCAGCCCTACCCACGACCTCCGTGCTGCCCCACACCCGCACCGGGCGCGGTGTGCACCCGGGTGTGAGGGGTGAAAGGTCCTAGCCGACGATCCCCGCCGCGCGGGCCTCGATCAGCCACTCCGGGAACTCGACCATGAGTTCCTTGTAGAGAGCGGCGTCCGTCAGGGCGCGCGGGTCGCGGCCCGCGTGGAAGAAGCCCGCGTTGTCGACGACGCGCTTCTCCGGGACCGCCAGGTCGTCCAGCTTGCGGAGGAAGTCGAAGCCGCGTGCGTCGGGGTCGCCGAAGCCCACGAACTGCCAGAAGATCGGGTGCTTCGCCGCCGCGCACAGGGCGCGTTCGGCGGCGGCCTTGCTGGTGGGGGCGCCGTCGGTCTGGAAGATGACGAAGGCGGGGTCCTTGGCGCCGGACTTCTCGTAGTGCGCGACCACGGCCTCGATGGCCCAGTGGTAGTTGGTCCGGCCCATGTGGCCGAGGCCCTCGTGCAACTCCTGGATCCGGCCACCGTAGTTGGTGAGGTCGAGATCGGCCGTGCCGTCGACGTCGGTGGAGAAGAAGACGACGGGGACCGTGCCGTCGTCGTCGAGGTTCGCGGAGAGGCCGAGGGCCTGCTCGGCGAGGTGCTGGACCGTGCCGTCCTTGTAGTAGTTCCGCATGGAGCCGGACCGGTCGAGGACCAGGTAGACGGCCGCCCGCTGACCGGTGAGGCCCTGCTTCTCCAGCGAGACGGCCGCCGCCTTGTAGAGGCTGACCAGCTCGGGCGCGGACTGCCGGACCTTCTCCAGGGAGATGGCCGGGGCGACGGCCGCCGACTCCGTGGCCGGTTCCGTGGCCGCGTCCGTCGCCGGTGCCGTCGTCAGGGCCGTCGTCATCGCCGGGGCCGGCTCCGGGGCCGGGCCGGGGGCCGGTTCCGGGGTGGGCGTCGGCTCCGGGCCCGGGGCGGGCTCCGGCACCGGGTGCGGGTCCGGGGCCGGGACGGGCTCCGGCTCGGGGATCGGCTTGGGGGACGGCATCGGAGTCGGCTCGGGCTCCGGGTGCGGATGCGGATCGGGGGTGGGCACCGGGCCCGGAATCGGATCGAGCGGCCCCGGATCGGGCACCCGCTCGGCGGTGACGGCTTCGGCGGCGGGCTCGTCGGCGACGGGCGCGACGGCCTCGGCGGGCGCGGCGGGCGCGACGGCCTCGGCGGGCGTGACGGGCTCCGCGGCCACGGGCTCCGCGACCACCGGCTCCGCGACCACCGGCGGCGGCGTCGGCCGCGCGCCGGCCGGCGGAGCCGTCGGCTGTGCGGGCAGCACCGGGGCCGTGACCGCCGGGTTGACCTCTCCCGCCGGTGCGGGCACGGTCGCGGAGACGGACTCGGCGGCCCCGGCGCTGTCGACGGTGTCCGGCCCCGCGTTCTGCTGGGGCAGGCTCGGTTCGTCGCGCTCGGTTTTCCTGGACCGGCCGAACGCGTTCCTCAGCAGACTCCGAATGCCCATGTGGAGAAGTCCTTCACGTGTCTCGGGTGCGATGAAATGTCCGTAGTGGGGTGATAAGTCCCAGGGCGGGACGGCTACGTAAGGCTAGCCGTCAAGCCCTGCCCGGCGTGTTCGACCCTCGCGAGCCGTTTCGTGCGCCACCCCCAGGGAGTGCGTCTGCTACGTCTCAGTGGCCTCAAAAGTCGATACCCGTCGCTTTCGCACTCACACTGTCGGACAGTACGGCCACCGCGCCATCCGGCCATCACCCCGCGTCCGGGATCCAGTTGCCGTGCAGCCCGAGCGGTACCCGCACCGGCAGATGGACCCGGGCCACCGGTCCCGCCGTGATGTCCCGGGCGGCCAGCACGACCAGGTCCGTCGCGCCGCGCTCCGCGTCGAAGGCGTACGACAGCAGCCAGCCGTCGTCCTCCGCCGCCCCCGGCCGCGACGGCACGAACACGGCCTCCCCGATGTCACCGCCCGCCGCGACCCGGTACTCCTCGCTCGTGCCGCGCTCCAGGTCGTACTTGACCAGCCCGGCCGGCACGCCGTACCCCGCCGCCTCCGCCACGGCATAGCCGAAGCGGTGCCGGGCGGTGAGGCGGCGCGGGTCGACGCGCGGGAACTCCACCGCGCGGTCGTCGATCCGCGCCCGCGTGACCCGTCCGGCCACCGGGTCGACGGTCCAGCGCTCCAGATACGCGGGCCGCTCGCCCGGCCCCGGCCGGGGGCCGTCGAAGAGCCGGTCGTAGCGGACGAGGTGGACGGTGATCAACCCGTCGCGTTCGTAGGCGTTCATCGGGTGCAGGACGAAGCAGGGATCGATCCCGATCCAGCGCACGTCCGCCGGGCCGCCGGAGCGGGGGAGCACGCCCAGCCGGGCCGCGCGCGCGGGGTCCCACGCGTACGGGAAACCGCCGGCCGGGCGGCCCGCGTGGGGAGTGAAGACGACCGGCAGGTCGTACAGCACGACGTGCCGTGCGGTGAGCGAGAAGTCGTGCATCATCGGGCGGCCCGAAACCGGGATGTCGACCCGGCGGCGGACGCAGCCGTCGACCCCGGCCACCAGGTACCGCACGTACGGCCAGGCCCAGCAGTAGGCGACCGCGTGCAGTTCGCCGGTGGCCGGTTCGACGACGGCGTGCGCGGCGAGCCCGCCGGGCAGGGTGCCGTGGAAGTCGAACGGGCCGATCGTGAACAGCTCGTCGTCCAGCTCGTACGGCAGCGCGCCGCCCTCGACGAGCGCGAGGTGATGCCCGGCGAAGTGCAGGATGTGGGTGTTGGGCGCGAAGTCCATGTCCAGATGGCGCGGCCCGTGCAGGAGCTTCTCGCCCAGCCGCCCGGCGACCGCGTCGGAGCGCACCCAGCGGTTGCGGTACCACTCGGCGCGGCCGTCGCGCAGCCGCACCCCGTGCACCATGCCCTCGCCGCTGAACCAGTAGTGCGCCCCCGGATCGGCGACGCTCAGCGGATTGGGCCCGTTGCGGAGATAGCGGCCGCGCAGGGCCTCGGGGAGATGGCCGGTCACCGGCAGGTCCACGGCGATGATCTCGTCGTGGACGGGAGCGAAATGGCCCTCCAGATAGGGATTGCCGAGGGCGTCCCGCGCGATGCGGCGCGGGGAACCCCGGCCCGCGCCGACCGCGCCACTCCCCGGGTCGCCGCCCCCGCCCCTGTGTGCTGTGGTGCTCCTACGGCCCTCGGCCTCGCGCTCGTCGGTCATGCCGCCCTCCAACGGCCCGCCCCCGCGCGACCGTTCCCCCACCATCCAGCGGAAGGGCCGGTTCGGCCAGTCTCCTCACCCTGATCCCGTCATCTGACGCTATCTGCGGTCATGCATCGTGATCTGCCGCCATACGGTGTCACCGGCGCAGCGGGCGGGTGCACACCCACCGCTCCTGCTCCGGCGCGGGCGGCCGTACCCGTCCGACGGCCTGCCAGCCCCAGGCCTGGCAGGCGAACCGCGCCCCCACCGCGTCCGGTGCGAGGAACCCGGCCGCCAGCGTCGCGCCCGTCCCCGACAGCAGCCGGTCGTGCAGGCGCCTGCCGATGCCGAGCCGGCGGCGCCGGGGCAGGACCATCAGCTCGGCGACGGCGAAGACCCGGCCGGCGGCCGTCAGCTCCTCCAGGTCCTCGGGGACCGGTCCCACGAACCCCTGCCAGTGGCTCCCGTCCCGCGCCACCGGGAATCCGTACGCGCAGCCGACCGGCCCGCCGTCGTCGGCGACGACCAGGTCGAACCCCGGCAGCGCGGCGTGCTGCGCCAGCCGGTCCATGAAGCGGGCGCGGCCGTCGAAAGCCTCGCCCGGGGGGTCCTCGTATGCCGACCCGTGAAGATCCGCGAGCTGTTCGCGGTACTGATCCGCCTGCCAGCGGCTCAACCTGCGCAAGAAGACGTCGCCCATGCGACCTTCCTGCCCAATGCGGCCCCCGGCCACCCGCCCCGGAGCCGGGACGACGGGGCCCGTCGGGCGGCCCGCCCGCCGTGGCGGCGCCGGAAACGGCACGGGTCGGGCAAGCCACGGGCAGGACAAGAGCCGGGTAAGAAATAGGTGCAGGGCAACCTTATCCGCCCCTTCCCGCCTCTTCTTCGGTGAAATGGCTCGACCGAACGTGAGTACCCACCACGGGGGCAGGGAGTTGAGGGGCACATGGGCCTGACCAGTCGGTCGCTCTTGTACGCGGTGGCGTTCGCCGCCGTGTTGTGTGTGGGGCTCACGGTCTGGCTGTGGCCGAGGCTCTCCGGGCGCGGCCCGCTGCCCGTGCTGGGACGGCTCGGCGCCATCACGCTCACGCAGCTGTCCCTCACGGCCGTCCTGGCCCTCGCGGTCAACATCAGCATGGGGCCCTTCTACTCCTCGTGGGACCAGCTGCTCGGACGGGTCGACAAGTCGCCGGTCAACGTCACCGGGTTCAGCAGGAACGGCGGAGCCGGCACCGTCGGGGCCACCAAGGGCGGGCTGGTCCAGCCCGCCGGCCCGAACGGGCTGGACAAGGTGCACGGGCTCCCCAAGGGCCCCGCCGACCAGGTCGGCAAGGTGCAGTCCGTACGCATCGTCGGCCGCCGCTCGAACGTGATCAACCCGGCTTTCGTCTATCTGCCGCCGCAGTACTTCCAGAAGCAGTACGCGCGCCAGCGCTTCCCCGTGATGGTGACCATCAGCGGCTACCCGGGCGGCACGGTGAGCCTCGCCCAGCACCTCCAGGTGCCGCAGACGGCGGCCAGGCTGCAGGCCGAGAAGCAGCTCCAGCCGACCGTGATCGTGATGGTCTCGCCGACCATCGCCCCGCCGCGCGACACCGAGTGCGTGGACGTGCCGGACGGCCCGCAGGCCGAGACGTTCTTCACCAAGGACCTGCCCGAGGCGCTGCGCAGCAGCTACCGGGTCGGCCGTGACGCCAGCGCCTGGGGCGCCCTCGGCTACTCCTCGGGCGGCACCTGCGCCCTGGAGCTGGCGCTGCGCGCGCCCGATGTCTATCCGACGGCGGCGGCCCTCTCCCCCGACTACAAGATCAAGAACGACCCCACCACGGGCGATCTCTTCGGCGGCGGCGAGAAGGGCAAGCAGCGCCGGCGCGAGCACGATCTGATCTGGCGGCTGGAGAACATGCCGGTCCCCCGGGTGTCGGTGCTCGTGGCCAGCAGTGAGAAGGGCGAGAAGAACTTCGGGGACACCACCAAGTTCCTCGACGCGGTCAAACCGCCCATGACCAAGGCCAGCATCATCCTCGCGGAGGGCAGCCACCACTTCACGACCTGGCGGCGGGAGATCTCACCGGCGATGAAGTGGATGGGCGACCAGCTGACCTTCCCCCAGGACGTCGTCGACGACCACAAGCCCGCGGACCGGCACGAAGCCCCGAAGAAGGATCCGGTGTCGGTCACGGAGGACGAGGCCAAGAGAAACGAGCAGGAGGACTAGGGCCTGTTCCGGCGGGTCGGCCGGTTCAGGCCCGTCCGGCGAGCGGGGACGCGCCCGCCGGGCGCCGTGCCGCGGCGGGCGGCGAAGACGGCCCGCGGCCGAAGTCCTCCCGCGGCGTTGCCGTCCGTGCCGCCGCCGTCGTGATGGCGCAGGTGAACAGCAGCTCGTCGTCCTGGTGGCCGCTGACGTGGGTGACGGTGGAGCCGGCGGGGTCCGGCTCGCCGAGTTCGGCCGCGATCCAGCACGGGCCACTCAGCTCGGCGTAGCGGTGGAACGCGCTGGTGAGGGACGTGGGGCCGGTGGCCGAGCCGGGGGCGAGGGCCAGAGCCGCCTGCCGCGCCGCTTCCAGCAGGACCATGCCCGGGATGTGATCGACGGGGTGGTCGAAGAGGATCGGGTGCCGTAGGTCGGCGCGCAGTTGCCAGCGGCCGGAGCGGCGGGGTTCCGCACGCGGGGGCTCGACGGGCCGGCCGCGGCTTCCGCCGCAGGCCGGGTCGGCGGGCGAGAGGACGACGTCGAACGCCGAGGCCCGGCCGACGTGCGGGGGGAAGACGGGGGAGCCCAGGGTGGCGGGGGGTCCGGTCAGCCGGGGCCCGCGCAGTCTGCGGTAGACCTCGGGCGAAGTGCAGGTGAAACCGGCGCCACCGGTCGCCGCGAGCCGGCCGTCCCGTCGTAAGACCACGTCGTACCGCATCCCGGCGAACGCCCCGCACCGCCTCCGCACTTGCGAGCAGGTGACGTCCAACTCCAGTTCGGCCGGGGTGAAGCCGACTCCGAGCCGTTCGGGGCGGGCGGTGTAGTCCAGGCTCCACATGAGGAACTGGTGGCCGAGGGGGACGTCGAACTCCGCGTGGGCGAGAAGGGATCCGATCTGCCGGACGGTCTCGGCGATGAGCATCGGGTCGTGCCGCGTGCCGAGCCGGGAGTCGTGGACGGGGGTGAAGAAGCTGTGCCCGCGCGGCCATTGGGCAGAAACCTGGAACCGCAGCTCGTCCAGCCTGCGCCACCCGGTCAGCAGGACCTCGGCGACGGCCGCCCGGTGGACGAACTCCCGTGGCACCGTGGTGGTCAGTCGCGGCCGGCCCGGCGTGCTCGGTGCGGGTACGGAGGTCTGGGACATGGCTCCCCCTGGATCAAGTACGACGCGGCCGGGCGGCCTCGGAACGGGAACGGAAGAGTTGAGAAGATACGTACTAGCCGGTTTTATTTTCCCCCGCTGGCTTCCTTACCATACGAGGTAGTTGAGGCCCCCTCAGCTCTCCTGTGACCTAGCTCTCGCCTGTCTACATTCGTACTGGACGGTTTGATCCAGGCGTTCACCCCACGCCACCGTCCCCTTCCAAAGGACCCCCATGACCGCTACCGCGGAGCCGCTGCGCCGATTAAGGCTGGCAGCCGTCAACATCGACGGAGTCCTGCTCGACGACACCTTCAGTCCGGTGATCCATCACTTCGTCACCAGCCGGGGCGGGTGCTACACCGCCGAGGTCGAGAGTGCCGTCTTCTCGCAGCCCCGTCGCGTCGCCGCGCGGGCGCTCGGCGCGATGGCGGGCGTGCCGTGGACACCGGAGAAGGTCCTTGAGGTCTATTTCGAGGAGCGGGCCGCCTATCTCGAACGGCACCCGCTACACCTTCTCGACGGGGCCGCCGCGTTGCTGCGGCGGCTGCGATCCCTCGGACTGCGCACCGTCTGCTACGGCGGCCTCGACGACACCCATTTCCGGCGGCACCTTGGGGAGTTCGCCGATCTGTTCGACGGCCCCGGCTATGTCTGCACGAACGACTTCCGGCCCGGTGTCCACGAGATCGTCACCGACCTGTTCGGGCTGGAATACGACCAGGCACTGTTCATCGACGACGTGGCACGGGTCGCCGACGCCGCACGTACGCTCGGCACGGCCTTCATCGGCCACCCGCCCCGCTTTCCCCACGGGTTCCAGGGCCAGTTGATGCGCGAGGCGGGTGTCCGGCACATCGTCGGCTCCCTCCCGGCCATCGACGAGCCGCTGCTGCGCACCCTCGACGCCGAGGCCGCCACCGGCACGCTCTGGGCCCCGGCCACCACCACCCCACACGAAACGGAGGGTCCCCGCGATGACCGGTGACCACACGGCCGACGGAGCCCGGGGGCTCCTCGGCGGCAAGATCGCACTGATCACCGGAGCGAGCAGCGGCATCGGCGCCGCGGCCGCCCGGGTGTTCGCCCGGGAGGGCGCCACGGTCGTGCTGACCGCCCGCCGCGAGGAACGCCTGCGCGATCTCGCGGCCGAACTGCGCGCGCGGGGCGCCGAGGCCGCCCATGTGGTGGCGGACGTGACCCGCCGCGAGGAGACCTCGCGGGCCGTCGCGTTCACCGTCGAGCGCTACGGACGCCTCGACGTGGCGTTCAACAACGCCGGTTGGGGCGAGGGGCGCACACCCCTGCACCTCATGGACGACGACCTCTACGACCGCATCATGGACGTCAATCTGCGCGGCGTCTGGAACTTCCTCCGGGACGAGATCGCCGTCATGCTCGACGCCGGCACCGGTGGCGCCATCGTCAACACCAGCAGCGTCGGCGGCCTGCTGGCCACTCCGGTGGCGGCCCCGTACGTGGCCGCCAAGCACGCCGTCATCGGGCTGACCAAGGCCGCCGCCGCGGAGTACGCGGCCTCCGGCATCCGGGTGAACGCGGTGGCGCCGGGCACCACGCGCAGCGAGGTCGTCGAGGACTGGTTCGCGAAGAACCCGGGGATGGAGGCGGCGCTGCACGCGGCGACGCCGCAGCCCCGGACCGCCGCGCCGGAGGAGATCGCCGAGGCCGCCGCCTGGCTCCTGAGCGACCGCTCCTCTTTCGTGACCGGAGCGACCATGCCGGTGGACGGGGGCTTCACAATGGTGTGACTCTGGTGCGTCCCGTCAGCTCGCTCGGGCCTGTTGTGGCGCGGGAGTTGGGTAGGATTACGTACTTGCCGGTTTGGTTTGCAGGGGGGCGATGAGCGGCATGCGGGACACGCGTCTCGCCCCACACCGCCGGGACGCGGTGCGGGCGACTTACTGATTCGGAGGCACACCGTGGCAAAGCAGGACCGTGCGATCAGGACTCGGCAGAACATCCTGGAAGCGGCCGCGGTGGTGTTCGACCAGAAGGGCTACGACGCGGCCACGATCACGGAGATCCTGGCGCGGGCCGAGGTCACCAAGGGAGCGCTGTACTTCCACTTCACCTCGAAGGAAGAGCTGGCGCTCGCCGTCATCGACGCCCAGGTCTCCCAGGCCCCGCCCATGCCCGAGCTGCCCGGCTCGTCCAAGATGCAGGAGCTGGTGGACATGGGCATGCTCTTCGCCCACCGGCTGGCCGACGACGCCCTGTTGCGCGGCAGCGTCCGGCTCACGCTGGAGCACGGCTCGACGAGCCTGAACCGCAGCGGGCCGTTCCACGGCTGGACGCAACTGCACATCCAGGTGCTGCACGAGGGCCTGGAGCGCGGCGAGGTGCTGCCGCACGTGGTGGCCTCCGACACCGCCGAGCTGATCGTCGGCGCGTACGCCGGAATAAACACGATGTCGCAGGCGATCAACAACCGCGCCGACCTCGAACGCCGGGCCAGCGTGCTCTACGAGCACGTGATGCCCAGCGTGGTCGTCCCCTCGGTACTGGCCCGCCTCGACATGGCCCCCGGACGCGGCGCCCGCGCCCTGGCCGAGGCCGAGCGGCTGCGCGAGACCAAGGTACGGCAGGCGGCCGAGGAGGCCGCCGCGTCCGAACGGGCGGGCATGCCGGTGGGGGTGGCCTGACGCGTTTCGCCTGGCCGGCGGGACTTTGACGACGGGCTCGCCCGGTCGGTGGATTCTTGGCCTGCGGGCCATCTTGGCCGCCTGCGGCGGCTGAGCGCCCTGCGGGCGCGTCCTCAATCGCCGGACGGGCTTGGGTTTAGCCCGTCCGGCGATTGAGGACACCGCCGCGCAGCGGTGGTGCGGGCGGCAAGGGCCCGGCACGGGGCACGGCTAGCGCGACCGCGCAGCCGACGGACCAGGGACCCGGCAGGGTCCCACCGTTCCCGTCGGGCGGAGCCCGCCCGGTTCTGCCATGCCGGGGAGCACGAGCTGCCAGAACTGCGCGAGCCAGTCGCGCCCGGTATCGCGCGGGCCGTCCGCCGGGCAGGCCGCGTCCGGGCCCGGGGACGGCGTCCGCACGAGCAGTTCCGTGCCGGTGGCCATGGTCAGCGCGAGGGCCGTAAGGGTGCGCGGATCGTGGCCCGGAGCCAGGGCCCGGTCGTCCTCGGCCCGGCGCAGCACGTCCTCCAGCAGTTCCCGCCACAGCACCGTGCAGTCGTAGGCGGCGTCCGGCGCGTAGTCGAGTTCGCGGGAGAGCCGGATACCGGCTCTGACGACCACATGGTGTTCGAGCAGGTGGGCCAGTACATGCGTCATGTCGATCACCGTCTGGAGCGACGGCGGGTGCGCCCGGTCGAGCGCGGCCAGCGCCGCGCGGGAGGAGGAACAGGCCGTCGACTGCACCGCGCGGGCCAGCTCCGCCTTCGTGGCGAAATGGAAGGACAACGCTCCCTTGGTCACCCCCGCCGCCTCACTGATCGCGTTGAGCGAGGCGCGTTCGTATCCGACGTGATCGAATACGTCCGCCGCCGCGGTCAATAACGCGCTGCGGGTTCGTTCGGCCCTCTCCTGCTTTGCCACGTGCTACCTCCGGCCACGAACAGGTGCATGCACTATCAAACCAACCTGTCGGTACTGTAATCCCGCCTCGATCAACAGAGAAGTGCCCCTGCTTTCGCATCGAGCGGGTACGCGAGCCGGACGTGAGCCGCGCGTCAGGCGTCTTCGCGGGTCGATTCCAGGATCTCCAGGCCGACGTCGAGCAGGGCCTTGCGCTTGGTCTCGGCGTCGCCCTCCAGCCGGGCGGTGGTGAAGGCGCCGAAGTGGACCGTCAACAGCGCGCTGGAAAGGCGCACCTGATGAGGGAGGGGGGCGTCGCCCGCGTGCATCAACCGGGAGATCGTGATCACCCGCTCGGTGAGCTTGCGGCCCACGCACAGTTCACGCAGCGCCGCCTGGTTCTCCTGCAGGATGCTGTAGAGCGGGGCGGCCTCGCGCAGGGCCGAGCTGTAGCGGGCGAGCAGCTCCCGTTTCGTCTCCAGGGTGGGGGGCTGGGCCTGGCCCCAGGCGATGAGTTCGTCGACGGGACGGCCGAGTTCGTCGGAGATCGCGGTGAGGATGTCCTCCTTGGTCTTGAAGTGGTAGTACAGCGCGGCCTTCGTGACGCCGAGCGCCTCGGCGATCTCGCGTAGCGAGGTCTTCTCGTACCCCTGCGAGACGAAGAGTTCCAGGGCCGTGCTCTGGATGCGCTCGCGGGTGTCGCTCCTGCGCGCCTGGGGGGTGCTGCCCATGGGCTCTCTCTCCTGCGTTCGTCGGACCTATCTAGCCCGTCGGCCAGCAAGTAACCGGGCCGGGCGCTTCGCATGCGTGCTGAGGAGAGATCATGGCGCAGGAACCGGCCCCCGCGGAGGCGCCGGAGCGCACCACCACCGTCCCGGGGTACCTATGAAGCGGTCGGTTCCGCGTTCGGCACGGCGGCTGACGGAACGCCGTGGGTTGACGCCGCGGGCGCCGAAGTGGCCGTGGAATAGGCGGCGGTGAGCAGTTCGGTCGCGCCGGCGAGCAGAGCCAGCCGCTTCTCCTCGGGGTCGCCCTCGATGTGCTGGATGGCGAACGTGCCGTAGTGCAGGGTGAGCAGCGCGGTGACGCAGCGGACCTTGGCGGCGACGCTGCTGTCCGGCTCCTGGAGCAGCTCGGAGAGCGCGGTCACCCGGTCCTTGAAGTCCTGGCCCACGCTCAGGTCGCTGAGCGTCGCCTGATTCGCGTTGAGGACGTTGAACAGCGGGGCGGCGCCGCTGAAGATCACGCTGCTGCGGTCGAGCAACTCCCTTTTGACGGCGAGCGTCCGGGGCTGCCGCCGCCCCCAGTCGATCAGTTCGTCCAGTGCGATGCCGACATCGGAGAACAGGCTGACGAGGATGTCCTCCTTGGTGCGGAAGTGGTAGTAGAGCGCCGCCTTGGTGACGCCCAGTTCGTCCGCGATCTCCCGTAGGGAGGTCTTCTCGTACCCCCGCTCCATGAAGAAGTCGCGGGCCACCTCCTGGATGTGCTGCCGGGTGTTGCTACGGCGAGGTCGTGGCGTGCTCCCCATCGGCTGTTCCCTTCGCTCGGGCGGGTCCCGGAACCGCGATCTTGCGGGATGACAAGGCGTGCAGAATAACGTACTTGACGCCCGGTTAGTGGCTGTCTAATCTTCCGAATATGCGCACCAACCCGGCGGCAAGTAAGTCGGGTGGATGCGAAGGGGGGCGTCGGCGGATCGGCCGACGCGGCTGGCTCGCTCACTCATCACTCATGCGTACCCACGCGAGGAGACGCCCGTGTCCGGTAGACCGACCGACGGCCCACTGCGGTTAGCCGTCATCATCGGCAGCGTGCGCGAGGGCCGGTTCGGCACGGTGATCGCAGACTGGTTCACCGACCGGGCGCGCCGGCGGCCCGAGTTCGACGTCGATCTGATCGATCTCGCGGAAGTGGCACTCGGCTCGGTGGCCCCGTCCACGAGCCCGCCGCCGGACATCGTCCGGGCGCTCGGCACGCTGACCCCGCGGCTGGACGAGGCGGACGCCTTCGTCGTCGTGACGCCCGAGTACAACCACAGTTTCCCCGCGGCCCTGAAGAACGCGATCGACTGGCACAACCCCCAGTTCCACGCGAAGCCGGTCGCCTTCGTCTCCTACGGCGGACTGTCCGGGGGCCTGCGCGCGGTGGAACACCTGCGGCTGGTCTTCGCCGAGCTGCACGCGGTCACCACCCGTGACACGGTCAGCTTCCACAACGCCTGGGACCGCTTCGACGAGAACGGCCGTCTCAAGGACCCCGAGGCCGCCAACGCCGCGGCCACCACGCTGCTCGACCAACTCACCTGGTGGGCCCACGCGTTGCGGCACGCCAAGACCCAGCGCCCGTACGACGGCTGAGCCGGCCGGGCCCGCCGTAGCCACGCGCGCCCGCACCCGGGCCCGCCATGGGCGGGCCCGGAGATCCACCAGTCCGTACACACCCGAGTCGTACGGCATCTGCGAACGACACTTCTGACCGAGGGGACGGTGCGAGTCCGCATGGCACGACACCTTGCCGCCGAACAGTACGACTACAGCCGGTACGACTACGCCCCGGACGAGCCCGTTCCGCACGTCTTCGACGGTTTGAGCGTCCCCGTGCGGACCGCCGCGTCCATGCTCGGCCTCTCCCCGTGGACGGTCTCGCACCTGGTCGACCGGGGCGAGCTGGACAGCGAGCGCGGCGGGCAGTACCGCTATGTGACCCTTCCCAGCATATTTGCCTATCGTCGGCGTACCCGATGATTCACCGGTCCCGTTAATTCGGTGTCCCGGCCGGCACCGGGGCCGGTATTCACCGCCGTCACGCCGATTCCGGTCGGCCGATGGCGGGGCCCGTGGCGCTCCCAATGGTGCGAATGAGTGAAAGCCCGGAACCTCTGGCAAAGGCCGGAGTTATTCAGAACGCTTTCCCAGTGGGGGCGCAACACGAGCGAAAGGCATAGACGTGCTCAAGAAGGTTCTCGCCACGGCAGCGGTGACGGCTTCCGCCGTCGGCGCCATGGCCAGCCCCGCGATGGCGGTCGGCGACGATCGTGGTGACGTCGCCAATGGCAACGCTGCGAAGACCGGTTACGGCAACACGAAGACCGGGGGCAAGGAAAGCCCGCAGATGAGCCTGATCCAGGGCACGCTCAACAAGCCCTGTATCGCAATCGGCAAGATCGGCCTCCAGTCCCTGGTCGCGCTGATCAACATCGGCGTCCAGGACATCCCGATCCTCACGTCGCAGCAGCAGCAGCAGTGCACCGACAACTCGACGATCAGCGACGGCGACGACCAGCTCTCGCACCTCCTCGACGAGATCCCGATCCTGTCGGGCAACGGTTCGGCGAACGGTCACTGACCGAAGTACCGAGCGTGGTGAAATCCCCCTGCGGCGGGTGTGCGGGCCCCGCTGCGGGGGGTTTTTCCTGTGCCGGGTCACGGCTCGGCCGAACGGGTGAAGAGGAATAACCTTCCCGCCTTTTCGCGAGTTGCACAGGTAGCTGTCGTAATTCGTTGATCCAGAGCGAAGGAAATAGACGTGATCAAGAAGGTAGTGGCCACGGCCGCGCTGTCGGTTTCGGCGGTCGGTACCATGGCCGGCCCCGCAATGGCGATCGGCAACGACGGCCAGGATGTCGCCAACGCCAACGGCGCCGCGCAGATGTACGGCAACACCTACACGGGCGGCTATATGAGCCCCCAGATGGGCCTGATCAACGGCTCGCTCAACAAGCCCTGCATCGGCATCGGGAAGCTGGGCGCCCAGTCGCTCGTCGGTCTCATCAACGTCGGGCTCCAGGACATCCCGATCCTGTCCTCGCAGCAGCAGCAGATGTGCACCGAGAACTCCACGATCAACGACGGCGACGACCCGCTGTCGCACATCCTGGACGAGCTCCCGATCCTGTCCGGCAACGGTTCCGCGAACCGCGCCGAGCAGCACGATCACCACGAGGGACACGGCAAGAACCGCGGCGACCGCCACCCCGACGAGCGCCACTGACCTCCCCGACACCAACGGCACACCACGGAGCCGCCCCCGGGTTCACCCCGGGGGCGGCTCCCTGGCGTTCGCGGGGGGCCGGGCGGCCGGTACGGAGGGGTACGGAGGCGTGGGGGCCCCTCGGCCCGCGTCCCCGGCGGGACGGAGGGATTGACCCATGAACCCGGCGGGGAAATGAACCATGGGGCCGGTCGCCTGCGGGCCTAGATTCGGAGTCGTGAAGCCGCGGAGAGCAGCGCGAGCGGCGAACACCGCGCGTCCTCCGCGCACTTCCGGCACGTATCCCGCAGCAAGGAGCACCCCATGACCGGCACCGAGTTCCCCCGCCCCCACGACCTCGTCCTCGTCCGGGAGGCCGACGCGGAGGTCACCGCCGACGCCCCCGGCAGCCTGATCACCCTCATCGCCGATTCCGACCGCACGGGCGGCGCGGTCACCACCAACCGCACCATCCTCGACGAGGGCGTCGCGGGGGCCCCCCCGCACTTCCACACCCGCGCCACCGAGATGTTCTTCGTCCTGGACGGCGCGCTGCAGGTCCTCGTCGACGACCGCGTCGTCATCCTGGAGAAGAACGACTTCCTGGCCGTGCCCCCGGGCATGCCCCACGCCTTCGCGCCCGCCCCCGGCACCTTCGCCGATGCCCTGCTCGTCTTCACCCCGGGCATGGACCGCTTCGACTACTACCGTCTGCTCGACCGGGTCAACAAGGGCGAGGCGGCCGTCGAGGAGATCAAGGCGTCCTCGGAGCGCTTCGACAACCACTACGTCGACAGCCCCCTCTGGCGCGAGACCCGCGCCGCGGCGACCCGCTGACGCCCGGCAGGCGCCGCCGAGGAGTCTGAGAAGCCTGTTCCACCTGGGGTGTTACCGTCGCAACGGTCCGGCGGGGGGATCGTTGCGTACGGTTCGCGCCTCGTGCGCCGCGTACGGGAGGCCCCATTCGCCGGTCAGGTGCGACGGCAGCGGATGGGGGAACAGGTGGAGGAGGGCCCGGAGTCGCTCCACGAGGAGGTGGCACGGCTGCGCCAGGAGATAGCCGGCCTCCGCCCGTGGCAGGAGAGCGTGGTGGCGCAGATCAAGGATTTCGCGCTCACCGTCAAACACGACTACGGCGAGGTGGAAGGCGCGCTGATCGGTGTCGTCGACCGGTTGAACGCCCTGGAGAGCGGGGCGATCGCCGACGAGGGCGGCCAACTGCCCTGGACCCTGCGCGCGTCCGAGCGCGACTGGCAGGACCTGGCCACCTGGGTCGACTGGCTCCGGGCGCACTACGTCACCCACCCCCAGCTCCGCATCGCCCCGTGCTGGCCCGCCCACGGCGGGGTCGTCGAAGAGCTGGCCGCCCTCTGGTCCTCCTGGCGCGCTGCGGCACAGCGGGACGCCGACCCGGCGCGCGTGGGCACCGACCTCACCCACTGGCACCAGAACCAGCTCTGGCCGACGATCGAGCGCATCCGGCTGAACTACCCGATCACCGACTGCGAATCGGGCCATGTACCCGACCCGCCGGCCGACCCCACGGACAGCGACGCCCTGACCACTGTCATGGCCGAGGCGGCGGCCGGACGACGACGCTGGGCGGACCGGCGCTTCACCTACGGCCTGGAGGCCGACCCCCCCTTTACCGAGCGCCGGCCGCGCGCCCTGTGGCGGCGAATGGGTACGGAGTGGGAGTACCTGTCGCTGCTCGACTGGCAGTGGCACACCGTCCGGGAGCACGGCGACGTCCACCCGCCGAAGCCGGAGGAACTGCACCCGGTGACCGGCGAGCGGGCCGCCGAACTGGAGGCGGACCGGCAGGCGTGGGTGCGGTACTGGGCGCACTACACGGACGAGGCCGACCACCGGGCGGGCGCGGCGCCCACGACGGTGGTGCGGCGCCGGCGCAGCCCGGAGCGCATCTACGACGAGGCCTTCGCGACCGGCAACGCCTGGGCGCCGACGACGGCCGTCCACGACTTCTTCGACACCCGCCCGTCCAACCCTCCCCACCTGGTGGAGATCGACCGCGACGGGGCCGAGCGGCTGTTGTACCGCCTGTGCGGCGTGATGGGGGCGACCGAGCTGTGACGACCGGCACGAACACCCCCACCCACATCCCCACCCTCACCGGCACCGGTGCCTGGCGGCGCCGGCTCGCCGACTTCGGTGCGCACCTGGAGCTGACCGCCGACCAGAACGCGGCGCTCAGCGCCCGCTGGGAACAGGCCCGTTCGGACGTGGCGCTCCTCGACGACGTGATGGCCGACGTCCTGCGGCGGACCGCCGAGCACGACGGCACGCTGCGGGAGCCCCAGCACCGCCTCAAGGGGCTGGAGGCCTTCCGGATCCGGAGCGCCGGGCGGCTGGCCGCGCGGGTACCGCTGGAAAAGATCACCGAGCGGGTCGTCGACCTCAACCGCTACACGCTGACCCTGCGGGAGGAGCACTTCGCCGAAGGCGTCGAGCGGACGTACGCGCTGCTGCGGGAGGAAGGCTTCGCACCCGTCCCGGGCGCGGAACGGGACACCCGGAACGACCCGCTCCACCAGGCGCTGCACACGGCGTGGCAGTGGACCGAGGCGGACACGCCCCGGAAGTTCGAGATCCGCTTCTACTCGCCCGGCGGCTACTGGGCCCGGCACAAGAACCACGACGACTACGCGCGGTACCGCTCCAGCCGCCACCGGCCGGCCGGAGCGGACGGCCGGGACCTGTCGAGCGGGCAGGAGGAACGGGCCCGGGCCCGCCAGCGCGAGCGCTACGACGACATCCCGGTGCGGGACCTGGAGTCGGAGCTGCCCCGGGTGCGGCCCACCGAGCCCCCGCGCCACGACGACGCGGTGCGTTTCTGGGCGCTGTACGCCGACGACGCCGCCTGGAGCAGGGGCAGACCCCCCACGACGGTCTTCCGGCAGCGCCGGACGGCGGAACACCACGACGACACGGTCTTCTCCCGCTTCGGCTGGTGGTCGCCCAGCGATGCCATGTTCCGGTTCCGCGACGCGCGGGACGACGACCCTCCGCACCTGGTCGAGATCGGCGTGGACGACGCGGAACGGCTGTTGCAGGAGGTGTGCGGCGTGACAGGTGTAACCGCCTGGTGAGCCATGTCGGCTCCCGCTCCCGGGCGCGGCCGTACGGAATAATCGCGCCCATGCCGTCTGACCTCGCGTACCCGGACGCCCCCGGCCCCTCGGAGCGCCGCGTGAGGCTCTTCGGTCCGCACCGGCGGCTGCTGCCCGATGTGCTGGACGTGGGCGCCCCGTACGGGCTCGTCCTCGGCGGCGGCTACGCCCTGCAGGCGCACGGGCTGGTGGACCGCCCGAGCCGCACGCTGGACCTCGTCACGCAGACGCCGACGCCGATGCCGGACGTCGCCGCGGCCCTGCGCGCGGGCCTGGAGGCGCGGGGCTGGCGGGTGGAGGAGACGGCGGCCGAGCCGTTGGCGGCCCGGCTCGCGGTGCGGGACCCGGAGCCGGGCACCACGGACGAGCCGGGTGAGGTGTGCGTGGTGGACCTCGCCAAGGAGACGCTGTGGCGCCCTCCGGTACCGGGCGCGTACGGGCCCGTCCTCGCCGTCGAGGACGCGGTCGGCCTGAAGACGCGGGTTTTGGCGGACCTGGGGCTCGCCCGGGACCTCGTCGACGTGTGGGCCGCGTCCGACCGCTGGTCCCACGCCGAGCTGGAGGAGTGGGGCCGGCGCCATGGGCGGGACGCGTTCGACCTGGCCGACCTCCAGGCACGGCTGGAACGGTCGGAGTGGATCGACGACCGGGAGTTCGCCGGGTACGGGCTCGACGACACCGCCACGGCCGCGCTGCGCCGCTGGGCCCAGTCGTGGGCCGACGACATCGCCGAGCGGCTCATGGAGGAGGCCCCGGTGGAGGACGAGCTGTAGGACGCGTCCGGCCGGCCCCCGCCCGTCACGCCGGCGGCAGCGCGCCGCACAGGGCGTCCAGGGCGGCACCGTAGGCGTGGTCGGGCGGGGTGCCGAAGCCGACGACCAGGCCGTCGTTCGCCTCCGTCGTGGCCTCCGGGTGGCGGAAGCCGGCCAGGCCGTCCACGGCGAGCCCCTGCCAGGTGGCCGCCTTGAGGGTGGACTGCTCGGTGCCGGGCGGCAGTTCCAGCACGGCGTGCAGACCGGCCGCGACACCGGTGGCGCGGATGTGCGGGGCGCGGTCGGCGAGCGTGGCGACGAGCCGGTCACGGCGGTCGCGGTAGCGCTGCCGCATACGGCGCAGGTGACGGTCGTACGCGCCGGAATCGATGAAATCCGCGAGGGTGAGCTGATCGAGGACTCCCGCCCACGCCTCCCGGTCGCCCTTGACGGCCAGCACCGGGTCGACGAGATGGTCCGGGAGCACCATCCAGCCGAGCCGGATCGCGGGGGACAGGCTCTTGCTGACCGACCCGATGTAGACGACCCGCTCGGGATCCAGGCCCTGCACGGCACCGACGGGCTGCCGGTCGTAGCGGAACTCCCCGTCGTAGTCGTCCTCCAGCACCAGCCCGCCCCGGGCACGCGCCCAGTCGACGACCTCGGCGCGCCGCCCCGGATGCAGCGGCCCGCCGGTCGGGAATTGATGGGCGGGCGTGAGCAGCACGGTCCGCACCTGCTTGTGCCCGGCCAACTCATGGGTCCGGGCCCCGTGTTCGTCCACGCCGACAGGCACCGTGCGCACCCCGGCGGCGGCCAGCAGCGACCGGTGGAAACCGAGCCCATAGGACTCCACGGCGAGCGGCCCGCGCAGCACACCCCCGAACAACAGCCGCAGCGCGGGCGCGAATCCCGAGCAGACCACGATCCGCTCGGGGTCGGTCCGCACCCCACGGGACCGCGCCAGATACTCGGCCAGCGCCCGCCGCAGTTCGTGCCGCCCGCGCGGATCGCCGGGCCCGAAGGCGTCGTTGGGCGCGGCGTGCAACGCGCGACGGCCGGCGGTGAGCCAGGCACCACGGGGGAACGAGGCGGCATCGGGCTGCCCCTGCCGCAGATCGTGCGTGGGCCGGGGCGGGCCCGCCGGTGCCTTCTTCGGCACCCGTACGGGCTTGGGGGGCGCGGCCCGCCGGGCCACCCGGGTCCCGGAACCCTGACGGGCGGTCAGCCAGCCCTCGGCGACCAGCTCGGCGTAGGCGTCGGCGACGGTGTTACGGGCCAGCCCGAGGTCGGCGGCGAGCGAACGGTAGGGCGGCAGCCGGGTGTCCGGCGCCAGTTGACCCGAGCGGACGGCATCGCGCAGCGCCCGGATGAGCACCGCGCGACGGCTTCCCGGACCGGTCAGCTCCAGATGCAGGTCGCGGCCGATCCGCTCCGCCCAATTGACCCAGTTCTCCGCCATGGGAATGCACCTTACCGCCGGTCGATCAGGCACGTACCGTCCAGATCATGACGACGGAAGCCAGCACCCCCGCCCCCTCCCGGCCCGCCCGTATCGACTTCGCCCGCTCGGCCCCGAAGGCGTTCAAATCCCTGATCGGCTTCGACGCCGCCGCCCGCGAGGGCATGGACCCGGCCCTGGTCGAACTCGTCCAGATCCGCTCCTCGCAACTCAACGGCTGCGCGTACTGCCTGCACATGCACACCTCGGACGCCCGCAAGGCGGGCGAGAGCGAGGAGCGCCTCCACATGGTCGCGGTCTGGCGCGACGCCCCGCACTTCTTCACCCCCCGCGAACGCGCCGCCCTCGCCCTGACCGAGCCCGTCACCCTGCTCCCGGCGGGCGGCGTCCCGGACGACGTCTACGCCGAGGCCGCGGCCCACTTCACCCCCGACGAACTGGCCCGGCTGCTCGCCCTGATCTTCGCGATCAACACGTGGAACCGCATCGCGATCGCCACGGCGAAGGTTCCGGGGACGGACGACCGAGCCTGACGGTTCGGGCGTCGGCCCGTACTGCTCCGCACCACCGCTGCGCGGCGGTTGTCCTCAATCGCCGGACGGGCTGGTTTTACCGGGCGTGATCCTGGGGCCGGGCCCAGCCACATCAAGCCCGTCCGGCGATTGAGGACGCGCCCGCAGGGCGCTCGCCGCCGCAGGCGGCACCACCGGCCGGTAGCCGAAGGGGCGCCGGTCAGGCGTGCGGCGGCAAGGACGGTCCGCAGGTCAAAGGACCGCCGGTCAGGCGAGAGGCGGCCAAGACGGTCCGCAGCCGAAGGTGCCACCGTGGTGCTAGTGGAGCCACAAGGGTGCCAAACCCCCTTGTGGTGGCATCATCATGATGCCAAGATGGCGTCACAGGGCGCAGTCGCGCCCCGCGACGCCCTGCCAAACGCCCCGGCCGGAGGACGAACATGCAGCAAGGACCACCGACGAAACGCACCGCAGAGGCCACCGCAGAGGCCGCCGAAGAGCCGGTGACGTTACCGACCGCACGCCCCCCGGGCTGCCCCTTCGACCCGCCCACCGGACTGGCGGAACTGCGGGAGCGGCAGCCGCTCACCCGGTTGCGCTACCCCGACGGCCACGTCGGCTGGCTGGCCACCGGACACTCCACGGTCCGGGCCGTGTTCGCCGACACCCGGTTCAGCTCGCGGTACGAACTCATGCACTACCCGTTCCCGGGCGCGGAGGGCGTGGAGATCCCGCCGGCCACGGTCGGTGACCTCACTGGGATGGACCAGCCCGAGCACACCCGCTACCGGCGGCTGCTCGCCGGCAAGTTCACCGTCCGCCGGATGCGCGCCCTCACCGAACGCGTCGAGCGGATCACCGCCGAACACCTCGACGCCATGGAACGCCGAGGACCGGCCGTGGATCTGGTCCAGGCGTTCGCCTACCCCGTGCCGGCGCTGATGATCTGTGAACTCCTCGGTGTGCCCGAGGCCGAGCGCGGGTCCTTCAAGGAGCGGGCCGGGGCGATCGGTGACCCACGAGCGAGCGTGAAGGACCAGCTCGCCGCCCTGACCGGTCTCGGGCAGTTCTTCCGGGAACTGATCCCGGCCAAGCGGGCCCGCCCCACCGACGACCTGCTCAGCGATCTGACCACCACCGACCTCACCGACGAGGAACTCGCCGGCATCGCCGGCTTCCTGCTCGCCGCCGGCCTCGACACCACCGCGAACATGATCGGCCTCGGAACCCTCGCCCTGCTGACCCACCCCGAACAGGCCGCCGCCCTGCGCGCCGACCCGGGCCTCGCCGACCAGGCCGTCGAGGAACTCCTGCGCTACCTCACCATCACCCACACCGGGATCCGAGCGGCGCTCGAGGACGTCGAACTCGACGGGCAGTTGATCAGAGCCGGCGAGTCGGTCACCGCCTCCGTCCAGGCCGCCAACCGCGACCCGGCCCGGTTCGACGATCCCGACACCCTCGACCTGCGCCGGAAGGCCACCGGTCATCTGGCCTTCGGCCACGGCATCCACCAGTGCCTGGGCCAGCAACTGGCCCGTGTCGAAATGCGGGTCGCCCTCCCGGCGCTCCTCACGCGCTTTCCGACCCTGCGCCTCGCCGTCCCGCCCGAGGACGTGCCGCTGCGCACCGGCATGAACATCTACGGGGTGCACCGGCTCCCCGTCACCTGGGACGAGGAGTAGAGCGATGCAGATCAGCGTCGACCGCGAGCGGTGCCTGGGAGCCGGGATGTGCGCACTGACCGCCCCCGAGGTGTTCGATCAGGACGCCGAGGGCGGCCGGGTCGTCCTCCTGGACGCCGGGCCATCCCCCGGCCAAGCCGCCGAGGCCCACCAGGCGGCCTACATCTGCCCTTCCGGCGCCATCACGATCACGGGCTCCCGGGCCCGCGCCGAGGCGCCCACGCGCCAGGTGCGTTGACCCGCAGCGCCGTGGGCGCCGTGGGCTCCGGGGCCGTCGTGGTCACCACACCAAGGCGTCGGCGGCGTTCGACTGCCAGTAGGTGACGGCCGCGCTGTCGTCGATCCACGTGCCCTTCGGGAGGGCGATCGAGTCGGGTCCGCCCTCGGAGCCGTCACCGGCGTCGAGGAAGACGTGCAGGGTGCGGACGTCGCGCCCGTTCTCCCCGGAGCCGTCGGCAGACGACAGGCGGATGCCCGCGTAGGCGGACTGACCGGGCTTGAGCGTGACGACCGACTGCGGCGCTGACTCCTCGATCGCCTGGGCGCCGACGGACTGGTCGTTGTCGAAGCCCAGGAGCGGTGCCTTGATGAGGGTGCAGGACTTGGCGCCGGTGTTGGTGACGGTCAGCAGCTGGTGGTTGATCGGGCGGCTCACGTTCCGCACGGTGGTCGGCGGAAGAGGTCGAGCAGAGCGCCCGGACCGGGCCCCGGTCCGTCTGCGGGGCGGCCTGGGCGGGAACGGCCGCCGTCGCCAGAACGGCGGCACCGGACAGGGCGGCGGAAGCGAAGAGACGAGCGAAGCGCATGGGACTTCTCCTGATGACGGGTCGGTGACCGCTGGACGCCCCGGTGTTCCCCGAGGCCTGATCAGCCTGCGGCGGCGCCCGTCACGGCATCAAGGTCTGCCGGGGTTTCCGGGAAGCCGGAACGGATGTACACCGCCTGACCTGCGGAAACAGCAGGACCGTGGAACGCTCCGGTGGAATCCGGACGGGTCAGCCCACCGGGGCGGGCGACCACCGCGTATCCCCCGGCGGCTGCTGGTAGGAGGGCCTGCCCGTGGAACCGCTGGTGCGGAAGGGCCTTCCCTGGTCGTCGATCCTGAGCACCCCGCGCCGGCCGCCGCTGGACCACTGCACTTCCAGATGCCATCGCACATCGTGTCGCTTGGCATCGGCCATGACGTAGAAGACCTCGGGATCGGTCCGGCTCACCTTGTACGGGAAGGCGCGCTGACCGGCGATCGGGGTGAGGGCGGGCGACCCGGCGTCGAGGTCGACGCCGAAGGACCGCGTCGCCACGTCACCGCCGCAGCCGACACCCGTGGCGTAGGTGTTCCAGGCGAGCGGCGCGTTCATGCCGTCCACCCGGACGTGCAGTTCTTCGAGCACGACTGTTTCCGTACCGGTCCCCTGCAAGGTGACCTTGACGAACTGGTTGTCGGCGGAGACGGCTCCGAGTTCGGACACCCAGGCGGGCGCGTCTTGCTCGATGGGGGGTTTCGGCATCTGCCCGGGCTCCCGGTTGACCAGGAAGCTCTGGGAGCAGGGGCTCTCGTAGGCGAAGGGCCGGGTATGGGCGGTCAGTGGAGCGTCACCCTGGTCGTCGCCGCCCGGGTCGTCACCGCCGCCCTGCCGGCCGGCGGAGGAAGGGGACGCGGTGCCGGCGTCCGGCCCGGCGGAGGCGGTGGACTCGTCGCCCTTCTTCTTCTCCTCCTCCGGGGAGGAGGACGGCGTGGCGACCGGGCTCTTCCCGGGCTTGCCGGGCTTCTGGGGCCCGGGCACCGCGACACCCCTGGAAGAGGAGGCTCCGGCAGGCTGGGCTCCTCGGCCGTCGTCACCGCCGCCACCGGTGAGGCTGACGGCGAGCGCGGCGGAACCCATGACGCAGGTGACGGCCAGAGCGGTCAGCACGGCTTTCCGGGACCGCCGTTCGCGCTGTGGGCGGCCGTTCGACGCGGGCGGGTCGGCCGCCTCGCCCGACCGCGTACCGCCGGAACCGGAAGGCGCGGACACCGCTTCGGGCACCGGGGCCGAGGCCGCCGTCTCGATCGGAACTATGGATTCCGGTTGGACGGCGGCCCTGGCACCGGCCTCGGCATCGGCTGACGCCTCGCCCGCCCGTGGCTTACGGCCCCGCGCCGCGTCCGCGAGGATCCACTGCCGGTGGATCCGGATCAGCTCTTCCGGAGTGGCCTTGCACAGGCGGGCCAGCCGCTCGACCGGAGCGAACTCCGTCGGCACGGTGGACCCGTTGCAGTACCGGTGCAAGGTCGACGTACTGACGTGCAGCCGCTTGGCCAGCACCCCGTAACTCAAGCCGGACCGCTCCTTCAGCGATCGCAGCGACTCCGCGAGATCGCTTGCCTCCACGCCACTCCTCCGTCCCATGTCCTCGTTCCAGAGAACACCCATTCCCCCAGGTCAGAGCCGGTGTCAACGTTCCAGCGTCCCTAACCGGCCAGCGGAGCTGGCGCCTTGGGCACGGCGTCGCACAAGCTTTCGTCATCCAAGCACGCCGCTCCCGCCTCCGGTCGAGCGGCGCTCCGCTGCCTGCCCCATGAAGAAAGAGATCCGCCATGCGCGCCTCCGTCCGCCGCCCCCGTCTGCTCGCCGTCGCCTCCCTGGCGATCGCCGCGCTCGCCCTGACGGCGTGTGACAAGGGAGAGGGAGTCCGCGAGGAGGGCGCCGCCTCGCAGTCCTCGGACGCGGTGACCCAGGACGATCCGTCCCCGAAGCCCGAAGGGACGGCCGCCTCCAAGGCCCCCGGTGCCTCCGGTGCCACCGGCGCCACGGGTGCCACGGGCAAGGGAGGGGGCCGCGCCTCGGCACCGGCCAAGGACACCGACCCGGACGCCCCGGCGAACCGCGTGCCCTGCACCGCCGACAACACCAAGGTCGTGGCCACGCCGGTCTCGCGTCCGCTGAACCACATGCTGCTCACGATCACCAACACGGGCTCCAAGATGTGCGACCTGACCGGCTACCCCATCGTCAAGTTCGAGGGTGCCCAGTCCGTCCCGCCGGTCATGGAGCACACCAAGCCGCAAGCGGTCACGTCGCTCCGCCCCGGCAAGAAGGGCTACGCGGCCGTGATCCTCTCCGCCGGCGACGGCCGGGGCGGCGAGGGCTACACGGCCCAGAGCCTGCAGATCGGCTTCCAGGGCAGCGACGAAATGGCCGAAGCCACTCTCCAGGCCAAGGACGTCCACATCGACAACTCGCTGCGCGTCACGTACTGGCAGACGACGGTCGAGGACGCCCTGTCGTGACCTGGAAGGGCCGACTCACGCCGAGGGTCAGAGACTGATGACGCGGACGTGGTCGCCGCAGAGTTTGACCATGTCGTCGGTGTCGGATGTCAGTAGCGCCACCGGCCTTGGCTGACGCAGTGCCACTTCGGCCACGGTGGCGTCGATGGCGTACTTGTGGCCGTGCAGACCGGTCTCCTTGAGGAGTTCGGCGGCGGCCTTCGCGGCTTGCTCCGTGACCGGCTCAACCTTCACCCGCGACAGTGCCCAATTGAGGCGAGAGAAGTTCATGCGGGTGTGGCTGACCTCCACGATGGTGTTTGCCCCGACGACAAGATCGGCCCCGGTGTCGTTGAACACCTTCAACATCGCGAGCAGCTTGCGGTTCTGCGCAAGCCAGGCTGAGAGCCCTTCCGAGTCCAGGACGACGGTCTCGAAGCGCTCACTCATGCAGCGTCCGTGCGCCGACTGGTGCCGGCAGTGCCAAAGATCTTGGCTCGGGCTTCCGCGAGTTCCTCGTCGGTGAAGGCGCCGTGCTCCTCTTCATGGCGTCGGAGATCATCGCCCATGAGCTGGTGCCTGATCTGCCGGGCCACTGCCTCTGCCACATAACCGGAAACGTTGTCCGTGAGCTTACGGAGCTCCGCCACCTGGTCGCTGGGCAGCGTCACGGTGATACGGGTCGTGGAGGACATGTCCACTAGCATACCGAAGTATGCGCCGCGGTGTCGGTGCCTCGTGATGCGTCCCGGGAAGTGCGGCCAAGGCTCTCCGCCCATGGCCCGGATTGCCGGGCTGGGGGTGTCGCGACCCGGCACCCTCGACGAGGGCCAGGGGCCACGAGGATCCGAGGGAGTTGTCAGTGCCCGGTTCTAGGGTGCCCTGCATGGCGAATTTCCGATCCGGTTTCACGCTCTGGCGCATGGTTCAGGTGGCACGAGAACTCACCGAGCACGCGGCCGTACAGCGGCGCGTCGACGCGGTGTTGAGCATCATGGGCGGCTACGGCGGGACGTACGGCAAGGGCAGACCGCTGGTGGACGCCTTGGAGGACGTCGCCCAAGAGGCGCTCCTACACGAGGACATCGCGTTCGCCCGGCGCTTTCAACGTTTCGCCGCCTACGCCCGAGGTGAACTTTTCCTCGAAATCCTGGAGAACTACTACGACGAGGAGGCGCGGCGGCGCAGCGAGGAGCACATGCGGCGGCTGGCCGCCGAGGGTGCCGAGCGCGCGGTGTCTCTCGTGGATGCTCTGTGCGACGAGAACCCCCACGCGACCGCCGCCGATGCCCGTGCCCTCTTCCACGGCATCGCCCGGTCCACCGACCACCTGGGCCTCGGGACCGGAGAGGGCGGCATCCAGCTGCCCACCAAGTACCTGAAGCGGCTCCAGGAGTACGGGCACATGGAGATAGTCCTCCGAAACCTGCCCCGACCTGCCTCCGCCGAGGCCGCCCGGATGATGAGCGACGTACTGGCGGACGCCGACGTGGGACTGCTGGCCCAACTGCTCGAACTGAA
Source organism: Streptomyces sp. NPDC042259 (assembly GCF_055582085.1). Lineage (NCBI taxonomy): Bacteria > Bacillati > Actinomycetota > Actinomycetes > Kitasatosporales > Streptomycetaceae > Streptomyces > Streptomyces sp. NPDC042259. Next base: position 116,434 of record NZ_JBVJDW010000007.1, on the reverse strand, counting down.
GGCCAGGCAGGCCGGCCTCTCGGCCCTGCGGGCGGCGGTGGACGACCCTGACAGCTCCGAGAGAGCTATCCACGCCTGTCTGAAGAACCAGGAGTGGATCTTCGGCGGCGCCTACGTGGCCGAGCTGGCCCGCCGCCAGTACACCCCGGACACCATTCTCGACATTCCGCTTCTGCGCGGTGATGGATCCCTGCACGTGGTGGAACTCAAACGCGCCAACATCAAGGACTTGGTCATCCGTCCCAGCGGCCACTTGATGCTGGGCGCTCCCGCACACCACGCAGTCTCCCAGGCGCAGAATTACCTCCGGGTGATGGACGAGAACCGCCAGACCATCCTCGCGCAGTACGGCGTCGACACCCGCAGGGCTTCGGCGACGGTCGTGATCGGGCATTCGCGATACGTGAAAGGGAGCGTCGAGCCCCAGGAGATCGCGGAGACGTTGCGGACCTACAACACGCACATGGCACGCATAGAAGTGATCACATACGAGACCCTGCTGGATTCGGCGGCCCGGATGCTGGCCCTCTCGTCGGCGCGGCAGGACCCCGACCCGAACGAGGAGCCCACGGCATGAACGACACCCCTGCGGCGATCGAGCCGCTCCTGGCCCGCCTCTGTGGTGGTGAGATCACCGGCGAGGACTATGTCGGCTACTTCATGAACGAGCACGGGGAAGAACTCGTCTTCGCCCAGCGCCCGGGCGAGAAGAAAGCCCGGCTCTGGCACAGCGACGCGGACTGGCAGATGTTCCGCGTCGGCGATCATTCGATCCGGGTGGACGGCGAACTGGAGGGAATGATCACTGTCGACGGTTTGATCATTAATCGGACGGAGATGACATGGCTGTCCTCCTGCCTGTCAGCCTCCCGCCACCTGCGCCCGGGACGTGCCTGACGACCTCCGTGCGCACCTGCGCGGCGTAGCCGCCCATGAGCACCAGCGGCTAGACGCGCCGACTGCGAGAACGCCCGCCAGGAGGCGGCGACGCAGGACAGGCCACAGGCTGATGAGCACGTCGCGGCTGAGATACCGGATCGATCATTCCGCCGGGTGTCGGGGAAGCCCGGTGATTGCCGCATATGAAGTGACGGGTAACAAAGAAGCCCCGGGCTGATGGCCTGGGGCTTTCTGAATGGAGCGGGTGACGAGAATCGAACTCGCGCTCTGAGCTTGGGAAGCTCATGTTCTACCATTAAACTACACCCGCGAGGACGCCCGTTTTCAAGGCGTCGCATCGTCGCACACTGTACCCCATCAAGACCCCCCGGCGCATGGGCCGTGGGGTCTTCTTGTTGTGGGCGGGCTTCGGAGGGCTTCGGGGCGCGGGGGTGGGGATGCGGGCGCGGGGGGCGGGAGTTGGGGCGTACCGTGGGGGCGCCGGAAGTCGGGGTGCGGGTACGGGAGTGCCGCGTGCGGGCCCGCCCCTTAGATCCCCTAATGTGGCTTTTGTCTTTCGTATGTGCCGGAGGCACGCAGTGAGTGCCGCCATGGGGAAAGGGAGCTCGATGGAGCGCACCGTCGTTCGTTGTGCCGAAGGGCACGTGTTCAGCACCGCTTCGTTCCCGATGCAGAACCTCGGTCCCGGCCGGCTCGGCCCCGCGCGGCTGCTGCGCTGCCCGCGCTGTGCCCGGCTCCGGCATTCCGTTCCGGTGGGAGTCGAGAAGGGGTGACGCGGCGCGCGGGCCCGGTCCGGAGCGGACCGGGCCCGCGTTGCCCGGCTTCTCCGCGTATCCTCGACCCGTGCTTCTCTCAGACAAGGACATCCGGACCGAGATCGACGCAGGCCGGGTGCGGATCGACCCATTCGACGAATCGATGGTGCAGCCGTCGAGCATCGACGTGCGTCTGGACCGCTACTTCCGGGTGTTCGAGAACCACCGGTACCCGCACATCGACCCCGCCGTCGAGCAGGCCGACCTCACGCGCGAGGTGGTGCCGGAGGGCGACGAGGCCTTCATCCTGCACCCGGGTGAGTTCGTGCTCGCCTCGACGTACGAGGTCATCACCCTCCCCGACGACGTGGCCTCGCGGCTGGAGGGCAAGTCCAGCCTCGGCCGGCTCGGCCTGCTGACGCACTCCACGGCCGGCTTCATCGACCCCGGTTTCTCCGGGCACGTGACGCTGGAGCTGTCGAACATGGCCACGCTGCCGATCAAGCTCTGGCCGGGGATGAAGATCGGGCAGCTGTGCATGTTCCGGCTGACCTCACCCGTCGAGCACCCGTACGGCTCCGCCAAGCACGGCTCCCGTTACCAGGGCCAGCGCGGGCCGACGCCCTCGCGGTCCTTCCAGAACTTCCACCGCACCCAGGTCTGACGCAGAACAAGGCGAAGAGCGAACAGTGAGTGACATCCGCGAGAACCTGACCTACCCGATCTTCGGGGAGGCCATCCGTGAGCTGGCGCAGACCATCGCGGACGACGGCTACGAGCCGGACATAATCCTCTCCATCGCGCGCGGCGGCGTCTTCGTCGCGGGCGGCTTGGCGTACGCGCTGGACTGCAAGAACATCCACCTGGTGAACGTGGAGTTCTACACCGGTGTGGGCGCCACGCTCGAAATGCCGGTCATGCTCGCCCCCGTGCCCAACGCGATCGACTTCTCCAACAAGAAGGTGCTGATCGCGGACGACGTCGCCGACACCGGCAAGACGCTGAAGCTGGTGCACGACTTCTGCCTCGACCACGTCGCCGAGGTCCGCAGCGCCGTGATCTACGAGAAGGCGCACTCGCTGGTGAAGTGCGAGTACGTGTGGAAGCGCACCGACGAGTGGATCAACTTCCCGTGGAGCGTCGAGCCCCCGGTGGTCCGCCGAGAGGGCCAGGTCCTCGACGCGTAAGCGGCACCCCTCACGACAAGGGCCCCGGCCGCGCTTCGAGCGCGGGCCGGGGCCCTTTGTCGTCGGCGGCCGGGCTACAGCGTGCCCAGCTTGATGATCGACAGCAGGGCGATCAGCTGGATCGCCGACGCGCCCAGCGCCTTCGGCCACGGCAGGTCGTGCGACTTGCTCACCATCGACGTGAACAGCGCGCCCGCCACCAGCCAGGTCGCCCAGCCCAGCACCTGGACGAACGGGCTGTCGCCGCCCAGGAACATCGCGAAGAGCAGACGCGGCGCGTCCGTGACCGACATGAGCAGCATCGACAGGCCGATCGTCGGCTGCCACTCGCCGTCACCGCCGAGCTGGCGGGCCAGGGTGTGGGTGACCGCGCCGAGGATCAGGCCGGAGACCACCACGACCACGCCGGTGATCAGGACCCACGGGATGCTGTTGGAGAGAGTGGCGTTCAATACGTCCGCGCGGGCCTTGTCGAAGCCGAAGACCGCGAGCAGGCCGTAGACGAACGTGACGATCAGGGCCGGGGCCCACATGGCGTGGTCGCGCATCTGCCAGAAGGTGGCGGACGGGCGCAGGACTATGCCCGTCAGCAGCTCCTTCCAGTGCAGCCGCGGGCCGACGGGCGGGGCGGGCGTCTGACCGGCGCGGTAGGTCGCGCCGTCGTCGTAGGAGCCGTTGTCGTACGAGCCGTTGCCGTAGCCGTCGTCACCGTACGGCGCGTACGGGGCCTGGTGGCCGTACGCGTCCGCCTCGCCGACGCTGAACTGCTGGGTGTGGCCCGGGTTGTCGGCCGTCGGGCCGGGCTGGGGATGCCCGCCGTAATACGGGTCCTGGGGGGCCTGGCCGTACGGGTCGTACTGACCGTACGGGCCGGGAGCGCCCCCGTTGCCGCCGCCGCCCCCGAAGTACTCCGGCTCGCCGTGCCCGCCCTGCCGCTGCCACTGCTGCCCGCCGGGCGCGCCCGCGCCGCCCCCGGGCATGCCGCCGGGGGCGCCGTACGGGGTCTGCTGCCCGGGGCGCTGTCCTTGTTGTGCGGGGCGGGTGCCGTGCGCGTCCCGTCCGCGTCCCATCCTGAATCCAGCCACGCTTCGAACGTACCCGCTCCGGAGAGCCCGTGGAGCCGGGGCCGGGGGAACCGGGCGGTCTTTGCGGCCGAGCTGTGACATCCCTTAGGGGAAAGCTCCGGGGCGGGCGGGACGGCGGGAGGGTTTCGGTGCCCCGTGCGGTACTTGTGGCCTACGCCTCGGGATCCAGGGCGGCGACGTTGCGGATCATTCGCCGCAGGACGTCGAGCGCGGCCACGTACTCCTCGTCCGCGATGCCCTCGTGGATCTCCGCGCGCAGCTCGGCGACGACCGCCCCGATTTGGGCCCGGGCTTCCCGCCCGGCGTCCGTGAGGTGCAGGAGGCCGTCGGCGTCGGCGGCGATCCAGCCCCGGGCGACCAGGGCGTCGGCCGCGCGGCCCACCATCTCGGCGCCGTCGTCGGTGAATTCCGCCAGCCGCTCGCGCAGCTCGGCACGGCTGACGCCGCCGTCGGCCGTGTGGTTCATCACCCACCAGTGCGGCTGGGTGATGTCCAGATGGGCCATCCGGCGCTGGATGTGCCGCAGGACCGCCTTGCTGGCGGCCGTGCTCCAGTAGCCGATCGGCTGTGAAGGCTGGAGAGGGCTGTCGGGGCTCGCGGGTGCCGTGGTCGTCATGCGGCAAACGCTAGGAACTCAACCACGCTTGAGGTCAAGCGATCACAGCGCCACGGCCTCGGCGCCGGGAGCCGTACATCAGGAGCCGTACAGCGGAAATTCGGTGCTGTCGACCGTCCACGGGCCGACCTCGACGGTGTCGCCGAAGACGTAGTCGTGCCGGGCGCGGTAGCAGCGCAGGCCGTCCGCGTCGACGCCCTGCGGGTCGGACATCACCGACAGGGTGCCCTTGCGGGGATCGACCAGGAGATACAGGGGGATGCCCATGGCGGGGTAGTCGTGCATCTTCTGCGCGTAGTCGTTGACGTGGTTGGACGGGGAGACGATCTCGGCGACCATGGCCAAGTCGTGCGGGCGGAAGGGGGCCATCGTCTCTTCGGCGAAGATCTCTTCCGGCACGACGAGCAGATCCGGCCGACGAAGCTTGCCGAGTGAGGGCTCTTCCACTTCGCCGCCGGTGTGCGCCACCAGGCCATCCGTGAGCTGCCGGTCCAGCTGACGGCGCAGTCGCATCGCGATCAGTTCGTGTGGCCGGGACGGGGACATCATCATCAAGATCCCCGCGCCGTCGATCTCGACACCGGCGACCGGATCCGGCGCGTGCCGCATCAGCTCTTGGGCGATGGCGTACATGCGGGCGTAATCCATGGCGTGGCTCCTGCCGGGTGCGGGCGCATACGTCATCATCGTCCCACGCACATACGGCGACGGCCGGTCCCCCGCGATGCGCGGGGGACCGGCCGTCGCCGTACGGACCGGGTGGCTACTTCGCCGGCTCCGGCTCCGGCTCGACGGCGGGCTCGCCGGCGTCGGAGGGCTCCTCCGGGGTCTTCACCGACTCCAGCAGCAGCTGGGCGACGTCGACGACCTGGATCGACTCCTTGGCCTTGCCGTCGTTCTTCTTGCCGTTGACCGAGTCGGTCAGCATGACAAGGCAGAAGGGGCAGGCGGTGGAGACGATGTCCGGGTTGAGGGACAGTGCCTCGTCGACGCGCTCGTTGTTGATGCGCTTGCCGATGCGCTCTTCCATCCACATGCGCGCGCCACCGGCGCCGCAGCAGAAGCCACGCTCCTTGTGACGGTGCATCTCCTCGTTGCGCAGTCCCGGCACCTTCGCGATGATCTCGCGCGGCGGTGTGTAGACCTTGTTGTGCCGGCCCAGGTAGCAGGGGTCGTGGTAGGTGATCAGACCCTCGACCGGGGTGACGGGGACGAGCCTGCCCTCGTCGATGAGGTGCTGGAGCAGCTGCGTGTGGTGGATGACCTCGAACTCGCCGCCCAGCTGGGGGTACTCGTTCGCGATCGTGTTGAAGCAGTGCGGGCAGGTCGCGACGATCCGCTTCTTGGACTTCGGCTTCTTCGTCGACGCGTCGTCGCCGTCCTCGCCGAACGCCATGTTCAGCATCTCGACGTTCTGCTGGCCGAGCTGCTGGAAGAGGAACTCGTTGCCCAGGCGGCGGGCCGAGTCACCGGTGCACGCCTCGTCGCCGCCCATGATCGCGAACTTCACGCCCGCGATGTGCAGCAGCTCCGCGAAGGCCTTGGTGGTCTTCTTGGCGCGGTCCTCCAGGGCGCCGGCGCAGCCGACCCAGTAGAGGTAGTCGACCTCGGTGAGGTCCTCGATGTCCTTGCCGACGACCGGGACCTCGAAGTCGACCTCCTTGGTCCACGCCAGGCGCTGCTTCTTGGCCAGGCCCCAGGGGTTGCCCTTCTTCTCCAGGTTCTTGAGCATCGTGCCCGCCTCGGACGGGAAGGAGCTCTCGATCATCACCTGGTAGCGGCGCATGTCGACGATGTGGTCGATGTGCTCGATGTCGACCGGGCACTGCTCGACGCAGGCGCCGCAGGTGGTGCAGGACCACAGGACGTCCGGGTCGATGACGCCGTTTTCCTCGAGGGTGCCGATCAGCGGGCGCTCGGCCTCCGCCAGCGCGGCGGCCGGGACGTCCTTCAGCTGCTCCTCGGTGGCCTTCTCCTCGCCCTCGGCGGTCTTGCCGCCGCCCGCGAGCAGGTAGGGCGCCTTGGCGTGCGAGTGGTCGCGCAGCGCCATGATCAGCAGCTTCGGCGACAGCGGCTTGCCGGTGTTCCAGGCGGGGCACTGCGACTGGCAGCGCCCGCACTCGGTGCAGGTGGAGAAGTCGAGGAGGCCCTTCCAGGAGAAGTGCTCGACCTGGGAGACGCCGAACTGGTCGTCCTCGCCCGGGTCCTCGAAGTCGATCGGCTTGCCGTCGCTGACCATCGGCAGGAGCGCGCCGAGGGCGACGTCGCCGTCGGCCTCGCGCTTGAACCAGATGTTGGGGAAGGCGAGGAAGCGGTGCCAGGCCACGCCCATGTCGATGTTCAGCGAGACCGTGATCATCCAGATGAACGACGTCGCGATCTTGATCATCGCGAAGAGGTACGTCAGGTTCTGCACGGCGCCGAGGCTCAGGCCCTTGAAGGCCAGGACCAGCGGGTAGGAGGCGAAGTAGCCGGCGTCGTAGCTCTCGACGCCGTGCTGGACGCCCTCCAGGGCGTGCAGCGTCATGATGCAGACGCCGACGATGAGGATGACGGCCTCGACGAAGTACGCCTGGCCGAAGTTGGAGCCCGCGAAGCGGGACTTGCGGCCCGCCTTGCCGGGCTTGCTCAGCTGCCGGATGACGATCAGGGCGAGGATGCCGAGCGTCGTCATCAGGCCGAGGAACTCGACGAAGATCTCCCACGGCAGCCAGTCGCCGATGACGGGGATCAGCCAGTCGGCCTGGAAGAGCTGGCCGATGGCGTTGACGATGGTCAGCAGCAGCGAGAAGAAGCCGACCGCCACGAACCAGTGCGCGACGCCGACGACGCCCCACTTGTTCATACGGGTGTGGCCGAGGAATTCCTTGGCCACGGTGACCGTGCGCTGGACCGGCTCGTCGGTGCGGGTCCCGGCGGGGACCGGCGCACCGAGCCGGAAGTATCGGACGAACTGCGCGACGGCGCGGCCCAGCAGCGCAACACCGACCGCGATGAGGACCAGCGACACGATGATCGCGGCGAGTTGCATGGGGGGCTCCTCGAACCTTCCAGAGCTTGTGGAGAGCGAATTACTAAGCAGTAACTTATCCAGTCCCAGCCGAGATTACCCAGGATTCGGCCGTGCATGAACCTGACGTGCCGGTGATCTGTATCGCGCAGGCAACCCTTCCCCGTCGCGCGACGTCCTCCGGGTGCCGCCAGTGACGGTAAGGCTGACATAAAAGTTGAGTGGGCCCGACTCAGGTCCGTTGACAGGTTTGCCGTCGTGTTGCACTCTTGAGTCTGTTCCACTCAAGTCAGCTGGAGGAAAGTCATGGCACGTGCGGTCGGCATCGACCTGGGTACGACGAACTCCGTCGTCAGTGTTCTCGAAGGCGGTGAGCCCACCGTCATCACCAACGCCGAGGGCGCCAGGACCACGCCGTCCGTCGTCGCCTTCGCGAAGAACGGCGAGGTGCTGGTCGGCGAGGTCGCCAAGCGCCAGGCCGTCACCAACGTCGACAGGACCATCCGGTCGGTCAAGCGCCACATGGGCACCGACTGGAAGATCGGCATCGACGGCAAGGACTTCAACCCGCAGCAGATGAGCGCCTTCATCCTGCAGAAGCTGAAGCGTGACGCCGAGGCTTACCTGGGTGAGAAGGTCGTCGACGCGGTCATCACCGTACCGGCGTACTTCAACGACTCCGAGCGTCAGGCGACCAAGGAGGCCGGTGAGATCGCGGGCCTCAACGTCCTGCGTATTGTCAACGAGCCGACCGCCGCCGCCCTGGCCTACGGCCTCGACAAGGACGACCAGACCATTCTGGTCTTCGACCTCGGTGGCGGCACCTTCGACGTCTCGCTGCTCGAGATCGGTGACGGCGTCGTCGAGGTGAAGGCCACCAACGGTGACAACCACCTCGGTGGTGACGACTGGGACCAGCGCGTCGTCGACTACCTGGTGAAGCAGTTCGCCAACGGCCACGGCGTGGACCTGTCCAAGGACAAGATGGCCCTCCAGCGCCTCCGCGAGGCCGCCGAGAAGGCGAAGATCGAGCTGTCCTCGTCCACCGAGACCTCGATCAACCTGCCCTACATCACGGCGTCCGCCGAGGGCCCGCTGCACCTGGACGAGAAGCTCACCCGCGCCCAGTTCCAGCAGCTGACCGCGGACCTGCTCGACCGCTGCAAGACCCCGTTCCACAACGTCATCAAGGACGCCGGCATCGCGCTGTCCGAGATCGACCACGTGGTCCTCGTCGGCGGCTCGACCCGTATGCCGGCCGTCGCCGAGCTGGTCAAGGAGCTGACCGGCGGTCAGGACGCCAACAAGGGCGTCAACCCGGACGAGGTCGTCGCCATCGGTGCCGCCCTCCAGGCCGGTGTCCTCAAGGGCGAGGTCAAGGACGTCCTGCTGCTCGACGTCACCCCGCTGTCGCTTGGTATCGAGACCAAGGGCGGCATCATGACGAAGCTCATCGAGCGCAACACCACGATCCCGACCAAGCGCTCCGAGATCTTCACGACGGCCGAGGACAACCAGCCGTCCGTGCAGATCCAGGTCTACCAGGGCGAGCGCGAGATCGCGGCGTACAACAAGAAGCTCGGCATGTTCGAGCTGACCGGCCTGCCGCCGGCCCCGCGTGGCGTCCCGCAGATCGAGGTCACCTTCGACATCGACGCCAACGGCATCATGCACGTGACCGCGAAGGACCTGGGCACGGGCAAGGAGCAGAAGATGACCGTCACCGGCGGCTCCTCGCTCGCCAAGGACGAGGTCGACCGGATGCGCCAGGAGGCCGAGCAGTACGCGGAGGAGGACCACCGCCGCCGCGAGGCCGCCGAGACCCGCAACCAGGCCGAGCAGCTCGTCTACCAGACCGAGAAGTTCCTCAAGGACAACGAGGAGAAGGTCCCGGCCGACGTCAAGACCGAGGTCGAGACCGCTGTCGGCGAGCTGAAGGAGAAGCTCAAGGGCGAGGACACGGCCGAGATCCGCACCGCGACCGAGAAGGTCGCCGCGGTCAGCCAGAAGCTCGGCCAGGCCATGTACGCCGACGCGCAGGCCGCGGGTGGCGCCGAGGGTGCCCCGGGTGCCGAGGGCGCCGGCCAGGCCAAGCCCGAGGACGACGTCGTCGACGCCGAGATCGTGGACGACGAGAAGCCCAAGAAGGACGGTGCCGCGTGACGGAGGAGACCCCGGGCTTCGAGGAGAAGCCCGACGTCCCCTCCGACGCCGCAGCCCCCGACGATGCGGCACAGGCCGCCGGGTCCGCCGACAAGGCGGCCCCGGAGGCCCCGGCTGGGGACGCACCGACCGAAGGTCCGGACGGACCGGCCGCCGAGGCCGCCGCCCGGGACACGGCCCTGACGGCACAGCTGGACCAGGCCCGCTCCGCGCTCGCCGAGCGCACCGCGGACCTCCAGCGGCTCCAGGCCGAGTACCAGAACTACCGTCGCCGGGTGGAGCGGGACCGGGTCACGGTCAAGGAGATCGCGGTCGCGAACCTCCTGTCCGAACTCCTTCCCACGCTCGACGACATCGGCCGCGCCCGTGACCACGGCGAGCTGGTCGGCGGCTTCAAGTCCGTCGCCGAGTCGCTGGAGACGGTCGTCGCCAAGATGGGCCTGCAGCAGTTCGGCAAGGAGGGCGAGCCCTTCGACCCGCTGGTGCACGAGGCCCTGATGCACAGCTATGCGCCGGACGTCACCGAGACCACGTGCGTGCAGATCCTGCAGCCGGGGTATCGGATCGGCGAACGGACGATCCGCCCCGCGCGGGTCGCCGTGGCCGAGCCGCAGCCCGGCGCCCAGAAGGGCGAGGGCGACGAGGACGCGGCCGAGGAGAGCGGTGGCCCTGAAAAGGGCTGACGCGCGGGACGTGATGACGCACAGCGGGGACCGGAAGGAGGGACGCCGGGGATGAGCACGAAGGACTTCGTCGAGAAGGACTACTACAAGGTCCTCGGCGTGCCCAAGGACGCCACCGAGGCCGAGATCAAGAAGGCGTACCGGAAGCTCGCCCGCGAGTACCACCCGGACGCCAACAAGGGCGACGCCAAGGCCGAGGACCGCTTCAAGGAGATCTCCGAGGCGAACGACGTCCTCGCCGACCCCAAGCGCCGCAAGGAGTACGACGAGGCCCGCGCCCTGTTCGGCAACGGCGGCTTCCGCCCGGGGCCGGGCGGCGCGGGCGGCGGCTCCTTCAACTTCGACCTGGGCGACCTCTTCGGGGGCGCCCAGGGCGGAGCGGGCGCCGGCGGCTTCGGCGGCGGTGGTCTCGGGGACGTCTTCGGCGGCCTCTTCAACCGCGGCGGCTCGGGCACCCGTACCCAGCCGCGGCGCGGTCAGGACATCGAGTCCGAGGTGACGCTCAGCTTCACCGAGGCGGTGGACGGGGCCACGGTCCCGCTGCGGATGTCCTCCTCCGCCGCGTGCAAGGCGTGCTCCGGCACGGGCGACAAGAACGGGACGCCGCGGGTCTGCCCGACCTGCGTCGGCACCGGCCAGGTCTCGCACGGCGCGGGCGGCGGCTTCTCGCTGACCGACCCCTGCCCCGACTGCCGGGGCCGCGGGCTCATCCCCGAGAACCCCTGCGACGTGTGCAAGGGCAGCGGACGGGCCACGTCCGCCCGGACCATGCAGGTCCGCATCCCGTCGGGAGTTTCCGACGGGCAGCGGATCCGGCTGCGCGGCAAGGGGGCCCCGGGCGAGCGCGGCGGGCCCAACGGCGATCTTTACGTGGTGGTCCACGTCGGCACGCACCCGGTCTTCGGGCGCAAGGACGACAACCTCACCGTCACCGTGCCCGTCTCCTACGTGGAGGCGACGCTCGGCGGCGAGGTGAAGGTGCCCACCCTGGGCGGCCCCCCGGTCACCCTCAAACTGCCGGCCGGCACCCCGAACGGCCGGACCATGCGCGCCCGCGGCAAGGGCGCGGTGCGCAAGGACGGCACCCGCGGCGACCTGCTGGTCACCGTCGAGGTCGCCGTGCCCAAGGACCTCGGCGACAAGGCGCGGGAGGCCCTGGAGGCCTACCGCGACGCGACGGCCGACGAGGATCCGCGGGCGGAGCTGTTCCAGGCCGCGAAGGGAGCTTGAGATGGACGGCCGCCGACGACGTTTCGAACCAGCACAGCCGTATCAGCTGACCGACGAGTCGCCGGTCTACGTCATCTCCGTCGCGGCTCAGCTCTCGGGCCTCCACCCGCAGACGCTCCGCCAGTACGACCGCCTCGGCCTGGTCTCCCCCGACCGTACGGCCGGGCGCGGCCGGCGCTACTCGGCGCGCGACATCGAGCAGCTGCGCCAGGTGCAGCAGCTCAGCCAGGACGAGGGCATCAACCTGGCGGGCATCAAGCGCATCATCGAGCTGGAGAACCAGGTGGCCGCGCTCAAGGCGCGCGCCGCCGAGCTCCAGGCGATGGTCGAGGGCGCGGCCACGGCCATGCAGCAGCGCGAGGCCGCGGTGCACGCCTCCTACCGCCGTGACCTGGTGCCGTACCAGGACGTGCAGCAGACCAGCGCGCTGGTCGTCTGGCGGCCGCGGCGGCAGGGCTCGGACTGAGGGCACCTTCGGGGACACCGGACCGCCATGTACGCGAGGGCCGACGGAACGATCTGTTCCGTCGGCCCTCGCGCGTTCGCCTCAGGCCCGGCCCATGGCCCGGCTCACCGTGATCTCGATGACGACGCGCTCGGGGTTCGGGGCGGGCGTGCGGCCGTAGCGCTCGGCGTAGCGGGCGACGGCGTCGGCGACGACGGCGGCCTCGGTGCGCACCACCGCGCGCCCCTCCAGCGTCGCCCAGCGCCCCCGGTCCAGCTGGCAGACGGCGACGTGGGCGCCGTCGGGCCCGCAGGCCTGGACGTTGGCGACCTTGGTGCTGGTCTTGCGGGTGATGACGCGGGCCACGCCGGCCTCGTGGTCGTACGTGACGCCGACCGGGACGACGTGCGGGGTGCCGTCCGGGCGGGGTGTGGTGAGGGTGCAGAGGTGGTACTCGCGCCAGAAGTCGAGATAGGCGGGATCGGGATTGCGGAGGTCCTGGGCCATGTCCGGCAGCGTAATCGGCGCGTGCGGGCGAGGTGGCGGGAGCCGGGAACCGGGGGTTCACTCGCGGGAGGGACGGGCACACGGCCGGGGGCGCCCACAGCGTGCCGCCACGGCGAAGCGACCGTCCGGGCGACTGCCAAAGCAACCTTGAGTGGAATAGACTCAACTTATCGCAGGTTGACCTCAGCAAGGAACGACCTCAAGGACCGTCGGCGAGCCAGAGGAGGAGCCCGAGCCGTGGATGCCGAGCTGACCAACAGGAGCCAGGAGGCGCTCAGCCGCGCCCATGAGCGGGCCGTGACCGGTGGCCACGCGGACATGACGCCCGCGCACCTGCTGCTCGCCCTGCTCGCGGGCGAGGACAACGAGAACGTCATGGATCTGCTCGTCGCCGTCGGGGCCGACGCCGCGGCGCTGCGGTCCGGGGCGGAGCGGCAGCTCGGCGCCCTGCCGAGCGTGCAGGGGGCCACCGTGTCGCCGCCGCGGCCCGACCGGGAACTGCTCGCCACGATCGCGGACGCCTCGCAGCGGGCCCGCGAGCTGGGCGACGACTATCTCTCCACCGAACACCTGCTCATCGCTCTGGCCGCCAAGGGCGGGCGGACCGGTGAGCTGATGGAACAGCAGGGCGCCACGGCCAAGAGGCTGCTGGACGCGTTCGAGACCGCGAGGGGCGGACAGCGAGTGACGACTCCGGATCCGGAGGGCACCTACAAGGCGCTGGAGAAGTTCGGCACGGACTTCACGGCGGCCGCGCGCGAGGGCCGGCTCGACCCGGTCATCGGCCGGGACCAGGAGATCCGCCGCGTGGTGCAGGTGCTCTCGCGGCGGACGAAGAACAATCCGGTGCTCATCGGCGAGCCCGGCGTCGGCAAGACCGCCGTCGTGGAGGGCCTCGCGCAGCGGATAGTGAAGGGCGATGTGCCCGAGTCGCTGAAGAACAAGCGGCTCGTCTCGCTCGACCTGGGCGCGATGGTCGCGGGCGCGAAGTACCGCGGCGAGTTCGAGGAGCGGCTCAAGACCGTCCTCGCCGAGATCAAGTCCAGCGACGGCCGGATCATCACCTTCATCGACGAGCTGCACACCGTCGTCGGCGCGGGCGCCGGCGGCGACTCCGCCATGGACGCGGGCAACATGCTCAAGCCCATGCTGGCCCGCGGCGAGCTGCGGATGGTCGGCGCGACGACGCTCGACGAGTACCGCGAGCGGATCGAGAAGGACGCCGCCCTGGAACGGCGCTTCCAGCAGGTGCTGGTCGCCGAGCCGTCCGTCGAGGACTCCATCGCGATCCTGCGCGGGCTCAAGGGCCGGTACGAGGCGCACCACAAGGTGCAGATCGCGGATTCCGCGCTGGTCGCCGCGGCCACCCTCTCCGACCGCTACATCACCTCCCGCTTCCTGCCGGACAAGGCCATCGACCTGGTCGACGAGGCCGCCTCCCGGCTGCGCATGGAGATCGACTCCTCGCCCGTCGAGATCGACGAGCTGCAGCGCGCCGTCGACCGGCTGAAGATGGAGGAGCTGGCGATCGACAACGAGACCGACCCCGGCTCCGTGCAGCGGCTGGAGAAGCTGCGCCGCGACCTCGCCGACAAGGAGGAGGAGCTGCGCGGCCTGACCGCCCGCTGGGAGAAGGAGAAGCAGTCCCTCAACCGCGTCGGTGAGCTGAAGGAGCGCCTGGACGACCTGCGCGGCCAGGCCGAGCGCGCCCAGCGCGACGGTGACTTCGACGCCGCCTCCAAGCTGCTGTACGGCGAGATCCCGGCCGTGGAGCGCGAGCTGGAGGCGGCCGCGGAGGCCGAGGCGGAGGCGGAACAGGAAGCGGCCGCCAAGGACCTCATGGTCAAGGAGGAGGTCGGCCCGGACGACATCGCCGACGTCGTCGCCTCCTGGACCGGCATCCCGGCCGGCCGGCTGCTGGAGGGCGAGACGCAGAAGCTGCTGCGCATGGAGGAGGAGCTGGGCCGCCGGCTGATCGGCCAGGGCGAGGCCGTCCGGGCCGTCTCCGACGCCGTGCGCCGCTCGCGGGCCGGTATCGCCGACCCCGACCGGCCGACCGGCTCGTTCCTCTTCCTCGGCCCGACCGGCGTCGGCAAGACCGAGCTGGCCAAGGCGCTCGCGGACTTCCTCTTCGACGACGAGCGGGCCATGACCCGCATCGACATGAGCGAGTACGGCGAGAAGCACTCCGTCGCCCGGCTGGTCGGCGCGCCGCCCGGCTACGTGGGCTACGAGGAGGGCGGCCAGCTCACCGAGGCGGTGCGGCGGCGCCCGTACACGGTCGTCCTCCTGGACGAGGTGGAGAAGGCCCACCACGAGGTCTTCGACGTCCTGCTCCAGGTCCTCGACGACGGCCGGCTCACCGACGGCCAGGGCCGGACGGTCGACTTCCGGAACACCATCCTGATCCTCACCTCCAACCTCGGCTCCTCCTACCTGGTGGACCCGCTGCTCAAGGACGACCAGAAGAAGACGAAGGTCCTGGAGACGGTCCGGTCCTCCTTCCGGCCGGAGTTCCTCAACCGCCTCGACGACCTGGTGGTCTTCCACACCCTGGGGACGGACGAGCTGGAGCGGATCGCCCGCCTCCAGATCGGTCTGCTCCAGCGCCGTCTCACCGACCGGCGGCTTACCCTGGACGTGACCGACGCCGCGCTGCGCTGGCTCGCCGCCCTCGGCCACGACCCGGCCGCGCCGGAGAGCGCCGCTCCCGACCCGAGCTACGGCGCCCGCCCGCTGCGGCGTCTGATCCAGACCGCCATCGGGGACCGGCTCGCCCGGGCGATCCTCGCCGGGGACGTCCGCGACGGCGACACCGTCCGCGTCGACCTCGCACCGGACGGCTCCGAGCTGACCGTCGCCCCGGCCGCCACGACAGGATCGGCGGGCTGACGGGGTTGCGGTGACGGGGCGGGTGTGGGGGAGGATGGCAAGAACCGTACGAAGGGAAATTCACGGTGAGCATCGACCCGTCCTCGATTCCGAATTTCGGGGGCCAGCCCGAACCGCAGGAGGCGGGCCCGACTGGCCCCGTCATCCCCGACCAGGACCTGGTCAAGCAGCTCCTCGAGCAGATGGAGCTGAAGTACGTCGTCGACGACGAGGGCGACCTCGCCGCGCCGTGGGAGCAGTTCCGCACGTACTTCATGTTCCGTGGCGAGGAGGAGCAGCAGGTCTTCTCCGTCCGGACCTTCTACGACCGGCCGCACGGCATCGAGGAGAAGGCCCGGCTCCTCGAGGTCATCGACGACTGGAACCGCCGCACCCTGTGGCCGAAGGTGTACACGCACACCAACGACGACGGCGGCGTCCGCCTCATCGGCGAGGCGCAGATGCTGATCGGCGTCGGTGTGTCGCTGGAGCACTTCGTCTCCAGCACGGTCAGCTGGGTGCGGGCCTCGATCGAGTTCGACAAGTGGCTCATCGAGGCGCTCGGCCTGGAGGCCGACGTGGAGTCCGGTGACGAGAAGCCGGGCGACGACGAGGCCTGAGCCCGCCCGCACGCGCCCCGGCGGGCGCCACGCCCCCCGGGGCGGCGGCGCGCGTCACATCGGGATGCGGGCGACCGTCAGCAGATACGTCCCGTAGAAGAACGAGAGCCCGGCCAGCGCGCCGACCGTCACGACGACGGTGCGCGGCCGGGCTCTCGCCATTCCCACCGCCGCCGGGAGCAGCAGCGGGAACGCGGGCAGCAGGAAGCGGGGCTTGGAGGCGAAGTAGCTGGAGCCGCCGACCGCGATGACGAAGAGCACCAGCGCGTAGACGAGCACCGCCGTCGGCGGGCGGTCCAGGGCGAGCAGGACCAGCGCGATCAGCGCCACCGCCAGGATCGCCACCGTCATGTAGTACGCCAGGTAGTCCCGGGCGACGAACAGGTGCCCGATGAACCGCATCGCGTCCGCCCCGAAGTCGAACCGCGACCCCCACAGCCGCTGCACCTCGAAGTAGCCGAAGGGGCCGCCCCCGAAGCGCCACCCCGCCCAGGCGACGTAGCCGCACCAGCCCAGCGGGGCGAGCGCCGCGCCCGCCCACACCCGCCAGTCCGCGCGGGCCCGCGCGTCCCGGCACACCGCGACCACCGCCGTCAGGGCGACGGCGGCGGCCACCGCGATGGCGTTGGGCCGTGACAGCCCGGCCGGCAGGGCGAGCGCCCCGGCCCACAGCGGCCGGCCGGTGACGGCCGCGTACAGCGCCCACGCGGCGAACGCGGTCATCAGCGTCTCGGTGTACGCCATCGACTGCACGATCGCGTGCGGCAGCAGGCCCCACAGCAGGACGAGCAGGGTGCCCACCCGCTGCCCGTGCAGCCGCTCCCCGACCGCGTAGATGCCCCAGGCCGCGACCCCGGCCGCGGTCCAGGCGACGATCAGCCCGGCACTGACCACCCCGACCGGCAGCACGGCCGCCACCA
The DNA here is from genome assembly GCF_055582085.1 of Streptomyces sp. NPDC042259. NCBI lineage: Bacteria > Bacillati > Actinomycetota > Actinomycetes > Kitasatosporales > Streptomycetaceae > Streptomyces > Streptomyces sp. NPDC042259. Next base: position 99,442 of record NZ_JBVJDW010000007.1, on the reverse strand, counting down.
GCCGCACCAGACCGGGGAAGAGCGGGAAGAACGCCAGGTCGTTGAAGACCACGCCGGGACTGTGGGACGAGGGGACGGACAGGCCGTAGCCGTTGCGGGCGATGCCGGCGTACCAGATGCCGTCCCAGGAGTGCCCGAGCAGCCCGCGCGGATGCCGCCCGGTCCACCACGCCCACCCGGCCATCACCGACATCCCCGTCAGCCGCGCGGCGGTGTAGAGCGCGAGCGCGGGCGCGGCCCGGCGCAGCGCCGCCCGCACCCGGTCCGGCAGCCGGGTACGGCTGTCGCGGGCGGCGGGGCGCGGCCGCTGGCCTCGTACGGACACGGCGGTGTCGGCGGACACGGGGGCACCTCCGGTGCGGACGCGGCGGGGGTGAGCACGCCGGACGGCTGACGCCCCGGCATACCGACCATGCGGCTCGCGTCTCGCGCGCGCGAGACGGAACGCCCGTACGTGGTGTGCCTTCCACCCGCTCGGCGGCACCGCCGCGTGTCGGCGCGGCGCCGGGCCGGGACCTGTGCTCGACCTGTGCCGGCCCGGCGCCGGGCACCGGTGCGCCCCGCCCGGCCCCCGCCTATCGTGAGGCCCGCGCCACCCGCGGCACGGGTGGCGCGGGCCTCAACTGGGCGGCGGCACAACAAAACAGACGTCACGACGGACGCCTCGGGCCGCCCTCGACGGAAAGCGGGAACGCATGAACACGGACTGGAACCCGGCGGCGCGGGTGCGGCACCTGGGCACCTCGGTCTTCACGGAGATGACCGAGCTGGCGCGGGCCACGGGCGCGGTCAACCTGGGCCAGGGCGTCCCCGAGCTGGACAGCCCCGCCATCCTGCTGAAGGACGTCGCGGCGGCCGTCCTCGCGGGCGGCAACCAGTACCCGCCCGCGGCCGGATTCCCGGCGCTGCGCGAGGCGGTCGCCGCACACCAGCGCGCGCGGTACGGGCTGGAGTACCGGCCCGCCGGGGAGGTGCTGATCACCACCGGTGCCACCGAGGCGCTCGCGGCGGCGCTGCTCGCGCTGTGCGACCCCGGCGACGAGGTCCTGGCCTTCGACCCCTGCTACGACGCCTACCCGGCCGGAGCCCATCTGGCGGGGGCCCATCTGGTGCCCGTGCCGCTGGAGCTGTCCGGCGACACCTTCGTGCTGGACCCGGACGCGCTGCGCGCCGCCGTCACCCCGCGCTCGCGGGTGCTGCTGCTCAACAGCCCGCACAACCCCACCGGCAAGGTCTTCACCGCCGAGGAACTGGCCGCCGTCGCCGACGTCTGCCGGGAACACGATCTGACGGTGGTGACCGACGAGGTCTACGAACACCTCGTCTACGGCGACGCCCGGCACCGCACCCTCGCCGCGCTGCCCGGCATGCGGGAGCGGACGCTCACGATCTCCTCCGCGGGCAAGACCTTCAACGTCACCGGCTGGAAGATCGGCTGGGTCTGCGGCCCGGCGCCGCTGGTGGCCGCCGTCGCCGCCGCCAAGCAGTTCCTCACCTACGCCACCGGCACGCCGTACCAGGAGGCGATCGCGCGGATGCTGGGCGAGGTGGAGGAGTGGGCGGCCGGGCTGCGCGGAACGCTGCGCCACAACCGCGACGTGCTGACCGACGGGCTGGCCCGTGCGGGGCTGCGTCCCTATCGGGCGGACGCCGGATATTTCGTACAGGCCGACGTCCGGGGGTGGGGTTACCCGGACGGCGTGCGGTTCTGCCGTGAACTCCCGTCGCGCGCCGGGGTGGTGGCAATTCCGACGTCCGCCTTCTATGTGCGCCCCAATGCGCCGTCCTATCTGGTGCGTTTCTCCTTCTGCAAGCGAGAAGAATCGGTACGCACCGCAGTGGCGAAGCTACTTAGTGCTGCGTAAATGCCGTTTAATCGGCCACATTTCCCAGCGGCCAGTGCTTGACCGCATATGCGCCCGGTGGATCCCGGGGGGATCCCGGCGGTCCGCCGGGCGCGCAATGATGGTGAACAGGTGAACTGCCCGGCCCTCTCATGGATGGAAATCATGATGAGATGGGTAAAAAGGCTGTGGGCGCAGCTCATTTCATGATTCCCTCTCATTCAGAGACACGTCCAGAGACGACTCCTCGGAATCTTCGGAATCACTGTCCTCGGACCCCATGAACCTCCAATGTGGGCATGAGCCGGCGCGCCACGATCCTGGACCTCGCTCTGGGCGGGCCGGCCCACCCTCCACTGCGTGCTATGCGGAGCCGACCCATGCTCACCACCCTCAAGACCTCCTACACCGATACCCGCGCCGCCGATCTCGCCTGGTGTCTGGGGAAGGGTCCCCTTCCCGCGCTGGCCGTACTCGATCTGCGACTCGCCGACTCCGCCGTCCAATTGCGCCTGCTCGGCGCCTCCCACCAGGTTCTGCTCGAAGAGGAGGCCGGTACCTGCTCCGAGACCGTCGCCTGCATGCCGGGCAGCAGCACCCCCCTGCCGCTGGGCGTAGCCAAACGCGTCGGCTCGTGGGAGTACGAATTCGCCGCGCGCGTCGAGACGCTTTCGCAGGGCTCCTTCGCGGGGCGCGCACAGGAGTTGCTGGCGTTGGTCGCCGAGCACCCGCACGGTCTGGCCGGAACGTTTCCGGGCAGCCCGCACGCCTTCACCGCGCTGCTGGCCCAGCGGCAGGACGGCCAGATCAGCTGGCGCACCTGGCACGCCTATCCGCAGGAGGGCCGGCTGGTGGCCACCCGGACCAGGGTGGGGCTGCGCGTGGGCGTGCCCCACTGAGCGCCGACGGCCCGGCCGCCGAGCGGAATGCAGCCCTCCATGGGGCCGCCGGGCGGCAGGTCACGCGAATACACTCGTGTGGGTGACGAGGGGTGCCGAGATCGTGACGTAGCGTTCCGGTCATGATCTACCGCCCGGTGCCCGCGCGACTGCCCGTACCGGCCGGGCTCGGCCGTTTCTCCGTCCTGACCACCGTCTTCGTCTGCGCCGCCTGCGGCCTGGTGTACGAGCTGGAACTGGTCGCCCTGGCCTCGTATTTGATCGGGGACTCCGTCACCCAGGCCTCGGTCGTGCTGTCGGTGATGGTCTTCGCGATGGGCATCGGCTCGCTGCTCGCCAAACGGCTGCGGCCCCGCGCCGCGCTGGGCTTCGCGGCCGTCGAGGCGGCGCTCGCGCTGACCGGCGGGCTGTCGGCCATGGCGCTGTACGCGTGCTTCGCCTGGTACGGCCAGACCCGGCTGCCGCTGGTGGGCTTCTCGCTCGTCATCGGCATCCTGATCGGCGCCGAGGTGCCGCTGCTGATGACCCTCATCCAGCGCATCCGGCGCCAGGACGCGGGCGGCGCCGTCGCCGATCTCTTCGCCGCCGACTACGTGGGCGCCCTCGTCGGCGGGCTGGCCTTCCCGTTCCTGCTGCTGCCCGTGCTGGGGCAGCTGACCGGCGCGCTGCTGACCGGCGGCGTCAACGCGGTCGCGGGCGGGGCGCTGGTGCTGTGGCTCTTCCGCCAGGACCTGAGCAACCGGTCCCGCTGGGCCCTCGTCGCCCTCAACGGCCTGGTGCTGGTGCTGCTGGCGGCCTGCTCGGTGCTCAGCGGCCCCTTCGAGCGGGCCGCGCGGCACGCCGTGTACGGCGCGGACGTCCGGGTCGCCGTGCGCACCCCCGTCCAGGAAGTCGTGCTCACGGGCGGCAAGGGCAGCGGCCGGCCGCTGTCGCTGTTCCTGGACGGACGGCTGCGGGTCAGCGGCGGCGACGAACTCCGCTACCACGAAGGGCTCGTGCACCCCGCGATGGACGGACCGCACCGGCGGGTTCTCGTCCTCGGCGGCGGTGACGGCCTCGCCCTGCGCGAGGTCCTGCGCTACCGGGATGTCACCTCGGTGACCGTCGTCGAGCTGGACGCCGACGTGGTCCGGCTGGCCCGCACCGACCCCGACCTCGCCGCCCTCAACCGGTCCGCCTTCCACGACCCCAGGGTGCGGGTCGTCGTCGCCGACGCCTTCGCCTGGCTGCGCGGCGGCCACGACCGGGGCCCGTACGACGTGCTGGTCTCCGACCTGCCCGACCCCGGGCTCACGGCCAGCACCAAGCTGTACTCCCAGGAGTTCTACGGCCTCGCGGCCCGCCGGCTGGCGCCCGGCGGCCGGCTCGCGGTCCACGCCGGCCCGATGGCCCGCCCCCACACCTTCTGGACGGTGGACGCCACGGTCCGCTCCGTGGGGCTGCACACCGTGGCCTACCGGGTCGACGGCAGGGGCGACGGCCCCTCCGGCGAACTGGAGCGCACCACCGCGCGGCGATCGGCCGTGCGGCACGGGACGGGGGACGGGCCGGCGAAGGCCTGGGGTTTCCTCCTGGCCTCCCGGGAGCCCGTCCGGCTGCGCCTGGCCCCCGACCGCCCTTATGTGCGGACCCTGACCCCCACGACGCTGGCCGCGGCGGGCCGCGCCGCCGGGCACGGCCGCGAACCGGGGCTGCTGCCGTCGACCCTGATGCACCCGCGCTATACGGGCTGACCGGGCTCCGGCGGCGGGCGCAGCACCGCGCGGAAGGCACCGGGCGAGAGACCGGCCCGGTGCTGGAAGAACTTGGAGAAGTTCGCGGCGTCGTCGAAACCGAGCCGCCCGGCGATCCGGACGGCCGGCAGCTCACTGTGCGCGAGCAGCCGTTTGGCCTCCAGCATCACCCGCCGGTCGATGAACTCCTTGGCCCCCACCCCCGCGGCCGCCAGCGTCGCCCGCGACAGGGTGCGGGTGGAGTAGCCGAGCGCCCGCGCGTAGTCGGCGACGCGGTGGCGGTCGGCGAAGTCCCGCTCGACGGCCGCGCGGAACCGCAGGAAGGCATCGCCCGGAGCGGGCACCCCACTGCCCACCGGTGTCGTCAGATGCGCCAGCCGCAGCACGAGGACCGACAGCAGATGCCGCAGCACATCGGTGTGGACGTCGGCGGGCAGCGCCCCGCCGGTGCGGAAGTCGGCCGCCAGATGCCCCACCGTCCGGAAGACGGCCTCGTGGTCCTCGCCGACGGGCTGCCACAGCACCGGGCGGAACGGGTCGTCGGCCACCGCGGCGACGGCTGTGCCGGGGGAGAGGAAACCGGGCTGGACGAGGATCACGTCCCCCTCGATCCCCGTCACCTCGCCGAACTGCTGCACCTGCCCGGGCCGCACCCACAGCACCGAGCCCGCTTCCAGCCAGTAGCCGGTGAAGTCGACGGTGTGCCCGGCGGACCCCGAGCGCACGACGACGATCTGGTGGAAGTCCAGCCGCTGCGGCTTGCCCAGCAGCCCTTCGGGGGCACGGGCGCGCAACTTGGCGAGGGTCATCACCTCCACACCCGCCGGGGTGCCGGGCGGGGCGCGGTAGGTCAGCTCGACCACGGCCGGACGGCCGCCGCCGTCACCGCCTTCGCGTCCCGGATCGGGTTCGTGTCGCTTTTTCACCATGAGGAGTCCCGAGCGTACCTGGTCGCGCCCGTATGCCGCCCCTAACGTGGTTGCTACGTACAACAACGAACGGTACGTACGACAACGGACGGTTTGAGGAAAAGACATGCGACGGCAGCTGGTCACCTACGCCTTCGACGCCTACTGCGGCTGGTGTTACGGCTACGGCCCCACCGTGCGCGCGTTCGCCGAGACGAACGCCGACCGCGTCGAGGTGCGGGTGCTCAGCGGCGGGCTGTTCACCGGGCCCCGCGCCAAGCCGGTCGCCGAGTACCCCTACATCCCCCGGGCGGACGCCCGGATCGGGGAGCTGACCGGGGCGGTGTTCGGCGAGGGGTACGCCAAGGCGTTCGCCGACGGCACCGCCGTGCTCGACTCGGCCGACGCCGCGACGGCCCTCGCCGCACTGACCCGGCAGGCGCCGGAACGGGCCCTGGAGTTCGCGGGGGCGCTCCAGCGCGCCTGGTACGTCGACGGACGGAGCCTGTCCGACCCGGCCACCCTGTACACGGTCGCGGCCGGAGCGGGCGGAATCGACCCCGACGCGGTCCTCGCCGCGTACGCCGACCCGGGCACTCGTCGCGCGGCGCGCGAGGGGTTCCGGGAAGTCCGCAGGCTGGGCGTGGAGAGTTTCCCCACCCTCCTGCTGCACACCCCCGAGGGGGTGCGGCGGCTCGGCGGCCCGATGACCACGGCACAGGAACTCACCCACGCCATGACCGCGCACTGACCCCGACTCTCTCTCACCCCTCCCCCCATTCCCCCTGATCACCATCACCTCTGAGGAGACCCCCCATGGCAAAGATCGCCCTCTTCGGCGCCAACGGAACCATCGGCAGCCGTGTCCTGCGCGAAGCGCTGGACCGCGGTCACCAGGTCACGGCAGTCGTCCGTGACCCCGCGAAGCTCACCGAGCGGCATCCCGCCCTGACGGTCACCACCGGTGACGTCCTCGACCCGGAGTCCGTCACGGCGGTCGCGGCGGGCCAGGACGTCGTCGTCAGCGCCGTCGGCGGCGGCGACGGCCCCGGTCATGTGGCGACCATCGCGCCCGCGGCGAAGTCGCTGGTGGAAGGGGTCCGCGCGGTCGGCGACCCGGCTCCTCGGCTGATCACGGTCGGTGGCGCGGGTTCGCTGCGGACCGCCGACGGCAAGCAGGTCTGGGACGCGGAGGGGCTCCCGGAGTTCCTGCTCCAGATCATGCACGCGCACGGTGACGCGCTGGACTACTACCGTACGGTCACCGACGTCCGCTGGACCAACATCAGCCCCGCCGCGAAGATCGAGCCCGGCGAGCGCAGCGGCACGTACCGCACCGCCCTGGACGACCTCGTCACGGACGCCGACGGCAACAGCCGGATCTCCGCCGAGGACTACGCGGTCGCGCTCGTCGACGAGATCGAGCAGCCGCGGCACGTGGGTGAACGCTTCACGGTCGCCGACTGACGGATACCGACCGGTGTCGGCCACCGGACGGTGCCACCGGCGGAAACTTCGGCCGGTGAGGGCCTGGTGAGGGGCCTGATGGGTAGGCTCGCTTGTTATGGAGCATGAGGTGTTCGTTCCGTTCCCCGTCGGCGATGTCCGACGGGTCCTCTCCGACCCCGCGCGCGTCGCCCGCTGCGTACCCGGCCTTCAGCGGGACGCCGCGGACGCCTCGGACGCCACCGTCGCCGGCCGGCTCCGGCTGCGCATCGGCGGCTCCACCATCACCTACCGGGGCTCGCTGCGGCTGTCCGAGCGGGACGGCTCCTTCGAGCTGACGGGCGAGGGCGCGGAGGTGCGCGGCACCGGCACGGTGACGCTCGCGCTGACCGCGCTGGCGGAGGCCGTGCCGGGCGGTACGCGGCTGACCTGCGCGGCCCGGGTCGACTGCGGGGGCCGATTGGCGGAGTTCGACGCGAAGACCACCCAGACCACGGCCCGCAGGCTGCTGGAGCGGGTCGCGGTGGCCCTGGCGGAGGAACTGCGGAGGGACACGGACGGCTCGCCGACGCCGCCGTCCTCGGGGGCGACGTCCGGTGACGAGGACCGGGACTTCGACGCCATCGAGGCGGTCGACGCGGTCGACGCCATCGATGCCATCGACGAACTCGACGACGAGGACGACGAGGACGACGAGGACGAAGACGAGGACGGTCCGCCGGCGGAGGCCGCCCATGCCCGCCGCACGATGATCGGCCGCAGCGCGGAAGAGGTCGACCACGCCCCGCCGCGCGGCCGCTACGCCCCCGTCCCCGCTCCCGAGGCGGCGTCCGCCACAGCGGCAGCCCTCCGCTGGGCCGCCCCCGCGGCGGCGGTGGCCCTGGCCTCCGCGGTAGTAGTGGGCCGAGCCTTGCGGCGACGCCGTTAGGCCGCTGGGCCTGTGGGACTGGACGGGCTGCTGTGCTGTGTCCTCAATCGCCGGACGGGCTGGTCTGGCTGACCTCAGCCACATCAAGCCCGTCCGGCGATTGAGGACGCGCCCGCAGGGCGCTCGCCGCCGCAGGCGGCAAAACCGGCTGGTAGTCGAGGAACCGCCGCCGGCCAGGCGAAAGGCAAAACCGGCCGGTGGCCAAGGAGCCCGCCGGCCAGGCGAAGGGCCTCTAACCTCGGAACGGTGAGCAACCACGAGACGAGCCAAACGCTAAAAGCCGGGGACGCCGAACTGACCGTGGACCCGGGGAACGGATGCCGGCTCACCAGCCTGCGCATCCGCGGGACCGAACTCCTGCGGCAGGGTGACAAGTACGGCGCCTTCCCCATGGTGCCGTGGTGCGGCCGCATCGCACGGGGACAGTTCCGCAACGGCGGCGAGCGCCATCAGATGCCCGTCAACTCCGGGCCGCACGCGATCCACGGCACCGGCCGGGACACCGCCTGGCGCACCGCCCGCGCCGAGGAGCGCTCCGCCGCCTTCACCTACGACCTCGCCGAACCCTGGCCGTACACCGGCCGGGTCACCCAGCTCGTGGAGCTGGCACCGGATTCGCTGACGCTCACCATGGGCGTCGAGACCTACGACGACTCCTTCCCGGCGCAAGCCGGCTGGCACCCGTGGTTCCTGCGGAACCTCGGCACGGGCGAGGACGTCGAGATCGACTTCCGCCCCGCCTGGCAGGAGGAGCGCGGCGAGGACCATCTGCCCACGGGCCGCCGCATCGATCCCCTGCCCGGCCCCTGGGACGACTGCTTTGGGATGCCCGACGGCGTGGACGTCACCCTCACCTGGCCCGGTCTGCTGGAGCTGAAGGTCGCCAGCCGCGCCGAATGGGTCGTCGTCTACGACGAGCAGGACGCGGCCGTCTGCGTCGAGCCGCAGTCCGGGCCCCCGAACGGGCTCAACACGCTGCCGCGTCTGGTCACCCCGATCGACCCCCTGGAGATCTCCACGACGTGGAGCTGGCGCTCACTCGCCTAGGGCTGTCCTAAGCTCGTGCGCATGAGCGATGCGCGTGACGCCCTGCTGCAGCAGATCAAGGACAAGGCCGTGGTCCACGGCAAGGTGACCCTCTCCTCCGGCAAGGAGGCCGATTACTACATCGACCTGCGCCGGATCACCCTGGACGCCGAGGCGGCGCCCCTGGTCGGCCAGGTGATGCTGGACGCCACGGCGGACCTCGAGTACGACGCCGTCGGCGGGCTCACCCTCGGCGCGGACCCGGTCGCCACCTCGATGCTGCACGCCGCCGCCGCGCGCGGCCGCAAGCTCGACGCGTTCGTCGTGCGCAAGGCGCAGAAGGCGCACGGCATGCAGCGCCGCATCGAGGGGCCGGACATCAAGGGCCGCCGGGTCCTGGTCGTCGAGGACACCTCCACCACCGGTGGCTCGCCGCTCACGGCCGTCGAGGCCGCGCGTGAGGCGGGCGCGGAGGTCGTCGCCGTGGCGACGATCGTCGACCGGGGCGCCGCCTCCGCGATCGAAGGCGCCGGTCTGCGCTATGTGACCGGCTATGCCCTCGGTGATCTGAACCTGGGCTGACCAGGCATTTCCGTTGGCTGATCCGTCGACTGACGGGTGAAGGGCGCGAGGTTTCACGTGAAACCTCGCGCCCTTCACGCATCAATGTCCTGTCCACCGTGTGGAGCGAATCGGGGAGTCTGGGAAGATGGGGGCGACGATGAACGTCGCCCCCTAAGGCCAGGCCACCCACGCCCCCGCACATCACAAGGAGCGGACAGATGCCCATCGCAACCCCCGAGGTCTACAACGAGATGCTCGACCGGGCGAAGGCAGGCAAGTTCGCCTACCCGGCCATCAATGTGACCTCGACGCAGACTCTGCACGCCGCGCTGCGCGGTTTCGCCGAGGCGGAGAGCGACGGCATCATCCAGATCTCCACCGGTGGTGCGGAGTTCCTGGGCGGCCAGTACAGCAAGGACATGGTCTCGGGCGCGGTCGCGCTCGCCGAGTTCGCGCACGTCGTCGCCAAGAAGTACCCGGTGAACATCGCGCTGCACACCGACCACTGCCCGAAGGACAAGCTGGACGGCTATGTCCGTCCGCTGCTCGCCATCTCGCAGGAGCGCGTCGCCGCCGGTCAGAACCCGCTCTTCCAGTCCCACATGTGGGACGGCTCCGCCGAGAAGCTCGACGAGAACCTCGCCATCGCGCAGGAACTGCTCGCCGAGGCCGTCAAGGCGAAGATCATCCTTGAGGTCGAGATCACCCCGACCGGTGGCGAGGAGGACGGCGTCTCGCACGAGATCAACGACGAGCTGTACACCACCGTCGCCGACGTCGAGCGCACCGCCGAGGCCCTCGGTCTGGGCGAGAAGGGCCGCTACCTGCTGGCCGCCTCCTTCGGCAACGTCCACGGTGTCTACAAGCCGGGCAACGTCGTGCTCCGCCCCGAGCTGCTCCGTGACCTGCAGGACGGCATCGCCGCCAAGTCCGGCAAGAACGACCCGTTCGACTTCGTCTTCCACGGCGGCTCCGGCTCCACGGCGGAGGAGATCCGCACCGCGCTGGAGAACGGCGTCGTGAAGATGAACCTCGACACGGACACGCAGTACGCCTTCACCCGCCCGGTCGCGGACCACATGTTCCGCAACTACGACGGCGTGCTGAAGGTCGACGGCGAGGTCGGCACCAAGTCGAAGTACGACCCGCGCACCTGGGGCAAGCTCGCCGAGGCCGGCATGGCCGAGCGCGTCACCAAGGCCTGCGCCGACCTGCGTGCCACGGGCACGAAGATGAAGTAAGCGGCCGACTTTCCAGACGGCCTGAGGGCAGGGCCCGGTCCCCCGCGCACGCGGTGGGGCCGGGCCCTGCCCCGTTTCCCAGCCCCGCCGCGCTGGCCGGGTGTCCGCTCTGCGGGGATGATGCCGGTATGAGCGACCCGTCGCGGGAGCCGGTGACCGACGAGGGCACCGTCCCGCAGGAGCCCGCCACCGACGACGCCGTACGGCTGGGTACCCCCGTCGGCCGCTGGGTGCTGCTGACCGCCGTCCTCGGCTCGGGAATGGCGCTGCTGGACAGCACCGTCGTCAATGTGGCCCTGCCCCGCATCGGCGAGGACCTCGGGGCGGACCTGCCCGTTCTCCAGTGGACCGTCAACGGCTACATGCTCACCCTCGCCTCGCTGATCCTGCTGGGCGGCGCCCTGGGGGACCGGTTCGGGCGGCGGCGGGTGTTCGTCATCGGCGTGGTGTGGTTCGCCCTCGCCTCCCTGCTGTGCGGGGTGGCGCCGGACGCCGGAGTGCTGATCGCCGCGCGGGCGCTCCAGGGCATCGGCGGGGCACTGCTCACCCCCGGCTCGCTGGCGCTGATCCAGGCGGTCTTCCACCCCGACGACCGGGCCGGGGCGGTCGGCGCGTGGTCCGGGCTGGGCGGGGTGGCCGCGGCGGTCGGCCCCTTCGTCGGCGGCTATCTGGTGGACGGGCCCGGCTGGCGCTGGGTGTTCCTGATCAATCTGCCGCTGGCCGCCGTGTGCGTACCGGTCGCCCTGAAACACGTGCCCGAGACCCGGGACCCCGCCGCGTACGGCCGTTTCGACGCGCTCGGCGCGGCCCTGGGCGCACTGGCCCTCGGGGCGGTCACCTACGCGCTGATCGCCGCCCCCGACCAGGGCGCGTCGCCGGTGGTCATCGGCGCGGCGGTCGCCGGGGTGCTGTTGGGGGCGGCGTTCGTCCGGGTCGAGGCACGGCGGCCCGATCCGATGCTGCCGCCGGCGATCTTCGCAAGCCGCATGTTCTCGGCCGTCAACGCGGTCACGGTGTGCGTGTACGCGGCCTTCGGCGGCTTCTTCTTCCTCTCGGTCCTGCAGTTCCAGGTGGTGGTCGGCTGGTCCGCCCTCGCCGCGGGGACCGCGCTGCTGCCGACGACGGTGCTGATGCTGCTGCTGTCGGCCCGCTCGGGCCGGATCGCGACCCGGACCGGGCCCCGGCTCCCGCTGACCGTGGGACCGCTGCTGTGCGCGGCGGGCATGCTGCTCATGACCCGGGCGGGGCCCGGCGCGGTGTACTGGCGGGACGTGCTGCCCGCGCTCGTCGTCCTCGGCCTGGGCATGGTGGTCCTGGTCGCACCGCTCACCGCGACGGTCCTCGCCTCGGTCGACGTCGCCCGCGCGGGCCTGGCCAGCGGCATCAACAACGCCGCCGCCCGCGCGGCGGGCCTCATCGCGGTCGCCGCGCTGCCCCTGCTCGCGGGCATGGGCCCGGACGTGTACCGCGATCCCGCCGGTTTCGACGCCACGTTCCGCCGGGCGATGTTCTGGTGCGCGGGCACGCTGGTGGTGGGGGCGGGACTGGCCTGGTGGACCGTTGGCGCACGTGCGCTGGGGCCCCGGAAACGATGCCATCCGGAGTGCGCGTACCACTGCGGGGTGTCGTCCCCGCCACTGGATCCGGGCAGTGCCGGTGCCTCCGGCGGTTCCTAGGACGCACACCGCGGGCAGCCCCGCAGCCACCCGCACCACCGCTGCGCGGCGGTCGTCCTCAATCGCCGGACGGGCTCGAATTAAGCCCGTCCGGCGATTGAGGACGCGCCCGCAGGGCGCTCAGCCGCCGCAGGCGGCGAAGACGGCCCGCAGCCGAAGGTCCGCCGGCCAGGCGAGAGGCGGCACGGACCGGCACGCGGTCGTGCGAACGTCAGCCGAGCGTATTGGCGGCGGTCGGCGAGCTGTCCCGCAGGAACGCCGAGCAGCGCTCGTGCTCCTCGTGCTCACCGATGGCACCCGCCGCGCGGGCCAGGGCGTGCAGGGCGCGCAGGAAACCGCGGTTCGGCTCGTGCTCGAAGGGCACCGGGCCGTGGCCCTTCCAGCCGCTGCGCCGCAGCGCGTCGAGACCACGGTGGTAGCCGGTACGGGCGTACGCGTACGACTCGACGACCCGGCCGCCCTCGAACGCCTCGTCGGCGAGCTGGGCCCACGCGAGCGAGGACGCCGGGTACTTCGCGGCGACCTCGGAGGGGGCCGCTCCCGAGGCGAGCAGCTCACGCGGCTCCGGGTCGTCGGGCAGATGGGTCGGGGGCGGTCCCCCGAGGAGGTTCTCGTGAATCGACATGGCCACCAGTGTGCCTTGTCGCCGCGCCGGCCGGACCCGCCCGAACGGCAGCCCGCGGCCGCCCCCGGGCCCGCGTTCGTGTCGCGGACCACCTCTTGCAGAAGCCGCGTCCGGGACGCATGATGCGCGCAGGGGACCGGGGCTCCGATGCCGACGGGAAGGGGCGGACCGCTACCCGGAACGCTCCCCCCGGCGCCCGAGCGGCCCGGGGGTACCCCAGCGAGGAGACAGCGATGTCGCAGCCGCACCCACCCCGCCCCCACGCCCCGCAGGGCCCCGGTGCCGAACCGGACCACCCGGCGGCCCCGAACCTCGACTTCGAGACCTCCACGCCGTACGAGGACTACGTCCGGGCGTCCGTCCTGACCCACCTCCAGGAGCTGCTCTCCGACGATCCCGGCGAGATGGTCTTCCTCGTCACCACGCAGGTCATGGAGCTGTGGTTCACGGTCATCGTGCACGAGTGGGAGACCGCCACCAGGGCGCTGCGCGAGGACGACCTGCCGACCGCGATGGCCGCGCTCAAGCGCTCCACCTACGAACTCGAGTCGCTCAACGCCTCCTGGAAGCCGCTCGCGCACCTGACGCCGATGCAGTTCAACGGCTTCCGCTCCGCGTTGGGCGACGGCTCGGGCTTCCAGTCCGCGATGTACCGCCGGCTGGAGTTCCTCCTCGGTGACAAGGCCGAGTCCATGCTCGTCCCGCACCGGGGCACGCCACAGGTCCACGCCGAGCTGGAGAAGGCACTGCGTGAGCCGAGCCTGTACGACGAGGTGCTGCGCTACCTCGGACGGCTCGGGTACCCGGTGCCGCAAAGCGTCCACGACCGTGACGTCTCCGAGCGGTACGTCCCCGACCCGGCGGTCGAGGAGGTCTGGCAGCGCGTCTACGCGGGCGACCAGAACAGCGACGCCTGCCGGCTGGGGGAGGCCCTGACCGAGGTGGCGGAGCTGGTCTGGCGCTGGCGCAACGACCACCTCGTCGCCACCCGGCGGGCCATGGGCTCCAAGGTGGGAACGGGCGGTTCGGCGGGGGTGGCCTGGCTGGAACGCCGGGCGACGAAGAACGTCTTCCCCGAGCTGTGGACGGCGCGTAGCCATGTCTGACCTCGACACCGTCCCTCCCGAGACCCCGGGCCCCGACGCCACAGCCCCCGACACCACCGTCGACGCCCTGACGTCCGACGCCGCGGCCCTCGACGCCGCCGACGCGCTCCGGGACAAGCGCGCCGCATTCGTCCTGGACGACCTCGCCGAGGGCGTCTACCTCGACGGCAACTCCCTCGGCGCCCTGCCCCGCGCCGTCGCCGGCCGGCTCGCCGACGTCGTCGAGCGGGAATGGGGCCGGCTGCGCATCCGCTCGTGGGACGAGTCCGGGTGGTGGACCGCGCCCGAGCGGACCGGCGACCGGATCGGCCGGCTCGTCGGGGCCGCGCCCGGCCAGGTCGTCGTGGGCGACTCGACCAGCGTCAACGTCTTCAAGGCCGTCGTCGCCGCCGTCCGCATGGCCGGCGCGGAACGCGACGAGATCCTCGTCGACGAGGCGACGTTCCCCACCGACGGGTACATAGCCGAGTCCGCCGCCCGGCTGACGGGCCGTACGCTGCGGCCCGTCGCGGTGGGCGATCTGCCCGCCGCCCTCGGCCCGCGCACCGCCGTCGCCCTCGTCAACCACGTCGACTACCGCACCGGCCGCCTGCACGACCTGCCCGGCACGACGGCCGCCGCGCACGCCGCCGGGGCGCTCGTCGTCTGGGACCTGTGCCACAGCGCGGGCGCGCTGCCCGTCGGGCTCGACGCGCACGGCGTGGACCTCGCCGTCGGCTGCACGTACAAGTACCTCAACGGCGGCCCCGGAGCCCCCGCGTACCTCTACGTGCGGCGGGAGCTGCAGGACCGCTTCGACTCACCGCTGCCCGGCTGGAACTCCCACGCCGACCCCTTCGCCATGGCCCCCGCCTACACCCCCGCCGACGGCGCCGCCCGGGGCCGGGTCGGCACCCCCGACATCCTGTCCCTCCTCGCCCTCGAAGCGGCCCTGGATGTCTGGGACGGCGTGCGCGTCGAGGCCGTACGGGCCAAGAGCCTCGCCCTCACGGACTTCTTCCTGCGCCGCGTCGGGGAATACGTGCCGAAGGACCGGCTGGAGTGCCTCACCCCCACCCCGCACGGCGAACGCGGCAGCCAGGTGTCGCTGCGCTGTCCCGACGCGGGCGAGGTGACGGCCGAACTCGCCCGCCGCGGCGTCGTCGGCGACTTCCGCCGCCCGGACGTCCTGCGCTTCGGCTTCACCCCGCTCTACACCTCCTTCGCCGACGCCGAACGGGCGGCGCGGGTACTCGCCGACGTGCTGAGGGAGGTGCCGGCACCGTGACCGAGGACCTCGACGACATCGAATTCGCCGCGCTGCGCGCGCTTCCCCATCTGCCGCCGGACGAGACCGTCGCGTACGGCGACCACCCCAGCCAGGTCATCGACCACTACACGGCGGCCCGGCCGACGGGCACCCGGGTGACGCTTCTGCACGGCGGCTTCTGGCGCGAGATGTACGACCGCCGGCACCTGTCGTCGCTCGCCGTCGAGCTGACGCGGCGCGGCATGGACGTGGCGCTCGTGGAGTACCGCCGCCTCGGCGGGGGCGGCGGCAGGCCGCAGACGTTCGACGACGTCTCGCGGGCCCTGGAGACACTGGAGGAGCGGGCGGGGCGGTCCGCGCGGCCCGCCGCCCGGCATCTGCTCGCCGGGCACTCGGCGGGCGGCCACCTCGCCCTCTGGGCGGCGTCCGGGGCCGGCGGGTCCTTCGCCCCGGCCGTCGACCACGTCGTCGCCGTGGCGGCCGTCACGGACCTGGAGCGGGCCGTCCGGCTGCGGCTCGGCGAGGGCGTCGTCGAGGAACTGCTCGACGGGCGCGACGGGCGGGACGTCGACCCCGTGCGGTGCCCGCCCGCCCGCGCGCCCGTGACGCTCCTGCACGGGGCCGCGGACCTCGTCGTGCCCGTCGAGTTCTCCCACCGCTACGCCGCCGCCGCCCACGCGGCCGGCGGCGTGGCCGAGGTCCGCGCCCTCGGTGGCGTCGGTCACTACGCGCCTGTGACTCCCGGCACAGCCGCGTGCACGGCCCTGCTGGCCGCCCTCACCGGACAACCGCACGTCACAGCCGTGCCGTAGCCGCGTAGTACTTGAGACGGACCCCGAGAGATCCGCATCCGTGCGGACGCTTCCGGCGGACCGTCTGCCTACGGTTGTTGCTGTGACCGACACCTATGAGAGCCCCCCGCGCAATGAGCTGCGGATGGCGAAGGGCGCCCTGAGCGGACTCCGCGAGGACCTGTTCACCGACGCCTTCGCCTTCCGCCCGCTGCCGCCGCTGCCCGCGGACCACGTCCTGGTCCGCAGGCTGCCGCGGCGGGCCGCCCGCTGCACCCGGTGGTTCCCGCACGCGGCGCTCGTCGGCTTCACCCTCGCCGTCATGATGGGGACCGCCGAACGCGAGGGCGGCAGCTACGGGCTGTTCGCGGCGCTGACGGCCGGCGTGCCGATGATCATGACCCTCTTCCGGCCGGTCGGCGCGTGGTGGCTGTCGATCGGCGCGACGCTCTTCACCGGAGTGGTCGTGGGCACGTACAGCTTCGGACCGTGGTCCCCGGGCGGCTTCTTCTCCCACCTCGCCGTGATGCTGGTCGTGGCCCTGCGGACCCGCCCGCGCACGGCGGCCGAGATGTGGCTGCTCACCGGCGCGACAGCGCTCTTCTGTGCCGTGTTCCTGCGGACGGCCCGCCCCTACGGCGGCGCCTTCTTCCTCTCCGACATGCTCCAGATGATGGTCCTCTCCGGGATCGTGCTCTTCGTCGTCCTCGCCGTGCGCGGACTGCGCGAGACCAAGCAGCAGGTCGTCGCGCAGGCGGCCGTCACCGAGGTCGAGCGGTCCCGGCGGACCGTGCTGGAGGAGCGCACCACCATCGCCCGCGAGCTGCACGACGTGGTCGCGCACCACATGTCCGTCGTCGCCATCCAGGCCGAGGCCGCCCCCTACCGGGTCCAGGACACCCCGCCCGAGCTGGCCGCCGCGTTCCAGACGATCCGGGAGAACGCCGTCGCCGCGCTGACCGAGCTGCGCCGCGTGCTCGGCGTCGTCCGGTCGGAGAACCCCGACGCGTTCGCAGGCCCCGAGGCCCCGCAGCCCACCCTCGCCGCCCTGGACGGGCTGCTGGACAACGTGCGCTCCGCCGGGCTGGACGTCGAGCGGGTCACCACGGGCTCGGTGCGGCCCCTGCCGCAGGGCGTGGAGCTGTCCGCGTACCGCATCGTCCAAGAAGCGCTCAGCAACGTGCTGCGCCACGCGCCCGGCGCGCGGGCCAGGGTGGAGCTGTCCTACGTCCTCGGCGGCCTCGGCCTGCGGGTCGTCAACGGCCCGCCCAACCGCCTCGCCAAGCCCTCCCCGGGCGCCGGGCACGGCGTGCTCGGCATGCGCGAGCGCGTGACCATGCTCGGCGGCGAGATGACGGCACAGACCACCGACGAGGGCGGCTACGAGATCGCCGCCTTCCTCCCCGTCACGGTCGGCGAGGCCGCCGCATGACCATCCGGGTACTGATCGTGGACGACCAGATGATGGTCCGCGAGGGCTTCTCCGTCCTGCTGAACGCCATGCCCGACATCGAGGTCGTCGGCGAGGCCGTGGACGGCCGGCAGGCCGTCGAGCAGGTGGCGGCGCTGCGCCCCGACGTCGTCCTGATGGACATCCGCATGCCCGTGCTCAACGGACTGGAGGCCACCCGGGAGATCGTCGCCGCCGACGCGGGGGCGAAGGTACTGGTGCTCACCACCTTCGACCTCGACGAGTACGTCTACCAGGCGCTGCGCGCCGGAGCCAGCGGCTTCCTGCTCAAGGACGCCTCCGCCCGCCAGCTCGCCGACGGGGTGCGCGTCGTGGCCGACGGGGAGGCGCTGCTGGCGCCCACGGTCACCAAGCGGCTCATCCAGGAGTTCTCCCGCCTCGGCACGCCCAAGCCGCCCAGCCAGGAGCGGATCGCCGACCTCACCGAGCGGGAGACCGAGGTCCTGGTGCTGGTCGCCCAGGGCCGCTCCAACTCCGAGATCGCCACCCGGCTCGTCGTCGCCGAGTCCACCGTCAAGACCCACGTCAGCCGCATCCTGGTGAAGCTGGGGCTGCGCGACCGCACCCAGGCGGCCGTCTTCGCCTACGAGGCGGGCCTGGTGACGCCGGGCGGGTGACCCGCTCCTCAGCGCGGCAGCGTCAGCCGCCACGCCCCCGGCAGGACCGTCCAGGTGCGGCTGCGGACCGGGCCCCCGCCCACGTCGTCGGCGCGGTAGCGGAAATCGGGCCCGGAGACCGTGACCGCGCGGGCCCGGGCCCGCACCGGGCGGGCAGCGGAGCGGTGGTGGACCACGACCTCCGCGAGGCCGTCCACGACCGCCACCGCCACCGCCACCCGCTCGACGGGCTGGTCCAGATCCGCCAGCAGCACCCCGTCTGCCTCCACCCGCAGCCGGGTGCAGGAGGGCAGCGTCTGCCGTGCCACGGGCCCCGTCAGCAGCGTCAGCGCCGTACGGGCGGTCCGGGCGGCGGGGGACCACCACGGCTCGTGCCCGCCCGCCGTCAGGGCCTGCCGCCGGGGCGCGGCCGCCTCACCGGGCCCCCCGGGGCGGCCGAAGGCCTTCGGCCCGCCGCCCGGGGGCTCCAGGACCGCCGGCCCGGCCGCGTACGAGGCGACTCCCGGTACGTACACGTCCGGCACGCACACCTCACCGAGCACCACCCCGTCGCTGTCGTCGACCAGCAGGTCCAGCGGGCGCGGCGCGCCGTCCAGCACCGCCCGGGCGGCCGCCACCGGCCCGTGCGGCACGCCGAGCGCGTGGGCCAGCGCGACCGTGGGGGGCGGGCCGACCGGGACCACCGACAGAGCGGTTCCGGCCAGTTCCCGCCGCCGGTGCAGCAGGCCCACGACACGCAGCAGCGCGCGGTCGTCACCGATCACCACCGGGCGCCGGCCCCGCCTGGCCAGGGCGCGGGAAAGCTCCTCCGGGCCGTCCGTGAGACAGATTTTCGCCACCGCCCCGGCACTGAGGACATCCCTCGCGATCCGCACGGACTCGCCGTCCACGCGGCGTGCGACCGGGTCGATGATCACGAGCAGAGGCTGCCCGGTCGGGTCTGGAGCCGACACCTCGGTCCTTCCTCAGGTAATCTCTCGGTGCAAGAGCCCCTGTCGCTGTTGCGCCAGGGGCTTCGTCTATCCGGGGCACCGGTTCGACGGCTCTAGCGATGGTGCACCCCCGCACAAGGCGGGATTACGCCACCACGCACGTTGGACATGCCCCGCCCGGAAGGGGTGTACGCCTGTGCCCGCACTTGTGCTGCTCGGTGCTCAGTGGGGTGACGAGGGCAAGGGAAAGGCCACCGACCTCCTCGGTGGATCCGTGGACTATGTGGTGCGCTACCAAGGTGGCAACAACGCCGGCCACACGGTCGTCGTAGGCGACCAGAAATACGCGCTGCATCTCCTCCCCTCCGGAATCCTCTCGCCGGGGTGTACCCCGGTGATCGGCAACGGTGTCGTCGTCGACCCGGCGGTCCTGCTCTCCGAGCTGAGCGGACTCAACGAGCGTGGCGTGGACACGTCCAAGCTGCTGCTCAGCGGTAACGCGCATCTGATCACGCCGTACCACACGACCGTCGACAAGGTGACGGAACGCTTCCTCGGCTCGCGGAAGATCGGCACCACGGGCCGCGGTATCGGCCCGACCTACGCGGACAAGATCAACCGCGTCGGCATCCGGGTCCAGGACCTCTACGACGAGTCGATCCTGACCCAGAAGGTCGAGGCCGCTCTCGACTTCAAGAACCAGATCCTCGCGAAGCTCTACAACCGCCGGGCCATCGAGGCCGGCGCGATCGTGGAGGAGCTGCTCACCTACGCCGAGCAGATCAAGCCGTACGTGGCCGACACGACGCTGATCCTGAACAACGCCATCGACGAGGGCAAGGTCGTCCTCTTCGAGGGCGGCCAGGGCACGCTGCTCGACGTCGACCACGGCACGTACCCCTTCGTGACCTCGTCGAACCCGACCGCGGGCGGCGCCTGCACGGGTGCCGGCGTGGGCCCCACGAAGATCAGCCGGGTGATCGGCATCCTCAAGGCGTACACCACGCGCGTCGGGGCCGGCCCGTTCCCGACCGAGCTGTTCGACAAGGACGGCGAGGCGCTGCGGACCATCGGTGGCGAGCGCGGTGTGACCACCGGCCGTGACCGCCGCTGTGGCTGGTTCGACGCGGTCATCGCCCGCTACGCGACCCGCGTCAACGGCCTGACGGACTTCTTCCTCACCAAGCTCGACGTGCTGACGGGCTGGGAGCAGATCCCGGTCTGCGTCGCGTACGAGATCGACGGCAAGCGCGTCGAGGAGCTGCCCTACAGCCAGAGCGACTTCCACCACGCGAAGCCGATCTACGAGATGCTGCCGGGCTGGTCCGAGGACATCACCAAGGCCAAGACCTTCGCCGACCTGCCGAAGAACGCGCAGGCCTACGTGAAGGCGCTGGAGGAGATGTCCGGCGCGCCGATCTCCGCGATCGGCGTCGGCCCGGGCCGTACCGAGACGATCGAGATCAACTCGTTCCTCTCGTAAGGCACGGCTCGTACGGCACGGCTCGTACGGCACGGCCTTCGCCGTGAGAGCGCCCCGGTGGTCCGCCACCGGGGCGCTTCGCGTTGTGCCGTCAGCTCCGCTTCGTGTAGATCAGCGGTTCCTTGTCCGTTCCGATGAACATCCGGCGCAGGCTGCCGTCGGGGAGCAGGGTCAGCTCGGTGGCCTCGCCCGGCTGGCAGGACGTGGTGGGCTCGGCGACGGTGACCCGGGACGGGCCGAGCCGCACGGAGCCGCCGGAGGCCCCGGCCGCGCCGAGGTCGGCGACCCACGCGCAGCGGTAGACGGTGCCGTATTCGTTCGTACCGTGGCCGCTGATGTCGGCCACGGTCGAGCCGACGGGCCCCTGCCGCAGGACGATCCGGCGGGTGTTGGCACCGCCGGCCGACTGGAAGTCGGACTCCCAGGTGCCGATGAACGCCTGCGGGACGGGACCGGAATCGGGGGTGGCCTTGGCCGGGCCGGGCGTCGGGGAACCGGCGGCGGCCGAGGGCCCGGCCGTCGACGCCGGGGAGCCGGGCGTCGTGGTCGGCGAGGTGACCGGCCCCGGGCGCCCCTCGTCCTTCGTCTCCCGGTTCAGCACGAACACGGTGCCGCCGCCCGCGAGCAGCCCGGCGGTCACCACCGCCGCCAGCACGAAGGGCGCCACGGACCGGCGCCGCTCGGGCGGGGCCGGTGGGGCGTACACCCCGGAGTCGTACGGTCCGGGGCCGTACGGGCCCGGGGGCGGGTAGCCGGGAACGGGCGTGGCGGGCGTGGCGGGCAGCGCGGGTGTGGCGGGCGCGGCGGGCGGCAGGGGCTGTGAGGCCGGTCCGGCGGTGACGGTCGGCAGGTCCACCGGGCGACCGTCGGGGTGCGGGTCCACCTGGGTCAGCGGGTTCGCGGCGGCGGGGTCCTCGACGTCCAGCAGCCGGACCGCGTGCCGTCCGAGCTGGGCCACGAGGCCGCCGGGCAGCCAGGGTTCCGCCGAGCGCAGGTCCGTCAGCAGCTCCCGCACCCCCGTACGCTCCAGGGCCTGTTCGGGCGTGGGACGGTCGGCGGGGTCCTTGGCGAGGAAGGCGGCTATCAGGGGGCGCAGCGTCTCCGGCACGTCGGTGAGATCGGGCTCCTCCTGCGCGATGCGGTAGAGGAGGGCGTGGACGCCGCTGTCCGCCGTGCCGAACGGCATCCGGCCGGTCGCGGCGTAGGCCAGCACCGCGCCGAGGCAGAAGACGTCGCTCGCGGCCGTGACCTTGGCGCCGCGCACCTGCTCGGGCGACATGAAGCCGGGCGAGCCGACGGCCGCGCCGGTGCGGGTGAGGTGGTGGTCGGTCATCGTCTCCAGGGCGCGGGCGATGCCGAAGTCGATGACGCGCGGCCCGTCCAGGGTGATCAGGACGTTCGACGGCTTGAGGTCGCGGTGGACGATGCCGGCGGCGTGGACGGCCTGGAGGGCGCGGGCGAGTCCGGCGCCGAGGATGCGGACGGACCGCTCGGGCAGCGGCCCGTAGTCGCGGTCGACGACCTGCCGCAGGGAGGGCCCGGCGATGTAGCCGGTGGCGACCCACGGGATCTCCGCCTCGGTGTCCGCGTCGAGCACCGGCGCGGTCCACTCGCCGCCGACCTGCCGTGCCGAGCGCACCTCCTGGCGGAAGCGCCTGCGGAATTCCTCCTGGCCGGCCAGCTCCCGCTGGACGAGCTTGACCGCGACCGTACGGCCCCGGTCCGAGCGGGCCAGGTAGACCCGGCCCATGCCGCCCGCGCCCAGCCGGCCGAGCAGCCGGTACGCGCCGAGACTGTGTGGATCTTCTGGCTGCAGACTGTCCATGATGTCGCCTTCCCCCGGTTCCCCGATGTCCCCCCGGTGTCGTCCGGGGGTCCCTGCCGAGGCCCTTGCTCCGAGACTGCCGCACGCAGCCCTCGCGGGAGAATAGCCGGACACCAAAGAGCCGGGGCCCGCACCGTGAAAGTGCGGGCCCCGGCCCCGGTCCCGTCCGGGATCAGGCGGGGACGATGTTCTCCGCCTGCGGGCCCTTCTGGCCCTGCGTGACGTCGAAGGAGACCTTCTGGCCCTCCTGAAGCTCACGGAAGCCCTGGGTGGCGATGTTCGAGTAGTGGGCGAACACGTCCGGGCCGCCACCCTCCTGCTCGATGAAGCCGAAGCCCTTTTCCGAGTTGAACCACTTCACGGTGCCGTTAGCCACGACGATCTCCTCAATAGATCCCGGTGCCGGAATTCCGCACGGTGCGCAATTCCGTGTCGCGTTGATGTCCCCGTCCGGGCCTATGGCCGTAAACAACAGAGCGCCTGAGGTCACAGACCGTCAGGCGCACACGTCATATGGGTACCAAAACTGCAACTGCGAAGGACCGTAGCACGCCCCCGGCCGCCACAGGGGATTTCCGCGAGAGTAATTCGCAGGCGTCGCGGCGTCCCGGTGAACCGGGCGCGAACGGCGGGTGTCCGCCACCCGGCAGTATGTCCACGGGCGGCGCGAGAGCCCTACACACTGCCGGTACCGGCCGCCGTGCCGCGCTTTCTACGCTGGCGGCCCCCGCGTCCCCACCTCTGTGAGGCCATCAGCGTGAGCACCCTTCCCGACCCCACCGCCGGCGCCGCGGTCAAGGCCGCCGACCGCGCGCACGTCTTCCACTCCTGGTCCGCCCAGGGCCTCATCGACCCGCCGGCCGTGGCGGGTGCCGAGGGCGCGTACTTCTGGGACTACGACGGAAATCGCTACCTCGACTTCTCCTCCCAGCTCGTCAACACCAACATCGGCCACCAGCACCCCAAGGTCGTCGCCGCGATCCGGGAGCAGGCGGGCCGGCTGTGCACGATCGCACCGGGCTTCGCCGTGGACGTCCGGTCCGAGGCGGCACGGCTGGTCGCCGGGCGCACCCCCGGCGACCTCGACAAGATCTTCTTCACCAACGGCGGCGCCGAGGCGGTCGAGAACGCCGTCCGGATGGCCAAGCTGCACACCGGCCGCCCGAAACTGCTGAGCGCCTACCGCTCGTACCACGGGGCGACCGCCGCGGCGATCAATCTGACCGGGGACCCGCGCCGCTGGCCGTCCGACACGGCCTCGGCGGGCGTCGTGCACTTCTGGGGCCCCTATCTCTACCGCTCGCCGTTCCACGCGACGAGCGAGGAGGAGGAGTGCGCGCGGGCCCTCGCGCACCTCGCGGACACCATCGCCTTCGAGGGCCCCCAGACCATCGCGGCGATCATCCTGGAGAGCGTCGTCGGCACCGCCGGCGTCCTCGTGCCGCCCGCGGGCTATCTCGCGGGCGTGCGGGAGCTGTGCGACCGGCACGGCATCGTCTTCATCCTGGACGAGGTCATGGCGGGCTTCGGGCGCACCGGCCGCTGGTTCGCCGCCGACCACTGGGGCGTCACCCCCGACCTGCTGACCTTCGCCAAGGGCGTCAACTCCGGCTACGTCCCGCTCGGCGGGGTGGCGATCTCCGCCGAGATCGCCGCGACCTTCGACCGCCGCCCCTACCCCGGCGGGCTCACCTATTCCGGCCACCCTCTCGCCTGCGCCTCCGCCGTCGCCACGATCAACGCGATGGCCGAGGAGGGCATCGTGGAGAACGCGGCCCGGCTCGGGGAGCACGTCCTCGGCCCCGGGCTGCGCGCGCTCGCCGAACGCCACCGGTGCGTCGGCGAGGTGCGCGGCATGGGCGTCTTCTGGGCGCTGGAGCTGGTCAAGGACCGCACCACCCGGGAACCGCTGGTCCCCTACAACGCGACGGGCGAGGCGGCGGGCCCCATGAACGCCTTCGCCGCGGCCTGCAAGAAGTCGGGCCTGTGGCCGTTCGTCAACATGAACCGCACCCATGTCGTCCCGCCGTGCACCCTCACCGACGACGAGGCACGGGAAGGCCTCGCCCTCCTCGACGACGCGCTTTCGGTGGCCGATACCCATACGGTCTGAGGACGCCGTCTGATCCCGATGGTCACCGGTGTGTACCGTTCGTCCTTCCCGCGCGCACATTCGTACGTTCCGCGACGGCCCTCGCCTATCTTGTTGCGAGGGCCGTTCGCACGCGGGCGCGCGGTCAGGGAAGGGGAAACGGACACGATGCCCGGCAGCGATGCTGTCAAACGGACGACGCTGCGCTCACAGATCGCCGACGCCCTGCGCGACGAGGTGATCGCGGGCCGGCTGCCGGCCGGCCGGCAGTTCACCGTCAAGGAGATAGCCGAGCAGTACGGCGTCTCGGCGACGCCGGTCCGTGAGGCGCTGCTCGACCTCTGCTCCCAGGGGCTGCTCGACGTGGAGCTGCACCGGGGTTACCGGGTGCGCGAGTTCACCTATGCCGACTTCCGCGACATGATCGAGGCCCGCACGCTGATCATCGAGGGCATCTTCCGGCACTCCGCCCAGCGGGCGGTGGACTCCGCGACGCCCGAGGCGCTGGCCTCGGTGCGGCGCCGGGCGGAGGAGGCCGGGCGGGCCGCGGCGGCCGGGGACCTCGACATCCTCATCGGCTACGACCTGAGGTTCTGGCGGGAGCTGTGCTGCCTCGTCGGCAACCCGTACATCTCGGATTTCCTGGACCGGGTCCGGGTGCAGGGCTGGATCTTCACGGTGCCGCTGCTGCGCCGGCTGCCGGAGCTGCGCGGCCGGCTGTGGCAGGGCCACGGCGAGCTGGTGGCCGCCGTCACCAGCAGGGATGTGGTGGAGGCCCAGCGCCTCATAGCGGCCTACAACGATCATTCCCTGAATCTGATCGAGCAACTGACCGAATAAGGTCGAAGGCACTCGATCGAGACCAGCCGCAAACGGAACGGGATCCGGAATGAAGACAACGCCGAACTTGCCCCCCGCAACCGTCTGAGGACACAGGTCTCGCGATGTCAAAGACTCAGCCGTCGGACGCGTCCGGCCCCCTGGAACCCGGCAGCCCCCACGCGCCCGCGGACAGGTCCGCGGCCATGTTCTCCGTCACACCGCCCGGCACGCCGCCGCCCTCGTCGCCCGGCACCCCGGTCGTCCCGGCGCAGCCGACCGGCGCCCCGCCCGTGGACCTTTCGGTCATCGTCCCGGCGTACAACGAGGAAGCCCGGCTCGCCCCCAGCCTGAAGGCGATCCGCGCCCACCTCGACACCCTGACCGACGGGCCCGGCCGCCGTCTGCGCTGGGAACTGATCGTCGTCGACGACGGTTCCACCGACGCCACCGCGGGGATCATCGAGGAAGCCGCGGCCACCGAGGCCCGCGTCCGTCTCCTGCGCACCCCCGCCAACCGCGGCAAGGGCCACGCCGTACGCACCGGCGTGCTCGCCTCGCGCGGCCGCCGCGTCCTGGTCACCGACGCCGACCTCGCCACCCCCATCGAGGACCTGGACCTCCTGGTGCGCCACCTCGACGAGGGCGCCACCGCCGCCGTGGGCTCCCGCGCGCTGCCCGGCTCCCGCGTCGCCGTGCGCCAGCACGCGCTGCGCGAACTCCTCGGCGGGGCCGGCGCCCGGCTGATCCGGGCCGCCGCCGTGCCCGGCATACGGGACACCCAGTGCGGCTTCAAGCTCTTCGACGGCGACAAGGTCCGGGCCGCCTTCGCCCGCTCCCGCCTGGACGGCTGGAGCTACGACGTCGAGATCCTGCGCCACTTCCACGAGCGGGGCTGGGCCGTCGCCGAGGTCCCCGTCCGCTGGGCGCACCAGCCCGGCTCCAAGGTCCGGCCGCTCGCCTACCCGACCGTCCTCGCCGACCTCGTACGGCTGCGCTGGCGCACGGTCCGCCCGGTGCGGCTCGTCGTCCCCGCGCTCTACCTCTTCTTCGCCTTCGTGCTCTACGGCGGACTGTGGGGCAACCTCGGCACCGGCTACCTGGCCGACTCCGGCTCCGACCAGACGCAGTGGGAATGGTTCTTCGCGGTCACCGCCGACAATGTGGCGAACCTCCACAACCCCTTCTTCACCGACCTGCAGAACTTCCCGCTCGGTGTGAACCTCATGGCGAACACCACCATGCTGGGCCTCTCCGCCCCCCTCACCCCCGTCACCCTGGCCTTCGGGGCCCATGTGACCTGGGCGATCGTGCTGACCGGCGGCCTCGCCGCGACCGCCATCGCCTGGTACTGGCTGATCGCCAAGCGCTTCGTGCGCTCCCGCTGGGCGGCCGCCCTCGGCGGCGCCTTCTGCGCCTTCGCGCCGCCGATGATCTCGCACGGCAACGCCCACCCCAACTTCGTCGTCTTCTTCATGTTCCCGCTGATCATCGACCGGCTGCTGCGGCTGTGCGCGGGCACGCGGACGACACGGGACGCGGTGATCCTCGGGCTGTTCCTCACCTACCAGGTCTTCCTCGGCGAGGAGGCCCTGCTGCTGGCCGTGTGCGGCCTCGTGCTCTTCGCCCTCGGCTACGCGATAGCCGCCCCGGACGTCGCGAAGGCCGTCGCCGGGCCGCTGCTGCGGGGCCTCGGCATCGCCGCCCTCGTCTGCGTACCCCTGCTGATCTACCCGCTGAGCTGGCAGTTCTTCGGCGCGCAGAGCTATCACAGCGTGCTGCACGGCCAGGTCGGCAACCATCCGACGGCACTGCTGGAATTCGCCACCCGCTCGCTGGCCGGCGACCCGAAGATGGCGGCGTCGCTGTCGCTGAACCGGACCGAGGAGAACGCGTTCTTCGGCTGGCCGCTGCTCGCCCTCACCGCTGCCCTCGTCGTCCACCTGCGCCACCAGCCGCGCGTGCTCGCCCTGGGCTGGACCGCGCTGGCCGCCGCCGTGCTCTCCCTCGGCCAGAACATCCCGCTGCCGGGCACCGACCGGACGCTGCCCGGCCCCTGGCGGGGCCTGGCCGAACTGCCGCTCTTCGAATCGGTCATCGAGTCGCGGGTGGCGATGGTCGCCGTCCCCGCCATCGGCATCCTGCTCGCCCTCGGCTGCGACCGGCTGGCCGTCACCCGGCCGCGCAGCGAGCGCGAGACCTCGCACCGGCTGCTCGGCTGGGCGGCCCTCACCGTGGCGCTGCTGCCGCTGCTGCCCACCCCGTACCGGACCGTCGAACGCGCCCCCACCCCCGCGTTCCTCGCCGACGGCACCTGGCGCTCCTACGTACGGCCCGGACACTCGCTGGTGCCCGTCCCCGTGCCGACCCCCTCCGACACCGCCGCCCTGCACTGGCAGGTGGAGGCCGACCTCGGCTTCGCCTTCCCCGGCGGCTACTTCAACGGCCCCTGGGGACCGGACCGCATCGGCATATACGGACCCGAGCCCCGCGCCACGAGCGAACTCCTCCGCAGGATCCGCGAGACCGGCAAGGTGCCGCCCCTCGGCGACCGCGAACACCGCGACTTCCGCACCGACCTCGGCTTCTGGCGCGCGGACGCCCTGGTCCTCACCCCGCAGGACAACGAGCTGCCGCTGCGCACGGCCGTGACCCGGCTGACCGGCGAGGAACCGAAGCGGATCGGCGACACCTGGGTCTGGGACGTGCGCGACGACAGGTGAGCCGCGGGGCCGTCCGCCGCGCCGCGCGGCGGACGGCCGGACGAAGTCCGGGAGACGGCGGATCGTTGCCTCCCGGACTGTGTAACAGACGGCTGAGCGGCACTACTCTGGCCCGACCATCGCATCAACGCGAACGAGAGTGAGTTCACGTGGCCTGTGACCTCTGGCTTGTCCCCCTCGTCGATGTGCTGTGCCACAGCCCCGACAACCCGTTCGCCGAGGAGATCGCCGCGTACGACAAGGCGCTCGGCGAGGCCGGCCTGCCGCCGGTACCCGTCTTCGGCTACATGCCGGGCCTGTCCGGGGACGTGGCCCCGGTCGCGGGCTTCGACTACGACGCGCTGCACTTCCTGCGCCGCGCCCATCTGCTGAACCTGTGCGGCCTCGCCGTCACCCCCGTCGACGAACTCGGCGGTGACTACGAGCAGTTGCTGGAGATGTTCGAGACCACGGCCCAGCAGTCGCACCTGGTCTGGCACTACGACCACGCGGGGGCGTACGTGCCCGTGGACTTCGCCCACCCGCTCTCCAACGACGAACTCCTCGAAGGCGGCGGGCCCTTGGGCTCCAGCCACGGGCTGCTGCGCGAACTGCACTCCGTGGCACCGGTCCTGGGCATAGACCCCGCCAACCCGCCCGCCGCACCCGCGGCACCGGACCATCCCACGGACCTGGAGGAGCCCGCCGCGCCGGGCCCGCACGACGACAGCCCCTTCGCGCGCGAGCGGCACGTATGGCTCGGGCTGCACGCGGCGGCGACGCGGAGCCTGGGGCAGGGATCGATGATCGTCTTCAGCTGAGGCCGGTCCGGCACGTCCTCAAGCGCCGGGCCGGCATTCAAGCCCGTCCGGCGATTGAGGACACCGCCGCGCAGCGGCTGCGCACCTAGCGGGGCGACTCCGGCGGACGCTGACGCGGCATGTTCGGGCGGCTGCCCGGCGGCATCGGGAACCGGGTGACCGTGGCGCCGCCCTCCGAGCGGGGGCCCCAGGACACCAGCGACTGCGTCAGCAGCGGCGCCGGCCCGGCCCGGAACTCCACCATCCAGTCCGCGGTCTCCGCCCGCACCAGCTCCGACACGTCCTCGGAGAAGCGCCGCAGCACGCTCAGGCACCGCTCGGCGGCCTCGCTGGCCGTGCCCTCGGTCGGGCCCAGCACCTCGCGCACGCACTCCGAGGCCCAGTCGAACTGCAACGCCTCCAGCCTGCGCTGCACCGCCTGGGCGGTGGCCACGGCCCGCATCCAGCCCGTCGTCAGCCCGAAGTAGCGGTCGCAGGCGACACAGGCCGCGGCGCCGAGCAGCGCCAGGAAGCCCCAGGCGGAACCGGTACGCACCACCTTCGTCAGCTCCAGCAGCGGCAGGGCGGCCCCCACCACCGCGCACACCGCGGCGCTGATCCGCAGACCCCGGGCCCAGCGGCGCTTCCAGGCGCGGTCGGCCAGATACCAGTCCGCCAGATACAGCGCGCCGTCCTCCACCCACCGGTACAGCTCATCGAGCCGCTCCGCGGGTTCCCCCCAGTTGCCGAGCGGGAAGGTCCGGCCTCTGAGATCGCCCCGGTCCCTCCCGCCGAGCTCTCGAGGGGGCCCCTCGGGCTGCATCTCCGGCTGGCTCACCCGTGCACTCCCTCTCGCCGCTGCGTGGTCGCAACCCCCTTCCTACCGCCGAACGGTTGGCCTTGGGGGCAAGATCCAGGCTTTTCCGGCCGAAGGTGCAGCGGAATCGGGTATAGGGCGCCTTTGGCACTCACCCGAAAGAGTGCACGGCTTTCCCTGTCGTGACGGCGACCTAGCGCCTTGTCGACTTACGACCGTCCGGGCCGGGCCCGGACGGATCCAGCCCGTCCGGCGTTTGAGGACGAAACGGCGGGGGGAGCCGCCGACCGGGGACCGCGCGGCCGGTGATCGTCCGGCGAGGCCATAGGGTGACCGTGTGAAGGTCCTCGTCATCGGCGGCGGCGCCCGCGAACACGCCCTGTGCCGCTCACTCTCCCTCGATCCCGACGTCACCGCGCTGCACTGCGCCCCCGGCAACGCCGGGATCGCCGAGGTCGCGGAGCTGCACGCGGTGGACGCCCTCGACGGCGCGGCCGTCGCGGAGCTGGCCGCGTCGCTGCGCGCGGACCTCGTCGTCGTCGGCCCGGAGGCCCCGCTCGTCGCGGGTGTCGCCGACGCCGTCCGCGCGCGCGGCATCCCCGCTTTCGGTCCGTCCGCCCAGGCCGCGCGGCTGGAGGGGTCGAAGGCGTTCGCCAAGGACGTCATGGCCGCCGCGGGCGTGCCCACGGCCCGCGCCTACGTCTGCACCACGCCCGCCGAGATCGACGAGGCCCTCGACGCGTTCGGTGCCCCGTACGTCGTCAAGGACGACGGTCTCGCCGCCGGCAAGGGCGTCGTCGTCACCGGTGACCTCGCCGTCGCCCGCGCGCACGCCCTGGCGTGCGAAAGGGTGGTCATCGAGGAGTTCCTCGACGGCCCCGAGGTCTCCCTCTTCGCGATCACCGACGGCGAGACGGTCCTGCCGCTGTCGCCCGCCCAGGACTTCAAGCGGGCGCTCGACGGCGACGAAGGCCCGAACACCGGCGGCATGGGCGCCTACTCCCCGCTGCCGTGGGCCGATCCGAAGCTGGTCGACGAGGTCATGGAGACCGTGCTGCGGCCCACCGTCGACGAGCTGCGCCGCCGGGGCACGCCCTTCTCCGGGCTGCTCTACGCCGGGCTCGCGATCACCTCGCGCGGGGTGCGGGTCATCGAGTTCAACGCGCGCTTCGGCGACCCCGAGACGCAGGTCGTCCTCGCGCGTCTCAAGACGCCGCTGGCGAGCGTCCTGCTCAACGCCTCCACCGGCAACCTGGCCGCCGAGCCGCCGCTGCGCTGGAGCGACGGCGCCGCCGTCACCGTCGTCATCGCCTCCCACAACTACCCGGGCACCCCGCGCACCGGGGACGTCATCGAGGGCCTGCCCGAGGCGGCGTCCGGCGGGCAGGGTGCCGGGCAGACGGACGAGAAGGCGGACGAGAAGGCGTACGTGCTGCACGCGGGCACCGCGCTGGACGCCGACGGCCGGGTGGTCAGCGCGGGCGGCCGGGTGCTGTCCGTGACCGCGACCGGCGCCGACCTGGCCACCGCCCGCGAGCGCGCGTACGAGGCGGTCTCCCGGATCCGGCTGGACGGCTCGCACCACCGCACCGACATCGCGGCGAAGGCCGCTTCCGTCTGAGCCCGGCCCGAGCCGGGTTCGAGCCGGGTTCGAGTGGCGTGACCGATACGTCATGACATGGGGGGTCCCCCGCTTCGGCGGGGGACCCCCCATGGCGTTACCGGCCCGTACGGATGTGCGTTTCGGGGGCGGCTTTACCCAAAGCCATTCCATCGAGTGACCACTTGTCCAACCGGCTGACGCGCGCCGCGCCCCCAACTAGGGTGCGGCGCAAGCGAGCTGCCGCGCGTCCGGCAACTGGCCCACCGGCATTGCGATGTCAGCACCCGGTGCCACAGTGGGGGTAGGCAACGCGAAGGGCGTTGGGCCCGCTGTCGCACTCCTCGGCAGCGCACACCAAGGGAAGCAAGGGGGTGAACGGTCTCGTGGCAGGTCCCGAAGCAGGCGCGCAAGCCGCGCGCGCCCGAGCCCTCGCCGTGCTGCGCATCCGCGGCACCGCGCTGGCCGTCGCCCTGCTGCCCGCGGCGGCCGCCGTCGTGCTGCTGGCGGGCACCGCCATGGGCCGCTTCCCCGACGGCGGCGGCTGGGAGACGGCCCGCTGGGCGGTGACCGGCACCGCGGTCCTGGTGCTGCTGCTGGCCGCGGTCGTCACCGCCGTGGTCGTCCGGGCCCGCCCCGCCCTCAGCCCCACCGTCGCCATCCCGGAGGAGACGGCCCCCGACCTCTACCGCCTGGTCCGTGACCTCGCCGAGCGGCTCGACGTCCCGGCCCCCTCCGCGATAGCCCTCACGCCGGACTGCGACAGCTGGCTGGAGGACCGCACCCATCCCGCGCACGACCCGCCGCGCGAGCGGCCGCGCACCCGGCGCCGCTCCGGGGCCGCGCCCGTCCTGGTGATCGGCTCGCCGTTCCTGTGGTGGATGCGCGTCGCCGAGCTGCGCGCCCTGCTCGCCCCCGTCGTCGCGGGCACGGGCCCCTCCGCCAACCCCGACATAGCCGCGGCCCGCCGCTTCGTGCGGGGTCTGGACGCCGCCGTGGCGGTCGCCGCGGCCCGCCCCGCCCTCGCCTTCGTCGGCTGGGCCGCCCGGACGCTGCTGCGCTCCTGCCGGGACCACGCCGCCGAAATGGAGCGCGGCGTGGCCGCCGCCGCCTCCGAGCGCTCCCAGACCGTCGACTACGGTCTGCGCATCGTCGCCCAGGAGCAGGTCGGTCTCGCCTACGCCGGCTGGGACCGGTTGCTCAACCGGGTGGCGCTGCCCGCCTGGCGGATGGGCCGCTGGCCCTCCCGGCTCGACGCGGGTGTCGTCTCCGCGCTCACCGAGCTGTCCCGCCGCGACCGGCTCGCGGAGGGCTTCACCTCCCGGCTGGGCGAGCGGCCCGCCTGCGATCTGCTGGAGGAGCCCGGCGTCATCGACGAGGCCGCCTCCCTGCTGGCCGCCCGGCTCTTCCACGGCGGCCCGCCCGAGCCCGGCCCCGACTGGTCGCCGGTCGCCTGGAACCAGTACCCGGAGGAGGTCGTGGACCGCACCTGGCGGCTGGAGGCCGCCCGGCTGCACCGCGTCCTCGACGACATCCCCACACCCGGCACCGTGCCCGGCGTCCGGCCCGGCCCCGCCGCCGCCCCCACGGTGGCCCGCGTCCTCGACCGGCTGGCCGGCCCCGCCCGCGCCGGGACGGGCGAGCAGTTGGAGGCCCGGCTCAGCGCCGAAGTGGCCCGCGACGCGGCCCGGGGCGCCGCCCACGAGAACGGCACCACCGACCGGGGCGCGTTCACCGCCACGGGTGACCCCTGGGTCGACGGCCTCGCGCCGCTGTTCCCGCTGCAGCCGCCACGCAGCGGCAGAGAGCTGCTGACCGACCATGTGACGGCCATGGTCTGCTGCGCGGCCGTGGACACCGCGGGCGCCCTCCCCGGCCTGGACTGGCTGGACGGCCCCGCCCTGCTCATCGGCGGGGTGCGCCGCGCCGACCTGGCCCACTCCGTCCTCAGCCTCATCGAGGACGGTGACGGCGAGCCCCTGCGCGCCTGGCTGGGGGAGGTCGGGGTCCGCCCCGAGAAGCCCGTACGCCTGGTGTGACACGCGCTCCCCGAAGCCGCCCGTCGTGACGCTGCGTAAGTGTTCGGCCCGGCGCTTTCCGGGGAATTTCACGACGACCAGTGACGAGCCGGGCGCGTTATGTGATGTGCTGGGGTTCGCTGCCCGGGGCAACCGTCCGCGTGGAGCCCCTGACCGGCCGTACGGAGATCCCGACCGGCCGGGCCCGAGCCGTGCTCCACCGCGCCGGGCGGCGACGATCCGGACAGCGACGACCCGGTACGCGTCGGGGGCGTAGGGGAGGGAGCGCACATGGGGATGGACCAGATCCACCGCTGGGAGTCCGGGGCACTCGCGCACGGCGTCTCGGACCCCTTCGGCCAGGGCCCGCTGCCCTGGCTGCGCGGCGGCGAGTACTACTTCGACGGCACCGGCCGGATCGTCCCGTGGTACGTGGAGCCGGTACCGGCCGCCGGCGGCAGGACCCCCGTGCCCCGACACGCGGGCCCCCGCAGCGCCGACGACGTCCAGCGCCAGATCAAGGGCTTCACCAGCACCGGAGCCGTCGCCCCCGGTGAGGCACTGGACTTCCGCATCACCGTCGACCCGCCGCAGCAGTTCGCCGTGGACGTCTACCGCATCGGCCACTACGGGGGCGACGGCGCCTCGAAGATCACCACCAGTCCCCGGCTGTCGGGCATCGTCCAGCCGCCCCCGCTGAGCGTCGACCGCACGGTCTCCTGCCACCACTGGTGGCTCTCCTGGCGGCTCCAGATCCCCACGTACTGGAGCCTCGGCGCGTACGTGGCGGTGCTGACCACCGCCGACGGCTACCGCAGCCACATCCCCTTCACCGTGCGCGACAACCACCCCGCCGACCTGCTGCTCGTCCTCCCCGACATCACCTGGCAGGCCTACAACCTCTACCCGGAGGACGGGCGCACCGGCGCGAGCCTCTACCACGCCTGGGACGAGGAGGGCCGGCTGCTGGGCGAGAGTGACGCGGCGACCACCGTCTCCTTCGACCGCCCCTTCGCCGGCGCGGGGCTGCCCCTGCACGTGGGCCACGCCTACGACTTCATCCGCTGGGCCGAGCGGTACGGCTACGACCTCGCCTACGCCGACACCCGCGATCTGCACGCGGGCCGCGTCGATCCCTCCCGCTACCGCGGCCTGGTCTTCCCCGGGCACGACGAGTACTGGACGTCCGCCATGCGCGGCGCCGCCGAGCTGGCCCGCGACACCGGCACCTCGCTGGTGTTCCTCTCCGCCAACACCATGTACTGGCAGTCCGAGCTGGCGCCCTCGCCGGCGGGCCCGGACCGGCTGCTCACCTGCCGCAAACGCCGCGGCCCCGGCCGCGCCGCCCGGTGGCGCGACACGGGCCTGCCCGAGCAGCAGGTGCTGGGCATCCAGTACGCGGGCCGGGTGCCCGAGCCCGCCCCGATGGTCGTCCGCAACGCCGACCACTGGCTGTGGGACGCCACGGGGGCCGGCGAGGGTGACGAGCTGCCCGGCCTCGTCGCGGGCGAGGCCGACCGCTACTACCCCCGGACGGCCCTGCCCGAGCACACCCGCCGCATCCTGCTCACGCACTCCCCGTACGAGGACGCCGAGGGCGTCCGGCGGCATCAGGAGACGTCCCTCTACCGGGCCCCCAGCGGTGCCCTGGTGTTCGCGGCGGGCACCTTCGCCTGGTCCCCGGCGCTGGACCGCCCGGGCCATGTGGACAGCCGGATCCAGCGGGCCACGGCCAATCTCCTGGACCGCATCTGCAAGCGCGACTGACCCGCACCCGCCCCCGGCCGCGCCGTACGGCAGAATCGTGGGTGCTTGGACAAACCACCAGGAGGACGCGTGTCCGGATTCGTAGAGAAGCCCGAACCGGTCGAGGTGCCCGGTCTCGTGCACGTGCACACGGGCAAGGTCCGCGACCTCTACCGCGATGAGAACGGCGATCTGGTCATGGTCGCCACCGACCGGATGTCCGCCTACGACTGGGTGCTGCCCAGCGAGATCCCCGACAAGGGCCGGATCCTCACCCAGCTCTCCCTGTGGTGGTTCGACCGGCTCACCGATCTCGTCCCGCACCACGTCCTGTCCGCCGAGCCGCCCGCCGGCGCCCCCGCCGACTGGGCGGGGCGCACCCTGGTCTGCCGCTCCCTGGACATGGTTCCGGTCGAGTGCGTGGCCCGCGGCTATCTGACGGGCTCCGGCCTCGTGGAGTACCAGCAGACCCGTACGGTCTGCGGGCTGGCTCTCCCCGAGGGCCTGGAGGACGCCTCCGAGCTGCCGTCGCCGATCTTCACCCCGGCCACGAAGGCCGAGGTCGGCGAGCACGACGAGAACGTCAGCTACGAGGAGGTGGCCCGGCAGGTGGGCGCGGAGACCGCCGCCCAGCTCCGCCAGACCACCCTGGCCGTCTACGGCCGCGCCCGTGACATCGCCCGCGACCGGGGCATCGTGCTGGCCGACACGAAGTTCGAGTTCGGCTTCGCGGACGGCGAGCTGGTCCTCGCCGACGAGGTGCTGACCCCGGACTCGTCCCGCTTCTGGCCCGCCGACGAGTGGCAGCCGGGCCGCCCGCAGGCATCCTTCGACAAGCAGTTCGTCCGCGACTGGCTGTCGTCCCCCGCCTCCGGCTGGGACCGCCACGGCGAACTGCCGCCCCCGGAGCTGCCGCAGGACATCGTGGAGCGGACGCGGGCGAAGTACGTGGAGGCCTACGAGCGCCTGACGGGCATGAGCTGGGGGTAAGGTCCGCCCCGCCCACACCGGCCCGTCCGGCGCTTGAGGACACCGCCACGCTGCGGGCGGGTGGCGACGGCCGTCACCCCCCGCCCGCAGCATGGCGAGGCGCTCTTAGAGCGCTTTAAGACTCCCTCTGCCAAGGTGTGCGGAGAAAACGACCCCGATCTTCCGGCCCTGATCATCCGAGCTGATCAGTCGAGGTCGATCACCCGCGCGAGAGGCCTTCGCATGCCCGATGCCGCCCCGGCCGTACTCGTCGTGGACGACGACCCCGACGTACGGGCGGCCGTCGTCGACGGCCTCAGCGTCGAGGGCTACACCGTGCGTTCCGCCGCCGACGGTCTCGAAGCCCTCTCCGCCGTCGCCGCCGCCCCGCCCGCCGCGATCGTCCTCGATCTCGCCATGCCCGTCCTCGACGGCCTCGCCGTCTGCCGCCGGCTGCGCGACCTCGGCGACCGGACCCCCGTCCTCGTCCTCACCGCCCGCGACGCCGTCTCCGACCGGGTCGCCGGCCTCGACGCGGGCGCCGACGACTACCTCGTCAAACCCTTCGCCCTCGACGAACTCCTCGCCCGGCTGCGGGCCCTGCTGCGCCGCGCCGCCCCCGTGGAGCGGACCGCCGACCGGCCCGGGCTGGCCTTCGCCGACCTCCGCGTCGACCCGGCCACCCGCACCGGTGTGCGCGGAGACATCCCCCTGGAGTTCACCCGCACCGAATTCACCCTGCTGGAGGTGTTCCTGCTGCACCCCGGGCAGGTGCTGCCCCGCGAGGTGATCCAGGAGCGGGTCTGGGGCACCGACTTCGGGCCCGACTCCAATTCCCTGGCCGTCTACATCGGCTATCTGCGCCGCAAACTGGAGGCGCAGGGCGCGTCCCGCCTCGTCCACACCGTGCACGGCATCGGCTACCGGCTGGCGGAACGATGAGGTCGCCGCACCGGCGGCTGTTCGGCCGCCGCCCGCTGCGCGCCCGGCTGGCCCTCGTCACCTCCGCCGCCGTCGCCCTCGTCGCCCTCGGTGTGCTCGCCGCCGCGTACGTCGTCATCCGCTACGAACTCGGCCGTCAGCTCGACCTCCAGCTCAAGCAGCAGGCCGCCCTGATCACCCAGCGGGGCCGCGCCGTCGGCACCGGCACCCTCTACGGGGAGTGCGCCTGGCTCGCCGCCCCCGCCTGCGCCCAGCTCGTGCGCGCCGACCCGGCGGCCCCCGTGCCGCGCGGCGAACGGGCCCTGGTGCTGCCTGTCACCGGCGCCACCCGCCGCGTCGCCGCCGGCACCCTCGGCGCGTACTACAGCGACATCACCCACGACGGGCGCCCGATGCGGATGCTCACCACCCCGGCCAAGGACGGCCGCGCCCTCCAGGTGGCGATGCGCTCCGACACCGTCGACCAGGGTGTCGAACAGGCGGGGCTGCTGCTCGGCGCGGTCGGCGGCGTGGGCGTTCTCCTCGCCGCGGCGCTCGGCTACTTCGCCTCCCGCACCTCCCTGCGCCCGGTGACCCGCCTCACAGCCACCGCCGAACACATCGCCGCCACCCGCGACCCCGCCCACCGCATCGAGCTGCCCCCGTACGAGGCACGCCGCGAGGACGAGATCACCCGCCTGGCGGCCAGCTTCAACACGATGCTCGGCGAGCTGGAGGAGGCCGTCGCCGCCCAGCGCCGCCTGGTCGCCGACGCCTCCCACGAACTGCGCACTCCGCTCACCGCGCTGCGCACCAACGCCGAACTGCTCGCCCGCGCCGACCGGCTCACCGACGCCCAGCGCGACCGGGCCGCCACCGCGCTGGGCCGGCAGCTGCGCGAGGTGACGGGCATGGTCAACGACCTCATCGAGCTGGCCCGCGACGAGGAACCGCAGCAGCTGGTGGAAGCGGTCCGGCTGGACGCGCTGGCCGAACGCTGCGTGGCCGACGCGCGGGGCCACTGGCCGAACACGTTCTTCACGGCCGACCTGGACCGGGCGACCGTTCCGGGGGTGCCCGCCCGGCTGGCCCGGCTGCTGTCCAATCTGCTCGACAACGCCGCCAAGTTCAGCCCACCCGGCGCCACGGTCGAGGTGCGCCTCACCGCACGGGACGGGGCCCTGGACCTGACCGTGCGCGACCACGGCCGGGGCATCTCCGCCGAGGACCTGCCCTACGTCTTCGACCGCTTCTACCGGTCCCGCCAGGCCCGCGCCCTGCCCGGCTCCGGCCTGGGCCTGGCCATGGCCCGCCAGATCGCCCGCGCCCACGGCGCCGAGCTGACCGCGGAACGGGCCGAGGGCGGCGGCGCCCGCTTCCGCCTGGCCTGGACGAAAAAGGCCCCGGTCTGATGACCGGGGCCTTCTCGTAATGGAGCGGACGACGAGACTCGAACTCGCGACATCCACCTTGGCAAGGTGGTGCTCTACCAACTGAGCTACGTCCGCATGCCCCGCGCTTCCGTGCGGTGCGGGAACCACTATAGCCAACCTTGAGCGCGTGCGATGCGCGCCGCCGCGTGACGGTTCTCCGCCCCCAGCTTCGCGGCGGCCGCCGAGAGGTAGTTGCGGACCGTTCCCGGCGTCAGAACCGCCCGCTCCGCGATCTCCGCGATCGGAGCGCCGTCCTCCGCCAGCTCCAGCAGCTCCGCCTCCCGCGCGGTCAGCGGCGAGTCCCCCGCGCTGATCGCGTCGGCCGCCAACTCCGGGTCCACATAGCGGCTTCCGCCGTGCACGGTACGGATGATCTCGGCGAGCCGCTGCGCCGAGACGGTCTTCGGCACGAACCCCCGCACCCCCGCTTCGAGGGCCCGCTTCAGATGCCCGGGGCGACCGTGCCCGGTCACGATCATGCTCCGGCACAGGGGCAGTTCGGTCCGCAGCGATGTGGCGACCGTCACGCCGTCGGCCCCCGGCATTTGAAGATCGAGAACCGCGACGTCCGGCCGGTGCGCCCGCGCCATGACGAGGGCCTCCGTCCCCGAGGCGGCCTCCGCGACCACCTGGAGATCGTCCTCCAGCCCGAGCAGCGCGACGAGCGCACCACGGATGAGGTGCTCGTCGTCGGCGAGCAGCACCCGTATCGGCCGGCCGCCGGGTGTCTGCCCGCTCATGCGGCGTCCTCGGCGGTCCCGAGGGCGGTGCCGACGGCGGTGCCGACGGCGGTCCCGGCGGGCCCTGCGGTCCCGATGGGTCCGGTCACCGTGCCCGCCCGTGCGAGCGGAACCCGGGCCGTCACACGGAACGCGGCGGGCGGGTGGCGGTCGGCCGTGAGC
This sequence comes from Streptomyces sp. NPDC042259, assembly GCF_055582085.1. Classification (NCBI taxonomy): domain Bacteria; kingdom Bacillati; phylum Actinomycetota; class Actinomycetes; order Kitasatosporales; family Streptomycetaceae; genus Streptomyces; species Streptomyces sp. NPDC042259. The sequence goes on along the minus strand of NZ_JBVJDW010000007.1, from coordinate 60,259 downwards.
GTGCCGCCGAGGGCGGCGAGTCGTTCCCGCAGGCCCGCGAGGCCCGAGCCGCCACCGGACACCGGGCCCGCCGGCGCGACACCGTCGTTCTCGATCACCAGCACCGCCGTTCCCTCCACCACCCGCATCCGTACGGCACAGCGCCCGGCCTCCGCGTGGCGCAGCACGTTGGTCGTGGCCTCGCGGACCACCCAGGCCAGCGCCGACTGCGCGGCGGGCGGCAGTTCCTCGCCCGCCTTGTCGTCGATGCGGCAGTCGATGCCGGCGGAGGCCAGCACGCTCCGGGCCCCCGCCAGTTCGGTGTGCAGATCGGCCTCCCGGTAGCCCCGGACGACGTCCCGCACCTCCCGCTGGGACTCCCGTGCGAGCCGCTGGACCTCGTTCATCTCGTCGAGGGCGGCCGGGGAACCGCGCCCGGCGAGCCGGACCGCCAGTTCGCTCTTGAGCGCGATCACCGAGAGATTGCGGCCGAGCACGTCGTGCATGTCCCGCCCGAACCGCAGCCGTTCCTCCGCGACCGCCAGCCGCGCCTGCGCGCCCCGTGCCGCGTCCAGCTCCCACATCACGGCGAGCATCCACGCCGAGGTACGCACGACGCCGACGCTCCACAGGGCGAGGAGGAAGGCCGCCAGGAGGACCACCGGCAGGCACTCCCACTCGCCCGAGACCAAGCTCATCACCGCCCCCGCCACCGCCCCGGCGCCCAGGCAGACCAGCGTGTACGGGACGAGCCGGGTCAGCAGGCTGTAGGAGCCGAGGACGGACAGCCCGCTGCCCATCAGGATCCACAGGGCCAACGGGTACCGGCCGGGTCCGTGCTCGGCGACCTGGTACCCGAGCACCGCCACCGTGGCCAGGAACAGCGCGCCGCCACCGGCCAGCCGCCGCCAGGGCGCGGGGCCCCGGCCGAGGCGGTGGTCGAAGGCCCGCCGGGCCAGCGAGGGATGCAGGGCACACTGCGCGGCCCCGAGGGTGATCAGCGTCCAGCCGAGCGCCGCGTGCCGCCCGCCGCCGAGCACCATGGGGACATCGAAGGCGAGCAGCATCAAGGGCGTCAGGTACACCGTCCAGCGGGTGTAACTGTCCACCCGGGCGATGCCGCTCCGGCCCCGCCAGCCCCGCACCCGCGTCCGCATGCCCATGCGCGCGCCCCCCCGTCATGTCCCTCGGCCCCACCGTTACCGCCGTGGTTCCCAGCGGAACCACCGGCGTACAGCAAACACGGCCAGCGCCGTCCAGGCCAAGGCGGTGACCAGCGCCCGCAGGGCCTCGCCCGCGTCCATGCCGCCCAGCCAGCCGCCACGGACCAGCTCGACCACCGGCGTCAGCGGCAGCAGCCGGCCCACGTCGGCGACGGCCTCGGGGAAGATCTCCAGCGGTACGACCAGCCCCGAGCCCATCAGCGAGAGCAGCAGCAGGGGAGAGGTCACCAACTGCGCGCTCTCCACCGTCTTCGCGATCACCGTGGTGACGGCGGCCAGGGCGACGGACATGACGATCCCCAGCACCACCCCGGCCAGCAGCAGATCGGGCCGGGCGACCGCCCGCAGGTCCAGCCAGAAGATGCCCGCCACCAGCAGCACCACGCACTGCGCCAGCGCCACGGCCACCGCCGGCAGCGCGGTCCCGGCGATGATCTCCACATCGCCGGCCTCGCCGGTGCGCAGCCGCTTGAGGACGAGTTCCTCACGGCGGGCCACCAGCGAACTCACCAGGTTCTGGTAGACGACCAGGAGCAGGATGAAGCCGAACGCCCCGGTCATCGAGATCTCATTGACGGACATCCCCGTGTCCTCGGGGTCGAGCTTGCTCGTGCCGTTGCGCATGGCCCAGACCATGAAGGCGGGCAGCAGCAGCGCCACGTAGAGCGCCATCTTGTTCCGGCTCAGCAGGAGCAGTTCCGCCCGCCCCATCGCCAGCATCCGTGTCGTCGTCATCGCTCGCCCCGCCCCGTCCTCGTACCGTCGGCGTCGGTGGCCGTGCCCGCGCCCGCTATCGCCAGGAACGCCTCCTCCAGCGAGGCGGTCCGCGCGTCCAGCCCGTCCAGCTCCAGGTCCTTGTCCTGCGCCCACACCAGCAGCCCGGTCAGGGTCCGCTGCAACTCGTGGGTCTGGAGCTCGATCCGCCCCTCGTTCTCCTCGTGCCGGAGCACCCCGAGCGCGTCCAGCGGCGGCAGGTCCCCGACGAACCAGCCCGCCGGCATCCCGAAGCGGATCCGCGCCGGATAGGCGGCGATGACCTCGGCCGGCGTGCCCGCGGCCACGATCCGCCCCTCGCGCATGATCGCGAGACGGTCGGCCAGTGCCTCGGCCTCCTCCAGGTAGTGCGTGGTCAGCAGCACCGTCGTGCCGTCGGCCCGCAGCCGGCGCACCAGCTCCCAGGTGTCGTGGCGGGCCTCGGGGTCGAGTCCGGTCGTCGGCTCGTCGAGGAAGAGCACCTCGGGCCGGCCGGTCAGCGCGAGCGCGAGGTCCAGCCGCCGCCGCTCACCCCCGGAGAGCTGCTTGACGCGCACGTCACGCCGCTGTTCGAGCTTGACCAGGCCGAGCGCCTCGTCGACGGGCCGTGCCCCCGTGGTGCAGCCGGCCCACATCCGTACCGTCTCGGCCGCCGTCAGATCGGAGGGGAAGCCGCCCTCCTGGAGCATCATCCCGACCCGGGGCCGCACCACGCCGCGCTCCGCGTACGGATCGTGGCCCAGCACCCGCACCCGGCCGCCGGTGGGCTTCGCGAGCCCCTCCAGCAGCTCGACCGTGGAGGTCTTGCCCGCGCCGTTCGTCCCGAGCAGCGCGAACAACTCGCCCCGCCCCACGGTGAAGGAAACATCCCGCACCGCCTCGAACCCCTTGTCCCCGGCCGGCCCGTACCGGCGCCGCAGCCCGGTGACGTCGATCACACTGTCCCCGATGTCCATGCCTCAAGGCTCCCGGCGGAACGGGCCCGAAGGCAGTGCGGGCTGTCATGGCTTCGGATGACGAATGTCATCGGGCGCCGGTGTCATCGGGAGCCGGACACGGCGGAGTCGCGGGAACACGAAGAAGGCCCCGGTCGTGATGACCGGGGCCTTCTTCCCATGGAGCGGACGACGAGACTCGAACTCGCGACATCCACCTTGGCAAGGTGGTGCTCTACCAACTGAGCTACGTCCGCATGCCTCCGCTCGGCTTTCACCGGCGGCGCGAACATCACTCTACCTGATCCACTCGCGTGGTCGGTAAGCGATGAGAGCGGGTGACAGGAATCGCACACTGCGCCTTCTCCCTGGAAGGGAGACGCTCTACTACTGAGCTACACCCGCATGCCTCCGAACACCGGCCCACGAAGGGCCGCCGATCGGCGGAGCATCACCGTACCCGACCACTTGCGTGGCCGGACGGCGATGAGAGCGGGTGACAGGAATCGCACACTGCGCCTCCCCCCTGGAAGGGGGGCGCTCTACTACTGAGCTACACCCGCGTGACTCCGAAGTTCGGGCCCGTTTCCCGGCCTTGCCCCTCGGCGTGATCCAGACTCTAGCTGATCATCCGGGGTGTTTGGCAAGTCGGCTCAGTCGACGGCGTTGAAGGCCTCGTAGACCTTCTTGGGGATGCGGCCGCGCGGCGGCACCTCCATGCCGTTGGAGCGGGCCCAGGCACGCACGGCCGCCGGGTCGGGCGCGACGGCGGTGCGCCGGTAGACCTTCCCGGAGCGGGACTGCTTGCGGCCCGCCTCCAGGTAGGGGGCCAGCGCGGCACGCAGTTTCTTTGCATTGGCGGTGTTGAGGTCGATCTCGTACGACCTGCCGTCCAGGCCGAAGGAGACGGTTTCCGCCGCTTCCCCGCCGTCGATGTCGTCGGAGAGTGTGACCACTACGCGCTGCGCCACGAAAATCGGTCCTTTCGGTCGGCACCGTCCGCATTGACCTGCGGTGATGCCGGGGTTCCGGTGGTTTGGAATCAATGCTTATTCATTTGTACAACAAAAGGCATTGAGTGGTGAAGCCCAGTTAATTCTGTCCGCGCGCCCCGCCGCAATGCGGGCCGTGCGTTTTTCCCGCGATTTTTCCCGGGCGGGCCCCTTGTCGATGTGAAAGCGAGCGGGAAGCCCAGGATATCTATGCGCGTAGATTTTTCGGGACTGTACTCTGACATCACCGCTTCAGCTCACGCACCACACACCGGGAGTGCCAGTGGCACGCGTCGTAGTCGACGTCATGCTCAAGCCGGAGATCCTCGACCCGCAGGGCCAGGCGGTGCAGCGCGCACTGCCCCGCCTGGGTTTCGAGGGGATCGCCGACGTCCGTCAGGGCAAGCGCTTTGAACTCGAGGTGGAGGGACCGGTCGACGAGGCCGCCCTCGCCCGCATCCACGAGATGGCGGAAACGTTTCTCGCCAACACCGTGATCGAGGACTTCACCGTGAAGGTCGACGGAGAAGCACGATGACGGCTCGCGTAGGGGTCATCACCTTCCCCGGCACCCTGGACGACCGCGACACCCAGCGGGCCGTCAGGATCGCCGGGCTCGAACCCGTCCCGCTCTGGCACCGCGACAAGGACCTCCGGCAGGTCGACGCCGTGGTCCTGCCGGGCGGCTTCTCCTACGGCGATTACCTGCGCGCGGGCGCCATTTCGCGCTTCTCGCCCGTCATGGAGAAGGTCATCGAGGGGGCCCGCGAGGGCATGCCCGTCCTCGGCATCTGCAACGGCTTCCAGGTCCTCACCGAGACCCACCTGCTGCCCGGCGCGATGCTCCGCAACAACCACCTGCACTTCATCTGCCGCGACCAGAAGCTGCGGGTGGAGAACGCGGACACCGCCTGGACGTCCGACTACGCGGCGGGCCAGGAGATCTCCGTCCCGCTGAAGAACATCGACGGCCGTTACGTCGCCGACGAGCGCACCCTCGACATGCTCGAGGCCGAGGGCCGGGTCGTCTTCCGCTACCTGGACGTGAACCCCAACGGTTCGCTGCGTGACATCGCCGGCATCACCAACGAGGCGGGCAACGTCGTCGGCCTCATGCCGCACCCCGAGCACGCCGTGGAGCCGCTGGTCGGCACCGGCCGTACCGACGGGCTCGGATTCTTCACCTCGATCCTCAAGAAGCTGGTCGACGCCTGATGACCCTCGACACCGTCAAGCACGCGGGCGAGACGCCCGACACCGACCAGCCGTGGGCCGAACTCGGCCTGAAGCCGGACGAGTACGAGCGCATCCGCGCGATCCTCGGCCGCCGCCCGACCGGCGCCGAACTCGCCATGTACTCCGTCATGTGGTCCGAGCACTGCTCGTACAAGAGCAGCAAGGTCCATCTGCGGCAGTTCGGCGAGAAGGTCCCCGCCAACGACGCCATGCTCGTCGGCATCGGCGAGAACGCGGGCGTCGTCGACGTGGGCCAGGGGTACGCGGTCACCTTCAAGGTCGAGTCGCACAACCACCCCTCGTACATCGAGCCCTACCAGGGCGCGGCCACCGGCATCGGCGGCATCGTCCGCGACATCCTCGCGATGGGCGCCCGCCCGGTCGCCGTCATGGACCCGCTGCGGTTCGGCGCGGCCGACCACCCGGACACCAAGCGCGTCCTGCCGGGCGTCGTCGCGGGCATCGGCGGCTACGGCAACTGCCTGGGCCTGCCCAACATCGGCGGCGAGGTCGTCTTCGACGCCTGCTACCAGGGCAACCCGCTGGTCAACGCCCTGTGCGTCGGTGTGATGAAGCACGAGGACATCCACCTCGCCAAGGCTTCCGGCGCCGGCAACAAGGTCATCCTCTACGGCGCCCGCACCGGCGGCGACGGCATCGGCGGCGTCTCCGTCCTGGCCTCCGAGACGTTCGACGACTCGAAGCCCGCCAAGCGCCCCGCCGTGCAGGTCGGCGACCCGTTCCAGGAGAAGCTCCTCATCGAGTGCACCCTGGAGATCTTCCGCGAGGACCTCGTCGACGGCATCCAGGACCTCGGCGGCGCCGGGCTGTCCTGCGCCACCAGCGAGCTGGCCAGCGCCGGTTCGGGCGGCATGCGCGTCGAGCTGGACACCGTGCCGCTGCGCGACTCCTCCCTCTCGCCCGAGGAAATCCTCATGAGCGAGTCGCAGGAGCGCATGTGCGCGGTCGTCGAGCCCGGCAAGGTCGACCGCTTCATGGAGATCTGCGAGAAGTGGGACGTCATCGCCACCGTCATCGGTGAAGTCACCGACGGCGAACGGCTGGAGATCTTCTGGCACGGCGAGCAGATCGTGGACGTACCGCCGCGCACGGTGGCGCACGAGGGCCCGGTCTACGAGCGCCCGTACGCCCGCCCCGACTGGCAGGACGCCCTGCAGGCCGACGACGCGAACAAGCTGCCCCGGCCGGCCACGGCCGAGGAGCTGCGCGCGCAGGTCCTGAAGGTCGTCTCCTCCCCGAACCAGGCCTCCAAGTCCTGGATCACCGACCAGTACGACCGGTTCGTCCAGGGCAACACGATCCTTTCGCAGCCCGAGGACTCGGGCATGGTCCGCATCGACGAGGACACCAACCTCGGTGTCGCCGTCGCCACCGACGGCAACGGCCGCTACACCAAGCTCGACCCGTACACGGGCGCACAGCTGGCGCTGGCCGAGTCGTACCGCAACGTCGCCGCCTCCGGGGCGCGGCCGCTGGCCATCTCCAACTGCCTGAACTTCGGTTCGCCCGAGGACCCGGCCGTCATGTGGCAGTTCGCCGAGGCCACCCGTGGTCTGGCCGACGGCTGCCTGGCCCTGGGCACCCCGGTGACCGGCGGAAACGTCTCGCTGTACAACCAGACCGGCGAGACGGCCATCCACCCCACCCCGGTGGTCGCGGTGCTCGGTGTCATCGACGACGTCGAGCGCCGTACGCCGATCGCCTTCGCCGAGGAGGGCCAGCTGCTCTACCTGCTGGGCGACACGGCGGAGGAACTGGGCGGCTCCGCCTGGTCCCAGGTGATCCACGACCACCTCGGCGGTCTGCCGCCCAAGGTCGACCTGGACCGCGAGAAGCTGCTGGGCGAGATCCTCATCTCGGCCTCCCGCGACGGCATGGCCGACGCGGCGCACGACCTGTCCGACGGCGGGCTGATCCAGGCCCTCGTCGAGTCGTGCCTGCGCGGCGGCAAGGGTGCCCGGATCGTCGTCCCCGAGGGCATGGACCCGTTCGTCTTCCTCTTCTCGGAGTCGGCCGGCCGGGCGCTGGTCTCGGTGCCGCGCAGCGAGGAGCTGCGGTTCACCGACATGTGCGGCGCGCGCGGGCTGCCCGCCACGCGCGTGGGTGTCGTCGACGGCCAAGAGATCGATGTGCAGGGCCAGTTCAGCATTCCGCTGGCCGAGCTGCGCGAGGCGCACGAGACGACGATCCCGGCGCTGCTCGTCTGATCCCGTCCGTTCCCGGGCTTCACGAAGGCGGTCCGTCCCTGCGGGGGCGGGCCGCCTTCGGCGCAATCGGCCACCCGCCCCACCCCCACGGATTAGGGTCGGAACATGCCTTCCGCCCCGCGCAAACCCCGTGCCCGCAGCTACGACCCCGCCAAGACCCGCGCCGCCGTCCTCGCGCAGTTCCGGAACGTGCGCGAGGCGGTGGCGGGGCTGAGCGCCGAACAGCTGGCGCTGCCGACCCGGCTCGGCGACTGGACGGTCCGCGAGCTGGCCGCGCACATCGCGAGCGTCACCGACAACGTCAGCCGCAGCATCGAGGCCCCCGCCCCCGAGCGCCACGAAGTCGCCCTGGTCGACTGGGCGTTCGCCACACGCGCGTTCGCGGGAAAGGTCGACGAGGCGGCCCACGAGGCGGCCGCCGGCGGCGAGCCGCTCGAACTCCTGGACCGCACCGCCACCCGCTTCACCGAGATCACCCTCCCGGCCGCCGGTGACCGGCTCGTCGCGGCCCGGGTCGGCGCGATGCGCCTGGACGATCTGATCGTCACCCGGTGTGTCGAACTGACCGTCCACACCGACGATCTGGCCGCCGCGCTGGGCACCGAGATCCCCTACGACCGGCAGGCGTTGGCCACCTGTGTGCGGCTGTTGGCGGACGGGCTCGCGACCAAGGCACCGGGCGGTTCGGTGGAAGTCCGGATTCCGCCTTTTGCGGTGGTCCAGTGTGTGGCAGGGCCCAAGCACACCCGGGGCACCCCGCCCAACGTCGTCGAGACCGATGCCCTCACCTGGGTCCGCCTCGCGACCGGCCGTACCGACTGGGCCACGGCCCTCGATCACGCGCTCGTTTCCGCGAGCGGGGAGCGCGCGGACATCTCCGCGCAACTGCCGTTGCTGGGCTGATCCGAAGGCGTTCCCGGGGCCGCCGGGGGAAAACAGCGGAAAGCGGGGGAAAGTGGGGGAGGGGCCCCGGAAAAAGCGCCGGGAAATCCCTGCCGGGAAACGCGGGAAAAGGCCCCCGAACGGTCATCGCGCGTACGCGTCGAGTGGCTGTGCGTGGTGTGAGCCATAACCCCTCGTCCCCGGTTCGGATGAACCGCGTACCTGCAATAGACTTACCTTGTGCCTCGTGGTGACGGACGACTCAGCCACGACCTGCTCCCCGGTGAGAAGGGCCCCCAGGACGCTTGTGGCGTCTTCGGTGTCTGGGCTCCGGGTGAAGAGGTCGCCAAACTCACCTATTTCGGACTGTATGCATTGCAGCACCGTGGACAGGAGTCCGCGGGTATCGCTGTGAGCAACGGCTCCCAGATCCTCGTTTTCAAGGACATGGGACTTGTCTCCCAAGTCTTCGACGAGACCTCCCTCGGCTCCCTCCAGGGCCATATCGCGGTCGGACATGCCCGCTACTCCACCACCGGAGCCTCGGTGTGGGAGAACGCGCAGCCGACCTTCCGGGCGACCGCCAACGGCTCCATCGCCCTCGGTCACAACGGCAACCTGGTCAATACCGCCCAGCTCGCCGAGATGGTCGCCGCCCTCCCCCGGGAGAACGGCAGGGCCACCCAGGTCGCGGCGACCAACGACACCGACCTGGTCACCGCGCTCCTCGCGGGCCAGACCGACGCCGACGGCAAGCCGCTGACCATCGAGGAAGCGGCCGCCAAGGTCCTCCCCGACGTACAGGGCGCCTTCTCCCTCGTCTTCATGGACGAGCACACCCTGTACGCGGCCCGTGATCCGCAGGGCATCCGCCCGCTGGTCCTCGGCCGGCTGGAGCGCGGCTGGGTGGTGGCCTCCGAGACCGCCGCCCTGGACATCTGCGGCGCCTCCTTCGTACGCGAGGTCGAGCCCGGCGAGCTGGTCGCCATCGACGAGAACGGCGTACGGACCTCCCGCTTCGCCGAGGCGAAGCCCAAGGGCTGCGTCTTCGAATACGTCTACCTCGCGCGCCCCGACACCGACATCGCGGGCCGCAACGTCTATCTCTCCCGCGTGGAGATGGGCCGCAAGCTCGCCGCCGAGGCCCCGGTCGAGGCCGATCTGGTGATACCGACCCCGGAGTCCGGCACCCCTGCCGCCGTGGGCTACGCGGAGGCCAGCGGCATCCCGTACGGCACGGGCCTGGTCAAGAACTCCTACGTCGGCCGGACCTTCATCCAGCCGAGCCAGACCATCCGCCAGCTCGGCATCCGGCTCAAGCTCAATCCGCTCAAGGAAGTCATCCGCGGCAAGCGCCTCGTGGTCGTCGACGACTCCATCGTCCGCGGCAACACCCAGCGCGCTCTGGTCCGGATGCTCCGTGAGGCCGGTGCCGCCGAGGTCCACATCCGGATCTCGTCGCCCCCGGTGAAGTGGCCGTGTTTCTTCGGCATCGACTTCGCCACCCGGGCCGAGCTGATCGCCAACGGCATGACGGTCGAGGAGATCGGCAAGTCGCTGGGCGCGGACTCGCTCGCGTACATCTCCATCGACGGCATGATCGAGGCGACCACCATCGCCAAGCCGAACCTCTGCCGCGCCTGCTTCGACGGCGAGTACCCGATGCCGCTGCCCGACCCCGAGCTGCTGGGCAAGCAGCTGCTGGAGTCGGAGCTGGCCGGTGGCACCGACGCCGCCGACGCGCTCCGACGCCCGTAACGCCTCCCGTAGTACCGAACGCGACACGAAAGTACCCAGCTATGCCTGCTGAATCTCTTGAGGCCGCTTCGCAGCCGGGCACCGGTGCCAGCTACGCGAGCGCGGGCGTCGACATCGAAGCCGGCGATCTCGCCGTCGAGCTCATGAAGAAGTGGGTGAAGAAGGCCACCCGTCCGGAGGTCGTCGGCGGCCTGGGCGGCTTCGCCGGCCTCTTCGACGCCAGCGCTCTCAAGCGGTACGAGCGCCCGCTGCTCGCCTCCGCGACCGACGGCGTCGGTACGAAGGTCGACATCGCCCGCCGGATGGGCGTCTACGACACCATCGGCCACGACCTGGTCGGCATGGTCGTGGACGACCTGGTGGTGTGCGGCGCCGAGCCGCTCTTCATGACCGACTACATCTGCGTCGGCAAGGTCTACCCGGAGCGGGTCGCGGCCATCGTCAAGGGCATCGCCGAGGGCTGTGTCCTCGCGGGCTGCGCCCTCGTCGGCGGCGAGACCGCCGAGCACCCGGGGCTGCTGGCGGCCGACGACTTCGACGTGGCCGGTGCCGGCACGGGCGTGGTCGAGGCCGACCGGGTCCTGGGCGCCGACCTCATTCGAAAGGGTGACGCCGTCATCGCGATGGCGTCGTCCGGTCTTCACTCGAACGGGTACTCGCTGGTCCGCCATGTGCTCTTCGACCGGGCCGGCTGGGAGCTGGACCGCGAGGTTCCGGAGTTCGGCCGCACCCTCGGCGAGGAGCTGCTGGAGCCCACCAAGATCTACTCGCTGGACTGTCTCGCCCTCACCCGCACGGCCGAGGTGCACGCCTTCTCGCACATCACCGGCGGCGGTCTCGCCAACAACCTGGCCCGGGTGATCCCGGCCGGGCTGCATGCGACGGTCGACCGTTCGACCTGGGCCCCGGGCGCCGTGTTCGACCTGGTGGGACAGCTCGGCGGCGTGGAGCGGCGGGAGCTGGAGAAGACCCTGAACATGGGCGTCGGCATGATCGCCGTCGTGCCGCAGGAGTCCGTGGACGTGGCCCTGACGACGTTCGCCGACCGGGGCGTGGAGTCCTGGGTCGCGGGAGAGATCACCGAGCGCGCCGAGGGCGCCGAGCCGGTGGTGCTGACCGGGGACTATTCGAGCTGACCGGTCCGGGCCCGTCGGCCTGCGGCGGGCCCGTCGTTGCCGCCTGCGGCGGCGAGCGCCCTGCGGGCGCGTCCTCGAACTCCCTCGGCCACCGCTGGGAGGTGCCCCGGACGGGCTTGGTGTGGCCGGCCTCGGCCAGATCAAGCCCGCTGGTCCGCACTGATCCGCCGGACAGGCAACAGGCAGCACAGAACCCGGTCCGGGGCATGCCCCGGACCGGGTCAGTGGGAGTTATGGCGTCAAGCGCGGCGACGATAGGTCTCGGACGATTGCTCGTCCTCGTCCTCTTCGCCGTTGTAACGATCGGCGTACTGCGCGTACGGATCGTCGTCCAGCTCATCGTCCTTTTCGAGCGGCTCGCTTGGCAGCGGCTGCTTCGCCGGCGATGCGCCCAGCTCATTGGCCAGACGTGAGAGGTCGGTCCCGCCGCTGTTGTACTTCAGCTGGCGGGCGACCTTTGTCTGCTTGGCCTTGGCCCGGCCGCGCCCCATGGCTCGACCCCCTCAGTGACGGGGCTCGACGGCCCCAGAGTCAACGCGTTCACGTTCATGAGTCAGAGCGGACTCCCGTTGGGAAGTCCGGCCTGTAGGGCTTCAACGGTACCTGCTTCCGCGGCCATACGGTACGTCGCCCGCATGACGTGGCACGGAGCACAACCCGCAAGGAGCCCCGTCCCCGCTGGTCAGCTGCGATTTTAACGTGTCTTGTGCGCCGACCCGCCGAGGGGTGGTGAGAGATCTCTCCCTCACCACCTCCGAACGGCGGGTCTGTGGGGACCGCTGTGCGGGCCCCGACAACCTGTCCGGCCGATCTTGGCCGGCGGGCCGGAGAGCGGTCAGCCCCGTGCGGCGGCGCGGGCCTCCGCCATCCGCTGCTCGGCGAGCCGGTCCGCGGCCGCCGCCGGCGGGATGCCGTCCGCCTTGGCGCGCTCGAATATGGCGGCCGTCGTGTCGAAGATCTTCGTCGCCTTGGCCTTCGCCCGGTCGAAGTCGAAGCCGTGCAGCTCGTCCGCGACCTGGATCACGCCACCCGCGTTCACCACGTAGTCCGGGGCGTAGAGGATGCCGCGATCGGCGAGGTCCTTCTCGACGCCGGGGTGGGCGAGCTGGTTGTTGGCCGCGCCGCAGACGACGGTGGCGGTGAGGGCGGCCACCGTCTCGTCGTTCAGCGCGCCGCCGAGGGCACAGGGGGCGTAGACGTCGAGCGGCGTACGGATCAGCACGTCGGCGTCGACGACGGAGGTGACCTGCGGGTGACGGGCGGTGATCCGCTCCACGGCGTCCGTGCGGACATCCGTGATCACGACCTCGGCACCGTCCTCCACCAGGTGCTCGACGAGGTGGTGGCCGACCTTCCCGACGCCCGCGACGCCGACCCGGCGGCCGCGCAGCGTCGGCTCGCCCCACTGGCTCTGCGCGGCGGCGCGCATGCCCTGGAAGACACCGAAGGCGGTGAGGACGGAGGAGTCGCCGGCGCCGCCGTTCTCGGGGGAGCGGCCGGTGGTCCAGCGGTTCTCCCGGGCGATCACGTCCATGTCCTGGACGTAGGTGCCCACATCGCAAGCCGTGACATAACGCCCACCGAGGGAGGCCACGAAGCGACCGTAGGCAAGCAGGAGTTGCTCGGTCTTGATCAGATCGGGATCGCCGATGATCACGGCCTTACCGCCACCGTGGTCGAGCCCCGCCAGCGCGTTCTTGTACGACATACCGCGCGACAGATTGAGCGCGTCCCGCACCGCCTCCGCCTCGGAGGCGTACGGGTAGAAGCGGGTACCGCCGAGCGCCGGGCCCAGGGCGGTGGAGTGCAGGGCGATGACGGCCTTCAGGCCGCTCTCGCGGTCCTGGCAGAGCACGACCTGCTCGTGTCCACCCTGGTCCGAGTGGAACAGGGTGTGCAGTACGCCTTCGGCGTGGGAGGTGGGACGTACGTCAGTCACTGTGGTGACTCCATATGTCGCGGAGGTCGCCCTCCGAGGGGTGGGGGAGGGCCGGTTGGCAAGAGAGTAAGACCTCCCGGCCCGGCTGATCGGTGTGGTGCGGAGGATCACTCTCCCGGGCTCCGGCGACATGGGACGATCTGGGCGGTACGGGGAGGTCACCGGCGCTCCCCGGGTGTCCTTCGGCTTGAGGGAGCGAGCGTTGCGACTGGCGTCATCGGTGACGGTCCCGTACGCGGCCTACCTACGGGTCTACGAACCGCTCGGCGCGTTCCCCGAGCCGGAGCGTACGCACTGGGTGCGCTACGCGCGGCGCGGAAAGCTCCCCGGCGCCCAGGACGAACTGCGCCGGTCGCTGGCCGACTTGCTGCCCACCCCGCCCGTGCCCGTCCCGGTGCACGAGAGCGGTGACGCCTTCATCGCCCTCCAGGACGGCGTGCTGTGCGTCTGCCCCTGGCGGACCCGGCTGCGCGGCTGGCTCGCGCTGGAGGAGCTGGCCGAGCGGTTTCCCCCGCCCGTCCTGGACGCCGTGCTGCCGCCGGTGGTCCGGGGACAGGCGGCGGCGGACTACGCGCGCTGGCAGGAGCGCAACCCGGACGCCCGCCCGTGGATCAAGACCGCGACCTGGCAGGTGCCGCTGCGCTGGTTCGTGCTCTTCGCCGACGAGGAGCGCGAGTACGCCAAGGACGAGCCCGGCCCCACGGCCCGGCCGGCGCCGGTCCTGCGCTACCGCACGCCCATGGTGCAGGCCCGGCGGCGGGTGGCGCGGGCCCTGCGCACGCTCAAGGACGCCATCGAGGAAGGGCCGCTGATCGACGGCCTGGTGGAAGTGGGGCGCTGGCTGGAGGAATTCCATCCGCGCTCCCTGGTGGAGCTGGACTACGGCGGGCTGGTCCATCTGGTGCCCGAGCCCCGGCTCGCCGACGATCACTCCGCCGCCGATACGGCGGAGGGGCTGGCGGCGTTGCGGGACGGGGACGGTGCGCGGGCGGGCGCGGCGTACGAGCGGCTCACCGAGCGCTGGCGCGCCGTGCGGGATCGGCAATACGCCAACTGAGAATCCATAAAGCGGGAACTGCCGGGGCTGCTGGGACGTCTGGAGATGGCTGGGACCCGTGCGGTAGGACCTAGGTCCCGATCCGGGCCATTGCGGCAACCGTGACCTAACGCACTTACGTCAGGTCTTGCGCCCATCGCCCACCCTCGTGGCAAAATAGGACAAGGAGTCCGGGAAGGACTCCTTCCGTCCAAGTATGGGCGGATAGCTCGGTATTGCCCCCATTGACGGGTCTGGTGACCCCTGATCCCGCTGTGACTGATCGTCACGGCGGCGTGACTGTCCGCTATGACATGGTCCATCGGGTTCCGTCGAGGTTGAACACCTGAGAGGGCAATTCCATCGGTTTGGCCGACGTGGCTGGACAGATGGTGTAGTTGTAGTGCCGAGGACAAGCCGTTCGTCCTATAACCGACTCGGCCCGCGTCCGCCATTTCGGGCAACGCGGGTCAAGGTGCAGAATTTAGAGGAAAGAACCGACGTGATGGTTCGGTTCTCCCGAGGAGGCCGCTCATGACCGCTCGCACCCCTGATGCCGAGCCGCTGCTGACCCCGGCTGAGGTTGCCACGATGTTCCGCGTGGACCCGAAGACGGTCACCCGCTGGGCCAAGGCAGGCAAGCTCACGTCCATCCGCACGCTCGGAGGACACCGGCGATACCGCGAAGCGGAGGTCCGCGCGCTGCTGGCGGGCATTCCGCAGCAGCGTAGCGAGGCCTGAACAAAGGCATAACCGGGCGATTTCCGGGGCCCCCAACCCGGCTTTCGCCCAAGCACCACCTGGCTGTAAACGACTGGACGCCTGCCCCAACAGGCCCCATGCCCACCGACTTGGGTGCGTCGTCGATCGCGCTGGACTCCGCCGGGTCCAGCGCGATCTTTTTTATGCCCGCCGCCGGCCCGGCCCGACCGTCCCCGGAGAGGCGGCCCGTGGAGGCACACGGGGGGGCGGGGGTCGCGGAGCCGTGGCGGAGCCCTGGGGCCCCGGGGGCTCGATCACGACGGGGCCCGGTGAAGTCCGGCGGAACCCCGGGCGGAAGACCCGGGAGAGGCGCCCCCCATTCGGGGGGTGGTGCAATTGCACATATTAAATTGACCGGGTGTAGGCAGGGGGTAAGTTCCCTCACTCCGGAAACTCTTTCGGTGACTCCTGTCACATCGCGACGTGCTTGTCACTCACCGTGCGGCTGCGGTAGAGAAACCCGGCTTCCACCCTGGCATTCGACTGCCGCTCCGGCAGCCGCCGTTGGTCACCGAAAAGAGGGACTTTCGGCCCCGGCGCCCGCCGCCCGTTCGGCAGCACGCTCCGGGTCGCGCTCGGTGGCCCCCTCGGGCCCGCCCCCGGCCCGCACGGGGGTCTCCTCGCCCGCCCCGCCGCCGGCCTCCTGGGCGAGCCGCAGGAGCCGGTGGCACACCGGGCAGTGTCTGGTCAGGTGGCGGTACCCCGAGGCGGCCGAGAGATGGGCGCGCAACAGCGCCCTCGTCTCGTGCCGGATGCGCTCGGTCCGCTCGGCTCCGGTCCGGGTCCTCGTCATGGAGTGCGGCACCTCCTCCACTGCTACGGGTACCCCTGGCACGTGTCGCCGTCAAGGTCGAACGCAAGAAGCCCGGAATCCCTGGGGGAATCCGGGCCACAAGCAGTAAGGCCCGCACTCGTGACGAGTACGGGCCACAAGCAGCAAGGCCCGCACTCGTAATGAGTACGGGCCACACAAGCGGCAAGGCCCGCACTCGTGACGAGTACGGGCCTTACCTTGATGCGGTCCTGACGGGATTTGAACCCGCGGCCTCCACCTTGACAGGGTGGCGAGCACTCCAAACTGCTCCACAGGACCTTGCTTTGCTTTCCCGCCTTCGCGGTGCTGCGAAGCAAGACTCTACAGCAGGTCAGGGGGTGCGGTCGAACCCGATCGGGGGTGAATCCGCGGGCCCGGTCCGAAGCACCGTCCGAAGGGCCCGGACGGCCACCCGGAGAGGGGTTCGGACCGGCAACCCCGGCCTACGGCGCCAGCGCGTCGATCGCCTTCACGATCCGCTTGTCCGACACCGGATGGGCCGTGCCCAGCGCGTGGGCGAAGTAGCTGACCCGCAGCTCCTCGATCATCCAGCGGATGTCCCGCGCCTCCTGCGGCACCGGCCGCCCCTTGGGGAACTGTTCCAGGAGCCAGAGGTACTCGTCGCGCATCTCGTGCACCTTCGCCATCCGGGTGCGGTCCCGTTCGGCGTTGGTGGGCAGTTGGGTCAGCCGCCGGTCCACCGCCACCAGGTACCGCAGCAGGTCCGGCAGCCGGCGTACACCGTGGGCGGTCACGAACCCGGGCCGTACGAGGTCGGCCAGCTGCTCCTTGACGTCCGTGAGGGACGGGACGAGGACGAGGGACTTGGTGTCCTTCAGCCGGCGCTCGCACGCCTGCCAGGCGGCCAGCACCTCCCGCACCTTGCGGACGGCGTCCAGCGTCGCGTCCACGATGTCCGCCCGCACCGCGTCGAAGAGCTTGCGGAAGGACTCCTCGTCCCACGCGGGCCCGCCGTGCACCGCGATCAGCTTGTCGGCGGCACCGGAGACGCAGTCGTCGAAGAGGGCCTGGATGGAGCCGTGCGGATTCCGCGACAGGGCGAGCTTCTGCTGATTGTTCAGCTTGTCCTGGGCGAATTTCGCGGGGTTGGACGGCAGATTGAGCAGGATGAGCCGCCGGGTGCCCGCCCACATCGCCTCACGCTGCTCCGGCTCGGTGTCGAAGAGCCGCACCGCCACCGAGGCGCCCTCGTCCACCAGCGCCGGGTACGCCTTCACCGGCTGACCCGCCCGCCGGGTCTCGAAGGTGCGCGGCAGCGTCCCGATCGTCCACCGGGTCAGCCCCGAGCGCTGCTCCGGGCCGCGCGGGGCGCCCGGCTCGCCGGTGGTCACGGCGGTCTGCTCGAAGGCCTTGGTGATCGCGGCCTGCGTCTTCGGCTTGAGCCGGATCCGCAGCGCCTCCAGGTCCTTGTCCTCCGCGATCTTCCGCTTGCGCTCGTCGATGATCCGGAAAGTGATCTTCAGGTGGTCGGGGACCTTGCCGAAGTCGAAGTCCTCCGGCTCCATCCGTACGCCCACCATCCGCTGCAGCTCCCGCGTCAGCGTCGTGGCCAGCGGCTCCTGCAGCGGCACGGCCCGGTCGAGGAACGCCTTGGCGTAGTTCGGCGCCGGGACGTAGTTCCGCCGGATCGGCTTGGGCAGCGAACGGATCAGCTCGGTCACCAGATCCTCGCGCAGCCCGGGGATCTGCCAGTCGAAGCCCTCGGCCGAGACCTGGTTGAGCACCTGGAGCGGTACGTGCACGGTGACGCCGTCCGCGTCCGCGCCCGGCTCGAACTGGTACGTCACCTTGAACTTCAGCCGGCCCTGCCGCCAGGAATCCGGATAGTCGTCCTTGGTGACCGCCTCGGCGTTCTCGTTGATGAGCATGGAGTGCTCGAAATTGAGCAGCTCCGGCTCCTCGCGCCGCTTGTGCTTCCACCAGGAGTCGAAATGCGCGCCCGACACCACGTGCTCGGGCAGCCGCTGGTCGTAGAAGTCGAAGAGCGTCTCGTCGTCGACCATGATGTCGCGACGCCGGGCGCGGTGCTCCAACTCCTCGACCTCGCCGAGCAGTTTGCGGTTGTCGTGGAAGAACTGGTGATGGGTCCGCCAGTCGCCCTCGACCAGGGCGTTGCGGATGAAGAGATCACGGCTGGTCTCCGGGTCGATCCGCCCGTAGTTCACCTTCCGCTGGGCCACGATCGGCACGCCGTACAGCGTCACCCGCTCGTAGGCCATCACGGCCGCCTGCTTCTGCTCCCAGTGCGGCTCGCTGTACGTGCGCTTCACCAGGTGCTGGGCGAGCGGCTCGACCCACTCCGGCTCGATCTTCGCGTTGACCCGGGCCCACAGCCGCGAGGTCTCCACCAGCTCCGCCGACATGATCCAGCGCGGCGGCTTCTTGAAGAGCGCCGAGCCGGGGAACGCCGCGAACTTCGCGTTGCGGGCACCGAGGTATTCGTTCTTCTCGGTGTCCTTGAGACCGATATGGGACAGCAGGCCCACCAGCAGCGACTGATGGATGTGATCGGGCGCCGCGTCGCCCTCCGCGAACTGGATGCCCATCGTCTTGGCGACCGTACGCAGCTGGCTGTAGATGTCCTGCCATTCGCGTATCCGCAGATAGTTCAGGAACTCCGACTTGCACATCCGGCGGAAGGCCGAGGACGACAGCGTCTTCTGCTGCTCGCGCACATAGCGCCACAGGTTCAGGAAGGCGAGGAAGTCGCTCGTCTCGTCCTTGAACCGGGCGTGCTGCTGGTCCGCCTGCTGCTGCTTCTCCGAGGGCCGCTCGCGCGGGTCCTGGATGGACAGCGCGGCGGCGATGACCATGACCTCGCGCGCACAGCCGTTGCGGTCGGCCTCCAGGACCATCCGGGCCAGCCGGGGGTCCAGCGGCAGCTGCGAGAGCTTGCGGCCGAGCGGGGTGAGCCGCTTCTTGGGGTCCTTCTCCTTGGGGTCGATCGCCCCCAGCTCCTGGAGGAGGTCGACACCGTCCTTGATGTTGCGCCGGTCCGGCGGATCGATGAACGGGAACTTCTCGATGTCCCCGAGGCCGGCGGCGGTCATCTGGAGGATGACGGAGGCCAGGTTCGTCCGGAGGATCTCCGCGTCGGTGAACTCCGGCCGGGAGAGGAAGTCGTCCTCGGAGTAGAGCCGGATGCAGATGCCGTCCGAGGTACGGCCGCAGCGGCCCTTGCGCTGATTGGCGCTCGCCTGGCTGACCGGCTCGATCGGCAGCCGCTGCACCTTGGTGCGGTGGCTGTAGCGCGAGATGCGGGCCGCGCCCGGGTCGATGACGTACCGGATGCCCGGCACGGTCAGCGACGTCTCCGCCACGTTCGTCGCGAGCACGATGCGGCGGCCCGAGTGGCGCTGGAAGACCCGGTGCTGCTCGGCGTGCGACAGCCGCGCGTACAGCGGCAGCACCTCGGTGCCGCGGCCGACGGCGCCTCCGGCGCGGGTGAACTTCTTCTCCAGCGCGTCGGCGGTGTCCCGGATCTCCCGCTCGCCGGAGAGGAAGACCAGGATGTCGCCCTCGCCCTCGCGCTGCAGCTCGTCGACGGCGTCACAGATCGCGGTGACCTGATCGCGGTCGGGGTCGCTGGAGTCCTCCTCCAGCAGCGGCCGGTAGCGCACCTCGACCGGGAACGTACGCCCGCTGACCTCCACGATCGGGGCGTCGCCGAAGTGCCGGGAGAAGCGCTCCGGGTCGATCGTCGCCGAGGTGATGACGACCTTGAGGTCCGGGCGGCGGGGCAGCAGCTGGGCGAGATAGCCCAGGATGAAGTCGATGTTGAGGCTGCGCTCGTGCGCCTCGTCGATGATGATCGTGTCGTACTGGCGCAGCTCGCGGTCCGTCTGGATCTCGGCGAGCAGGATGCCGTCGGTCATCAGCTTCACGAGCGTCTCGCCGCCGACCTGGTCGGTGAAGCGGACCTTCCAGCCGACCGCCTCGCCGAGCGGCGTGCGCAGCTCCTCGGCGACCCGCTCCGCCACGGTGCGCGCGGCGATCCGGCGCGGCTGGGTGTGGCCGATGAGGCCCTTGACCCCCCGGCCCAGCTCCAGACAGATCTTCGGGATCTGGGTGGTCTTGCCGGAGCCGGTCTCGCCCGCGACGATCACGACCTGGTGGTCGCGGATCGCCGCGAGGATCTCGTCCTTCTTCTGGCTGACCGGCAGCTGTTCGGGGTAGGTGATCTCGGGCACGGCCGCGCGGCGGTTCGCGACGCGCAGTTCCGCGGTGTCGAGGTCGGCCGCGATCTCGGCCAGTACGGCCGTTCGGGCTTCGGGCTTACGGATGCGGCGCGCGCCGTCGAGCCGGCGGCCCAGCCGCTGCTGATCGCGCAGCGTCAGCTCGGGCAGGCGGGCGGCGAGGCCGGCGGCGGTGGCGGAGGCAGGCTGCGTAGACATACGGAGTCCAGGATCGCACCAGCGGTCGCGAAGCGGCGAACGCATTTACCGGCGGGGCTGTCCGGCGGATGGGAGGTGGCCCCAGCGGGCTGCTTTCGGCTGAGCCCAGCCACATCAAGCCCGTCCGGCGTTCGAGGACGCGCCCGCAGGACGCTCGCCGCAGGCGGCAACGGCGGGCGGGGCCCGGGGCTCGCCCCGAAAGGTCCCGGGACGCACCCGGAAAAAACCGAGGCCCCGGCCGGGGAACGGGACCAGCGGGGCAGTGGTAGCCGGCCGTGAGTACCTTGCGTGGCGGAGCCGGCGCTGTGTGGGGCCCGGGGCTCGCCTCGAAAGGTCCCGGGACGCACCCGGAAAAAACCGAGGCCCCCATCGAAGATGGGGGCCTCACCGTGGCTGGGGCCGGGGTCGAACCGGCGACCTATCGCTTTTCAGGCGATCGCTCGTACCAACTGAGCTACCCAGCCACGCGGCTCTCGCGAGCCGCAGCGGTCCTGACGGGATTTGAACCCGCGGCCTCCACCTTGACAGGGTGGCGAGCACTCCAAACTGCTCCACAGGACCTTGCAATGTGCGAGCACTAGTCTCGCACACGGTATTGCGTGCCCCCAACGGGATTCGAACCCGTGCTACCGCCTTGAAAGGGCGGCGTCCTGGGCCACTAGACGATGAGGGCTGATGACCCACCTGGGCGCTTTGCAGCGCGTCGGGGACGTGAGAAGCATATGGGATGGAGGGAGGGAACGCCAAAACGGTTTCCCTAGGGCCTCGCGGCGGGTCCCGGCCGGGGGCGCGGGGCGGGGGCGCGGGCGGCTCGGGAGATCGCCGGAAGTGCCCGCCGAGGTACAGCGCCCGGCGCACCGTTGGCGGACAATGGCGAGCGTGCTGGAGATGACGCGCGAGGAGTTCGAGGAACTGGTCGCCGAGGCCCTGGACCGCATCCCGCCGGAGCTGACGCGGCTGATGGACAACGTCGCGGTGTTCGTGGAGGACGAGCCGCCGGCGGCGGACCCGGAGCTGCTCGGCCTCTATGAGGGGACGCCGCTGACCGAGCGTGGCGAGTGGTACGCGGGGGTGCTGCCGGACCGCATCACGATCTACCGGGGGCCGACGCTGAGGATGTGCGCGACCCGGGAAGAGGCCGTGGAGGAGACGGAAGTGACTGTTGTTCACGAGGTGGCACACCACTTCGGGATCGACGACGAACGGCTGCACGCCCTCGGTTACGGCTGACGGGGCCGGTCGCGGGAGGCGGCGCGCCGGCCGGGTGGCGGCGCGCCGGCCGGGTGGCGGCGCGCCGCGCGTGTCCTGGGCGGGGCGGGGCCAGTTGGGCAGGGGGCCTGTCCCCCCGCGACCCGAAGGCGGTCCCGCTCATGCCCGCAATGCCGACCCTGGCGTCAGCCGTGACGTTCACCCGTATCGCCGCCGTGGCCGTCGCGGCGCTGACCCTCGGCGGCTGCATGAGCGTGAGCGACCCGGACCGGGCGACGCCGTCGGGCTCGGGAAAGCAGCGTGAGGTCGGCACCCAGCCGGACGGCGGTGTGTCGGTGCCGGGCGGCCGGCCCGGCCGCCCGGGCGCGAAGGTGCCGCACGGCGCGAGCGGGAGCCCCGCGGCCAAGGGGGCGTCCGCGGCGTCCTCCTCTCCGTCTCCGTCCGCCGGGTCGGCCGGGGCGTCGCCGCCCGCGGGGAAGCCGGGCAAGCCGGGGGAGCGGCCCAAGCCGCCGGGTGGCCCGGGGCCGGGCACGCAGCCGCAGCCCGGCCGCCCCCCGGCGTCGTCCCAGCCGGCCTCGCAGCCGCCGAGCACCCCGCCCTCGCCCCCCGCGCCGACATCCCCCGCGGAGCCGACCCCGCCCGCTCCGCAGCCGGCTCCGCAGGCGGGGCCGGTGGCCTCGTAGCCCAGGCCCGAAGATTCCGTCCCGAGAAGAAAGGCCAGGTCAGAGGGGGTGTCGGGAGTGCACTCGGGTGCTTGTTCGAGGGGGTCCGCCGGAGGGGACTTGCGCTATGTGGTGGTGGGTGCGTATGGTGGTAGATCGTTTGATCCCATTTGCCCGGCGCCTGACAGAAGCGCGCCGTGTGGCGCGTTCCTTACCTTGCCGTGGCTGACCGCATCGAGGCGGTCATTTGTGAAGCCGACACGGAGCTTGGGCGCGTGCCGAAACTCCGGAAGGTTTCGCATTTCGCATGTCCATTTCCACTGAGCAGACCGTCATGCCCGAGAACGACGAGATCGTTGTCGAGGCTGCCGCTGACACCACCCCCCAGACCCCCGTCGCCGACGCTGTCGCCGATGTCGACACCGACATCGCCGCCGACTCCGACGACACCGAGGCCGCCGAGCCCGCCGAGCCCGCCGAGCCGACGGTCACCTTCGGTTCCCTCGGCCTGGACGACGCGATCGTCCGCAAGCTCGCGCAGAACGGCGTGACCGCCCCCTTCCCGATCCAGGCCGCGACCATCCCGGACGCCCTGGCCGGCAAGGACATCCTCGGCCGTGGCCGCACCGGCTCCGGCAAGACCCTCTCCTTCGGTCTGCCGCTGCTGTCCCAGCTGGCCGGCGGCCGCACCGAGAAGAAGCGCCCCCGCGGTCTGATCCTCACCCCCACCCGTGAGCTGGCCATGCAGGTCGCGGACGCCCTCCAGCCGTACGGCGACGTGCTCGGCCTGAAGATGAAGGTCGTCTGCGGCGGTACGTCGATGGGCAACCAGATCTACGCCCTGGAGCGCGGCGTCGACATCCTCGTCGCCACCCCGGGCCGACTGCGCGACATCCTCAACCGCGGTGCCGCCACCCTCGACCAGGTCCAGGTCACCGTCCTCGACGAGGCCGACCAGATGGCCGACATGGGCTTCCTGCCCGAGGTCACCGAGATCCTCGACCAGGTCCCGTCCGGTGGTCAGCGTCTGCTGTTCTCCGCGACGCTGGAGAACGAGATCGACACCCTCGTCAAGCGCTACCTGGTCGACCCCGTCACCCACGAGGTGGACGCCGCCCAGGGCGCGGTCACCACGATGACGCACCACGTCCTCGTCGTGAAGCCGAAGGACAAGGCGCCGGTCACGGCCGCCATCGCCGCCCGCAAGGGCCGCACGATCATCTTCGTCCGCACCCAGCTGGGTGCCGACCGCGTCGCCGAGCAGCTGCTCGACGCCGGGGTCCGCGCCGACGCGCTGCACGGCGGCATGACCCAGGGCGCGCGTACCCGGGTGCTGGAGGACTTCAAGGGCGGTCACGTCAACGTCCTCGTCGCCACCGACGTCGCCGCGCGCGGTATCCACGTCGACGGCATCGACCTCGTGCTGAACGTCGACCCCGCCGGTGACCACAAGGACTACCTGCACCGCTCCGGCCGTACGGCCCGCGCGGGCAAGTCCGGCACGGTCGTCTCCCTGGCCCTGCCGCACCAGCGCAAGCAGATCTTCCGTCTGATGGAGGACGCGGGCGTCGACGCCTCGCGCCACATCGTCGGTGGCGCCGGCGCCTTCGACGAGGACGTCGCCAAGATCACCGGTGCGCGTTCGCTCACCGAGGTCCAGGCCGACTCCGCCGCCAACGCCGCCAAGCAGGCCGAGCGCGAGCTCCAGGACCTCAACCGCCAGGTGGAGCGCGTCCAGCGCCGTGCCACCGAGCTGCGCGAGGAGGCCGACCGTCTCGTGGCGCGCGCCGCCCGCGAGCGTGGCGAGGACCCGGAGGCCGCCGTGGCCGCCGCGGCCGAGGCCGCCGCCAACGAGGCCAAGGCCGAAGAGGCCGCCGCCGTGCCCGCGCAGTCCGCGTCGACTCCCCGCGACGAGCGTGGCAACTACGAGCGCCGCGACGACCGTTCCTCGGGCGGCTTCCGCCGTGACGACCGCCGCGACGACCGCTCCGGCGGGTTCCGCCGTGACGACCGTCCCTCCGGTGGCTTCCGTTCCGGTGGCGACCGTCGTGACGACCGCTCCGGTGGCGGCTTCCGCCGTGACGACCGTCCCTCCGGCGGTTTCCGTTCCGGTGGCGACCGCCCGTCCGGTGGTTTCCGTCGCGACGAGCGTCGTGACGACCGTCCCGCCGGTGGCGGCTTCCGCCGCGACGACCGCCCGTCCGGTGGTTTCCGCCGTGACGACCGTCCGTCCTCCGGTGGCTTCCGTTCCGGTGGCGACCGCCCGTCGGGTGGTTTCCGTCGCGACGAGCGTCGCGATGACCGTCCCGCCGGTGGCGGCTTCCGCCGCGACGACCGTCGTGACGACCGCTCCGGTGGCGGCTTCCGCCGTGACGACCGTCCGTCCTCCGGCGGCTTCCGCTCCGGCGGCGACCGCCCGGCCTCCGGTGGCGGCTTCCGCTCCGGCGGCGGCGACCGCCCGTTCAACCGCGACCGTCGTGACGACCGCCCCTCGACCGGTGGCTACCGCTCCGGTGGCGACCGTCCGGCCGGCCGTCGTGACGACCACCGCGGTGGCGGCACCGCCACCGGCTCCTTCGGCCGCCGTGACGACAAGCCCCGCTGGAAGCGCAACGGCTGATAGCCACAGCTGATCTGAGGGCCCGTACGACACATTTGTGCCGTACGGGCCCTTCTGCGTGCGCCCCCTCCGCCACCTCCGACGCGGCCCCGGCGTATACGACTCGGGCTCCGGCGGTCGTCCGGGCTATGCTGCGGGGTGCGGGCCGTTAGCTCAATTGGCAGAGCAGTGGACTTTTAATCCATTGGTTGTGGGTTCGAGTCCCACACGGCCTACCGCATGCGGGTCGGGGTTACGCCCCCTGACCTGCGATCGAGCGCCCCGTCCGGTTCCTGCCGGGCGGGGCGCTCCGGCGTTTTGGGCCCGCCCCGGCCCGTCCGGCGTTCGCGGACGCGCCCGGGGGGCGCTCACCCCCGCGGGCGGCAGGAGGCCCGCGGTCGAAGATCCGCCGCCAGGCGAGAGGCGTGACTGCCTGTGTATGGCGGGGAGTTATGGCGAGGGGGTGGCGCGGCCTGGCGGTCGGCCCGGGCGTACGTCCCCTTCCCGGACATTTTTCCCTTATTCCCGACCGAAACCCCGTTGAACCGCGCCCAGTTAGTGAAATTCCCGTCCCCGAGGCGTGTTCGCGCCGCTACGGTAAGTGCGCGGGGTGGGTGAGGCGAGGTCGGGAGGTCGGAGACGTGGAGCATTCGCGAGCGGGTGAGGGCGCGGGCGAGACGCGGGCCGGGGTGGGCGGCGGCGAGCCGACGCCCGCCGACCAGGTGGAGGAGCTGCTGAAGCGGGCGCAGAACGGGTTCGAGCTGGACGAGCCGCTGCTCGACCGGCTGCGGACCGCGCTCATGCACCAGTCGGAGCTGCGCTCCTACCGCCAGCGCAACGACGAGCCGCGGCCGTTGCGCTGCAACACCTACCGGCACATCTTCCTGCTCTCCGACGGCAGCAGCCGGCTGCTGTACGAGCTGGAGCACGACACCGGGCCGGACGAGCGCTTCCTGTACGAGGTCTACGCCCGGGAGGAGGCGCTGGACCAGGCCGAGCGCCGGGTGCACGAGCGGATCGGCGGCGGCATCGGGCCCGGCACCGAGGCGGAGGAGCTGCCCGCCTGGCTGGCGGAGGAGCTGCTGCTCGCCATGGGCCCCACGCGCCCGCACCGGGAGTACGTCTGCGACGCCTCGCCCGACCACGCGCGTCGGCTGCTGCGCCGCGCGGAGAACGCGGACGGCCCCGGCGAGGTGGTGCGCGAGCTGCTCCAGGGGGCGCTGGGACACCACATCGCGCTGATCACCAAGCCGCGCCGGCGGGGCGCCGGGCGCGACGCGACGTGGTGCCGCTTCTACGAGCACGCGTTCCTGCTGGAGGGCGGCGGCGAGGTCAGCCTCTGGGAGCTGGAGCACAATCTGACCGCCGACGGCCGGCTCGTGTGCGAGGTCTACCTCGACGAGGCGGAGGCCGAGGTAGCGGCGGACCGGCACGCCCGCGCGCAGGGCGTGGAGCTGTAGCCGGGCGGCCCGCGGCGGGGCCCCGGAGAGATCGGGGCGGCGGTGGGGGTTACGGGGGACCGCCTGTGTGTGTTACGGTTATGCAAGTTGCAGTTGTGGTACCCATGAACTCGTGTGCGCCTGACGGTTTTGTAACCGAAGGCGCCATTTTTGTTTTTGCCGGTCTATTCCGGTGTGGGGCCCATCCCATTCACAAGGAGATAGACATGGCTACTGGCACCGTGAAGTGGTTCAACGCTGAAAAGGGCTTCGGCTTCATCGAGCAGGACGGCGGCGGTCCGGACGTCTTCGCCCACTACTCGAACATCGCCTCCTCCGGCTTCCGTGAGCTGCTCGAGGGCCAGAAGGTTTCCTTCGACGTCACGCAGGGCCAGAAGGGCCTGCAGGCCGAGAACATCGTCGCTGCCTGACGATCGGATGCCCGCCCGGTCGATGGAAAGGCCTTTCGGCCCGATGACTCGACCGGGTAACGCATAGAGCATTAACGCAATGGGGCCCGCACCACTGGGTGCGGGCCCCATTGTTGCCCCCGCACCAGCGCGCCCAGGCTTTTCCGCCGCCGTCCGTCCCGGACGGCCTCGCGATGCGAAGTCCTTGTTCTCGGGCGTGCCACCCCATTGAGGGAAGGTCCCCGAATGACCCGCTCAGCCCGCCCTGCCCGCTCGTCCTCCGCCGACGGCGGCTCCGCCCGCCCGTCGCGCGCGCGTGGCCCGCAGTCCTCCCGTGGCGGCCAGCCCCGTGGCGGCCAGTCCAAGGGCCGCAAGCCCGCCGCCGCTCCCCTCCAGGGCGAGTTCGAGATGCCGGTCAGTACGACCCCCGCGCTGCCGCCCGTCGAGTCCTTCGACGCGCTGGACATGCCGAACGGCCTGCTCGCCACGCTGACCCGCGAGGGCGTCACCGAGCCGTTCCCGATCCAGGCCGCGACGCTGCCCAACGCGCTCGCCGGCCGTGACGTCCTCGGCCGCGGCCGCACGGGCTCCGGCAAGACCCTGGCCTTCGGCCTGGCCCTGCTGGCCCGTACCGCGGGCCGCCGGGCGGAGCCCAAGCGCCCGCTCGCCATGGTCCTCGTCCCCACCCGTGAGCTGGCCCAGCAGGTCACCGACTCGCTCAGCCCGTACGCGACCGCCGTGAACCTGCGGATCGCCACCGTGGTCGGCGGTATGTCCATCGGCCGCCAGGCGCAGACCCTCGCGCGCGGTGCCGAGGTGCTCGTCGCGACCCCCGGCCGCCTCGCCGACCTCATCCAGCGCGGTGACGCCAAGCTCGGCGACGTGCGGATCACGGTTCTGGACGAGGCCGACCAGATGGCCGACATGGGCTTCCTGCCCCAGGTCACCAAGCTGCTCGACCAGGTCGACCCGGACGGGCAGCGGATGCTGTTCTCCGCGACCCTCGACCGCAACGTGGACCGGCTCGTCCGCCGCTTCCTCACCGACCCGGTGACGCACTCCGTCGACGCCTCCGTCGGCGCGGTCTCCACGATGGACCACCACCTGTTCCACGTGACCGACCAGGACAAGAAGGACTCCGTGACCCGGGTCGCCGCCCGCGCCGGGCGCGTGATCATGTTCGTGGACACCAAGCGCGGCGCCGACCGCCTGGTGAAGAAGCTGCTGTCCGAGGGCGTCCGGGCCGCCGCGCTGCACGGTGGCAAGAGCCAGCCGCAGCGCAACCGCACGCTGGACCAGTTCCGCACCGACCAGGTCACCGCCCTGGTCGCGACGAACGTCGCCGCGCGCGGTATCCACATCGACGGTCTCGACCTCGTCGTGAACATCGACCCGCCGACCGACCACAAGGACTACCTGCACCGCGGTGGCCGCACCGCGCGCGCCGGCGAGTCCGGCACGGTCGTCACGTTCGTGCTGCCCGAGCAGCGCCGTGAGATGTCCCGGATGATGACCACGGCCCAGATCACGCCGAATGTCATCAAGACGTACCCGACCGACCCGGAGCTGGCCCGCATCACCGGGGCCCGCGAGCCCAGCGGCGTCCCGGTCGTCATCACGCCGCCGGCCCCGGCCCAGCCGCAGGGCACCGGCAAGTCGTCCAGCTCGCGCGGCAGCCGCGGTGGCCGCGGCCGCACCCGCACGGACGCCGCCGGTGCCGCCACGGGCGGTTCCGGCAACAGCGGCAGCCGTCCGTTCCGCGGCTTCGGCAACGGCACGGAGGGCTCCCGCCGCTCCGGCACCCGTCCGGGCAACGCGGTCGGCCGCGGCCGTCGCGGTGGCGGCACGGGCGGTGGCACCGGCGGCGGTGGCCGTCGTCCGTCCGCGGCCTGATGCGCGCGGAGTGACCTGACGGTCTTCGACGCCGGACGGGCGGGATGTGGCTGAGCCCAGCCACATCCCGCCCGTCCGGCGTTTGTGGGTGCGCCCGCGGCCCCCGGACGTATCCGGCCCCGCCCCACTCCGACGGCCGAACCCCGCTCGCCCACGCCCCCGGCACGCGCGAGGCTGAGGGGACGCGCGGGACGGCCGGTCAGGAGAGAACACGGTGGGGAAGCGAGGCGAGCCCGGGCCGGCTGCGGCAAGCGGCCCGGCACGTGAACCGGCGCGCGGCCCGGCCCGTGATCCGGCAGCGCAACCCCTGTGGAACCCGCCGCCGCGGGACGGCGGCGAGCCCCACTGGGCAGTTGCCCGCCGCGCCGCGCACTGGCTCCCGGCCGTACTGATCGTCGGCGGCGCCGCCTTCGACTACTTCACGCCGCCCCGCTTCACCTACGCCCCCTTCTTCTGCTCCGCGCCCCTGATCGCGGCGGCCCTGCTGTCCCTGCGCGCCACCGCGATGACCGCCCTGGCGGCGGTGGTGGCGGCCGTCACCCTCGCGGTCTACCACCGGGTCCACGAGACGGCCGAGGCCGCGACCGAGGTGACCACCGTCGTGGCCGTCTCCCTCCTGGCCCTCGGCCTCAACCGCATCGTGCGCCACGGTGATCAGCAGCTCGCCTCCGCGCGCGGCATCGCCGAGGCCGCCCAGCGCGCGGTCCTGCCCACGCCGCCCGGCCGCGTCGGCGGGCTGCGCGTGGCCGCGCGCTATGTGGCGGCCCAGGCCGACGCCCGGATCGGCGGTGACCTCTACGCCGTCCAGGACACCCCCCACGGGGTGCGCGTCATCGTCGGTGACGTCCGTGGCAAGGGTCTGGGCGCGGTGGAGGCCGTCGCGGTGGTGATCGGCGCGTTCCGCGAGGCCGCCGAGCGGGAACGCACCCTGGAGGCGCTCGCGGCACGGCTGGAGCACGCGTTGCGGCGGGAGGGCACGCGGCGCGCCAATCTGGACCAGTCCGAGGGCTTCACCACCGCCGTGCTGGCGGAGGTGCGGCCCGGGGCGAACACGCTGCGTCTGGTGAACCGCGGCCACCCGCCGCCGCTGCTGCTGCACGCCGACGGGCGGGTGGCGGAGACGTACCCGAAGGTGCCCGCGCTGCCGCTCGGCATGGGGGACCTGGGCGGCTGGCCGGACCGCGCGGAGGAGTGGGAGTTCCCGGCGGGCGCGACGCTGCTGCTGTTCACCGACGGGGTGACGGAGGCCCGGGACGCGGACGGTGTCTTCTACGCCCCCCAGGAGAGGCTGCGCGGCAAGCAGTTCCGCAGCCCGGACGCGCTCCTCGACACCCTCGCCGCCGATGTGGCCCATCACTCCGGCGGCCACACCGCCGACGACATGGCCCTGCTGGCGATCCGGCGCGGTGACGGCCTCCACCACCCCGTGGCCGCCGCACGGGGCACCCTCGCCGCGACCGTGACGTCCACGCGTACGCACATTCCGTCCACCGACCGCGATGGCACGTGAAGCGCGCGTGCCGAGGGGCAGCGGGGAGGAAGGGGAGCCGGGTCGCCGGATACCGGCTGACGGCGGCTCACTTCCGTTGCGTTCCGGTAGCGGGCGGTAACTCCCTTCTGGGGAAACCCGCGTGCCCCGAGAAGTCCGGCCTCGGAAGTCGGTGGGATCGGGCGTTCGGCTTGGAATCCGCCAGTCATGTCTATTAACGTTCGATAACGCAGCGCGGTCGTCACAGCCGCCGCAAGAGGCGGCACCGTGCGCCTTCGCCGAATCCCGCGGGCACAGCACCATCTGCGACACCAGCGACAAAACCGGGAACCGGGGAACCACCAAACTTGGGGTGAATCGGGCTGTACTCCGGCCCGTAGGAGACCTTCCTGCTCCGAACCCGTCAGCTAACCCGGTAGGCGAGAAGGAAGGAAAGGAGTCGCCCTCGTGGCGTCCAACAAGCCTGCCCTCGGCGATGGTTCGTACGAGACCTACGGTTCGTACGAGACAGCTGGTTCGTACGGGTCTTACGAGCAGCCGGGGTCGCCGGAGCAGCCGGAGCTGTACGGGGCTTACGCGCCGGAGCCTTCGATCGTGCCCGCGTACATGACCCCGCTGGCCCCGCTGACGCCGCCGGCCTCGCCGAACCCGCTGACGCCGCCTGCCTCGCTGACGCCCGCGACCGAGCCCGCCGTCGCCGCCGAGCCCCCGGTGAACGCCCCTGTGACCACCGTGACCCCTGCGGCCCCCATGGCCGCCGGGCCCGCCGGTGCGCCCGGGGGCGTGTGGAACCCCACCGAGGAATCCATCGCGCCCGTCCGTGGCAGACACCGCGTCGTCAAGCAGCGCGGCGGCACGATGGCCCGCAGCGGTGCGGTCCTCGGCGTCGGGGTGATCGCGGCGGTCGGCGCGGGCGGCATGGCGACGGCACAGGACCGCCCGGCGGCCCCGATATCCGTGCCGGACATGGCCCAGAACATCCCCGGCTTCGGCGCGCTGCTGACCGGCGACGACCACCAGAAGGCGGACTCCGCCCCCGCCGCCGGCTCCGCGGCGGCGCAGGCGCCCGGTGCCGACCAGCCGCTGACCCAGGCGGGGCTGTCCGCCGAGGAAGCGGCCCGGGGCACCGCCGACGCGGGCGAGGCGCTGCGCGCCCGCATCCTGCAGCAGGCCGAGCACCAGCAGAACCTCGGTGACGAGGAGGCCCGCGAGGCCGCGGCGAAGACGGCCGCGGAGGCCCACCGGAAGGCCGCGGCCGAGAAGGCCGAGCAGGCCGCCGCCGAGGCCGCCGAGAAGGAGAAGGCGGAAGCCGAGGCCGCGGCGAAGAAGGCGGAAGCGGAAAAGGCCGCCGAGCAGGCCGCCGAAAAGGCTTCGAACGAATCTTCCAGCGAATCCACGAGCGAATCCGGTGACGAATCCGGAAGCGAAGCGGGGAGCGGCGGCTCGGGGTCCTCGGGCGGTGGCCACGGCTCGGGCTCGTACAGCCTCCCCGTCGGGTCCTACACGCTGACCGCGGGCTTCGGCCAGGCCGGCGACATGTGGTCCGCGAACCACACCGGCGCGGACTTCGCCGCCCCGACCGGCACCCCGGTCAAGGCGGTCGGCGGCGGCACGGTCACCAGTGCGGGGTGGGCGGGCGCGTACGGCTACCGCATCGTGCTGACCATGGATGACGGCACCCAGATCTGGTACTGCCACCTCTCCTCGATGGTGGTCACCTCGGGCCAGGTCTCGGCGGGCGACGTGATCGGCCGGGTCGGCGCGACCGGCAACGTCACCGGCCCCCACCTGCACCTGGAGACCCGGCCGGGCGGCGGCTCGCCGGTCGACCCGCTGTCGTGGCTGCGCGGCCGCGGCCTGCAGCCGTAAGGGCTGTCGAGCGGCCGTAAGGGGTAAAGAGGTCTGCGGGGCCGTACGAACGTAGAAGCCCTACGTTCTCCGCCCGGTCCCGCACGACGTCGATAATCGGTCCCGATAACCACACCTTTGCCACGAATGCTTTCGGTTCGCTTGGGAACTCGGGGTGTGTGACGAATGCGACGATCACCACCTCCGTGCCTGCCCGCCTCGACCGGCTGCCCTGGTCCCGGTGGC
The DNA here is from genome assembly GCF_055582085.1 of Streptomyces sp. NPDC042259. Lineage (NCBI taxonomy): Bacteria > Bacillati > Actinomycetota > Actinomycetes > Kitasatosporales > Streptomycetaceae > Streptomyces > Streptomyces sp. NPDC042259. The sequence goes on along the minus strand of NZ_JBVJDW010000007.1, from coordinate 28,376 downwards.
ACTGGACGGTGGTGATCGGCCTCGGCACCGTCTGGATCCTGGACGGCCTGGAGGTGACGGTCGTCGGCAATATCGCCGGCCGGCTCTCCGAGAAGGACAGCGGTCTGTCCATCACCTCCGGGCAGGTCACGGGGTTGGCGGCGGCCCTCTACGTCGCGGGAGCCTGCGCCGGGGCGCTCTTCTTCGGCCGGCTGACCGACCTCTTCGGCCGCAAGAAACTCTTCATGATCACGCTCGCCGTCTATCTGGCGGCGACCGCGATGACCGCGTTCTCCTTCTCCACCTGGTGGTTCTTCGCCTTCCGCTTCCTGACCGGGTTCGGCATCGGCGGCGAATACGCGGCCATCAACTCCGCCATCGACGAGCTGATCCCCGCCACCTACCGCGGCCGTGTCGACCTGATCATCAACGGCAGCTTCTGGCTCGGCGCGATCGGCGGCTCCCTGCTGTCCATCCTGATGCTGGACACGAGCATCTTCCCGGCCGACCTGGGCTGGCGGATCACCTTCGGCCTCGGCGTCGTCCTGGGACTGGTCATCCTGCTCGTCCGGCGCCATGTGCCCGAAAGCCCACGCTGGCTGTTCATCCACGGCCGGGGTGAAGAGGCCGAAGTGCTGGTGGCCTCCATCGAACAACGCATCGAAATGGAGAAGGGCGAGGTGCTGCCGCCGCCCACCCGGCAGATCACGATCCACCAGCGCAAGAGCATCGGCTTCGGCACCATCGCCCGCACGGTCTTCTCCCAGTACCGGCGCCGGGCGATCCTCGGCCTCGCGCTCTTCATCGGCCAGGCGTTCCTCTACAACGCGATCACCTTCGGCTTCGGGGCCATCCTCACCACCTTCTACGACGTCTCCACGTCGCACACCGGCTACTTCTTCGCGGTGATAGCGGTCGGGAACTTCCTCGGCCCGCTGCTCCTCGGCAGGCTCTTCGACACGGTCGGCCGACGCATCATGATCTCGTCGACGTATCTGCTGTCCGGAGTGCTCCTCTTCGGCACGGCCGCGCTCTTCGACGGCGGCCATCTGAGCGCCAACACCCTCACCGCCTGCTGGGCCGTCGTCCTCTTCTTCGCCTCGGCGGGCGCGAGCAGCGCCTATCTCACGGTCTCGGAGATCTTCCCGATGGAGACCCGGGCCATGGCCATCGCCTTCTTCTACGCCCTGGGCACGGCGGCGGGCGGCATCAGCGGCCCGCTGCTGTTCTCCTCGCTGACGGCGAGCGGCGTCGTCGGTGACACGGTCCTCGCCTTCCAGATCGGCGCGGCACTGATGTGCCTGGCCGGGCTGGTCGCGGCGGTGCTGGCCGTCCCGGCGGAGGGCCGCTCGCTGGAGGACATCGCGGCACCCCTGTCGGCGGCGACGAAGACGCCGCCGGAGGGGCCGTCCACGCCGGAGGCGGGTCCGATCACGGCGGAGGCGTGACGGGGCCGGTGCGGGGCGGGCCGGTGTGAACGGCCCGGAGCGACGGGCCGGCGTACCGAGCGGAATACCGACCTCCGCCGGGGCGTTGTGTTTCCGCATGGCTGACATTCACCAGAAGATCGGCAACCTGTCCGTCCACCCGCTCGCCCTCGGCGGCAATGTCTTCGGGTGGACGGCCGACGAGGCGGAGTCCTTCGCCGTCCTCGACGCCTACGCCGCGGCGGGCGGGAACTTCATCGACACCGCGGACGTGTACTCCGCCTGGGCCCCGGGCAACAAGGGCGGCGAATCCGAGACCGTCATCGGCAACTGGTTCGCCGCACGCGGCAACCGCGCCGACATCGTCCTCGCCACCAAGGTCGGCGCCGGCCACCCCCAGCCGCGCGGCCTGTCCGCGAACGTCATCAAGGCGGGCGTCGAGGAATCGCTGCGGCGCCTGCGCACCGACTACATCGACCTCTACTACACGCACTACGACGATCCGTCGGTGCCGGCGGAGGAGTTCATCACGGCCCTCGACGCCCTGGTGAAGGAGGGCAAGGTCCGCGAGATCGCCGCCTCCAACATCACCGCGGACCGGCTGGCCGAGTCCCTCGCCTTCTCCGAGGAGTCCGGGCTCGCCAAGTACGCCGCGATCCAGCCCCACTACAACCTGGTCTCCCGCGACACCTACGAAGGCGACCTGGCCGACGTCGCCGCCCGCCACGGCCTGGCGGCCGTCCCGTACTACGCCCTGGCCTCGGGCTTCCTCACCGGCAAGTACCGCCCGGGCCAGAACGTGGACAGCGCGCGGGCGGGCAGCGCCGCCCGGCACCTGGAGTCCGAGCGCGGCCGCCGCGTCCTCGTCGCCCTGGACGAGGTGGCGAAGGCGCACGACGCCGAGGTCGCCACGGTGGCGCTGGCCTGGCTGGCGGCCCAGCCGACCGTCGCGTCCCCGCTGGCGAGCGCGCGCACGGTGGAGCAGCTGCCGGCGCTGCTGGCGGTGGCGGACCTGACGCTCACGGAGGCGGAGCTGAGCCGCCTGACGGAGGCGTCGGCGTAAGGGGGGACGGTTACGGGCCGGGGCGGAGGGGCCCCGGCCCAAATCCGTCATCGGACTGGTCAGGCCTTGCGCTCGACGGCCCAGGAGGCGAGGGCGACCCCGCCGGCCACGGCGAAGACGGACGGCCAGGCGCCGACCTTCTTGGCGAGCGGATGGGACCCGGCGAACGCGGCGACGTACAGCCCGCTCAGCGCGGCGGACTTCCCCGCCCCGGCCGACCGCGCCCACTGCCGCGCGGCCACGGCCCCGGCGGCGGCCAGCGCCACCCCGCCGAGCGGCCGCCGCTTCGTCCAGCGGGCCACGCCGTAACCACCCACAAGCCCGCTCGCGGCTACAACAGACGTCGGAATCCGACCCATAAGGCACCTCCAGGCTAAGGAAAAGCTCCGTCCCAAGAGGCTATCCCCGCGTAAATTCGGTACTTGAGGGAGGCTTCGACCCGAGGAGCGCACAGGTGATCTGGTACGGGCCTAATGTCCTGAGATTGGCTGATGCGCTGGTCGAGGCGTACGCCGAGGTCTTCACGGCACCACCGTGGAACGAGGACGAGGAATCCGTTCGCCGCTTCCGCACCCGCCTCACCACCGATGCGCAGCGCCTCGGCTTCCGCGCGGCCGTCGCCCAGTCCCCGGCGGGCATCGAGGGCTTCGCCACGGGCTGGCTCACCCGGCCCCCGTTCCCGACGACCCGGAGGTACGGCAAGGTCACGTCCCAGCTCGGCCCGAAACGCGTCACCGACCTCCTGATGGGCGCCCTGGAGGTCGACGAACTGGCCGTCCGCCGCCGCTCCCGGCCCGACGGCCTGGGCCGCCGCCTCCTCGCCGAACTCGCCACGGACGCCCCCGCCGCCCGCTCCTGGCTCCGCACCGCCCGCAAGGCCACGGCCACCATGGCGACGTACCACCGCCTGGGCTGGCACGAGCTACGCCCACTGCCGGGCGCGGAGAACGACATGGCCGTCTTCCTGTCCCCGACCCACCCGGGCGCCGGCACGGGCACCGGCGGCCAGCGCTCTCACCCGAGCCGCCCGATCCGTATGGCCCCGACGAAGTCGGCCCAGGCGCGGTGAGGGAAGGCGAGCGGGGCCCGGGTGGGGTCCTTGGAGTCGCGGACGGCGGTGCGTCCTTCCTGGACGGCGGCTTCTAGGCACTCGGTCGTGCCGGCTCCGCTGTAGGAGGACTTGAACCAGGCGTCTACGGCTGTCGCCGTCGGTCCTTCGTGCATCACGTCTCCCCAGGGGCGCGCTGCTCAGCCGAGCCGCCCGATCCGTATGGCCCCGACGAATTCCGCCCAGGCGTCGTGCGGGAAGGCGAGCACGGCGCCGCGGGGGTTCTTGGAGTCCCGTACGGCGGTGTGGACCGTTCCGACGGCGGCTTCGAGGCACTCGGACCCACTGCCGCCGCTGTACGAGGACTTCAACCATGCGAGTGTGCCCACTCTGTGATGAAGGTCGTGCATCAAAGCTCCTTGCGGACCCGCTCAATGGTCGCCATTGACGCCTCGACATCCAGCGCCTGCGCGCAGAGGTATTCGAACGCCAGCTTATAGCGCGCGAGTTCCGGTGGCTTCTCCATGAACAAGCCACCGCCGAGGATGTCCACGTAGACGACGTCGAGTGACGGGGTCGCTCCACCAAGGATCACAAAGCTGGTCCTGGCTGCGTCGTGTGCGCCCGAGGAGAACGGCAGGATCTGCACCGTCACGTGAGGCGAGTCGGCGGCTTTCACAAGGTGGCGTAGCTGCTCACGCATGGTGTCCCGATCACCCACCGTGCGTCGGATGGCGGCCTCGTCGACGACGGCCCAGATGTGCGGTGGCTCCTCGCGCGTCAGCAACTCCTGTCGTTTCATGCGGATGTCCACCATGTGCTTCACCTCCTGCTCCGTGCAGGGAACCTCCGAGGCGCGGTGCACGGCCTCCGCGTAAGCGCGTGTCTGCAACAGGCCCGGCACATACATGCAGGCGTAATGGCTCTCCCGCACGACCTCGTCCTCGAGAGTCAGCATGAGGTTCATCGACTCGGGGATGGGATCAGCCAATGAGCGCCACCACCCTTGAATTTTGGCGCCCTTGGCCAACTCCACGAGGGCCGCCCGCTCCGCTTCGGACGCGTCGTACTCGCGACAGAGCGCGTCGACGGCGGGCCACTTCACCGAGCCCTCTTTGGTCTCGTACCGACTCAGGGTGGCTTTCGAGATGCCCACGCGTGCGCCCGCCTCCTCCAAGGTGAGGCCCTTGCGCTCGCGAAGGCGGCGCAGGTCGGCGCCCAACTGACGCCTTCGGGTGGTCGGTCCAACTGCCATGATCAGAGCCCTCCGTGTGGATCGCACCGAGCCTGCATGTGCAATGCGGCGGAACACAAGGGAGTGCGCGCCGGGGCGCACACGGCTGCACCATGCTCCCGGAATCCGCTTCCGAGAGTTCCATTTTGGAACTCTCAATGCCACTCTCGGGATCTGCCCGATTACACAGCGCGCTGGAAGGCGCCGTATCGGAGGGACCGATTCACATGAACGTGCGCCCATGCCCCACGCCCTGCCCGGAGTGGGAACTCCCGTTCCTGGCCGAGCCCGAGCGAGTGGCCCCCCTACGTCGGGCTGTCCGGCTGAACCTCACCCTCTGGGGCCTACCGGCACTGATCGACGCGGCGCAGCTATGCCTCACCGAGCTCGTCACCAACGTCATCACTCACGTGGGCGTGAAGACGCCGACGTGGATCGCTGTCTCTCTGCAGGGGGCGCATCTTCGCATCGAGGTCAGAGACCCCGACGTCGGCACGTTGCCGAAGTCGTTCCGCGCGTCGGCGACAGAGGAGAACGGCCGGGGGCTGCACCTGGTTGCCGCAGTGGCGGACCGCTGGGGCGTGAGCCCCACTGACCACGGCAAGACGACGTGGTGCGAGCTGGCAACCGGGTTCGCCGAGCCGGAAGCACGCTCGGGCGATCCGAGGGACATGCGCGCCGAGGCGCTGCTCACCCTCTACGGCTCCCGCCCACTCCCCGCGTCCCGAACGTCCAGGCTCAGCCGCACCACCGCGGAGGAGGCCGCAATCGGATTGATCGCGGACCTCCTCCGCTGGCTCAGCGCGCACGACGGCGACCCGGACATGGCCCTCGACTGCGCGCAGGTGCGCTTCGAGGTGGAGCCCGGAAGTGCGTGCTGATGGAAATTGCGGACGCGGACTTGGCGGCCATCGTCGCGGATCTTGGAGAGGTGATCGCTGACTGGTCACACCCGACGGCCTTGGCGACGGTCATGGCTGCTATTCACCGGCAGGGACTCCTGGGCGACATCGAAGCCCACCAAGTTGCAGTGCCCAGTGGTGAAGCATCGAGGTTCGTGCTGGCACTTCGAGTCTCCGAAAAAGTCACCGTGTGCTCGCCGTCTCTGGACTGGTGGGAGGTCATGCCCTTGAGGGGAGCGACGCCTGCCCGGTCGATCCGGAGCGTGGCGGAACGCCTTGGAGAGCTCGGCGAACAGCTCCGAGAGGACTTCGAGACGGATGCTTGGCAGAAGATTTCGGCCGAGCTCGGGGCTGTAAGGGGCATTATCGAACGTGCCACGGTGGCACGTGAGTTGGGCTGTCAAGTACACAAGTAGACCAAAGCCTGGGCCGACGAGGCCGGTTTGGCCGGAAAGAGGGCCAACCAGCCTGGTCGGCTGGGCAGTTTTCTATGGTGTTTGTCGGAACATGATCGTAATGTGTCGCCATGGTGACACCTGACGGCATGCTATTTGACGGCTTCGAAGGACATGAGCCATCGGGTTGGCCCCCCGTGGTGGAGGCGGAAGAGGATGAGCAACTCGAACGCGTGGCGGCATGGTTCGCCGGGCAGTCGGCTGTGGAGGATCGTTTCTCTTCGGTCTTGAGGCAGTCGATCGACGAGGTACTCGACGGGCGAAGAACCGGCCGCTATGACATATGCAGTCTGGAAAAGACCGAAAAGACGTACCTGGGCACCAAGGTGGAGATCGTCTGCCGGGCCGAATTCGGCTTCCCTCGTGGATCCGAGATGGACTACCAAATATCCGGTGTGGATGTAGATGCGAAATTTTCCCTCACGGGAAACTGGATGATTCCCTCTGAAGCCATGAAGCATATATGTCTCGTCATGGCTGCAGACGACCAAAAATCATCTTTCAAGGTAGGTTTGGTTCGCATAAGGGAGGAGATATTGACGGGAGGGAAAAACAAGGACGGTAAACGCCAAATATCCTCCATTGGGAAGAAGGGTATTACTTGGCTTTTTGAGGCGGGTGAGCTGCGAGAAAATATTTTGCTCGGGCTGAGTGGAGAAAAACGAGAGCTCGTCTTTGCAGAGCCGGCTGGTCAGCGACGCGTCGATCAACTATTCAGGCAGGCGCAGGGACGTGTGATCGACCGAAATACTGTGGAGACAGTGGCAAAGCAGTTGGATGCGCCGAAACGTGTCCGCGACGCACGTCACCGCCTGGCATCGGAGGGTGTGGTCATACTGGGGCATCAGAAGGACAGCCCCGGAGTGGCCGCTTCTTTGGGGCTACCGATCCCGGAAAAGGGGTCTTGGGTGTCCGTGCGTTTGGTGCCGGCGGCCTCGGCCCAGCAAGGGGCGCAGGTTCAGCTCGATGGTTCCTGGTATGCGGTGGCGAAATCTCACGACCCGAAGTGGCCTGCGCCCGCGATCAACTATTGAGAGCTGACGATGTACGGCTTGATGTGCCTGGCGATGGCTTCGGCGAGCACAGGCGGTACCGCATTACCGATCTGCTTCGCGATTTGAATCTTCGTTCCGCACCAGTTGAATGTGTCGGGGAAGGTCTGTAGCAGTGCAGCCTCGCGGTGGGTGATGGGCCGGTCCACCCGGTAACCATCGGCACCCGCCTCCCATTGTGGATGGAGGTACTGCCCCTTCTCCGGCTTGTAGAACTCGGTCCTAATGGTCAGTGAAGGCTCGTCCCATCGCATCCGCCCCATCACGTCTGTCGTCCCGGTCGGCTTGTTCTTCCAGCACTTGGGGAGAAGATCGTAGGGAAGGTTGAAACGGCCTCCGCCAGGCGGGATGTGGGCGTAGCGAGCCAGTGACAGTTCTGTCGGCGTCCGGCCGATGTGAAGGTCCTCACTCTTGAAGACGCCCGGCACGGACTGGCCGAAGAAGGTGGCGGAGGAAGCGGGCAGGACGGTTGTCTCCGGCTTGTCGGCCAGCCCCTTGCCGTCGAAGGCGTGGCGAACCGTGCGCCAGCTCTTGAGCCCCATGGGGTTGCCCTGCCCATGGCTTGGGTCGGGCAACGGGATTCGTCCGATGCGGGAACCGATCACAATTGCGCGCTTTCGGCGCTGAGGGGCACCGAAGTCGGCTGCCAGCAGATGGCCGTGTGAAAGCTCGTAGCCCTCAAGTAGGCCTCCCTTCCGAACCTCGTCTTTGAGGAGGGCGAACTCCGAAGACTTGAGGAACCGGTCGACGTTCTCGATGACGAAGACCTCCGGGCGGGCATGGCGAACGAAGCGGATGTATTCCTTCCACAGCTTGTTGCGCGGGTCGTTCACATCTCTGGTCCCCAGGTTGGAGAAGCCCTGGCAGGGCGGCCCACCGATGATCAGGTTAGCTTTGGGGATCTCGTGATCCTCGATGCCCGCGATATCGCCCCAACGCATGTGGGACTCGCCGAAGTTCGCCGCGTAGGTTGCTGCCGCGTGGAGGTCCCACTCCACCGCCATGACCGGTTTGTAACCCTTTGCGGCGATAAAGCCCGCTGTCATGCCGCCGCAACCGGCGAACAGGTCGATCATGGAGATGTGCTTAGCCATGCCCGCAAGGTTAATCGGAGGGACTGACAGTTGTCCCTGTCGCCCGCGTGGCGGATGAGCGGCGAGCCATCACAGTGGCCTGGACGCGGTCGGCTGCCTCTTTGACGGTCTCGTGCTCCCAGATGCGAAGCGACACCCAGCCCGCCTCTGTCAGACGTCGATCGGTATCCCCGTCGCGGCGTTGGTTCCCCTCGATCTTGTCGCGCCAGAACTGATCATTGCTCTTCGGCCACGTCGCGTGTGTCGGGCACCCGTGCCAGAAGCAACCGTCGACGAACACGGCAACCCTGGCAGGGCCGAAGACGATGTCGGCTTCGCGACGCACGGTGGCCAGTGGTCGTCGGTGCACCCTGTAACGCATCCCTCTGCCGTGCAGCTCGCGGCGCAACGCCACCTCGATGCCGGTGTCCCGAGAGCGTTGGCGGCTCATGCGGCGCCTGGTGGCGTCAGTAGTCTCAAGTCGGGGGTCGGAAGGCATGACTACCGCTCTCCTCGGTGGTGCGACTGTGACGGCTCTCTCACAGTGTGGCGAGGTAGCCGCGCAGTTCGTCGTAGTCGCGCAGCCGACGCTGGTCGCGGAGCCGCCTGAACTTGTCACGGATTTCGAGCCGAGGCTTGTAAGTCGATCCGGCGCAGTATTCGTCTATGGCGTCCGAAAGGGCGGTCAGGTGCAAGTGGTAGACGCAGTCGAGATCCCCGGAGCCCCTGCCCAGGAGGGCGAGCATCGACGGACGCGGTTCCATGGTGAGGGCGGCGAAATGGGGCATCCGCCCTCGACGGAGGCTGGCCATCTTGGCTCCCTGACTACGGCAATCCTGCGCCCGATCGGTTCGGAGAGACCACTTCAGGGAGAGTCCGGCGACGAGGTGGGGGAGGACCGTGGGCGGAGCGGCCGGACTCGACGACTCCCGAGATACCGTGATGTCCAACTTCAGAAGCGACTCCTCTCCCAGGAGGTCGAGCAATTCACGGCGCCGCGACTCGGCGACTTCGAGTTCCGCCTGGATGCGGGAGAGGTGATCGTTCAGATCGGCTCGGGCTTCGGCGTCCGGGACTATGTTCACGGATTGCATCCGCAGCACGTTGACTGCACCGACCACGTCGCGGGCCATGTCCTGGCGAAGGTCGCGCACCGCACTCAAATGGGAGAACTGTTCGAACGCGGTGAAGGGCTTTTCCGGTACGACGGACAGGTGCGGCGCCTGTTCCTCCAGATAGTTCTGCAGATCCGAGGAAACCTCGTTGGCCATGACGTTTCCGATGGCCTTGTCTGCAGGTGCCTCTGAGCTTACTCCCAGCACCTCGAAAAATACTTTGCCCAGCTCGACCGATTGCTTGTCGTGTGAATCCGACGTGTTTGGCTTGCCGTCGCGATAGCCGCACAGAGACGTGGCAAACGGAGCAGGCATGAGTCCCCCCGGACTGGTGGTGTGAGCGTGATCTCAGGTCTCGAATCAGAGAATAGCCCTTTGCCGATGAACGAGTGTGCAGCCACAGCCTGTTGGTCTGATGCATGGCTGCCCAGGAGGGACGTTCCTGGGGAACAGGGTGCCCGGACTCAGCGATGCCGCCCCGCCTGCGGCGGGTAGCCCGGGTAACCGCCCGTCCAAGGCCCCGGTGGGGGTACGAACGGCATCGGGACCGTCGTCGCCGCGCTCGCCAGGGCCGGTTGGGCCACGTGCTTGCGCTGCCAGAGGTGGTGGAGCAGTTCCTGCTCGCGGGCGGTGAAGTCCGGGCCCGCCGCGCCGCGGTAGGCGCGTTGGCGGAGGAAGGCCAGGGACGTCGCGAACGCGATGTACTCGGCCACCGCCTGGGCCGCGGGCTTGCCGCCGTGGCGGCGGGCCATGTCGCGGGCTATGCCCCGGGCGCGCATGGAGGACAGCGCGATCGGCTCGGGCGGAGTGAGCCACCCGGCCGCCTGGTACGCGGGGAGGTGGGCGCGGACGGTGCGTAGCTCGTTCTGGCGGGACCAGATGGTCAGCCAGGTCAGGACGCCGAAGACCGGGACCATGAAGAGGGCGTAGACCGTGAGGAAGGCGAGGCCGCCGAGGGTGGCCGAGCCGTTCCAGACGCCGTGCAGGACCATCGCGGCCAGCAGCCCGGCGAGGGGGATGACGACGCGCAGCACGGGGCGGCGGGGGCCGAAGGTCGCGGCTATGCCGAAGCCGAGGCCCGTCATCGAGGTGAAGAGCGGGTGGGCGAACGGCGACATCAGCACGCGCATGAAGAACGTCGCCACCGTCATCGAGCCCAGCCCCGAGTGCCCGAAGCTCTGGTCGGAGGCGAAGGCGTTGCCGAGGTAGAGGATGTTCTCGGTGAACGCGAAGCCGGTGGCGGTGAGGCCGGCGATGACGACGCCGTCGACGATGCCGTTGAAGTCGCGGCGCCGGAAGACGAACAGCAGCAGGATCGCGGCCGCCTTGGCGCTCTCCTCCACCACCGGTGCGACGAAGGTGGCGCCCCAGGCGTCGGCGCGCTGGGCGACGTCAATGGTGCTCACGAGCCACTTCGTGGCGAAGGTGTTGGCCAGCAAGGCGACGAGGGTGGCCGCGCACGCGCCCCAGGCGAAGGCGAAGATCAGATTCCGCCAGGGCTTGGGTTCGACCCGGTCCATCCAGCGGAACGCCGCTATGAGCAGGGGGACGGGCAGCACGGCGAGGCCGAGGCCGACGAGGAAGCCCTCGGTCCCGGTCTGCTCGCGGACGAGCGCCAAGATGATCAGGCCGCACAGCGCGAGCAGCAGCATCACCGCCCCCGCGCGTACCGCCTTGTTGTCCCACAGGGCGCGGCGCGGCTTGTAGCGCCAGCGTGCCGGTGTGGGGACCGCGGCGAAGCTCGGCTGCTGTTCGTAGGCCGGCACCGGCCGGTCGTACGACTGCTGCCCGTAGGCCGATATGGGCCCGGGTAGCGATTGCTGAGGGGACGGGGACTCGTGCACTCGATGACCCTAACGAAGGGGTGGAGTGGGGAGCGGACGGTTTTCCGCCCGTTCCACGGCATGATCGTCTCGATCGGGCCGGTTGCCGTCCGGCGGTCGTGCCTGGCAGGGCGGGGCGTCGCGCGGCTCCTGGCCGCTCCGCCCCGCCCCGTGGATCGTCGGCCGCGGGCCACCCACAGCGGCGGGTGCGGCCGTAGCCGTCAGGCCTTGCGGCGGAACATGAGGTCGTGCACGACGTGGCCCTTGTCCAGGCCCTGGCCCTCGAACCGCGTCAGCGGACGGAACTCGGGGCGCGGGGCGAAGCCGCCGTCGGGCTGGGTGTTCTCGAAGTCGGGGCTGGCGGTGAGGACCTCGAGCATCTGCTCGGCGTACGGCTCCCAGTCGGTCGCGCAGTGCAGCAGCGCACCGGGCGCCAGACGGGTCGCGGCGAGCGCGAGGAACTCCGGCTGGATCAGACGGCGCTTGTGGTGGCGCGCCTTCGGCCACGGGTCCGGGAAGTAGACGCGGATGCCGGCGAGGGAGTCGGGGGCGAGCATCTCGCGGAGCAGGATGATCGCGTCGCCGTTCGCGACCCGGACGTTGTCCAGGCCGTTGCGCTCGGCCAGGCCGAGCAGGTTGCCCTGGCCGGGGGTGTGTACGTCGCAGGCCAGGATGCCCGTGCCGGGGTCGGCCGCCGCCATCTGGGCCGTGGCCTCGCCCATGCCGAAGCCGATCTCCAGGACGACCGGCAGCTTCGGGTCCCCGAACAGCTCGCCGAGGTCGAGGGGGCGCAGGCCGTCGATGTCCAGGCCCCATCGGGACCACAGGCGGCGCAGCGCGTCGCCCTGGCCGGTGGTCACCCGGCTGCGGCGCGGCTGGAACGAGCGGATGCGGCGTTCGTGGTGCGAGCCCGCGGGGTCGGCGGCGGGGCCGCCGGGGAACATCGGCTCGCGCCGGTCACGACCGGGCTGCGCGTCGGCTTCTGGGGAGGTGAGGTTCTCGGACACAGTGGTTCGATTCTACGGGGGGTGGGGCGGACGGCGGAAAGCACGAGGACAGGGCGCCGCAGGGGGCGGGTAGGCGGTGGGGTGGCAGGGCCTCGCCCGGCCGGGTGCCCCGGCCAGGTCCACCGTGACGGTGGGACCGAAAGACGCCTCACCCCGGCCGGGTGCCCCGGCGAGGCCACCCGGTGAACGATCACCCCTCAGCCCATCGCCGCCAGCGCCCTGCGGGCCACCTCCCGGCCGATGGGCAGCGACGCCGTCGCCGCCGGAGAGGGTGCGTTCAGCACGTGCACCATCCGGTGCGACTCCGCGAACAGGAAGTCGTCCACCAGCGTGCCGTCCCGCAGGACCGCCTGGGCCCGTACCCCCGCCGGGGCCGGTATCAGGTCGGCCTCCGTCACGTCCGGCAGCAGCCTGCGCACCTCGTTCGCGAACGCGCGCTTCGACAGCGAGCGCCGCACCTCGCCCGCGCCGTACCGCCAGTGGCGGCGGGCTATGTGCCAGGAGCCGGGGTAGGCCAGGGTCCCGGCCAGCTCGCGGGGGCGCACCGTCCCCCGCGTGTACCCCTCGCGGGCCAGGGCCGGGACCGCGTTCGGCCCCAAGTGGACGGTGCCGTCGACGCCGCGGGTCAGATGGACGCCCAGGAAGGGGAAGGCCGGGTCCGGGACGGGATAGACCAGGCCGCGCACCAGGTCCGCCCGGGAGGCGGCCAGCTCGAAGTACTCGCCCCGGAAGGGGACGATCCGCATGCCGGGGTCGTCGCCCGCCAGCCGCGCCACGCGGTCGCTGTACAGGCCCGCGCAATTGACCAGCACCCGGGCGCGCAGCACCTCGCCCGCGGCCGTGCGCACCGCGACCGCCCCGGGGCGCCGCCCGATGACCCGCACCTCGGACCCGAACCGCACCGACGCCCCGGCGTCCCCCGCCAGACCGGCGAGGCGGGCGGCCACCGCGCCGTAGTCGCACACGCCTGTCGTACCGACGTGGATGGCACCGATGCCGCGCACCCGCGGCTCGTACTCCGCTATCTGGGCGCGCCCCAGCTCCCGCACCGGGATGCCGTTCTCCCGGCCGCGCTGGGCCAGGGCGTGCAGCCTCGGCAGCTCCGCGTGGTCGGTGGCGACGATCAGTTTGCCGGTCACCTCGTGCGGCAGGTCGTACTCGGCGCAGAACTTCACCATCTCCGCCGCGCCCCGCACCGCGAACCGCGCCTTGAACGACCCCGGGCGGTAGTAGATCCCGCTGTGGATCACCCCGCTGTTGCGACCGGTCTGGTGGCGCGCCGGCCCGGACTCCTTCTCCAGCACGACGACGCTCGTGCCGGGCGCCGCCCGCGTGATCGCGTACGCCGTGGACAGCCCTACGATCCCGCCCCCGACCACCAGCACATCGCAGTCGTACGCCGTCACCACGTCACCTCCCCGCGCTCGCCGGAACAGCCGGCACGCTCCCCGGAGCAGCCGGCACCGGAATACCCGGCACCCCTCAGCGCCTCGCCCACGGTCCCCATCATGGCCTGCGCCACTGACAACGGGCCGAAACCCGAGCGGATGGAGGGGTTCCCCGATGGGGATTGCCGGGATTGCCCTTGCCTGTCCGGCGGATCTTCGGCCAGCGGCCGGTCTCGCCGCCTGCGGCGGCAGGCGCCCTGCGGGCGCGTCCTCAAACGCCGGACGGGCTTGATTCGGCTGGCCTCAGCCGTTTTCGGACCGTCCGATCCCGGAAGCCGTCGCCGCACCCGGTGCACGCCGGACGGGCCCAGGAGCCATCGTCACGCCGGTGCCACCAGCAGCGGTCGTGCCCGTTCGCGTAGTTCGACGACGCGTGGCTCGTCCCCGTACGGCTCCAGGCGGTGGAGCAGGTCCCGTACGTACTCGGTCGTTCGCGCCGAGGAGATCCGGCCCGCGACCTCCACCGCCCGTGTCCCCGCCGCGCACGCCGCGTCCAGATTGCCCGATTCCAGTTCCGCGACCGCCGAGACCACCAGCCGCAGCCCGTGCGAGCGTACGAATTCCTCGGTCGGCCTGGCCAGCGCCTGTTCGGTGAAGCGCTGCACCTGCCGGGGCATCCGCAGGTCGCGGTAGCACTCGGCGGCGTCGGCCGCGAAGCGCTCCTGGGAGTGGAAGCCCAGCCAGGGCGGGTCCGCGTCGCCGGAGCGGGCCCGCTCCAGCCAGCCCTCCGCGGCCTTGAGGGCCGCCGCGCAGGCCTGGGCGTCCCCCGCCTTCGCCTGTGCGCGCGCCTCGACGAGACGGAAGAAGCTCATCGTGCGGGCGGTCGCCAGGCCACGGTTGCGTTCCAGGGCGGCCTGGGCGAGGTCCACGCCCTCGTCGGCGAAGCCCCGGTACGTGGCCTGGAGGCTCATCGAGGCCAGCACATAGCCGCCCAGCGGTACGTCGGCGGCCGCGCGGGCCAGCCGCAGTGCCTGGATGTAGTAGCGCTGGGCGGCTTCCTGCTGGCCCGTGTCGAAGGCCATCCACCCCGCGAGCCGGGTCAGTTCGGCGGTGGCCCCGAACAGGGCGCGCCCCACCTCGTCGCTGTACGAACCCAGCAACAGGGGTGCCGCGTCCACCCGCAGGCACTCGGGCACCATCGACGAACGCCAGTCACCGCCGCCGTACTTGGAGTCCCACCGGCGGGCGTCGTCCGCCGCCTCCCGCAGCTTGGCCACGTCGCTGTGGCCCACGCGCTGCGGCAGCGCACCGTCCGAACCGCCGCCGGCATGGCCGCCACCGCCCGGGGCGCCGGTGCTTCCGGACCCGTTCGAGGACGCCTCGCCGTCCTTGGCCCCCGCCTCCCCGGCCGGGGCCTCGCGGGCGACCGAGGCGTCCGTGGGGGATATCAGCCAGCGGGACGCGGGCGTGGCGTACGCGCTGACCGCGAAGGATCCCGCCAGGCTCTGCCAAATACCCCCTCCGCCCCGCCGACCGGCGAGATCCAGCCTGTACAGCTCCGTGGCCGAGCGCACCGCCTGGCCGACATCGCGCGGGAAGGAGAGCCCGACCTCCGGGGCGGGGTCGGCGTCCGCGAGCCCGATCTCGTGCAGCGGCACCGGGCGGCCGAGCTTGCCGGCGATCGCGGCGGCGATCAGGTGCGGCGCGGCACCCTGCGGCACCATGCCCTTGGAAACCCACCTGGCGACCGACGTCTTGTCGTAGCGAAGCGTCAATCCCCGCTGCGCGCCGAGGTCGTTGACCCTGCGCGCGAGACCGGCGTTGCTGATCCCTGCGAGGGCGAGGACGGTGCCCAGCTTCTCGTTCGGCCCGCGTGGCTCCCTGGACATGCGCACCCCTCGACAACAGTGACGCCCGCCCCGGCATAGGCACGGGGCATTCGTAAACCCAGCGTAGTTCCCCGCATCCCGACCGTTAAGGGGCGATGTCCCGGATGGCGAGATTCTGGTCCGCATGTACGTGCATTGAGGGGCACGTGCTCCGGTTGTGTGTGGCCGTGCGCCTACCGTGCGCTCTGGTCCGGGCCATTGCGGAAGCGCTTCCATGGAACATGCGTGGGTTGGCCCGCTGTCCTGGATCCAGTGGGCTGGGGGAAGCCGCCGCCTCATTCCCCGCGGGCGGCGGAACGGTCCGGGAGGCGGTCAGCGCCTCCCGGACTGTGACGTTCGGGGACGTACGGGTGGAAGCACTGCGTGAGTGCGCCCCCTCGAAGCGGACGACCGGACTTTGGCCTGATTCGAGCGTATGCCCGGCCGTGACGGCTCCCGTGGCCACTCATGGCGCCCGCGCGTCGGCCCGCGGATCTCTTCGCTCTCGCGGTACGGGGCCCGTCCAACCGCACGCGCGTGTAAGGGCGTTCGGTCGCCCACGCGTGCGTGCCGAAGCGCCGGACAGGGCTCCCGTCTCCGTTCGCCTCGTCCGGGGCCGCCCCCCGGCCACCCGCTCTCGCCCACCGCGTCACCCCGGTCGGCGAACTCGGTGACGTCGGTCCCGGCGAGTGCCGGTCGCGCATGGCAGCATGAACGGCGCATGCGTGCCATGAGCGGCGGCGTGAGGCGCTACTTCACCCCGCTATCAGGCGAGTTGGGGGATGGAACGCGACCGGTGTGTTGCCTGTTTCGATGTCGCAACCAGTGGCCCACTGTGCATGATGACTGCTGTCGATTGGTTGTCCACAGCCTGTGGAGGCGGCAATGCGCTGGTTGGTGGGGTGGAGCAGCACCGCCGCCGGGGCCGGTCCGCGCCCCGCCGCGTACGTCGGCACCGGACCTCCCGGCCTTGATCATCCCAGCCGCTCCGGGCACCCCGACGACCCGGGTACGCCCATGGTCCACCCCGTCGGCGCCCAACTGCTGTGGGGCGACCCCGGCCCCCTGTGGGCCGTGGGCGACTGGAGACCCGACGAGGTACGCGTCATCCGGGACGACCCGGCCACCCGCCTCGCCGTCCTGGGCCGTTGCGGCGCGAGCGACGAGGAACTGCGCGTCGGTCTGCTCGCCGCCCGAGGCGGCGCCCTGCGACACCTCACCGCCTGGCCCGGCAGCTACACCGCCGTCGCCCAGGTCGGCCGGCGCGTCACCATCGCCGGGGACCTGGCCGGCGCCCGGCCCGTCTTCCACACCGCCTGGGCCGGCGGCACGGCCTACGCCACCGCCGCCCTGCCTCTCGCCGACCTCATCGAAGCCCAGCTCGACGTCGGCCACCTCGCCGCCCTGCTCGCCCTCCCCGACTCCCCGGAGGCGCTGGGCGACAGCACCCCCTACCGGGGGGTCCGCCGCGTACCGCCCGGCCACGCGCTGGTGCTGCGCGACGGCGCCCGGGACATCTCCGGCTACGAACCCATGGCCTCGCTCGCCGTCGCCGCCCCCCAACTCGCCGCGGGCCAGGCCGTCGAGGGCGTACGGGACGCCCTCGTCGAGGCCGTACGGACCCGGCTCGCCGCCCCCCGTCACGCCCCCGAGCACGGCCTCGCGGACCTCGACCCCGGCCCCGTACCCGGCATGGGGCCCGCCCAGCGGCGCGCCGCGCGCGGCGCCCCGGCCGCCGGGATCGGCGCCGACCTCTCCGGCGGCAGCGCCTCCGCGACGCTCGCCCTGCTCGCCGCCGGGCTGCCCGGCATGCCCGGCACGCCCCCGGGCCTCGGTGCGGACGCGGGCGAGCGGCTGCTCGCCGTCACCTTCAACGACCTCACCGCCGAAGCCGGCCGCGCGCGCGAGGCCGAACTCGCCCGCGCCCACGCCATCGCCGCCGATCCCCGGCTCCGCCACGTCGTCGTCGCGGCGGGCACCGAGGCCCTCCCGTACGCCGATCTGCACAGCGGCCCGCTCACCGACGAACCCGGCCCCGCCCTCGTCACCGCCGAGCGGCACCGGCACCGGCTGGCCGCGGGCAGCGCGGACCACCTCGTCGGCCACGGCGCCCGCCAGGTGCTGGACGCACACCCCGCCCGGCTTGCCGATCTGCTGATGGACCGGCGGCGGCGCCACCTCCTGAAACCCGTCTCGGCCCTGGCCCGCGCCGGCGGGGCCGGCACGCAGTCCCTCTTCGTGCCCTTCACCGTCTACCGCGCCGCCCGCCGACTGGCCCGCACCTCCTACCGCGAGGGCCTGGAGGAGATCGCCGGACGGCTGCTGCGCCCCGGCTTCACCGGGCGGCACCAGGCCGACGAGGCGGCCACGAGCGGCGCCGTCGACGCCTCGCTGGCCGCCCTCACCTGGTGCCGGCCCGGGCCCGCCGCGCGCTGGCTCACCGGCGAGGCACTCGCCGAAGTATCGGTTCGCCTCCAGGCTGCCGCGGTCCGGCCGACAGGACTGCTGCAACGCCCCGGCGAACGCCGCGCCGCCGCCGCACTCGCCCGACACGCCGCCGACCACCGCGTCCTCGAACAGGCCGCCGAGATCCGTGGCCAGCGCCTCCACGCCCCCTTCCTCGACAACCAGGTCGTCCGGGCCTGCCGCGCGCTTCCCGAAGCCCTCCGGGTGCGGCCGGGGGCACGCGCCGCGGTCCTGCGCGCGGTCCTCGCGGACTCCGGCATCCGCGAACTGCCGCCCGGCTGGGGCGCCACCTCGCACGCCGCCCACGCGGCGGCGGCCCGGGCAGGCCTCAGGGCATCGGTGGAGCCACTGCTGGAACTCTTCACCGCACCCCTGCTCGCCGACGCCGGCCTGATCGAGGCCGGGGCCGTACGGACCGCACTGCGCGCGGCGGCCGAGGGCGCGGCACTGCCACTGGACGGCCTGGCCGAGCTGGTCTCGACGGAGATCTGGCTACGCCGGCTGCTCGCGCGCCGCGGCACCTGCTGGACGGGATCGGCGGCACCCCGGCAGCGGGCGGTGGCGGGCGGCGTGGTGCCGCGCCCCAGCCTGTGAGTCGGGGCCGCGGGGTCGAGCGCGCGTGCCGCGCCCCACGGGCTGGTTTTCGCTGACCTCAGCCAGAACCAGCCCGTCCGGCGATTGAGGACACAGCACAGCAGCCCGTCCGGCGTTTGAGGACACCACCGCGCAGCGGTGCGTTGCGGGACGACACGCCCCGCAACGCCCACCCACAAGATCCGCCGGACAGGCCTAGGCGCAGCTGATCCGCGCCTGCGCCCAGTCCGCGACCGCCACCCGGGCGGTGGGGGACTGCGGCTGGACGACCAGCCGGATGGTCCGGTGGCCCGACAGCGGCGCGTGGACCGGCACCGCCGCGTCCCCGCCCCGCACCACCCCCGAACTCCACAGCCGCAGGCCGTCCGCGTAGACCGAGAACCGGACGGCGCCGAGGCCGAGCGTCATGTCGTCCACGCCCACCATGGCGTCGTACGACGCACAGGAACGGTTCAGGTCGATGGTGACCGACGACGCCGCGTGCACGCTCACCCCGTGTCGGTACGTCGTGCCGCCGATCCGCATCCCGTAGCGCTGCCACAGCCAGCCGCTCTCCAGGAGCCGCACCTCCGGCTTCGAACCGTCACCGACACCGCGGTAGGTGAGCTGGTTGACCTGGTAGACGGCCGGAGGAAGAGGCACCGGTGGACTCGGCGCCGACGGTGGCGGAGACGTGGGTGAGGGGCGCGGCGGCGGGCTGGGCGCCGGCGAAGGGGACTTCGGCTTCGGCTTCGGTTTCGGCGCGAGCGGCGGGGCCGAGCGCGTCGGTGGGAGGACCACGGGCTTCGGTGCGGCGGCCAGCGGCTTCGGATCCGGCGGGGGAGGCGAGGACGGGGAGGGCGAAGGCGTCGGTGTCGGCTGCGGAGCGGGTGCCACGGGGGCGGCCGACGCCTTGGCGCGCGGCTTCTCCGGCGGCGCGGGAGCACTGCCCGTCAGGGCGTACGCGACGACGGCACCCGCCGCGGCCACCGCGCCGGCGGCGATGCCGATCTTCGCGGGAACGCCCAGCCCCTCGCTCGCGGCCGCGCCCCCCGCGCCACCGCCCGCGCCGGAACCCGCCGCACCCCCGCTCGCGGCTGTCGCCACCCCCGCGCCCGCGGCCGTGCCGGCCCCGGCGGCACCCACCGCCAGCCCGGCGACGGCCTTGACCGTGTACCCGGCGGCGAACCACCCGATGACCGCGACCGGCAGCAGCGTGCGCAGCCCTTCGTTGACGTCCGCGACCTCCAAGGCCGCAGTACGGCACTTCGCGCAGTCCTCCAGGTGCTTGCGCAGGCCCCGCTCGGCCCGCAGCCGCAGGCCCCCGCGCGCGAACGCACCGAGCCGGTCGGCGTACCGGGCGCAATCACCGCCCGAGGTCAGCTGCGTGCTCACATGGGCCTGCAGATAGGCCTGCTTCAGGCCCTCGCGCGCCCGGTGGGCGAGCACCGCCGTCGCGTTCGCGGTCAGCCCGAGGAGCGGGGCGACCTGGCTCGGCGACTCCTCCTCGACCGTGGTGTGCCACAGCACCGTCTGCCAGCGCGCCGGCAGGCTGCGGAACGCCTGCACGGCCATGGACGCATCGGCCTCCCGCATGGCCCGTACCTCCGCGCCCAGGTCGAGCGTGTCGTCGTCCGCCGCCACGGACGTCCGGACCGCCGACGAGGCGAAGACCGCGAAGTCCTCGACCAGCTGCTCCCGCTTGGCGGTCTTCCCCCAGGCCGCGGCGACCCGCCGGACGGTCGTCAGCAGATACGCGCGCACCGCCGTCTCCGGACCCGCGCCGCCCCGGACCGCCTGCAACGTACTGGTGAAGACCTCGTTGGTGAGGTCCTCGGCGGTGTGATCGTCACGGCAGCAACTGCGGGCGTACCGCCGGATCGCGCCCGCGTGCCGACGGTAGAGCTCCTCGTACGCGTCGCTGTCACCGGCGTGCATGCGCGCCACCAACTCGGTGTCCGACGGCGGGACGGCATCGTCGCCGTCATGCGCACCGGGCTCCCCGACGCCGCCACCGGAGCCTGCCCCGGGGCCATGGCCCGCAGGAGCATCCGAAGTGCCGTCCGCGGAGGCGTCAGGTCGATCGCCGTCCTGATGGACGTCGCCCCGCCCGGCCGGACCGCGACGTCCACCACCGAGCCCCGGAACACCACGCGAGGGCGCCCGGTGCGACGGGACGCCACGGGATCGGCCCCGAGAGCTGTGACCGACGGACCGACCCTCGCGACCGGAAGCACCCGGGCCGGGAGCGTCCGATGCGGGAGCGTCCGGGCCGGGAACAGCGGGCCCAGGCGCAGCGGGTCCAGAAGGGTCGGGAACGGAAGCAGCGGAGCCCGGAACGCTTTGGGCAGCGGCGGACGGGCCGCGCTGGCTGGGCACCTGACGCGTCGCCAGCTCCGACGCGTGCTCGTCGCCGTGAGGATCATCCCGCTCGTCAACGCCCATAGCGGAGGCTCCCGTACACGCAGGCACATCCGAACATCGGGCCAGCGTGGCACACGGCTCACCGCGGCGACCCCGCCCGGACCGGCAACCACTCGTCCGGGGCGGGTTCGCACACAGGACCACTGGCCGTCACTCGAACGAGGAAGGCTTGGGCGCTGCGCTCAGCCCGTCCGGCGCTTGAGGACACTCCACAGCAGCCCGTCCGGCGCTCGGCGACGCCACCGCTCAGCGATCACATCGCACTCGGCGTAACCGTCCCGGGCCGACCCGGACAGGCGTCGGCCCGGGAGCCGGAGAGTTACCCGACGGCCGGACGGGACCGGAGTCCCTCCAGCAGGATGTCCAGCAGCCGCGAGGACGCCGCGGCCTGCTGCGCCGCGTCCGGCAGCGAAGGAGCCGCCGTGGCTATGACCAGCAGGACGTCCGCGACCGTCACATCCGCCCGCAGCTCACCCGCCGCCCGCGCCCGGTCGACCAGTCGGCCGACGACCTCCAGCAGCGCCGCCGCACCCGAGTCTTCCCGCTCCTCGACCACGACCGGCCGCTGCTCCACCAGCCGCAGCTCGTGCAACTGCCCCCCGGTGGCGCCCGGCTGACGCTGCTGCGGAACCCGTGCCACGGGCTCCTCGGCCTCCACGTCGACGCCGACCCGCAGCACCTGCGGCGGCAGCAGCCGCCCGGCGCCCGAGGCCACCGACGTGCGCAGGAACCGGGACAGCGCCGACCACGGCTCGTCCTCCTGGCCCAAGGCCGTCCGCGCCTGCTCGGTCAGCCGCGCCGTCTCCTCCTCGGCTATCCGCCGTACGAGGACGTCCTTGCTGGGGAACCGGCGGTAGACCGTCCCCACACCCACCCGGGCCCGGCGCGCCACGTCTTCCATCGGCGCCCCGTACCCCAGCTCGCCGAAGACCTCGCGAGCCGCCCGCAGAACATGTTCGAGATTGCGCTGAGCGTCCACACGCAACGGCGTGTTGCGGCCGCCATTGCCGTCCGGCGTCGCGACAGCAGCCGACCAATGAGAGCTCTGAATGTGCATAAGACTTCCCCCGGTTATGACGTCTCCCCCCGGAGACTCCCCGCCCTGACTGCCGGGGCACGTCTCGACACCCCGACGGAGTACGAACATAGTTGAGCCCCGGTCAAGAAAGAAGGGGGTAGTTCCGCACAGGCCACCCCCATTTGGAGTACGGCCCCCATCCCCGTCGATTCTGCACCACTGCGGCACCCCACCGCATCCCCCCTGACCTGGGCACTTTCC
Organism: Streptomyces sp. NPDC042259; assembly: GCF_055582085.1. Taxonomy (NCBI): domain Bacteria; kingdom Bacillati; phylum Actinomycetota; class Actinomycetes; order Kitasatosporales; family Streptomycetaceae; genus Streptomyces; species Streptomyces sp. NPDC042259. The sequence continues at coordinate 6,200 of NZ_JBVJDW010000007.1, read as the reverse complement.
CCACGGAATGCGTCACTCCCGCTGGAAGGATCAGCTCCGCGACCGGTCACACAATCGGTAGGGCCTGTGGACAAACGCCCGTCGACAGTGCGTCATGGGAAGGAGCTGTGCTCGGCCGGGGGCACCCGGCACCCCGGCCGGACGACCCTCGGGCCGGGCCACACGCGAGGAGGGGCCTTGGTGAAGGAACCGGCGCGCATTCTGGTTGTCGGCGGCGGCTACGTAGGGATGTACACCGCGCTGCGCCTCCAGCGAAAGCTCAAACGGGGCGAGGCGACGATCATGGTGCTCGACCCCGAGCCGTACATGACCTACCAGCCGTTCCTCCCCGAAGCCGCGGCCGGCTCCATCTCGCCACGGCACGTCGTGGTGCCCCTGCGCCGCACCCTGGCCAAGTGCCAGGTCGTCGTCGGCGAGGCCACCGCCATCGACCACGCCAAGCGCACCGCGACCATCAAGACGCTCGCGACCCACGAGGAGGGCACCGGAGCCGTCGAAGTCCACTACGACGAGCTGATCCTCGCCCCGGGCTCCGTCTCCCGCACCCTCCCGGTCCCCGGCCTCGCCGAATTCGGCATCGGCTTCAAGACCGTCGAGGAAGCCATCGGCCTGCGCAACCACGTGCTCGAACAGCTGGACATCGCCTCCTCCACCCGCGACCCCGCCGTCCGCGACGCCGCCCTGACCTTCGTCTTCGTCGGCGGCGGCTACGCGGGCGTGGAAGCGCTCGCCGAGCTGGAGGACATGGCCCGCTACGCCGCCCGGTACTACCACAACCTCGATCCCGACGATCTGAAATTCATCCTGGTCGAGGCCACCGGCCGGATCCTCCCCGAAGTCGGCGAGGAGATGGGCAAATACGCCGTCCGCGAGCTACGCGCCCGCAATATCGACGTACGCCTCGACACCCGCCTCGACTCCTGCGAGGACCGCGTCGCCCGGCTCAGCGACGGCTCCCGCTTCCCCACCCGCACCCTCGTGTGGACCGCCGGCGTCAAACCGCACCCGATCCTCGCCGCCACCGACCTGCCCCTCAACCAACGCGGCCGGCTCAAGTGCACCGCCGCCCTCCAGGTGGACGGCGCCGAGCACGCCTGGGCCGCGGGCGACGCGGCGGCCGTCCCGGACCTCACCGCCGAGGAAACCGGCACCGAATGCGCGCCCAACGCCCAGCACGCCGTCCGCCAGGCGAAGGTCCTCGCCCGCAACGTGCTCGCCTCCCTGCGCGGCGAACCGCTCCTGGAATACCGGCACAAGTACGTCGGCTCCGTGGCCTCCCTGGGCCTCCACAAGGGCGTCGCCCACGTCTACGGCAAGAAGCTCAAGGGCTACCCCGCCTGGTTCATGCACCGCGCCTACCACCTCAGCCGGGTGCCCACCTTCAACCGCAAGGCGCGTGTCCTCGCCGAATGGACCCTCGCGGGCCTCTTCAAACGTGAGATCGTCTCGCTCGGCTCGCTGGAACACCCCCGTGCCGAATTCGAACTCGCCGCGGGCACCGGACGCCATCCGGAGGCGAGTTGAGCCGCCCCGCACCGCCTCGAACGAAGCCGGGAACTCCCCCTCCGGGCGCGACGTCGCACGGATGTCAGTCCGGTCGGCCACACTGGTCATGTGACCATGGGTGGGCTCGTACCTGCGAAGAGTGACAAGCATGAGGATTCGGACGTTTGCTGCCTTACCTCGGGGGCCGGCCCCCGCACCGCCAATCGCAGCCCCGTGCCGGGCGTGCGGCTCCGCCGACGGCTGAGCCGCACCACGCCGCAGAGCCGGCCGAGCTGGTCCGGAACGACTCCGCGAGGTAATCCTCAGTGAACTTCACCCGCTGGAGCGCCCGGCTCCCCGGAACGCAGCGCCGAGCCGCAGCGCGCACCGACCGCACCACCGCGCCCTCGGCGACCCCGGCCGCCACGACCGGCGCCGGCGCCGTGCCCGCCGCCCGCGCCGAGACCACCCCGGCCGGCGCGCCCCCGCCCGGCAGCCCCGTCCCCACGCTCGACGGGCTCTCCGTCCACGACATCCTCGGCCAGGTCCCGGCCCTCGTCGCCCTCGTGCACGGCCCCGACCACCGCGTCGCCTACGTGAACACCGCCTACGCGGCCCTCTTCGGCCCCCGCACCACGGGCGCACCCGCCCGCGAGGCCCTCCCCGAGCTTGCCGGACTCGGCCTGCTCCCCCTCATGGACCAGGTCCTACGCAGCGGCAAACCCCGCACGGTCAAGTCCCGCCGCGTCGCCGCCGACGGCACCGTCAACCCCGGTGCCGACACGCCCACCGGCACCGAACCGGAACCCGGCCCGCGCCCCCGCCACGGCTACTACACGTTCACCTGTTCCCCGATCGAAATCGGCACCCGCGACGCCGCCCACGGCTCCGACGGCACCGAAGCCACCCAGCCGGGCGTTCTCGTCTTCGCCGCCGACGTCACCGACCAGGTCGAAGCCGCCGAGCGGCTGCGCGCCAGCGAACGCCGGCAGCGCGAGGCCGCCGTCACCCTCCAGCGCAGCCTGCTCCCCCAGGAACTCGAACAGCCCGACGACCTCCGCGTCGCCGCCACCTACCAACCCGGCGGCAAGGACGCCGCCGTCGGCGGCGACTGGTACGACGTCATCACCCTCGGCGCGGGCCGCACCGCCCTCGTCATCGGGGACGTCATGGGCCGCGGCGTCCGCGCCGCCGCCGTCATGGGCCAGCTCCGCACGGCCGTCCGCGCCTACGCCCGGCTCGATCTGCCGCCCCACGAGGTCCTGCAACTGCTCGACGGCCTCGCCACCGAGATCGACCCCAGCCAGATCGCCACCTGCGTCTACGCCGTCCACGACCCCAACGAGGGCCGCCTCGTCTACGCCTCCGCCGGGCATCTGCCCATCCTCGTCCGCGACCCCGACGGCACCGTCCACCGCGCCGCCGAGCCCACCGGGCCCCCACTGGGCACCGGCGGCTGGCTGCACACCTCGGGCACCGTGCCCCTCAGCCCCGGCTCCAGCGCCGTGCTCTATACGGACGGCCTCGTCGAGCGGCGCGACGAGGACATCTACGACGGCGTCGAAGCTCTGGAGCGCGCCTTCTCCGGCGCCACCGGCTCACCCCAGGTCATGTGCGACCGGCTCATCCGCGCCCTCGGAGTGACCGCCGACCACGACGACGACGTCGCCGTCCTCGTCCTCCAGCACCCCGCCCGTACCGGCCACGACGCCGAGCTGTTCCACAACGCCGCGCTGGAGCTGCTCGGCGGCGTCGAGGCCGCCCCACGCGCGCGTGCCTTCGCCTCGGGCGTCCTGGCCAGCTGGCGTTTCCCCACCGAGCTGCGCGACCTGGGCGTCCTGGCGGCGAGCGAACTCGTCGCCAATTCCCTCCAGCACGGCACACCCCCGATGCGGCTCCGCATGCGCCGCACCGACCGCCGGCTGATCATCGAGGTCACCGACGGCGACGATCACCTCCCACGCCGCCGTCGAGCCGAACCCGCCGACGAGGCGGGCCGGGGAATCTCGATCGTCGCCACCATCGCCTCCTCCTGGGGCTCCCGCCGCACACCCGGCGGCGGCAAGGCCGTCTGGTGCGAGTTCGCCCTCCCCGCGAGCTGACGAGCGAGCGGGCACGACAAAACGCCCGTGGCCCCCGGGACGTCGAGTCCCAGGGGCCACAGGCGCCGTACGAATGAAGAGCCCTACGCGGACACGGCCACCCGCTCCGCCACGGCGGCGCCCTCACCGGGCTCACCGGCCACAGCACCCTCGGGTGCCTTGGAGCGCGCCACGATGATCCCCCGCAGGGGGTTGTCCTGCGCCGGGGTGAGCCGACGGCCCAGCCGCAGCGCCAGCATGCTGATCCCCAACGAGCACACGACCAGCATCGCTATATAGGTGACGTACATCCCCGCACCGGCCATCAGACCGCCCACGGCAGGGCCAACCGCCAGCGCCAACTGCTTCACCAGGGCGAAGGCCGAGTTGTACTGACCGACCAGCCGCCCCGGCGCCAGGTCCGCCACCAGCGGAGCCATCGTCGGCGACAGCATCGACTCCCCTATACCGAAGAGCGCATACGTCGAGATCAGCAGCGCGGTCGCGACCCCGTGCGCCCCCGGCACCAGCCCGGAGACCCCGGCCGCGATCCAGGCCACCGTCCAGATGACGCCCACCAGCGCGATGACCCGGCTGCGCCGCTTTCCTTCGACCATCTTGAGCACGACGAACTGCGCGAGCACGATGGCCGCCGTGTTCGCCGCGAGGGCGATGCCCAGCATCGCCGGCGAGATCCGGGTGACCTCCACCGCGAAGGCGGCGAGCCCCGACTCGAACTGTCCGTAGCAAGCGAAGAACATCACGAAGCCCAGCACACACAGCTGCACCATGGCCCGGTCCCCGATCAGGGCCCGCCAGCCGCCCTTGGCCGACTCGTCCGTCGGCACGGCGTCCTCGACCTTGGGCGCCTTCGGCAGCCGTACGGTCGCCACCACGGCACCCAGCACCAGGAACATCACCGACTCGATCGCGAAGAGCCGCACGAAGCTCGACGGGTCCGACGTGTCCACCAGCTGCCCGCCCAGCAGACCGCCGACACCGAGCCCGAGGTTATTCAGGAAGAACTGCGTCGCGAAGGCCCGCGACCGGGTGGTCGGCGTCGAACACCAGACGATCATCGTGGCCAGCGCGGGCTGGACCACCGCGATGCCCGCACCGAGCGCCGCGGCAGCGGCGACGACGAGCGGCTCACTGTCCGCGAGGCCGAGCCCCATCGAGCCGACGGCGGCGGAGACCGTACCGGCGACGACCACGGGCAGCGGACCGCGCCGGTCGATGACCCGACCGACGAAGGGCAGCACGACGAGCGCGGCCACGGCGAACGTCGCGAGCACGATGCCTGCTGTGCTCGCGCCGAGGTTCCGCACCTGAGACACATAGATGAACAGGAACGGGACAGTGAAGCCGTTGCCGAACGCGCTCAGCGCGTTCCCCAGCTGGATCCGACGCAGCGCGGCGCCCATCGCGGTGGTCACACTCACCTACCTAGGTCGAGAGAAGGGAAAGTACTGCCGAAGCAGAGGAGTCCGAGGCGGACAGTCCAAGCCTCAAGACTTCAACTCTAAACTTCGAAGCTAAACAGTACACATCAAAGGGCTTTAACAGCAACCCCTCGTGTCATACTGCGGCTCATGGCTGACACCTCCGGCGCCCCCGAGCCGAGCCTCGACGAACAGATCGCCGCCTACCAGCGCGAGTTCCAGGACCTGGATCCGCAGGTGGAAAAGGTGGTCTCGGCCCTGAGCCGCCTCAACCGGCGGATGAACGTCGCGTACGGGCGCCAGACGGCCGAGCTGGGCATCAGCAACGCCGAGTGGGAGGTCCTCAAGGCCCTCGTGCTCGCCGGCGACCCCTACCGCATGGGCCCCGGCGACCTCGCGAAGCGCCTCGGCCTCACCCCGGCCGCGATGACGCACCGGATCGACCGGATGGTGGCGGAGGGACTCGTCACCCGTGAGCGCGACGAGAACAACCGGGTCCGCGTCATCGTCGGCATCACGGAAGAGGGACGCGGTAAGTGGCTGGAGGCCATGCGGATGGCCACGGTCTTCGAGGAGGACCTGCTCCAGGACCTTTCCGGCGAGGAACGCGGCCGGCTCGGCGAGATGCTGACCCGACTGCTCCGCCGCGTGGAACAGGCCCAGCCGGACGCCCTCGGCCGGCTCAGCGATCTCGACTGAGAGGCCCTACGGGAGGCGGCCGGACCGGGGTTGACACGGGTCGGGCCGATACGTAATGTTCTCCGGGTTGCCACGGGGCCGTAACGGTTCTGCGGCAACCACTCACGCCTGACTGGCGGCAATCTCTACTGCACGGCCCTTGAACGGGATCGATTTCGGCATGCCGGAATTCGGGACCGGGTTCCGATTAGGAACCGCCGGGGGAATCCGGTAAAGTAGTGATCACGCCGAAAGGCGCGAAACAAATCCCCGCCGACGGGGAATCGGAAACGAATTCGAGCCGGGAACGGCACGGAAAAGGATCTGATAGAGTCGGAGCCGCCGGAAAGCGAAAGCGAAACGGTGGGACCCCGCTCCAGCAGGGGGCCAGGGCCGGAAACGGATCTGGTAAGGTTGGAAACACGAAATACCGAAGGGAAGCGCCCGGAGGAAAGCCCGAGAGGGTGAGTACAAAGGAAGCGTCCGTTCCTTGAGAACTCAACAGCGTGCCAAA
>NZ_JBVJDW010000006.1:109180-418593 GCF_055582085.1 Streptomyces sp. NPDC042259 | reverse complement strand
CGGCCAGCCCGGCCACGCGCCCCACGGTCCAGTGACCTTCCACGGCACCGACTATGCAGCCTGACGTCACGTGAGGGTCAAGAAACCGCACTCACAGCCCGCAAGAACCGACGCGAAGCCGTAGCCGCACACCGCGTCACTGTCAGAAACGGTCCTTCGTCCGAGCAAGGTCAAACGGCGGGCGCGCTGCGCGAGCCGACCCCTTCGTCCAGAAGCAGCTGAACAACTGGATGGCCTTGCCCAGCCGCGCCGAGGCGACAGACGAGCAGCTGCGTGACGCCATCATCCAGCGCGAGGGCCTGGATCGAGGATCCCGTCGCCAGTAGGGGCTTCGCGCCCCGCCAGCGGTCCAAACGTGGGGATTCAGCAATAGATTTCCACATAGGTGGCGATGTTGAGCCCGTCCAGACGGCGGCCCAGCCCAGCGGGTACCACGTCGTACACTTTGTCCGAGCCGTAGAAGATCGTGAATGGGTTGCCGTGGGCCTGGGCCCACTTGAACTTGTCGTTGACGGGGTGGTATCCACAGCCGTCGAAGACCCACACTTTGTTTGCGTGGACGCCCTGCGCGAAAGTGATACAGGCTCTGCCGTAAGGGCAGTGGTCATCCATCCAGTCTGCTGAGGCGGTGCCGGAACTGCCAAGTACCGCGGTGAAAGAAAGGATGACCACGGCGGCGGTGCTTACAATTGCCTGCCTGTCGATCCGTAGCATCCGAAATCCCTCCGTTGTGTAGGGACATGCCAGCGGCAGCCTAGATACCGAATACGAATAACTCCAGGGAGTGCAAAGGTGTGGCCGAATCAAAGCTCCCTTTCTCGCCAGATCCGTCCTCACAAAGCGGGTGCGTTGAGTAGGCGTTTTCGGCCCCAGCCCGAGGGTGGGTAAGCGGCCTACACTGGGCCCGTGTCCGAGGATGCGAGGCGGGCCGGGGAGAGGGTCTGCCGGGTGTGCGGTGAAGGGCTCCGGCCGGGGGCAGTGTTCTGCTCGTCGGGGTGTCGCTCCAGTGCCCGGTGGGCGGCGGCCGGTGGATCGCCGGTGTGGACCGGCGGTCGACGGCGGTGTACTGCTCGCCGCGGTGCAAAGGTGAAGCCTTGAGGAGCCGGAAGGATCCGTTCGGCGAACGGTCACGGTAACCGCAGCGCGAATACTCCACCGGCGAGACGCGGACTCCGAACTCGCCTCCGCCCATGTCGGAGGTCGCTGCGATGATCCCGGGATGACTCCCGACACCCTTGTCTTTCAGCAGCTCACCTCGCCTGACGGCGCCAGCCTCAAGCTCCGAAACGCCCTCACCGAGTGCTGGATCGAGGTCACCAACGCAGGCGGCGCAGCAGGCTTCCCGTTCCCGCCCGTCGACGCCTCCGCGGTGAGGCCCGCCCTTGACCACATAATCGATCAGCTTGCCCCCGACACCAGCCGAATCCTCACGGCGACATTGAACGGTGAACTCGCCGGCTGGCTCAACGTCCGCCGCGACCGGTTCGAGCTCATCGCGCACTGGGGAACCCTCCACCACGTCCAGACCCGAACCGCACTCCGAGGGCTGGGCATCGGACGGGCCCTCCTGGAGGAGGCACGCAGAGTCGCAAAGGACGAAATGGGCCTGGAGCAACTGCACCTCGCCGCCCGCGGCGGCGTTGGGCTGGAGAGCTTCTACGGGCGGCTCGGATGGAAGGAGATCGGCCGCTGGCCCGGCGCCCTTCGGTTCAGCGCAGACGACGATCGCGACGAGGTCCTTATGATCCTCGCCCCGCTCTGACTGACTCCCGCCTTCAGAAACAACTTCTGAGCTTGGCTTTTAACCTCGGCTGCCCGATCACGTGGAACGGGAGAGTTGCTCGCGCACCCATGCAGGATCGGGGTTGGTGTGCGGCTGGCCCGCCAGGATGACGGTCGGCACGGTCTCGTTGCCGTCGTTGGCTGCCCTCACCGCTGCGGCACCAGCCGGATCGCGCCAGATGTCGACCCAGTGCAGCTGGCGGGCGCTGCGGCCCAGCCGGATGCGCAGTCGAATGCAGTATTTGCAGCCGGGTCGCCAGAAGACGACCGGCCGACCGTCGACCGCGCTGCGGCGTTGTGCCTCCAGTGCGCCGGTCGACCTCGGGAAGATCAGGGGCGAGTTCACGCCTGCGAGCAGCACAAAGACGAGCAGGACGGCTGCGGCTACGCCAGGGGTCCCGCTCACGATCAGTCCCGTTGCAAGGACTGAGCCGCAGAGCACCAGCAGCATCAGCAAGGTCCAAGTGCGTGTCATGAGGACGAAGGGTATCGATGAGTCGAATCGGGCCTCGAACTAGGCCGCTCACCTGGGCGTTCGCAGGATGCTGGAGCGGCCTTGAAGCCGTGGTTGAAGGGAGCAGTAGTGAACGGGACGTGGTGGCTCACACAGGGCGGCACCCGGATCGGCGAGCTACGGCAGTACGCAATTGATCAGCCCACGTTCCTCTGCCACTTCATCCCGGGGCCCGGATGGGAAGGGGTCCGTGCGCTGTTCGAGAGCTGGGCGGCCCTGCACGGCCCGGACTCCGACGGCTCTCGAACAGCGCAGGCCATCAAGCCCATCATGGGCCTCGGACTAACGCTGGTTGCCGAAGACGAAGGCCGACCCATGGCGCTCTTCAAAGAGTGCATCGTCCGTATCGACGGCGACACCGCCCGCGTGCGCTGCTGACCTCAACGAAGCCGCCAACCACAAAGCACAAGCTTTGTCAGGACTCGGCTTCGGTGAGATGCGCCGATTTCACGTCGTGGGTGAACAGGGCGGCGTGACGTTATAAGGCGCCGTCGATCAGGGAGACTCCCCCGACCCGCTTGGTGGTCTTCTTAGGTGCGGTGCAAGCCCAGCCAGTAGCCAGCAAGCCCATTGATGCCAGAGGTAGCTGCGCGGGGCAGCGACCTGTTGAGATCACCCAGCACGGCCGCAGGCCAGCCGCCATGTGAGGACAGACCCGCCGCCCAGAGACGCCGGAGCGTGTAGGGCCTGACCGACAGGTCGCGCACCGTACGTCCGGTCCGCGACGAGATGAGACATCGCGTCGTTGGTCTGCCCGGCGACCTCGGCATCGAGGGCCCGGGCGTTCCGCACCGGTTGCCTTCCGCTGCGAGCGTGAGCAGCTGCCGACGCGGTCGGCCTGTCGGCACATCCTTGCCGGTCTCGGCTTGGCAACGAGGTGGTCACAACAGTCATCGCGAGTGGTGATCAACGGCTCCGCCAGTCATAGTGACCACTCACTAGTGGTGAGGTAAGCCTCGCCTTACCGAATTGGAGAAGTGTGTCCACCGCCCCGCCCCGCGACCCGTCGGTGTCCCTCCTCACCCACTCACGGTCAGCGCCGGGCTGGGCGAGGGGTGGCCGGCGCGCCCGCCCCATGGGGCTGTACGACTCGTGGTGGACCGTCACGGCGGCCGCGTTCGCCGTCTGCGCGGCCTGGGGCGCCGCGGTCTGGGTCTCGGGGCACCTGCAGGCGGACGCCTCACTGCACACCGCTGCGCTCTTCGTGCACCTGGCGACACTGGTACTGGGCTTCGGCGCCGTACTCGTCGCCGACTACTACGGCCTGCTGTGGCTGACCGGCCGGATGGCACTGACTGACGCTCTCGACAGTGCGGCCCGGCTGCACACGCCGATCTGGGCAGGCCTGACGGGCCTGGTGGGCAGCGGCATGCTGCTGCACCCGGACACCTCCTCGACCCCCACCCGCGTCAAGCTGGTGATGGTGCTGCTGCTCTCCCTCAATGGACTGCAGGCCGGCCTGCTGAACCGGCGCATGGCCGCCCGGAGGCCCAGCGAACAGCCGCCGCGCCGCTTCCTGGCCTGGGGCGCGGGTACCGCCCTGATATCCCAGGTGTGCTGGTGGAGCGCGGTGATCATCGGCTTCCGCAACAGCCAGCGGTGAAGAAAGGTCACCAGGAGGCGTCCGGTGAGGCCTGCTCACTCGAACCACCGGACATGCGCTAGGGGGCGAGGGTGCGTACGGCGAGGCGGATGCCGAGGGCACTGGCGATCTCGCCGATCGCCCTGTTCATGACGTTGCGGACCACGTCCGGCAGGGGAAGCCCAGCGCACGGCCATGCCCGCCTCGGTCGCGACCCGACGCACGGTGCTCTGAAAGAGACCGGGCAAAGTCGGCGAGCGCGTGGAAGTCGTTCTCCCGTAGGCCGATCCGCGGGTTGACGTGGTGCAGGAGCCCGGCGCCTGGGTGGTGGGCGGTCACGTAGGTCTGATCCAGCTCGCTCTGCTCGTCGTCCACCCATGCGAAAGGACGGCCGCCTGCGTAGTCCACCAGCGGCCCGGTCTTCCAATGGACTCCGTCAGGGCGTTCTCGGAGTAGGACGTCGCCGAAGTCCACGAAGGGAAGTTCTGGAAGGCCCAGGACCGGTGCGATCCACCGGTTGGCGTCGTCCATCCACGTGGTGGCCCAGCACAGCTCGAAGCCGAGCTGAAGCAGGATTCGTCCATGCTCTGGGTTGAGCCAGACTCGCAGGCGTCGGGACGAGAGGCCTCTGTCGTCCTGATGGGCGTCGTTCCGGGGGACTCTGAGTGTGGTGTAGCCGTCGGGACGTCTCTCCGGCTTGGCCGCGTAAGGGTTGAGCGGCCCGTCCACGTCAAGGAACAGCAGTGGTCGGTTCACGGCTTCTCCCGGTCTTGCGCACTATGGACTGCCCCGGTCAGCGTAACTGTGGCATTGCCTCGGCATTGGGCCAGCCTGAGTGATGATCACGATGTGGCGAGTGTGATCACGGCGTCGGAGCCGTCCTGAATAACCCCGCTCGCGGGGCTGAGCCCGCACTGCTTCGGCAAACTGCTGACCACGCTGCGGCGCGATGGAGTAGATGTGATCCACCGAGGCCGGCCATGGACTGCCTCTGGTGGACCGGGTGTTGCTGGTCACGGCCTACTGCCGCACCAATCTGACGTTGCGGCGGCTCGCTCCGCTGTTTCGGCGTCTCGAAGTCGACGGCCGGTCGGGGCATCAACCACCTCGGACCTCTGCTCGCAGGAGGCCCCGGAGGGGGTCCCGAGCCCTTCCCTTCCGGCTCCCGCAAGGCCCTCGCCGACGCCCGAAACTGCGGAACACGGAAAGACCACGCCGCCCAGGCAAACGTCATCCTCCCGCCGCGGCGCCGAGGCTCGGAGTCGACAGGACGACACGACACGGCACTGGCGAGCACCGGCACGCCCAAGCCTGGTCGAACGCCACGTTGGTCCTGGTCGCTGCAGCAACAGCCAGTCCAACGCGACTGGTGCGGCGCGCGGATGAGCCGGCCGGGACCTTGTTCTTCGGGCACCGCGCGAACGAGTGCCTGTGGGTGCCCGAGCCGGCGCCGGGCGGGTCCGGTGCGGCAGCGCCGGTGCCGGAGTCGGTGCGCATCACCGCGGCCGAGGCCGGGGTGCTGCAGACCTTCCCCGCCGACTACCCATGGCAGGAAAATCTGGAGCAGCCGGCGCCCCCGTCGGCCGTGCACTACGGTCGCGCACTTGCTCGTCTCGTACTCGCCGAAGAAACTCGGCTTCTTCAAGGGGCTCAACGAAAGGCGCCCGACCTGGACTTGCCGTCAAACGCCTTCCGCTCGACCCGCTCAGAGCAGGGCCTGGTCTACGTCGTGCCTCCCCGTTCATCCCACCGCTATCCCGCTTCTGCACGGGCTGCTCAATGAGGGCGGTTGGCCTGCTCCCTGACGCCCTTGTTTGCACGCTCGCTCTTTGGGGTGACGCCGGGGCGACAGGGACGCGTACGGGTAACCGCTCTGCAATCCTTCGCTCTCCGGGCGCAGTTCACCGAAGGGACACGATGATGAGCGATCTACTGGCAACACTCCTCAGCGGAGCCAACACGCTCGGGGAGACCATTGTCCCTGTTACCGATACGCTTGTGTACGTCGCCGGCCTCGGTCTCCTGGCGCTGTCACAGCTCGGCCTCCTCGGAATCCTCGGACCCCACGGACTCCTCGGAGCCCTCTCCTGACAACAGCGGAAGCTCCGATCCCCGAAATTCGTCGACAGCGCCTCTCGGCACCCGGCAAAGTGGCCACCCGTGACGAGCAGTGACCTGTGGACCCGCGCGACCGCCGACCGCTACGACGCCGAGGAGGCCGAAGCGTCCTCGGCTGCCGTTCTCGGACCGACCCTCGCCTTCCTCACCGAGCTCGCCGGAGACGGCCGGGCCGGATTCCCACGACGAGCACGGGAACTGGGCCCCCGTTTGGTCGATCAAACCCTGCTGATCTCGTCAGTGGTGACGCCGAAGGAGCAATCGCGCCCGGACTGATGCCAGGGGTGCCGAAAAGGATGAAGGATCTCCGGCCCGACCAACCGGGGTCCTTCACCCATGCCGGATTTGGTGACAGCCGACGCGACGGCGGCCGGGACGCCCTTCACTCCGGCGCCACACCATCGTCACCCTCGCAGATGGTCTTCCCCCGGCACCCCTGCAGGCTTCATCGGTGAGTCACGGGGGCGGAGGCGTGACGTCCGGTGACCGTTGCCGCCAGGGCGGCGGCTCGCGCGGAGGCGTGTCTTTTCTGATCTTCGGAAGTTAGGGCAAGCGGACCACACGGGGCGGTTCGTTCAACTCGGGGACTCTCTGGGGAAAGGGATGGTCACCATGAGTCGTGGTGCCAGGGCCCTGGCCGTACTGGCCATTTCGGCGATCACCGTGTGCGGAGGCGGCAGTGCGGCCTACGCCCACGAGGGCAAGGGCGCGGGCGGTGAGGGCATTGCGGGCAGTGTCCTGTCGGTGCTCGGCAGCAGTACCAGCACGGGCCATGCCAATCAGTGCGGAGCCCCCATCGGCGGCGTGGGAGTGAAGTCGGTCTGCCGGGCCAAGCACGACCACGCCGACCGTGACCGGCCGGGCGGCGAGAGGGTGGGCAGCGGGCTGCTGTCCAACGTCGCCGCATGGAGCGACACCACCTGCATCACCGAGGACAACCACCACGGACACTGACCCTCGGTCTCAGAACCTGCCGGACCGCCTGGGGAAATAGTCCTCGAGTACGCCTTCGCGGTGGACGTCGAGCGTGGCGCAGTGCAGTCCGCCGCCGAAGGGGGCCACGTTCCAGAACGGTACGGGGACCACCTCGAAGCCCAGTTGGTCGAGCTGTTCCATCTCCGCGGTCTCGCTCGCTTCCACACAGACCGTTCCGGGGTCCAGGACCAGCACATTCATAGACAGCCAGCGGCTGCACGCGGACAGTGGCGGCGGGTCCGTGCGCCCGGGGACGGCGGCCTGGACGACCTGCCAGTCGTTGATCTCGAGGTGGTGCAGCAGTTCATCCTCGGCGGGCCGCTCGGCGCAGTGCAGGACGAGACCGGGGCGGAGTGGCACCCAGGTGGCGTCGATGTGCATGGGGTGCGCGTTCCCGAACGTCACTCCATGTACGCGGTGCTCCGGCAGGTGCTGCCGGAGCCAGCGGATTCCCGCTGCGTTCGTCGCCAGGGACCGCTGGACGAACAGGTCCTTGCCGCAGCGGGCGATGTCCGCGGCGTCGAAGAGCGGCTCGGCCTCGGTCAGCACCAGCTCCCCGGCCCTGACCCGCACGATCTGCTCCTCGAACGGCAGGGCGCCGAACTCCTCCCAGAAGCCCGGCCGGTACGACGCCTCGGTCAGCCGGGGCTTGGGGGCGGCCTCCCAGCGCATGTCCGGGTCGGCGCGGTACCAGGACTCGATCAACGGCCGGTGGGCCAGGTACTCGAACCAGCGGCTGCGGAACGACATCGTCGCCTCCAGCAGCTCGTTCCCGATCACCACCAGGACGTCGCGGACCGGCATGGCACCGAACATGCTCTGCTGCGTCCACTCAGGGGTGGCGGTCGGCTGACTGAAGTCCAACGGCCGGGGCCGGTCGACTCGAATGCCGCGTGCTTCGAGGACGCGGGCGAAGTCGTCCAGCTGCTCGTTGGCTGCCGCCGTCATCTCCTCGGGCAATGGTCCATGCGTTCCGCGGGGAAAGCCGTGTTCGGGCCAGTCCCGGACAACCGCCGGCTCGGGAGCCTGCACCATGGTGCCGTCGGCCCGGCCGACGACGACGTGCTTCAGCGGATCCCATTCGTTCCAGGAACCGACCTTCACCGGTCCTCCCCCGAGATACGCCGTGTACGGCCCGCTCTCCGAGAGCGGGCAGCGGCGAGGGGCGACAGTCTGACGTCTCCTTGGCCGCAGCACGAGAGGCAAGTCAGGGGCGCATGAGGTGACGAGGGAGTGCCCGGTGCACTTCCATGAGCCGAACCGTTTGGGCAGGCCCATTCACGGCGTGCCGGTGCGGTACTCGAACGCGATCGCGTCAATCACCTGCCGGTGTTCCCGTCACCGCCCGCTGCGCTTTGGCGTTCGATCCGGCAACAACGCTTCCGCGGCACCGTCACCGCAGCAGCGATCCGTTGGTGACTCCGGCCATCATCCTCCGAACAGCCTCCGGTCCGTCCACGCCGAGTCAGTCGACAGTCGTCTTACGGGCATCGTGAGCCCGCCCGGCGATGGCCGCGCCGATGACGACGGCCAGTACGTACACGGTGATGCTCGCGCCGAAACCTCCCGGCAGCCAGCCCAGCAGGCCGGCGTTGTCGTGGTCGACGAGCTGGCGGATAGCGCCCTGGGCTACTGGACCCTCGCCCCGCACACCCAGAGCTATGATTTACCCCTGAACTGAACGCGTTCAAAATGGGGGGAAAGCTCATGTCAGAGCAAGGCATCAGGGAAACCAACGCGTATCGAAGCCCCCGGTGCAACCTCAACTCCTGTGTCTTAGAAGAGGTGTGACGCCATGGGTCTGGCTTTGGTCTCCTCATCATTCCTCTCGCCCTCTATTTCGTGCTGGCACTGTCCCTCTGCCGCAAGGTGGCCGCACGTACCACTCCGGCGGTCACCTTGATGTTCACCACGGGGCTGCTCGTCCTGCCGGGCGGGCTCATCGTCGCTTGGTGGCTGACCAGGGTGGTCGCGCAACCGGGTTCCTAGTGGACCAACGTTTAGCCCGCATACGAAGCACTGTGGGTCCGTACGGCCACACGTCGGCGTCTCCGGGTGTGAGTAGTTACGGTTCGGAGGACCAGCGCCCCGCGCTCAATGGCCGTCGCGCAGACACGCGCGGTCGATTGTGACGGGCAAGCCGTGCCTACTCTTCGCAGTGCCGGGATCCCTGTGCCGGACCGGCGTCCACTTCCTCCGCCCACCGCCGGCTCCACCCGAACAGCGGTTGGAGGGCGTCGACGAGCTCCCCACCGAGCTGGGTGAGGTGATATCCGTCCTCGCGCAGGGTGAGCAGGCGGGTATCGGCCAGTTCGCCGAGCCGGGCACTGAGCACGCTGGAGGACATGTGCTCACACCGGCGCTGCAACTCCCGGAAACCGCCCGGGGATTGACTCAACTCCCACAGGATGCGCAGCGTCCAGCGCCGTCCCAGAAGATCGAGTGCGGCCATGACCGGGCGTCCCGACGTGGACCCCCGCACCGGTACGCCGGGCCGCGGTGTTCCGCCTCCCATGTTCCCCTCTTCTCCTTGCGCTTTGCTTCTCGAAGCAGCATAGTGATTCGAAATCAGAAGCACTAACAGGCGAAGGGGGAGGCTGCATGACGCGGATCGAACCGCTCAGCCCGCCGCACTCCGCACAGATCGGCCAAGCGCTCCCCTCAGGGCAGCGTCGATGTCACGAGTAGCCCTGCTGGAACCGCCGTACCCCAGGCCGGCGCCATGCACGGATGGGGGCGCTATGAGCTGGGCCGACGACTGACCCTGCCCATGAGGGAACGCGAGATCGTCATCGACCGGACCTGCGTGCTGTGCGGCTGCGAGTACGAGTGGAGCGTGCACATGATGATGTTCGCCGAACGGGTCGGGCTTATCCGCGAGCAGTCGGCATCCCTGGTGCACGGCGACCCCGCCGACAAGTGCTGGACGTCCGAGCGGGAACGGCTGCTCATCCTCGCTGTCGACACGATGCACGCGTGCGCCACGCGCCTGCCGCACGAGCCCGGGGTGCCTCGCTTCGCCGACTTCTTCCCCATCACCACCGAAACCAGCCGATGAGCACTACCCGGGCCCGGTGTTCTGTTGCCGGGACCGAGCAATCCAAGCGTCAAGTCGAAGCCGGACATGTCCGGCCGAACACAGGAGGTTTCCATGGCCAAGGGCTACTGGGTCAGTGTCTACCGCACCATTTCCGACCCTGAGAAGCTGACTGCCTACGACAAGCTGGCCGGTCCGGCCGTCCGAGCCGGGGGCGGGCGGCTCCTGTCCCGTGACGGCCGAGTCGTCGCCCATGAGGCCGGAAACACACAACGCGTCATTCTGATCGAGTTCGACAGCTTCGAACAGGCCGTCGCGGCATACGAGAGCGAGGCTTACCAGGAGGCGCTGGTGGTCCTCTCCGACGGCGTCGAGCGCGACTTCCGCATCGTCGAAGGCATCGACTGACCGACGGGCTCAGCCATCACTGAGCACCCGCCCCCTGAAATGCAGGCCAGCCAGGTCTAAAGACTCGCTCGCCTCGCACTCGGCGAAGAGGCTCGGCTTCGACCACCGCTTGGGCGCCCGTAGCTGGCGGTCAGGGTCGCGGCGTACCTGTCCGGGACGGTCCGCCCCGCGAAGGTCAGCGGGAGATACGACTCCAACGCACCTGCCACCTCCAGGAAGGGCCCGAACTTCGCACGCCATTCGTGCCGTGCAGCCGCGTTCGGGAAACCTCGGAAAACTGCGACTTCAGGATCCCTTTCGCCCCAGCACCCCCACGCCCCGGAGGGCCCGGTCACAGCGATGACGTTGGCCGAGATCGCGACCGACCCCATGGTGTCGCCGTCAGGCTCATGACCGATCGCCGCCCAGTAGTCATCCGCACCGGCATCGACGGACAGCGATATCGCCGGGTACATCCGATACTCCGGGAAGTAGAACGCATCGCATTCCGGCTCAAGAACCAGCAGTTCGACGCAAGGGTCACCATGCCACCGCGCCATCGTGCGGAGTGCCGGCCAGAATTCCGGGGTGAGGACTGCGTCGAACTCGCAGAACAGCGAGTCGCCTACGTCCTCCTTGAAGACCTGGCCAGGCAACCTGGCATCAAGATCGAAGGTAGCTGCGCTACGGGACCGGACACGCAGGTACTGGTTGCGGTCCTTCACGATCGAACCTTCCTCAGCCATCAGCCCTCATCCAACCTTATCCATCTTCTTGGCCCCAGGGCGTCCTTGATCGAGGCGATGGCCTCCGACGTGTGAAGGTGTCGCATCTTCACCACACGTCGGAGGCCATCGTGTCCCACCGAAATGCCCGGCTGACCGGCCATGGCAGACGTCTACTGGTTGAACGAATCCGTTCCGGCCGTCCCGTGGCTCATGTGGCCGCAGAGTTGGACCTCTCAAGCGCATCTCGGCTCTGGAGCCGACAACGTCCCGGGGCAACACACCTAGCGCGCCCGTACCCCCTCCGTCGCCGCATCGGCCGGATCACCGGGGGGAGACACCAGCAGGCCGAGCACCTCGCCGAGCCGCTCGCGCACCGCCTCATCGGTGATGATGCCGTCCGCGTCGACCATCCGGTGGTCCACTGGAATCCTCGCGCAGGCCGCGTCCACGATGTGGGCGCCGGTGTAGCCGAGCACGGTCCGCAGCGTTGCCTCCGCGCCGTGGCCGCGGCCGGGGGCGGCCGCGTTGATCCAGGCCACGGGCTTGTCGCAGATCTCGGTGCCGCCGACCGTCCAGTCCAGCAGGTTCTTGAACGAACCCGGCAAGGTGCCCGCGTACTCCGGTGCGCAGATCAGGACAGCGGCCGCTTCGTCGATCACCGCGCGCAACTGAGCCACCGGGGCCGGCAGAGGATCGGCGTCGTCATCGGGGTTGAAGTGCGGGAGCGCCGCCAGGCCGTCGTACATGACGGTGCGCACCCGCGAGGTGGCCACGGCCCGCGCGGTGCGCAGCACGGACTCGTTGGAGGAACCAGTCCGCAGGCTTCCGGACAGCAACAGAACCACAGGCAGCATTGACATCCGCCCAACCTACGACACCCAGCCGCGCTGATCGCCCGTACGATGACCGGTCGGCGGGGACGGAATCATGGAACGCCTGCCACGGACACCAGGGGGCACATGGTGAGGTCGTCGGACGGCGGGACCTACGACGTACTGGTGGTCGGCGGTGCGGGCGTCGATACGATCGTGCGCGTGCCGGATCTGCGCCTGCCCGCGCGGGACTCGCTCAATGTGGCGCCCATCCACGACTACGCGGGGCACACCGGCACCGGAGTGGCCCTCGGTTGCCACGCGCTGGGCCTGGCCACCAAGTTCACCGATTTCATCGGCGAAGACCCACAGGGCGATCTCGTGCGCCGCCGTCTCGCCCGTGAGGGTCTCGACTTCAGCGCGCTCATCACGGAACACGGCACCCGGCGGGCCGTCAATCTGGTGGACGACGACGGCGCCCGGCTGTCCCTCTACGACGGCCGTCACCCCGACACGCTGCGCATGCCGAGGGAGTTCTTCCTTCCCCTGCTGCGCCGCAGCCGGCACGTCCACCTCTCGATCATGGGCTTCGCCCGTCACCTGTACGACGACATCGCGGCCCTCGGCGTACCGGTCTCCACCGATCTGCACGCCTGGGACGGGGAGAATCCGTATCACGCGGAGTTCGCCCACCGCTCCGATGTGGTGTTCCTCAGCGCGGCGGGCATCCAGGGCGGCCCGGCCGACGTCATGGCCTCCGTGCTGGCCAGGGGCAGGGCCCGCGTCGTCGTGGCGACGGCGGGAGCGGACGGCTGCCACGTGCTCGAGCGCGGGGACGCCCATCCCCGGCACTTCCCGGCCGTGCGGTCGGACGGTCCGGTGGTCGACACCAACGGTGCCGGGGACGCCTTCGCCGCGGGCTTCCTGCACGGCATGCTGGCGGGACTGCCGACGGAGGACTGCGTACGCCGCGCCCTCGTCGCGGGAGCCCACGCCTGCACGAGCGCCGGCACCCACACCTCGTTCATCGACGCCCGGACGCTCGCCGCCCGGGCGCGGTGACGGGTTCCCCCGAGTGCCGTTGCACGACTAGGGCGTGTCCGGCGGATCATGTGCGATGCCGGGACTAACTGCTCGGGGCTGATGTTGTGAACCATCAGCAAGCCACTCCTGAAGGGTGTGAGGGCCTGAGCGCGAGTACTTCTTGACCTCAAGCATGCTTGAGGTACGAGGCTTGGCGTCGAATCACACCACCACATCATGGGAGCCGTCGTGATACACATCGAGGTCACTCAGGCCGTCAACGATTCCTCTCAGCCTGGTCAGTACGTGCTTGACCGTGAGGAGGTGTGGGCTGGTCTTCGCAGCAAGGCGGAGAACGCCGTCCCGTTCGTTGCCGGAATGTCCGAGTGCACCGTGCTGGAGCGCAGGCAGGACGGCTTGCTACGAGAGGTCGTCGTGCGCGGTGAACGGATCCGCGAGGACGTCACCTTCCAGGCAGGAGAGCGTGTCAGTTTCCACCGCAGGGACGACCGAGCCACGTGGGTGATCCACAACGAGATCGGGGAGGATAAAACCGGCGGTCTCACCCTGACCTTCGCCAGCGAGGTCCTGTTCCATGGCCAGGCGGCCGAGGCAGAGCACGACGATGAGGGGGCCGAGCGCATGCGCGTCAGCACCCGGCGGGTCGTACAGAACACCCTGGACGTCATCCGGGAGATGTCCGCAGCCCGCGCCGCCGAGCACGCTGGCTGAGCCGCACTGACAGACCACTTATTCAGACACGGAGCCAGAGTCGGATTGCGGCGACCGTCAACAAGGGGGAAGTCACGCCGGGCCCGAAGGCCGGAGGGCCCCGTTGCGGAGCCACGAAAAAGGAAACGGGGGGCACGCCGCCGGCCACCGAAATGGGTCCGCGATGCCGGCCCAATCAAAGGGCAGCCGAGGCGTCACCAATTCCACGGGTAAGATCGTCGGGGAGTGCCGAGATCGACCGTCAGAGCCATGAGGTCGACACGGGGAACAGTCATGCAAACCCAGCGATCGCCAGCCCCCTTGTGGAATGGCGAAAAAAATGACGGAGAGCGAGCAAACGTTCCTGCTGCTGCTAAGATAACTGGCCCGGCAGTCGAATTTTCCGAGCGCGGCCAGCGTATCGAACAAATCGAATGAATGGCTGGCGTTCGAACCGTGGCGCGTCTCCAGGCTGGCACGCGGAAGGTCAGGCGCTCGCTCCTCGTAATTCCGTTGCATTAACCGGGACTTCCGGCTGGGAGAGATGTCAGGTTTCTGGCATTTCCAGGCGGGGTGATTTCATTAACACCCGCCGAGAGCATTGAAGAACCGGCGGCCGAGGAACATAGTCAGGAACGGCAGCAAACGCCTTTCATCTCGGCGGAACTGCCGCGTCTGCACGTCATCGTCCTCTCATCGATGGGAGTTTCCCGATGCGTCTTTCCACCCGCCTGACTGCGGTCGGCGCCAGCCTCCTGACGCTGGCCGCCGGCACCGGTCTGTGGCTCTCCCCGGCTGTGGCCGCGGACCCCGTGGTCATCCTCACCTGCGAGGTCCACGGCACGGTGTCGTTCAACCCCGCCATCACCACCACCAGCCAGCTGATCAACTGGTCCTACAGGTCACAGTCCGTCAACGCGTGTGTCGGCCTGGGTACCACTCTGCGGCCGACCTCCATCACCGCCAACGGCACGGAGCACGCCCAGTGCACGGGTGTAACCACCGACCACACCGGCAGCCTCCGGATCACCTGGTCCGACAACACCACGAGCGTGGGAACGCAAGGAGAAACGGAAGAGGAGAAGGTCAACGGCTCCGGGACCCAGGACATCCCCTTCACCATCACCTCCGGTACCTTCGCGGGGCACACCGGCAAATTCGTCGGCACGACGACCGACAACGAACCGGTGTGTTCTGCCACCGCCTCTGAGGACACCGCCTCGACCGACATGCTGATGACCCTCTACTGACTTGTTCCGCGCCGCAGGCAGACGCCTCAACGCCTGCGTCGCAACAAGTCGGGCAGGCCCCGCGCTGCGTCTGCCCGATCAGCGCGGGGCACACTCAACACACTCCCCCGCCGGTGCCTCCCATGCCCTTCGGCGCCGCATCGTGAAAGGCGCGACGGCCTCTTCGCATTCGCCTTGTACGGCGACGGAGAAGCCAGAGCGGCGGTCGGAGAAACCTCTGCAATGTATGGCCCGCCGCCGACACCGGCGATTCCGGTCGGCGACCGGACGGCACGTTTACCCATCGACAGGCGCGAGCCGCTGCCAAGGCCGTCCGCCAGAGCAGCGTCGACCGTCTCCCCGTGTCGTGCATGCGCGGGGGCATAAGGCCGGAGGTTGAATTGGACGTGAGCCGGTGGCTGGTTCGCGCAGCCGAGGAGATCCAGGACTGGGCGAAAACCCACGGACCACTCGTGGCCCATCCATCCATGGGCGTGAACGACACGACTTTCCAGGGCGCCTTCGACGCGCTCATCACCCGACTGCGCGAAAGCTATCCCTTCTTTCACCCGCGCTACGCCGGGCAGATGCTCAAACCGCCTCACCCAGCAGCCGTCGTCGGCTACCTGGCGGGCATGCTGATCAACTCCAACAATCACGCCCTGGACGGCGGCCCCGCCACCTCCGCGCTGGAGATCGAGGCCGTCGACCAGCTGGCGGTCATGTTCGGTATGGAGGCTCCGCTCGGGCACCTCACCAGCAGCGGAACCATCGCCAACCTGGAAGCCCTGTTCGTCGCCCGGGAAAGCCACCCCGGCGCGGGTGTGGCGCTGAGCACTGAAGCGCACTACACCCACGCCCGCATGTGCCACCTCCTGGGCCTGCCCACCCGCACGGTGGCGGTCGACGCGCACGGCCGCATGGATCCATCAGCCCTCTCGGAGCTTCTGGACACCGGTGACGTGGGCACCGTGGTCGCTACGGTCGGTACCACCGGTCTGGGCGCGGTCGACCCAGTGCACGAGATCCTCCCCCTCGCCCGCCGACACGGGGTGCGGGTACACGTCGACGCCGCCTACGGCGGTTTCTTCACACTACTGGCCCAGGACGATGCCGACCTTGGTGCGCCCCTGGTCGACCCTCGACCGTGGCGCGCCCTGGCCGGGTGCGACTCACTGGTCGTGGACCCGCACAAGCATGGCCTGCAGCCCTACGGTTGTGGAGCGGTGCTGTTCAGCGACCCTTCGGTGGAGCGGTTCTACCGGCACGACTCGCCATACACCTACTTCAGCTCGAAGTCGCTCCACCTCGGCGAAATCAGCCTGGAGTGCTCCCGATCCGGTGCCGCGGCGGCCGCCCTGTGGCTGACCCAAAAGGTGTTGCCGCTGAACCGGAAAGGGCTCGGAGCCGTCCTTGCCGGCGGCCGGCGCGCCGCACTGGGCTGGGCACGGCTGATCGAGGGTTCGGAGCACCTGGAACTGTTCCAGGAACCCGACCTCGACATCGTGACGTACTTCCCGAAGCCCGCGTCGCCGAAGGCTGGCACGGCAGCAATCAGCACGGCGAGCACCGACATCCTCACCCGCGGCATGAAGTCGGAAGACCCCGTCTACCTGAGCACCCTGCGGGTCGGCGCGACCGCCTTTGCCGCCCGCTTTCCTGCAATCCCGGCCGAGGGGCCCGAGGTGACGGTCTTGCGCAGCGTCTTGCTGAAACCCGAAGCGGAGATGTACCTGGGCCACCTCCATCACCGCGTGCAGCAGCTCGTCGAGGAGCACGGCCCGGGCCGGGTGACCGTATGAACACACCCCCAGAACCACAGTCCGCCCTCCTCCCCAAGGATCCGAGGGTCCCCGGCGGAGGACGGCTCGCCGACCAAGGCGACTACGAACGCTACTTCGCGATCGTCCGCTCCCAGCCGAACGTTCTGGGATGGACCAGGACTTGCCTGCGGGTGCAGAACCAGGTCCTCAAGGATCTCCCACGCACCGATCTCGACCCTTCGGCGCAGGACCGGCTGCGCTCCGGTCTTGCCCTCCTCAACCGGGACACCCTCTCCGCGTGGGCCGGGGAGCACCCGGACAGTGACGGGGAGCCGCCCGGCCCGGCCACATCGCACGAGGCCCTTCGCCGCTGGAAACGCGGACACCAGCTCTTCCACCTGGTGCTCGTGCAGATGTGCACCACATTGGAGGGCGCGCTGCGGGCTCTCAAGACAGGTGACGGCAGCCGGCTGACCCGGCTGGTCGACGAACTCGCGATCCTGTTCGATGCGGCAACCGCCACCATGTCCTACGCAGCCTCTTTCTCCGCAAGCGCCTACGGCACCGAGGTTCGGCCCACCATGGAGCCTCCGTACATGCCGGAGGGCTTCTCCGGCACCCTCAACGCCGAGCATCACACCATGACCCAGCTCTTGCACGAGCTGCGCCGGCAGCTCAGGGCCATCCGCACGGACCGGTCAGAACATCCGGTGCCTCCCGGCTTGGCCGAGGCCTGCAAGCGCCTGCGGTCAGCTCAGCAACGCAACTGGGACAGCCACGCTCAGATCTGCTCGCGCTTTGTCCCCAACGGCGCCTCCCTCCTTCAGGCGTCTCTGACCGAACCGGAACCGCAGCCGCGCACCACCGAGCTGGAGAAACGCCGCCTGCAGCCCCGGGCCGCGGACTTCCAGGGGGCGCCGGCAACGCGCGATCTCGCAACCGCAGCGTTCCGCCCGACCGTACGCCCCGCCACACCGTGCGAGGTGCCCGTACTCGCCACGCTCATCACCAGTGCCTTCGCCCACATGCCGGTGCATCGATGGCTCGTGCCCGATCACGCCGAGCACAGTCAGGTCTTCCCCGCTTGGTTCGCCCTCCAGCTCCACCGGGCCATGGCCTGCGGGACCGTGGACACCACGGACGACCTCCAAGCTGTGGCCCTCTGGCTCCCCGGCTCCGCGACGCCTCCGATCGACCCCGCACAGCTGCGTACGGTGTGCGGCCGCCACACGGAGAGGTTCCAGGAGTTCGAGCGTGTCCTGGCCGCAGCCGGAGCCGCCGATGAACGCTGTGAGGAACTGGCCATTCTCGCCGTCTCACCCGCCCGCCGACGCCTGGGTCTGGGCTCCCGCCTTCTGCGCCATCGGCATCAGCACACCGACGTGACAGGCCTGACAACGTCGCTGGTGGCCACCGACGCGTCGACCCGGTCCTTCTACCGCGGCCATGGGTACAAGGAGCACGGCGAGCCCTTGGCCTTCGCCTCGGGCATGGACTTCATGCACCCCATGCGCCGACCGGCCGGGTGGTAGGCCGGGGAGAATCGGGCGTGGCGGGACAGCGTGGCGGGACAGGTCACTGGACTGGAACACCCCCCCCCAACGGGTCAAGGCCATGGATAACCCCGCACCCCTCTGAGCCGCCGGCTTGCCGACGGCGGTCGTTGCCTCGTGGTAACCCGCGAGAAGCAAGCCTGCCGGCGGAAGAGCGAACCGGAACCGAGCGGACGGCGGCGCCCGTGCGGGCTGACACACGCCGAAGGACCGGAACTCGACAAGCCCCTGCTCAGATCACAGCCCGTAAAACTCCATAAGCCGCTTCGGCGACCGCAATCCAAGGAGCGACAGAATGCTGGAAGCCACACAAACCATGTCCACCTGGCCGGACCTGCCCTTTCTGGACGTCACAGCACCCGATTTCAGGTGGGACTCGCAGGAGGTCGCGGCGGCACGGGAGCGGCACTGGGCCGCCCGGTCCCCCATCGGGCTGCTGGTGCTGCGCTACGACGAGACGACAGAGTTGTTGCGCGACCCCCGGCTGATCTCGGACTTCCTGACACCGGCGGAGCTGAACGGAGTCGTCAGCGGACCGATCAACGATTTTCTGCGGGGAATTCTGCAAAGCCGCAACGGTGAGGATCACCGCCGTATTCGCCGCCTGGTCACTCAGGCCTTCACCCCCCGGAACGTCACCGGGCTTCGCCTGTTCGCCCGGGAGACCGCGCAGCGGCTTGCCGAGAAGTTCGCCCACCAGGCGCCGTGCGACTTCATGAACGTCTTCGCCGATCCCCTGGCGATCGCGGTCGTGGGCCGGCTGCTCGGCATCCCGGACGAAGACAACGACACGGTCCGCCACTGGACCAACGAGGTAGGTCTCGTACTCGCCCTGCCCTACGACAACAGCCTGCTGGGCCGCGTCGAGCAGGGCACAGCCGGTCTGCTGTCCTACACAGAGGACCTGATCAGCCGGCGAACGACGAACCCCGGCACCGGGCTGGTCCGCGATCTGCTGCGCGCTCACAGGGAACAAGCCCTGAACCGGGACGAGCTGCGCAACCTCATCGCCCTGCTGCTTCTCGCCGGGCACCACACAACCAGCCACCAGCTCGGCCTCGCCCTCGCCGCCTTCGCCGGCCATCCCGACCAGTGGCAGCTGCTGCAGCAGCGCCCCGAACTCGCGGACCAAGCAGTACGTGAGGTCATGCGCTGGTGCCCCGCGGCCCCGGCCGTGGTACACCGCATGGCCGCCGAAGACTTCGAGTACAAGGGGCTCCGCATCCCTGCCGGAACAATTCTCCACGGCGGTGCCCACTCCGCCCACCGCGACCCGCGGGTGTTCACCGACGGTGATGTCTTCGACATCACCGCTCAGCGCGGTGAGGCGCCACTTCTCGTCTTCGGCGGCGGGGCGCACTACTGCCTGGGCGCAGCCCTGGCCCGCATGGAACTCGCCGAAGCCCTCGCAGTCCTGGCCACGCAGCGCGGCCTGCCCCGCATCGCGGGTCCCAGCACCTGGCTGCCGCCGATCGGAGTCGCCGGCCCAGCCTCCCTACCGCTGACCTTCGCCCCCGCCGCCCTGGTGGCAGGCTGTCCCGACTAGGACCGTCCGGTCGATCACGCGCAGGGCCAGATGATCAGGATGGCTGCGATGGCAATGCGGAGGTAACGTAACCGCGTTCTCGTGGCGCGTGGCCACTGTGCCCTCCTGCTACCGCACACCCTGGCTGTGGCTCCGACATCCGCGGTCAGGGCGGTCACCCGCGAACGCGGCCCGACCACCTCGGCGCCGACAAGGCATACAGCTCACGCCGCAACCGCCGCTACCTGCGAAGACGCCAGATCAAGCACACCATCCCCGAACCGAAGGACCAGCGGGCCAACCGCAAACGACGCGGCAGCAACGGCGGCCGCCCCACCGGCTTCGACAGCGAGATCTGCAAACGCCGCAACGAGGTCGAGCGGACAATCAACCGGCTCAAGAACGCGCGGGCCGTCGCCACCCGTTACGACAAGCGGGCCTACGTCTTCCACGGCACCGTCACCGTTGCCGCGATCCGGCTCTGGCTCTGCCTGTGAGGCACGCCCAATACCTGGCCGTGACCAGAACTCCTTAGCCGGCAGGAGCGTCACCCCATACAGTGCCGGAGGCATGACGGCATTTTCATCTTTCACCTTCGTGCGCCATGTCGACGGGCTCCGCTACCACTTCGAACACGACGGTGAGCGACACGGCCGTCCCGCCTACCGTCGAACGGATGGAAATGTGTGGTGTGTCTGGTCGCCGGCCGATGGCTGGCACTGCGAGATCGCTGACGGTCTCATCACCACCCATCCCCTTAACAGCAGCGCTGACGAACCCGGACCGCCGGCCACCGTCTGGCGCAGCTTCAAGGGCGACCGCTCCTACCTCTACGACCTCCAGCCCCTCGGCCCCGCAGCATGATCCGTCGGACACGGCCTAAGTGCCGCCGCACACCAATAAGTTAGGCAAGCCATACCTAACTCGCTTATGCTGTCCGCCATGGACTCCAGCGAGTTGGCAACCGTCAGTGTCGGCTACGCGCTCCTGCTGGTGGCGCTGTTCACCACGGTCGTCGTGGGGGCCCTCCACATCGCCCGGGACGCCCTGCTCCCGGACTACCCGCCCGCGATCCGACAGCGGTACGGGCAGCAGAGCGCACGCGGACGCCGGACCGGGTCGGCGGCCGGGCTGCTGAACCTGTTGGTGCTCGTCGCGGTGCCGGTGGCCGGCGTCCTCGACCTGCGCGCGCGGGCGGAGGGCCCGGTCGGCTTCTGGCCGCCGTTCGTCCTCGGCACGGTCTGCTTCCTCGCCCTCACCCTCTTCGACCTGGTCGTCCTGGACTGGTGTCTGTTCTGCGTCGTGCAGCCGGGCTTCATGGTGCTGCCCGGCACGGAAGGCATGCCCGAGTACCGCGACTTCGCCTTTCACGCACGCGTACTCGTCCCGCGTCCCGTTCCGTGGCCGTTGGTCGCCATTCCCGGGTACGGCGCGGCCGTGGGCGCCGTCACGTGCGTCGCGGAGGCCCTCGCGGGTTGAGGTGGTGAAGCTCTCCGGCGCCGTGACCGCCGGAGAGGTCCCCCGATTTGCGCGGCCCGGTCAGCGCCTCGCCTGCGCGACGAGCCAGTCCCGGACCAGTTCGTCGTTGGGTGATTCGAGCAGGGCGAAGTGGTCGACCGGCAGCTTGTCCACGGCGTCGTCCGGCAGGATGTCCCGCCACTGGCCGATGGCGTGGCCGCCCGTCCACGGCGTGGGGCCGTCGGCCGTGCCGGTGGTGGTCGGGCCGCGGCGGGCGTAGTCGATCCGGCCGCCGGTGTCGCCTTGCAGGATGCGCACCTTCAGCCCGTCGGGCGGGCTGAGCAGCAAGCCGTCCAGGATGCGCGCGTTGGATTCGTACACCGCCCAGGCGTCCTCGATCTCCTGCCGGCCGGCGTCCCGCGCCAGGGTGCCCGCGTCCTTGGCCGCCTCGGTGACCGCGGCCAGGTCGAACCCGCCGTGCTCGGTGACGAACCGCTGGGCGGGGACCTTGATCGACCAGCCGACGCGGACGAAGATGTCGAAGGCGTCCTCCACGCCGACGCGGTGGGCGCCAGGGTCCGGCGGGTCGATGAGCAGCGCCCGCACCGCATCACCGCAGCGGTCGTGCAACCGGCGGGCGACCTCGTAGCCGAACACGCCGCCCAGCGAGAATCCGGACACGCAGATGGTGCCGAAGCGGTCGACGTCGTTGGCCAGCAGGACGTCGGCGAGTCCGTCGGCGAGCGCCGCCATGCCCTTGCCGGACAGCTCGGGCGGGGTCTCCATGGCCCACACGGTGTCGTCGGCGGGCAGCAGCCTGGACAGTGACGCGTACCGGGTGACCGCGCCGGACAGCGGCGGCAGGAAGACCCACAGCCGGTCCTCTCCCGCCGGTCGCATTCGCACGAGGGTGGTTCCGGTGGTGTGGTGCGCGGTCGGGATCCCGTCCCGGCGGTCGGTCAGCAGCCTTGCCAGCGCGTCGAATTGGGGTGTGCGGTACAGCTCGGCGGCACGCAGGTTCACGTTCAGTCTGCCGTGCACCTTGGTGATCAGCTCGATGGCCCTGACCGAGTTGCCGCCGGCGGCGAAGAAGCTCGTCGACGCGTCCTGGGGCGGGCTGCCCAGGACCTCGCGCCAGGCCAGCCGCAGTTGCGCGGTCACGTCCGCCGGGTCGGCGTCCTGTCCGGCATCCGTGCCGGGCTGGGTCTTCGCCTGTTCGAGCAGCACCGCCCGGTCGACCTTGCCGCGTGAGGTCAGCGGGAACGCGTCGAGGACGGTGACGCGCGAGGGCACCATGTAGTCGGGCAGGGCGACCGCGAGTCGCCGCACGATCGCCGCCTCGGGGTCCGACGGCGGTGCGAGGCCCTTGTCGAGCCGGACGTAGGCGGCGAGGAGCCGGCCACCGGCGCTGTCGAACGGCACGACCACCGCGTCGACGACGAAGTCGATGGACAACAGGCGGGAGACGATCTCACCGGGTTCCACCCGGAAACCGCCGTTCACCTTGACCTGTGCGTCGAAGCGGCCGTGCAGGTCGTAGCCGCCGTCGTCGTTCGCGGTGGCCACGTCGCCGGTGCGGTAGGACCACTCTCCGTCGAGCAGGCAGAACGCCGAGGACGACGCCGCCCGACCCAGGTAGCCACGGCCGACCGCAACGCCCTGGATGACGAGTCCGGTCGCGTCGCCCTCGTCGCCGAGGGGCTCGAGACGGAACCGGACGCCGTCGATCGGTGCCCCGATCGCGATGGCGTCGCCGGGCAGCAGATCGCGGTAGCAGACGACGACGGCCGTCTCGGTGGGGCCGTAGCCGTTGACCACACGGGTGCCTTCCGGTGCGACGGCCGCCCAGGCGGCCACCGCGGCCCGGGTCGGCGCCTCGCCGCCGGCCATCACCAGCCGCAGGCCCGGCGTGGTGTGACCGGCCGACTCGGCCAGTTCGGCGCCGAACCTGTTGAACACGCCCGTCGGCAGGCTGAGCACGGTGATACCGAGCCGACGGCAGTGGTGCAGGAAGTCCTCGGCCCCGCCGTACACGAACGCCTCGTCGCGGAAGACGAGTTCACACCCGGCGACCATGGACGTGCAGATCTGTTCGAGCGCGAGGTCGAAGGCGATCGAGGAGAAGAGCAGCCGGGTGTCGGCCGAGGTCAGGCCGTACCAGTCGATGGTGCGCGCGACGTGGTTGACCAGGGCGGCCTGTTCGACGACGGCGCCCTTGGGGACGCCGGTCGACCCGGAGGTGTAGGCGACGTACGCGGCGGGCGAGGTGCGCCGGGGCAGTCGTTCGTCCAGCGGTGGCCCCGGGCGGGGGCCGCGCGTCGGTCCCGACTCGGTGATCAGCGCGGCCGGGCCGCAGTCGTCGATGATCAGCTGCTTGCGGCTGTCCGGCAGGTCCGGTTCCAGCAGGGTGAAGGCCGCGCCGACCTGGCCGACAGCGGCCATCGCGACGACGGTGTCGAAGCCGACCGGCAGATCGATGACCACCACGTGCTCCGCCGCGACGCCGAGTTCGCGCAGTTCCGCGGCCAAGGCGTCCGCGGCCGCCGCGAGTTCGCGGTAGCTGAGCCGGTGTTCGCCACGGGACAACGCGGTCTTCTCGGGACGGTCGACCGCGTGCGCGGCGATCGCGGCATGCAGCGTGCCGCCGGTTTCCGAAGTCATCAGGCGTTGACCTTTCGCGAACGGGGAATGGCGGGGTTACTGGTGGTGGCGGGCAGGATCACCAGGACGGCGAGCATGGCGACGGACGCCACCGCCGCGCCGGTGATCCAAGCGGTGAGCAGGCCGGAGCCGACACCGTCGGCGAACCACGCCCGGGCCTGTCCGGGCCCGTGGGCGAGCAGGTCGTAGCCCTCGCTCACCGACCTGGCCGAAGAGGGCAGGCCGGGCCGCGACTCGATGCGCGCCCCGTAACCCGCGGAGAACACCAGGCCCATCACCGCGACGCCTCCGGCGCCGAAGATCTGCTGGAACATGGCGTTGACGGAGGACCCGACGCCCGCGTCAGCCGGCCGCAGACTGGTGACGATGAGGGTCAGCGCGGGTCCGACGGACAACCCCATGCCGAGCCCGCAGCACAGCAGCCCGGCGGCGAGCAGCGGATAGCGCAGGTCCGCGGCGGCCAGGGCGCAGAGCGCGCAGCCGAGCGCGCCGAGGCCGAGGCCGATGGCCACGGTGGCCTTGGGCCCGATCCGCGTGGTGACCGCGACGCAGGACAGCGAGGCGGCCGTCAGCCCCACCGCGAGCGGGAGCAGGCCGGCGCCGGCCCACAAAGGGCTCCAGCCGAGGCCGTACTGGGTGAACTGGCCGGCCAGGAACACCGTGCCGAACAGGGCGAAGAACAGTCCGGACATGGCCACGACGGCGCCGGTGAACGTCCGGGCCCGGAAGTAGCCGAGGTCGAACAGCGGCCGGTCGGTGCGCCGTTCGTGGACGGTGTATCCGATCAGCGTCAGCAGGCCGACGGCGCCGAGGCCGAACCGCAGCCAGCCGGGGAGGCGGTCGTCGACGGCGAAGATGATCGCCGAGGCGAACACCGCGACACCGATCAGCAGCAGCACCGCTCCGACGGGGTCGGGGCGCCTCGTGGCGGGCTCCGGTGCCCGGCGCCGCACGAGGGTGGCGGTGCCGACCAGGGCGATCACCCCGACCGGCACATTGATCAGGAAGATCGATCCGTACCGGAACCGGGTCAGCAGCAGGCCGCCGAGCACCGGGCCGACGGCCACGCCGAGACCGACGACGGCCGGCCACAGCGCCAGCACCCGTCGTCTGCCGCCATCGGTCAGTTCCTGGGCGAACAGTTTGAAGATGCTCGGCACGATGAACGCCGCGCCGATGCCCATCCCCGCGCGCGACAGCACCAGCGCGGGCACCGACGGCACGCACGCGCCGAGGACCGAGGCGGCCGTGAACACGGTGATGCCCGCGGCGTAGGAACGGCGCGCGCCCACGCGGTCGACGACACTGCCCGCGATGATCAGCGACGAGGCGAAGACCAGCATGTAGGCGTCGATCGCGAACTGCACGTCCGGCGTGCCCGCGCCCAATGACGCCGAAATTCTCGGTACCGCCGTATTGATGATGGAGTTGTCCGCGGAGACCATGAAAAGGCTCAGGTACGCGGTGGCCACGACACCGTGGGTGCGCGTCATCATCTTCGGTCGACTTGCGGTCAGCGACATGGGGTGCCGATCTTCTCTGAGGCCTGCGGCCGGCCGTTGACCAGGAAATCGACGGCGTACGCAAAAAATGCAGATACCGGGCGGCTGAATCGAGAATTGTCGCTGTTCCGCGCCACGGCGATGAGGGAAGATGCGGGGCGGCTTTCCGGCTGATGGCCTTGTGTGCCCCCGACGTGCGAGCTATTTTCGGCTCGCCGGCTTCCGACGCTAGCAGTCGCCGACTCCGAAGATCAATCGTTGGTGGCTCGGATCACATCGAACCGCCGTCCGGCGAGGCACCCGGGCCTTCCCCCGAAGACAAAAACCGGTCATTCCGGTGATTCCCCGCCACTCCACCGGAATCCGCTGTGTTGTTTTTGGCTCTGGCTCAAATACATGGACACGGCGAAATGGCGAGCGTTGACTGCCCTGGCGCAGCGCCGATTCGTCAATCCGGCCCTGCCTCGGACGAATACATCCTCTCCGTCACGGTGAGGGAATTGCACAGGGAGCGTTAATGACCGTTGAAGCTGCCATCGGGGCCGACTGGGCCATCGCTCCGGAGTTCGTGTTCACGGATGCGGAGCGCGAAGCCCTGGAGTCGTCGCTCGACAGCGTCACCGCCAACCCCTACCGCCTTTACGAGGCGCACCGCTTCCAGGTGGGGCGGCTGATCGCCGACGGGGCGGTCCCGGAGCGTTTCCGTGCTTATGTCGACTCACTGGCGACCCGCGACCGTGCCGCCGAGCCCGTAGTGGTCCTGAAGAACGTCCCGCACGACCGCGACGTACCGGTATTCGACTTCGACCAGCCGGTGCGTTCCAAGTACGAGCTGAAGAAGACGTTCGTCGCCGAGGGGTTCCTCGCGCTGTTCGCCCAGCTCGCGAACACCCCGGCCATCGGGTACGTCAACGTCAACGACGGCGATGTGTTCCAGGACATCTACCCCCAGCGGCATCTGCAGAGCAGCCAGTCGCAGAAGGCGCTCCAGCAGATCCACTTCCACAAGGACCTCGCCAACCACTTCGTACGGCCCGATCAGGTGTACATGGTCGGCATGCGCAGCAACCCGGTGAACGAGGTGTACACCTCGTTCGTCCGGAACATCGACGTCATCGCCTCCTTCACCGAGGAGGAGCTGACACTGTTGCGCTCCAGCGAGTTCTACACCCCCTTCGACGACCTCAGCACCATGGGCGGTGGACGCGTCCAGCTCGGTGAGGCGGACATGCACCCCATCATCGGTGGCCGGGGCCCGGAGGACCTGCGGTTCTTCGAGAACCGGACGGTGGGGGTCACGGAAGCCGCCAAGGCCATCGTCCCCAAGGTCGCCGAGACCCTGCACTCCCTCAAGCGGCGGGTCTTCGTCGAGCCCGGTGACTTCGTGATCACGTACAACAACCACACGATCCACGCCAAGGAGGTCGTCCACGTCGGCGACCCCGAGGCGTTGCAGAGCCGCTGGATCATCAAGACGGTGAACGTGGACGACATGGCGCCCCACCAGGAGCACCTGGTTCCCGGCACCGACCACCTGATCAACGGCTGACCCGCCGCCCGCACGAGCCGGACGCGTCCGCCCTTCGGATCCCGGGGCGGACGCGTCCGTGTCAGAACACGCGCCGTCCGCGTCAGAACGCGCGCGGGAGCACGACCGGCTCCGCGGTGATCTGTGCCGTGATGAGTGCCCAGCCCACGGGCGTCAGCACATGGTTGACCGCTTTGCCGACGCGCCGGGTCGCGACCAGGCCACCGTTGCGCAGGGCGGTGACGTGCACGGAGGCGGTGCCCGCGCTGACGCCCAGCCGGTCGGCCAGTTCGGTGGTGCCGCAGCCCGCGCCGATGTTGAGGAGTGCCGCCGCGCGACCGCGGCCGAGCAGCGCGGCGAGCCGTACGGGGGCCACCGCGTCGCTGTCGTCCCAGAGCCGGTGGTGTCCGGACGCCGGGTAGGTGACGACCGTCCCCCGCTCGTCCGCCAGCAGCACCCGCGTCCGCTGGAAGACCGAGGGCACCAGGATCAGCCCGCGCCCGGCGGCTCCGGGCGCGTCCCGCATTTCGTGCACGGTGAGGCCGGGCAGGTCGTCGACGACCTGGCGGACGCCGAAGGCCGCCAGGTCGTGGGCGCGCAGGGCGACATCGGCCTCCAGCGCGGCCCTGATGCGGGGCCAGTCGTCGGCGAGGCAGTCGAGAAAGAACGCCCGCACCGGCTCCTCCAGGGGCCCGAGGGCCGCGAAGTCGGCCTCCTGACGGCCGTTCGCCGGCCGCTCCCCGCTGAGCAACCGCCCGGCCGCCACCCGCGTCCGGTGCCGTACTTCACCCTGGGGGAAGGGGCGCGCGGGCCGGTTTCCGGGC
The DNA here is from genome assembly GCF_055582085.1 of Streptomyces sp. NPDC042259. NCBI lineage: Bacteria > Bacillati > Actinomycetota > Actinomycetes > Kitasatosporales > Streptomycetaceae > Streptomyces > Streptomyces sp. NPDC042259. The sequence goes on along the minus strand of NZ_JBVJDW010000006.1, from coordinate 390,881 downwards.
CGTGGTCCGCGCCGGGGCCGGCCGTGCGGGGCCGGGTGCGGACCGCACAGGGCCTCGCCCGCCGCCAGCACTTCGAGGAGCGGCGAGACGAAGAAGCGGCAACTGGACAGTTCACTCGCGGAAACGCCCAGTACCACCTGGGCGTGGTGGTCCGGCCGGGCCAGCGCCGGCGGAGGCTGGGTCGACGTGGTGGGGGACATCGGGTGTGGATTTCCTCAACTCGACCTTCGTGGCTGCCGATTGGACCGCCTCGCCCGGGAGCTGTCCGAGCGCTCGGTCATGCGCTCCGCTCTTGGATGGAGATGACGTTCACCAGCTTGTCGAGCTGCTGGACGACCTGGTCCAGTGGCCGCCCGTCGACATCGACGACGATCGTCATCCGGGAGGTGGCGGGGTCGTCGGTGGGACGCACCGACAGCGAGTCGATGTTGAACCCCCGGCGGGAGAAGAGACCGGCTATCCGGGTGAGGGCACCGGAGGTGTTCTGCACGCGGACGAAGAGGGTGTGCTTGGGCATGGTGTTCCTACTCCTCGTCGTCACCGAAGTCGGGACGGACGTCGCGCGCGGCCATGATCTCGTCGTTGGAGGTGCCGGCGGCGACCATCGGCCAGACCATGGCGTCCTCGTGGACGATGAAGTCGATGACGACGGGGGCGTCGTTGAGGGACATCGCCTTCTCGATCGTCGCGTCGAGCTGGTCGGGGGATTCGCAGCGCAGCGCGTGGCAGCCCATGGCGTCGGCGAGCTTGACGAAGTCGGGCACGCGCGTGCCGCGGCCGGGCCCGCCGCCGGGTGTCGCACCGGTGTGCAGCACGGTGTTGGAGTACCGCTGACCGTAGAACAGGGTCTGCCACTGGCGGACCATGCCGAGGACCCCGTTGTTGATGATCGCGACTTTGATCGGGATGTTGTTGAGCGCGCAGGTGGCCAGTTCCTGGTTGGTCATCTGGAAGCAGCCGTCGCCGTCGATCGCCCAGACCGCCGCTTCCGGCTTGCCCGCCTTGGCGCCCATCGCCGCGGGGACGGCATAGCCCATCGTGCCCGCGCCACCGGAGTTGAGCCAGGTGTGGGGCCTGTCGTAGGCGATGAACTGCGAGGCCCACATCTGGTGTTGGCCCACGCCCGCCGCGACGATCGTGTCGTCGTCGGTCAGCTGACCGATGCGCCGGATGACCTGCTGGGGCGAGAGCCCGCCCTCCGGGGCCGGTTCGTACCCCAGCGGGTAGGTGCCGCGCCAGTGGTCGAGCTGTTCCCACCACGCCGCGTAGTCGCAGGTCTTCCCGGGGTCCTGCGCGTTCTTAAGGACGTCGCGGACGGCGGCGGTGAGGTCGGCCAGGACCTCACGGGCGTCACCGACGATCGGAACGTCCGCGAATCGGTTCTTGCCGATCTCCGCGGGGTCGATGTCGGCGTGCACGATCGTGGCGTGCGGGGCGAAGCCGTCGAGCTTGCCGGTGACCCGGTCGTCGAACCGGGCCCCCAGGGCGATGATCAGGTCGGCCTTCTGCAGCGCCGTCACCGCGGCGACCGTGCCGTGCATGCCGGGCATGCCGAGGTGTTGCGGGTGGCTGTCGGGGAAGGCGCCGATGCCCATGAGCGTCGTGGTGACGGGCAGCCGGGCGAGTTCCGCCAGGTCCTGCAACTCGGCGGTCGCCCGCGCCTTGAGCACCCCACCGCCGACGTAGAGCACCGGCCGCTCGGCCTGGGCGATCAGCCTGGCCGCTTCCTGGATCTGCTTGCCGTTCGGCTTGGTGACGGGCCGGTAGCCGGGCAACCGGTGGCCCGTCGGCCACCGGAAGACCGTCTCCCTCTGCAGCGCGTCCTTGGTGATGTCGACCAGGACGGGACCGGGCCGGCCGGTGGCGGCGATGTGGAAGGCCTCGGATATCGCACGGGGAATGTCGTCCGGGTCCGTGACCAGGAAGCTGTGTTTGGTGATGGGCATGGTGATGCCGCAGATATCGGCTTCCTGGAAGGCGTCCGTGCCGATCAGTGAACTCGTCACCTGCCCGGTGATGGCCACGATGGGCACCGAGTCCATATAGGCGTCGGCGATCGGAGTGACCAGATTGGTCGCTCCCGGACCGCTCGTCGCCATGCAGACCCCGACCTTCCCGGTGGCCTGCGCGTACCCGGTCGCGGCATGGCCCGCGCCCTGTTCGTGCCGCGCCAGAATGTGACGCACCCTGGTGGAGTCCATGAGGGCGTCATACGCCGGGGTGATCGCTCCACCCGGGATGCCGAACGCGGTGTCGACGCCCACCTCTTCAAGCGAACGCACGAGGGACTGGGCCCCCGTCATGGGCTCGCCGGAATAAGCGGGGACGGGTGCTTCTGCGATCTGGGTCATCACTCCGCATTTCTCTTCTTGACACCGCTCCGAGCGGGCCGGGCCACCCGGGAAACCTGAATGCCGAGCCCGCACGGCGGGTACGACAGGGAAAAGTGCTCAGTGGACGCGTTCAGCGGGCACGACACAAGGGACGCGCGGGCGTCACACATTGAGCGGTCGCAGCGGCGGGATACGCCGACGGGAAAGGCCGGAATGCGGCCTGTGAACTGTGCCCATACCTCGGGCGCGACACCTCGGGCGCGAGCGCGCGGTTTCGCGCTCACACCTCGGGCATGCGGCATCCAACGGGCCGGGCCCCTCGGGTGCGTGGTACGAATCCGCTGGTGAGCGGGGTCCTGATCATAAGCACAGGTGATCAGGGGAACGAAATATGTTCTCAGATACTGAGAATCACCGCCGCGCGGTTCCGGGAGGCGGGATTCGCGCAACTCACCTTTTCAGGTGCGGGGTTACAGCGGGGTTGAACCGGGGTCGCGGCGTCGCGCAAACCCGCACCCCCCACGCGGCATGGCACACGGCATGACACAAAGGCAGTCCCCGGTAGCCCGTCTCCGTTCCGTGGGCGTTCCAGCCGTCGCTGAACGCTCCGGGACCGGGAGGGCCGCCGGGGGCCTGGCCAGAGCCAAACAAGTGGTCACGCTCGTCGGCGAACGTCTTCGTCGACGGTGCGGCTCGCTCTGGTTTTCTGGTGTATCTACCATTTTGCTCCGCTTTTCCCCCGAGTCAAGGGGTCTCCCGCACTTTCCCGCCCCTGGCGATCAGCGGGGAGGGCGGGGCAGGCTGTCGGGGTGCCCGGCGGGGGGCCGGGGCCGATGGGAGGAGGGGTGCGGGATGGGTTCGGCAGGGGCGGGGAGCCCGGCGGGGCCGACCGGCGGTGGTGTCTCCCGGATCGCGCTCACGCCGGGCGCCGCGCGGTTGCTGCGGCGGCTGAGCGCCGAGCACGGGCCGCTGATGTTCCACCAGTCCGGGGGGTGTTGTGACGGCAGCTCGCCGATGTGTTACCCGCGTGGGGAGTTCCGCACGGGTGCGTCCGACGTGCTGCTCGCGGAGTTGGACGTCGAAGGCGTCGGGGAGGCGGTCGGGTTCTGGATGTCGGGCGAGCAGTTCGAGCGGTGGCGCCACACCCACCTCACGGTGGATGTGGTGCCCGGGCGCGGCAGCGGGTTCTCGCTCGAGGCCCCCGAAGGGGTGCGGTTCCTGATCCGGTCGCGGCTGCTGACCGACGAGGAGACACGGTTGCTGGACGAGGAGGGCCCTCAGGTGGTCGCGTCCACGTGCGAGAGCGTGTGGAGGCGCTCCGGCGGGCCGGGGCGGGCGTAGTACCAGCCCTGTGCGGTGTCGCAACCGAGTAACCGGAGATGGTCGGCTTGTGTCCCGGTTTCCACGCCCTCGACCGTGACCGACAGGTCGAGCGTGTGGGCGAGCGAGACGATGCCTTCCACGATCTTCACGTCGACCGGGTCCGCGGGTGCGCACTGCATGCCGCGGGTGAAGGAGCGGTCGAGCTTGAGCGTGCTGACGGGGAGCCGGCGCAGGTAGGAGAGGTTGGAGTAGCCCGTGCCGAAGTCGTCGAGGGCGATGTCCACTCCCATGTCGGCGAGTTGGCGCAGCGGGCGCAGTTCCTCCTCGTCGGCGCCGATGAGCGCGTTCTCGGTGACCTCCAGGCAGAGGGCCGAGGGGTCCAGGCCGGCGTTCTTCAGGACCGCGACCGTGTCGGGAACCAGGGAGGGGTAACGGAGCTGGGACGGGGAGAGGTTGACGTTGACCCGCATCGGGCCCCGGCACATGCCCTCGACGCGCCAGGCGCGGGCCTGCCGGGCGGCTTCCTCCAGCACCCAGCGGCCGAGCGGCACGATGAGGCCCGTGCTCTCGGCGAGCGGGATGAACTGGTCCGGGCCGAGGACGCCGTGCAGGGGGTGCAGCCAGCGGACGAGCGCCTCCGCGCCGCGTACGGTGCCGTCGGTGAGCCGGACCAGCGGCTGGTACTCGATGAAGAACTCGCCGTTGTCCAGCGCCGCCGGCAGGCAGTTGGTGAGGCTGTGCCGGGCGATGACGCGGGCGTCGGAGTCGGCGTCGGCGAGTTCGTAGCGGTTGCCGCCGGCGGCCTTGGCGCGGTACATGGTGATGTCGGCGCTGCGCAGCACCTCCGCGGCGCCCAGTTCGCCGGCCGGTCCGTCGACGATGCCTATGCTCGCCCGGACGGACAGGTCACGGCCGTCGATGTTCACGGGCTCGGTGAGCGCGGCCAGCATCCGGCGGGCGAGGGCGGTCACGTCGCGCTGTGCGGCGGGGCCGGTGACCAGGGCCACGAATTCGTCGCCGCCGAGGCGGGCGACGAGTTCGTCCGGGCCGGTGGCGCAGGAGCGCAGCCGTTCGGCGACGGCGAGGAGCAGTTGGTCGCCGACCGCGTGGCCGAGGCTGTCGTTGACGGCCTTGAAGCCGTCGAGGTCGAGGTAGCACAGGCCGAAGCGGGCGCCCTCGCCGCCGGGTTCGAGGGCCCGGTCGAGGCGCTCGAAGAACAGGGTGCGGTTGGGCAGGCCGGTGAGGGCGTCGTGCGTGGCTTCGTAACGGAGCCGTTCGTGCAGCAGCCGACGCTCGGTGATGTCCTCCATGAGGGCCAGTTGGTACTGCGGTTCACCCGCGGCGTCGCGGAGCAGGGAGACCGTGAGGTCGGTCCACAGGACGCTGCCGTCGGTGCGGTAGTAAGGCTTCTCGACGCGGAACTGATCGCGGTCGCCACGGACGAGTTGCCGGTACAGGGCCCAGACCTCGGGCGAGTCGTCGGGGTGCACCATCTCTCCGACGTTGCGGCCCCGCACCTGGTGTTCCATGCTGCCGAACATCCGGGTCAGGGCTTCGTTGACGTCGGTGATGCGGCCCTTGACGTCGGCGATGCCGACGCCGATGGCCGCGCCCTCGAACACCGCGCGGAACCGGGCCTCGCTCGTGTGCAGGGCCCGCTCGGTCTCGGCCGCCGCGGTGAGCGCGGCGCGGGAGATCGCCTCCTGCTCGGCCAGGGTCCGCTCGCGCAGGGCGCGAGCGAAGCCGGCGGCGACGGCGTGCTGGAGGCGGGAGCAGCGGGCGCGGCTCTCCTCGGCGGGCATGGCGTCGTCGGGCGGGCAGTACAGCACCAGGTAGGCGTCGATGACGTTGAGGATCAGGGGGAGGGCGTCGGGGTCGGTGCAGTGTGCCCGGATCAGGGCGGCGCCCACCTCGGTGGCGGGCCGGGGGTCGAAGGGCTGTGCGCGCAGGGCCTCGCTGAGCCGGCCCGCGAGCGGTACGAGGTAGTCCTCGAACTCCGCGCGCGTCATGGACGTCGTCGTGGCCGGGTAGACGGCCCGGCTCCAGATCGCGGCGAACCGCCGGAGGCGGTCGTGCCGGACGGTGGCCTCTCCGGTCGCGCCGGCGTTCCCGCCCGCGTCCTCGCCCCCGCTTTCGCTCGCGGTTCCGGTTCCGGTTCCGGTTCCGGTTCCGTCAGATCGTGCTCCGATGCCGCCCTCCCACGTCCCGCCCCCGCCGGACTTGCCCGTCGTACCGCTTGTCGCCCTGTCCATCGTCCTGTTCACGGCCTTATCCACGGCTATGTCCACGGCGTCGCCCAGGGCCGTGTTCCCGGCCCCCGTGCGCACCTGCGTACCGCTTCTCCCCACGCCGCCCCCGACCGGCGTTCTGACGCCCCGCGTCATGGTCACGGTCTGCGCCCCACTCCCGCGAACCCGGCACAGCCGGCCGGGTCCTCGTCCGCGTCGGGCCGCCATGCCGACATGGGCACCAGGCCCGGTTCGACCAGCTCGAACCCGTCGAAGAACCGCGCCACGTCCCCCTTCGAGCGCATCAGCAGCGGGGAGCCGACCCCCCGGTAGACACCCTGCACCTCTTCCCCCTCTTCCGGCTTCATCAGGCCACCGTCGGTCGACGCGTGGGTCAGGATCAGCAGACTGCCCGGCGCGAGCGCGTCACGCAGCTCGGCCACCGCCTTCCAGGGCTCGTCCCGGTCCTCCATGAAGTGGAGCACGGCGACGAGCAGCAACGCGACCGGCCGGCTCGGGTCAAGGAGCCGGGCGACCTCGTCGGCGGCCAGGATGTCATGCGGCGTCCGCAGGTCGGCGGCGACGACAGCGGTCCGCTCGTCCCCCGCCAACACGGCCCGGCTGTGTGCCACGGCGACGGGGTCGTGGTCGACGTACACGACCCGGGCCTCCGGGGTCGCGGCCCGCGCTATCTCATGGACGTTGCCGAACGTCGGTATGCCGGAGCCGATGTCGAGGAACCGCGTCACCCCTTGGCCGACGGCGTAGCGCACGGCCCGCCGCATGAAGGCCCGGTTGGTCTGCATGATCTTCGGCAGCCCCGGAAAGGCCGCGATGGCCCGCCGCCCGGCCGCGCGGTCGACCTCGAAGTTGTGCGAGCCGCCCAGGTAGTAGTCGTAGATGCGGGACACGCTCGGCACGGACAGGTCGATGCCGTGCGGGGCCCAGGCCGGACGCTCCATCAATCTGTCTCTCCAGCTCATCGCAGAGGTCTTGAGCAGAGGCTACTGATCATTCGTTCGAATGGAAGAAGCAAGTGGAAATCGGCGATCCGCATTCGGCCACCGCTTCCCCGCACCCCCTGCGAGTACGTCCGCGCGGGCCCTGTGAAACCACCCACACGCGTGACATGCGTCTCCCCCATCGGGTGTTCTCCACACGGCCCACGGGCCCTCGGCAGCACTTCTCGGTGGGCCAATGTGGCGATCCATCATGTTATGGACCACATCATTGATCACATCACCCAAATGATCATATGAAGGGGTGCGGTACCAAGCGTGCGGGGGTACCCCGAAGCCGGTTCCGGCTGGGCGTCCGGATGCCCCCGGCCGGGGGCCTTACCCGCGGGGTCAGCCGCCCGGCCGGGGGTCGCCCACGGGTCAGCCGCGCGGCTCGCGCCACATCGGCCACATCGGCGGGCCGCCGGGCAGGTCGACGGTCGTGCCCGTGAAGACGAAGCCGTGCCGCTCGTACAACGCCTTGCTCCGCGCGTTGCTCGCCTCCAGATACGCGGGCATGCCCTCCCGGTCGCAGCGCTCCAGCACCAGCTCCAGGAGCGCGCTGCCCCGGCCGCCGCCCGTGCGGCCGGGGGCGGCGACGATGTTCGGCAGGTAGTAGTGCGAGCGGTCCATCGGGTGGGCGCGGGCCGTCAGTTCGCCCACGATCCGGGGGCGTTCGTTGCCCGGGTCCGCGGCCGCCAGCGCCTCGGTGATCTCGTCGTGGCCGTCGTCCTCAGCGCCGCCGGCACCGCCGTCACCGGCCGTTTCCCCCACCGTCACCGGCAGCCACAGCGCGACCGCCGAGTGGTCCTCCATCACATCGACCCAGCCGTCGCGCAGCGCCGCGTCCAGGAACACCCCGAAGAAACGGGGGTGGACGGCCCGCCGGTGCTCCTCGTCCGGGAAGACCCAGCCGCTGACCGGGTCCGCCATGAACGCCTCGCCCAGCAGCCGGCTGATCTGCTCCCTCTCCTCCTTCCGGGCCCGACGGATTCCCGGCAAGACGCCCGGCAGGACAGTGGTGACCCGACTCATGGTTGCGTTCCCCTCCAGCACCGTATGAATGAAGTGACGCCTGCGGTACGGGTGGTGCCGTGATGCGCATGCGTCGCGACGATCGTACGGACGCGCGAATTCCCGTGCGGTCGGGGTGGCACGGGAAGCGCGGGGGCGCCGGGGCGCCCGAAGGGCGGGACACCGGGGCGCCCGGAGGGTGGGGCGCCGCCGATCCGCCGTCAGCGGATGCCGAGTTCGGCCAGTGCCGCGATCTGCCGTGGTGCCGGACGCGTCGGGAAGTAGAGGTAGCAGACGCCGCCCGAACCGCTCCTGACCTGGCCCTGGGCGTTGTAGCGCTTGGTCCGGAGCCAGATGTTCTCGAACTGGCGCCGCGGGTAGACACGGCGCACCGCCGCGTTCGACGGGCTCGCCGGGTCGTTGGCGATCACGTTCCCCGTCGTGTCGAAACCGACGACGCACATCAGATGACCCGCCGTGCCGTAGCCCGCGCCGTCCAGTTCGGAGGCCAGGAAGGACTGGGAGGTGATCACGGGGATCCCCGCGCGGATCAGCTTCTCGACGTCCCGCAGCGACCCCAGCCGGGTGACCAGGCCCTGCATGTCGCGGTAGGTCGCGGCGTACGCGGCGTTGAAGGGCCAGTTGCCGCACCCCGCGTACTGATAGTCGTAGGTGTACCGGGCCGCATGGCAGACCTGCGGATCCTCGTAGGCGGGGTCGACCCAGGCGAGGTCCCCGGCGGTGGGCCGACGGCCCCAGTAGGCGAGGACCATCTGCGAGGACGTCGGGCTGCACCACGCCTCTCCGCCGTTGTCGTACTCGGGGTACTGCCCCTTGTGGATCTCCTGCGAGTAGCGCGGCACCGCGAGCGTCCGTCCCGCCCCCTCCCCCGGCCGCGAGGCGGGCACCGTGAAGCGGTCGGGGATGTCGGAGCCCATCGCGCCGAGCCGCCAGACCGTCGGGGTGAGATCGGTGCCCGGCTTGCGGTAGAGGGTGAGGCGGAGCTGGTACGAGACGAGACGCAGTCCGCTCTCGGGCTTGTCGATGGCGAGGGTGTCGGTGGAGACGTTGCTCTTGCCGTCGCCCTGCCCGTCGACGGAGGTGCGCCGGATGTCACCGGACGCGTCCCCCGAGGTCCAACGGCCGAGGACGTACCAGGGGGTCTCCGAGCCGTCGGAGTAGACGGCACGCACCTCGACCTGGAGCCAGGTGCCGGCGGGTGTGCGGGCGTTCCAGGAGGCGACGAGTTCGGTCGCGGGCGTGGGCAGGACGCGGACCGGGGCGGTCCAGGTGGCGTACTCCCAGGTGGACGTGGTGTGGGTGTGCGGATCGGGGTACTCGAAGGTGCCCGCCGGGCGGTCGATGACCACGCCGGGACGGGTCCCCTGCCGGACCCGGGTGCCCACGGCGTTGCCGCGCCGCCAGTCGGCGAGGGTGGTCCAGGCGTGGTAGTCGACGGCGGGAACCCCGGCCCGGGGGCCGCCTCCGGACGCGGCCGCGAACGCGGGGGTGACGGCCGTGAGCGAGGACGCGGCCGCGACGGTCGCGGCCGCCGCAACGCCGACGGCGGCCGCGAGGACGCTACGGCGCGGGACGGATGGGGTGGGTGGGGTGAATGAGACGGGTTGGGCCGGCGGGCTGGGAGTGGTCGGGGGCTGATCGGCGGGCGCGGGTCTGCTGGGGTTCGGCGACATGGGCCAGTGATTCCCCGTGGGGGGCGTCCCCAATACCGGGGCGCTGGGCGCTGGCCTTTTGCGTCTCGCCTGGCCGGCGGTTCCTCGGTTACCCGCCGGTGGTGCCGCCTGCGGCGGCAGGGCGCCCTGCGGGCGCGTCCTCAATTGCCGGACGGGCTTGAAGAAGCCCGTCCGGCCCCGAGGACAACCGGCGCGCCGGAGGCGCGGGCGGTGCGGGCCGGACACCGGCCTAGGGTGGTGCGGTGAACAACCCGCTCCCCCGTGAACCGGCCGGTCCTTTCGATCCCGTGCTCGATGCCCTGGCCCGGCGGCTGCGTGCGTTGCCGCCGTCCGTCGGGCCGGTGCGGCTCGTGGCCGTGGACGGGCACGCCGGGTCGGGGAAGACCACCTTCAGCGGCCGGCTCTCGGCGGCGCTCGGCGGCGCTCCCGTACTGCATCTGGACGACCTCGCCACCCACGAGGAACTCTTCGACTGGTCCGACCGGCTGGACACCTGGGTTCTGACGCCCCTCTCCCGCGGGGAGACCGCCCGCTACCGCACCTACGACTGGGTCGCCCGGCGGTTCGCCGGTACGGGGGAACTGCCCGCCGCGCCGGTCGTGATCGTCGAGGGGGTCGGTGCGGGACGCCGGGCCCTACGGCCCCATGTGGCGTGTCTGATGTGGATGGAGTTGACGGATGTGAACTCCTGGGAACGGGGTCAACTTCGTGATGGTCCGGGCATGTCCACATTCTGGGACGGCTGGAAGCGAGCGGAGCGCGAGCACTTCGCGGCCGACCCCACACGCCCGTATGCGGAACTCCTGGTGCACCAGCGTCTGGAGGGATACGAGGTGCTGCCGGGGCCCCATGGATCCCCTTGAACTACCCCGATCATCACCGTCCGTGACCGTGCGCGGCCGGGGCGCCCGACACCCCCGGCCGATCCCCGTCGAGTGCCTCAACTTCGCTTGACCGAGGGGGCGTACAGGACTTACGTTCTCAATGTGCGGCCCACGCAGGCCGCCTGCAGGCGCGAAGCCCCCGGTTGTTCCCCCGTGATCGGGGGCTTCGTACCCCCTCCACCCTTGCGATTTGCGCTATTTGCGCCCTCACCGGCCCCTATGATGTCACCCTGTGTGACCGCATTCCGGACCGCTTCCCGGCCCCGGCCCCTGACGGACCTTCAGTGCGGGATCGCTTTCACGCCGCGGTCACGCCGCGATCGGCGGTGCGCCACCCTTCGGCCGATGCCGCCTGCGCAGGTACGATGCGAGGCGGTGCACCTCTCGGCGGGTGCACCGGCACACTGGTCAACTCCCGTCCACAGCACAGCGGTTCGGAAAGGCGCGCCAGGTACTCGCCCGGCAGCTCGCTACGGGGGAACGGTTTGTGGGGGACGTGATGGATTTCGGCATGCAGGGCCCACCCGCCCCGGCCGATCTCGCCTGGCTGCGCGCCGTCGACGCCTACACGATGGGCGCCTACGCGCAGGCCGAGGAGGAGTTCCGGGCCGCGGTCCAGGTCGATCCGGGGATGGCCGACGCCTGGCTCGGTCTGCACGCGCTGCGCGCCGACACCACCACCGCGCTGCTGCGCATGTACCGCCACCGGGACCGGTTCGGCGAGCAGCGCGCCCGTCACCGGCGCACGCTGAACTCCTGGTACTGGCTCGGCTGGTGGGTCCAGCCCGTACTGGAGAGCGGTCGTGATCTGCTGCTCGCACACGCCTCGCACTGGCTCGACGGCCGTCATGTGCCGGAGCTGGACCGGGCGCTGGCCGGCTGCCCGCCCGTCGAGGCGGACCCACAGGTGCGTTTCCTGCACGCCTGCCGCGCTTATCTGGTCAAGGACTGGGAGCAGCTGGTACGGCACACCGAGCCGCTGCTCGGGGATCCGCTGCTCGGCATCGAGGCGGGGCTGTTCGGCGGCATGGCCCGGGTGCGGCTGGAGATGTTCGGGCAGGCGGAGCCGTTGCTGTCCGCCGCCCTGATGCGCTGCCGCAGCGAGCAGCCGCAGCGCAAGGAGCTGCGTTACTGGCTGGCCCGCGCCCACGAGGGCACCGGGCGCAGCGCCGCCGCCCTCCCCCTCTACCGGGCCGTGCACCGGGTGGACCCCTCCTTCATGGACACCTCGGCGCGGCTCACCGCCATCGCGGACGGGAACGGGCTGGACGATCACACCGATCTCTCCCCGTTGCCGCTGGGCGGCTCGGGCCAGGACCCCGTCGACCCGCCCGGCGACCCCGATCTGCTGGCCGCCCCGGACACGCTCGACGGGCGTGACGTCCTGACCGGCACGGACCCGGAGCCCACCGGTACCGCCCCGGTCGACGCCGACGGGGTGCGCGAGAAGATCCGCATTCCGGCCCAGCAGACCACCCAGCCGTTGCCCGGCCGCTCCGACCCCGTCCTGCTGGCGAAGGCGCTGGCCGAGCTGGAGCGGATGGTGGGGCTGGAGCCGGTCAAGCGGCAGGTGCGGGCGCTCTCCGCGCAGCTGCACATGGCGCGGTTGCGGGCAGGTCAGGGGCTGCCCGTGCAACCGCCCAAGCGTCATTTCGTCTTCTCCGGCCCCTCTGGCACGGGCAAGACCACGGTCGCCCGGATCCTGGGCCGGGTGTTCTACGCCCTCGGACTGCTGGGCGGCGATCATCTGGTCGAGGCGCAGCGCGCCGATCTGGTCGGCGAGTTCCTCGGCCAGACCGCGGTCAAGGCCAATGAGCTGATCGACTCGGCGCTCGGCGGGGTGCTCTTCGTCGACGAGGCGTACAGCCTGTCCAACTCGGGCTACAGCAAGGGTGACGCCTACGGTGACGAGGCGTTGCAGGTGCTGCTCAAGCGGGCGGAGGACAACCGCGACCGGCTGGTGGTGATCCTGGCGGGCTATCCGGAGGGCATGGACCGACTGCTGGCCGCCAATCCCGGGCTCGGTTCCCGCTTCACCACCCGGGTGGACTTCCCCAGCTACCGCCCGTTGGAACTGACCAGCATCGGTGAGGTGCTGGCCGGGGAGAACGGCGACAAGTGGGACGAGGAGGCGCTGGAGGAACTGCGCAGCATCAGCGGCCACGTGGTCGCCCAGGGCTGGATCGACGAGCTGGGCAACGGCCGCTTCCTGCGCACCCTGTACGAGAAGAGCTGCGCCTACCGCGATCTGCGGCTGTCGGGGTACGCGGGCACACCGACCCGCGACGACCTCGCCACTTTGCGGCTGCCGGATCTGATGCAGGCGTACGGCGAGGTCCTGTCGGGCCGCGGGCCGATGACGCGCGATCCGCAGGATCCCCCGCCGTAACGCTAGGCACTGGGCCATGACGCCGGGCGCTCGGCTGTGCCCCGTCGGATCTTCGGCCGGGGGCCGGCTGTGCCGCCTGCGGCGGCAGAGCGCCTCTCGCCTGGCCGGCGGATCCTCGGCTACCGGCCGGTGGTGCCGCCTGCGGCGGCAGAGCGCCCTGCGGGCGCGTCCTCAATCGCCGGACGGGCTGGAGGTGGCGGCGGCAGCCGACCCACGAACCTCAGCCGGCGGATGAGCGTCCGGCGTCGCGGAGCCGCATCCCGCGGGGTACTGCCCAGAGGACGATGCCCAGCGCGAAGCCGTACACGGCGACGAGGCCGTGGCCGTTGTCCTGCGCGCACCACATCAGCAGGCCGAGCACCGGGACGCCCACCGCGAGGGCCTGGTCCTTCCTGGTCGTGGAACGCACCAGGAGGGCCGCGGCCAGGGTCGCGCCCAGGAAGTACGTGGCGCCGGAACTGCCCGCGAAGTTGCGGGGATCGACGCTGTGCCCGCCGCCCAGGCCGAGCAGGGCATCGATCCGCTCGGGCGCGAGAATGCCGGCGACGAAGACGAGCGCCGTCAGCGGGCCGCCCCAGAGCCACTGCGCGAGCGCCGCCACGACGGCGAGGGTGGCGATGTTCCAGGCCGCGCCGGCGACGCCGCCGTTCTGCATGAAGACCGAGGTGAACACCCGCCACCAGCCGGTTTTGGCGGGGTCGTCGTCGAGTGCGGACATCGCGCCCGTCCAGCACAGCTGGAGGACGACACCGGCCACCGCCAGCACGGTCAGGCCGACCGCGACCCAGGGCACCGGTCGCTCGCGCAGCGTGTGGCGCCCCACCGCGCCGAGCCCGCCATTGACCATCATCACCATCAACGCGGCTGTGGTCACGCTGAAGAGCAGTTCGCTCATGTCCCCCGGGCCCTCTTCCAACAGTGTTCGAAAGCTTCTGGCAGGAGACTAGCACGCCTTTTCAAACAGCGTTTGAAAAGGTGTACGGTGAGCCCATGAAGCTCACCAGGGAGCGGATCCTCGACGCCGGAATGGCCACCTTCGCGGAGACCGGATACCACGGCCTGTCGATGCGCCGGGTGGCCGAGCGGCTCGGCGCCCACGCGGGCAGCCTCTACTACCACGTGCGCGGCAAGGACGAACTGCTGGCGTTGATGGCCGACCGTGTCTGCCGGCACGCGTACGACGCCGGCAGCACCGCCCTGGCCGCGCTCCCGCCCGGGGCGACGTGGCGGGAAGAGATCGAGGTGCAGGCCAGCGCGCTGCGCCGGAGCATCCAGCAGCACCCGGGCGGTGCGCTCCTCCTGGCCGACAGCCCCGGGGCGCTGAGCGCCGGCGGTCTGTCCTTGATGGAGCGCCTCCTCAAGACCCTTCTCGACGCGGGAGTCCCCGCCGAGCACTGCGGCATCGCGGCCGACACCGTCCTCAGCCACGTCACGGGCTTCGTACTCCAGGAGCAGGCCCAGCCCCAGGCACCGGCCGTGACTCCGGAGACGTTCGCCGATCTGCGCGCCCGGTTTCCGCTGGTCATGGAGCGGATGCCCCGGCTGAGCCAGGATGAGAAGTTCCGGCGAAGCACCCGGCTTCTGTGCGCGGCGTTCGAGACGCTCACCGAGCACGACGACAGCGACTCGTAAGGAGCGGGCGATTCCGCGTCGTCGAGCGCCGGACGGGCCGCGGACGGCTCGTCCGGCGCTCGGCGACGGGTCTCACCCCGCCATCGCGTCCCGTTCCGTGGGCACGGGGGCCGGTGTCTCCACCGGGACGGCGGCCGCCGCGCGGGGGCGGTTCAGCCGGGTGCCGGGCGGGGCCTCGGCCGGCCGGGGGGACGACGTCCGGTGGGCCGGGTCCCGGACCTCGCCGACCAGCATCTCCAGCACGTCTTCCAGGGCGACCACGCCCAGCACCCGACCGGAGGCGTCGGTGACGGCCGCCAGGTGCGAGGCGGCCCGGCGCATCACGGTGAGCGCGTCGTCCAGGGGCAGTTCGGCCCGCAGGGTCTCGACGCGCCGCCAGAGATGCTGCGGTACGGCACGCTCGCGGTCCTCCAGGTCCAGGACGTCCTTGACGTGCAGATAGCCCATGAACGCGCCGCCGGGCGCGCGGACCGGGAAGCGGGAGTAGCCGGTCCGTACGGTCAGTTCCTCGATCTGCCGGGGAGTGACCGTGGGGGCGACCGTGACCAGGGTGGCGGGGTCCAGGAGGACGTCGGTGACCGGGCGGCTGCCCAGCCCGAGAGCGTCCTCCAGGCGTTCCTGCTCGGCCGGTGCCAGGAGGCCCGCTTGCCGGGAGTCCTCGACCAGATGGGTGAGCTGTTCGCTGGTGAACACCGCCTCCACCTCGTCCTTGGGCTCGACGCGGAAGAGCCGGAGCACCCCGTGCGCGCAGGCGCCGAGCAGGGCGGTGACCGGGCGGCAGAGCCGGGCGAAGGTCACGAGCCCCGGTCCCAGCCACAGGGCCGCCCGGTCGGGGGCCGACATGGCCAGGTTCTTCGGCACCATCTCGCCGATCACCAGGTGCAGGAAGACCACCAGGGCCAGGGCGATGACGTAGCCCAGCGGGTGGATCAGCCCCTCGGGCAGCCCCACGGCGTGGAAGAGGGGTTCCAGCAGCTTCGCGACGGTCGGTTCGGCGACCGCGCCGAGCGTCAGCGAGCAGACGGTGATGCCGAACTGGGCCGCGGCCATCATCTGCGGCAGGTTCTCGAGCCCGGTCAGGACCGTACGGGCCCGGGCGGAGCCCTCGGCGGCCCGGGGTTCGATCTGGCTGCGGCGTACGGAGACGAGCGCGAACTCGGCACCGACGAAGAAGCCGTTGGCCAGGACCAGCAGGAGGGCGAAGAGGAGTTGCAGCACGCTCATCGCGGTTCCCCCTGCGGTGCGGGTACCGCGCCGGTGCGGACGATCCGTACCCGCTCGGCGCGGTGGTGTCCGACCTGGCGCACCGAGAGCCGCCAGCCGGGCAGCTCCGCGATGTCACCGGGGGCGGGAATGCGGCCCAGCAGATCGGCGACGAGTCCGGCGACGGTCTCGTACGGGCCGTCGGGTGCCTCCAGGCCGACGCGGCGCAGGGTGTCGACCCGGCAGCCGCCGTCGGCGTCCCACGCCGACCGGCCGTCCTCACAGGGTACGGGGGCCAGTTCCGGCGGATGGGCGTCGGCGTGGTCGTGCTCGTCGCGGACGTCGCCGACCAGTTCCTCGACGATGTCCTCCAAGGTCACCACCCCGGCGGTGCCGCCGTATTCGTCGACGACGACGGCTATCGGCTGTTCGCTGCGCAGCCGCTCCAGCAGCGGCTGCACGGGCAGCGTCCCGGGGATGAGCATGGGGGCCACCGCGATCCGCCCGACCGGAGTGCGCAGCCGGTCGTGGCCGGGCACCGCGAGGGCGTCCTTGAGGTGGACCATGCCGACGACCTCGTCCAGGCGCTCGCGGTAGACCGGAAAGCGGGAGAGGCCGGTGGCGCGGGTGAGGTTGAGGACGTCCTCGGCGGTCGCCGAGGACTGGAGGGCGCTGACCTTCACCCGGGGCGTCATGACGTGCTGTGCGGTCAGGTCGCCGAGGGAGAGGGTCCGGACGAACAGGTCGGCGGTGTCCTGCTCCAGGGTGCCGGCCCGGGCCGAGTGCCGGGCGAGCGAGACGAGTTCGCCGGGGGTGCGGGCGGAGGCCAGCTCGTCGGCCGGCTCCACGCCCATGGCCCGCACGAGCCGGTTGGCGACGGTGTTGAGAAGGGTGATCACGGGCCGGAAGAAGTGGGCGAAGGCGCTCTGCGGGCCGACGACGAAGCGTGCGACCTGCAGCGGCCTGGAGACCGCCCAGTTCTTGGGCACCAGCTCGCCGATGACCATCTGCACGGCCGAGGCCACCAGCATGCCCGTGACGACGGCGACGCCCGGGGCGGCACCGTGCGGCAGGCCGGCCGCGCCGAGCGGTCCGGTGAGCAGACGGCCGAGGGCGGGTTCCGCGAGCATGCCGACCACCAAGGAGGTGATGGTGATGCCCAGTTGGGTGCCCGAGAGCTGGAAGGACAGCTCCCGCAGGGCCACGACCACGGACCGGGCCCGGCGGTCGCCGTCGGCCGCGGCCCGTTCGGCCGCCGGCTTCTCGACGGTCACCAGACCGAACTCGGCGGCGACGAAGAAGCCGTTCGCGAGGATGAGGAGCAGTGCCGCCGCGAGCAGCAGCAGTGACACGGTGATACTCATGACGCCGCCTCGCGGTGGGGGGCGGCGCAGGTACTACAGGACGATCCGTCCATCGCCGGGGAGGTTCACTCCTTGGTTCGCAGGTGCTCCCGCGCGTGCCGCGCGGGGAGCGCGACCGCTTCGGTGCGGGGCGGGGCAGGTCGTGCCCGTGGCACCAGAGTAATCAAGGAGTCCCCTGAGAGGGCGGGCAACCACCCTCAGGTCGCGGAGGTGCCGGTCCCGAACGTCTCGGCGAGCGTGCGGAGGGTGCGGGCGTCGGCGATCGCCTGGGTCTTGGAGACGCCGGGCTGGATGCCCATGGCCGGCAGGCTGGTGCCGTCGGAGAGGTCGAGGTGGACCCAGGCGTCACCGGCGCGCAGATTGACCCGGACGATCTCCGCCCAGTCCAGCCGGCGCTTCGTGGTGAGGTTCACGACGGTCACCCCCTCGCGCGTGGCGACCACCTTGGGGCGGCTGAGCAGCGCGAGGACGCCGAAGACCAGCAGCCCGGTGCCGATGAAGGAGGCCCGGTCCCCCGGGTTCAGCGTGGGGAGCGCCAGGGACATCACCGTGAGCACGGCGAGGAGGGTGACGCCGGTGCCGAGGAGCACGATCCGGGTGCGGGTCGGGCGGAAGGTGACCGGCAGGTCCGGCAGGCCGGTCGGGGATGCGGGGGAAGGCACGGGCGTACGTTCTTTCGCGGTCGGGCCGGGCCGGCTCCGGTCGGCGCCGGCCCGTGCGCGGATCAGAGGCGGCAGGCGTGGATGCCCGTGGTGAGGATGGCGCGGGCGCCCAGCTCGTACAGCTCGTCCATGATGCGCTGGGCGTCGGTGGCCGGGACCATCGAGCGGACCGCGACCCAGCCCTCGTGGTGCAGCGGGGAGACGGTCGGCGACTCCAGGCCGGGGGTGAGGGCGACGGCGCGCTCCACGTGCTCGACCCGGATGTCGTAGTCCATCATCACGTAGCGGCGGGCGACGAGGACGCCCTGCATCCGGCGGAGGAACTGGCGCACCTTGGGGTCGTCGGCGGGGGCGCCGGCGCGCCGGATGACGACGGCCTCGGACTCCAGGATGGGCTCGCCGATGATTTCCAGTCCGGCGTTGCGCAAGGTGGTGCCGGTCTCGACGACATCCGCGATGATCTCGGCGACGCCGAGCTGGATGGCGGTCTCGACCGCGCCGTCGAGGTGCACGACGGAGGCGGACACACCGTTGTCGGCGAGGTGCTTGGTGACCAGCCCGGAGAAGGACGTGGCGATGGTCATCCCGCCGAAGTCGCCGACGCCCGTGGCCGTGCCCGGCCGGGTGGCGTAGCGGAACGTCGACCCGGCGAAGCCGAGCTGCATGATCTCCTCGGCCTGCGAGCCCGAGTCCAGCAGCAGGTCGCGGCCGGTGATGCCGATGTCGAGCTTGCCGGAGCCGACGTAGACGGCGATGTCGCGGGGGCGCAGGAAGAAGAACTCGACGTCGTTGGCCGCGTCGACCAGCACCAGTTCCCTGCGGTCCTTGCGCTGGCGGTAGCCGGCCTCATGGAGCATCGCCGACGCAGGCTCGGAGAGAGAACCCTTGTTGGGAACGGCGATGCGCAGCATGAGGTCGGTTTCCTTTGTGCGTGGGGATTGCGGGGATTACGGGGAACTGCTGGTGGTGCCGGGGGGCCGGGTGGCGGGCGGGCGTCTACAGATGGGCGTAGACGTCGTCGAGGGAGATCCCCCGGGCGACCATCATCACCTGAACGTGGTACAGGAGCTGGGAGATCTCCTCGGCCGTGGCGTCGGCGCCCTCGTACTCGGCGGCCATCCACACCTCGGCGGCCTCCTCGACGACCTTCTTGCCGATGGCATGGACGCCCTTGTCGACGAGTTCGGCGGTGCGGGAGGTGGCGGGGTCGCCGGAGGCGGCCTTCTGCTGGAGCTCGGTGAACAGCTCCTCGAACGTCTTCTTGGACATGGTGCTCCTACCCTACGGGGTCCGCTCCCGGTGTCAGTGCCAGGGCTCGGAGACCGAACGGAGGATCACCGCGGTGGCGACGGCCGCGGTGACCGCCTCGTGGCCCTTGTCCTCACTCGAGCCCTCGATGCCCGCCCGGTCCAGGGCCTGTTCCTCGTTGTCACAGGTCAGGACGCCGAATCCGACGGGGACGCCGGTGTCGACGGAGACCTGGGTGAGGCCCTGGGTGACGCCCTGGCACACGAAGTCGAAGTGCGGGGTGCCACCGCGGATGACGACGCCGAGGGCGACGACCGCGTCGTAGCCGCGGCCGGCGAGGGCCTTGGCGGCGACCGGCAGCTCCCAGCTGCCGGGGACGCGCAGCAGCGTCGGCTCGTCGATGCCGAGGTCGTGCAGGGCGCGCAGGGCGCCGTCGACGAGACCGTCCATCACCTTCTCGTGCCACTGCGCGGCGATCACGGCGACCCGCAGGTCCTGGCAGTTCTTCACACTCAGTTCGGGGGCGCCCTTGCCGCTCACGTCTGTCCTCGGTTTCCTGCTCGTGCCATGGGGCTGTTGTCGGTGGGAAGAGTCTGGGGCGACTCGGGGATCTTGGGGATCAGAGGGTTTGTCCGCCCGTGCGTTCCGGGACCTCTTGCGTAACGGGAGCCGCACGGCGGATCACTGGTTGGCGCAAGGGGACACCTCGTCGGTGTCCAGCCAGGGCAGGTCGTGGCCCATCCGGTCCCGCTTGGTGCGCAGATAGCGCAGGTTGTGCTCGCCCGCCTGGACGGGCATCGGCTCCCGGCCGGTGACCTTCAGGCCGTGCCGGACCAGGGCCGCGGTCTTGTCGGGGTTGTTGGTCATCAGCCGCAGCGAACGCACCCCGAGGTCGGTGAGGATCCGCGCGCCGGCGGCGTAGTCGCGGGCGTCGGCCGGGAGGCCGAGTTCGAGGTTGGCGTCGAGGGTGTCACGGCCGCCCTCCTGGAGCTCGTAGGCGCGCAGCTTGGACATCAGTCCGATGCCGCGGCCCTCGTGGCCGCGGAGGTAGAGGACGACGCCGCGCCCCTCGGCGGTGATCCGTTCCAGGGAGGCCTGCAGCTGGGGGCCGCAGTCGCAGCGCAGCGAGCCGAAGACGTCGCCGGTCAGGCACTCGGAGTGGACGCGGACCAGGACGTCCTCGCCGTCGCCGATGTCGCCGGAGACCAGGGCGATGTGCTCGACGCCGTCGACGGTGGAGCGATAGCCGAAGGCGCGGAAGTCGCCGAAGGCGGTGGGCAGCCGGGTCTCCGCCTCGCGCCGGACGGTGGGCTCGTTGGATGAGCGGTAGGCGATCAGGTCCTCGATGGAGATGATCGACAGGCCGTGCTTGCGGGCGAAGGGGACCAGCTCGGGCAGTCGCAGCATCGCGCCGTCCTCGCCCGCGATCTCCACGATCGCGGCGGCGGGGCGCAGCCCGGCGAGACGGGCGAGGTCGACCCCGGCCTCGGTGTGGCCGTTGCGGACGAGGACCCCGCCGGGCATGGCGCGCAGCGGGAAGACGTGGCCGGGGCGGACGAAGTCGCCGGGGGCGGTGCCGGGGTCGGCCAGCAGCCGGATGGTGGCGGCGCGGTCGGCGGCGGAGATCCCGGTGCTGATGCCGTGGTCGCGGGTGGCGTCGACGGAGACGGTGAAGGCCGTGCGCATCGACTCGGTGTTGTCCTCGACCATCTGCGGCAGGTCGAGCCGGTCGATGTCGGGCTGCTCCAGGGGGACGCAGATCAGGCCGCGGCACTCGGACATCATGAACGCGACGGTCTCGGTGGTGACCTTCTCGGCGGCGACGACGAGATCGCCCTCGTTCTCGCGGTTCTCGTCGTCCACGACGACGACGGGACGGCCGGCCGCGATGTCGGCGATGGCCCGCTCGACGGGGTCGAGGGTGAGGTCCTCGGCGGTGAACCAGCTCTCCAGGACGGTCATGCTGCCACTCCTTCCAGTGCGGGCTTGACGCTCGTGCGCGAGCGCAGCCACCAATCGCGCATGCCCCACAGGACGAGGGCGAGGTAGACGACGTAGACGAGGCCGGAGAAGGCGAGGCCGCTGTCGAAGGCGAGCGGGACGCCGACGAGGTCGACGAGCAGCCACGCGAACCAGAACTCCACGAGCCCGCGGGCCTGGGCGATCATCGCGGCGAGGGTGCCGACGAAGATGTACGCGTCCGGCCAGGGGTTCCAGGACAGTTCTGGTACGGCGGTGAAGAGGGCGCCGACGGCGAGGGTGCCGACGGCGGTGCCGGCGAGCAGCAGGGCGCGCTCGCGCCAGGTGGCGAAGCGGATCGCGATGGATCCGTCCTGGGCGTGCTGCCGGCCGCGGTGCCACTGCCGCCAGCCCCATACGGCGACGCCGATGACGAGGAGCTGCTTGCCCACACCACCGCTGAGCTGCGCGGAGGCGTAGGCGGCGACGAGGATGACGCCGGAGAGGAACTGGGCGGGCCAGGTCCATATGGAGCGCCGCCAGCCGAGGGCGAGGGCGAGCAGTCCGACGGTGTTGCCGATCATGTCGGACCAGATGACGCGCTGGCCGAGGACCTCGAAGGCCTGGCCGTTCAGCCAGTCGAAGGCGCTCATGCGACCGGCTCCCCGGCGGCGCGGTCCGAGGTGCCGAGGAGGCGCTCGACGTACTTGGCGAGGACGTCCACTTCGAGGTTGACCGGCTCGCCGACTCCCTTGGAGCCGAGGGTGGTCAGTTCGAGCGTGGTGGGGATGAGGCTGACGGTGAAGAAGTCGGCGCCCGCCTCGACGACGGTCAGGCTGATGCCGTCGACGGTGATGGAGCCCTTGTCCACGACGTAGCGGCTCAGTTCGGCGGGCAGGGCGATCTTCACGATCTCCCAGTGCTCGCCGGGCTGCCGTTCGGCGATGGTGCCGGTGCCGTCCACGTGGCCCTGGACGAGGTGGCCGCCGAGGCGGCCGCCGAGCGCCATGGGGCGTTCGAGGTTGACGCGCGAGCCGGGCCCGAGGGCACCGAGGCTGGAGCGGTTCAGCGTCTCCGCCATGACGTCGGCGGTGAACGCGCCGTCGGCGGTGTCCACGACGGTGAGGCAGACGCCGTTGACGGCGATCGAGTCGCCGTGCTTGGCGTCCTCGGTGACGAGGGGCCCGCGCAGCGTGAACCGGGAGGAGTCGCCGAGGTTCTCGACGGCGACGACCTCACCCAGTTCTTCGACGATTCCGGTGAACACGTCAGTTCCCTTCGGGGGTGGTGGCGGGGACGGGGGCCAGGGGGGAGGCGGGCGGGGAGAGGCGCGGGGTGGCGGTGATCCGCAGATCGGGGCCGAGCCGGGTGACGTCGGTGATGTCGAGGCGCGACGCCCCGGTGATGGTGCCGATGCCGGCGTCACCGAGGGCGGCCGGGCCGGCGCCGAGGAGGGCGGGGGCCAGATAGCCGACGACTTGGTCGACGACGCCGGCGGCGAGGAACGCGCCGGCGAGGGTCGCGCCGCCCTCCAGCAGCACCGAGCGCACCTCGCGGGCGTACAGCCCGGCGAGCAGGGCGCGGATGTCGAGGCCACTCGCCCCGCGCGGCAGGCGCAGGGTCTCGACGCCGGGGAGGTGGCGGGTGTCGGCGTCCTCGGCGACGGCCACGAGCGTGGGTGCCGCCGGGTCCAGGACCCGGGCCGTGGGCCGGATCGTGGCGTGGGTGTCCACGACGACGCGCAGCGGCTGGCGCGCGCCGTCGCGGCCACGCACCGCGAGGTGCGGGTCGTCGGCGCGCAGGGTGCCGGAGCCGACCACGACGGCGTCGGCCTCGGCACGCAGCCGGTGGACGTCGGCGCGGGACTCGGCGGAGGTGATCCAGCGGCTGGTGCCGTCGGCGGCGGCGGTGCGGCCGTCGAGGGTGGCGGCGTACTTCCACAGCACGAACGGGCGGTGGCACGTGACGGAGGTGAGCCAGGCGGTGTTGCCGGCCGCGGCCTCGGCGGCCAGGAGACCGCCCTCGGTGTCGACGCCGGCGGCCGCGAGAGTCGTGGCACCGCCGGTGGCGGTGGGGTTCGGATCGGCGACGGCGTAGACGACCCGGCTGATGCCCGCGTCGACGAGCGCCTGGGCACAGGGGCCGGTGCGGCCGGTGTGATTGCAGGGTTCGAGGGTGACGACGGCGGTGGCACCGCGGACGTCGTGGCCGGATCGGGCGGCGTCGCGAAGGGCCTCGACCTCGGCGTGCGGACCACCGGCTCGCCGGTGCCAGCCCTCGCCGAGCGTGCGGCCCCGGGCGTCGATGACGACGCAGCCGACGACGGGGTTGGGGCTGGTGGAGCCAAGGCCGCGGGCGGCGAGCGCGATGGCGCGTCGCATCGCTTCGGCTTCGGTCACGGTGCCCACCGGGGTCCTCCTGCCTCTTCGGGCACGGACTCCGGGGCTGTCGTACGGGACGACGAACAGCGGGTACGCCGCAACGGGGAGATACACCGAAGGCCAGGGCGGAGCCGTCACCCACAAGGGGGCGGACCACCTGCGACGGTGTGCCGATGCGTGCCCGCCGCGCACTGCCTCCCATCCGGACTTTAACCGTCGGTCCAGGAATTTCACCTGGTCAACCGGCCGCTGGCTGCGGACGGGTCGCGGACTGTAACCGCCGGTTCGGACTTTCACCGACCCCGGAGTGCGCTGCGTAAATAACTTTCGACCTATGGTACATGCCGCCTGACCTGCGGGTTTGATCACTCCGCAGCTCCGACGACTCCGAGCGTACGCCGCCGGGCGCCGCGATGTCCACGGCGATTTGACTCCGCACCCCGCCACTGGACCGAAGCTGGACCGCGGCTGGACGGGGACTGGACTGCGGCTGGACGGGGGCTGGGCGGGGACCGGACCGCGGCTGGACAGGTGGCCAGGATTCCGCTTGTTACCCGCGGTTCGGGACTTGGTTCAGACCTATTGACGCACTGGTCTAGTCCTCTTAACCTCTGCCACACCTCCGAGGAGACGGCCCCGGAGTTTGCGCAGACCCCGGGCCACAGCACGTCGCACCCCCACGCACCGCTCAGCCGAGCCCCCCACTGGAGGAAACCGATCGTGTTGTTCCGTACGAGACCCCCGCGCGCCCGGATCCGGACCCGGGTCACCCTCGCCGCGGCCGGCGCCGCCGTCACCGGACTGCTGCTGGGCACCCTCACGGCGACCGCCTCGCACGCCGAGGACCAGTCCGCCTGCCGCCCCGACGGCCTCTACGCCACCCCGGGCGTGAACGTCCCCTACTGCTCGGTCTACGACTCCGCCGGCCGCGAGAAGATGGGCGCCGACCACCAGCGCCGCGTCATCGGCTACTTCACCGGCTGGCGCACCGGCAAGGACGGCACCCCCGCCTATCTCGCCTCCGACATCCCGTGGGACAAGGTCACCCACATCAACTACGCCTTCGCGCATGTCGACGGCGCCAACAAGATCTCCGTCGGCGCCGACGGCGCCGGCAACCCCGCCACGGGGATGACCTGGCCCGGGGTGGCGGGCGCCGAAATGGACCCGGCCCTCCCCTACCAGGGCCACTTCAACCTGCTGAACAAATTCAAGAAGCAGCACCCGAACGTCCGCACGCTCGTTTCCGTGGGCGGCTGGGCGGAGACCGGCGGCTATATCGACGAGAACGGCAAGCGCGTCGACGCCGGCGGCTTCTACCGGACCGCGACGAACGCCGACGGCTCGGTCAACCAGGCCGGGATCGACACGTTCGCGGACTCCGCGGTGGCGTTCGTCAAGAAATACGGATTCAACGGCGTCGACATCGACTACGAATACCCGACGTCCATGAAGGACGCCGGGCACCCCAAGGACTGGGCGCTCGCCAACGCCCGGCGGGGCGGGCTCAACAAGGGCTACGCGGCGCTGATGAAGACGCTGCGGGAAAAGCTCGACCGGGCCGGCGCGGCGGACGGGAAGCACTATCTGCTGTCCGTCGCGGCACCGTCGTCCGCGTATCTGCTGCGCGGCATGGAGACGTACCAGGCGACGAAATACCTGGACTACGTCAATGTGATGTCGTACGACCTGCACGGCGCCTGGAACGAATTCGTCGGGCCGAACGCCGCGCTGTACGACGACGGCAAGGACGCGGAACTCGCCAAGTGGGGCGTCTACTCCGCGGCGCAGTACGGCGGCATCGGATATCTGAACGGCGACTGGGCGTACCACTACTTCCGCGGGGCCCTGCCTCCCGGGCGGGTCAATCTCGGCCTGCCCTACTACACCCGCGGCTGGAAGAACGTCACCGGTGGGACCAACGGCCTGTGGGGCACCGCGAAGGCCGCCTCCTGTCCCGCCGGATCCGGCCTGACCAGCTGCGGTGACGGCGCGGTCGGCATCGACAACCTCTGGCACGACAAGGACGACGACGGCAAGGAGTCCCCGGCGGGCTCGAACCCGATGTGGCACGCGAAGAACCTGGAGAAGGGCGTCGTCGGGGACTACGCCGGAAAGTACGGGTTCCCGGCCGGCACCAAGCTCACCGGCAGCTACACCCGCCAGTACGACACCACCCTGGCCTCCCCCTGGCTCTGGAACGCCGAGAAGAAGGTCTTCCTCTCCACCGAGGACGAACAGTCGGTCAAGGCGAAGGCGCAGTACGTGGTCGACAAGGGTCTCGGCGGCACGATGATCTGGGAACTCGCGGGCGACTACGACTGGAACGCCGGCAAGGGACAGTACGAGGTGGGCGACACCCTCACCACCGCGCTGTACGACGCCTTCAAGTCCGCCCCCGGCTACGGTGACCGGCGCGCCACCACCCCGGTGCCGGCCGAGGCGCTCGATCTGGACGTGAGCCTCACGAACTTCCCGCTCGGCGACTCCAACTATCCGATCAACCCGAAGATCCGCATCACCAACCGCACCAAGGCCACCATCCCCGGCGGCTCGGAGTTCCAGTTCGACTACGGCACCTCCGCACCGGGCAACGCGAAGGACCAGTCGGGCTGGGGCCTGAAGGTCGTCCGCAGCGACCACACCGCCTCGAACAACATCGGCGGCCTCAAGGGCGACTACCACCGGGTCTCGGTGAAGCTGCCGGACCGGCAGCCACTCGCGCCGGGGGCCTCCACGGACCTCGACTTCGTCTACTACCTGCCGGCCGCCACCCCCGCGAACTGGACCGTGAGTTTCGGCGGGAAGACCTACGCCCTCGCCGGTGACCTGGCGCGGGGCACGACCGTCGTCGACCCGGGCGGCCCCACCCCGACCCCGACGGCCACCCCGGCCCCGACCGGCACCCCCACCGCGACACCCACCCCGACCGCCACCCCGACCGGCGGGGCCTGCGCGGCACCGTCCTGGGACAGCGCGAACGCCTACAACGGGGGCGCCACCGTCTCCTGGAAGTCCCACACCTGGAAGGCCAAGTGGTGGACGCGGGGCGAAGAGCCCGGCACCACCGGCGAATGGGGGGTGTGGCAGGACCTCGGCGGCTGCTGAGGAATCCACCGGTCCCCCACCGGCCGGCCCCGGGGCGCCCGTCCCCCGGGGCCGGCCCACGGCAGGCGGGGCGCCACCCGCGCGGGGTCGACCGGCGCGGGTCACGTCGGGAAGGATGCGGCGATGAGCACCGTACCCAGGCCCACGGACCCCCGGGTGCGCCGCGCGCGGATCGCCGTGGCCGCCGTCTTCGCTGTGCACGGCGCCGTGGCCGGCAACTTCGCCGCCCGCGTCCCCTGGGTCCAGGAGCACGCGGGCATCAGTGCCGGACAGCTCGGACTGGCGCTGGCGTTCCCCGCCATCGGCGCCTCGGTCGCGATGCCCCTCGCGGGCCGGGTCAGCCGGCGTTTCGGCTCGCGGGCCGCGCTGCGCGCCCTGCTGGCCTTGTGGTGTGCCGCCCTCGTGCCGCCCGCCTTCGCCCCGGGCCCGTTCGCCCTGTGTGCGGCGCTGGCGGTCTACGGCGCGACGGCCGGGATGGCGGACGTCGCGATGAACGCGCTCGGGGTGGAGACCGAGGACCGGCTGGGGCGCTCGATCATGTCCTCGCTGCACGGCATGTGGAGCGTCGGCGCCCTCGTCGGCTCCGCGGCGGGCGCCGTCGCCGCCCACGCCGGCGTCGACGCCCGGGTCCAATTCGCTTGCGCCGCCACCGTCTTGGCCGCCGTCGGCGCGCTCGCCTGCCGCTGGGTCCTCGATCTGCGCGCGGTCGCGGGCGAACGGCCCGCGACGCGGCGGAGCGGCGGGCGGGGGAAGGCTCTGCTGCCCCCGCGCTCCGCGCTGCTGATCGGCGCGGTCGGGTTCTGCGCGGTCTTCGCCGAGGGGGCGAGCCTGGACTGGTCGGCGGTGTATCTGCGGGAGGCCGTCGGTTCCGGGCCGGGGGTCGCGGCCGCGTGCACGACGGCGTTCTCCTGCACGATGGCGGCGGCGCGGTTCGCCGGTGACGCGGCGGTACGGCGGTTCGGCCCGGTGCGCACCGTACGGGCGGGCGGGGTGGCCGCGACCGCGGGCGGGGTCCTGGTGGTCACCGCGGCCGGTCCGCTGCCCGCCATCGCCGGTTTCGGTCTCGTCGGTCTCGGCATCGCCGTCGTCGTCCCGCTGGCGTTCGCCGCGGCCGGGCGTAGCGGTGCGGATCCGAGCCGGGCGATCGCCACGGTCGCGACGATCACGTACACCTCGGGGCTGATCGCCCCGGCGGCCATCGGGCAGCTCGCGGACGCCACCTCGTTGATGGTCTCGTTCTCCCTGGTGACCGCCCTGACCGCGGGGCTGGTGGCCGGAGCGGGCGTCCTGCGGGCGCCGGCCCGTGAGGCGAGCGCGCACCATGCCTCGCCGCCCCGGACGTCCGGCACGACGAAACCCGACGGCCGGTAGGCCGACACGACTCCGCGGGCCGTACGGCGGGCCCACGAGGGGCCCGGCGTACGGCCCGCGGAGCGGACCGTGATGTTCAGCCGTCAGAGGCTGATGATCATCAGGTTGTTGTCCTCGCCGTGGTGGCCGTAGCCGCCGTGGTGCTTGCCGTGGTGGCCGTTGTCGCGGCCGTCGTGGTCGCGGTCACGGTCGCAGTCGCGGTCGCGGTGGTGGCGCCCGTTGTGGTCGCCGTCGTGGTGGTGGCCCCACTTGTGGTCGCGGTCACGGCCGTCGTGGTCGCGGTCACGGCCGTCGTGGTCCCGGTCGCGGCCGTTGTGGTCGCGCCCGTTGTGGTCGCCGTCGCGGCCGTCGTGGTCGCGGCCCCACTTGTGGTCGCCCTTGTGGTCGCCGTTGTGGTGGTGGCCCCACTTGTGGTCGCGGTCGCGGTCGCGGCCGTTGTGGTCGCGGTCACGGTCGCAGTCGCGGTCGCGGTGGTGGCGCCCGTTGTGGTCGCCGTCGTGGTGGCTCCACTTGCCGTGGTGGCCGCCCCAGCTGTCGTGGTCGTCGTGGTCGCCGTGGCCCCAGCCACCGCCCCAGCCGCCCCAGCCGCCCAGCCAGCCCCAGAGGCCATTGTCCCAGCCGCCGTGGTGACCGCTGGAGTGGCCGCTGTAGTGGCCGCCGTAGTGGCCGCCGCCGTAGCCATGGCCGTTGTGGTGGCCGCCGCCGCAGCGACGGTGGCAGTCACCGTCCCGGTCGTGGCCGTTACGGTCGTCGTCGTCGTGACCCCACGCCGCGGCGGCGGGGGCCTGCGGTGCGGCCTGAGCCACCCCCGACATCGGCACGATGGTGGCCGCGGCGACGATCGCGGCGGCCGCGGTGCGGCCGACGAACTTGCGCATGTATGTCTCCCGGTCTTGCAGGAATCGGACACTGGGACGCATACCTCGCACACATCGGGCAGTAGCGGATGTATCGGGTCATACAGTCGTACGGGGGGCTAATTGGGCCGGTCGTCGCAACGCACTGCGCCAACCGGGCGCCCACCGCAACGCACGGCGGCTCGCGGCATCCCGAGGCCGCCCACGGCACCCTGGGCGGGCCGCGACGGCGGGGAGCACCGGGTACCCCCGCTTAGCATGGTCCGGATCCATTTCAAGAACACAGGGAGCAACCATGGGCCTCGGCGTGCGCTGGACTCTGCACGGCGACGGGCGCACCCCCGCCCCCGGAGCCGTCGTCAGGCCCGACGAACGGCTCTCGTGGCCCCGCACCGCGGGCCTCGGCGCCCAGCACGTGGTCGCGATGTTCGGTGCGTCGTTCGTCGCTCCGAGAGTGCATCACTAGAGTCATAGGGTTTCTGACCTGGTGCTTTACACCCCAAGGCGGACGGATGTTCACACACCGTACAGTTGAAAGACGTGAGCATCATGGCCCCTGCACCTACACCACTACGCCTCCGCCCGGCCCCGGACGAAGGGCTCCCCGCGGCCTTCCGGCGTAGAAAGCGCGGCGTCATCTACGTCCGCGTATCCGTCGCCAGGGCAGACATGATCAGCCCCGAACTCCAGATCAGCCACGCTCAAGCACTCGCCGATTCGAACGACATCGAAGTCATCATCAAGCCGATCATGGACCTCGGTGAATCCGGCCGAGAGTTCGAAGACCGGAGAATCTCCGAGATCAAGGAGATGGCCCGGAACCAAGAATTCGATGTTCTGATCCTCTGGATCTGGTCCCGCTTCGGCCGCAACCTGCGCGAGTCTCTGCAACACCTTGACGATCTTCTGGCCTACGGAATCGAGGTCCGGGCCGCGCACGAGGACTTCGACGGCAAGACGACGATCGGTCGCTTCGCCATCGCCCAGATGCTCAATATCGCCGAACTGGAGTCCAACCAGAAGTCGGACATGTGGAAGGCGACCATCGAGCGCCGGAAGAATCATGGCCTCCCCCACGGTTCGGCAGGCCGCGGAAAATTCGGTTACTACCGCTGCGACACTTGCCCTCCGCCTGAGCCGGGTCAGCCCATGGACAAGTGCCCGAACTGCAAGGACGGCATCCTCAAACGCGACACGGTCACCAACCCCATCTACGGGCAGCTCTACCTCGACTCCATCACCGGGAAATCTGCACGGTCAATGGTCCTGTGGCTGCGCGCGAAGGGGATCGTCCACTGGACGGGCCGGGAGATAGACGCCGGGGACCTCTACTCGATCTTGGATTCGGGCTTCGGCCTGGGGTATGTCCGGTACACCCTGCCGGAAGAACTCCACGTAGTGATCACTCGCGAGGACGGGACAACCAAGAAGAAGCGCAAGGCTGCACACAGAGACATCACGTCGTACCTCTATTACCGAGGCAAGCATCAGGCGATCTGGGACGACCCCGTGTACTGCGAGCAGGTCTGGGATGCCTATGTGGCGCGTCGCCTCAAGGGGAAGCAGGACGACGACAAGAACCACGACCACTCGGCCAAATACGAGGTTTCGGGAGTTTTGACGTGCTCGGGTTGTGGCAACAACATGCACGCCATGCTTCGCGCCAAGAAGGTCCAGCGCCCCTGGAAGGACGGGAAGCCCGACCCCTTCGACGTGCTGTTCCGGTGCACGCGGCAGATGAAGTTCAAGGACTGCCCTGGCAAGGGTGTCTACGTCACCTTGGCGACGGCCCTGACAGCCGTGAAGGACTGGCTGAAGAAGCATGTCGAGGAAGACCCACAGGGCGCTGAAAGCGTGGCGGCCCGTGTGGCTCAGCTCCAGGCGCAGCAAATTAGGGAGACGGCGACCAAGGAGACGATCCGGCTGGATCAGATCACGAGGGAGCTGACGGAGCTGCGAGAGAAGGAAGACAAGCTGACGGACGCCGTCCTGAACGAGTTGATCTCGGACGAGGCTGCTCGTCGCCGCCGGGCGGAGTACGACGGTGCGAAGTTCCGCCTCAAGGAGGAGCAGGCGGCCCTCAAGAAGAAAATCAAGGCTGCTCCGGTGATCACGCCGAAGCCGGAGTTCGAGGACTTCGCGACGGCCATGAAGCTGCTGGAGGTGGCAGATGTGGCCGACCAGCGGAAGCTGATCAAGACCTTGGTGCGGGAGATTCGCGTGAACCGCGGCCGGAATGTCGAGACGAAGTGCACGATCTGGCCGATGTGGGTTCCGCCGCCGCCGAAGCCGGTCCAGGCGGGTCAGGAGCTGGCGGCCTAGTCTTCGGTGAGGCGGTCGGCGTACTTGACGGTCAGCTCGGCAACGGTCTGCCAGAAGTCGTCCATGCAGTCTTCGTAGGTGCGGACATCAGTGCAGGTCATGTGAGGCTCCCGGAACAGGAAGAGGCCCCCTCGCGCGAGGGGGCCTCTTCTGGTGCTTGGCTGTAAGGCGGAACTCAGCAGGGATGGGCAATTAGCCGCTAGCCCTCAGTCGTCGGCACCGTCTTCCAGCACAACCCCGCCGGGGTGCATCTCCTTGACCCAGTAGTCCGTTGCCATCTCCTTGGCAAGGTCGTGCGGTACCCCTGCCGCGATAGCCTCCGTGTAGAGGGCGCCAGCGATGCGGACGAACATCAGCGCGGCTCCGCCGCGCCTCTCGATGAGGGCCTGGTCCATCTCCGCCTCGATGCCGGCCACCAGCTCTTCGAATCCATCAGAATTGTCAGACATTTAGACCCTTACCCCTTCGCGCTTGACGTTGTCGTGCTCAGACAAGAATTCGTCGATCACTCCCCAGCGGGCGCTTGTGAGGTTTCCATTGCGCAAAGCGGATTGCATGACCTCCGCAAGCATTTCGAACTCTGCCTTACTGATGCAAATGGATATGTAGCCCTCCGGGTCGACGGGGGTTCCAGGGATTTCTTCCGCGTACACGCATTCTCCTGTTAGTGTTTGCTGGTTTCGATGTCCAGGACGCTGCCCCAGGACCGGCCGCCGATCTCTGAGTCCACGGGTATCAGTAGGTTTTCGATTGTCATCTCCATGATCCGCGCTGTCGCGTTTGCTAGTTCCTCTGCCTGGTCGGAGGGAAAGCTGAAGACGAGTTCGTCATGGATCGGGACGCGAACGAATTCGGTGTATCCGGCGCGGTCGAGTTCAATGAGGGCGCGGGCGGTGATGTCTCTTGAAGTGCTTTGGATGAAATAGCTCAGGGCGGCGTATAGCCGGTTTCGGTCCACGGGGATGCACCGGCCGGTTCCCGTGTAGATATACCCTGTGCGGCGGGCCTCTCTCTGGAGCCGCTCGGCGAATCGTTTGACTTCGGGGTAGGTTTCCCAGAATGCCTTGACCGCCTTCTTTGCCTCAGTTTCGGAGACACCGTACTGTTCTACGACGGCCTTCCAGCCGCCACCGAATGCGACTGTGAAGTTGGTTCCCTTCCCGGCTTTGCGGCTCACGCCTGCGGCATCGGCGGTGAGCTGGTGGAGGTCGAGGCCGCGGCGGAAGGCATCGAGCATTGTCGGATCTCCGCTGAAAACGGCGAGAACCCTCAATTCCATGTTCCCGTAGTCGGACGACACGGTTACGTGCCCCTCTTCGGCGAGGAAACAGTGCCGTACATAGGAGTCGCCGGCCGGTAGGGTCTGGGCGGGGATGGCGCCGGTGATGGTCATCCGTGCACTGCGGGCTTGACAGGAGTTGATGCTCGCACGGACGCGGCCTTCAGCGTCCCGGCCGTCCAGGGCGCGATCGAACCATGTTGCCTTCCACTTTCCAGCTTTCTTGGCCTTAATGATGGCTTCGGTCAGCGGTATGCCTATGGAGGACAGGACCTCGTCATCGACGGATAGGTTTCCTTTCTTGGTCTTCTTGGTGAGCTTGACGCCGCGTTCCTGTAGGGCGGTAATTATTTGCGCGTTGGAGTTGACATTGTCGACGCCTTCGCGGTGGGCGACAGCCGCCCACTTTGCTTCCTCGGCTGCAAGCTCAGCCGATTTGGCCTGCGCGTACTCGTGGTCGAGGAGGTAGCCGGTTCGCTCGATTTTTGCTGTGATGTGCGCGAGCCGGTGTTCCCACGAGACGAGCCCCCTCTTCCTACTGCGGGCGGGCACCTTCGGTTTGAGGATCTTGAAGAGCAGGTACGCGAGGATGGGGTCCATACCGGCGTAGAGCAGGAATCCGTGGTGGTCGATTGGGATGACTGACCAGACGTCAACCTTCTTGACTCCGAGTTCCTTGGCTATGTCGGTCATGGATCCCTTGACCTCGGCCGCCGTCTTTTCGCAGATGTAATGTCTGGTCAGCTCTTCGAGTTTCAGGCCGGGGCCTTGTTCTTTGACTGGCCGCGGATCGACAAGGTGGGCGATCAGTTTGGTGTCCCAGGATTTCGGGGCGAGTTCCTCCATGGGGATCCCGAGGCAGCTCTCCGCGACGTGGAGGTCGTAGGTGCCGTTGTGGGCGATCAATCGGCGTGCGGTCCGCAGTGCCCAGCGGACGGAGTCCTGGTATGCCGGGCCGCGTTCTACCGGGACGACGAAGGATTCGCGGTCTGTTCCGAACTGCCAAAGGCGGGCGCGGAAGGTGCCGGCGTCGGCGTTCCACCAGTCCAAGCCTGTGGTTTCGCTGTCGTGGGCAATGAGGTCTCGGTGGGTGAGGATGAACTCTTCGAAATCGGCCAGGTCGTCTTCGGTCTCTACAACGTGGATTCGGACGGTCGTCGCGGCGATGGGGTGTTCGATGAGGCGCAATCAGTCTCCGTCTGCCGGGAGGGGGCCGGTTTACCACCGGCCCCCTTGTGGTCTCGCTTCAACTTTTCGGGCAGTGTGAGGGGGTTACTTTGCCCGGAAGGATCCGTCCGTCTGGCGCCAGAGCGGGGGGCACTGCTGGGACTTGTCGAGGCCGCGGCCTCCACAGAAGTAGGCGGCCCACGTGCCGCCGTCCTTGAAAATGCGCGGCCCGTGGCCGCAGGTGTGGTTGCCGGTCTCGCCACCTGCGGGAGATGGGACGACCTTGCCGTTTTCGAAGCGCTTCGGGGAACTGCCGGCCCCGCCCTTGTACTGCTCGCGGGTGTACTGCGCGAACTTCGCGTTGAGGTCGATGAGTCCGGCCTCCTTCATCGCGGTCAGAAGCTCCACGCCACGAGTGGCCGTTTCCGTGGCGGTGTGGCCGTAGACCGCTGGGGTCATCCATTCGGCGCCATAGTCGGGCCCCGCCTTCACCGTGAGACCGATCTTGAAGGGGGCAGGTCCGTGGGGGGCGGGGGTCATCTCGGTGGCAGGGGGCATGGTGGTCTCCTTCATGGTGGTGGCGGCGGTGGGCTCGTCCCAGGGCGAGGTGTCGGCAAAGGGATCGTCAAAGGTCATGCGTGGAGTGTCCTTCGGGTGCGGAGGCTGCGGTTCATCTGCTGGGCCAGGGCGACGACCGCCCTGCTGAGGGCTTGCCGGTCCGCCTGGGCCGGGATGGGGGTGCCGTAGACGAAGCGCCTGAGGAGGAGTTCCCGGTACCGGTCGGGGACTTTATTCAGGGCGCTTCCGGCATCGATGCGGGCGGAAATCAGGTTGTCGGTGATACGGCTCTGAAGCAGGTCGTCCTGGCGGCCGATCATGTGCCCTAGCTCATCATCGGTGTACAGGAATGTGCGGAGTACGGTCTTGGCTTCGTCCGGCGTGTAGTAGTACTGGTCATCCAGTAGATCGCGATAATTGCGCTCACGGCTGGCGTACTGCGTCCCGGCCTTCTGAAATATCTTCCACAGGAAGCCCTCGTTGTCGTAGTTGGCTTCAATGGCGGGCCGCTGCTGGTATGCGTGGAGCAGGATTTCCTGTTTGACGTCATCCTTTTCTACGATGCTCCACTTCTGCGCGATGTTGTAGGCAACCTTGTCGGCGAGGCTGGAGAGGTATTCCCAGTCGAGTACTACGTCACGCTGCAATGGTGAGATCCTTTTGGACGAAATGGCCCTTGCTGTTCCGCTTGATGGCTCCGTACCGGGCGCCGTCTACGACGAAGCTTCCGTCTCGCTCGATGTAAACGGGGACGGGTACGGCGGAGTACTGGCTGACGAAGAGCTGACCGAATCCCTTCTGCCAGTTGGCTACACCACCAGCAAGGTATTGGGCCTTGCTCTCGTCCATGAGGTGCCCTACTTCGAATCCGAAGAGGGTGCGCCGACCCTTTCCGACGCCGACTGTTTCCGGCGAGACCGCGTTCTTGTGGGTGTGGCCCATGACTACGGAGCGGTCCAACTTCCTGACCTTGGCCGCCGCGGTGCGGCCGGGGAGCTGGTTGAGGCCGGGAAGTTCGTGTCCGTGCATGGCGACCCATCCGGGCGCGATCTCGGTGAAGGGGGGTAGTACTTCGATTTTCAGCTCTTCGAAACCGAGGAGGACATCGATGTCGAATGCCCGGCTGGCGGCCAGGGCAGGCGCGTACTTTCGAAGGTAGTCGCTTGGCCTGGCGTCGTGATTGCCGATGACGAACCAGATGGGCCCGCCATATCCGGCCCGCAGGTCCGCCAGGAGCGCCTTGCCCCCCTCAGACTCCTGGAGTACGTCATGCTCGAACTCGGCCTGCGTTCCCTTGGACCAGCGGCTTGGAGCCGCGTAGTCCATGAAGTCTCCGATGATCAGCACCTCGGACGGCTGCCGCTGCTTGATGTAGTCCCACAAATTCCGGACGGCTCGTGCATCGTGCAGCGGATATTGCACGTCGGAGACGATCACTATTTCCTTGGTACTCATGCGGCCCCCCTCAGGCGATCAATCTCGATCGCGATGTAGTGCTTAGCCTTCTCCAGGTCTTCGATGGCATCCCCCTTCAGGCCCGCCCGCCACAGGTATTTGATGGCGTTGCCAATAGCGAAGTTCAGGTGTTTGACGATTTCGATGCACTCGATACCGCTGGGGTGGCTGGTGTAGTGCGCCGGGTGATACACGGCGTCGCTACCGGGCCGGGGATCGACGAAGGCCCTCTTCATGATTTTCTGGGCCTCTGCGGAGTCGAGGCCCATGGGGAGCCCCTCCGTCTCGTTCAGCATTCGTCGGCCGGGGCTGTCTTCTGTCACCCGGGTTAGTTCTGTGTCGGCGAAACGCAAGGTGTCTCCGCTGGCGAGTTCTACCTCATAGGGGTAGACGGCTCCCGGCTTAATGCCCCGGATGACTCCGCGTCTGACCGTGCGGACTCCCATGACCAGTACTGCGTCGCCGACATTGAAGCATTCCGTCATTAAACTCCCAGGGTTGTGCGGTACGCCTCTGCGCCTTTTTCGCTGATGAACTTGTTCACGTCGAACCCGTCGCCCAGATCGACGGGCCGGGCGTTGGGCAGGATTTCGCACATGTCATCGGTGAACTTGCGGCCTGCCGGGTCGCCGTCGCCGATCACGAAGACGACTTCGAATCCCGCGAAAGCGGGGGCGAAATGATCTCGCCAGCTCGTCACGCCCGGCAGTCCGGTGGCGGGCACCCCCGCGAGTTCGGAGGCGACCGCATCGAGTTCACCTTCGCCCAGCACGACGTAGGGGCTCGGTCTGATCAGGGCGAGGGTGTTGAAGAGCATCGGCGGATCCCCGGGCAGCCCCAGATACTTGCTGTGCCCGGTGTGCTGCTCTTCCTCCCGCCAACTGCCGTCCGCGCCCTTGGTGCAGGCGTCGGCGATGCAGCGGAATCGGATGGTGGCGACGGCATCGAGACCTCCGGCCGGCCGGAGGTAGGGGATGGCCAGGCGCCCTTGGTAGCGCTCATGTCCTGGAACCGGATCCGAAACGTAGCCGATCTTGAACCGGTCGGCTTCCTGCCCCAAACCGCGGTGGTCCATGTACCTCTGTGCGGGGCTTCCCTGGTAGCTGCTGTGGTTGCGTTTCGCCGCCTCCAGCAAAATGGCTTTCTGCGAATCGCTGCGCTTCGACAAATCCCAGCCCCTCCTTTCTCTGTATGACGTCGATGGAGTCCGCCGACACGTCACAGCCGAAGCAGTGGAATCGGTTATGCTCGAAATTCACGGACGCGGACGCGGTGCTCTCGTCGTGGAAGGGGCAGAGGCACTTCACCCAGCCGCCCCGGCGGGGCGGGGGCTGCCACTGCGGGTAGTAGTGCTCCAGCACCGCGACGATCGGGGGCCGGGCGGGAGTCGTGCGGGTCTTGCGGCCTGGCCTCATGCGCTGCCCCTGCCCCGGTAGTAGCGCGGCCCGAGGTGCCGTTGGGCTGGTGGGTCTTCGAGGTAGTCAGCCGCCGCGCGGAGGATGGGCGGGCGGTCCCGCGCGGCGGTCAGCAGCCGCCCGTTGCACATGCGGCACAGCAGGCCCCGCACGAGGTGGGTCGTGTGGCAGTGATCCACTGAAAGCCGCTGCCGCCGCGTTCCGTGGCAGATTGCGCAAGCCCCGCCCTGGGCCTCGAACAGCAGGTCGTACTCCCCCGGCAGAAGCCCGTAGGTCGCCTGCACCCGGGCTTCATGGCCGGCCTTGCTCCGGGCGGCCTTCCGGCATGTGGCGCACACCTTGCCGCGCACGGAGCTGTAGAACTTTTCGGCCCGGTTGCGCTGGCACCGGGAACACGGCCGGGTGCCGGTCCGGCGGCCGGTCACCGCAGGATCCTCCGCTCCAGGTGGAGCATGCGGCCCGTATCCGCAGAATCGGCGACCTGCGTACGGAGCGCGCCGAGTTCGACCAGCTTGGCGTGCCGGCCGGTCCGGGAGCGGTAGGTGATGACTGCGGCGGCCTGCCGGTACGGGCGCAGGTCCCGGGAGAGGCGGCTGAGGTTGAGGCGGCGGCCGTCGCCCAGCTCGACCACCACAACGACCGGTTCGGCGAGCGTCTCGGCGAGGTCGGCGGCCAGCTCCGGAAAACGCTCGGCGGTGTGGCCGGGCAGGTCGATCGAGATGGTGTAGCCCCGGGTGCGGTGCGCGGTGGCGGTGGTCACGGCGGTCTCTCCTTACTGATCTTGGTCTCGCAGCAACTTTTGGGGTAAAAAATTAGAACCCCACAGGGCTCTCCACGTCTGTAAGTCGCATGGTGCGTGTGTCGAAGTCGTATGACACGTAGGTCTCTCCGGAGCTGTCTTCAAAATCCTCGCGGTTTTTCACGGGGCTGATGTGAAGCGTCCGGCCGTCCATGCCATCGATCTCTTTGTGGATGGTCAGGACGAGGGCCGGCACTCGCGAAATTTTCCCCTTGACGCCGGACTGTGGGATGGGCTTGAGGCCGTCTGCGTATTCGCCGACCACGTGATGCATGGCCATCACGTGCGCATGGGTTTCCCTTGCCATCTCGTTGAGGTAGTCGCAAAGCCCCTCTAGGGCGAAGCTATAGGTCTCGGCACTGCCAGAGAGGCCGGCATCAATATTCGAAATATTGTCCAGCACCACAAGATGTGGGTTTATTCCGAACACTGCTTCATATGCCTTGAGATGCAACTCCAGCTCGCCCGGAGTGGGCCGCGCCGAGTAGTTGAACCGCTGCCACCAGCGGGCGCCCAACGCCCCCTCGTACACGGCGAATTCGTCGGCATGGAGCTTGGCCTTGACTGACTTCACGTCGTCACCGGTCAGGATCGCTGTCGCCCGGGTGAGCTGCGTTGCGGCGGTCGAGTCCGCCGAGAAGTACAGGGTGGGAACGTTCGCCCGGATGGCAAGGTTGAGCCCGAAGATTGACTTGCCTGTGCCGCCCCCTGCCGCCACGATGGAGACTTCTCCGCGCCTGATCTCGACGCCCATTTTCGAAAGAGCCTTGAAGGGTGAGGGGATCGGCTCCCCTGCCGCGCCCTTCATTCCTACTGACTGGCTGAGTGAGTACATTCGGCGTTGTTCCCTTGCTGTTCGAAAACTTACACGACTAGAGGTCTCGCATCAACTTTTTATTTAAATGAGCAGGCGTGGGACACATCACAGAAGCGGCAGGAGAAGCCGGGCTTCGCGGGGAAGTCCCCACGCTTGACGTCGGCGTCCATGGCGGCGAACCGCTCACCGACGGTTTCGTCCGTCACCTTCTCCAGCGGCACGGGCCGTGAAAGGTTGCTGTTCTTCGCCAGGTACCAGTCACCGCGGTTCACCGGGACGTCGTAAACCTGCTCGACCGCCGTCTTGTACGTCTCCAGTTGGAAGCGTGACTTCATCGTCCCAGTCTTGAGGTCCCGCACCCGCAACGACCCATCGGGCTCGGCGAT
Source organism: Streptomyces sp. NPDC042259 (assembly GCF_055582085.1). Taxonomy (NCBI): domain Bacteria; kingdom Bacillati; phylum Actinomycetota; class Actinomycetes; order Kitasatosporales; family Streptomycetaceae; genus Streptomyces; species Streptomyces sp. NPDC042259. The sequence goes on along the minus strand of NZ_JBVJDW010000006.1, from coordinate 352,035 downwards.
GAGCTGGTCGATGAACCCGCGCACCTTCACGCCCCCCAGCTCCACCAGGAATTCCAGCTCGATCGCCGGCGTACCGGCCGGGGTCGTCCAGATATCGGGCCGGTGCTCCGTGGCCCACTCGACGTAGCGCGCGGTCTGTTCCTGGCCCAGGCGATACCGGCGCTCGATGTCCTCGCCCCCGCTACCGGTCGCCGACAGCCAGCGGTCGGTGTCCGGCTCCTGGTCGAGGCTCTTGTTCACGAGGTCGGTGTAGAGGTCGGAGAAGAGCTGAACGGCCTCGTCGGCCTCCATGGAGCGCTTCGAGCGCTCGACTGCTTCGGCGGCAGAGTGGAAGGCCGTGCCGTGATGGGACCAAGCCGCGGGCCGTGGCTCCACCCGCTCTACTCGCTGGAGGTAGTACCTCCACGCGCACTTCTCGTATTGCTCGGTCTGCGAGACGGACCGGGGCTGGGTTTCGATACTCATGGGCCGACCTTCGGGTAGATGACGTACAGGGTTGATTCGCTGCTGCCGGGAAAGTGGCTGTTGGGGTGGGCCCCGTGGATGATCTCGATGACGGACTCACGCCACTGGTCCACCCCTTCCTCACGGAATGCCTGGTCGAGGTCTTCCTCACACTCGCTGGTCACCAAGTTGCTCACGACGAGGTGGAAGTACGCCCCGATCCCCCTTCCCACGATCTTGCGGATCATGGTCCCAAGGGTGGCCAGAACGGTTACCGGAGCCTGCGTAATCGGTGCGCGGTCTACGGCGCCGACAAGGCCCTTGAGGGCCTCCGGGGCCAGTGAGCGGGCCAGGGCCAACCGGGGATTTCGCCCGTCGGAACCCCATGGGCGGCCCCGCAGAACAACCGGGCCTCCGCCTTCTAAAGGGGCAGCGGGCAGGCAGCTACCGGGGCTCTCCGCGGCGACAAGAAAGGAACAGTGCACCGCTGACTCCTCAGGTAGGGGCTTGTTGCGGGCCCTACTCTGCATCATTTTTTCGATCTTATGTTGGAACGGACTTGTTCCGTTCCGGGCACACAACCAATTCGGAACAGATGTGTTCCGGTTACAACCAGGTAAGCTGCTCGCAATCGATGAGCGGGGGATTCTCCTTCAGCCCCGCATTTGATCTTGAGTTATTGATCTTGGTTTGTGAGGGGCAGGGGCAATGAGTTACACGAGCTATAAGGATCTTGCGACGGTCGGCCGCCTGGTGCGGGGATGGCGAGAGCGGCTGGACTGCGAGTCACGCGCAGGCATCACCGCCCGCTTCGGTCGGAGGAAGGGGCACTTGACGCAGGGGGAAGTCAGCATGCTCGCCGGTTTCTCCGCGCGGTGGTACAGCAACTTGGAGCGGGGCGTGAAAACCGCTTACAGCGACGAATTTTTGGACCGCGTCGCCCACGTGCTTGAGCTGAGCGAGGAAGAGCGGCGCACGCTGTACACCTACACCGTCGGCAGGCTCCCGGAGCCCGTGTACGGAGTGGACAAGAGCATCATCGACCCGGCGTTGGCCCGATTCGTGCACATGCAGCCGTACCCCTGCTACGTCTCCGACCAGGCATTCGATGTGATCCTCTACAACGCCGCGGCTGCCAAACAATGGCGGTGGATGAAGCGTGGGGGCAACGTAATGGTGTGGGCCCTCACCGACCCTGAGGCCAAGCTCCAGCTCATCGACTGGGAAAATTCCTGGGCTATCCCGATGGCCGCCCAGCTCCACCTGGCCAAGAGCAAACACTGGACCCATAAGCGTCTGTGCGATGTAGTCAACGAGGTGCTGAAAGACGAGGAAGCGGCGCGGATCTACTGGGATGAGGGGCTGCGCAGCGTGCACCCCGACGGGTCTCAGCGGCGCGTCTACCTCCCGCACCACCACGACGAGGAGTTCGAGGTGACCTTCCTCGCCTTCCCCCTCCTTCGTGACCCCTCGTACCGCCTCATGACCGTGGTGCCGACCAACGAGTGCGCGCAGTTCGCAGACATCGAGCTTTACAAAAAGGCTGCCTGACTCCCCGTCTGATGCGATGCCCCGTGACCTCAGGGTTGCGGGGCATCGCTGCGTTTACCGCCCCGGGGCCAGGTGTGCGCCCGGCCCGAATACCGGCCGCTCGGGATACGCACATGGGCCGTTCGGCCCTTCGTGCCTACGGGCCCTCTGGTAGTTCCAGCGCACGACGGAGGTCTGCGTCCGGAATCACCTTTCCCGCCGGCCACCGGATAATCAGCCTGCCGTCCGAAGGCAGGCGGGGGACGAATCGCCAGCCTTCCTCAGTCTCACGCTGGTAATCGAGGACCACGTCGTCACGGATCACGCGGCGGATGAACTGCCGGGCAAGCGCCTCCTGTGGAGCGCTGACCGTATCGCCGAGCTGCATACGCAGCCACACCTTGAGGCACTTGACGCCGTACCGGTTGTGATGACTGCCGGGGCCCTCGCGGATCACCTTGATGTCCCACAACGAGTTCACCAGCTCTTGAACACGCACGGCGGGAAGCGGCCTCCGCCGCAGGGGCGGGTTCATGTCCATGAACCGCTTGTTCACCGCCTGACGTCTCACGTCGTACTTCGCAGCGATAACAGCATCGGATACACCTAGGTGGTAGAGCTTCACCAGGACTGCATCACTGGGCAACTTGGTCACGGGGGACCTTCCGGCACGATCGGTGGACCACCCGACCGTAGCACTCAGATGGTCTCGCACCAACTTTCCACCCTATGCGGGTGTGACCTGCGCCTCATTCTCTCGGTTGGGCGGGATTTACAAGCTCAGTAACACCTACGTACTTAGTGAGACCGAGCGAAGCGAGGGCGAACAAGAAGCTGTTGAAGTCTGACACTTAATCTAAATGATCTTCTCTGTAAGAGAAAGCTTTCCTTCTGTTGACTCTCCCTGAAATCTATTGGCTACCGCCTTCGGGTTGAGGTCCAGGAAGGAACAGGCCCCGGCTGCCAGACCAGCATCCGGCCGGGGCCCTCATTCGAACCACCACGGCTGATCACCGCTGGTGGCCCAAGGCCGGGTCGCTCCTGGCTGGAGTCGCGGTGTGTGGGGTGCACGCAAGCCCAGTAGGCGCCGTTCGACGGCCGCCGAACCAGCGGAAGAGCGGGTTCGATCCCCGCCGACTCACGAGGTACCGGTGCCGCATATCACCGGAGCGAGAAACGGAGGTGCACCCCATGCCCAGAGCCAAATGCATTTGTCTGGTGGCCGGCTGCACCTCCGTCACTGCCCGGTCGGGCAGATGTGAGACCCACGCCCCTCCTCGACGGGGCTGGCAGCTCTCCGCACGAAACCGCGGCCGTCCCGGCGACTTCCACAAGCGCCGAGCCTTGGTCCTCGCCCGTGACCGCTTTACCTGCCAACGCTGCGGACACCGCCGCGACCTGGAGGTGGATCACCTGGTCCCGGTCGCCCGGGGAGGTACCTGGGAGCTGTCGAATCTGTGGGTTCTCTGCCGGGCCTGCCACCGGCACAAGACGTACTACGAAGACCGGTGATCCCCCGGCCTCCTGGGCTGGTGTCCGCACCCGCCAGGGGGCCTCATCTGTCAATCACTTCCCCGGAGGGTGCGCGTGCTCGACTGCAATGGCCTGTGTGATGACTGCCGATGCCCCTTTCCCCCGGTCAGGGCCACCCGTGGCTCGCGGGCCGCAGACAAGCGCGGCTGGCAGCGGGACGCGCGGGAAGCGCTGTGCGATCTGGGCGAGCTGCTCGGGACGAACGGCCCTCTGCCGACAGGGGATCCTCGATGACAGCTCGACGCGGGCCCGCCCCGAACCCCAACGCTCGGCGCAGAAACACCACCCATGCTCTGGGGGAGCACGAGCTGATTCCGACGTCCGGTGAAGGCCGGGCTTTGCCTAAGGCGCTCGGCATTACCACCGGCGGCGCCAAAAGGTTCTGGGCGACTTGGGCGCGGTCGGTGCAGTCCCAGCACTGGCTTGAGACCGACTGGGCAGAGCTGGAGATCACCACCCGCCTTGTCGATGCCTTCTTCCAGGGTGAGACCCGGCACGCCGGTGAGATCAGACAGCGCGTCGGCAAATGGGGGGCCACCACTGAGGACCGAGCCCGGCTTCGGATGGCCTTCGACCAGCAGGCGCAAGACGAGGCGGCACAGGCCGCCAAGGAGGTCAGGACCGCAGATATGGACGCCGAGCTGTTCAAGATGCTGTCCGAGGCAGAGCACGATGCGTAGCTGGACGGTCGTCGGCACGCGATGCGACGTGTCGAGTGAAGCTGACGCCATCGCCGTCTTCGCCGGCGCCCTGCCTGCCCACTTCCTCAACGGCACAGACCAGATGACTGGATGGGTGCGCGTAGTCGAGGCCCCAGACCCCAGTGCGGCGGCCATTGCTGCCGAGTTCCAGGCCGAAGCCCTGTCCGACCACGCGTAGCGAGCCCGAAGGGGGTGAGGGATGCCCCTAACGGGAAACATGCCGACCGGTGTCCCCCACCCGTCTCGTAGCCTCGGGTACGGCATCATCCGCTGGTGCCAGCGGTACATCCTGCAACCGGACGGCGAGAACGCCGGCCAGCCCTGGAAGTTCAGCCCCGAGCAACTCCGCTTCGTTCTCTGGCTCTACGCCATCGATGAGAACGGGAGGTGGTTGTACCGGTCTGCCGCGCTTCGTCGCGCGAAGGGCTGGGGTTTAAGGCAAGACACCGCTTCTCGCGGCCCTGGCCATTGTTGAGTTCATCGGGCCTGCCCGCTTCTCCCACTTTGACGAGAGCGGGATGCCGGTGGGAAAGCGCGTCCCGCTTCCGCTGGTGCAGATCGCCGCCACCTCGCTCGACCAGACTGCGAATACGCGCGACATGATCCGTGGCATGCTGGCGGAGTCCCCCGCCGAGAAGGAATTCAATCTCGACATCGGCAAGGGGCTCATCCAGTTCAAGGACGGCCGCCCCGGCCGTATTGAGCCTGTCACCTCGTCCAGCCGTGGGCTTGAGGGGGCGAGGCCCACCTTTGCCGGGCCCCGGAAGAAACGTTTCTTCCGGGGCCCGGCGAGTGCCGATTTGTTGTTTGCGACGAGGTCCATCACTTTGTTGAAGCGAACCAGGGCGTATACGTCTGGGAAACTCTGGATAGAAATGTCCAGAAAACTGCGGGCGCCGGTTCCCGGCTGATCGAAACCACGAATGCGTTCAATCCTAACGAGGCTTCCATTGCCCAGCGGACCTATGAGGCCGCAATGGAACTTGAGGCCAAGGGGATTCTCTATGACTGCCGCGAGGCAGTGAGGGATGTCGACCTCAAGGACGAAGCCGCCGTCCGCGCGGCGGTCATTGATGCTTATGGTGACTCGCATTGGGTTGACGTGGACGGGATCGTCGCTGCGGTCATGGACCCGCGGACGTCGCCGGCCGTCGCCTACCGCTTCTACCTGAACAACATTCAGGAGAACGCTGACGGCTGGTTGATCAAGGCCGAGTGGGATGCCTGCCGTGACGATGACGATCCGATTCTTCCAGGGGATCAAATCGCCGTCGGTTTCGACGGGAGTGTCCGCGGAGACGCAACAGCCATCTGCGGGGCCCGCCTGCGTGACGGCAAGCTCTTCGTCCTGCACCTTCAGGAGAACCCGCGCGACCCGAAACGGCCCGACTGGGAAGTTGACGTCCTGGCGGTTGAGGCCGCGGTGAAGAAGGCATTCGAGACGTACAGGGTCGAATGGTTCTACGGTGACCCCCCGCATTACCAAGAAGCGCTGGGGCGATGGTCGGTTGAGTACGGCGATGACTACGTATTCGAATACTGGACGAACAAACCAACGAGGATGTGTCAGGCCACTGAGCGCTTCCATTCCGCCGTTGTAGTCGGCGACTTGAAGCATGGTGGCGACGCGGACCTTACCCGCCACTGCCTGAACGCCGTGACGCGTGAAGTTCCGCAGGGAATCCTGATCACGAAGGATTCGCCGCGTTCGCGAAAGAAGATTGACGCGGCCGTGGCCGCCATTTTGGCATTCGAGGCACGGGCCGACGCAATCGCCGATGGGCGCATGCGGCTCCAACGCCGCCGTGTCGTCGGCTTCTGATTTCCACAGACCGGGCCGACCGGGCGAGGAATCTCCCCGGCCGGCCTGCGCACGCTGACCCGTGCTGCCGTGCACCCGTGGTTACTCGGGTGATCGTCGGACCGACGTGAGGTCAGTGAATTCCGGAGGGGGCGCACCGCCCATTAGTAACCGGCCTCCGCTTGCGCGGGGGCGAGCCGAACGGGGTTGCAAGCCCGTGCGCCCCCTCTTTTGTTTTGCGTCTATCCCAGGTAACCCCGACCCCAGATCCACGGCCACAACCGGGCCTGTCCAAGCGGAGGAAGCCCATAATAGTTCCACCAAACGGCTATAACGCCGCTGGCCCTCCGGAGTCGCCTACTGATTGGCTTGCTTACCTTTACGGGAAGCTAACTAACCAGCTCCCCGACATTTTCCGCTATGCGGACTACTACGAGGGTGAGCATCAGCGGCTCGCCTTCTCGCAGGCCCGGTTCAAGGCTGAGTTCCGTGAGGTCTTCGACAACTGGCGTGACAACTTTTGCGGCCTGATCATCGACAGCGCAACCGAGCGCATGACGGTGGACGCATTTCGAATACCTGACGCTCCCGGCACCGATAAGGATGCCTGGGAGTTCTGGCAGCGCAGCAGCATGGACGTCCTTTCCAACGCGGTGCACTTGGACGCCATGGTGCAGGGACGGGCCTACGTCCTGGTATGGCCGGACGACAAGGGCGAACCCTCCATCCAGCCTGTCTCGGCAGAGAACATGGTCGTGCAGTACAAGCCCGGTTCTCGCACGGAGCTGGAGGCCGCGGCACGGTTTTTCATGGATGACTGGGGCCGGCAGTGGGTCACCCTGTGGACCGAGGACTACGTCTATGAAGCCAAGCGCACTATGGGCGAGTGGGGAAACGGGGTCACGAGCCCGAATTCTCTCGGCATGGTGCCGGTGGTGCCTTTCCATAACCGCTCGCGGCTTTCAGGCGAGCCGTACTCGGATCTTGCCAATGTAATCCCCATTCAAAATGCGATCAATAAGGTGACGGCTGACGCCCTTACCGCCTCTGAATTCTGTGCCTGGCCGCAAAGGTATGTCACTGGCCTGGAGATCGTTGAGGACGACCAGGGGAATCCGGTCGAGCCTTTCAAGGTCGCGGTGGACAAGCTGCTCCAGGCGGAGGATCCCCAGGCCCGGTTCGGCCAATTTGAAGCCGCCAGCCTCAGTAATTATTGCGACCTGGTCGGGCTTCTGCTTCAACACGCGAGTTCGATATCCCGCACCCCGAGTCATTATTTTTTGGTCAATGGGGGCGCCCCGCCGTCAGGTGAAAGCATTGTCAGTGCCGAAGCCGGGCTCGTTGCAAAGGTGCGTGAACGCATGCTTCACTTCGGCGAATCCTGGGAAAAGGTCATCAGGCTTTGTTTTGCCGTCAAGGGGGACAAGCGAGCCGAAGCATTCTCCATGGAAACTGTGTGGCGGGATCCGGAGTACCGGACCGAGGCACAGCACGTTGACGCCCTGCTAAAGCTGAAGCAGCTCAACGTTCCGGAGGAACAGCTCTGGAGCGACGCCGGTTATACGCCGTCGCAGATCAGTGCTTTCCGTGAAATGCGGAAGCAGGATGCCAAGGCTGCGGCAGAGGTTCAGTCGTTGGGGCCGAAGCCGGAGCAGTCGGGTGCGTCTGGCAGTCCGGATGCGAAGGCCGCCGCGATGGCTGCTAAGCCCCCGCAAGGGAACTCCGGGAACGCGAGCCGAAAGATCCACGAAAAGAAGTGACGGGCTCGCCGGAATGGCGGGCCCCTCCGAAATGGAGTCATGATGGACGACGCGCATATCTCTCCCCTGCCTGCCAGTGATGGTGTGGCCCCGCCTTCTTCGGATCCGGCGCCGGCCAGTGACGGGGGCTCGGAGGTGGAGAAGTGGCGGGCGCTGTCCCGCGAGAATGAGAAGCGGTGGAAGGCAGCATCCAAGGAACTGGAGGATCTGCGGCAGGCCCAGATGACGGACCAGGAGAAGGCGCTCGCCCAGGCCCGTGCCGACGCCCGCCAGGAGGCGCTTTCCGAGCTGGCGACGTCGCTGACCGAGGCAGAGATCCGCGCCCAGGCCGCTTCCGCAGGTGTGGCAGTGCAGACCGAATACCTTGACCTTGGCCGCTTCCTGGGTGAGGACGGCCGCCCGGACAGTGAGCTGGTGGCGCAGTTCGTAGCCCGGCAGTCTCCGGCCCCGGTGCAGCCGGAGTTTCCTCAGCTCATGGGAGCGGGGTATCACCGCGGTGGCGGGGCTCCGGTCACCAGCATGGACCCGACCGAGCTTGCGAACCTGATCGCGGGCGATTCTTACATATAACTTTTCCCTGACCTGTTGAGGCCCCTACGGCATTGCCGCGGGGCCTTTTTTATGCCCGGAGGCCCGTCTATGGCGCTTACGACCCACCATCTTAATCTTGACCCCAAGCAGGTCACTATTGCCGCGCTCGGCCTGCTTGACCGCCAGTTGACGCTGGGCGGCCTTCCCGCCCGGTACTCCGAGCTGGCTTTCACTGGCGGCCTCGGTGACGTGATTAACGTGAACCGTGAGAGCCGCGGCATTCCGGTGCAGGCGTCGGGTATTTCTGAGCCGATCTGGAACCCGATCAAGGGCGATAAGAATAAGTTTGCTGCGGCTACGGACAGGCCGCTGCCGACCAATGACCGGCTGGCGCCGATCGGCTTCGTCAACGAAAGCCGGTTCCCCGTCGCGTTGACTACTCTCGCCCAGAACGCGACCACGCTTTCCATGGAACAGGTCGCCTTCGATTTGAAGCAGTTCGGTACACAGGTTCTTACTAAGCTGACCCGTGGCTTTGCTGAATATTTTGATGACACCACGGCGAACTTTATCAAGGCGAACATCACCCGCTCCGGCCTGAGTGCTGCACAGAAGAAGGTCGTGGGCGGTGATGTCGAGGTCACGATCCCGCCAGCGGATGGTACGGGCGAGAACATGAAGGCCCGTGCACTCGGCCTCCGGACCGCGCTTGTTGATGCGCGTATGGGCATGAATGTGGCGAACGTGCCGACGAGTGAGCGGTACCTGATCGCCGGCCCCGAAGTCGAAGCAATCCTTCTCAAGGACCCGGAATTCGTCTCCGTGGACTACTCCGGCGACACCAATGCGCTCCGACGGGCCGTCGTCGGCCGCATCTACGGTTTCGACATTGTCATCCACAACTCCTTCGGCCTGGAGATGTTCCTCTTCCATAAGAGCGCAATGATCCTTGTCAGCGCCTGCCCGGCCATCCCCATGGGCGCCGTCAATGGCAGTGTGCAGAACATCAACGGAATCGCCACGCGCATGCTGATTGACTACGACTACGCCAAGAAGGCCGACACGATCGGCCTGGACACGATGTATGGCCTGTCCACCGTCAAGGAGGACCCTGACTATTCGGTGCGGGGCGTGGGCATCGGCGAGTCCTTCGTGCGCGGCCTCAAGATCGCCATCACGGAGAAGGCGGCGACGCTGACAAAGAACGACGTCGCCCTGGCTGCATAAGGATGGCGCCTGTCTCCGTTACCGATATCGAGGTCCGGATGGGCCGGACGTTCGAGGAGTCCGAGAAGCCGCGAGTGCAGGCGTTCATCGCGGATGCCAGTGCGCTACTGCGGGAGTACTGCGGGAGCCGCTACACCGAAGATGCCCTCGCCATCCGGGCTGTTCTGTGCTCGGAGGTGATTCGCTGGCTGTCCGTGCAGCCCGGCATCGTCTCCGAGCGCACCGGGGACATGCAGGTCGAGTACGGGGCAACGGCGTCGGCACAGACGCTTTCCCCGGCGGCGCGGGCCTCTTTGCAGCGGTACCGGCCACGGCTCGGCTCGATCCCCCTGGTGAGGTGAGCGTCCGATCCGGTTCACCGATCCTGTCGAAATCCTCACCGCCCCGATCTCGGAGGGCACTTACACCCGTAGCCGCGACTGGTCTCAGGCCGTTGTCGTGTGGGCCGGCCTAGCCCACGTCCAGCCGGACGACATGCCTGAGGTCCGGTCCCCCGCGCGGGAGACCGCTCGAGAGCGGCTGCGCGTGTACCTGCCGATCGGTGCCCCGCTCTCTTCCCTCGACCGCATCCGCTACCGGGGCCACCTCTTCGAGGTCGACGGCGAGCCGATGCGCTGGCCACACGGCCGTCTACGGCACACCCGCGTTCACATCTGGAGGGCGATGCACTGATGACCGTCAAACTCGTGCTGCACCGCGGGTGGGAGTACGAAATCTTCCGCTCCACCGAAACCCGGGACGCCGTCGCCCTGCATACCGGGAAGCTCGCGGGCGCCGCCATCAAGGCGACCCCGCGCCGTTCAGCCCACGACCACTGGAACTCCTCCAAACGCAACATCGAGGCACACATCGATGTCGACACGTGGGGGTGGTACGGCAACGTCACCATCGAGGACGACCCCCGGGTTCGCCACACCATGCTCCAGGAACGCGGGTGGACGGACAGGAAGGGGGGCCGCCAGCCCGGCCGACACTTCCTCAAAGAGGCGCTGGCGCGGGCGAAGGTCGAGTGACCCAAGACCCCGTCGCCTTCCTCGTCCCCCACCTCCGTCAATGCCTCACCGGTCTACCCCCAGGTGCCGTAACCGGCGACCTGGTGGGCCGCGAGCCCGGCGACACGACGGTGTACCTCGCCCACTCCGGCGGCGTCCGCGCCATCCGCCACCGGATGGACCGCGCGGACATTGAGTACGACGTGTACGCCCAGGACCGCGAGTCCGCAGCCACTCTGGCCTACCAGGTCCGGCAGGCGCTTCTGGAAGACCTGCCCGGCCGGTCTCTCGCCGGGGTCCTGGTCCTGGACGTGGCCGACATCGACACCCCCAGATACCTCCCGGACACCACGTCCCGCGAGCACTGCTACGGCGGCGAGGTCACCGTGTCCTACATCGAGGAGTAACCCCACATGCCCAGCGCCATGCAGTTCGATTTCCCCGGGATGACCATGGCCGGCACGCCGGGAACGGAAATCGTCCTGGAGATCACCCGTCTCAACGCCCACCCTGACACCCCGCCCGCAGAGCGGGTACGGGTCATCGCGACGGGCCAGGACTGGCCGGCTACGAATTTCACTCTCACATCCGAGGCGTATGGCCGCCCTTTCACCGAGGGTGATTTCTTCCAGGTCCGCGCGAAGATTATCCGCATGGACGGCGGAGAGTCCCAGTGGAGCGCCCCGTACTTCACTCCTCCGGTTCCTTACGTCGCGCCTGGGCCGCCGGAAATCGGGTCGATCACCTGGGCCACCGGCTGACTCCCCCGCCTACACAACCCCTCTCCGCCCCCTGCCCCGGGGGCCTCTTCATTCCCTTCTGAAGGAGTCCTTATTTCCACTCCCATTGAGACCGGCAACCCGCAGAAGATCCGTTTCGCACCGAACGGTGCACTGTTTGTCGCCCCGGCCCCCCGCATCAGCGACTCCCCGGGCGCCGGTACGGTTCTCCCAACCAGCCTGGATAGTCTGGGCCTTCCGTACAACAAGCTCGGCTATGTCGATGAGGGTGGCGTCACCATCACGCCGTCGATTGAGACCGACCCGGTGAAGGTCTGGCAGAGCGCTGTGCCTGTGCTTTACAACGTGAAGGGCGCTTCCTTCTCCGTCAAGGCCACCCTGATGGAGACCTCGAAGATGACCACAGAACTCTTCTTCGGTGCTAAGTGGGTTGAGTCCAAGGAGAAGCCCGGTCTATTCCGGCTCGATCTCAAGTCGACGCCGGACCTGAACGAAATCACCCTGGTTGTGGACTGGTCACAGGGCAAGGTTCAGTACCGGTGTGTCATCGGCCGGGCCATGATCTCCGATCGCGGTGCCATTCAGCTCCAGCGCGCCGAAAACGGAAAGTTCGAGCTGACTATTGAGGCTCTGGACTACAACGGCAATCTCGGCTACCTCCTGACCAATGACGACCTGCACGAGTCGGGTATGCCCGTCACCGAGCCCGCGGCGGCCCGCCTCTCGGGGAACTCTGCCGACCAGGGTGGGTCCGTGGTCCTGACCGGTGAGCACTTCGCCCCGGGCAAGCCGGCCGCCGTGGTGATCAGCGGCCCCTCCGAGGGCAAGGTCACCGCTGCGCAGGTCTCAACTGATGACCAGGGCAACGTCACCACGACGATCAGCGTCGCCCCTGACGCGGCCGTTGGCGTCTACACGGTGAAGGTTGGCGTCGCGGGTGTGGAGGCACAGGCCGGTTCTCTGACTGTCACGACCAGGCCCGCCCCGAAGTAACGATCCCTCGCCAGGCGAGCTGAGGCCCCCGGCGCACAGACCTCACCCTCCAGCCCCTTCGCAGGGGCCTTTTCATGCCCTCTTGGAGTTTTCATGACTGCTGCCACCCCTGCCGCCGACTCTGCTGCGAAGAAGGCGGAGGCCCGAGACGAGCCGACTACCTTCGAGCACAACGGCGTCACGTACACCGTCCCGGCCCCTCTGGATCTTCCCGTAGGCATTCTGGAGGCGGATGACGAGATCGAGGCCATCCACCTCATCCTGGGCGATCAGTGGGACGCCTACAAGAAGACGGGCGCCACCATCCGAGACTTCCAGGCGTTCGCGGAGAAGGTATCTGCCGCAGCCGGTTTCGGTGACCAGGGAAACTGATCGGTGCCGCCCACGCCGTGCGGGACTTCTCCAATGAACTCGAAGCAGACTTCCAAGAGTTCTTCCGGGTTGATCTGCTGGACCTGTGGCGCGGGCGGCTCTCCCTTCGCCGTGTTCATGTGCTGATTCAGTCCCTGATCAAAAAGCCGGGACGCTCTGTTTTCCTCGCTGCGGTCGACGAATCTGCGGCGTGGTCGGTGACCGATCACCTGATAGCACGCGTCAGTGACGCGGCCGAAGTCGCCAACTACCTCTTCATCAGGGCCAATTCCGAGGCGGAGGGTCTGGAGCTTCCCGAACCGGTCCTTCGTCCCGGTCATGCCCCTGCCTCACTCCCTGTCGAGCCCGCGGTTTTTGCCAGTGGTGACGAGCTTTCCGCCTTCTTCTCGCACATGAACAACCTTTAGGAGGCGGCATGGCCGGTCCCCGCGCAGCGATCAAGGTCGGCAGCGGCTATATCTCCGTCGAGCCCCACCTTGACCGTGAGGCCGTCGCGCGGATGCGCGCTGCTTTCAGCACCGCTATGGGATTGGCCGGGCGGGACGCTGGTGCCGCTCTCGGCGCGGGTCTCTCCCGGGCGACGGTGGCCACAGCCGCCCAGACGCAGAAGGCGGTGACGCGGGAGAGCGAGGAGGGTGCCCGCGCCCGCCAGAAGGTCCGGGAGTCCGAGGCCGCCCGGTACGCGCGGGTGGAGCAGGAGCTGACCCGGACGCACGGCGCCCAGGTGGCCAAGCGTGCGCGTCAGCTCTTGGAGGCGTCGGAGGAGCGCACGCGGGGGTTGTCCCGGGAAGCGGCAACCGCGCTGCGGCTGCACCGTCAGTCGTCGGAGGGCATGGCGCGTGCTGACCTCGACCGGGCCCAGGTGCAGGACCGGACGGCCCGGCGTCGGGCAACGGAGCTGCTGGCGGCCTACCGCCAGGACCTCGCGGCGTATCGCCGCACCGAGGCGGAGAAGGTGCGGGCGAGCGAGGAGGGCGCTACCGCGCAGGCCCAGGCGGCCCATCGTGCGGGGGCGGCGCGCCGGGCGGCGCTTGAGGACTCGGCCCGCATGGAGCGGCAGGTGCTGCGGGAGCTGGCGGCGGCCCGAAGTGCCGACCTCCGGGGGCAGGTTGCTGCGGCTCAGGCCCAGCGCCGCGTCCTGCAAGACCAGATCGCAGCGAACCGTGCCGCCCTGACCGGCTTGGCCACGGCCAGTGGCTCCCTTTTCCAGCGGTTCAACGCCGGCTGGGGAACGGCGGGCCGGTCGGTGGAGACCTTCGGTACCCGGGCCACCGAGACGGGTCGGCTGATCACTCACAGCCTGGTGGGACCGGTGGGCCTGCTGTCGGCCGCCCTCACCACGGTGGGTGTGAAGTCGGCGGACTCGATGATGCAGGCGCAGACCGGCCTGCGGGGCATGGGCCTGGAAATCAAAGATGTCACCGGCATGCTCAAGGAAATGCAGAAGTACGCTATCGCGACTCCGTATTCCCTTCAGGATATGCAGAAGTACGGGACACGGTATGCCCGTGCGATCGGTGCCCATGACCGTGATTTCCGGTCCGATGATCCCGAGCGCAAAAAGGCGGGTTCGGCGAGGGTAGCGAAGAAGTCCGGCGATGTGGTCGAGATGATCGGCGACTCGGCGGCTTTCGGCGGGATCATGGACCCGACCCTTGTCGGGCAGGGCATGTACGCCATGGAAGTCATCATGGACATGGGCCGCATCCCGATGCGCAACCTGAAGCAGTTTGAGCGCGCGGTGGGCATGCCTGCCCAGGACTTGGCCCTGATGATGGGTTTCAAGGACGGCCAGGACAAGCACGGCAAGCGGCAAGATGCCTCCGCGAAAATGTATGAGTTCATGCAGAACGCGAAGGAGACTGGCGGTCTTCAGGGCACAGAATTCGTTGACGCTCTGCTGAAGCGGTGGTCCAAGGGCAGCAACGGGATCAAGGGCTCGGCGGCCCGCATGTCGGGTGCCACTATCTCCGGCCGTATCGGCCAGATGAAGGAGTCCGGTCAGGTCGCCCTTCAGCGGCTCTTCATGCGCGAGGGCAAGGACGGCCAGTTTGAATACACCGGTCTCGGCCAGACCATCATGGGCACGAAGACTCCCCGCCGGGACAAGAAGACCGGCGAGGTCGTCAAGGACGAGAACGGCAACGTCCAGTACGACTACAAGGGCGGCATGCTCAATGACGCCAAGGCCCTGGGCAAAAAGGCCCTGCCGATGGCCGGCGAGGTGCTTGAAGAATTCTTCTCGGTCCTGAAGACCTTCACCGGGTGGATCAAGTCCACCGTAGGTTTCCTTCAGGACCATCCCGGCTTCCGCGACGCTGTTCTCACGGTCGGCAAGATCGCTGCTGTCACGGCCCCGTTCCTCCTCGGTATCGGCCTGCTGAGCAAGCTTTTCGGCAAGCTCTTCAAGCTGATGACTCCGGCCCTGGGAATCGCCCGTGGCGCTGTCAGGGGTGCCAGGGGCGGAACGCGCATCACCCGGCAGCTCGTAGCGGGTGTTCAAGGTGCCCGCGCAGGCGGCGGATTCCGGGAATCCTGGAAGGAAAAGCGCACCGAGCTGCGCGGCGGTGACAGCCGGAACCTGGCACAGCGGGGCCTGGATCGGGCGCGGGGGCAGGACAGCAGGGCCGATGACATCCGGGTCAACACTGGGCAGGCCGAGCAGGCGTTGCGGGCCCTGGACGAGAAGATCAAGGCCCTCAAAGCGGAGTTGCGTTCGGTCAACGGGGTCAGCATCGATCCGGCTATCAACGCCCTCGGTGGGACCGCCGGCCGCAGTCTCGCCGCGTCGGCTCAGGACGCCCGCCAGAAGATCCAGCAGGCCGCCAACGAGCTGCGGGAGCTGAACGCCCGCACGACTGGCGGTGTCCGCCAAGAGGTCGGCTTCCTCGCACAGAGGGCGGAAACGGCCGAGGCAAAGATCAAGGCCGTCACTTCTGCTGTGGGTGACCTGAACGCGAAGCCGCTAGCGGCGCTCCGTCAGGAATTCAGTTGGTCCACCCCGAAGGCGAACGAGTTCCGCCGGGCTGTTCAGGAAGCCATCGAGCGGATGACGACGCTCAACGGCAAGTCCGTCAAAACACTGCGGAACAACCTTGCGGGTGGGGGGAATAGCCTGCACGCCGCGGCCGATGGTGTGGCGGGCAAGCTGAGCACGGTTAATGCACGCTTCGACTCCTTGGCCAAGAAGCGGGTCTCAGGGACTACCGCGTCCGTCAACAGCCTCAAAAAGGCGCTGGAATCCGCAGCCGATGAGGGCAAGCGGCTGGGCGGGAACATCGACAATGTCAACCAGATCACCGGTGGAGGCGGCGGTGACGACAAGAAGGGCGGTCGCCGGGGCCGGACAGCGAAGGCACTCGGCGGCGTCCTGCCCGGATACGCCCCGGGTGTCGATTCCATCCCTGCAATCCTGTCGCCGGGTGAGGCCATTCTCCGGCCGGAGGTAGCAGCCCGGCTCGGCGAGCACACCATCAACCATTGGAATGCCGCGGCGGCCCGTGGCCGCCTGTCCCGATTCGCCAGGGGCGGCATCGCGGGAAAGGCCAGCGGCGGTGGGCGCTGGCCCATGAGCATCCTCGATGAGCTGTACGGGTCTATCGACTTCAAGCCCGCTGCTGACACCTTCGGGTCAGGAATCGGCATGGCCGCCGCCGGAGCCCGTATCGGCGGTGAAACCGGTACCAACGTGCGGCACTGGGGTGCCCGGATCGGCGGTGACACGTCGGGCCAGGCAGCCAACAACCGCTTCGGAAATCTGCGGGATTTCATGTTCGAGCGGCTGCCGGAGTTCTTGAAGGTTGCTCCCACAGGTGTCGGTCAGCTCGTCGGCCTTGCCGCCGGAGCTGTGGCCCCGACTGCCGGTCAGCTTTTCTGGGATGACGTGTGGAAGGGCGACGGGAATATCCTCGAACGAGGAGCGGAGTTCACCAAGGACCTTCTCAGTCCGAGCAAGCTGTTCGAGATGATCAAGGACCTCGTTGGCGGGGTCGTGGGTCTTGTCAAGAATCTCGGATCACTCGCTAAGGATCTGATATCAAACCCTGCGAGTGTCCTAGACGAGGCGATCTCGACTCTCAAGGAACTGTTCAACGGTGTGCTCGCCAACGTCCGTTCGATGCTGGAAATGGTCGAGCAACTCACCTCAAACCCAAGCGAGTTCGCCGCGGAGGTCTGGAACAGCTTCTACGCCCGCGCACAGGAGATGATGCCCAATCGCGAGGGTCTTTTCGAATTCGCTCAGGGCGGGATCGTGCCGGGCTATTCACCGGGGAACGACCGCGTTCACGCGATGCTCAGCCCGGGTGAGGCGATCCTCCGTCCGGACGCTGTGCGGTCGCTGGGCTACCGGGCGGTGCTGGGGCTGAACCATCAGGCCCGGACCGGCACACCGGCCACTGCGCAGGCCCAGCCGGACCAGGCTGTGACACCGGTCCCAGACGCGGGTGCTTTCGAGGCGGCGGCCAAGCGGATCGAGGACGCATTGTCCTCGATGACGGCCGCGGTGCGCGCGCATCAGACGGCATCGGCCGCTTCGTGGGCGGATGTGGGCGCCCAGGTGCGTCAGGCGGTGGATGGGCAGATCAGGCCCGCTCAACAGCGCTGGGCCAGCCACCTGTCCGGCCCCCTGTCGGGCGCTGTGTCCGCGTTTCGGGATTCCAACCGCGCCAACTGGGGCGCGGTGCAGTCCCAGGTGGTCTCGTCCACGTCGAGCGTGCTCGACTCATTCGGCCGGCTCCGGTCCGGCCTGGACAGCACGAGGCGGTTCTTCGAGACCTCCAGCACGCGCATCGCCGAAGCGTGGGGGACGGCCATGGCGGCTGTGGACAGCTCCACCAGGAGGACCACCTCCGGCCCCTACAACTCGGGCGCAGTTCCGATGATGTCGGAGATGGCCAAGCTGGCCGGGACGTCGGCACCGCTGGCCCCCGTGCACTACTCGACGGGCGGCATCGTCCCCGGCTACCGGCCGGGCATCGACACCGTCCCCGCCATGCTCAGCGAAGGCGAGGGCATTCTCCGCCCCGAGGTTGTTCGCGCCCTCGGTAGAGAAACGATTCTGCGGTGGAACGAGCAGGCTCGGAGGGGCGGGAGCGTCTTCGCGAACGGCGGCATCGTCGGCGACGGCGGGTCGTGGGTCCGCCAGCACCAGGACGATCCGTTCGCCGGATACGAGGAGGCCGTTCACAAGGGCTGGGACGCGGCTATCACGCCGCATTTGAAGTCCATCGGCTCGAAGTTCGGGGAGGCCGGCCAGCTCAGCGCGGGAGCGTTCAGCAAGGCGGAGCCGTGGCTTTCCGCGTGGGGTCGGTGGGCTGACGAGCACGCCACCGGCGGTGGCGGCCAGGTCGTCAAGCTCGCCCTCCAAGAGGCGAAGTCCGGCGACATGTCCGGCCAGAAGTACATCGGTGGCGGCTACGAGTCGTGGTGCGCCGATTTTGTCTCGTGGGTGGTTGATCACTCCCGTGCCAACGCCGCGTACGGGAATTCGCCGACGGGGACGCCGGGCAACCGGTGGCCGGCGGTAGCCACGTGGGTGGAAAAAATGGGGATGGTCCCGACCGCCGCAGCGCGGCCGGGTGACCTCATGGTCTACCGGGGTTACGGCCCCGGCGACTGGGGTCACATCGACATCGCCACCGGCAAGCAGGGATCGGCCCTCGAAACGGTCGGCGGCAACGAGTCCCGATCGATCCGCCGCCAACTCGGGTACGGCAACCGCGCCGATGGAGCCTTGCGTCCCCGCGGGGGCGCCCCGGGTGCGGGCGAGGGCCCCTTCCTCAACCCGTGGCCGGGCTCCCTGCCGCAGTTCACGTCCGGTGCCGGGGAGTACGCCGGGCTGACCGGGGACGCGGTGAACCGGTGGCGGCCCCTGGTCGAGCGGGTCATTGGTGAACTCGGCGGCCGGGGTGGGATTTCCCTCGCGGATATCCCTCTGGTGCTGCACCGGATCGGCGTGGAATCGGGCGGTGACCCGAACGCGGTCAACAACTGGGACAGCAATGCCAAGGCGGGCGACCCGTCGAAGGGTCTCCTCCAGGTGATCGGGTCCACGTTCAACGCCTATGCCGGGCCCTACAAGGGCCTTGGCCAGCTCAACCCGCTCGCTTCCCTGTACGCCGGTCTCTCCTACGCAATCGACCGGTACGGGTCCGGGTGGCGTGCTGCTCTCGGCGGGACGCGCGGCTACTGGACCGGCACCAAGTCGGCGACAGCCGGCCTGGCGATGGTCGGCGAGCGCGGCCCGGAGTTGGTGAATTTCGGCGGCGGCGAGCGGGTCTACAACGACCGGGACACCGAACGAATGCTGTCCGGGCGTCGCTACGAGATCCACATCCACGAGGCCAAGAGCGAGGACACCACGCAGGCCGTCCTGCGCGCGATGCGCACAGCAGAGGTCATGGCCGGCTACTAGAAGAAAGGGGGGCGCGTATGCCCATTCCGGCAACAGAGAACCAGGTGACCGAGCAGCCGAGACCTGACCGGCCTCAGCCGCCGGTCCCTGCGGAGTGGGGATACACCTACGTCTCGATCCGTGGCGCGAACGGTGAGGGGGAGGAGATCCCCCTCACCGGTTCGCAGGGCAAGGACTGGCCGGCACTGATGATGCTGCCCGGAGCCCAGGGGCTGACCATGCCCCCGGTGGAACTGCGCGCGGACGCCAGCCCGAACCTGGACGGGTCCATCTTCCGTTCCTCGCGGTACGCACAGCGTGAGGTGATGCTTCCGGTCTACCTGCACGGCATCGACCGCCGCAGCCTCCGGCATCTCAGGGACCGGTTGCTTGAGGCCCTCGACCCCGCCAACGGCTACTGCGTCCTGAAGTTCGAGGAATCCGATTCCCGGCCCCGTTACCTGACCTGCTATTACAAGGGCGGAGTCGAAGGGGATGAAGGGGAGGACTCGGCGGGGTTCCGCTGGGCCCGGTACGGGCTCCAGCTCACCGCCTTTGACCCGTTCTACTACTCGGATTCCATGCAGGTCGCCGAGTGGACGTTCGGGCAAGGAGAAGCCTTCCTGTCGACCGGCAAAGCATTCTTCCCGCTCCGCCTGGAACAGGGCCTTGTTTCGACTCCCGACCTCACCGTCCACAACCCTGGAAGCGTCGAAGCGTGGCCCGTGTGGGAGTTGAAGGGGCCCGTGCGGGCGTTCACCTTCTCCATGAGGGAGAAGTCGTTCGCCATCGCGCCTTCCGCTGAGGAGGCGGTGCCCGCAGGGCGCACGCTGACCATCGATACGCGACCCGGCTATAAGACCCTGCAGGACGACCGGGGGGCCAACTACTGGCCGCGCCTGGCGGCGAATCCTCAGCTGTGGGCCGTGCCCCCGGGAAACTCGCGGGTGTCCGTAGAGATGGCCCCCGGGAGCGGGGCCGCGGCGCTGCGGCTGTCTTTCCGGCCCCGCTACAAGTCCTACTAGGAGGAGGCGCATGGGCTACCGAGTCTTTGTCCGGAGCGCACCCCAGGGGGGCGAGCGGTGGATCCTGGGCGAGATCGATACGTGGATCAAATTGGATTTCACGCTCCGGTTCAACGCGGCGGGCACCTGGCAACTCCTCGTCAAGAGCGGCACCTACCAGGAAGGTCTGCTGGCGCAGGGCCGGGGCATCGTCATCTATCAGGACGGCATCCCAGAGCCTGTGTTCTCCGGGCAGATCGATGCCTTCGAGCGTTACTGGACCGTGGACCAGCACACCGCGGCCGGCTCCGTGTTCGTCGGCGGAAAATGTGACAGCGACCTGCCTTACGGTTTCCTCGCCTTCCCCGCGACAACCGGAACGGGCACGGGCCAGGTGGTTCTGCCCCTCGCCCAGCAGTACGCGGGCCAGGGCACCCGTCCAACTGGCGGGCCCCTCGGACAACTCCTGTGGAATGAGGCGGACATGGCGTTCGGCTCGCGCGCCCTGCCCGACCGCAAGGTGGAGGCCCTGGTGGTGGGGGCGAACGCCCCGGTGGGACCAGCGACGCCGGACACCCTCCGGTTTGACAACCTCGGGTCGAAATATGAGACGTGGTTGAAGGACAAGCGCATCGGCTACCGCTTCGTGTGGAGCCCTGCCTCCAAGAAAGTGGAATTGCGCATCTTCGAGTGCCGCGACCTGTCCGCCTCCGTCCGCTTCTCCCAGGATCTCGGCAACCTCAAGCAATTCGAATGGCAGCTCAAGGCCCCTACGGTTACCCGCGCCATCGTCGCCTGCCAGGGCGAGGGCAGCGACCGGTACCTCTACCAGCAGGTTGACGCCGAAGGCGAGCAGCAATGGGCGATCCTGCGCGAGCAGCTCGTAGACCGCCGGGACATCCCCTTGAGGACGGGGCGCGATGGGAAGCCGGAGCTGATCGTCAAGAAGGGCGCTGACGGTACGGAGGATTTGGGGGCCGGCCCGGATGGCAAGGAGTGGACGCCTCAGCTCGCCGAAGCGAAGGCGGCCGTAGCCACAGCAGCGAAGGCCGTTGCCGACGCGGAGCAGAAAGTGCGGACCGCCACCACGGACCAGGAGAAGGCCGCCGCGGCATCCACCCTGTCCCAGGCGAAGGCCCTGGAGGCAGCCGCGCAGGCAGGTGTGGCAGCGGCCCTTCCCGCTGCCAAGGACGCGGCCCTTGCCCACTACGTCAAGGCCGTGGAGGACGCCGCCGCCCAAGCCCTCAAGCAGGGCGAGAAGTCGGGGCATTTTCAGATTTACCCGATCGACACTGAGCAGTGCAAATTCGGGCGGGATTATTTCGTCGGGGATGTCGTCACTGTCACTGCTGACGGCCAGGAGTACCAGGAAGTTGTCAAGGAAGTGAACATCTCCGTCGAGGACGGGGGCCGGGTCCAGTCCGTCACGCCGAAGATCGGTGATCAGGGGACGGGTGAACCGCTCAACCTGTACAGGACTGTCTGGGAAATGAAGGAAAAACTCCGGCGGCTGGAATCGAGGATGTAATGGCAGAGATCAGCTTTCCTTTTACTCAAAGGAGTGGCAGCGGCGGCCGGGAAACCGTGTCACAGCTCGACTGGCAAGACATGGCGAAGCTTTGGGGCGGTGACCGAGTTGACTTCCAACTGACGAACAATTCCTACCAGTCTGGGGCGCTGCCGTTCTCGACCCGGGTCATCAATGGGCGCATGGTGGAACTGAAGCCGGGCGCGGCCTGGGTGGGCGGCTTCTACTACAGGAATGATGCTGCCCTCACCGTGGATGTGGAGGCCAACCCCACGGAGAATCCGCGCCGGGACACCATCGTCGTCCGCGTCGACCTGATGCGGGGCTCGGCGAACATGGTGGTGGTCAAGGGCCAGCCGTCGAAGGCTCCCATTGCCCCACGGCCGCAGCGCACCCCCGGTCAGCGGTGGGAACTCGTGCTGCACGAGGTCCTGGTGCCCGCGAAGGACGGGGCGATCACCGTCACCGCGTGCGCCCCGTACGACATGCCCGCACCTGTTGCGGCGCCGTGGAATGCCACCCCGACAGCCCAGCACGTCCCCGTGGGTACGTTCGTGTACGACCTTGACAGCAATTCCAATGACGGGCAGTACGAGGCATTCAAGGGGCGGGATGGCTACGTCATCACGCGACATCTCGGAGAGCCGAAGTCTTATGTCCCGCAGATCGCCAATTCTGGCAAGTTGCCGTCCGGCATCCTCTACCGGGGAATCTGGCGGTGGATTGCTCCGAGCACGGTATTTTTCTCGGTCGACATCGATAACACGACCAATACGGATATCAAGCAGTCGGGCAACGGGCCGCTCGGGTTTACCCTGCCGGTCAACCCGACGCCTGACATCGGGCAGGCGTTCAGCGGATCCATGCTCAACGCCAGTTACGCGGGCGGTCTGCCTAATTATGTGGACCTCAAGGGCATGTCCTATATCGGGAACCGCACCAATGTTGTGAAGATTCTCTACCCGAATGAGAATGTGCGCGAGGGCCTGGACCATCTTCTGATCATTCCCCGCCGAAGCTCAGTCGTTTTCTCCGGCACCTACGAAACCGCGAACTAGGGGGCGTCATGGAACGCAATTTGTTCGGTGGCACACCTGCTGATGTCGCCGAGAACGAAGCCGGGGTGCGCGTCCCCGGCGGCGTGGGCCTTGTCTGGGACGGGCCGGACGAGGGCGCCGCCCAGGTCACCGATCTGGTCGACATCAACGGCTCACCCATCGTCCAACTCGTCGCTGACGAACGGGGCGTTGTCCCGCCGATCTGGGGGCCTGCGGACGGCCGCGAGGCCCTGTGGGCGGACTTCGGTGTAGGGCGGGTCAAACTCACCTCCTCGAATCTGGGTGAGCGGTACAAGGGCCACACTGAGGCTCTCGACCCGCACGGCTCGATGGCGTACACGGACAGCCAGCTCAACGCGTACGTTCCCCGGCGCGGAGCGCGCCTCACGGTGGAGAAGGGGGCCACTTGGTCCTCTTTCACGGTGCCGGACGTCGACAGCGCGGGCGGTGACGCGCTCGGCAACGTGATCCGGCTGGAGACCGAGAGTCGGACCCCGTCCGGTTACACGGAGTTCACCCGCGTCCAGAGCAACGGCGCCGTCCTGGTCGATCCGATCGGGCCTCATGTTCCGGTGGCTATCGGGCAGTACGAGGGGGCGGCCGAGAACAGCACGGCCCTGAGCGTCTCCCGGGGCCGGGCTGGCACGGACCCCACGGTGTTCCGCGTCCGGGGCGATGGGCGCGTCGAGGCCAGCGGCACCATATCGGCGCCGAACATCGGCGGTGCCCGTCTGTTCTCCGGCCCGGCCGCTCCCGCTAACCCCCGCGTCGGAGATGTGTGGGTGGCCTATGGCTCGTAGTGACACCCCGGTCATGGTGTGGGCGGGCACGGCATGGGTGGAGGGCGTCAGGCGGGTGTGGGACGGAAAATCTTGGGTGGAGCCGGCCGTGCGGTTCTTCGACGGTGAGGCGTGGCAGGCGAAGCCCCCGGCGGCCGTACCGTTTCCCGCGTACGCCGCGTCAAATTCGGGCCTCTTCGGCCGTGCGGACTACGTCGGCGGCCCTCTGCCGCCGGTACGGGTGAGCGATGTCGTGGTGTCGGTCTGCGCCGCTACCGCCACGCCGCAGCTCGTCTCACCGGGCGGCTTCGTCGCCCAGGCCCACCAGCTCAGCTCGGGCCACTGGATCGCGGTCGCCGTGTGGCCGTACGACGGGCGTGGTGGTGATGTCGTGTGGCAGGTTTCGGGCAGCATGAGCGCGACGACGATGAATTTGATCTACCGCGGCGGGGACACTTCCAGCACACCGTCGGCCCCCGTTCAGGAAGTGCGGCAGTATGACGGCGTGAACCGCCTGCCGCTGACGTCGGCCGGCGACTTCACCACTGTGTTTCTCGTCCTGGCGGAGTCCGTGGATCTCACCGGCTACGCGTGGCCTGCCGGGGTCCTGCCCCGGGCGGAGCAGCTCGGGCAGTTCGGCACCCTCGACGTCAGTCTCCTCGCGGCCGACACCCCCGGCTCGGGCAGCTCCCCGGGGGAACTCGTTCTCGACACCACCGCCGCCTCCGCCGCCTGCGCGAGCATCCAGGTGCGGGGGATCAACGACGGGCGGCCGACCTGGATTCTCGGCGACACCTCAGCGTCCGTACTCGGCACCACCACGGTATTGGGGTGATCACATGGCAACGGTGAAGACCTGGACCTCCGGCGAGAAGATTTCCCCGGCGGTGATGAAGGCACACGTCAGCGATGTTCTGCGGGGCCTGCTGGAACCTCCCGCGTGCCGCCGCACCGCGACGAATCAGGGGAGCGAGCAGCGGCCGGCCGATACCTGGCAGGTCATGCGGTGGGACAAGCCCGGCATGGGCGCCGGGGCCGCTCACTCCTACGACACCACCGGGGGCGCCATGTCCCGGGAACCCACGAAGATCCACGCCCCGATACCGGGGTTGTATGAGGTCACGTGCGGTGTCGTGGTCCGTGCGGTGTCCGGCACCTTGCCGTTCACGGTGTGCGCGGTGAACCGGAACCAAGAAGGCGGCGATGCCATCAGTTCTCTGGCCTTTCTGCGGTTCGGCTGCGGCCGGGCCAGTTACCGCGAGAAGGCGGGCGCAGGGTCGGCCACCGTGCCGCTTGCGGCCGGTGATTTCGTGTCCCTGGCCGTCAACGGCAGCGCGGCCTTCTGCCTGGGCGATGGTGAGGCCGCCCAGCAGATTTCCCACATGGAAATGCGATGGGTGGGGGTGACGCCCTGATGGCCACGCCCATGGTTCACATCTGGCAGCAGCGGGAGATCGTCACCGCTGACACGCTGAACCGGTACATCAGGGACGTGCACCGTTTCCTGTACCGGACGCCAGCGTGCCGGGTGACTGCGCGGCAGCGCGGCACCCATCCGGGGGCCGCCCCTTCGGACGCGTACGGCCGCGGGTGGGTGCCCTTCAACACCTGGACGACTTTTCCTCTGTACCTGCCGGGCAAGGGACCGACGCCGGGCGAGGAGTACGACCCGAGCGGGATGGTGAGGCCCGGTGATGGCGGTGTCGTCTGGCGGCTCACCGCTCCCGAAGATGGCCTGTACGCGGTGGCCTTCGGCGGGGTCATCGAGACCAACGGGGACGCGGCCAACGTCCACGTCCGCCTGGGCAAAAACGTGTTGGCCGAGGACCAGTGGAACAGCTCCGCAGTCTTCGCCGCGCACTGCCCCGGCCGGGCAATGGCAGCCTCGGACGGCACCGCCCGCTACATCGGATCCATGTCCACGACCATCAACCTCAAGAAGGGTGACACCGTCTCGGCGGCCGGCATCGCCGACAAGGATTTCGTCCTGGGGCGCTCCGATGCCCCGGGGCGCTCGTTCCTCGAACTGCGCTGGGTGGGGAGACTGCCGTGACCATTCCTGCTATCGAGTCGTGGACTGTCCGCGAGCTTGAAGACGCACCCGCCATGAACCGCCGACTCGCCGACGTGCACCGGTTCCTGATGAACCCGCCCGCAGCCCGCGTGATCGGCATGAAGCGCGTGAAAATGCCACAGGGGGCGTACTCGGTGCTGCCGTTCTACCCCGTCGGCCGGGAGGGTGGGCCGGTCACCTCCTACGAGACGTGGCCCGGCATGGTGCCCGTATCGAAGGGCGACAGGACCATGGGACAGGACACGGCCTGGCAGTTCATTACGCCAGTGGACGGCCGGTACCGCATCACCGTCAGCGGTCTGTTGGACACGGGCACCGGCTTGGACGACCTCCGCCATCAGCTGACGGTGGAGATCGGAGTCAACATGAGTGCCGGTACGGGGGACGCGATTGCGGGGGCGTCGGTCGACACCGTCACGCCCGCGCAGGTCACCAACTACACGCTTGGCGGAGGTCATTCGACTGTGCAGCGGCTCAGCAAGGGCTCAAAAGTCCAGTTCGCTGCGAAGTGCCTGTCCGCGCCCGCGTTCGGGTGGGCGAATGACGAGGTGTCCCAGCAGTACAAGTACGGATCATTCGCTGAAATCAGATGGGTCGGCGCAATCTAGGAAAGGACCCCTATGGGAATACCGGAAATCCTCAACATCGTGCTCGGCACAGGTGGCGCGGCTTCGCTCGTAGCTTTCGTGAAGCTGTGGCGGGAGCGTAAGGACACGTTCGCCCGCGCCCGGCGCGAGCACATCGAAGACCTTGCCAAGTGGCGCGCCGAGCTTCAGGACACAGTCCACGAGCTTCAGGCTCTGGTCGAGTATTACCGGTCGGTGTCTGCTGACTATGCCTGGCAGCTTCGGCAGAGCGGTATCACGCCTATGACGAGCGCCGTGAAGCCAGGACCGGACACCCGCTAACTAACGGAACACCGAATCATCACCCCGGCAGCGACCGGGGTTTTTCTATGCCCAAAACGAAGGAGACAGCTTTGTCAGTTGCGCAGAAGGTCATGAACATCGCCCGCAGTGAGGTGGGCTATCAGGAGGGTTTTTCCGGCGGCCACTGGGACAACAGCCAGAAGTTCAGCGGCGCCGTGCCGGGCCTGGAGTGGTCGGACGAGCAGCCCTGGTGCTCCACGTTCGTGAGCTGGGTCTTCCAGGAGGCCGGTGCGAGCGACCTCGCGCCCGTGACCGCGTCCTGCCTCGAAGGAGTGTCGTGGTTTGAGGACCGGGGCCGTTTCTCTGAGTACCCCGCAGTTGGCGCCGTTGTGTACTTCGGCGCCAGTGGCGGCAGTCACGTCGGCATCGTCACCTCGTACACTGCCGACACCATTTACACGGTTGAGGGCAACACTAACGATTCCGGTTCGGCCGAGGGTGATGGCGTTTACCGTAAGGCCCGTCCCCGCAAGTCGAGTTATGTCTTCGGATACGGCTACCCGGCCTACCCCGAGGGGATTGTCGTAGCCGATCCGGCATGGAAGGGCCGTTCCGGCGTCACCTTCTTCGGCCAGGAGGCGAGCGAGGATGACCTCCCGAGCGGCGGAACTTCCCGACCGGACAAGCCGGCCCCGTCTGGCCGGGTAGTGATCGACGGCCTTCCGTACGGGCCGGGCGCCAAGGGGGCCCACATCACCCGCCTCGGGAAGATGCTCGTCGCGGCTGGCTGCTCCGCTTACGAGGAGGGGCCGGGGCCGGTGTGGACGTCCGCTGACACCAAGTCGATGCGGAAGTACCAGATCAAGATCGGTGACACGGGAGCGGAGGCTGACGGCATCCCGGGGAAGCTCCAGCTCGCGCGGCTGAAGCGTGACTTCGGGAAGGCGGCCTAATGGGGCGGCGCGGCGTGCACCGGGGCCCGGCATCCACGCTCTCCCTCACGGAGTTCGCCCGGCAGCACCCGGCACGGTTGTACAGCATCGCTGCGGCAACCGTCGCCCTGGTCGCGGAGTACGTCAGCATCCCCCAGGAAACCGTTCTGGCGCTGGTGGCCGCGCTCCTGGGCGCTGGTGAAGTGACTCAGCGGGTGGAGAACGGCAAGACTGCCGAGGCGTTCGCGTTGCTGGCCAAGGGGGTCGCACCATCCCCACAGGTGGGTGAACTGCTCCCCGAATCACAGCGATCCGCTTGCGTTCACCTGACGCCCAGTCCTACAGTCATGACTGCGCCGCCCGAGAGGGCAACCAAGGTTGAAGGCGTTGCTCCCCGCGTTAGCGGGGATTGTAGGACCTCTCCGCGCTAGCGGAGGTGAGCCGAACGGTGCGGGTATAACCCGACCAGAAGGCCAAACGCTCCGCGCTAGCGGAGGTGAGCCGAACGGTGCGGGTATAACCCGACCAGAAGGCCAAACGCTCCGCGCAAGCGGAGGTGAGCCGAACGGTGCGGGTATAACCCGACCAGAAGGCCAAACGCTCCGCGCAAGCGGAGGTGAGACGAGCCCCCACCCGGGTAACCGGGTTGGGGGCTCGCTCCGTTGTCCCTGCCCCTGAGCGCCCTGGGACTTTCCGGTTCACCAGGGCCTCTTCTGCCTTTGCTTCAGATGCGATCCCGCAACGCTTTCTTGCGCGCATCATCCTTGCGGATCTCCGCAAGGCCGGAGAAGAACAATGCTGCGGCTGTCGCGGGTATCCATCCCCACTCAGCTATGAAACCAACAATGACGCCCAGAATGGGAATGTCATCCGTTGCTATTCCGAGCACGATCATTAGAACGCCGGTGAAGAACCAGGTTCCCCAAATTATTTTGTGGGTGTCGTTCACTGCTGATCTGATGTCTTTGTAGCCGTTGCTCATGGGTGTCCCCTCCCGTAGTTCTAGACCAGCAGCTTACATGCATGCTCGGTGCGCCCCGCAGCTAACGAAAGCCCCCGCCATCCGGATCGGATGGCGGGGGCTTTTTCGCTATGTCGGCACTCAAAGCATGGCGCGGACTGGGTTTTCCATGTCGGCAGGCTGGGGTCTGGCCGGCTGGACTGGTGCAGAAATTTTAACGGGGGCCCTATAAACCCGGAGCTGGGGTGACGGCGTGGGCTCCGGCGCCCTGGGCGCCGGTGCTGCGGTCGGCGGCTGGGGTTCCGCCACCGGTGACTGGTCGTCGGTGGAGTCGGCGAGAGAGAAGACAACGGCCGGGCGCCCCCCGTTGCCCAGCTTTTCCGAGCGGACCACGATACCGGGAAGTGCCCTTACCTCTGCGGCAGTTGCGCCCACGAAGGGCAGTAGCTCTGAGGAAGTGGCCTTACCGCCGTGCAGGTCGATGCGGGCCCGGACCTTCTCCATGAGGCTGAGCGGCTGACGCTTCGCCTTCGGTGCGTCGCTCTCTCCGATGATGGCTTCTACGGACTCCATCGCGTACCTGACCAGTGCTGCGGCGGCCTTGAGGTCGGTCACCGTGATCTGAGTGCGGAGGTCGAAGAGCGCGAAGAGAGCGGCGATGCGCCGTACTTGCTCGTTGCAGCGGGCGGCGAATGCTTTGAGTCCCTCGGACTCTCGGGCCATAGTGAGGAGATCCTTTCTGATGATGTCGGCGGCGTCGTAAGCGTCGTCGGTGAGGGTGACCAACTTCGCCCGTTGCCCGTGACGGATGGCACGGGCCATGGCTTCGCCGATGTCGGGAATGATGTTCGCGGGCATCTGGTGTCGTTCGCTGAGCCAGCGAATCTGTTCCACGGGCAGGATGATCAGCCGGTTGTAGCTGCCGCCGTCGCGGTCGGTCGTGCTCATGCTGGACCGGAATTCCGCCGGGGTGATGTGCCCCATGATCGAAACCCGAGGGGCCTCGATCTCCACTGGTTCCTTGGCCCTGGAGGTGGCGACCGTGGCTCCGTCCCACAGGTCCCGGAGTACCTGAGAAAGGTTCGCCTGCCGACGGCCGGCCCGCAGGACGCGGGCGTATTCGGTGTCCACGATCAGGGCGTGCCCGCCACGGTCGGAAATCGCCTGGATGAGCCCCGCCCCGCCGACCACGCCGTTGATGACGTGACCGGCCATGAACGTTCGGTTGGCGTCCCTGGCTACCGCCGTCGCCAGGCCCCAGGACTGGCCCTTACCTTCACCGGTGTCGCCGCACAGAAGCACGTGGAGCATGAGGGGCATGGAGCCGGAACCGCGCTGTACGCGGGTGTCCGGGAGCATGGCGGAGAAGGCGCACAGCAGGCCGCCGAGCAAACCGACCGGTGACCATTCCACGTGAGGGGCCAGGGAGTTGATGGCGTCCCGGAGACGGCCGGTGCACAGGGTGCGATAGTCCGGGGTGTTCATGCGGCGACCGCCTGAACCTGGTGGGCCAGCTCGTAGGTTCGCCGGAGCTGCTCAGAGATGCGGCCCCGGTCGGGCACGTCGTACCCCTGTTGGCGGGCCCAGGTCCGAATGGCACGGTTCTTCTCGCGGTCGCTCATTCCCGTGCGGGCAACCACGACCGGATTGGGCAGCGGGTCACCACCGATGAACTCACCGGCGCAGACGGCGTCCTTGAACCGGCCGGGTACGGTCGCGTCCATGCAGGGAATGCCGCGTTCCCGGGCGTCCCTCAGTTTGGTGGCGTTCTTCTCCGCACCTTCACCACAGATGATGAGCACAGTGGACTCGTCGGCGCGGCCCGCTACCCGGAAGCCGAGGTTGCGCAGCGCTTCCCGGGCGTCGTCCCACGAGTAGCCGGGCACTTCGCCGGTGAGCATCACGGACGGACGCTCGTCGTGGTTTTCACCCGTGCCGACAGACTCTGAATCCTGTACGGCCCGGCCGGCTGCGGGTGCCGGATTTTCCTGGTGCTGCTCAACCACCGGCTTCGCCGCGTCCCCGGCATCCGGCGCTGCGGCCGTGGCAGGCTCGTCGAGCGCATCCGCCAGCCACCACCCGAAACGGTCTGCGTGCTCGGTGCACAGGTCCCACGCACGGCCGCCGAGGGTCAGGACCTCCGACGCCTCCACGTGAGACCCGTCCCGTGCCAGGTGCGCGGCGCACAACACCGTCTCCACCAGTGCGGGTGCGGGGGCCGGAGCGGGAGACCGCTGTTCGTTCAGATCGACCGGCGGACGGTGGGAAGGCGTGGTCACGGCGGGCTTGTCGAACCGGGCCCGGACGGCACTGGTGACCCGTTGCCCCGTGACACGCGCCCGTGCAGCGGCGGGCGGCAGCGTCTCCCGCACATACCGGGCGGCCCTCTTACCAGCGCCCGCGAGCTTCTCCCGGGCCGGGCGTGCCTGACGAAGCCGACCAACCATGTTCCGCACTGCCTTCTCCTGTTTCCGTGTCGTGTCGGCACTCTCAAAATTCCGCGGGGCCGTGCCGGCTGCCTCGCTCAGGTTTTTCTCCGGCTGTTCCACCGTGGCCGGGGCCTGCGGAACCTTCGGTGCAAACACCTCAGCGGCTCCGCAGATGACCCGCCACGCGGACGGCTGTCCGCACTCTGTCTCTGTTTCCGCAACCGCCGGTACCTTTCGGCTCCCGTCTGGGTTGCGGCCTTGGGCTACCCACCACGCCTCGCGTGATC
This sequence comes from Streptomyces sp. NPDC042259, assembly GCF_055582085.1. Taxonomy (NCBI): domain Bacteria; kingdom Bacillati; phylum Actinomycetota; class Actinomycetes; order Kitasatosporales; family Streptomycetaceae; genus Streptomyces; species Streptomyces sp. NPDC042259. Next base: position 321,096 of record NZ_JBVJDW010000006.1, on the reverse strand, counting down.
TGCGCTCGGTTTCCCCACCAGGCAGCACCGGCAGTACGTAGCCGCCCCTAACGTGGGCCCGCTGCCGCTGCGCCTTCCGCACGGCAGCCATGCCCTTGTCTTCGCTCAGCAGCCCATCGGGCCACGTACGGGCCATCTCTAGGGCTTCCTGGCCGTCCTTGGTCGCCGCAACCTGCCCGGCCTGCGGGGGCAGACTCAAAAATCCAGCACCGGCCAGCAGCCGTACCGTCTCGGCCTTGACCTTGCGCCCCTGCCCTCTGATATTCCGCCGGAACGCCCCGCAGTCATCGGCATGCAACTGCCCTGCCGCCGCCCACTCCACGACGTCGGCCAGTGCAGCCCACCACCGCAGCTTGGGCAGTACGTCTTGGGCTCTGAACTCCAACAGGTACCGGAGATCGGCTTCTTCGGGTGTCTCGTGGGCGGCTATCCCGTCCCGGCCGCAGGGGTAGGCGTGGTTGCAGCGTTTCCCGCCGCACCAGTCGGGGTGACGCTCATCCTCCAGGGCCTCGGCGGTCGGGATGTTCTGCCCCACCCCCGAGCCGGCCGCCACCTCAGCCGGGATTTCCTCCGTGTCGGCAACCTGCAAATTCTGTGGGGCCGAGCCGGCTTCGGGCTCGGGCTTTGGCCGGGGCTGTGATTCGCCTGCCGCGATTCGCCAGGCCGCCGAGCGCTGTTTCCGGGAGATTGGCGCGATGCCCTGCGGGGGCTTCTGCGGCTCGGGCTCGTCCTGGTCGGCGTCTTCGAACTCCCGGCCTTCCGAACCGGCATAGCCGGTGCACAGCGGACGCCAGTCCTTACCGTGGTGGCGCTCCAGCATCTCGGCGAACGTCGACCGCGCCTCAGGCGCCGTGTCGGCAGGGGAAGAATCCGGGGCCTCGTCGCAGCTGGCCGGGCCCTGGCCGGAGTTGTCTTCCGTGTCGGTGGGCGCGGCAGCTGCATGCTTGCGTATCGCGGGCATGATGTCCGCCGGGAACGGCACAGCCTTGAAGGGCTTCACATCATCCGTGCCGATCCGGCCGCCTTCCGTGTAGCAGCGCAAGGAGTAGCGCCAGCCGTTGGTGTCCGTGTGGCGTTTGGTCTTGCCCAGGTCCCGCAGAGCGTAGGTGTAGACCCCGCCCTGAACCCTCACCTCGTGCTCTCCATGCCAGCCGCCCCGGTACCCCATGAGTTCTTCGCCGTGCTGTAGGCCCATCTCCGCGCGGGAATCGGTCTCGTCGGCGGGCTCTGCCGTGAGGGGGGCCTCGGGCTCTGACAGCTCACCGTTTCCGCCCGTGTCGGCGAGCGGGCTTTCCTCCCCCTCGGAGCCGGCCGGAACCCCGGCCGAAATTTCTTCCGTGTCGGCACGGGCCGCCAGGGCGGCGGAGTGCTCGCGCAGGATGCTCAGCATCTGCGGCCACCGCTTCTCGTAGTGCTCGGTGGTCTGCCCGACGTACACGAGGGCGTCACCGTCGATGTAGTGGATGTGAAGGTCAGCGCCCGGGTAGGTCAGCCACTTCTGGCCGCCCGTCGTCACCTCGTAACGGTGGCCCTCTGCGCTGGTGATCGTCCAGAAGTTCTCGACGTGGTAGGTGATGCTCTCGCCGTCGCCGACCTCCGGCAGGATCCACAGCCCGGACGCGTAATACATCAGCTGCGCCACCGTGCACGCATCCTCGGACTGTGAGCGCCGCCAGTGGTCCCGGATGACGTCCTGGGCTGCGCCCATCGTCTCCACGTTGCCGAGTGCCCAGACGTTCAGCTCGTCGCCCTGCCCGTGGGCCCAGTGCACGCGGTAGAAGGTGTGCGCCGGTACGCCGTTCTTCACCTTGCCCTGGCAGTCACCCGTGATCGAGTAATCGCCATCGCCGCCGATCTGTGCGTCCCACTGGTAAGAGAAGCCACCAGAGGTGGATGGCCGCTCGGTCACGATCAGCTCCGGTTGCGGCTGGCCGCACGTGCGCACGGGGCTGTCCTCGCCCCACCACTCTTCCGCGCTGCTGTACGCCGCAGGTACTCGCCCCGTGCGCGCGAACTCGGCCTTCTCCGCCTCGATGACCTCGGCAACGACCTGGTCACGCTGCTCTTCCCACAGCTTCTCGCGGTGTTCCTGGAGTTCGGCAATGGCGATGAAAACGTCCCACTCCACATCGGCACGTGCGCACGCCTCCGCCCGGACATCCGGCACACCGCGCCCCAGCAGTCGGGCTGTGCACCAGGCGCACAGTTCCCGCCGCTCTCCTCCATGGTCCACGACGATCCGGAAGCGGTAGCGCGCTGACTTCCGTTGTCCCTTGTCCCAGCAGGACGCACAGATCCCGGCCCCTGTAGCGTTCACGATCGCGGTATCGGCCAGCATGTGGTGCTCTACCGAAACCTCTTCATTCAGTTCCGCGTCCACCACGTCAACTGAGGGCTTGTCCTCTTGCTGCGGCTGCTGTTCGCCCCGCGCCACGGCGTCCGCAAGGATCGCCCGCTTCATGGCCGGGCGGGACTTCTCGTTCATGCACAGCCGGTCACCCGAGCCGATGTGAACCACCGTGTACGTACCGGCGAGCATCGATATCCGGTAGGCGTGCCCCAGGAGTTTCGCGATCTCCCGGCCCTTCTCACCGGTGATGTTGATGTCCTTGATCTTGGGCGCAGGCATGCCCGTCTCCCCCTGCTTCGCCGTCTTCCCGGTCTTGCTCCCTGACTTCTTCTGCTTCTGCTGGGCTGTCCGCTCCGCGAGCGTCAGCGGGCGCTCACCCTGCCCCCCGACCCATGCCGCGTACTGCGCCAAAGCGCTCCGTTCCTGCTCCACGGAAAGCCCCTCCGTGTACTGCTCCGGCACGAGATCCAACAGGCCCAGGTGGAACCGGCCGTCGCACACGAACACCTCACCTGCGCCCGCGATCTCCACCACTGCCTTCTTCGACTTGCCACGCCCCCATGTGAACCCGGGTTCACACATCACGCAGTGCACCCGCGTTTCGTCGTGGAGTCGAACCAACCGCATCGCTGCGCGCGGTACACCCGCAAAGGCGAATGACTCGATGTTGGACAGCGCCGTCTCACGGGTCGGCCACGCGAGCCGCCCGCACATCCGCTGTCCGGACGCGTAGAAGAACTGGTAGCGGTCGCCGCCTCCCTCATGGCGCATGAGTCGGAATTCCTGCCCTAGGAAGATCACCCGTTCATACCCGGGCTCCAACTCCTCGATCTCCCACTCCAGCGACATGCGCAGAGGGCCGATCAGCGGCGGGTGTCTCTCCGCAGGGTCAGCACTGGGCAAGGCCGCCCGCACCGCCTCCGGTGACACGCCCAACTTTTTTGCCATGCATTCGGGGCAGTCCTCCCACGTGTACGGCTCTCCCTCGCCGTCACACAGCATCACCGGGTACGGGGGGCAGGTACACACGTCGTCGCTACCGCACTTGCAGTGCGCCCAGGACGAATCCGAGTAGTACCCCGCGTAGCGCACCTGCACCGTGCCCTTGGGGGTTTCGACGTCGACCGGCTCACCCGGCACAGCGTCACGCCACAGCGCAACTGTTGATTCGGCCGGGGCAGGCTCGGGCGTGGACTTCCGCTCGCTCATGCGCGGAGCATCGCTCTCGTCAATCACCTCGAACGTCACCGCGTCACCCCACTCGGCCAACACCTTCTCCGGCGACATGCGCCGGGGCGCCTTGTGCGGGCCCTTGTCCAGCGTCGACCCCCACACGGGGACATTCCCCGTCTCAGCCTCCGCGATCTGCCGCAGTGCCTCAACCTCCACGGCTTGACGCGCACGAACGTGCGCAATCATGAGCGCTTCCACCTCCGCACGGGTCCGGATCGGGCGCCGGTCCGTGTGCCGGATCTGCTCATGCTTGGGCCATCTCCGGGAATCGCCATAGTTCGTGGGGTACTTGGCCTGGGACGTACGGATGATGAACCATTGGTGGCCACGCAGAGCAACCCAGAACGCCATGCCGCGCCAAGACGACACGACTGTCCAACGCTTGTGCCCGTCACCCCACTTGAGAGTGACCGGGTCCGCGTGGTCAGCCGTGTCGGGCATCGTCACCGTGACGCGCCCCGACGTGGTCTCCGGCTCATCCGGCTCCGGGGCAGGCACCGGCAACGGGGCAACATGCTGGGCGTCCCACGCTTCGAGCGCGGCCACCTGCGCGGCGTGGTAGGTCTCCCATTGGACCCGCTGAGCGGTACGGCACACCCCACACACCGCCACACCTGACGTGATCGCCTTGTCACGGGAGACCATGTTGACCAGCCGGACAGCCTTGCCGCAGAACGCCACCCCGTTTTCAACGATGAAATGGGCAGTCCTGCCATGCTTGCCGACGATCCCGACACTCACGCCCGACTCTTCGAGGGTCGCCCCGTAGATACCCATGTCGGGGCGCCCACTAGCGTCCCTCTGCACGTCCGGAACCGCGACCCACACCGGACCGGCCTGTACCTGCTGTGCACGCTCCGTCGGCCCCAACTCCGGCTCCGGGGCGGGCTTCGCCTCCTCGGGCGCACCGGAGATCACAACATCGGCAGTCTCCGGAACCTCCGTCGGCACGGTGCCGAACTCACGCGCATGCGACCGGGAAAGGGCATAGCTCACGGTGTGCGTACCTCGCCCGTCCCGGACGATCACCCATCCAATGCGCCGCACCGTGTCCGGCTGCACCCGCGCACCACACGCGCAGTCGTAGCCGTAGCCACCCTGCGTACTGTCCCCAAGCACCTGACGACACGTCCCCTTGCGCCGCCCGAACTGAGTCGCCCCGTAGGGCCCGTTGTGCCGCACGGGCTCCAAAATCACCAGACCCTCAGGGCGGAGCGTGCCCACGTTCTTCCGCACGTAGGTGGTGACGGCGCCCCTCGACTTGTAACCCTCCGAACCAGGGATCACCCAGCGCCCGTCCAGCGTGACCACGCTGTACCGCTCCGCCGCCGGGCAGTACACCGAGTAGGCAACCGCGCGAGGCACCATGTCCCCCGCGCCCCCTGGACGCGGATACAGCTCAGCGTCCGAGCCAATGATCAGCAGCGCGTCAGTGAGGCCATGCCCCTCCATAGCGGCCTGCGCCGGTGTGGTGATCAAGATCCGTCCCTGCACTGCTTCCATGACTCCGCCCCTCCACTCGAATTGCTCATCCACTAGGCCGCCACCCGCCGCGATGCGGCCAAAGCGAGTCAGTCAACCGCCCGAAGCAAGCAGGACCAGGACCAACACCAGAGACACCCCACGCAGCCGAGACACAGCCACCCCCACAGATTCACGCCCGACTCTTAACAGGCTTCGGAAACGCCCCTACAGGCCCTTGTGAGCCACCTCAGGAAATGGGCGAGCTGTTGAACCTTAGTTAGCCAGTCGACCCACAGAACGGAAGCCGTGGGACTGTCCACAGGACACCCCGCTCCACTCGAAGACGAGACGCTTGCCGTCGTGCTCCATTTCTACCGCCATTCCAATTCCCCGCAAGCCCTATCGGCCGTACTTCGTGAGTGATCCGCATCACAATCAGCCATTCACTCTTCGATGTCAGACGTTTACGAAGAGAAATGAAACACACATCCTCGCAGGTCAGAGGGAGTGTGATGGGTGGGGGTAACCCTTAGTAAATTCGCGGATAGGACCCACCGGGGGTGCCTCCTTTCGACCGTGTACGGGTATCAAACTTTCACCGCGGAGGCCCGTCACGGATACAAAAAGCGGTCACGGAGGCTCCCAGCCGGCCGCTGATGACCGGGCAGCCCGGGAAAAATGCCTCCGGCGGCATCTGGAGGGCCCTTCGAGAGCTTGTTTCGTGGCTCGCGGCCCCTTCGCTCCGCCTGCGGGCGCACGGTGTGCCGCTTCTGCGGTGTCCTCGGTCACATTTCACCGCGGGGAGGCCGGATCGGCGCCAAATAACACCTACATAATTAATGCCGGGGGTTATATACCCGTGAGAGGCCCCCCAGGGCCGTGCCTAAGGTGTCCATACATGAAGAAACCCCTGAGGTCTCGAACCTCAGGGGCATGCATGGGCTCCCCTGATAACTAGGGGGTGGCCTTGCTAACTAACCTGAAAAAGCAAAACCCCCTCCGAAGGGGAGGGGGCTGGCAAGATTTTAATTACCGAACGGCCTTCTCGTATGCCTCTCGAATCTCGGCGGCGACGCGGCCACGGTCGTTGACGTTGTAGCCGTTCTCCTTGGCCCAGGCACGGATCTTCGCGGTGTCCTGGCCGCCGGAGCTGCTGGCCTTGCGACCGACCGGCTTCCGGGCCTTGCCTGTCTTACGGCCGGCCCTGGTGAAAGGGGCCAGGGCTTCGAGAAGCTGGTCATAGCTGTCGGGCCCAAGGTCAATCTCATAGCTGACGCCGTCGAGCGAAAAAGTATGAGTTGCCGCTTCGGAAGACTCTTCGCCCGTGAGGTCATCCGTGTAGAAAGTTACGATTACCTGTGCCATGAAGGGGAGTATACGGGCCAAGGGAAAAAATTCTCAGCTAAGCCGATCACGTAACTGTCCGGAGGCGCGTTGATACGAACAGGTTTATGGTCGGTGTGTGGACTTCCGGATCACCAGCGAGGAGGAGGAGGTACTCCTCGCAGTGGTAGACCATCTGAACGCGGGCAGCGCCCCGACGCCCGAGGAACTGTCCCGGGAGATGGGCCGTGACGCCGCCGGCGCCGTGGAATCGCTGCGCGCGAAGGGCTGGCTCCTGGTCCGGGACGTGGACGGTAGCCCTACCGTGATCGGCTTGCCTCCGCTCGCGACTGCGGCCGTGAGCAACCGGCGCTTCGGCAGGCTCGGGGAGTAACGCCGCGCCACCGGGGTGGCGCTGACGGGGCCGCAGGGCCCGCTAGGCCCTTCTCCCACGTGCCCGGCTTGGTGAGCGGCACCGGACCCTGACATCAAGGAGGCCCCGACTCGTGCGCGGCGCCAAGGGCATTGGGGAAATTAGAAATCGGTTGCGGCTTCGTCGGCGGTGGTCCTAGAGTAGTTCTCGCGTCGCTGGCCCGTCTCGACGGGCGGGAGGCGGTGCTCCCCGCACTTGCGGGGGTGGCCCCCAGGACCCTGGGGGATTGCTGCAACAAGATGTGTGTTCCCCGCGTATGCGGGGGTGGCCCCCAGGACTCTGGGGCAGTCTCGCAACGAAAGTTGTTGTTTCCCCGCGCATGCGGGGTTTGTGGGAATTCTCCGTGCAGGCGGAGGTGAGCCGAGTGGGGCGGGGATATCCCAGCCTGACAGGCCAAACGCTCCGCGCAGGCGGAGGTGAGACGAGCCCCCACCCGGGTAACCGGGTTGGGGGCTCGCTCTGTTGCGCTAGGTTGTCGGACTAACTCCGCCGCGAACGCCCAGGCATCCCGGCCAGAGCCGATGGGGCGTTCGGCCTAGTGATCCGTTGCACCGTGCTGCCGCTCTGTGTGGGTTCCGCGCTCGTGCCGCACTGCCCTGACGTCTGCGGGTACCGTTCAATATGGCCTCTTCCAGAACGGAGTTGCGATCATGCGATGGAGCGACTACACGAACGGCGAGCGCATCAAGGTTCTCCGGGGCAGGGACGTGCGCCAGTCCGATCTAGCCGAGATGACGGGCCTATCCGTCGTCACCATCCAGAAGGCCGAGCAGGACAAGGCCCTAACGCTGCACACTCTCATGAAGGTTGCCGATGCTCTCGGCGTCGACACATCAGTAATTCTCGGGCAACAGGCGCCGCGGCGAGCCATGGCGCAGGCTGACCGAGCCATGATGCGCGCGCTGTCTCAGACTGTGCATGACACCGCCGCTGGCCTGCTACCCGAGCACCTTGGAGAGGACGACGGGGCCACAGGGCTTCGATCGGCCATCGACCGGTGTTGGGAGTCGTATTGGAAGGGCCACTACGTCGAAGCTGGAGCCCTCGCAGCTCCGCTCCTTCAGCAGGCGGCAATTCACCGGCACGAACAACCCGTCGGTGAGGCGGATGAAGCATGGGGGCTGCTTGCTGACGCCTACAGGCTGTCAGCCTACGTAGCGAACCTGATGGGGGCTCGTGACCTAGCCTACGCAGCGATCGGGCACGCACAGTTCGCGGCGGAGCGCTCAGCCGATGAGCTTCAACCTTCGCTTGTGGCATCGGGCCGCTCGTGGATCTACCTCCGGGATGCCCGTCTACGTGAAGCGCTCCAGTTGGCGGAGAAGGCCGCTGTCGACATTGAGCCTCGATTCTCTAGTGCTACCCCTGAGGAACTCACGGTGTTCGGCAGCCACATCAACTTCGCGGCCGTCGTTGCGTCCCGGTTGAAGGACAAGGAACGAGCTGCGGACTACCTGTCCCAGTCTCACGCTACGGGTGTGCGCATGGGTGTTGAGCACAAGGCGTACGGCACTCTGTTCGGTCCGGTGACGGCATCCACGCAAGCAGTGGGGATCAACGTCGCGCTAGGACAGACGGGCAAGGCTCTGACGCTGATTGAGGGCATCGAGGATGTCTCGGAACTCACGGAAGCGGCACAGAACCGGTATGCCATGGACAAGGCGATGGCGCAGGCTGATGCAAGTCAGTGGGACGCCTGCCTCGGCACGTTGGAAGAAACGCTGATCAAGGCACCGCAGTGGGCGCGCCATCAGGCGCTCCCGGGTGTCATCGTCGCGAAGGTCGGCCAAGGAACCGCGCCGGCACGGTTGCGACGGGTGACGGAACTTATCGGCGTGCGGTCCGGTGTTCCTCACGGTTTCCCCCCGGCCACTGCCAAATCTGCTCTCTGAACCCGGCTGATCAAGACCAGCAGCCGGGCGGCTGGTATGTAGCGGACGACTCTGTCATGTACGGACTTCAACAGCCGTATGCTTCGTACGAGTTGGCGACGAGCGACTTAGGTAGGTCGTCCGCCTAGCTTCTGTACGTGGGCGCAGTGTGGCGAGACGGTTACGCCCATGACCCGTACACCGAGCGAGAGTCAACGCCGCCGGAACCTCGCCGCAGTCTCCAGCGGCTACGGCGGTCGTGTGCCCGTGGCGCTATACGCCTGTATTTATGACGGCCGCGACTCCGAATCGACGATGTCGGCCCTACGCGAGGAGGCCGAAGCACGCGATTGGCTCGTGCACGTCTCGCTGTTCGACGTCGCACGCATCACCTCTACACGCACTGACCGGGTGGCTTGGTCGAAAATCGAGCGGCTCGTACAGTGCCAAACTGTCCAGGGGATCGTTGCACCTTCCGAGGATGAGATCGCCTTCTACCCTCTCGGCAAGGCGACGTTTCGCGAGTGGTTGCTGAGCCACTGCGCCTTCGCGCTCTATACCTCGCCTCCGAGCACACCACCAACGCGGCTCGGCGCCGCTCAGCTCACCAGTGGCGGCACAAATGAGTGATGCCTTCGAGCGGCATGACGTCGTGCGGGACACCCGCGCGGATCGTGTCGGCATCGTGATGGACCATGTCGGACCGCGCTACCAGCTCCGAGCCCCCGTCGGCGGGCGGGAATGGGAGGCAGAACCGGCCGACATGGAGCCCGCCTCAGCAGCCGCCCAACTGAGCGCCAGGGCGGCGGTGGGGAACCGGAGTAGTCGCACCAGCGCTGCCTGTGGGAACCGAGACCACAGCATCGAGTCCCGCCCCCCTTTCACGGCTCTTGGTACGGTCGAGCAGATCAAGGATGCCGACTGATGGCCACTGTGGGGAACCGTCACGGCCCCGTCCCGTACATCGCGACCTGGACCACAGAGGTGCCCGTCATCGCGGCGGTGATCGCCAACCCACGTCGGCACGGTATCGCCTACCTCAACGAAGTCGTGCAGGACGGTATCGCCTACCTCAACGAAGTCGTGCAGGATCGCGATGTGCACGGCATTCTGTGGGCGGCCTGCGGGCTGGCCCAGGGCAAAGGACGCCCCCAGCTCGGTCGGGTTCACCCGCAGCGGCAGCGCCGGGCCATGGGCGGCTTGTTGTGCCAGGTCTGTGCTGGTCCCGCCGATGTGAATGACCAAGGGGTGCTTTGGCTCCTGGACGGGCCCACAGGCCACCCAGAGGGGGAAGTCACCGTGCATCCCCCCGTGTGCCTGCCGTGCGCTCGCCAGGCCGTCCGTTTCTGTCCCGCGCTCCGTGACGGTCACAGGATCGTGCGGGTGAAGGCGCCAGCCATCGATGGGGTCCACGGCACGTTGTACAGACCCGGCTATCCCCGGCCTGTGGCTGGGGAGAAGAAGTTCGTGCGGTACGGCGATCCAGCTTGCCGGTGGGTGCTGGCCGGGCAGCTCTATGCAACTTTGCGGGGGTGTACGCCGGTAGAGATGAGTGACCCCGCCACCGACGAGGCTGGGGGCGCCGTGATGTCTTGGAACGGGCCCGCTGCGGCGATTCGGGAGGCCGCTCGTGCCTAGCCGACCGCTTACCCGTCCTACGCTGCACCCGTATATCGTCCGCTGGGACAGCGAGTTGACCTCCTTCCAACGGGACTTGACGCTGGAACGGTATCCGCGGCTACGACTCGCCTGGAAGGGGCGCCCACAGCCCGGCGACCGTGATGACCAGGGCGTCCTCTGGGCACGGATCGACTCGTCCCCCGGCGTGGGGAAGCCGATCTTCGGTGAGATGCACCCCCAACGCCAGCTCGAATGCATGATCGAGCTGAAGTGTCAGATCTGCGCCGGGCCCGCCAGCCGGGACGACCGTGGCTATCTGTTCCTGAGCTGGCGAGGGCCCCGAGATCCGCGTACCTGGCCTCACGGGGCGCTGACGGCCCAGCCTCCTCTTTGCCTTCCGCACGCGCGGAGGTCCATCGAGGAGTGTCCGGAACTGGGCAAAGGCGAGTTCGCTGTACTCCGCGTGCGCGAGCCGCGCCCGTGGGGTGTGGCCGGCGCTCTGTACACGCGCATTCTCGGCGGGTGGCGGCCGCACCCCTCGGAGCCGTGGTTGCGGTACGGCGATGGCCGCCTGGACGGGATGCTCGCCTCCAAGCTGATCATGGAGCTGTGTGGCGTCACGCTCGTGGACATCCGCGAGGTGATGGTGCAGTGAGGCGGCCCAAGTTCTGGTTGCGCCGTCCTTTGGAGTCGCTCACTCAGCAGGAACGCAACGTCCTCAGCTTTTATTGCGAGCCGGTTCCCACGCTCGGCGAGCGAATGAGGCGAGGTGCATGGGTGGTCGCAGAATTCTGGCGTCGCCACGTGACCCACCGGGATTTGTACCGGAAGTTCGACACCTGCCGACGACTGTTTGAGGAGAGCCGCCCCAGGGGGTGGGACACGCCGGAGACGCCGAAGCCGCTTGGCAAGCGGACGTCTGAGTACGGCCGGGCGGATAGGGAAGTGCACGACGACGCCGGGAAAGCCGCGCGTTGATCAAGGTCGACGAGTGAAGGGCAAGAGCATGGCGACAGCGTTACCCGTCGAGCAGACCACTACGCAGTTTCTCTGGCTGGACCTGACACGACAGTGCCAGCTTTCATGCGCGCACTGCTACAACGAGTCGGGGCCGCACGGAGCGCACGGCACCATGACGCGGGAGGACTGGATCAGTGTCCTGAATCAGGCCGTGGCCGCCGGCGTCGCGCGCGTGCAGTTCATCGGCGGCGAGCCGACCATGCACCCCGACTTCGCGGAACTGATGGACCACGCGCTCACCATCGGACTGGCCGTCGAGGTGTACAGCAACCTCGTCCATGTCTCGCCGCGCCATTGGGCCTTGTTCCGGCGTAAGGGGGCATCCCTCGCCACGTCGTACTACTCGAACAAGGCATCGGAACACGACCAGGTCACCCGCCGTCGGAGTCACGCCCGGACTCGCGCCAACATCGCCAAGGCGCTCGATCTGAACATCCCGATCCGAGTCGGCATCGTCGGGGACAACGAGGAGGTCATCGAGGCGGCGAAGGGCGACCTTCAGTCGATGGGCGTCACCCGTATCGGAACGGACCACGTGCGGGAATTCGGCCGGGCCTCCGGCGGCCAGAAACCGGACGCGTCCGGCCTGTGCGGCGGGTGCGGTGACGGCAGGGCCGTGATCGACCCGAGCGGCACGGTCGCGCCGTGCGTGTTCTCCACCTGGATGGGTGTCGGAAACGTCCACGACACCCCGTTGGCCTCTATCCTGAGCGGCCCCGCCCTGTCCGAGGCCACGGACTCCCTCCGAGAGGTCTGGGGGTGGGGCAAGGACAAAGACAAGGACAATCCGTGTAACCCTGACTGCGTCCCGAAGACCCCGTGTGATCCGCGGTGCGAACCGAACTCATCGTGTCGGCCGGGTACCCCGCCCAGCACGTGCCGACCGAAGAACTGACGTAACTGAGGGGGACCAGCGTGGCTGACCTGCCTGACGCCCACTTCCGAGCACTGATCCACCCGCACACCGGCGAAGTCACCACGGTGGAAACCCCGGACCACGGGTACAGCTCGGACTTCGCTGCGATCATCGATAGTGAGAAGGGGCGGTTCTTCGTCAAGGCTATGTTCAACGAGCCGGGGGGCCGGCGGGACTCGATCATCCGAGAAAAGCTGATCAATCCCTACGTGGCGCCTCTCTCCCCTTCGCTGCTGTGGAACGTTGACGAAGACGACGCCGGATGGGTCATCCTTGCGTTCGAAGTGATCGAAGAACGTGGCTTGGAGTTCGGTCCGGGATCGCCAGATATCCCCCTCGCCGTTGATCTCCTCAACCGGGCGGCGGCTCTAGAGCTGCCTGACGTCGCTCGGGACTGGCGGGAAGATCGGTGGGACGCCTACGTAGGCAGCGAAGATGAGCTTGCGCTTCTCCGCGGTGACGCCCTGCTTCACACCGACATCAACCCGGACAACCTGACGGTAGGGGACGCGGGCTCGTGGATCATCGACTGGGCGTGGCCTACGTGCGGGCCCGCCTTCATTGACCCGGGCTGCTTCGTCGTGCAACTGATCTCCGCCGGCCACAGTCCCGAGTCCGCCGAGTCGTGGGGTGCCGGGTGCACGGCATGGACGAACGCAGACCCGAAGGCGATCGATGTGTTCGCCGGGGCGTATCTGCGGATGCTCCGTGCCAGCGCTGATCGACGTTCCGATGAGGCGTGGCTCAAGGCCATGGCGGATGCTGCTCAGGCGTGGGTGGATCACCGAGGCAATCTCGCCTGACCGGCTGGGCGCCCACTCGATACCGTCAGAGGTCGACCCAACAAACTAACCGCCGATAGCCCCGCCCGCACACTTTCCCCGAGGTGTCCGGGCGGGGCTTCCTCGTTGACATGCCCGCCCGTACCGTGTCGATCATGACAGCGAACGACGACGGCAACCCTTCAGCCAGCCCGCCCAAACGTGAGACCACATACTTCTACCTGCTGACGGTGTCCCACACGAACGGTTTCGGTCACACCACCTGGCTACCGCGCTTCGGTGAGTTCTATTTGAGGGTGCCCGGCACATCGCTCGAACAGGCATTCGATTCCATTCGGGATGACACGTTACGCGTGGGCGGTTATCCGGCGGACTCCCCAGTCGACCTGTTCTGGATGAGGCCGCAGGCGCTCCCCGGCACAGGCACGTACTTCTACACCATCACGCTCTCCTACACCGACGTTCACGGCTTCTGGCAGAAGCGGACACGGTCCGGCACCTACGAAGCCGAGTCGCCTTGTACACAGCAGGAGGCGTACGAGCACCTCGTGCAGGAGGCGCGGCGCGCCTGGGGCTGGCCCGAAGCGGCGCCGGTCGTCACACACCAATACGTCTTCGAGATGGCTACCCTGCCTGACCCAGGCCAATAACCACGCATCGGAGCGGCCCCCGCCCGGTGGTACTCGTTGGGGGGTCATGGCGCCTCGCAGATGGCCGGCACGGCGGCACTCGATCTTCCGGATGCCGCCGGTCTGCTAGTGGGGCGTACCAAGGCTCCCGGAGTCCTCTTTCAGGACTTCAGAATCCGGGTCCATACCGTCAGCCCGAGTTGCCCTTCCTCTGGTCGTACTCCGTGATGCCACCGTCCAGAAGCGGAGGCTCCCGACGGCTGGCGGCCTGGGAGAGCCACCGCAGCGCGTGGTAGCCGGTAAGCACGATGAGGGTGCCCAGCGCGATGCCGCTCAGCTCGAAGTTGTCGCTAATCTTCAGGCTGACGCCGCCGATCCCGACAATGACACCTGCCGCTGTCGGCACGAGGTTGAGGGGCTGAGCAAAATCGACCTTGTTCCGCACCCAGATTTGCGCGCCGAGCAGGCCGATCATGCCGTACAGAATGACGGTGATACCGCCGAGGACTCCACCGGGAATGGCCGCCACGACCGCCCCGAACTTCGGGCAGAGGCCGAACAGCAAGGCGAAGCCGGCCGCAGCCCAGTAGGCGGCAGTGGAGTACACACGAGTGGCCGCCATGACACCGATGTTCTCGGCGTACGTCGTCGTGGCAGGGCCGCCTACCGCCGTCGAGAGCATCGTCGCGCTACCGTCCGCGATAATGGCCATGCCCATCTTGTCATCGAGGGGATCGCCGGTCATCTCGCCCACCGCTTTGACATGACCAGCGTTCTCAGCGATAAGGGCCACCAACACGGGAAGCGCGACCAGGATCGCCGAGGCTGAGAAGTTCGGTGCGTGGAAGGTTGGTGCACCAATCCAGTCGGCATTGGCGACGCCGGAGAAGTCCATACGCCAATGGTCTGTCACCTTGCCGGAGCCGTCGACCGAGTGAATCTTGCCCGCGGTCCGGTCGAAGACCCAGGACAGCACGTATCCAAAGAGCAGCCCGAGGAAGATCGCGATGCGCGACCAGAAACCTCTCAGCACGACAAGCGCGAGCCCCGTAAAGAGCATCGTGGCAAGTGCTGTCCACTGATCCTGAGGCCAGTACGTCTTCGCAGTCACGGGAGCCAGGTTGAAGCCGATCAGCATGACCACGGCGCCGGTTACCGCAGGCGGCAGAACAGCATGGATTACCCGGGCTCCGAGCACCTGGATGACAACACCACTAGCTACCAGAGCAGCACCAACGACGAGCATGGCCCCGGTCAGGGTGCCAGCATCACCGCCCTGGCTCGCAATGACTGCCGCTACACCGACAAAGGAGAGGGACGACCCCAGGTAACTGGGAATGCGCCCCCGCGTCATAAGCAGGAACAGAATCGTCGCCACACCCGACGCCATCAACGCCAGGTTCGGATCCAGCCCCATAAGGACCGGGGCAACAAAACAGGCTCCGATCATCGAGACCACGTGCTGGGCGCCGAGCCCAACGGTGCGCCCCCACGACAGTCGTTCGTTGGGCTTAACCACCTCACCGGGTCTCAGGTGCTTGCCATCTCCGTGCACTTGCCACCTGAAGCCCGCCATGATCACTCTCCATTTCGCAACGCTCCGCACAACGCGGGGGTCAAGGGGATTCATAGTCGATGGCCCCAGCGGGAACCAACTCGAACGGTGCCAGCGTCCCGCGTGTCTGCCCCTTCCGACCGCCAGCAGCCCGCCGCGAACGAATGAACTGAGTGGCCGAAGAGTCGGCCAGAAGGTGGGTTCACACTCCCGAGTGTGATCGTTAGCATCTCGATCATGGAACTCGGTGAGTACAAGACTGCTGGCGACCGTGAGCGCGTGCGCCCCACCCCGGAGCCCGACACGGCTACGAAGTTCCTTGCCAACACTCTGGCCAACATCGCGGCTTGGCGTGCGGCGGAGGGGGCAGCCAAGCCCGCCGATGAAGGTGCCGAAGAGATAGCCACCCGGTTCACGCCGAGGGAGTTCGAGTTGGTGGTCCGCCTCCTCGCCGAAGATGCCAGCCCGACCGCGATGCACCTGCTCAGCTCACTCGGCAACCCCGAGGAAGAGCGCTTGGGCGATGTCTCCTCCGGGGAGTGGATGCCCCTCCAGGCTCATGATGTACTGTCGGAGCCACATTCGTCGCACCCGTCCTGATGGGTCTCGACCCGAATCTCGCGATCATGATGTCGGGCGTCGCCACGATCCTCTTCCTGCTGGCGACCCGCGGCCGGGTGCCCAGCTACCTGGGCTGCAGCCTCTCCTTCGTCGGTGTCGCGGCCATCATCCGGGCGCAGGGCGGCGGCAGCGCGGCGGTCACCGGCGCGATCCTCGTGGTCGGCGCGGCACTGTTCCTGAGCGGTCTCGCGGTGCGGAGGTTCGGCGCGCGGATCATCCACGCGGCGATGCCGCCGGTGGTCACCGGCGCCGTGGTGATGCTGATCGGGTTCAACCTCGCGCCGGTCACGGCGAGCACGTACTGGCCGCAGGACCAGTGGACGGCGCTGCTCACCATGCTCTTCACCGGTCTGGCCGTGGTGTGCCTGCGGGGCTTCTGGTCACGCGTGGCGATCTTCCTCGGGCTGCTCTTCGGCTATGCCCTCTCCTGGGCCCTCGACCGGATCTTCGGCAAGATCCACTCGGTGCACGGCGGCCCGACGGCCGTCGACCACTGGCGGCTGGACCTGTCGGGCGTCTCCCGGGCGGACTGGGTGGGTCTGCCCTCCTTGCACGCCCCGAGCTTCGGCTGGTCCGCGATCCTGGTGGCCCTGCCCGTCGTCATCGCCCTGATCGCGGAGAACGCCGGTCACGTCAAGGCGGTCGGCGAGATGACCGGTGACCCGCTGGACGACCAGCTGGGCACCGCGATCGCCGCGGACGGCGCGGCGACGATGCTCTCCACGGCGGTCGGCGGCCCGGCCAACACCACCTACTCCGAGAACATCGGTGTCATGGCGGCCACCCGTGTCTACTCCACCGCCGCCTACTGGGCCGCGGCCGGTTTCGCGCTGCTGTTCGGCCTGTGCCCGAAGTTCGGGGCGGTCGTCGCCGCCGTGCCGGGCGGTGTGCTGGGCGGCATCACCGTCATTCTGTACGGCATGATCGGCCTGCTCGGCGCGCAGATCTGGGTGCACAACAAGGTGGACCTGCGCAATCCGCTGAACCTCGTGCCGGTCGCGGCGGGCGTCATCATCGGCGTCGGCGGGGTGGGCCTGAAGATCAGCGACAACTTCGAGCTGAGCGGCATCGCGCTCGGCACGATCGTGGTCATCACGGGCTACCACGTGCTGCGCGCCCTGGCACCGGCCCATCTCAAGCAGCAGGAACCGCTGCTGGATGCCGGCACGAGCGGCTATGACGACGCCACCGGCGAGGGACCGGCGGGCCGCGCGGGCTGAGCCGCCGACCACCACGCGGCCGGGCCGTTCATCCGTTCCGGTGCACCACCGCCCGCGCCCCCTTACGTTCCGCACCGCTGCTGTCACTCTGTGCGCATGACGACGACGCGGGCGGAGCCGAGGGTGCCCACCGGGATCGACGGGGTGCTGGCGCGGATGCGGGAGCTGCGGGCGGCGCTGCCGCCCGGGGACGGGGTGGCCGTCTTCAACCGGGTGTACCTGTCGGTCACCGAGGAGATCGGCCGGCGCGTGACGACGGGAGCGTTCGAGAACGGGGTCGCGGCGGCGGAGCTGGACGTCCGCTTCGCCGGGCGGTATCTCGCCGCGGTGGACCGCTGTGCGTCGGGCCGGCGGCCGCCCGCCTGCTGGCGGCCGCTGTTCCAGATGCGCGGGCACCCGGCCGTACGGCCCCTGCAGTTCGCGCTGGCGGGCATCAACGCCCACATCGGGCACGATCTGGCCCTCGCCCTGGCCGACACCTGCCGGATCCTGGGGGTCGAACCCCGGGCGCTGGAGGGCGACTTCGACCGGATCGGCGGGCTGCTCGTCGCGCTGGAAGAGCGGATCCGCGAGGAGCTGATGCCCGGCCCGGATCTGCTGGACGTCGCCGATCCGCTGACGCATCTGGTGGGCTCGTGGAGCCTGGAGGCCGCGCGGGACGCGGCGTGGGCCTCGTTCCGCGCCCTGTGGGCGGTGCGCGGACTGCCCGATCTCGCGGCGGAGTTCACCGACCGCGTCGATGCGAGCGTCGGTCTGGTGGGGCGCTGTCTGCTCACCCCGCTGCGGTGAGGCAACGGCCGAGGGCCCTGGAACCGTGGTGGTTCCAGGGCCCTTCGGGTGTTCTCAGTCCTCCGGCAGTTCCACCGGCGCGATCTCGTCGTAGACGTCACCGGGACCGGGGTTCGTGGCGTCCGTGCCACCGCCGAAGAGGTTCATCACGCCCCACACCGCGTTGAGCGCGGTCTGCACGGCGCCCTCGGCCCAGCCGGCCGTCCAGGAGATGTCGTCGCCCGCGAGGAACAGGCCGCGCTTGTCCTCCGGGAGGCGGTCCTGCATGAAGTGGGTGAACAGCCGCCGCTGGTAGCGGTAGTGACCCGGCAGGTTGGCCTTGAACGCGCCCATGAAGTAGGGCTCGTTCTCCCAGGAAACGGTGACCGGGTTGCCGATGATGTGACGGCGGATGTCGACCTTGGGGTAGATCTCGCCCAGCGACTTGAGCATGACCTCCATCCGCTCGTTCGCCGACAGCGGCAGCCACTTGAGGCTGTCGTCGCACCAGGTGTACGACAGGCAGATGACGGCCGGCTTGTCCGGGCCGTCGTCCAGGAGGTACGTACCGCGGGTCATCCGGTCGGTGAGCGTCATCGACATGACGTCCCGGCCGGTCTCCTCGTCCTTGTCCAGCCAGAACGGCCGGTCGACGGGGACGAACAGCTTGGACGACTCCATGTAGTGGGTGCGCTCCATCGCCGTCCAGTGGTCGATGGGGAAGAGCGAGTCGTCGCACTCGATCTTCGACAGCAGCATCCAGGACTGCGCGGTGAAGACGGCGGCGCGGTAGGTGCGGATGTCGCCCGTCGCGTCGGTGACCGTGATGCGGTTGCCGGCCGTGCGGTGCAGACGGGTCACGGCGGGCCGGGGCTCGCCGTTGTGCAGGGAGGAGAGCGAGGTGCCCGGCGCCCAGTGGACGATCTTCTCGGGCTCGCGCTCCCACAGGCGCAGCGGCAGCTGCTGCGAGCCGCCGACGATGCCGCGGTGGTGGTCGTCGGCCTCGGTGTAGACGACGCGCAGGATCTCCAGGATGGAGTTCGGGAAGTCGGTGTCCCAGCCGCCGGTGCCGAAGCCGACCTGGCCGAAGATCTCGCGGTGCTTGAAGGACTTGAAGGCCTCGGACTCGCAGAGGAAGCCGTAGAAGGTCTGGTTGTCGAGCTTCTCGACGAGCTTGGCCCAGATCTCACGGATGCGCGGCACGTCGCGCTCGCGCATGGCCTGGTTCATGTCGGAGAAGTCGGCGCCCTCCTCCAGGCAGGCGTTCCAGGCGTTCATCACGTCGCGGTAGACCTGCGGCAGGTCGTCGACGGTGACGGCGTAGTGGGACTCGCCCTTGAGGTCGACGACGGTGGAGGGGGTCTCCGGCGCGAGCGGGTTGGGGAACGGCTTGGTCTCCAGCCCGACGAGGTCGATGTAGTGCTGGAAGGCGGTGGAGGACGGCGGGAAGCGCATGGCGCCCATCTCCGCGGTCAGCGGTCCGCTGTCGCCCTCGGCGTCACAGCCCTCGAAGCCGACCGTCCGCAGCCGCCCGCCGATCTGGTCCGCCTCGTAGACGACGGGCTTGAGGCCCATCTTCATCAGCTCGTACGCGGTGATGATGCCGGACAGCCCGCCGCCGATGACGGCGACCTCGCTGCCGTGCTCGGTCGCCGGTATCTGGCCGAGGCCCGCCGGGTGGGCGAGGTAGTCGTCGTAGGCGTACGGGAAGTCCGGGCCGAACATGGTGATCGGCGGCGCGGCCTGTGCCTCGGCGTGCTGCTCGTCGTGGACGGCGTTGGGCACCGTGGACGTCATCGGCGGGACTCCTACTGGGCAGGGGGTGTGGGAGGACTGGGGGAAGGGCTGGGGGGGTTCCGAGGGGCGCGGGCCGGGCCTCGGTCAGGTGAGCCGTCCGTACAGCTCGGGGCGGCGGTCGCTCAGATAGGTGTTCTCCGCGCGGGAGGCCTTGAGCAGTGCGGGGTCGACATCGGCCGTGATCAGGTCCTCGTCGGCGCCCGCCCGGGCCCGTACCGTCCCGTCGGGGGCGGCGAGACAGCTCAGGCCGGCGAAGGAGAAGTCGCCCTCGGTGCCGCAGCGGTTGGCGTAGGCGATGTAGAGCTGGCTCTCCCAGGCACGGGCCGGAACGATCGTCTGGGGGACGATCTCGTAGGGGCGCATCAGCGCGGTCGGGGTGAGCAGCAGCTCGGTGCCGGCCAGCGCGTGGGCCCGTACGGGCTCGGGGAACTCGACGTCGTAGCAGATCAGCAGGCCGAGTCGGAGGCCCTCGAAGTCGGCCTGGACGACGGGCTCGTCGCCGGGCCGGAAGTAGGTGGTCTCGAAGTCACCGAAGAGGTGGGTCTTGCGGTAGTTGGCGAGGCGCTCGCCGTCCGGCCCGATGAGCTGGAGGGAGTTGTAGATCACCGAGGCGTCGGCGGCGTCGCGCTCGGGGTAGCCGTAGCCGATGGCCAGACCGTGCTCGGCGGCGAGGCGCGCGACGGCCCGGGCTCCGGGGCCGTCGGCGGTCTCGGCGAGTTCGCGGACGGCCTCCCCGAGGGCGTACCCGGTCAGGTACAGCTCGTTGGTCAGCAGCAGCCGGGCGCCGGCGGCGGCGGCCCGGCGGGCGGCACCGGCCAGGGCGGCGAGGCTGTCGGCGGTGGAGGTGGGAACGCCGCTGGGGCCTTGGTACAGCGCGATACGCAGCGGCGTCATGCGTCCTCTTCAGCCGATGGGGCGGGGCGGATGTGGCGAACAGCCATGTCAAACAGGTATTCGTCAGACATTCATCAAGACGTTCTGACGGTACGGGTCGCTCTCGCGACCGGACAAGGCACGACCGTTGCGCACCGATGGACGATTCGTTGCGCGTTGACGGCCCTTCGCGCCGATTCGTTGCGCGGTGTCATCCGGCCGTTCGCCGGGCCGGTGGTCCTTCGGCTGTGGGCCGTCGCTGCCGCCTGCGGCGACGGGCGCCCTGTGGGCGCGTCCTCAGGGTCCCCCGGCTACCGCTGGGAGGTACCCCCAGGGCTTGGTATGGCTGCGCTCAGGAGGGCGCGCCGGAGGTGAAGCGGCGCAGCAGCGGGGAGAGCACCAGCACGGACTTGGTGCGTTCGACGAACGGCTCCCCCGCGATGCGCTCCAGCACCCGCTCGAAGTGGCGCATGTCGGAGGCGAAGACCTGGACGATGGCGTCCGCCTCACCGGTGACGGTCGAGGCGGACGCCACCTCCGGGTAGCGCGACAGGCCGCGGTGGATCGCCTCGGGCGAGGTGTTCCGGCGGCAGTAGATCTCGATGAAGCCCTCGGTCTCCCAGCCGAGCGCCGCCGGGTCCACGCGGACGGTGAACCCGGTGATGGCGCCCTCGGCGCGCAGCCTGTCCACGCGCCGCTTGACGGCGGGCGCGGACAGGCCGACCTCGGTGCCGATGTCGGCGTAGGAGCGGCGGGCGTCCTCGGCGAGGGCGTGGACGATGCGTTCGTCGAGATCGTTCAGTCGCACTGCGGGTGGATCACTTCTCTAGGGTTACCTGCGTCTCTTCCAGGGCGAGCCGCGAGCGGTTCTTCCCGTACAGGAAGTAGATCACGAGTCCGACGGCCATCCAGCCTCCGAACCACTGCCAGGTGATGCCGGGCAGGTTCAGCATCATGTACACGCAGAAGCCGAAGCCGATGGCCGGGAAGACCGGGGCGAGCGGAATCCGCCGCGGGCCGATCGGGATGCTGACGCCGAACAGCGGCACCTTGAAGCTGCGCTTCATGTCCGGGCGGGTGAAGAACAGCACGATGACGGCGATGTTGACGAGCCCGAAGGCGAAGAGCGTGCCGATGCTGGTGGCGTTGGCCAGCTCGCCCAGCGGCACCGCGGCGGCGAGGAGGCCGCAGAACAGCGAGACGATGATGGTGTTCGCGCGGGGCACACCGGTCTTCTCGTGGACCTTGGAGAAGGTCTTGGGCACGAGACCGTCGCGGGACATCGCGAAGAGGATGCGGGTCTGGCCGTAGAGCACGGTCAGCACGACGCTCGCGATGGCGATGACGGCACCGGCCGCGAGGAGCACGGCCCAGAAGCTCTGGCCGGTGACGTCCTTCATGATCCCGGCGAGCGCGGCCTCGGAGCCCTCGAAGTCGCCCCACGGCATGGCGCCGACGGCGACCGCGGCGACCAGGACGTAGATCGCGGTCACGATGAGCAGCGACAGCATGATCGCCTTGGGCAGGTCCTTCTTCGGGTCCTTGGCCTCCTCGCCCGCCGTGGAGGCGGCGTCGAAGCCGATGTAGGAGAAGAACAGGCTGGCTCCGGCGGCGGAGACGCCACCGAGGCCGAGCGGCATGAACGGCTTGTAGTTGCCGGCGCGGATGCCCATGAAGGCGACGGCGCAGAAGAGCAGCAGGGCCACGATCTTCACGCCGACCATGATGGTGTTGGCGCGGGCGCTCTCCTTGGCCCCGCCGAGCAGGAAGGCCATGCACAGCAGCACGACGAGCAGCGCGGGCAGGTTGAACCAGCCGCCGCCCTCACCGGGCGGATTGGCCAGCGCGGCGGGGATCGTCACGCCGATCGTGCCGTCCAGCAGCTCGTTCAGGTACTCGCCCCAGCCGACCGCGACCGCCGCGACCGAGACGCCGTACTCCAGGATCAGGCACCAGCCGCAGACCCAGGCGACGATCTCGCCGAGGGTGGCGTAGGCGTAGGAGTACGAGGAGCCGGAGACCGGGATGGTGCCGGCCAGCTCCGCGTAGGACAGGGCCGAGAAGAGCGCCGTGAGACCGGCGAGGACGAACGAGATGATCACGGCGGGGCCGGCCTTCGGCACGGCCTCGCCCAGCACCACGAAGATGCCGGTACCGAGCGTGGCACCGATGCTGATCATCGTCAGCTGCCACATGCCGAGCGAGCGCCGCAGCGAGCCGCCCTCGCCCTGGCCACCCTCGTCCACCAGCCGCTCGACGGGCTTGCGCCGCATCAGACGGGCGCCGAAGGGGGCGGTGGGCCGCTTGGGCGACTTCTCGTCGCCGCTGGCGGGTGGCGCTGTGCCCTGGTCCAACACTGGGTGGCTCCGTTCGTCGCTGCCGGTCGAGGGCTGGGGCCGACGGCGGGCCACTCGGGGGGTGCGGGCAGGGCGAAGCCGATGTCCGGAAAACGAGGGGAACCGCCGAGCAAGCGGTACCCGCCACTCCACGTACAGCGCAGACCCTATGAGGTGGGTGCCTGCGCTCGTAATGCACCATCCTTGCGTATGCGCGTACGAACGTTGCGCGCGGGGGCCCGGAATGGGTGATCGTTGCACGCCTCATCATGAATCGGTACATGTCGCCGTCCGGCGGCCGCGCGGGAGGAACCTGCGGGAACCTCCCGGTCCGAGTTGTTCGGCGCGGGTTCGCAAGAAATTCACGGGCATGGGCGGACATGTGGGCGGTGTAAGAACACGGTGGAAAAGCGACGGTGAAGGCCGGGAAAAGCGAACGGGGCGCGGCCGGAAGGCCGCGCCCCGTTCGGAACGCTCACGCGGTCGGCCGCCGGGCCGCCCGCGTGAATGTTGGCTGATCGTTACTGCCAGCTGGCGTGCAGCGGCTTGCCCTCCGCGTAACCGGCGGCGCTCTGCACACCGACGACGGCGCGCTCGGCGAACTCCTCCAGGGAGCCCGCGCCCGCGTAGGTGCAGGAGGAGCGGACGCCCGCGATGATCGAGTCGATCAGGTCCTCGACGCCCGGGCGGGCCGGGTCGAGGAACATCCGGGAGGTGGAGATGCCCTCCTCGAACAGGCTCTTGCGCGCCCGGTCGTAGGCCGACTCCTCGCTGGTGCGGTTGCGCACGGCGCGGGCCGAGGCCATGCCGAAGCTCTCCTTGTACAGCCGGCCCTCGGCGGTCTGCTGGAGGTCGCCCGGGGACTCGTAGGTACCGGCGAACCAGGAGCCGACCATCACGTTGGACGCGCCGGCGGCGAGCGCCATGGCGACGTCACGCGGGTGACGGACACCACCGTCGGCCCAGACGTGCTTGCCGAACTTCTTGGCCTCGGCGGCGCACTCCAGGACGGCGGAGAACTGCGGTCGGCCGACACCGGTCATCATGCGGGTGGTGCACATGGCGCCGGGGCCCACACCGACCTTGATGATGTCCGCGCCGGCCTCGATGAGGTCGCGCACGCCCTCGGCGGCGACGATGTTGCCCGCCACGATCGGGACCCGCGGGTCGAGCGCGCGGACGGCCTTGATCGCGCTGATCATCGACTCCTGGTGGCCGTGCGCGGTGTCCACGACGATCGTGTCCGCGCCCGCCTCCAGCAGCTGCTTGGCCTTGCCGGCCACATCGCCGTTGATGCCGACGGCCGCCGCGATGCGCAGCTTGCCGTCCGCGTCGGTGGCGGGGGTGTAGAGCGTCGCGCGCAGGGCGCCCTTGCGGGTCAGGATGCCGGCGAGGCGGCCGTCCTTGTCGACCGCGGGGGCCAGCTTGCGGTGCGCCGCGTCGAGCCGGTTGAACGCCTCGCGCGGGTCGATGTCGGCGTCGAGGAGCACCAGCTCCGTCGACATGACCTCGGTCAGCTGGGTGAAGCGGTCCACACCGGTCAGGTCCGACTCGGTGACGACGCCGACCGGGCGGTGCTCGCCGTCGACGACGACGCCCGCGCCGTGCGCCCGCTTGTGCAGCAGCGACAGCGCGTCGGCGACGGTCTGGGTGGGCGCGAGGACGATGGGGGTGTCCAGCACCAGGTGCCGGCTCTTGACCCAGGAGATGACGTCGGTGACGACCTCGATCGGAATGTCCTGCGGGATGACGACGAGGCCACCGCGGCGGGCGACCGTCTCGGCCATCCGCCGGCCTGCGATCGCGGTCATGTTGGCGACCACGAGCGGGATGGTGGTGCCGGTCCCGTCCGGCGCCGACAGGTCGACGCCCTGCCGGGAACCGACCGCGGAGCGGCTCGGCACCATGAACACATCGTCGTACGTCAGGTCGTACGGCGGCTTCTGGTCATTGAGGAAACGCACGTGCTGAACATCCAAGTCGTTCGGAGGTGACCCTCGACAAGCTCATGCCGAGGAAAGAGCACGTACTTCATTCTCCCACGCCGGTGCGAATGCCCTGCCCGGGATGAACGTCCAGGCTCCACGGGACGGCGTTATCCGATGCTCCAAACGCCGGGGGCGGGCGCCCGGGGGCCCGCGAAGAGCCGCCGGCCAGGCGCTACGCGCCGTCCGGGTCCGCCCGGTCCAGGGCCGGGCGGGGGCCCGGGCCGGTCTCCAGCAGCAGATAGTCCGCGGCGGCGGTGTCCGTGACCAGGCTGGTGACCAGCCCGGAGCGCAGCACCGCGCCGATCGCCGCCGCCTTGCGGAGCCCGCCGGCGATCGCGACGACCTCCGGTATGCGACGCAGCCGGTCCGCCTCGACGGTGATGCAGCGCTCGCCCAGGTCACGGCCGATGCGACGGCCCTCGGCGTCGAAGAGGTGCGCGGACATCTCGGCGGCCGCGCCCAGCGAGGCGTAGTGCGCGCGCTCCTCCTCGCCGAGCATGTCGTAGACGGTGGAGATGCCCGGCGCCCAGGAGCCGATGGAGACGGCCGCGACGGTGACCTTGTCGAAGTAGTCGAAGGCGCGGGCGATGCCCGTCTGGCCGCGCAGCGCCGCGGCGGTGGCGGAGTCGGGCAGCAGCATCGGGGCGTAGATCGGGTGCGCCTCGCCGCCGGACACCTGCGCCGCCCGGCGCACGGCCTCCACCGAGCCGCGCTCGGCGGTGCCCGCGTCGTAGACGCCGGTGAGCTGGACGACCGTGCACGGCGGCAGCCGGTGCAGGGCCGCGGCCATGTGGATGGTCGAGCGGCCCCAGGCGAGGCCGAGCACATCGCCCTCGTTCACCAGTTCGCCGAGCAGGTCGGCGGCCACCTCGCCGAGGTTCTCCGGATCGGGAGCGTCGTCGCTCGCGTCGGCCGGGGACTCGACGACGACCGCGTGCCGCAGGCCGTAGCGGGCCCGCAGCGCGTCGGAACGCTCCGCGTCCAGCTCGGCGGGCACCCGGATCTCGATCCGCACGAGATCGCGCTCGAGGGCGGTCTCCAGCACCCGGGCCACCTTGAAGCGGCTCACGCCGAACTCCTCGGCGATCTGGATCTTCGACTTGCCCTCGAGGTAGAAGCGGCGGGCCATGGCCGCCGCCTGCACCAGCTCGGCGGGCCCCATCGGCGTGGCTGAACGGCCCGTCGACACCGCGGTCTCCTCACTACGTTGAAGCTGTGGACGTATCACCGTCATCCTGTCAGAAACGGCGGTCCTTGATCAGCCCTTGACCTTCGCCCTCAGCATTTCGGGCGAGCGGGGCCAAGGGCTCAGTGCGCGCAGGCCCAGGCCGCCGCGGCGGTGGCGCCCTCCGCCTGCGCGCGCAGCGCGCGCACGGCCGCGGCCGGGTCGTCCTTGCCGTAGACGGCGGATCCGGCGACGAAGACGTCCGCACCGGCCTCCGCGCACCGCTCGATGGTGTCGGCCGAGACCCCGCCGTCGACCTGGAGCCACAGCTCCAGACCGTGTCGCGAGATCAGCTCACGGGTCCGGCGGATCTTGGGAAGCATGATGTCGAGGAACGCCTGCCCGCCGAAACCGGGCTCCACCGTCATGATCAGCAGCATGTCCAGCTCGGGCAGCAGATCCTCGTACGGCTCGATCGGCGTCGCGGGCTTGAGCGCCATCGACGCCCGCGCCCCCTTGGCCCGGATCTCCCGCGCGAGGCGCACC
Source organism: Streptomyces sp. NPDC042259 (assembly GCF_055582085.1). Lineage (NCBI taxonomy): Bacteria > Bacillati > Actinomycetota > Actinomycetes > Kitasatosporales > Streptomycetaceae > Streptomyces > Streptomyces sp. NPDC042259. The sequence continues at coordinate 294,586 of NZ_JBVJDW010000006.1, read as the reverse complement.
GGCGCGGCGGCGGCCTCGGCGTGGAAGGTGACGGACCCCGCCCCGGCCTCGACGTACTGCGGCGCCCAGCGGTCCGGGTCCGCGATCATCAGATGGCAGTCCAGCGGTGTCTCGGTGGCCCGGCTCAGCGACTCGACGATCGGCACGCCGAGCGTGAGGTTGGGCACGAAGTGATTGTCCATCACGTCGACATGGAGCCAGTCGGCGCCCTTCACGGCCTCCGCCTCGTCGGCGAGGCGGGCGAAGTCCGCGGACAGGATGCTGGGGTTGATCTGCACGGCCATGCCCCAAGCCTGCCATGCCTTTGCCGCGGTCTTGACGCCGGAGTCAGCAATCGGCTCCGCCGGCTTGGCGGAACGAACGGTTCGGGCGCCCTGCGGGCGCGTCCTCGATCGCCGGACGGGCTGCTGTGCGGTGTCCTCAATCGCCGGACGGGCTGCATTTCAGCCCGTCCGGCGATTGAGGACACCGCCGCGCAGCGGAGGTGCGCACACCATGGCACCCGCAGGGGACCGCCACCGGCCGTCAGGCCGTCCGGCGCAGCAGGGCCAGGTACATCGCGTCCGTGCCGTGCATGTGCGGCCACAGCTGGACGTCGGGGCCGTCGCCCAGCGCGGGGACGCCGGGCATCAGGGGACGGGCGTCGATCCACTCGGCGCTCGCCGCCGGGCCGCCGCGGCCCTTGAGGACGTCCTCGACGACCGCGCGGGTCTCGGCGGGGTGCGGGGAACAGGTCGCGTAGCCGACGACGCCACCGACCCGGACGGCGGCCAGCGCCTCGCGCAGCAGCCCGCGCTGGAGGGGCGCGAAGCCGTCCAGGTCCTCGGGGCGGCGGCGCCAGCGGGCCTCGGGGCGGCGGCGCAGCGCGCCCAGGCCGGTGCAGGGCACGTCGACGAGGACCCGGTCGAAGGATCCCGGGCGCCACGGCGGGCGGGTGCCGTCCGCGGCGATGACCTGGTACGGGCCGGGGTTGCCGGCCAGGGCCCGCTCGACGAGCCGGGCGCGGTGCGGCTGCTTCTCGGAGGCCAGCAGGCTCGCGCCGCGCCGCGCGGCGAGCGCGCCGAGCATCGCGGCCTTGCCGCCGGGGCCCGCGCAGCCGTCGAGCCAGCGGGCGTCGGGGCCCTCCACCGGGGCGGCCGCCAGGGCGAGCGCGACGAGCTGGCTGCCCTCGTCCTGGACGCCCGCGCGGCCCTCCGCGACGGCTTGCAGCGCACCGGGCTCACCGCCCTCGGCGAGTCGCACGGCGTAGGGCGACCAGCGGCCGGGCAGGCCGGAGTCCTCGCCCACCGCGGCGAGCAGTTCCTCGGGCGTCGAGCGCCCGGGGCGGGCGACGAGGGTGACCTCGGGCCGTTCGTTGTCGGCCTCCAGCAGGTCCTCGATGCCGGCCCGGCCGCCGCCGAGGGCGTCCCAGAGGGCGGAGACGATCCAGCGGGGGTGCGAGTGGACGACGGCGAGATGCGCCTCGGGGTCGTCCTCGTACGGCGGAGCGACTCGTTCAAGCCACCCGTCGAGGTCATGAGCGGTGATCTTCCGAAGCACCGCGTTGACGAACTTGGCCCGCCCGTCGCCGAGGACGACCCGTGCCAGCTCGACGCTGGCCGACACCGCGGCGTGGGCGGGGATGCGCGTACCGAGCAATTGGTGCGCGCCGAGGCTGAGCACGTCCAGCACCGGCGGGTCCACCTCGCGCAGCGGCCGGTCGACGCAGGACGCGATGATCGCGTCGTAGGTGCCCTGGCGGCGGAGTGTGCCGTAGACCAGCTCCGTGGCGAGCGCGGCGTCCCGCGCGTCGAAGTCGCCGCCCTCCCGGGCCTTGCGCAGCAGGGGCGGCAGCACGAGGTTGGCGTACGCGTCCCGCTCGTCCACGGCCCGCAGGGCCTCGAAGGCCAGGATCCGCACCGGGTCCCGCTGGGGACGGCGGTAGGGCTTCGCAGTGCGGCTGGAGGGGCGACGCGGCGCGCGATCGTTCACGAAAGGTGCTCCGGAGCTGGGGTGGTGAAGGGGTACAGCGTACGCGCTGCGCCTACTCCCCGCCGAGCCGCTCGCCTGCGGCGATACGGACGCCGCGGGCCCAGTCGGGCGCCTTCATCGGCTTCTTGCCCTGCGGCTGGACCCACAGCAGCTCCACGGCGTGCGAACCGGTGCCGACGTGCACGGAGTTCTTCGCGGCGGCCATCTCGCCGGGCGTCAGATCAGTGCGGTCGGTGGCCGGGGCCACCGACATGACCTTCAGCCGCTCGCCTCGGAAGAGCGTCCAGGCACCGGGCGCGGGGGCGCAGCCGCGCACCACGCGGTCCACGCGCAGGGCGGGCGCGGACCAGTCCAGCTGGGCGTCCTCGACGTTGATCTTCGGGGCGAGGGAGATGCCGTCGGCGGGCTGCGGGACGGCCTTGAGCGTGCCGTCCTCGATGCCGTCCATGGTCGCGAGCAGCAGCCCGGAGCCGGCGAACGCGAGCCGGGTGAGCAGGTCGCCGCTGGTGTCGGTGGGCCGGACCCGCTCGGTGAGCACGCCGTAGACGGGCCCGGAGTCGAGCCCCTCCTCGATCAGGAAGGTGGAGGCTCCGGTGACCTCGTCGCCCGCGAGGACCGCGTGCTGCACGGGGGCCGCGCCCCGCCACGCGGGCAGCAGGGAGAAGTGCAGGTTGACCCAGCCGTGGGCGGGGATCTCCAGGGCGGCCTTGGGCAGCAGCGCGCCGTAGGCGACGACCGGGCAGCAGTCGGGGGCGATCTCGCGCAGCCGGGCGAGGAATTCCGGCTCGCGCGGCTTGGCGGGCTTGAGCACCTCGATCCCGGCCTCTTCCGCGCGCTGGGCGACGGGGCTCGCGACGAGCCGGCGGCCGCGCCCGGCGGGGGCGTCGGGCCGGGTGACCACGGCGACGACCTCGTGCCGGTCCGAGGCGAGCAGGGCGTCGAGGGCGGGTACGGCGACCTCGGGGGTACCGGCGAAGACGAGCCTCATGGGTGGCGAACTACCTCTCAAGCGCCGAGCGGAACGGCGCCCCAGTCTAGTGCGGTGATCACAGGCGGACCACGGCACGGCGGACGGGGGCGCGAGGCGGGGTCCGGTGCCTCCCGGCGGGCCGGAACCGAGGGGCGTATGGGGCCGTCGCGCGCCCCATTTCATCGGACGTGCGCCCCCATACCGTGACCCGGCGGGCTGTGGCGCGTTGTGGTCAAGAGAGATTGACCGAAAACGGGCCGCTGTCGCGGCCCGCTCCCGTTCTCGGTCCGCTCACGCCTTTTCCGTTTGTTCCGCTTTCTCCGTCCTTTCCACCGCCGGTCCGAGAGGCTTGTTCATGGCCGACCACGCAACCCACGACGCCCAGGCACGGGCCAGCCTGCATCTTCTGGTGCGGGACATCGAGCGGGTCCGCCGACAGGTGGACGCGCTGCGTACCCTCACCGCCCAGCTGGGCAATGTCTACCGCCCCCGCCGCACCGGCCCCTCCGCGGGCTTCGTCGTCTACGGCCGCGCACCCGCCCCGACCGTCCGGCTGGCGCAGGAACTGCGCGACAGCGTCGAGACGCTGGTGACGGCGGCGGTGGACTTCGACCGCTCGCTGGGCTTCTCGTGGGACGCGGTGGGTTCGGCGCTCGGCGTCACCAAGCAGGCGGTGCACCGCCGTTACGGCGCCCGCCGCAGCAGCGGCCAGGTCTCCGCCGAAGGTGCCGAGGCGGTGCGCACCGCCGAGCCGCAGTCCGTGCCGATCGTCCCCGCCGCCCGCTCCATGCCGGGCCAGCCGCCCGTGCCGCACCGCGACGAGCCCCGCCCGCCGGCCTTCCCGGGCCCGCGCAACGGCTGACGGCCGGCCCACCACCCCGGCTCACCCCGACGCGGCACCGCGTCCGAGGGCGGCACGCGCCTTCGCTGCCGCCCTCGCCCCTGTCGGGGAGGCCGCCTTGCCGAGCGCGGCGAGCGTGCCGAGCTTGGCGAGCTTGCCGGGGCCCGGCTAACCGATGTCCGGCGGGTCGATGCGCAGCCACACCGGCTCGTCCTTCCGGCGCGCTCGCGCCAGCCGGGTGGCCTGAGCCGTCTTGAGCGCGGCGGCGAGCGCCGCCCCCCGGCCCGGGGACACCCGCACCAGCGCCCGCTCCCAGTGCTCCCCGGGCGGCGGGGCACCCGTGCGGCGCGGGCGGCCCGGGACGGTCATCGGCAGCGGGACGGGGCCGAGCACCTCCGCGCCGTCCGGCAGTTCCGCGGCGGCGATCAGCTCCGCCACGTCCCCCGGAGGGCCGGACACCGCGGCCATCCGGGACACCGGCGGAAAGCCCAGTTCCTTGCGGTCGGCCAGCTCCCGCACGGCGTGCCCGGCGGGATCCCACCGGACCAGTGCCTGGACCGGCCGGAGCGTCGGCTCCGCCACGATGACGACGGTGCCTCCCGCTTCCTGGCCCCGCACCAGCGCCGCCGCGCCGAGCCAGCGCCGCAGCGCCTCCTCACCGGCCCGCAGATCGGGAAAGCCCAGCAAGGCCCAGCCGTCGAGCAGGAGCGCGGCGGCATAGCCGCCCTCGGCCACGGGCTCGGCACCCGGAGTGGAGATGATCAGGGCAGGCTCGCCCGGTACCACGTCCAGCACATGGTCCCGCCCCGAGGTGCGCACGGGCACGGAGGGAAACGCCCGCCCCAGCTCCTCCGCCGTCCGCCGCGCCCCCACGACCTGCGCACGCATTCTCGTGCCGCCGCACTCCGCGCAGTGCCAGCCGAGTGTCTCCTCCCCGCACCAGCCGCAGTGCAGCCGCCCGTCGTCACCCCGGGCCTCCAAGGGCCCGGAGCAGTGCGCGCAGCGCGCGGGCTCCCGGCACCGCTCGCAGGCCAGCCTCGGTACGTACCCGCGTCGCGGCACCTGGACGAGCACCGGGCCGTGCTTGAGCCCCTCGCGCGCGGCCTGCCAGGCGAGCGAAGGCAGCCGGGCCGCGCGCGCGGCCTCGTCCCGCGCGATGTCCCCGTCGCTCACCGTACGGACCCGGGGGGCCGTGGCCCGTACCCGCTCCCGGTTCGCGGCCAGCGGCAACGCCCAGCCGGTGGCGGCCAGCTGGGCCGCCTCCACCGTGCAGCCGAAGCCGCCGAGGAGGAACGCCGCCTTCTCGTTGACCGCTCTCGAGACCAGCACCTCGCGGGCGTGCGGGTGCGGGGCGTGCTGCTCGCTGTGGCTGGAGTCCCCGTCGTCCCAGATGGCCACGAGTCCGAGGTCGCGCACCGGGGCGAACATCGCGGCCCGGGTCCCCACCACGGCCCGTACGGACCCCCGGCTGACCGCCAGCCAGCGGCGGTACCGCTCCTCCGGCCCGACCTCGGCGGTCAGCAGAACATGGCGCCCCGCGCCGAGCAGAGCGGTCAGCTCGGCGTCGACCCGGCCGGCCGCACGGCCGTCCGGCACGACGATCAACGCACCGCGGCCCGCCGACAGCGCCGCCGTCGCCGCCCGCGCCAGCTCCTGTGCCCAGTGCGGGCCGGGCAGCGCGGTCCACACCGCGCGCGGGGCGTCACCACGGGCGACGGCGTCGAGATAGGCGGGTCCGGTCGGATACCGGTCCCAGGAGCCGGGCTCCGGCGCCGACGGCGGGGGGACGGGCTCGGGCGACGGCTCCGCCTCGATCCGGGCGTGCCGCGGCGGCACCGCCAGCTGCAGGACGTCCGCGAGGGACCCGGCGTAGCGGTCGGCTACCGACCGGCAGAGTTCGAAGAGCGCGGGGGTGAGCACCGGCTCGGGTGACAGGACCTGGGCGATGGCCGCCAGGGGCCCGCGGTAGTCGGACTCGGCTATCCGCTCGACGATGTAGCCGTCGAGCAGGCCCCCGCCCTCGCGACGCCCCTCCCGTACGTTCGACGTACCGGCCCCGAACCGCACCCGCACCCGGGTGCCGGGCCGGGCGTCGGCGTCCAGCTCGGCGGGCACGGCGTAGTCCCAGAGCCGGTCGAGATGGACCGGGCCCTTGTCGACCAGCACCCGTGCGACGGGCAGCTCCTTGGCCAGCTCGGCCCCCCGCCAGGTGCGCGGCTTGGCTCGCGGCACCTTGGCCTTGCGTACGGTCTCGCGCATGAACGCGAGCTGCTCCGCCTGCTCCCCCGCGCTCTCCCCGGGGCGCCCGTTCTCGCTGCTCACAGCCTCAGTCTTAGCAGACGCCACTGACAGGGGCGGCCTGCCGCCGAGGTACCCGCCCGGCGCATCGGCGCGCCGGCGGTGCGGCCCCCGGGCAGCACGACGGCCCCGGACCGACGCGTCGGTCCGGGGCCGTGCCGTGCCAGGGGGTACTACAGGCCGGCGGCCTTCTTCAGGGCGTCCACCCGGTCCGTGCGCTCCCACGTGAAGTCGGGCAGCTCACGGCCGAAGTGACCGTACGCGGCGGTCTGCGCGTAGATCGGACGCAGCAGGTCCAGGTCGCGGATGATCGCGGCCGGACGCAGATCGAAGACCTCGGCGATCGCGGTCTCGATCTTCTCGACCTCGACCGTGGCGGTCCCGAAGGTCTCGACGAACAGACCCACCGGCTCGGCCTTGCCGATCGCGTACGCGACCTGCACCTCGCAGCGCGTGGCGAGACCGGCGGCGACCACGTTCTTCGCGACCCAGCGCATCGCGTAGGCGGCCGAGCGGTCGACCTTGGACGGGTCCTTGCCGGAGAAGGCACCGCCACCGTGGCGGGCCATGCCGCCGTAGGTGTCGATGATGATCTTGCGGCCGGTCAGGCCGGCGTCGCCCATCGGGCCGCCGATCTCGAAGCGGCCGGTCGGGTTGACCAGGAGGCGGTAGCCCTCGGTGTCGAGCTTGATGCCGTCCTCGATCAGCTCCTTGAGGACGTGCTCGACGACGAACTCGCGGATGTCGGGAGCGAGCAGCGAGTCCAGGTCGATGTCGGACGCGTGCTGCGAGGAGACGACCACGGTGTCCAGACGCACGGCCTTGTTGCCGTCGTACTCGATGGTGACCTGGGTCTTGCCGTCGGGGCGCAGGTAGGGGATGGTCCCGTTCTTGCGGACCTCCGACAGCCGGCGGGAGAGCCGGTGCGCCAGGTGGATCGGCAGCGGCATCAGCTCGGGGGTCTCGTCGCAGGCGTAGCCGAACATCAGGCCCTGGTCGCCGGCGCCCTGCTTGTCGAGCTCGTCCTCGTCGCCCTCGACGCGCTGCTCGTACGCGGTGTCGACACCCTGTGCGATGTCCGGCGACTGCGCGCCGATGGAGACCGAGACGCCGCAGGAGGCGCCGTCGAAGCCCTTCTTGGACGAGTCGTAACCGATCTCGAGGATCTTGTTGCGCACCAGCGTGGCGATCGGCGCGTAGGCCTTCGTCGTCACCTCGCCGGCCACGTGCACGAGGCCCGTGGTGATCAAGGTCTCGACGGCGACCCGGGACGTCGGGTCCTCCTTCAGGAGCGCGTCGAGAATGGTGTCACTGATCTGGTCAGCGATCTTGTCGGGGTGACCCTCGGTCACGGACTCCGAGGTGAACAGGCGGCGGGACACATCGCTCCCTGGGGTTGCAGCGGCTGCTGGCTGATCATTTATGGACCCGGCCGAGAGCTGCGCTCGACGCGGATCCGGAGGTCAGTTTATCCGGCGTTCTCGTGGTTGGGGCATCCCGTCGCGCATCACGACCGGCGTGACCTGCGACACCCGGCCCCGGGGAACTCAGGAGAGCCGCGGTGCCACCAGGTCCCAGACCGTCTCGGCGAGGTCGTCCTTGGGCCCGTGGGGGACCACGGTCTCGCTGCCGTCCGCCCCGAGCACCACGGCCTCGTTCTCCTCGGAACCGAACGTCTTGCGCTCCCCCACCTCATTGACAACCAGCAGGTCACAGCCCTTTCGGGCGAGCTTGGCCCGACCGTTGGCCAACACTTCGTCGGTCTCGGCCGCGAAGCCGACGACGACCTGTCCCGGGCGGGCCCGGTCCGCCGAGACCTCGGCGAGGATGTCGGGGTTGCGGACGAGCGCGACCGGCTCCGGTTCCAGGCCGTCACGCTTCTTGATTTTGCCCTCGGCGTACCGCGCGGGCCGGAAATCGGCCACCGCGGCCGCCATCACCACGGCGTCGGCGTCCGCCGCGGCCGCCAGGACGGCCTCGCGCATCTGCACCGCCGTGCCGACCCGGACGACGTCCGCGCCGGCCGGGTCCGGCAGCTCGCTGTTGGCGGCGACGAGCGTCACCCGGGCCCCCCGGGCGACGGCCGTGCGGGCCAGGGCGTACCCCTGCTTGCCCGAGGAGCGGTTGCCGAGGAAGCGGACCGGGTCGAGCGGCTCGCGGGTGCCGCCCGCGCTGATCACCACGTGGCGGCCGACCAGGTCCGCCACGGGCCGCCCGGCACCACGCGCCAGCACCCGGCGGCACACCTCGAAGATCTCGCCCGGCTCCGGCAGCCGGCCCTTGCCGGTGTCGACGCCGGTCAGCCGGCCGACGGCCGGCTCGATGACGACCGCGCCCCGGCGGCGCAGGGTGGCGACGTTCTCCTGGGTGGCCGGGTTCTCCCACATCTCGGTGTGCATCGCCGGGGCGAAGACGACCGGGCAGCGCGCGGTGAGCAGGGTGTTGGTCAGCAGGTCGTCGGCGAGGCCGTGGGCGGCCTTGGCGAGCATGTCGGCGGTGGCGGGCGCCACGACGACGAGCTGGGCCTCCTGCCCGATCCGCACGTGCGGCACCTCGTGGACGCTCTCCCACACCTCGGTGCCCGCCGGGTGGCCGGACAGGGCGGACCAGGTGGCCTCCCCCACGAAGTGCAGCGCCGACGCGGTCGGTACGACCCGGACGTCGTGGCCCGACTCGGTGAGCCGGCGCAGCAGCTCGCACGCCTTGTAGGCGGCGATCCCGCCGCTGACCCCCAGGACGACCTTGGGCTTGTCCATCGCTTCGCTTCTCCCCGCGCAGTCGTACGTGTGGTCGTTACGGTCTATGACACACCACAGGCCCGGCAGCTGCGCTGCCGGGCCTGTGGTGGTGAAAACCGAACGCTTACTGAGCCGGGGCCTCGATGGCCTCGGAGGTCAGCAGGCCCGCGTTGATCTCGCGGAGCGCGATGGAGAGCGGCTTCTCGTGGACGTGGGTGTCCACCAGCGGGCCGACGTACTCCAGCAGGCCCTCGCCGAGCTGCGAGTAGTACGCGTTGATCTGGCGCGCACGCTTGGCGGCGTAGATCACCAGGCTGTACTTCGAGTCGGTTGCCTCGAGCAGCTCATCAATCGGCGGGTTGATGATGCCCTCGGGCGCGGTGATGGAAGAGGACACTCTCTGCCTTCCGAAGGGGGGTGGAGAAGGAGGTAAAGCCGTGCGGGCTCGGGTCGGCACAATTCTCTTGAGCCAACCCCAGCTCAACGCAGCAAGGCTAGCAGCTCACGCGCGACGTCCTCGACGGAGGTGTTGACCAGCGTCACATCGAACTCGGCCTCGGCCGCCAGCTCGACCTTCGCGGCGCCCAGCCGACGCTCGATGACCTCGGGCGACTCGGTGCCGCGGCCGGTGAGCCGGCGGACCAGCTCGTCCCAGCTCGGCGGGGCGAGGAAGACCAGCTGAGCCTCCGGCATCGACGTGCGGACCAGCCGCGCGCCCTGGAGGTCGATCTCCAGCAGGACGGGCTCGCCCGCCTCCAGGCGGTCGAGCACCGCCTGCCGGGGCGTGCCGTAGCGGTTGCCCGCGAACTCGGCCCACTCCAGCAGTTCGCCGTTGGCGACGAGCTTGTCGAACTCCCCGTCGTCGACGAAGAAGTAATGGACGCCGTCCCGCTCACCGGGCCGCGGCTTGCGGGTGGTGGCGGAGACCGAGAGCCATACCTCGGGGTGGGCCTTGCGCATATGGGCGACGACCGTGCTCTTACCGACCCCGGAGGGGCCGGAGAGCACGGTCAGCCGCGGTTGTCCGGCCGGGGGGACGGGGGACGTCCCCCGGGAGACTGCAGTACTCATGCAGCGATTATCCCGGTTCCCGGGAGTGCCTGAGAACGTCAGGCGGCTTTGCCGCCGAACTCACGCTCAAGAGAGGCGATCTGATTCGTGCCGAGCCCCCGCACACGGCGGCTCTCGGAAATGCCGAGCCGCTCCATGATCTGCTTGGCGCGGACCTTGCCCACACCGGGAAGGCTCTCCAGGAGAGCGCTGACCTTCATCTTGCCGATGACCTCGTTCACCTGACCCTGCTGGATCACGTCATGCAGCGAGGCGCCGGAGTGCTTGAGTCGATTCTTGACCTCGGCGCGCTCCCGGCGAGCCGCGGCGGCCTTCTCGAGCGCGGCTGCGCGCTGTTCAGGGGTAAGGGGCGGAAGAGCCACGCCTACGTCACCTCGGATGTCGAACTGTCGGATAAGGACCGGTGAGGAACCTAGTCGGCCCACACCTGCGGAGCAACGAACAACGCGCTTGCTCGTTCGCTCTCGTCGGAGACTAGCGGCCGATCCCCCTCCAGTCAGCGAGAACAGACGAAAAGTCCTGGTCAGACTCTCTCGACCAGGACTTTTCCGGACATACGGACCAACAAATTTGGCGTTAACGCGCCCCTGCCGTGTCCACCGCGTCCCGTACCTCCCCGGCGAACCGTGCGGCACTCGCACGCAGCGCCGTCACGTCGGGACCGTGCCGCAGCACCCCGCGGCTGACGTTCGGGACGACGTCGCGGACGGCCGAGCCGAAGACCCGGGGCAGGTCGGCGGGGGTGGCGCCCTGCGCGCCGATGCCCGGGGCGAGCAGCGGGCCGTTGATCGCGAGGCCCACGCCGGCCGCGCCGAGCGTGTCGCCCAGCGTCGCGCCGACCACCGCACCGTACGAGCCCATGGGCGTGGCACCGGCGTTTTCGGCCTTCACGTGCTCCAGCATCGTCGCCGCGACGCTCGCGCCCCCGGCACGCACCGCGTGCTGGACCTCGGCGCCCTCCGGGTTCGAGGTGAGCGCGAGGACGAAGACTCCGGTGCCGCTCTCGCGGGCCAGGTCCAGGGCGGGGCGCAGCGAGCCGTATCCCAGGTAGGGGCTGACGGTGACGGCGTCCGAGAAGAGCGGCGAGGACGGGTCGAGGTAGGTCGCGGCGTAGGCGGCCATGGTCGAGCCGATGTCGCCGCGCTTGGCGTCCATCAGGACCAGCGCGCCGGCCTCCCGGGAGTCGGCGACGGCCCGCTCCAGGACGGCGATGCCGCGCGAGCCGAAGCGCTCGAAGAAGGCGGACTGGGGCTTGAGGACGGCGACGCGGTCGGCCAGGGCCTCGACGACGGTGCGGGTGAAGCGCTCCAGGCCGGCGATGTCGTCGGACAGCCCCCAGTCGGCGAGCAGGGCGGCGTGCGGGTCGATGCCGACGCACAGCGGGCCGCGCTCGTCCATGGCCTGGCGCAGCCGGGCGCCGAAGGGCACCGGCGGGGTCGGGGAGGTCATGCGGCTGCCTTCCGGGTCTCGGCGCCGACGGCCTCGGCGAGGGTGGCGTAGGGGCTGGCGGCGAGCTTCTCGGCCAGGCCCCGGTGGATCTTCCGGCACCAGAAGGGGCCCTCGTAGATGAAGGCGCTGTAGCCCTGGACGAGGGTGGCGCCCGCCAGGATGCGCTCCCAGGCGTCGTCGGCGGTCTCGATGCCCCCGACGCCCACGAGGGTGATCCGGTCCCCCACGCGGGCGTACAGGCGGCTCAGGACCTCCAGCGAGCGGGCCTTGAGGGGGGCGCCGGACAGTCCGCCGGCCCCGATGGCCTCGACGGTGCGCTTCGGGGTCTTCAGGCCGAGCCCGTCGCGGGCGATGGTGGTGTTGGTGGCGATGATGCCGTCCAGGCCCAGCTCGACGGCGAGGTCGGCGACGGCGTCGACGTCCTCGTCGGCGAGGTCGGGGGCGATCTTCACCAGCAGCGGCACGCGCCGGGTGGTGACCGTGCGGTCGGCGGCCTCGCGCACGGCGGTCAGCAGCGGCCGCAGCGCCTCGGTGGCCTGGAGGTTCCGCAGCCCCGGGGTGTTCGGGGAGGAGACGTTGACGACCAGGTAGTCGGCGTGGGCGGCGAGGCGCTCGGTGGAGGTGACGTAGTCGGCGACGGCCTCCTCCTCGGGCACGGCCTTGGTCTTACCGATGTTGACGCCGACGGTGGTGCGGCCGGGCTTGTGGCCGAGGGCCGCCGCGCGGGCCGCCAGGCGTTCGGCCACGGCGGCCGAACCGTCGTTGTTGAAGCCCATGCGGTTGACGAGCGCGCGGTCCGCGACGAGGCGGAAGAGCCGCTTCTTGGGGTTGCCGGGCTGCGGCCGCGCGGTGACGGTGCCGATCTCGACGTGGTCGAAGCCGAGCATCGTCATGCCGTCGATGGCGGCGGCGTTCTTGTCGAAGCCGGCGGCGAGGCCGAAGGGACCGTGCATGCGCAGGCCGAACGCCTCGGTGCGCAGCGCCTTGTGGCGGGGCGCGAGGACCGCCGCGACGAAGGTGCGCAGCACGGGGATGCCCGCGACGCGGCGGATCCAGCCGAAGGCGAGGTGGTGGGCTCGCTCGGGGTCCATGCGCTGGAAGAGCAGTCGGAACAGGAGGGAGTACATGGAGGGCCAGACCTTCGTTGGGCGAGCGGGACATCCGTCGGGGCCGCCCACCCGCCCCTTCGCGGGGCGGGTGGGCGGGGGGAGGGCTACTGCCGGGCCGCGGTCAGGGTCTCCGCGTGCTCCTGCAGCGAGCGCACTCCCACGTCACCGCGGGTCAGCGCCTCGATGCCCTGGACGGCGGCCGCGAGGGCCTGGACCGTCGTCAGGCACGGCACCGCGCGGGCGACCGCGGCGGTGCGGATCTCGTAGCCGTCGAGACGGCCGCCGGTGCCGTACGGGGTGTTGACGATCAGGTCGACCTGGCCGTCGTGGATGAGCTGGACGATCGTCTTCTCGCCGTTGGGCCCCTCGCCCTCGCTCTGCTTGCGCACGACGGTGGCGTTGATGCCGTTGCGCTTGAGCACCTCGGCGGTGCCGGAGGTGGCGAGCAGCTCGAAGCCGTGGGCGACCAGCTCCCGGGCCGGGAAGATCATCGAGCGCTTGTCGCGGTTGGCGACGGAGACGAACGCGCGGCCCTTGGTGGGCAGCGCCCCGTAGGCGCCGGCCTGCGACTTGGCGTACGCCGTGCCGAAGACCGTGTCGATGCCCATGACCTCACCGGTGGAGCGCATCTCCGGGCCGAGGACGGTGTCCACGCCGCGGCCGGAGGCGTCGCGGAAGCGGCTCCACGGCAGCACGGCCTCCTTGACGGAGATCGGCGCGTCGAGCGGCAGGGTGCCGCCGTCACCCTCCTTGGGCAGCATGCCCTCCGCGCGCAGCTCGGCGACGGTCGCGCCGAGCGAGATGCGGGCGGCGGCTTTGGCGAGCGGCACGGCGGTCGCCTTGGAGGTGAAGGGCACGGTGCGGGAGGCGCGCGGGTTGGCCTCCAGCACGTAGAGGATGTCACCGGCCATGGCGAACTGGATGTTGATCAGACCGCGCACGCCGACGCCCTTGGCGATGGCCTCGGTGGAGGCCCGCAGCCGCTTGATGTCGTGGCCGCCGAGGGTGATCGGGGGCAGCGCGCAGGCGGAGTCGCCGGAGTGGATGCCGGCCTCCTCGATGTGCTCCATGACGCCGCCGAGGTAGAGCTCGTGGCCGTCGTAGAGCGCGTCGACGTCGATCTCGATGGCGTCGTCGAGGAAGCGGTCGATGAGGACCGGGTGCTCGGAGATCAGCCCGGCGTGGCGGGTGAGGTACTCGCCCAGCGAGGGCTCGTCGTAGACGATCTCCATGCCGCGGCCGCCGAGCACGTAGGACGGGCGGACCATCACGGGGTAGCCGATCTCGGCGGCGATGCCCTTGGCCTCCTCGAAGGAGAAGGCGGTGCCGTACTTCGGCGCGGGCAGCCCGGCCTCGGTCAGCACCCGGCCGAAGGCACCGCGCTCCTCGGCGAGGTCGATGGCCTCGGGCGAGGTGCCGACGATGGGCACGCCGTTGTCCTTGAGGGCCTGGGCGAGGCCGAGCGGGGTCTGGCCGCCGAGCTGGACGATGACGCCCGCGACGGGACCGGCGAGGGTCTCGGCGTGGACGATCTCCAGGACGTCCTCCAGGGTGAGCGGCTCGAAGTAGAGCCGGTCGGAGGTGTCGTAGTCGGTGGAGACGGTCTCGGGGTTGCAGTTGACCATCACGGTCTCGTAGCCGGCGTCGCTGAGCGCGAAGGAGGCGTGGACACAGGAGTAGTCGAACTCGATGCCCTGGCCGATGCGGTTCGGACCCGAGCCGAGGATGATCACGGCGGGCTTCTCGCGCGGCGCGACCTCGGACTCCTCGTCGTAGGAGGAGTAGAAGTACGGGGTCTTCGCGGCGAACTCGGCGGCGCAGGTGTCGACCGTCTTGTAGACCGGGCGGACGCCGAGCGCGTGCCGGACCTCGCGGACGACGTCCTCGCGCAGGCCCCGGATCGCGGCGATCTGGGCGTCGGAGAAGCCGTGCCGCTTGGCGTGGGCGAGGATGCCCGGCTCCAGCTTCTCGGCCGCGGCGAGGTCCTCGGCGATCTCGTGGATCAGGAAGAGCTGGTCGACGAACCACGGGTCGATCTTCGTGGCGTCGAAGACCTCCCGCGGGCTCGCGCCGGCGCGGATGGCGTCCATGACGGTGTTGATCCGGCCGTCGGTCGGCACGACGGCCTTCGCGAGCAGCTCGGACTTCGCACCGGGCGCGGAGACGAAGTCGAACTGCGAGCCCTTCTTCTCCAGCGAGCGCAGCGCCTTCTGCAGGGCCTCGGTGAAGTTACGGCCGATGGCCATGGCCTCGCCGACCGACTTCATGGTGGTGGTCAGCGTGGCGTCGGCGGCCGGGAACTTCTCGAAGGCGAAGCGCGGCACCTTGACCACGACGTAGTCGAGCGTGGGCTCGAAGGACGCCGGGGTCTTCTCGGTGATGTCGTTCGGGATCTCGTCGAGGGTGTAGCCGACGGCGAGCCGGGCGGCGATCTTCGCGATCGGGAAGCCGGTGGCCTTGGAGGCCAGCGCCGAGGACCGCGAGACGCGCGGGTTCATCTCGATGACGATGATCCGGCCGTCGTCGGGGTTGACGGCGAACTGGATGTTGCAGCCGCCGGTGTCGACGCCGACCTCGCGGATGATCGCGATGCCGATGTCGCGCAGCCGCTGGTACTCGCGGTCGGTCAGCGTCATCGCCGGGGCGACGGTGATCGAGTCGCCGGTGTGCACGCCCATCGGGTCGAAGTTCTCGATGGAGCAGACGACCACGACGTTGTCGTTCTTGTCGCGCATCAGCTCCAGCTCGTATTCCTTCCAGCCGAGGATGGACTCCTCCAGGAGGACCTCGGTGGTCGGGGAGAGCGTGAGGCCCTGGCCGGCGATGCGGCGCAGCTCGTCCTCGTCGTGGGCGAAGCCGGAGCCGGCGCCGCCCATGGTGAAGGAGGGGCGGACGACGACGGGGTAGCCGCCGAGCGTGTCGACGCCCGCGATGACCTCGTCCATGGTGTGGCAGATGACCGAGCGGGCGGACTCGCCGTGGCCGATCTTGGCGCGGACGGCTTCGACGACGCCCTTGAACAGGTCGCGGTCCTCGCCCTTGTGGATCGCCTCGACATTGGCGCCGATGAGTTCGACGCCGTACTTCTCCAGTACGCCGTTCTCATGCATGGAGATCGCGGTGTTGAGCGCGGTCTGGCCGCCGAGGGTGGGCAGGAGCGCGTCGGGGCGCTCCTTGGCGATGATCTTCTCCACGAACTCCGGGGTGATCGGCTCGACGTAGGTGGCGTCGGCGATCTCCGGGTCGGTCATGATCGTGGCCGGGTTGGAGTTGACGAGGATGACCCGCAGGCCCTCGGCCTTCAGCACCCGGCAGGCCTGGGTGCCGGAGTAGTCGAACTCCGCTGCCTGGCCGATGACGATCGGGCCGGAGCCGATGACCAGGACGGACTGGATATCGGTGCGCTTAGGCACGCTGGCCCTCCATGAGCTTCACGAAGCGGTCGAACAGGTAAGCGGCGTCGTGCGGACCGGCCGCCGCCTCGGGGTGGTACTGAACGCTGAACGCGGGCTGGTCGAGCAGCTGGAGCCCCTCGACCACGTCGTCGTTGAGACAGACGTGGGAGACCTCGACGCGCCCGTAGGGGGTGTCGGTCGGGGCGTCGAGCGGGGCGTCGACGGCGAACCCGTGGTTGTGCGCGGTGACCTCGACCTTGCCGGTCGTGCGGTCCTGCACGGGCTGGTTGATGCCGCGGTGGCCGTACTTGAGCTTGTAGGTGCCGAAGCCCAGCGCGCGGCCGAGGATCTGGTTGCCGAAGCAGATGCCGAAGAGCGGCGTCTTGCGCTCCAGGACGGTCCGCATCACGGAGACCGGGTGGTCGGCGGTGGCCGGGTCGCCCGGGCCGTTGGAGAAGAACACCCCGTCGGGGTCGAGGGCGTAGACGTCCTCGGCGGTGGCGGTGGCGGGCAGGACGTGCACCTCGATGCCGCGCTCGGCCATCCGGTGCGGGGTCATGCCCTTGATGCCGAGGTCGATCGCGGCGACGGTGAACTTCTTCGCACCGATCGCGGGGACGACGTACGCCTCCTTGGTGGCGACCTCGGCGGCGAGGTCGGCGCCCTGCATCTCCGGGGCCCGGCGCACCTCGGCGAGCATCGTGGCCTCGTCGGGCAGGCTGTCGCCGGAGAAGATGCCGACCCGCATGGCGCCGCTCTCGCGGAGGTGGCGGGTGAGGGCGCGGGTGTCGATGCCGCTGATGCCGACGACGCCCTGGGCGACGAGTTCCTCGTCGAGGGAGCGGCGTGCGCGCCAGTTGGAGGAGACCCGGGCGGGGTCGCGCACCACGTAACCGGCGACCCAGATGCGGCCGGACTCGGGGTCCTCGTCGTTGACGCCGGTGTTGCCGACGTGCGGGGCGGTCATGACGACCACCTGGCGGTGGTAGGAGGGGTCGGTCAGGGTCTCCTGGTAGCCGGACATGCCGGTGTTGAAGACCGCCTCACCGAAGGTCACCCCCACGGCCCCGTAGGCGCGGCCGCGGAAGGTACGGCCGTCCTCCAGGACGAGTACGGCGGGCAGCTCCTTCTCGCGGAAAGAGGTTCCCCGGGTGGAGGTCGTCATCGTGCGCCTTCCGTCTGGTTCTCGTTGTGCGGTGTTGGTACCGGTGCCGGGTTCGAGGTGATCGCCTCGACCCAGGCGGCGTGCTCGGCGGCCCGGTCGGAGCGGAAGCCGGAGTCCAGCTGCCGGCCGCCGTGCTCCCAGGTGATCACCAGCAGGCCGCCCTCGGCGAGGACCTTGCCGGCGATGCCCTTGTCCAGCCGGGCGCCGCGCAGCCGGTCCGCGGGGACGAAGAAGTCCCGCGCCCCGGGGCGGACGACGTCGAGGCCCTGGTCCGTCAGGGTGAGTTCGACGCGGCTGCGGGTACCGAGGCCGTGGGCGACCACGCGGTCGAGCCACTGCCCGGCGGTGGTGGAGCCGTGGTAGCGGCCGGTCATCGTCAGCGCGGGGGTGCCCGGCTCGGCGGGGGCGGTGGGCAGCTCGGGCAGGTCGCCCTGGAGCGTGGCCCGCCACTTCCAGCCCTCGCGCATCAGCCAGTAGACGAGCGCGACGAAGAGCAGCAGCCCGACGACCCAGCCGACGCGCGCGGCCCAGTCGGTGACGTCCGCCGACTTCTGTTCGGCCGCCAGATTGATCAGTGCAGATGTCACGCGAGTTTCCCGTCCACGACCGTCGCCCGGCCCCGCAGGAAGGTGTGGGTGACGCGACCCGGCAGCTCGCGGCCCTCGTAAGGGGTGTTGCGGCTGCGGGAGGCGAAGCCCGCGGGGTCCACGACACCACGGTAAGCGGAATCGAGCAGGGTGAGGTTGGCGGGCTCCCCCACGGCGATCGGCCGTCCGTGTCCTTCGAGGCGGCCGATGGCGGCCGGGCGGACGGACATCCGGTCGGCGACGGCCGCCCAGTCCAGGAGACCGGTGTCGACCATCGTGTGCTGGACGACGGACAGGGCGGTCTCCAGCCCCACCATGCCCATGGCCGCCGCGCCCCACTCGCAGTCCTTGTCCTCGTGCGGGTGCGGGGCGTGGTCGGTGGCGACGATGTCGATCGTGCCGTCGGCCAGCGCCGCGCGCAGAGCCATGACGTCGGCCTCGGTGCGCAGCGGCGGGTTGACCTTGTAGACCGGGTTGTACGAGCGCACCAGCTCGTCGGTGAGGAGCAGGTGGTGCGGGGTGACCTCGGCGGTCACGTCGATGCCGCGGGACTTGGCCCAGCGGACGATCTCGACCGAGCCGGCGGTGGAGAGGTGGCAGATGTGCACCCGGGAGCCGACGTGCTCGGCGAGCAGCACATCACGGGCGATGATCGACTCCTCGGCGACGGCCGGCCAGCCGCCGAGTCCCAGCTCGGCGGAGACGACGCCCTCGTTCATCTGGGCGCCCTCGGTCAGCCGGGGCTCCTGGGCGTGCTGGGCCACGACGCCGTCGAAGGCCTTCACGTACTCCAGGGCGCGGCGCATGATCACCGCGTCGTCCACGCACTTGCCGTCGTCGGAGAAGACCCGCACCCCGGCGGCCGACTCGTGCATGGCGCCCAGCTCGGCGAGCTTCTTGCCCTCCAGGCCGACGGTGACGGCGCCGATGGGCTGCACGTCGCAGTAGCCGGACTCCTTGCCGAGCCGCCAGACCTGCTCGACGACGCCCGCGGTGTCGGCGACGGGGAAGGTGTTGGCCATGGCGAAGACGGCCGTGAAGCCGCCGGTGGCCGCGGCGCGGGTGCCGGTGAGGACGGTCTCGGAGTCCTCGCGGCCGGGCTCGCGCAGATGGGTGTGGAGGTCGACGAGGCCCGGCAGAAGGATCTTGCCGTCGGCGTCGATCACGGTGGCGTCGGCGGCGTCGAGCCCGGTGCCGACCGCCGCGATGGTCTCGCCGTCGATCAGGACATCCTGCGGCTCGCCGCCGAGGACCTTCGCACCGCGGATCAGGATCTTGCTCATGACTGGTTGTTCTCCTCGGTGCGGGCGGTGGCGGCGGGGGAAACGGCGGGTTCGGCGCCGCCGAGCAGCAGGTAAAGGACGGCCATCCGGATGCTGACGCCGTTGGCGACCTGTTCGACCGCGGTACAGCGGTCGGAGTCGGCGACCTCGGCGGTGATCTCCATACCCCGGTTCATGGGGCCGGGGTGCATGACGACGGCGTGTTCGGGCATCCGGGCCATCCGGTCGCCGTTGAGCCCGTACCGGCGGGCGTACTCGCGCTCGGTGGGGAAGAAGGCGGCGTTCATGCGCTCGCGCTGGACGCGCAGCATCATCACGGCGTCGGACTTGGGCAGCACCGCGTCGAGGTCGTAGGAGACCTCGCAGGGCCACCGCTCGACGCCGATGGGCACCAGGGTGGGCGGGGCGACCAGGGTGACCTGGGCGCCGAGGGTGTGCAGGAGGTGGACGTTGGAGCGGGCCACCCGGCTGTGCAGGATGTCGCCGACGACCGTGATCCGGCGGCCGGCCAGGTCGGCGCCCAGTCCGGCGTCGCGGCCGACCAGGCGGCGGCGCATGGTGAAGGCGTCCAGCAGTGCCTGGGTGGGGTGCTCGTGGGTGCCGTCGCCGGCGTTGACGACGGCCCCGTCGATCCACCCGGAGTTGGCCAGCCGGTAGGGGGCGCCGGAGGCGTGGTGGCGGATGACGACGGCGTCCGCGCCCATCGCCTCCAGGGTCAGGGCGGTGTCCTTGAGCGACTCGCCCTTGGAGACCGAGGATCCCTTGGCGGAGAAGTTGATGACGTCGGCGGAGAGCCGCTTGGCGGCGGCCTCGAAGGAGATGCGGGTCCGTGTCGAGTCCTCGAAGAAGAGGTTGACGACGGTACGGCCGCGCAGGGTCGGCAGTTTCTTGATCGGCCGGTCGGCGACCCGCGCCATCTCCTCGGCGGTGTCGAGGATCAGGACGGCGTCGTCGCGCGTGAGGTCGGCGGCCGAGATGAGGTGGCGCTTCATCCGGTTTCTCCGTGGTCGAGGAGGTATGGGGGTGCCTGGGCGAGCGGCCGGCGGGCATGCGGCGGCACGGGTCCGGGCCTGGTGGGGGGATGCCGGGGCCCGGGCGGTGAGCCCGGCGCTACCGCTCGTCGGCCGTGGCGGGCTCGCCGAGGCCGAGGAGCACGCTGTCGCGGCCGTCCTCCTCGGTGAGCTGCACCTTGACCGTCTCCCGCAGCGACGTGGGGAGGTTCTTGCCGACGTAGTCGGCGCGGATCGGGAGTTCGCGGTGGCCGCGGTCGACGAGGACCGCGAGCTGTACCGCGCGCGGGCGGCCGATGTCACCGAGCGCGTCGAGCGCGGCGCGGATGGTGCGGCCGGAGAAGAGCACGTCGTCGACGAGGATCACGAGCCGGCCGTCGATCCCGTCACCGGGGATCTCGGTGCGGGCGAGCGCGCGGGCCGGGCGGAGCCGGAGATCGTCGCGGTACATGGTGATGTCGAGGGAGCCGACGGGCATCTTGCCGCCGGTGATCTCTTCGAGCTTGGCGGCCAGTCGGCGGGCGAGGAAGACGCCACGCGTGGGGATGCCGAGGAGCACCACGTCGTCAGCGCCCTTGGCGCGCTCGACGATCTCGTGGGCGATCCGGGTCAGAACCCGGGCGATGTCCGGTGCTTCGAGCACCGGACGCGCGGAGCCGGCCGGGTTCGCCGCCGGTTTCACGTCACGGTTTGCGTCCATACGAAACGGACCTCCTTCTCCGCCTCACGGGACGGACATTAAAGGACGTCGGATTAACGTGTTTCACGGTACCAGCCTCGCGCCGCCACCTCGCCACCGCCCCACGTGGAGTGGGGTGTGGACCATTCGGCTTGACGAAGCCAGATTACGCTGCGTAACCTCACAGTGAGTAACCAGCCACGCGGCAGAGCCGCACGTTGATACAGCGTCCGGGGAGCTTTATGTCCAGCGAATACGCCAAACAGCTCGGGGCCAAGCTCCGCGCCATCCGCACCCAGCAGGGCCTCTCCCTCCATGGCGTCGAGGAGAAGTCCCAGGGCCGCTGGAAGGCCGTGGTAGTGGGTTCGTACGAGCGCGGCGACCGTGCCGTGACCGTGCAGCGCCTGGCCGAGCTGGCCGATTTCTACGGCGTGCCGGTGCAGGAGCTGCTGCCGGGCACCACGCCCGGCGGGGCCGCCGAGCCGCCGCCGAAGCTCGTGCTGGACCTGGAGCGGCTGGCCCATGTGCCGGCCGAGAAGGCGGGCCCCCTCCAGCGCTACGCCGCGACCATCCAGAGCCAGCGCGGTGATTACAACGGCAAGGTGCTGTCGATCCGCCAGGACGACCTGCGCACCCTCGCGGTGATCTATGACCAGTCGCCCTCGGTGCTGACCGAGCAGCTGATCAGCTGGGGTGTGCTCGACGCCGACGCGCGCCGTGCCGTCCAGCACGAAGACGCCTGACGTCTGACGTCGGTCGCCTTCTTCTGAACGGTTCGCGGCACAATCCGCGGAAATCCGAGCAGAAACGTACCGCCGGGGGCGGTGGAACCCTTTCGGGTTCGCACCGCCCCCGGCGGTTTTTTCGCGCTGTGCGGGTGTGTGCGGGTACGGCGGCTATTCCGCGCGCCGCAGCCCCGGCTTGAGTTCCTTGAAACGGCCGAGCAGACCGTTGACGAAGGCGGGCGAGTCGTCGGTGGAGAACTCCTTGGCGAGCTGCACCGCCTCGTCGATCGCCACCGCGTCCGGGGTCTCGTCCTCCCAGATCAGCTCGTACGCGCCGAGGCGCACGATGTTCCGGT
Source organism: Streptomyces sp. NPDC042259 (assembly GCF_055582085.1). Classification (NCBI taxonomy): domain Bacteria; kingdom Bacillati; phylum Actinomycetota; class Actinomycetes; order Kitasatosporales; family Streptomycetaceae; genus Streptomyces; species Streptomyces sp. NPDC042259. The sequence continues at coordinate 272,939 of NZ_JBVJDW010000006.1, read as the reverse complement.
CGGCGACCGGCATCCGGTCCAGGTCCCAGTCCACCGCGTAGGTGGCGATCAGCTCGTCGATCCGGGACACGTGCTGCGCGTATCCCTCGACCAGCTGCATCGTGTACTCGTTGACCGGCGGCTGCCGGTCGTCGGACCGCGAGTGCCGGACCCAGTCCGCGAGCACGTTCTGCACGGAGGAACCGCGCTGATCGGCCTCGAAGAGGATCTGGAAGGCGCGCTTACGGGCCTTGCTACGGGCGGCCACGGTTAGCTGTTCACCCGACCGAGGTAATCACCGGTGCGAGTGTCGACCTTGATCTTCTCACCCGTGGTGATGAAGAGCGGGACCTGGATCTCGTAGCCGGTCTCCAGCTTGGCGGGCTTGGTGCCGCCGGTGGAGCGGTCGCCCTGGACGCCCGGGTCGGTGTGCTCGATGACGAGCTCGACCGCGGCCGGCAGCTCGACGTAGAGGACCTCGTCGCCGTGCTTGGCGACGACGGCCTCGAAGCCCTCGAGCAGGAAGTTGGCGGCGTCACCGACGGCCTTGCGGTCGACGTGCAGCTGGTCGTACGTGTCCATGTCCATGAACACGAAGTACTCGCCGTCCATGTACGAGAACTGCATGCCGCGCTTGTCGACGGTGGCCGTCTCGACCTTGACGCCGGCGTTGAAGGTCTTGTCGACGACCTTGCCCGACAGCACGTTCTTGAGCTTGGTACGGACGAAGGCGGGGCCCTTGCCGGGCTTGACGTGCTGGAACTCGACGACGGACCAGAGCTGGCCCCCGTCGAGCTTGAGCACCATGCCGTTCTTGAGGTCGTTCGTGGAAGCCACGGTTGCGGAATCTCCTGGACTGAAGCTGATGGAACCAGGAGAGCCGCGCTAGAGCGCGAGCAGCTCCTTGGTCGTGATGGTGAGTAGCTCGGGTCCGCCGTCCGCCTCAGGGCGGACGACGAGCGTGTCATCGATCCGGACGCCGCCCCGCCCCGGGAGGTGAACCCCCGGATCTACGGTGACCGGCACGCAAGCGTCCAGTTTACCCATGGCCGAGGGCGCCAGCCGAGGGTCCTCGCCGATTTCGAGTCCCACCCCGTGGCCGATGCGCGGTCCGAGCCGCTCGCCGTGCCCCGCGCCCTCCAGTACGAGCCGTGCCGCGCGGTCCACTTCGCGGTACGCGGCGCCCGGCGCGAGCGCCTCCCGGCCGGCCCGCTGGGCTGCGAACACCTGCTCGTACAGCTCGATCTGCCAGTCCGCCGGCGAGGTGCCGATCACAAAGGTCCGGGCCACCTCGCTGCGGTAACCGCGGTAGTCGGCCCCCAGGCAGACACTGAGGAAATCACCTTCCTCCACCCGGCGGTCGGTCGGCGGATGACCGACCAGACCGGAATGCGGCCCGGTGCCGACCGACGTCGGGAAGGCGGGGCCCCGCGCCCCGTGGTCGATCAGCCTGCGCTCCAGTTCCAGCGCGAGGTGCCGCTCGGTGCGCCCGACGAGGATCGACTCGAGCAGTTCGCCCAGGGCGTGGTCGGCGATCTCGGCGGCGATGCGCAGGGTGGAGATCTCCTCGTCGTCCTTGACCGTCCGCTGCTGCTCCACGGCCGTACCGAGGTCCGCCAGCCGCAGTCCGGGCGCGACGGACCGCAACGCGCGGTGCCGGGCCACCGTCAGATGGTGCTCCTCGACCGCGAGGGAGCCCACACCGGCCGCCACGGCGCGCTCGGCGCCCGCGACGGCCGGATCGCCCTCCGGCGTCGGCAGCACCACGATCCGCAGGTCCTCGGCGGGCCGGCCGGCCGCGGTGTCCGCGTACGGATCGTCGGCGCACAGCAGCACGTCCTGGGCCGGGCCGACGAGCAGCGCGGCGCCCGGGGGCGCACCACCGGCCAGATAGCGCACGTTGGCGGCACCGGAGACGAGGGCGGCCTCGCTGCCGGCCGCCTCGCACCGCTCGCGCAGCCGCGTGCGCCGTGCCGCGTAGACCTCGGACATGTTTCCGAGCGTACGGCCGGACGGCCGGAGCGGCCGTTCCAGCGCGTCCGACCGAGGGTCGGCCGGACACGCGGCGACGACCGCCGGCGGTCTACCGGCCGGGCGAGCCGGCCAGGGAGCGGGCGATCACGTCGTCGAGGAGGCGGGCGGTGGTGGTGACGTCCTGCTGGGAGTTGTCGATGATGGGCAGCCCGGAGCCGTACCAGCCGGCCATGCGGCCGTGGATCCGGGCGACCTCCTCGTCGCTGAGCCGGCGGTTGCCGCTGCGGGCGGCGTTGCGCTCCAGGACGACCTCCAGGCCCGGCAGCAGCACGACGGGCAGCAGACCGGGGCCGACGTGCCGCTTCCAGCCGCCGAGGCCCACCACGGGCCGGTCGGGGAAGACCGCGTCGTCGAGGATGCAGGAGATGCCGTTGGCCAGGAAGTTACGGGCCGCGAAGCCGCAGGTGCGGCGGGCGAGCCGGTACTGCGCCTCGGAGTGGTCGTTCCACCCCGATTGCGGGTCCGCGAAGCCGGAGCGCACCCATTCACGGACGTCGTCGAGGCTGATGTGGGCCGTGGGCACCCGGCGGGTGTCGGCCCAGTGCCGGGCGACGGTGGTCTTGCCCGCGCCCGCCGGTCCGATGAGCAGCACGGCGACGGCGGCGGACTGCGCCACGGCGTCCTGACCGGGCGCGGGCGGCGGCACTGCCGGCATCGGGGGGTGCGTTGGCGGCCCCACGGGGTACTGCATCCGGTGGCACTCCGTCTCGTGCGGGGGGGGGGCTGGCGGGGGGGGTGTGTTCTTCCCCGGTCCCGCCCCTCCCCGTAACCGGGGCTCCGCCCCGGACCCCGGCGCTTGAGGACCGGGGTCGGGAGGGGGCGGGACCGGGGAAAGAGTAAACTCTCCGGCCCCCGCAGGGGGAACGGCCCCGTCAGCCGCCGAGTTCCTCCGCCAGAGCCCGCAGGGCCAAGCGGTACGAGCCGATGCCGAAGCCGGCCACCGTCCCGCTGGCCACCGCCGCGATCACGGAGGTGTGGCGGAACTCCTCGCGCGCGTACGGGTTGGAGATGTGCACCTCGATCAGCGGCGCGGTGCGCTGCGCCGCCGCGTCCCGCATCGCGTACGAATAGTGCGTGAAGGCCCCGGGGTTGATGACGACGGGGACCGAGCCGTCCGCCGCCTCGTGCAGCCAGCGGACCAGCTCGCCCTCGTCGTTGGTCTCCCGGACCTCGACGTCGAAGCCGAGTTCCGCGCCGAGCCGGGTGCACGCCTCGGCCAGGCCCTTGTAGGAGGTCGAGCCGTAGACGTCGGGTTCGCGGGAGCCCAGCCGGCCGAGGTTCGGCCCGTTGAGGACCAGCACCCGGCGCCGTGCCCCCTCGTGCGCGGTCGCTTCCGCGCCGCTCACGCGGCGATCTCCGCGTGGGCCGCCAGCAGCATCGCCGGGTCCGGTGCCTCCAGGACCGTCGGCTTCGCCAGGCCGTCCAGGACGATGAAGCGCAGCCGGTCGCCGCGGGACTTCTTGTCGACCTTCATGTTCTCCACCAGCTTGGGCCACTGGTCACCACGGTAGGTGACGGGCAGGCCCACGGACTCGAGGATGGCGCGGTGCCGGTCGGCTGTCGCGTCGTCCAGCCGGCCGGCGATCCGGCCGAGTTCGGCGGCGAAGACCATGCCGACGGCGACGGCCGCGCCGTGCCGCCAGTTGTAGCGCTCGTTCTTCTCGATCGCGTGGGCGAGGGTGTGCCCGTAATTGAGGATCTCCCGCAGGCCCGATTCCTTCAGGTCCGAGGAGACGACGCCGGCCTTGACCTTGATCGCGCGCTCGATAAGCTCCGAGGTGTGCGGGCCCCGCGGTGTGCGGGCGGCCTCGGGATCGGCCTCGATGAGGTCCAGGATCGCCGGGTCGGCGATGAAGCCCGCCTTGATGATCTCGGCGAGGCCGCTGACGTAGTCGTGGACGGGCAGCGACTCCAGCGCGGCGAGGTCGCACAGGACCCCGGCCGGGGGGTGGAAGGCACCGACGAGGTTCTTGCCCTCGGCGGTGTTGATGCCGGTCTTGCCGCCGACGGCGGCGTCGACCATGCCCAGCACGGTGGTGGGCACGGCGATCCAGCGCACCCCGCGCAGCCAGGTGGCCGCGACGAAGCCCGCCACATCGGTGGTGGCACCGCCGCCGACGCCGACGATGACGTCGGTGCGGGTGAAGTTGGTCTGCCCGAGCGCCTTCCAGCAGTAGGCCGCGACCTCGACGGTCTTGGCCTCCTCGGCGTTCGGGAGCTGGATGGCGATGGCCTCGTAGCCCTGTGCGGCCAGGTCGGCGCGGAGCACCTCGCCGGTCTCGGCGAGCGCCTCGGGGTGCAGCACGGCCACCCGCTGGGCGGCGGTGCCGATCAGGCCGGGCAGTTCACCCAGCAGCTGGCTGCCGACCAGGACCTCGTACGGCGCGGTGCCCGCGCTGCCGGCGACCTGGATACGGGTAGGGGCGTCGGTCATGCGTTCCTCACTGCGGGGTGTCCGGTGTGTGGGCCCGGGGCAGCTGGAGGGCCTCCAGCACGGCGTCGGCCACCTGGGCCGGGGTACGGCCGCCGGTGCCGACGACGGCGCGGGCGACCTCGGTGTAGAGCGGGCGGCGCGCTTCCATCAGCTCGCGCCACCGCTTGCGGGGGTTGACGGCGAGCAGCGGCCGCGAGGCGTCCAGGCCCACCCGGTGGACGGCGTCGGCCAGCTCGACATCGAGGAAGACCACGGGCAGGCCCGTGAGCAGGGCACGGGTGGAGGCGTCCATGACGGCGCCGCCGCCGAGGGAGAGCACTCCGGGGTGCTCGGCCACGGCGGCGGCCACGGCCCGCCGCTCCAGCTCGCGGAAGTGCGGCTCGCCCTCGTCGATGAAGATCTCCGGGATGGGCTTGCCGGCGGTCCGCTCGATGTCGGCGTCGGTGTCCCGGTAGCCGGTGCCCAGCCGCTCGGCGAGCAGGGCACCGGTGGTGGACTTGCCCGCGCCGGGCGGGCCCACCAGGACGACCACGGGGGTGCCGGACGAGGTCACTTGATGGCCAGGTTGTCGAGGTAGCCGCGGACGTTACGACGGGTCTCGGTGACGCTGTCGCCGCCGAACTTCTCGACGACCGCGTCCGCCAGGACGAGAGCCACCATGGCCTCGGCGACGATGCCGGCGGCGGGGACGGCGCAGACGTCGGAGCGCTGGTGGTGCGCCTGCGCCGCCTCACCGGTGACGACGTCGACGGTGGCCAGCGCGCGCGGGACGGTCGCGATGGGCTTCATCGCCGCCCGGACGCGCAGCAGCTCACCGGTGGTCAGACCGCCCTCGGTGCCGCCGGAGCGGCCGGAGGTGCGGCGGATGCCGTCCTCGGTGGCGACGATCTCGTCGTGGGCCTTGGAGCCGGGCACCCGGGCCAGGTCGAAGCCGTCCCCGACCTCGACGCCCTTGATGGCCTGAATGCCCATCAGGGCGGCGGCCAGGCGGGCGTCCAGCCGGCGGTCCCAGTGCACGTGCGAACCGAGGCCGACCGGCACGCCGTAGGCGAGGACCTCGACGACACCGCCGAGGGTGTCACCGTCCTTGTGGGCCTGGTCGATCTCGGCGACCATCGCCTTCGACGCCTCGGCGTCCAGGCAGCGCACCGGGTCGGCGTCGAGCTGCTCGACGTCGGAGGGCTTGGGGTAGACGCCGTACGGGGCCTTGGCCGCCGCCAGCTCCACCACGTGCGAGACGATCTCGATGCCGGCCGTCTCCTTGAGGAAGGAACGGGCGACGGCGCCGAGCGCGACACGGGCGGCGGTCTCCCGGGCGGAGGCGCGCTCCAGGATCGGGCGGGCGTCGGCCACACCGTACTTCTGCATCCCCGCGAGGTCGGCGTGGCCGGGGCGGGGGCGGGTCAGCGGGGCGTTGCGCGCCAGGTCCGCCAGCTCGTCGGCGTCGACGGGGTCGGCCGCCATGACCTTCTCCCACTTGGGCCACTCGGTGTTGCCCACCATGACCGCGACCGGGGAACCCATGGACAGACCGTGGCGGACACCGCCGAGGAAGGTGATCTCGTCGCGCTCGAACTTCATGCGCGCGCCGCGCCCATAGCCGAGGCGCCGCCGGGCCAGGTGGTCCGCCACCATGTCCGTGGTGATCGGCACGCCGGCGGGAAGGCCCTCCAGCGTCGCCACGAGTGCGGGGCCGTGCGACTCCCCGGCCGTCAGCCAGCGCAACCTGCTCAACGGGACTCCTTGTGCTCGCGCCTGAAGATCATGCGGCGGCGTGTCCGGAGCGCCTGCGCGCCCGGGCCCGCCACCTCAGATCCTCCCACGACCCGGACCCTTGTCCGGCAGCCGGTCCGGCTTGTGGACCCCGCGCGCCCGGGCGGCGGCCGGGTGCGGGGCCGCCGGGCACCGGCCGGGCGCCGGTCGCGGGTCAGGCGGTACGGGCCGCCAGCGCCGCCTCGCCCGCCGCGCGCATCGCGGCCAGCGGAGCCTCGGCGCACCCGGTCATCTGCTCGACCTGCAGCACCGCCTGGTGCACCAGCAGGTCGAGGCCGCCGAGGATCGCCCCGCCGCGGGCCGCCCAGGCGGCTGCCAGCGGGGTCGGCCACGGCTCGTAGAGCACGTCGAAGAGTGTGCCGGCGCGCTCCGGGACGTCGGCCGCGAAAGCGTCCGTGGCCCCGGCGGGGGTGGTCGCGACGACCAGCGGTGCGTCGAGGCCTTCGGCGGCGCGGCTCCAGTCGGCGGTGCGGACGGCGACGCCGAGCCGCTCGCCCCAGTGCCGCATCTCGGCGGCCCGCTCGGCGCTGCGGACGTAGACGGTGACCTCGCCGGAGCAGATCCGGGCGAGGGCGGCCAGTGCGGAGGAGGCCGTGGCCCCGGCGCCGAGCACGGTGGCGGAGCCGACCTTCTCGACGCCGCGCTCGCGCAGCGCGGCCGCGATGCCGGGGATGTCGGTGTTGTCGCCGAGACGACGGCCGTCGTCGGTGAGGATGACAGTGTTGACGGCCCCGACGGACTCGGCCGTGGCACTGATCCGGTCCAGCAGCGGGATGACCGCCCGCTTGAGCGGCATGGTCAGGGAGAGCCCCGCCCAGCTGCCGTCGAGCCCCGTCAGGAAGCCGGGCAGCGCGGCCTCGCCGACCTCGAAGCGGTCGTAGGTCCACTCCCCCAGGCCCAGTTCCGCGTACGCGGCCCGGTGCAGTACCGGGGAGAGCGAGTGGGCGATCGGCGAACCGAGCACCGCCGCCCGGCGGCGGTGCTCCCTCGGGTCACTCATCCCTGCTTCTTTGCCTTCTGGCTCTCGTTGAACTCGTCCACGAGCTTCTGGTGCTCCTTCAGGTTCTTGGTGAACCGCGTCTTGCCGTCGATGGAGACGAAGTAGTACCAGTCACCCGGCTCGGGGTCCATCGCGGCCTTGAGCGCCTCGGTCCCGGGGTTGCCGATGGGGCCGGGGGTCAGGCCCCGGTAGAAGTACGTGTTGTACGGGTCGTCGAAGGTCCGGAGCTGCTTGGGACTGAGGTCCAGCTTGCTCTGGTTCTTCAGGTAGTTGTACGTCGAGTCGAACTCCAGCTTGCCGTTCGTCTCGATGTTGGTCGGCTTGAGGCGGTTGTATATGACGCGCGCCATCTTGCGGAAGTCGTCGTGCGTCATGCCTTCCGCGTTGACCATGCTCGCCACGGTGATGAGCTGGAGCGGGGACTTCAGGCCGAGTTCCTTGGCCTTGCCCTCCAGGTCTTCCTTGGCGTAGTTCTCCTTGGCCCGCGCGACCATCTGCTTGAGGATGGCCTCCGGCTTGGTGCCCTTGGCCGCGTTGTACTGCGACGGGAAGAGGAAACCCTCGAGCGGATCCTTGATCTTGGGGTCGCTGTTGGCCCACTCGGGCAGCCCGAGGTTCTTCGCCTGGCTGGCGGCGACGTCCTTGGTCGTCCCCTGCTTCAGACCGAGCTTCTGGTCGATCGCGGCGTAGATCTGGACGGCCCGGCGCCCCTCGCCGATGGTGAGGAAGTTCCCGGTGTGGGTCATCATCGCGACGGCCGCCGAACCCGACATCTCCTTGCGGAGGGTGTAGGTGCCCGGCTGGATGGCCACGCCCTTGCCGGCGGCCGCGGTGAAGGCGCCGACGCTCTTGACCACGCCCGCCTTCTCCAGGACCTGGCCCATCCCGGTCAGGGTGGACCCCTTGGGGATCTCGACCTGGACCTCGCCGCTGCCCTCGCCCGAGTAGTCGGGCGCGGCGGCGAAGTGCGTCTGCCAGTAGTCGTAGGCGAGGTAGCCGCCTCCGCCCACGACACCGACGAGCACGACGGCGACGATCAGGCAGGCGGTGCCGTTGCGGCGCTTGCTCTTGCCCTTGCCTGTGCCCTTGCCACGGCGGTCGCGACGGCTCTCCTCGCGGGGGTCGTCCGTGCCGTCGGGGTCGTCGGGATCGTCGGCGCCGGTGAAGAAGGGGTGCTTCTCCTCTTCCGGCTCGGGCTCCGGCTCCGGCTCGGGTTCCGGGCGCCATTCCTCGTGCTGCCCGGTGTCGTGCGCCTGCCGCGGCACACCGGGGTGCGCCTGCTGGTGCCGGCCGGTGTCGTGCGGCTGCTCGTGCTGCCCTGTGTCGTAGGGCTGCTGATGCTGGCCGGTGTCATGCGGCTGCTGATGCTGCCCGGTGTCGTAGGGCTGCTGGTGCTGCCCGGTGTGGTGCGGCTGCTGGTGCTGGCCGGTGTGCTGCTCCTGCTGCTGCGGGTAGCCGCCGGGCGCGCCGTAGTAGTCCTGGCCGCCGCCGTACTGCTGTCCCCCCGGGTGCTCCCCCGGGTTCGCGCCGTACTGGCCCCCCGCGGTCTGCGAGGGGTCCCAGCCGTACTGCTGTTCCGGGTACTGCTGCTCGGGGTACTGCTGACCGTACGGAGGCTGCGACTGCTGCTGCGGCTGTTGCTGCTGCGGGTACTGCTGCCCGTTGTATCCCTGGTCCCCGTACAGAGGGTCCTCGGGATGCCACGGTTGGGAGCCGGAGCCCCGGCCATACTCAGTCATCGATCCCCTAGAGCCGCACAGCGGCAGCCGGTGAGCGCTCCGTGGAGTGCACGTTCGATGCGTCCGGTCCTGTACGGAAGACGTTCGAACGGCTGCCATGTCGCGCGGAACGTTACCGTATCGCGATCAGATGACCACTTCTACTGATTCGCCAGGAGGGCGGCCGGAGATCTTCTCGATCTCCAGCGCATTCTGCAGAATGATCACGGCCGCCGCCTGGTCGACGACGGATCGGCCCTTCTTGGAGCTGACCCCGGAGGCCCGCAGGCCCTGCGTGGCCGTGATCGTCGTCATCCGCTCGTCGACCAGTCTGACCGGCACCGGAGCGACGCGCCGGGCCATCTCCCTGGCGAAGGTCCGCACCTTGGCCGCCGCCGGGCCCTCCCGCCCGCTCAGCGAGCGGGGCAGGCCGACGACGACCTCGACGGGTTCGTACTCCTCGACGATCGCCGCCAGCCGCTTGTGCGCTGACGGGATGTCACGTCCGGGGACGGTCTCGACCGGGGTGGCGAGGACCCCGTCGGGGTCGCACGAGGCGACCCCGATCCGGGCGTCCCCGACATCGACGGCGATCCGCCTGCCGCGTCGCACGATCAGGCCGCCTCGGCGACGAGGCGCTCGACGGCGGCCATGGCCTCGTCGAGAGCGTCGGCGTTCTGGCCGCCGCCCTGGGCGACGTCCGGCTTGCCGCCGCCACCGCCACCGAGCGTCTTGGCGGCCGTGCGCACCAGGTCACCGGCCTTGAGCCCACGCTCGCGCGCGGCCTCGTTGGTGGCGATCACGGTCAGCGGGCGACCGTTCACCACGGTGAACAGCGCGACCACGGCGGCCCGGCCGCCCTGGATCCGGCCCCGGACGTCGAGGACGAGCTTGCGCAGGTCGTCGGCGCCCGTGCCGTCCGGCACCCGGCCGAGGGCCAGCGCCACGCCCCGGACGTCCTTGGCGCCCTCGGCGAGACCGGCGGCGGCCTGGAGCACCTTCTCGGCGCGGAAGCGCTCGATCTCCTTCTCGGCGTCCTTCAGCTTGGCGAGCATCCCGGAGATCTTCTCCGGCAGCTCCTCCGGACGGCCCTTGACCAGGTCCGTCAGCTGGGAGACGACCGTGTGCTCACGGGCGAGGAAGTTGTAGGCGTCCACGCCGACGAGGGCCTCGACACGGCGCACACCGGAGCCGATGGAGGACTCGCCGAGCAGCTTCACCAGGCCCAGCTGGGCGGTGTTGTGCACATGCGTGCCACCGCACAGCTCCTTGGAGAAGTCACCGATGGTGACCACGCGCACCCGGTCGCCGTACTTCTCGCCGAACTCGGCGATGGCGCCCTGCTTCTTGGCGTCCTCCATGCTCATGACCTCGGCGCGCACGTCGAGTTCACGGGAGAGGACCTCGTTGATCCGCTGCTCCACGTCCGTGAGGACGGTGCCCGGAACCGCGGCCGGGGAGCCGAAGTCGAAGCGGAAGCGGCCGGGCGAGTTCTCCGAACCGGCCTGGGCGGCCGTCGGGCCGAGGGCGTCGCGCAGCGCCTGGTGGGTGAGGTGGGTGGCGCTGTGGGCACGGGCGATGGCCCGGCGGCGCTTCACATCGATCTGGGCGTACACGCCCGCGCCGACCGTGATCTCGCCCACCTGGACGACGCCCTTGTGGACGCTGACCCCGGGAACCGGCTGCTGGACGTCGCGGATCTCCACGACGGCACCGCTGTCGAGCCGGATCCGGCCCTGGTCGGCGAGCTGGCCGCCGCCCTCGGCGTAGAAGGGGGTGCGGTCGAGGACGACCTCGACCTCGTCGCCCTCCTGGGCGGCGGGCGACGGCACGCCGTCGACCAGCAGACCGACGACGGTGGACTCGCCCTCGGTGTCGGTGTAACCGGTGAAGACGGTGGAGCCGGCGGTGTCGGCGACCGCGCGGTAGGCGGAGACGTCGGCGTGGCCGGTCTTCTTGGCCTTGGCGTCGGCCTTGGCCCGCTCCCGCTGCTCCTTCATCAGACGGCGGAAGCCGTCCTCGTCCACGGACAGCCCCTGCTCGGCGGCCATCTCCAGGGTGAGGTCGATCGGGAAGCCCCACGTGTCGTGCAGCAGGAACGCCTTGTCGCCCGAGAGGACCGTGCCGCCGGCGGCCTTGGTGTCGGTGACGGCGGTGTCGAGGATGTTGGTGCCGCCCTTGAGGGCCTTGAGGAACGCGGCCTCCTCGGCGAGGGCGACGGTCTCGATGCGCTTGCGGTCGGTGAGCAGCTCCGGGTACTGCTCGCCCATCGTCTTGAGCACGACGTCGACCAGCTCGGCGACGACCGGGCCGGTGGCGCCGAGCAGACGCATGTTGCGGACGGCGCGGCGCATGATGCGGCGCAGGACGTAGCCCCGGCCCTCGTTGCCGGGGGTGACGCCGTCACCGATGAGCATGACGGAGGTGCGCATGTGGTCGGCGACCACGCGCAGCGACACGTCGGTGCCGTGGGCGGCGCCGTAGCGCACGCCGGTCAGCTCGGTGGCCTTGTCCATGACGACGCGCAGGGTGTCGGTCTCGTACATGTTCCGCACGCCCTGCAGGATCATCGCGAGACGTTCGAGGCCGAGGCCGGTGTCGATGTTCTTGCTGGGCAGCTCGCCGAGGATCGGGAAGCTCTCCTTGCCCTCGCCGGCGCCGCGCTCGTACTGCATGAAGACCAGGTTCCAGATCTCCACGTACCGCTCGTCGTTGACGGCCGGGCCGCCCTCGACGCCGAACTCGGGGCCGCGGTCGTAGTTGATCTCGGAGCAGGGACCGCACGGGCCGGGGACGCCCATGGACCAGTAGTTCGGGCCCATGCCCAGGCGCTGGATGCGCTCGGCGGGCACGCCGATGACATCGCGCCAGATGCGCTCGGCCTCATCGTCCTGCTCGTAGACCGTGATCCAGAGCTTCTCCGGCTCCAGGCCGTAGCCACCGTCCGCCACGGAGCTGGTGAGCAGCTCCCAGGCGTACTTGATGGCGCCTTCCTTGAAGTAGTCGCCGAAGGAGAAGTTGCCGCACATCTGGAAGAACGTGCCGTGGCGGGTGGTCTTGCCGACCTCTTCGATATCCGGCGTGCGGACGCACTTCTGGACGCTGGTGGCGCGCGGGAAGGGCGGCTTGACCTCGCCGAGGAAGTACGGCTTGAAGGGCACCATGCCCGCGGGGACCAGCAGCAGGGTCGGGTCGTCCGCGATGAGCGACGCCGACGGCACGACGGTGTGCCCGCGCTCCTCGAAGAAGCGCAGCCAGCGGCGGCGGATTTCAGCCGACTCCATCAGTGGTCCTCTTTCCGGGTGATCGAGTTGTAGGGGTGGTGCTGGTCCAGGGCGACCAGCCGGCGCTGCTCGGGCAGCTCCCGGCACTCGGGCTCCGCCGCCGGGCCGAGGCCCAGCGCGTCCTTGAGCGCCGCCTCGCGATCGGCCATGCCGTCGCGGACGTCCAGCGCGAAGAGCTTGACGCGGCGGCCGGCGAGAACCGCGCGGTCCGCGGCCTGCAGGGCCAGGCTCTCCGGGGTGAGCTTGCTCAGCTTGCGGTTGACCTTGGTGGTGGCCCAGACACCGGCTGCTACACCAGTGGTGAACCAGAACGTGCGGCGAAACATTTCCGGGGTCAACCCTTCCGACGGGTACGGCGGCTGCCGCGCCTTGCGGACGGCAGATCCGATGCGGTCCTGCCGACGAAAACGGTGGCCTTCGGCGCGGGCTCCGCCTTGCGGCCGATCGCGCGGCGCACGCCGTAGCCGAACGCGGCGACCTTGACCAGCGGGCCGCCGAAGGCGGAGGAGACGGTCGAGGACAGCGCCGAGGCGTTCGCCGTGACCTCCTGGACGTCCGCGGCGATCGAGTCGACGCGGGCGAGCTGGGTGTTCGCGGAGCGCACGGTCGCGGAGGCGTCGGCCAGGAGGGGCACGGCCTGCTCGCTGACCTCGGCCACCAGCTTCGTGGTCGCCTTCAGCGTCTGCGCGAGCCGGACCAGCACCAGGGCGATGAAGGACACGAGGATCGCCCAGAAGACGGCCACGAGGATCCCGGCCACCTCTCCACCGGACACGTTGCACCGCTCCTTAAGCTGGTCGTCGAGCTGCTCGCCGCCGATCGTAAAACGTCGGGTACCGACCTTATCGCGCCGGGCGTCGGGGCCCGCACCGCATTACGGCCGCGGCCGGGCGGTTCACCAGGCGGAGTTTACGGTCCGTGCACCCGCCAGGACGCTCCGTGTGCCACGGCACTGCTCCCGGCTCACCGTTCCCGGCCGGCCGCCCGACGGCGGCGCCGCACCCGTGAACTCGGAGCCCCGGCCGCACACTTGGGGCGCTCCGGGGCCCGTGGCGGCGTCCGGTCCCCAAAACGCGTCAGCCCGTTTCCTCCCCGGCCGCGGGGGCCGGGGAAGAAACGGGCTGGGCGAAAGGAGAGTGCGACGTCCGGATCAGCGGGCGTAGTACTCGACGACGAGCTGCTCGTCGCAGATCACGGGGATCTCCTTGCGGTTCGGGTCACGGTCCAGGCGGAACGCCAGCGCCGGCAGGTTGACCTGCAGGTAGCGCGGGGTCTCGCCGTCGGTGTCGTAGCCACCGGCCATCGCGACCTGGAAGGGGTGCTTGGAGCGGCTGCGCTCGCGGACCATCACGACGTCGTCGGGACGGACGCGGAAGGACGGCTTGTCGACCTTGCCACCGTTGACCTCGATGTGGCCGTGGACGACCATCTGGCGGGCCTGGTAGATGGTGCGGGCGATGCCCGAACGCAGGACCAGCGCGTCGAGACGGCGCTCGAGCTCGATGACCAGGGCCTCGCCCGTCTTGCCTTCGGCCTTCTTGGCGCGGTCGTAGGCGCGGGCCATCTGGCGCTCGCTGATGTCGTACTGGGCGCGCAGACGCTGCTTCTCGAGCAGTCGGACCTTGTAGTCCGAGTTCTGCTTGCGGCCACGGCCGTGCTCGCCCGGCGGGTAGGGGCGGGCCTCGAAGTACTTGACGGCCTTCGGCGTCAGCGCGATGCCGAGCGCACGAGACTTCTTGACCTTGGGACGCGACTGGTTAGGCACGTTCTCCAGACCTCCGTTGTAGGTTAGGTTAGGCTCACCTTACTTAAGGAGATCGCATGTCTCGCCCGGGGAAAACCACGCACACGGACAGCACAGACAGCGTCGACGCCGCGCAGGGCATCGAAACGACGGAGGTCCGATCAGATCATGGTCAGCCGCGTCCCAGCGGGCTTGAAATCGCACGGATGCCGTCAGCAGCCGAGCGCACACGAACTCTCGTACAGAGTACATGCTCCGCGGTACTGCTGATCCCCGGCCTGGACGGAGCCCGCCCGGACCAGCTGATGCCCGAGGCCCGCAGCGTGGGCCCGGACGGGGAGCTTTTCCTCCTCTTCCCCGCCGACGCGCCGGCCGTACGCGCCGCCACCCACGCGCAGGACGACGAGCTGGCCGCCGTGCTGGAGCTCACCGACGTCGCGCCCGTCTCCGTGCCCAACCGCATCCGGGGCCGCGCGTGGATCTCCGGCTGGCTCACCTCCTGCCCCGGGGTGACCGAGCCCGGCCGGATGCTGCTGCGGCTGGAGGTCGGCGAGGTGAGCGTCGACGACCTGTGGGGCGCCTCCGGCGTCGATCCGGAGGACTTCGCCCGCTCCTGCGCCGATCCGCTCGTCGAGCACGAGGCGGAACTCCTGCAGCACCTGCACTCCGCCCACGGCGAGCAGGTGCGGGGCCTGTGGTCGCTGCTCGGCGAGCGCGACGGGTCCGCCGCGCGCGAGCCGGGCGCCGCGGCCGTGCCGGTGGCCCTCGACCGCTTCGGCCTGCGCGTGCGCTTCACCCGGGCCCGGGGCGGCGGCAGCCCCGCGGACCGGTCCTTCGACGCCCGCTTCGAATTTCCCGAACCGGTCCGCGACATCACGGACCTGCGCCGGGCGATGCACACCCTCTTCGAGGCCGCGGCGGGGTGAACGCCGGGAGTCACCCGAACGGGGGAACGCCGCCCCGGCCGCCCGGCTACTGCTCCGCGGCCGGCGGCTGCTCGCCGCGCAACCGGGACCGTACCCGCTCCACCACGTCCGCGTAGCGCGCCTCGGCACCGTAGCGCGTGGGTTCGTAGTACCGCTTGCCGTGGATCGCGTCCGGTGCGTACTGCTGGGCGGCGATACCGCCGGGCTGGTCGTGGGGGTAGAGATAGCCCTTGCCGTGGCCGAGCTTCTCGGCGCCCTTGTAGTGCCCGTCCCGCAGATGCGGGGGCACGGGCCCGGCGAGCCCCGCCCGGACGTCCTCGATGGCCGCGTCTATCGCGAGGTACGCCGCGTTGGACTTGGGGGCCAGGGCCAGCGCCACGGCCACCTGCCCCAGCACGATCCGCGCCTCGGGGAAGCCGATCAGCGCTACGGCCTGGGCACCCGCGACCGCCGTCTGCAGGGCCGTGGGGTCGGCCAGGCCGATGTCCTCGCTCGCCGAGATCATCAGCCGCCGGGCGATGAACCTCGGGTCCTCCCCGGCTTCGATCATGCGGGCGAGGTAGTGCAGCGTGGCGTCCACGTCCGAGCCGCGGATGGACTTGATGAGCGCGCTGGCCACGTCGTAGTGCTGGTCGCCGGCGCGGTCGTACGTCACCGCCGCCCGGTCGACGGCCTCCTCCAGCGTCCGGAGGGTGATCTCGCTCTCGCCCTTGGCGATGGCCGACCCGGCGCCCGCCTCCAGGGCCGTCAGGGCACGCCGGGCGTCGCCCCCGGCGATCCGCAGCAAATGCCCCTCGGCGTCCTCGGACAGCGTCACCGCACCGCCGAGCCCGCGCTCGTCGGTGAGCGCGCGGCGCAGCAGGCCGCGCAGGTCTTCGTCGGTGAGCGCCTGGAGCGTCAGCAGCAGGGAGCGCGAGAGCAGCGGGGAGATGATCGAGAAGTAGGGGTTCTCCGTGGTGGCCGCGATGAGGGTGACCCAGCGGTTCTCGACGGCGGGCAGCAGGGAGTCCTGCTGCGCCTTGCTGAACCGGTGGATCTCGTCGAGGAAGAGGACGGTGTCCTTGCCGTAGCCGCCGGAGGCACGACGGGCGCCGTCGATGACGGCCCGTACCTCCTTCACCCCGGCGGTGATCGCCGACAGCTCGACGAAGCGCTTGTTCGTCGCCTGGCTGACGACATAGGCCAGCGTCGTCTTGCCGATGCCGGGCGGGCCCCAGAGGATCACCGAGGACGGGCCGGCGGGGCCTCCGCTGCCCTCCCCCACCAGCCGGCGCAGCGGGGAGCCCTGCTTGAGGAGATGACCCTGGCCGACGACCTCGTCGAGCGTGCGGGGGCGCATACGGACGGCCAGCGGACTGCTCGCCGGGTCTTTCTCCTGGCGGTCCTCTGCGGCTGCGGTGAACAAATCGGGTTCCACGCTCGAAACCCTATGGCACGCCACTGACAACCACCGCTGCGCGGCGGTGTCCTCAAACGCCGGACGGGCTGCTGTGCTGTGTCCTCAAACGCCGGACGGGCTGGTGGTGGCTGAGCTCAGCCACCACCAGCCCGTCCGGCGTTTGAGGACGCGCCCGCAGGGCGCTCTCGCCGCAGCAGCCAGCCGCCGGCTAAGCCGTGCCGCCGGTCCAGAACCACCACCACTTGGTGAGGATCAGCATCCCGATGATCCCGACCCACAGGACGGGCACCACCCAGTGGAACTCCAGCAGTCCTCGCTTGAGCCCCTCCGGGGCGGGGATGAAGCCGTGCCGGAGGTTCTGCACGGTCACGTACCAGAACATGACGATGGTCGCGACCCACGCCAGGCAGCACCACAGGCACAGCGAGCCGATCACGTACAGCGACTGGTACTGCAGCCAGGTGCAGAAGGCGACGCCGAAGAGCGTGCCGGCCTGCATGCCCAGCCAGTACCAGCGGCGGTACCGGGCGCCGGCGAGCAGGGCCAGCCCGATCGCGATGATCATGCCGTAGGCGACCAGGCCCAGCAGCGGGTTCGGGAACCCGAAGGCCTCGGCCTGGTCGCTCTCCATGATGTTGCCGCAGGAGACGATGGGATTGAGACTGCACCCGGGGGTGAAGGTCTTCCCCTCGACCTTGGCCTCAAGGATCTTGTTCTTGTCGAGCGTGATGATCCAGGCCGCGAGCAGCCCCAGCGCACCGGTGATCACCAGCAGCAGGGCGAAGCCGCGGCCGCCGCCCACCGGGCCCGTGGCGGGACCGTCCCGCTCGTCGCCGTCGAGGTCGGAGCGGTCAAGAGCCGAAGTGGTCATAGCGCCGTTGATCCCATCAGTCGGTCGTTGCCGCCCATTCTGCACCAACGCCCTCGTAATCAGCCCTGCGCGGCCTGGAGTTCGCTCACGACCGCGTCGAGCGCCACGGCCTTCTGCTCACCGCTTCGCAGGTCCTTGAGCTGGACCACGCCCTCGGCGAGGTCCCGCTCGCCCGCGACGAGCGCGTAGCGGGCACCGGAGCGGTTGGCCGACTTCATCGCGTTCTTCAGGCCCTTGCCACCGAAGGCGAAGTCGGTGGCAACACCCGCCCGGCGCAGCTCGGTCACGAGGCCGAACAGCACCCGCCGGGCCTCCTCGCCGAGCGGCACGGCGAAGACCTCGGTCGCGGCGGGCAGTTCGAGCTCGATGCCCTCGGCCGCCAGTGCGAGCACCGTGCGGTCCACGCCCAGTGCCCAGCCGACGGACGGCAGCGCGGGGCCGCCGATCATCTCGGACAGGCCGTCGTAACGGCCGCCGCCGCCGACCGCGGACTGCGAGCCGAGCCCGCCGTGGACGAACTCGAAGGTGGTGCGGGTGTAGTAATCCAGGCCGCGCACGAGCTTCTCGTCGTCCACGAAGGCGACGCCGGCGGCGGTCAGCAGCGTGCGCACCTCCTCGTGGTAGGCCTTGCAGGCCTCGCACAGGTGGTCGCGCAGCATGGGGGCGCCGACCAGCTGCTTCTGGACGGCCTCGCGCTTGTCGTCGAGGACGCGCAGCGGGTTGATCTCGATGCGGCGGCGGGTGTCCTCGTCGAGGTCGAGGCCGCGCAGGAACCCCTGGAGGGCCTCACGGTAGGCGGGGCGGCACTCCTTGTCGCCGAGCGAGTTCAGCAGGAGGCGGAAGTTCTTCAGGCCGAGCGACCTGTAGGCGTCGACGGCCAGGATGATCAGCTCGGCGTCCAGCGCCGGGTCCTCCGCGCCGATGGCCTCGGCGCCGACCTGCGAGAAGTGGCGGTAGCGGCCGGCCTGCGGGCGCTCGTAGCGGTAGTACGAGCCGGAGTACCAGAGCTTGACCGGCAGGTTGCCGGCCTTGTGCAGATTGGCCTCCAGCGCCGCGCGCAGCACGGAGGCGGTGCCCTCGGGACGCAGCGCGAGTTCGTCGCCGCCGCGCGTGGTGAGGGTGTACATCTCCTTGGTCACGATGTCGGTGGACTCGCCGACGCCGCGGGAGAACAGTTCGACCTGCTCGAAGCCGGGGGTCTCGATGTAGCCGTACCCCGAGCGCTTGAGCGGCGCGGCGATGGCCTCGCGCACGGCGAGGTAGATCGCGGAGTCCGGCGGGGTCAGATCGTAGGTGCCCTTGGGGGCCTTGAAGGTACTCACGGAAAAATCGTCACATTCCTCGTCGCGGAGGGGCGGTAGCGCCGCCTCCGAAGCCGCGTCGCGCGTCGTCGGCCGCGGCTTCCAGGTCCCGCAGGTACGGGTTGGTGGCGCGCTCGCGGCCGATGCTGGTCTGGGGGCCGTGCCCGGAGAGCACCACGGTCGAGTCGTCCAGGGGCAGGCACACACGGGCCAGCGACTGGAGCATCTCGGTGTGGTCGCCACCGGGCAGGTCGGTGCGTCCGATGGAGCCGGCGAAGAGCAGGTCGCCCGAGAAGAACACCGAGGGGATCTCGGCGGTCTCGGGCATCCTGAAGGTCACCGACCCCTTGGTATGGCCGGGCGCGTGCGCGACGGTGAACTCCATCCCCGCGAGGTCCAGCCGTGCGCCGTCGGTCAGCTCCTTGACGTCGTCCGGCTCGCCCACGGTCAGCTCGCCCATGAGCTGCTGCCCGAAGGCGCGGCCCAGGGCCTTCTCCGGGTCGCTCATCATGTAGCGGTCGGCGGGGTGGATCCAGGCCGGGACGTCGTGCGCGCCGCACACCGGGACGACCGAGGCGACGTGGTCGATGTGGCCGTGGGTGAGGACGACGGCGACGGGCTTGAGCCGATGCTTCGCGAGTGCCTCCTCGACGCCCTGGGCCGCCTGGTGGCCCGGGTCGATGATCACGCACTCCTCGCCCGCGGCGGGGGCGACCAGGTAGCAATTGGTCCCCCAGGCCCCGGCGGGGAACCCGGCAATGAGCACATTCGTCCTTAAAGATCGACCGGCGGTAGCCGGCGGTGGCGTCCGCGGGAGCCCCCGGGCGGGGGTTCCCGGCTGGTGAAGAGCCTACCGGCGGCACTCCCGCCGCGGCGAACCCGTATACGGTACGGGCACGCTCGCTACACGCGGCTCAGGCACGAACAAGACGGCACACACAGACGACACCAGTCGGCACACAGTCAGCACACGAGGAGACGCCCGGTGGTCACGAACGAGCAGCGGCGGCGGCAGCTCGCCCGGGAAAAGTTCGAACGGCAGCAGGAGCGCCGCGAGGCGGCCCGGCGCAAGGTGGTCCGCCGCAACGCGGTGATCGCCGCCGGTCTCGCGGTGGTGATGGCCGCCGGGGTCACCGCGTTCGCCACGGGCGCGCTGTCCGGCGACGACAAGAAGGACAAGACCGACGCCGCGGCGCCGGACTCCCCGCCGGCGAAGAAGCCGGACCCCTGCGCGAAGGCCGAGCCGGGCGTCCCGGCCACGGCGACGTGGAAGAAGGAGCCGGAGCTGACCGTCGACAAGTCGGCCTCGTACGCGATGGATCTGAAGACGACCTGCGGCACGATCGACGTCAAGCTGGATGCCGCGAACGCCCCGCACACGGTCAACTCCTTCGATTTCCTGGCCGGCAAGGGCTACTTCGACCACACCAAGTGCCACCGGCTCACCACCGGCGGGATCTACGTGCTGCAGTGCGGCGACCCGAAGGGCACCGGCCAGGGCAACCCGGGCTACAACATCCCGGACGAGAACCTCAAGGACTCGCGGCTCAAGGGGAACGTCTATCCCGCGGGCACGGTCGCCATGGCCAACACCGGTCAGCCCGGCACCGGGGGCAGCCAGTTCTTCCTGGTCTACCAGGACAGCCAGCTGCCGCCGACGTACACGCCGTTCGGCACGATCGGCGCCGACGGGATGAAGGTCCTCAAGAAGATCGCCGCCGCGGGCGAGCAGTCGGGGGCCGGCGACGGTGCCCCGAACGCGACCGTGGTGATCAACAAGGCGGTCGTCAGGAAATCCTGACCACCGGGCGGCCGGCGAGGCCCGCGCGGTGAAATTTCGGTCGCGCGGGATACGGACAGCCAGGCCACCGGTCGCCTATGTTTGCGTTGTGTAGGGTGCCCGATCCGACGGCGACCCGCACCCCCCGATGACAAGCAATGACAAGCCGTCGGACCGGCCAGGGCGCGGCCCTGCCGGAACAAACTGTGGACGATGCCCGCGGGTCGCACGCCGGCCCCGGCATCATGTGGAGGAGGCGCTGTGAGCAGCGACCCATGGGGCCGCGTCGATGAGACGGGGACTGTGTACGTGCGTACCGCCGACGGCGAGCAGGTCGTCGGCTCGTGGCAGGCGGGGTCTCCCGAGGAGGCCCTCGCTTACTTCGAGCGCAAGTACGAGGGCCTGGTCGTCGAGATCGGCCTCCTCGAGCGCCGGGTCAGGACCACCGACCTGTCCGCCAAGGACGCGATGACCGCGATCGACCATCTGCGCACGCAGGTCGACGAGCACCACGCGGTCGGCGATCTGCAGGCGCTGCGGGAGCGGCTGGACAAGCTCGTCGCCGCCGTGGAGTCCCGCCGCGAGGAGCGCAAGGCGGCGAAGGCGAAGCAGTCCGACGAGGCCCGTACGGCCAAGGAGAAGCTGGTCGCCGAGGCCGAGGAGCTGGCGGCGAGCGAGCAGTGGCGGTCGGCGGGCGAGCGGCTGCGCGCCCTGGTCGACATCTGGAAGGGCCTGCCGCGGCTGGACCGCAAGGCGGACGACGAGCTGTGGCACCGCTTCTCGCACGCCCGCTCGGCGTTCTCCAAGCGGCGCAAGGCGCACTTCGCCTCGCTGGACGCGCAGCGCGAGGAGGCCCGTAAGGCCAAGGAGAAGCTGGTCGCCGAGGCCGAGGCGCTCTCGAAGTCCACGGACTGGGGCCCGACGGCGGCGCGCTACCGCGAGCTGATGACGGAGTGGAAGGCCGCGGGCCGCGCGCAGCGCGAGTCCGAGGACGACCTGTGGGCCCGTTTCCGTGGTGCGCAGGACGTCTTCTTCCAGGCGCGCAGCGGGGTGTTCGCCGAGCGCGACGCCGAGCAGGCGGGCAACCTCACGCGCAAGGAGGAGCTGGCCGCGGAGGCCGAGAAGCTGCTGCCGGTCACGGACCTGAAGGCGGCGCGGGCCGCTTTCCGCTCGATCAACGAGCGCTGGGAGGCCATCGGTCACGTACCGCGGGACGCCCGGCCGAAGATCGAGGGCCGGATGCACACGGTCGAGCGCGCCATCCAGGAGGCCGAGGAGGCCGAGTGGCGGCGGACCAACCCGGAGGCGCGGGCCCGTGCGGCCGGTCTGACGGGGCAGTTGCAGGCCGCGGTCGACAAGCTGCAGGAGCAGGCCGACAAGGCGCGTGCCGCGGGCAATGACGCCAAGGCGGACAAGCTCACCAAGGAACTCCAGGGCCGCAAGGCGCTGCTGGACCAGGCCCTGAAGGGCCTGGAGGAGTTCGGCGGCTGATCTCCTCAGACATGGGTAAGGGGCTCCGGCTATTGCCGGAGCCCCTTACCCATGTGGTGAAACGGCCCGCGGTGTTACGGCCCGCGGTGTTACGGCCCGCGGTGTCGGTGTTACGGCCTGCGGGCCGACGTGACGCGGTAGACGTCGTAGACGCCCTCGACGCCGCGCACCGCCTTCAGGACGTGGCCCAGGTGCTTGGGGTCACCCATCTCGAAGGTGAAGCGCGAGGTGGCGACCCGGTCGCGGGAGGTCTGCACGGC
The DNA here is from genome assembly GCF_055582085.1 of Streptomyces sp. NPDC042259. Classification (NCBI taxonomy): domain Bacteria; kingdom Bacillati; phylum Actinomycetota; class Actinomycetes; order Kitasatosporales; family Streptomycetaceae; genus Streptomyces; species Streptomyces sp. NPDC042259. The sequence continues at coordinate 250,945 of NZ_JBVJDW010000006.1, read as the reverse complement.
GGCGGACAGGATGTTGACGTGCTGGTCGGACAGCACCCGGGTGACGTCCGACAGCAGCCGGGACCGGTCCAGCGCCTCCACCTGGATGGCGACCAGGAAGACCGAGGACTGGGTGGGCGCCCACTCGACCTCGAGGATCCGCTCGGGCTGCTGCGAGAGCGAGTCGACGTTGACGCAGTCGGCGCGGTGGACCGAGATGCCGTTGCCCCGGGTGACGAAGCCGATGATCGGGTCGCCCGGTACCGGGGTGCAGCAGCGGGCGAGCTTGACCCACACGTCGTCGACGCCCTTGACCACCACGCCGGGGTCGGTGCTGGAACGGCGCTTGGAGCGGCCGCGGATCGGTGCGGACTCCTCGATGTCCTCGGTGGCCGCGTCCTCGCCGCCGAGGGCCTGGACGAGCTTCTGCACGACGCCCTGGGCCGCGACGTGCCCCTCGCCGATGGCGGCGTAGAGCGAGGAGATGTCGGGGTAGCGCATCTCGTGCGCGAGCGTGACGAGCGAGTCGCCGGTCAGGATCCGCTGGATCGGCAGGTTCTGCTTGCGCATGGCCCGCGCGATGGCGTCCTTGCCCTGCTCGATGGCCTCGTCGCGGCGCTCCTTGGAGAACCAGCCGCGGATCTTGTTGCGGGCACGGGGGGACTTGACGAAGCCGAGCCAGTCGCGCGAGGGCGCGGCGCCCGGCGCCTTGGAGGTGAAGACCTCCACCAGGTCGCCGTTGTCCAGCGTCGATTCGAGCGGGACCAGGCGCCCGTTGACCCGGGCACCTATCGTGCGGTGGCCGACCTCGGTGTGCACGGCGTAGGCGAAGTCGACCGGTGTGGCACCGGCCGGGAGCGCTATGACATCACCCTTGGGTGTGAAGACGAAGACCTCGTTGCGCGAGAGGTCGAAGCGCAGGGACTCGAGGAACTCGCCCGGGTCCTCCGTCTCCTTCTGCCAGTCGAGCAACTGCCGCAGCCAGGCCATGTCGTTGACGGTGTCCTGGTTCTTGCCGGCGTTCTTGGGCACGTCGGTGCGGACCTTGGAGGCGCCGGCGACGGCTTCCTGCTTGTACTTCCAGTGCGCGGCGATGCCGTATTCGGCGCGGCGGTGCATGTCGAAGGTGCGGATCTGCAGCTCGACGGGCTTGCCGCTGGGTCCTATGACCGTGGTGTGCAGCGACTGGTACATGTTGAACTTGGGCATCGCGATGTAGTCCTTGAACCGCCCCGGGACCGGGTTCCACCGGGCGTGGACGGTGCCGAGCGCCGCGTAGCAGTCGCGGACGGTGTCGACGAGGACGCGGATGCCCACCAGGTCGTAGATCTCGGCGAAGTCACGGCCTCGCACGATCATCTTCTGGTAGACGCTGTAGTAGTGCTTCGGGCGGCCGGTGACGGTGGCCTTGATGCGGGCGGCGCGCAGATCGGCCTGGACCTCGTCGGTGACGATGGCGAGGTATTCGTCGCGCTTGGGGGCCCGCTCGGCGACGAGGCGGACGATCTCGTCGTACATCTTGGGGTAGAGGATCGCGAAGGCGAGGTCCTCCAGCTCCCACTTGATGGTGTTCATGCCCAGCCGGTGCGCCAGCGGGGCGTAGATCTCCAGGGTCTCGCGGGCCTTCTTCTCCTGCTTCTCCCGCTTGAGGTAGCGCATGGTGCGCATGTTGTGCAGGCGGTCGGCGAGCTTGATGACCAGGACGCGCGGGTCCTTGGCCATGGCGACGACCATCTTGCGGACGGTCTCGGCCTGTGCGGCCTCGCCGAACTGCACCCGGTCGAGCTTGGTGACGCCGTCGACGAGCAGGGCCACCTGGTCGCCGAAGTCGCGGCGCAGGTCGTCCAGGCCGTATTCGGTGTCCTCCACCGTGTCGTGCAGCAGCCCCGCCATCAAAGTGGCCGGGTCCATGCCCAGCTCGGCGAGGATCGTGGTGACGGCGAGGGGGTGGGTGATGTACGGGTCGCCGCTCTTGCGCTTCTGGCCGCGGTGCCAGCGCTCGGCGACCTGGTAGGCACGCTCGATCTGGCGCAGGGTGGTGACGTCGGCCTTGGGGTCGTTGCCCCGGACGATGCGCAGCAGCGGTTCGAGGACGGGGTTGTACGGGCTGGAGCGCTGGACGCCGAGGCGGGCGAGGCGGGCCCGGACGCGGCTGGAGGAGCCGGGGCGGGGCGTGGGGCTCTGCGGGGGCGCGGGCCGGACCGGGCCGGCTCCGGCCACGGTGGCGGGCTTGTCGCCGGTGGCGCGCGGCCGCGCGGCCGGGGCGGGGGCCTCGGGGCGGGAGGCGGCTTCGTGGCTCGGTTCGGCCGCCGGGGTGTCGGACTGCGCGGCGCTCTGTCCCGCGGCCTTGGTGCCGGGCCCGGGCGCGCCGCTCTGGGGGCGGCCCTCGGGCGTGCCCTTGGCCGCCGCGGCCTCGGGCGACGACTGGTCCGACTGTGCGGCGGTGAGCGGCTGGGCCTTGTCTGGCAAGAGCACTCCTCATGCGGGGTCCGGCCCCCCGATCAGGTCCGGACTGCCATGGTATCGATCCCGGCCACCGGACCGCTGTGCACGGGGCGCCAACAGGGACAACGCCACGCTCCGGGCAGGGCTTCCCGGGACACCGAACGCCGAACGCCGGGCGGGCTGGTTTCCCAGCCCGCCCGGCGTTCGAGGCACACAGCGCACACCACGGTCAGACCGTGATCAGCGCCTCCAGCGGGGCGCCCTCGAGGGCGGCCTCCAGGCGTCGGCGGCCCGGGAGGAAACCGAGCTCCATCAGGACGGCCACGCCGGCCACCTCCGCGCCGGCACGGCGGATGAGCCGCAGCGACGCCTCGGCCGTACCGCCGGTGGCCAGCACGTCGTCGATGACCAGGACCCGGTCGCCGCTGCTGAGCGCGTCGGCGTGGATCTCGATCTCGGCGGTGCCGTACTCCAGGTCGTAGGCCTGGGCCAGCGTCGAGCCGGGCAGCTTGCCCGCCTTGCGGACGGGCACGAAGCCGAGTCCGGCACGGACGGCGACCGGTGCCGCGAGGATGAAGCCGCGTGCCTCCAGGCCCACGACCTTGTCCGCGTCGTACCGCCGGCACACCTCGACGAGGGCGTCGGTCAGCGCGCCGAACGCCTTGGCGTCGGCGAGCAGCGGGGTGATGTCCTTGAACATCACGCCCGGCTTCGGGTAGTCCGGCACGTCGTGGATCCGGTCCAGGAGCAGCTCGCGCAGCTCGGGGCCGGCTCCGCCGGTGGTCACCGCGCTCATCGGCGCTTGCCCGACGGACGGCCGCCGCGGCCACCGCGGCCGCCCCGGCCCGCGGACTGACGGCGCGGTCCGACGACCCCGGCCGCGGCCGCGTCGTCCTCGTCGTCGGCCTCGGCCGGGTGCCCGTCCAGCGCGTCCTGCGGCTGCTCCGCGCCCGACTCGCCCTTGGCGGCCGCGGCGGCGCGCTTCGCGCGCACCCGCTTGGCCAGGGCCTTCATCTGCGGGTCGCGCTCCTTGAGGTCGGCGACCAGCGGGGTGGCGATGAAGATCGAGGAGTACGCGCCGGCCGCGAGGCCGACGAACAGGGCGAGCGAGATGTCGTTGAGCATGCCGGCGCCGAGGAAACCGCCGCCGATGAAGAGCAGACCGGCGACCGGCAGCAGCGCCACGACGGTGGTGTTGATGGAACGCACCAGGGTCGAGTTGAGGCTGCGGTTGGCGATCTCGCTGTACGTCCAGCGGGTCTGCTTGGTGATGTCCTTCGCGCCCTCCTTGAGACCGTCGAAGACGACGACGGTGTCGTAGAGGGAGTAACCGAGGATGGTCAGCAGACCGATCACGGTGCCCGGGGTGACCTCGAAACCGACCAGTGCGTACACACCGACGGTGATGGTGAGGTCGTGGATCAGCGCGACCAGGGCGGCGAGCGCCATGCGCCACTCGAAGGCGATCGCGAGGTAGATCACCACCAGGATCATGAAGATCGCCAGGCCGGTCCAGGCCTTGTCGGCGATCTGGTCGCCCCAGCTGGGGCCGACGATATCGGTGTTGATCTTGTCCAGCGGGACGTCGAGCTTCTTGGCCAGCGCGTCCTGGGCCGTCCGCGACTGCTCGGGGGTCAGCTCGCTGACCTGGATGCGCAGCGTGCTGTCACCGAGCTTCTGCACGATCGCGGTGTGACCGGAGGTCTCCTCCACGACGTGCTGGGCCTGGGTGGCCGAGACGGAGGTCTTCGGGGTGTTGAAGACCGCGCCGCCGGAGAACTCGATGCCCATGTTCAGGCCGCGCACCGACAGGCCGACGATGGCCGTGATGGTGATGAGGATCGAGATGCCGTACCAGATCATCCGCTTGCCGACGAAGTCGTAGCCGACCTCGCCGCGGTAGAGCCGGGCGCCGAGGTTTCCGAGTTTCGACATCTCACGCCTCCTTGGGGTCGACGGGGGCGGCGGGACGGCGGGAGGCCCGCAGCGGCGGCTTGACGCCGAGCCGCTTGGGGTCCAGACCGGACCACGGGTGGCCGCTGGCGAAGAACTTGCGGCGCGCGAGCAGCGTCATGAGCGGCTTGGTGAAGAAGAAGACCACGACGACGTCGAGCAGCGTGGTCAGACCGAGCGTGAACGCGAAGCCCTGCACCTTGCCGACGGTGACGATGAAGAGCACCGCGGCGGCGAGGAAGGAGACGAAGTCGGAGACCAGGATGGTGCGACGGGCACGCGGCCAGCCACGCTCGACGGCCGGGCGCAGGGACCGGCCCTCCCGGATCTCGTCCCGGATCCGCTCGAAATAGACGATGAAGGAGTCGGCGGTGATGCCGATCGCCACGATGGCACCACAGACGGCCGGCAGGTTCAGCGCGAAGCCGAGGGCGACGCCGAGCAACACCATGATCGTGTAGGTGAGGATCGCGGAGACCAGGAGGCTGGCCAGGGCGACGAGCGCCAGTCCGCGGTAGTACGCCACCAGGTAGATGATCACGAGGATGAGGCCGATGGCACCGGCGATCAGACCGGCGCGCAGCTGCTCACCGCCGAGCGCGGCGGTGACCGTGGTCTCGTTGACGACGTCGAACGACAGCGGCAGGGCGCCGTAGGACAGCACGTTGGCGAGGTCCCGGGAGCTGGCCTGGGTGAATCCGCCGGAGATCTCCGCCTGGCCGCCGGCGATCGAGCTGGTCACCGACGGGTCGGAGACGACCTCGCCGTCCAGGACGATCGCGAACTGGTTCTGCGGGGGCTGCTGGGTCGCCAGCTTGCCCGTGACGTCGGCGAACTTCTTCGAGCCGTCCTTGGTGAACTTGAGCTGGACGATCCAGCCCTTGCCCTGCTGGGTGTCGATGACGGCGGACGCCTTGTCGACGCCGGTGCCCTCGACGGCCACCGGGCCGAGGATCTCCTTGGCGGAGCCGTCGGTCTTGCAGGCCACGATGGGGTCGCTGGCCTTGGCCGCGGACGCCGCCTTGCTCGCCTCGGCGCGGGCCGCCGGGGTGGAGCAGTCGAGCGCCGCGAGCCGCTTCTGCAGCGCGGCGACGTCACCCGGGACCGGCGTGGGCGTGGGTGCCTTCGGGTCCTTCTTCTTGCCGGACCCCGCCTTGTCTTCCTTGGCCTTGTCGTCCTTGGCCGAGGCGGACGCGCTCGGGTCCACCGCGGGGTTGGCCTTGAGGGCGTCGGTGACGGCGCGGCCCTGGGGGCTGGCGGACGCGGAGGGCGCGGCGGACGGCTTGGTCTTGCCGTCCTCGCTCTTGTCGTCCTTGGCCTTGTCCTTGCCCTTGTCGCCGACCGAGGCGCTCGGCTTGGGCTCGGGGGACTTGACCCCGGGCGCCGAGGTCAGCACCGGGCGGAAGCCCAGCTTGGCGGTGGTACCGACCTGCTGACGGGCCTGCTTCGCGTTCGTCCCCTTGGGGATGTTCACGATGATGTGCTTCTCGCCCTGCGTCTGCACCTCGGATTCCGAGACGCCCAGACCGTTGACACGCCGGTCCATGATGCCGACCGCGGTGTCCATGTTGGTCTTGTTGATCGCGTTGGGCTTGCCGGGCTCGTTCTTGGCCTCCAGCGTGAAGCTGGTGCCGCCCGCGAGGTCGATGCCCAACCGTGGCGTGGTGTCGCCGGAGGCGAACATGCCCCCGATGAGCGCCACCATGGCGATCAGGATCAGGGCCAGGACGCGGCCCGGCCTGCCCTGGCCGCCCGGGGACCTACGGCCCTTCTTCGGTGCTGCCACCTTGTCGTTTCTCCCTGTCCAACCGCCGGGCGTCGGGTGTTCGCCGGACGGCCACGATGTGTTGTGGGGACTTGCCCCCCGCCGGAGCCTAGACCGTAAGAGAACCGCGGCACACCGCTCGGTGGGTGTTCCGCGGTTCTTTGAAGGGGTTACTTGGCGTCGGCGTCGCCGTCCCGCTTGATGTCCTGCTTGGCGTCCTTCGCCGGGGCCTCGCCCGGTTCGTCGGCCTTGTCGGCCACGGCCGGGGCCTCGGGGGCCTCCTTGCCGAGGTCGATCTTCTTCTCGTCGGCCGGGGCGTCGCCCTCGGTCAGCGAGGAGGCGTCGTCGGGGACCTCGGTCTCGTCGGGCTCGATGCCGTGGACGATGCGGTTGTACTCCGCGTCCTCCAGGACGGCGCCGATCGAGTTCTTCGCGTAGATCGCGTGGACGCCCGGGGCGACCTCGAGGAGCACCGAGTCCTCGCTGATCTCCTTGACGGTCGCGTACATGCCGCCGATCGTCCGCACACCGGTGCCCGGCTGCATCTGGTCGCGCATCTGCGCGGCCTGGCGCTGCTTGTTCTTGGCCGATCGCGTCATCAGGAACATGGCCCCGATGAGCACGATGAACGGCAGGAGAGTCACGATATTCACGGGGCGGGGTTTCCTTCACACGACCGCGGGGGGGCGGCCTGGTCTTCGGGGGTGGTATGCCGTACCGATACGGACGGCATCGGCGGAGTCTAAGCGAGTCCGCGCCTAAGGAACAACGCTCAGCATGGCACCGGGGTTCCTGGGGCGAGAAGCCCCCGCGCCGTCACCCGCCGAAGAGTCCCTGCTGGCCGGGGCCGCCCGCACCCTGCTGGGGCGGCGTCAGACCGAGGTGTGTCCAGGCCGCGGGGGTCGCGACCCGGCCCCTCGGGGTGCGGGCCAGCAGGCCCTCCCGGACGAGGAAGGGCTCGGCGACCTCCTCGACCGTCTCGCGCTCCTCGCCGACGGCGACGGCCAGGGTGGACAGGCCGACGGGACCGCCGCCGAAGAGCTTGAGAAGAGCGGTCAGCACGGCCCGGTCCAGCCGGTCCAGCCCTCGGCCGTCGACCTCGTAGACGTTCAGCGCCTGGGCGGCGATCTCCCGTGTGACGACGCCGTCGGCCTTGACCTGGGCGTAGTCGCGCACCCGGCGCAGCAGCCGGTTGGCGATGCGGGGGGTGCCGCGCGAGCGGCCGGCGATCTCGGCGGCCCCTTCGCCGTCTATGTCCACGTCGAGCAGCCGGGCCGAGCGGTGGATGACGCGCTGGAGCTCGGCCGGGGCGTAGAACTCCATGTGCCCGGTGAAGCCGAAACGGTCCCGCAGCGGGGGCGGCAGCAGTCCGGCCCGGGTGGTGGCGCCGACGAGGGTGAAGGGCGGCAGCTCCAGCGGGATGGCGGTGGCGCCGGGGCCCTTGCCGACGATGACGTCGACGCGGAAGTCCTCCATCGCCATGTACAGCATCTCCTCGGCGGGCCGGGACATGCGGTGGATCTCGTCGAGGAAGAGGACCTCGCCCTCGGTGAGGGAGGACAGGATCGCGGCCAGGTCGCCGGCGTGCTGGATGGCGGGGCCTGAGGTGATGCGGATGGGGGCGCCCATCTCGGCCGCGATGATCATCGAGAGGGTGGTCTTGCCGAGGCCGGGCGCGCCGGAGAGCAGCACGTGGTCGGCGGTGGCCCCGCGGGCTCGCGCGGCGCGCAGGACGAGGTCGAGCTGCTCCCGGACCCGCTCCTGGCCGACGAACTCGCCCAGGTCCTTGGGACGCAGGGCGGCCTCGACGGCGGTTTCCTCACCGTCGGCGGCGGCGGGGGCCACCAGCCGGTCGTCCGCGGCGTGCGGGCCGTCTGTCTCGAGTGCGGACTCGTCGTCCCAGTTCACGGGTGATGCCTCACGGTCGGTAATGGTGCGGGGCGGCACGGTCGGGCCGCCGGTTGCGGAGGGGGCCGCACCCCGCGAGGGGTGAGCCCCGTCCGTCAGCGGGCCCGGTTCAGGGTCTGCAGCGCCGCCCGCAGCAACTGACCCACCTGCGGGGTGCCGCCCTCGGCGGCGACGGCCTCGGCCTGGGGGGCGACGGCCGTCACCGCTTCGTCCGCCTCTCGGGTGGCGTAGCCGAGGCCGATCAGGGCGGCGTGCAGCTGGTCGCGCCAGCCGGAGGTGACGGGCGCGCCGACGCCCTGGCCGGGGCCGACGGGGTCGCCGAGGCGGTCCTTGAGTTCGAGCAGCAGGCGCTGGGCGCCCTTCTTGCCGATGCCGGGGACGGCGGTGAGCGCCTTCTCGTCACCGGAGGCGACGGCGCGCCGCAGGGCGTCCGGGCGGTGCACGGCGAGCATGGCCTGGGCGAGGCGCGGTCCGACGCCGCTGGCCGTCTGCAGCAGCTCGAACACCTGGCGCTCGTCGTCGTCGGCGAAGCCGTAGAGGGTCAGCGACTCCTCACGGACGACCAGGGTGGTGGCGAGCTTGGCGTGCTGGCCGACGCGCAGCGTGGCGAGGGTGCCCGGGGTGCACTGGACGGCCATGCCGATGCCGCCGACCTCGACGACGGCGGTGTCCGGGGCGAGGGCGGCGACGGGGCCGGAGACGAAGGCGATCATGCGCTGCCCTTCAGGGCTCGTACGGAGGCGTCCTGGAGACGCGTGGTGCGGCGGTGGGCGGCCACCGCCTCCTGGAGGCGGTTGGTGGCCGGGGCCCGCCAGATGTGACAGATGGCCAGGGCCAGGGCGTCGGCGGCGTCGGCCGGCTTGGGCGGTGCGTCGAGCCGCAGCAGCCGGGTGACCATGGCGCCGACCTGTGCTTTGTCGGCCCGGCCGGAGCCGGTGACGGCCGCCTTGACCTCACTGGGGGTGTGCAGGGCGACGGGCAGCCCACGGCGGGCGGCACAGAGCATGGCCACGGCGCTGGCCTGGGCGGTGCCCATGACCGTGCGGACGTTGTGCTGGCTGAACACCCGCTCCACGGCGACGTATTCGGGCCGGAACTCGTCCAGCCACCGCTCGATGCCCTGCTCGACGAGGACGAGCCGCTCGGCGATGTCGGTGTCCGCCGGGGTCCGCACGACACCGACGCCGACCATGCTCAGCGGCCGGCCGGCGACGCCGTCCACCACCCCGACGCCACAGCGCGTCAGCCCCGGGTCCACACCCAACACCCGCATCGCGCCCCTCCCTTCGGTCACCTGTTTGTGCAGGCTATCGGCTCCCACTGACAAAGCGACGGGCCGACGGAGTGTGTCCGTCGGCCCGTCGGCCCTGTCGTGCGGGTCGGCCTCGGAGATCAGGCGTCGACCTTGGCCATGACCTCGTCGGAGACGTCGAAGTTGGCGAAGACGTTCTGCACGTCGTCGCTGTCCTCCAGCGCGTCGATGAGCTTGAAGATCTTGCGCGCGCCGTCCTCGTCCAGCTCGACCTGCATGGTCGGCAGGAAGTTGGCGTCGGCGGAGTCGTAGTCGATGCCGGCGTCGACGAGGGCGGTACGGACCGCGACCATGTCGGTGGCCTCGCTGACGACCTCGAAGGTCTCGCCGAGGTCGTTGACCTCTTCGGCGCCCGCGTCGAGGACCGCGCCCAGGACGTCGTCCTCGCTCAGCTCGCCCTTGGGGACGATGATGACGCCCTTGCGGTTGAAGAGGTACGACACCGAGCCGGGGTCGGCCATCGAGCCGCCGTTGCGGGTCATGGCGACGCGCACGTCGGAGGCGGCGCGGTTGCGGTTGTCGGTGAGGCACTCGATGAGCACCGCGACGCCGTTCGGCCCGTAGCCCTCGTACATGATGGTCTGGTAGTCGGCGCCGCCGGCTTCGAGACCCGCGCCGCGCTTGACGGCACTGTCGATGTTCTTGTTGGGGACCGAGCTCTTCTTGGCCTTCTGGATGGCGTCGAAGAGCGTCGGGTTGCCGGCCGGGTCGGCGCCGCCCGTACGGGCCGCCACCTCGATGTTCTTGATCATCTTCGCGAAGAGCTTGCCGCGCTTGGCGTCGATCACGGCCTTCTTGTGCTTCGTCGTAGCCCATTTAGAGTGGCCGGACATCCGCCTGTCTCCTTCGCGTAACCAATTTAACGAACGACTGAGATCCTACCGGGATCGGTTCAGGTCGTTGCGCCCACCGTACCCACGCGCTGCCGGGCCATCTCGACGAACAGGGCGTGCACCCGGTGGTCGCCGGTCAGCTCCGGGTGGAAGGACGTGGCCAGGACGTTGTCCTGCCGCACGGCGACGGTGTGCCCGTCGTACGTGGCGAGGACCTCGGCCCGGGCGCCGACCGACTCCACCCAGGGGGCGCGGATGAAGACGCCCTCGACCGGGCCGCCCTCGATGCCGGCCACCTCGACGGCCGCCTCGAAGGACTCGTTCTGCCGCCCGAACGCGTTACGGCGCACGATCATCTCGATGCCGCCGAGGGTCTCCTGGTCCTCCCGCCCGTCCAGCAGCTTGTCGGCGACCATGATCATGCCGGCGCAGGTGCCGTAGACCGGCAGCCCGGCCCGGATCCGCTCGCGCAGCGGCTCCAGCATGCCGAAGGCGACCGCGAGCTTGGACATGGTGGTGGACTCGCCGCCGGGGATGACCAGGCCGTCGAGGTCGTCGAGCTCCTCGGGACGGCGGACCGGGCGCGCCACGGCGTCGGCCGCGGCCAGGGCGATGAGGTGTTCGCGGACATCGCCCTGCAGAGCGAGTACGCCGATGACGGGAGTGGACACGGTGGTACCTCTCAAACACTTTCTACGGCCGGTGGGCGGCCCCGCGGAAGGGGACCGCCCACACGGGGAAGACGACGGGACTACCAGCCGCGGTTGGCGTAGCGCTCCGACTCCGGGAGGGTGTCGCAGTTGATGCCGACCATGGCCTCGCCCAGGTTGCGGGAGGCGTCCGCGATGATCTTCGGGTCGTCGAAGAAGGTGGTGGCCTTCACGATGGCGGCGGCGCGCTTGGCCGGGTCGCCGGACTTGAAGATGCCCGAGCCGACGAAGACGCCCTCGGCGCCGAGCTGGCGCATCAGCGCGGCGTCGGCGGGGGTGGCGACACCACCGGCGGAGAACAGCACGACCGGCAGCTTGCCCAGCTCGGCGACCTCCTTGACCAGCTCGTAGGGGGCGCGCAGCTCCTTGGCGGCGGCGAACAGCTCGTTGTTGTCGTAGCCGCGCAGCCGGGCGATCTCGTTCTTGATCTGACGCAGGTGGCGGACGGCCTCGACGACATTGCCGGTGCCGGCCTCGCCCTTGGAGCGGATCATGGCCGCGCCCTCGGCGATGCGGCGCAGGGCCTCGCCGAGGTTGGTGGCACCGCAGACGAAGGGGGTGGTGAAGGCCCACTTGTCACTGTGATTGATCTCGTCGGCCGGGGTGAGGACCTCGGACTCGTCGATGTAGTCGACGCCGAGGGACTGCAGGACCTGCGCCTCGACGAAGTGGCCGATGCGGGACTTGGCCATGACCGGGATGGAGACGGCGCCGATGATCTCCTCGATCATGTTCGGGTCCGACATCCGGGCCACGCCGCCGTCCTTGCGGATGTCGGCCGGCACCCGCTCCAGCGCCATGACCGCGACGGCGCCCGCGTCCTCGGCTATCTTCGCCTGCTCGGCGTTGACGACGTCCATGATCACGCCACCCTTGAGCTGCTCGGCCATGCCGCGCTTGACGCGCGCGGTGCCGGTCTCGGGATTGGCGGACGTGCTGGTGGTCGTGCTGGACACGATGGTGACCTCACTATCAAGGGCGGCGGCAAGACTGCACCCTCATACAACCCACGGCCTGGCCCCGGGAAAAAGGGCCAATCCGAGGCCGGTGGCTTCTTAGTGGCCCGATCGGTGCCCGAGCGCCACCGGAGGCTCGTCGTCCATCTCGAAGGCGAGCGGGAACGGGGCATGGCCGGCGAGCCGGAACCAGCGCACCACGCGGTGTCTGCGGACCGCCCGCGCGGCGCGCACGGCGTCGTTGTGGAACCGCCGGGCCATCGGTACCCGGCGTACGGCCTCCGTCAGCTCCAGCAGTGACTCCTCACCGCCGGGCGCCTGCCGCACGGCCTCGACCTGCGGCGCCTCGGCGAAGACCGCGCGCAGCGCCTGGCTCAGTTCGCTCTCGGCGACCTCGCGGTGCTCCTCCTCGGCCTGCCGGGCGGCGTGCGCGGCCTGGTAGAGGACGATGGAGGAGGCGGGGTCGAGGACCGAGGCGGTGCCGAGTTCCTGGGCGACCGAGGCGCGCCGCAGCAGTTGGGCGTCCAGTGCCGCCCGCGCCGCGTCGATACGGCTGTGCAGCCGGTCCAGCCGGCCGGCTGTCCAGCTCAGGTAGACGCCGATGACGACCAGAGCGGCGGCGATCCAGATCAGTGTGGTCACACGGCCTCACGTTACCGCTCGCTCCGCGGGCCGGTTTTGCCGCCGGTGCCGCCTGTGGCGGCGGGGCGCCGCTCGCCTGGCCGCCGTTCCTCGGCTGCCGACCGGGTTGCGCCGCCTGCGGCGGCAGGGCGCCCTGCGGGCGCGTCCTCAAACGCCGGACGGGCTGGTTGTGGCTGGACTCAGTCCCGGGCGAGGCCGAGGCGGGCCAGGAGGCTGACGCGTTCGTCGGCGGCTACCGAGGCCGCGCCCGCGGTGACCGTCTCGTAGACGGCCAGGATGTCCGCCCCGACGCGGGACCAGTCGAAGCGGAGCACGTGCTTGCTGCCGCGTTCGCTCAGCCCGGTGCGGTGCGCGGGGTCGGCGAGGAGGCGCAGGGCCGCCGCGGCGAGCGCGTCGGCGTCCTCGTTCGCGAACAGTTCGCCCGCCGAGCCCTGGTCGAGGACCTGGGCGAAGGCGTCCAGGTCGCTGGCGAGGACGGGCGCGCCCGCCGACATCGCCTCGACCAGGATGATGCCGAAGGACTCGCCGCCAGTGTTGGGCGCCACGTACACGTCGACGCTGCGCAGCAGCCGCGCCTTGTCCTCGTCGCTGACCATGCCGAGGAACTCCACGCGCTCGCGCATCGCGGCGGGCAGGCTCGCGACCGCCTCCTCCTCGTCACCGCGCCCGGCGACCAGCAGCCTCGTGTCCGGGCGCTCCGCGAGGATCTTCGGCAGGGCGCGCATCAGGACGGGCAGGCCCTTGCGGGGCTCGTCGATGCGGCCGATGAAGCCGATCGTCTGGCCCTGCCACTCCGGCTTGGGCTCGGCACGGGCGAAGAAGTCCACGTCCACGCCGTTGGGGATGACCACCGCGTCCCCGCCGAGGTGCTCCACGAGCGTCCGGCGCGCGTACTCGCTCACCGCGATCCGGGCGCTGATCTTCTCCAGCGCGGGCTGCAGGATCGGATAGGCGGCGATCATGGCGCGGGAGCGCGGATTGGAGGTGTGGAAGGTCGCCACGATGGGCCCCTGCGCGGCCCAGCAGGCCAGCAGGCCCAGCGACGGCGAGGTGGGCTCGTGGATGTGGATGACGTCGAAGTCGCCGTCGTGCAGCCAGCGGCGGACCCGCGCGGCGGACAGGAAACCGAAGTTGAGCCGCGCCACCGAGCCGTTGTACGGCACGGGCACGGCCCGTCCCGCCGGGACGACGAACGGCGGCAGCGGCGTCTCGTCGTCCGCCGGGGCCAGCACCGACACCTCGTGCCCCCGGCGGATGAGGTGCTCGGCGAGGTCGCGGATGTGGAACTGGACGCCACCGGGGACGTCCCAGGCGTACGGGCAGACGATCCCGATCCTCAACGTTTCCCCGCTTCCGGACTCCGGTCGGCGTGACCGGCCGGCGGCTCGAGGTCGGCGAGCCACAGCCGCTGCAGCATGTGCCAGTCCTGCGGGTGCTCGGCGATGCCGGAGGCGAACGCGTCGGCCATCGCCTGCGTCATGGCCGCGGCCTTCTCGGCCCGGGTGCCCGTGGCGGGCACCTCGATCGGCGGGTGGATCCGGCCCCGCATGACGGGCGAGCGGTCGTACCAGAGGGTGACCGGCATCAGGGGCGCGCCGGTCTGGACGGCGAGCATCGCGGGCCCGGCGGGCATCTTCGTCGCCTCGCCGAAGAAGGTGACCTCTATGCCGGAGGAGGACAGGTCCCGGTCGGCCACCAGACAGACCAGACCGCCCGAGCGCAGCCGCCGGGCGAGGGTGCCGAAGGCGCTGCCGCCCGCGTGCGGCAGGACCTCCATGCCGAGCCCCTCGCGGTAGGCCACGAAGCGGTCGTAGAGCGTCTCGGGCTTGAGCCGCTCGGCGACCGTGGTGAAGGGCACGTCGAGCGTGGTGGTGACCCATGCCCCGGCGAGGTCGTAGTTGCCCATGTGGGGCAGGACGACGACCGCGCCGCGCCCGGCCGCGAGGGCCTCTTCCAGATGGGGCAGGCCCTCGGGCGTGAAACCGTCGCGAACGCGGCTCCGGCTCCAGGCCGGAAGCCGGAAGGACTCTATCCAGTAGCGGGTGTACGAGCGCATGCCCGCCCGGGACAAGCGGGCGAGTTCCGCCGGGCCTGCGTCCGGCACCACCCGGGCGAGGTTGGCCTCCAGGCGCAGCACGCCCCCGCCGCGCCGCTTCCAGACGGTGTCGGCGATCCGCCGGCCCAGTCGCACGGCGACCGGCTCGGGAAGCTTCTTGACCGTGGCCCAGCCGAGCCCGTACAGCGCGTCGGTCAGCCTCTCCTTCACCCGGTCTCGCCCCCGCCGGCCGGCACCGCGTCCGCCTCGGCGGCCTCGCGGCGCACGGTCACCACGCGCTGGACCATGGTGACCAGGCTGCCGACGGCCACGATCCACAGGGCGATGGGCAGCAGCTTGTCGATGTGCGGGACGCCGAACTTGTGCAGTCCGGAGAAGCCGCAGGCGACCAGGGAGATGACAAGCCGCTCGGCGCGCTCGACCAGACCGTTGACATCGACCGGCAGGCCGATGGCCTCGCCGCGTGCCTTGGTGTACGAGACCACCTGGCCGCTGGCGAGGCAGAAGATCGTCACCGCGCACAGGGTGAGGCTGTCGCCCCGCCCGGCGTACCAGAGCGCGAGCCCGCCGAAGATCGCCGCGTCGGCGACCCGGTCGAGGGTGGAGTCGAGGAAGGCGCCCCACCGGCTGGAGCGGCCCAGCTGACGGGCCATGTTGCCGTCGACCAGGTCCGAGAAGACGAACAGCGTGATGACGACCGTGCCCCAGAAGAACTCCCCCTGGGGGTAGAAGACCAGCGCACCCGCCATCACACCGCCGGTACCGATGAGGGTCACCGCGTCGGGGCTGACGCCCAGGCGGATGAGCAGGGCGGCGAACGGCGTGAGAACACGCGTGAAGAACGCACGCGCGTACTTGTTCAGCATGGCCTTCCCGAAGGGTCGTGTCGGGCCGGGTGGTCGGAAGGCCACCGGCTGGCCCATCGTAGCCAGGCACCCGGGGCGCGCCGCGCACCCGTCACTCGTGAAGCCCAAGGCACAGGTCACACCCGTACGGCGACGGCCGGCCGGCGACCGGGGTGCCGGCCGGGACCAACGGGCCGTGGCCCGGCGGCCGATCGCGGGCGCCCGGGAGGGGCGGCCCCGCCGGGCGGGCCCCGGCCGGGGCCCGCGTCCCGTGCCGCACGACATGCGGAAGATCACGTGCCGCTCCCCCGCCCGGCCGGTCCCCGGGCCCGTCGGCAGCACCGGAATCAGGCCGTCGCACGGCGGGGCTCCGCCACCCGGACCCGCCGGGGTGCCGGGCGCGGGCCGCCGCCGACCGCGACCGGCCCGGCCCGGCGCCCCGGCGGCGCCCAGCGGCACCGGACCGGCACCGGTCCGCCAGCAGTCCGGAACCCGCTGGTCCGCCCCCTGCCGGGCCGCCGCGAGGACCCCGGCGGAGCGGAGCCGCGTCCTCCTTCCGGCCCGGGCGGGCGCCCGGCCGCGCGCCCGGCCCACGGTGGTGGCCCCGTGTGCGACGTATGGACGCAGCGTGACCACGGTGGAAAGCTCGAAGGACCGCAGGTGTCGACCGGAAGGCAAGACACATGGGCGAGAAGACGAGTACACACCCAGGGGCCGCGGGCAGGGCAGCGTCGGCCGACCGGCCCAGCCGCATCAGGAACGTGGTGCTGGTCGGCCACAGCGGGTCCGGGAAGACGACGCTGGTGGAGGCGCTGGCCCTGGCCACCGGCGCGGTCAACCGCGCGGGCCGGGTCGAGGACGGCGCGGCCCTCTCCGATTACGACGAGATGGAACACCGCCAGCAGCGCTCCGTACAGCTGTCCCTGGTCCCCGTCGAATGGGCCGGAATCAAGATCAACCTCTTGGACGCACCCGGCTACGCCGACTTCGTCGGCGAGCTGCGGGCCGGTCTGCGGGCCGCGGACGCGGCCCTCTTCGTCGTCTCGGCGGCCGAGGGCACCGAAGGCATCGCCGGCGCGACCCGCACGCTGTGGGAGGAGTGCGCGGCGGTCGGCATGCCCCGCGCGATCGTGGTGACCCACCTGGAAGCGGCCCGCGCCGACTTCGACGAGATGACCCGCACCTGTCGCGACGCCTTCGGCGGCGACTCCCCCGACTCGGTACTGCCGCTGTACCTGCCGCTGCGCGGCACGGCGGGCCACGACGGGCACCACCCCGTGATCGGCCTCATCGGCCTGCTCTCCCAGCGGATCTTCGACTACTCCTCGGGGACGCGGACCGACACCGCGCCCGCCCCCGGGCAACTGCCGCTGATCGAGGAGGCCCGCAACAAACTCATCGAGGGGATCATCGCCGAGAGCGAGGACGAGACCCTCATGGACCGCTATCTCACCGGCGAGGACATCGACGTCAAAACCCTCGTCGAGGACCTGGAACGGGCCGTCGCGCGCGGCACCTTCCATCCGGTCCTCGCCGCCGCCCCCGCGGCCGAGGGCGCCAAGGCGGGCCTGGGCACCGTCGAACTGCTGGAGCTGATCACCGGCGCCTTCCCCACCCCGCCCGAACGCCGGGCCCCCGCCGTCACCACCCCCGGCGGCGCCCCGCGCCCGCCCCTGGAGTGCGACCCGGCCGGCCCCCTCGCCGCGGAGGTGATCAAAACCTCCTCGGACCCCTACGTCGGCCGTCTCTCCCTGGTCCGGGTCTTCTCCGGCACCCTGCGTCCCGACGAGACGGTGCACGTCTCCGGACACGGACTGGAGGACCGGGGACACGAGAGCCACGACGTCGACGAACGCGTCGGCGCCCTCTCCGCGCCCTTCGGCAAACACCAGCGGCCGCTCGGGCAGGCCATCGCCGGGGACATCGCCTGCGTCGCCAAACTCACCCGCGCCGAGACCGGCGACACCCTCTCCGCCAAGGGCGACCCGCTCCTGATGGAACCGTGGGAGATGCCCGACCCACTGCTGCCCGTCGCCATCGAGGCCCACAGCAAGGCCGACGAGGACAAGCTCTCCCAGGGCCTGGCCCGGCTGGTCGCCGAAGACCCCACCATGCGCCTGGAACACAACCCGCACACCCACCAGGTCGTCCTGTGGTGCCTGGGCGAGGCCCACCGCGACGTGGCCCTGGAGCGGCTGCGCACCCGCTACGGGGTGCGCGTCGACGCCGTGCCGTACAAGGTGTCCCTGCGCGAGACGTTCGGCTCCAAGGCCGCCGGGCGCGGCCGGCACGTCAAACAGTCGGGCGGTCACGGCCAGTACGCCATCTGCGAGATCGAGGTCGAACCGCTGCCCGGTGGCTCCGGCATCGAATTCGTCGACAAGGTCGTCGGCGGCGCCGTGCCGCGCCAGTTCATCCCCTCGGTGGAGAAGGGCGTCCGCGCCCAGGCCGCCCGCGGTGTCGCCGCCGGCCACCCCCTGGTCGACGTCCGCGTCACCCTCGTCGACGGCAAGGCCCACTCGGTGGACTCCTCCGACGCCGCCTTCCAGACCGCGGGTGCCCTCGCCCTGCGCGAAGCCGCCGCCGAAGCCCGGATCCACCTCCTCGAACCCGTCGCCGAGGTACGGATCCTGGTCTCCGACGACTACGTCGGCCCGGTGATGAGCGACCTCTCCGGCCGGCGCGGGCGCGTCGTGGGGACCGAGCAGTCCGGGGACGGCCGCACCCTCGTACGGGCCGAGGTCCCGGAGATCGAGATCGACCGCTACGCGGTGGACCTGCGCTCCCTCTCGCACGGCACCGGACGCTTCAGCCGCTGCTACGCCCGCCACGAACCGATGCCGCCGCAAGTGGCGGACCGGGTGCGTGAACAGGCCGCGAACGGCGCATAGTTCACAAGCCGCCCGCCCCAACTGGCCGGGGGCGGGCGGCTTTCCGATCTCCCACGACAGGTGGCACCCCACCCGTTACGCTGAGCAGGCGACCCATAACGTAGACAACCGGGCCGTAGTCGGGAGCACGTCGCAGCATCGGGAATGCGCGGCATTGGGGGCAACAGTGGCAGCAGGGGACGCGTTCGACTTCAGCCCGGGCGCACAGATTCCGCTCTCGGGGGCCGCCGGACAGACCGCGGCGACACAGGCCCTGGCCTCCGCCGCCTACCGCGACGACGCCCTCGAGGAACTGCTCAAGGCCAACTCCGAGTGGGCCACCTCGGAGGTCAAGAAACCCCGCATCGCGCTCTTCGAGCCCAACCTCGGTGAAGCCTTCTCCCGCGCCGTGCAACAGCGGATGCTCGGCGGCAAACCCCTCATCCAGTCCTTCGGCCTCGAACCCCGCCCCGTCGTCGAGCACTGCCTCGCCGCCAACCGCATCCGCAAACAGCGCGACGCCAAGCTGACCGTCATCATGGCCGTCTGCGGGCTGCTGTTCCTCCCCGGCGTCCTGCTCTGGCTCGGCGTCTTCCAGCTCCGCCGCATACTCGCCGGAGCGCAGAACAAGCGCGCGGGCGCCCTCAGCACCCTCCTGCTGACCATTCTCGGCGTCATCGCCGTCGTCTTCCTGGTCAAACTGCCCGTCCACGGCTTCTGGAGCGTCTACGTCCGGGCCATGGTCATCGCCCCCGTCATCGGCGGCCTCTGGGCCAAGCGCGTCTGCGAGCGCACCGCCAAGGACCTCCGCGCCGCCTGGACCGGGCTGCTCAGCGGCGGCGGCGTCGCCGCCAAGATCCCCGAGGCCGTCCCCCAGAGCCCCGGCCAGACCTCCGCCGAGCGACTGCGCCAGAGCCTGGAGCGGCTCAGCGCCGACCAGCGCAGCAACATCGTCTTCTACGCCGGTCCCAAGGGCATACTCGGCATGGGCACCCGCTGGGGCAGCTGGCAGCTCGCCGAGGAACTCGTCCCCCTCGACCCGGACAAGGAAATCAACCCCTTCCGCAGCTGGGACGTCATTCGCGCCATCCACGACCAGCTGCACCTCCTCGAACGCAGCCCCGTCCACACCGGCGGCTTCACCCCGCCCTTCGTCGAGCACTGGGTGGTCTCCCCCATCGGCGAGGGCGCCACCGCCGTCTCCCGGCCCGAAGGGACCGAGGGCGCCTACCAGATACGCGGCGCGGAGCTCCAGAAGATCTGCAACGAGCAGCAGTTCGGCAGCGGCGACCGCCACTACCTGGGCGTGCAGTTCGTCCTCTGGGACGGCCAGCTGGTCATCACCCTCCTCATCACCGTCACCGTCCTGCACAAGACGCTCCGCATCGAGGTCACCGGCCATGCCCTCGGCCCCACCCACTCCCTGTTCAACGGCAAGCCCAAGAACCGCACCAAGACCTTCAAAAAGGGCCTCAAGTTCTGGGAGACCCGCACCGTGACCCTCCCCGTCGTCGCCCCCCGCGAGGTCGTCCGGCTCGCCGCCCGTGCCCCCCTCACCTGGTACCCGCCCCTGCTGGAGTACTGGGGCGGCAAGCTCGTCCTCCCCGAGCCCTTCGGCCTCCGCCACGCCTGGGCCGACAAGCCCTGGCGGCACCGCTTCATGGCCGACGACGCGCTGCGCGCCGCCACCCCCGTGCTGCGCGTGGTCCACGAGGCGGCCCTGCGCGTACTGAAGGAGAACGGTGTGGACACCGAGCACTTCGGCAAGCGCGCCGGTTCGCTCAGCGTCGCGATCCAGGATGTGAAGCCCACTCAGGCGGACGTCTACAACGCCTGACCCGCACGCCGCGGCGGGGAGACGACGAGGCCCCGGGACCGGTGTCCCGGGGCCTCACCACATGTCAGGAACCCTGTGGGGCAGGGGAATCCGTCAGCGGAAGATGCCCGTGTGGCCCAGCGAGTAGCGGCCCGGCTGGGGATAGACCGCGAGCCCGTGCGGGCCGGCCCCCACCGGGATCCGGGCGATCTGGTGTCCGTCCCGGGTGTCGATCACATACACCTCGGAGTCGTAGCGGCCGGACAGCCACAGCTCCTTGCCGTCCGCCGACACCCCGCCCATGTCCGGGCTGCCGCCGTCCGGCAGCTCCCACTTCTTCACCAGCTTGCGGCTCGGCAGGTCCAGCACCGAGACCGAGCCCTCACCCCGGTTGGAGATGTACATCGACTTGGAGTCCCGGCTCACATAGAGCCCGTGCGCACCCTTGCCGGTCGGCATCAGCCAGGGCTTGGTGAACTTGTCGCCGTCGAGCACCCACACCCCGTCGGCCATCATGTCGGCGATGTACCAGGTCTTGCCGTCCGAGGAGATCTTCACGTCCTGCGGCATCGCGCCCTTGAACGGCAGCTTCTGCTGACCGATGACCTTCATCTTCGCCGTGTCGACCTTGAGCAGCTCACCGGAGAACTCGCACGAGACGACGAAGTACTTCCCGTCCGGCGAGAAGTCCGCGTGATTGACGCCCGCGCACGTCACCGGCTCCGTCCGCTTCCGCTCCATCGTGTGGGCATCACGGAAGACCAACTCCCGGTCCATGGACGCCATCACCACCGCGTACTTGCCGTCCGGGGTGAAGTAGAGGTTGTACGGGTCGTGGACCTCGACGGGCTTGCCCACCTTGCCGGTGGCCGGATCGATGGGCGTAAGGGTGTGCCCGCGGTTGTTGTTGACCCACAGCGTCTTCAGGTCCCAGGACGGCACCACGTGCTGCGGCTGCACGCCCACCGGGATCGTCTCGATGACCTTGTACGTCTTCGGGTCGATGACACTGACCGTGTCGGACTCGGTATTGGGCACGTACACCCGCGACGGGAAGTCCTTCACCACGGGCGACAGGGCGTTCGGCCGGTCGGCCGCGTACAGGTCGTCCGGGTCGAGCACCGGCGGCATGCCCGGCAGCCCCGGTGGCGCGGCCGCCTTCTGATGGTGCGCGCCCCGGTGCGGGCCCTGATCCGCCGCCTCGTTCGAGGCGGTGCCACCGCAGCCGGCGACCAGCAGCGCACAAGCGGCCGCCAGCAGCGCGGCCCGGCGGGCCCCCCGCGGACGGGGGCGGGAACGGTGGTGCGAGAGGAGGGTCATCGGGTCAGCAGCTCCGTAGTCGTCACCGCGCGCAGACCGCGGCGGTGCAAGCCGTCGAGGATCGCGGGCAGCGCGGCGACCGTGCCGGCGTGCCCGAAGTGCAGACTCACGACCGATCCGGGCCGCACCGCGTCCAACACGTTACGCCGGACCGCCTCCGCGCCCGGGTCGGTGAAGTCCAGGGAGTCCACGTCGTACGACAGGACGTGCGGATATCCGGCCTGCTGTGCGAGCCGGGCGACCTGATCGGTGGCCAGACGGGCCCGCGAGGGCCGGAACCAGCGGCCGATGCCGCCCGTCAGGCTTCGCAGCCGCTCCGCGCAGCGGCCGATCTCCGCGGCGGCGGCGTCCGGGGCCAGCGCGCAGATGTCGAGGTGCCGCATCGTGTGATTGCCCAGCTCGTGCCCGCCGTCGAGGATCCGCCGGGCCATCCCCGGCTCGGCGTCGAGCCACTCGCCGACCGCCAGCACGGTCACCCGCGCCCCGGCGCGCTCGGCCTCGGCCAGCAACGCGGTGGCGGACTTCGCATCACCCTGCCCGTGAAAGGTGAGGGCCACGGCATGACCCGTGCGGGGCCCGTGCTCGATCTGCCCGGGGAGCCCGGCGGGCAGCGTGGGCGCACGGGAGGGCGCGGGCGGCGCCGTCGCCCGTACGGAGGGGTCGGCGGCCCGGGCACCGGCATCGTCACGCCCACCGCAGCCGGCCCCGGCCGCCCCGGCGAGGGCACTGCCGGCGGCGGCACGCAGCACGGTGCGGCGGTGGAGGAAGGTCACCGCACCATTAGAACTTCTCTTTAGTAAGATTTGGGGAGATTTACCCGTTTTTCTCTGACGCGTGTCCTCAGGCGTCCGGCCAGGCGTCCGCGAGCATCTTGCGGGTGTCCGCGAGCAGTTGGGGAAGGATCTTGGTCCGGCCGATGACGGGCATGAAATTGGTGTCGCCGCCCCAGCGGGGGACGATGTGCTGGTGCAGGTGGGCGGCGATGCCGGCCCCGGCGACGGTGCCCTGGTTCATCCCGATGTTGAAGCCGTGGGCGCCGGAGGCGGTGCGCAGGGCGGCCATGGCCCGCTTGGTGAAGTCCGCGAGCTCGACCGTCTCGGGCCCGTCCAGCTCCGTGTAGTCGGCGACGTGCCGGAAGGGCACGACCATGAGGTGGCCACCGTTGTACGGATACAGATTCAGGACGGCATAGACGCGCTCGCCGCGGGCGATGACCAGCCCGTCCTCGTCGCTCTTCGCCGGAATCGAACAGAACGGGCAGCCGTCGTCGGCCCCCGGGCCGCTGGGCTTGTTCTCACCCTGGATGTACGCCATCCGGTGGGGCGTCCACAGGCGCTGGAACGCGTCCGGTGCGCCGACTCCGATCTGCTGCTCCGGCTCAGTCGTCATGGTGAGCAGCATATTCCCCGGGTGGGCGGGGATGCGCCGAGGGGCGGCCCTGACGGGCCGCCCCTCTCACCCCGCATGTGCGGGGAAGGCATCACACCTGGACGCGACGCTCCACGATGTCCACCAGCTTGGCGATCGCCTGGTCGCGGGGAACGCCGTTCTCCTGCGAGCCGTCCCGGTAGCGGAAGGACACCGTGCCCGCGGCCATGTCCTCGTCACCGACGATGATCATGAACGGGACCTTGGCCTTCTGGTGGTTCCTGATCTTCTTCTGCATCCGGTCCGAGGAGGCGTCGACCTCGACCCGCAGGCCCTTCTTCTTCGCGTCGGCCGCGAACTCCCGCAGGTAGTCGACGTGCGAGTCCCCGATCGGGATGCCGACCGCCTGGACCGGGGCCAGCCACGCCGGGAACGCGCCCGCGTAGTGCTCCAGCAGCACCGCGAAGAACCGCTCGATCGAACCGAACAGCGCACGGTGGATCATGACCGGGCGCTGCTTGGTGCCGTCGGCGCCGGTGTACTCCAGGTCGAAACGCTCGGGGAGGTTGAAGTCGAGCTGGATCGTCGACATCTGCCACGTACGACCGATGGCGTCCTTGGCCTGCACGGAGATCTTCGGGCCGTAGAACGCGGCGCCACCCGGGTCGGCGACGAGTTCGAGGCCCTGCTTCTCCGCGACCTTGCGCAGCGTCTCGGTGGCCTCCTCCCACGCCTCGTCGGTCCCGACGAACTTCTCCGGGTCCTTGGTGGACAGCTCCAGGTAGAAGTCGTTCAGACCGTAGTCGCGCAGCAGGTCGAGCACGAAGGTCAGCGTCGTGTCGAGCTCCTCCGCCATCTGCTCACGGGTGCAGTAGATGTGCGCGTCGTCCTGCGTGAAGCCACGGGCACGGGTCAGGCCGTGCACGACGCCCGACTTCTCGTACCGGTACACGGTCCCGAACTCGAACAGACGCAGCGGCAGCTCACGGTACGAACGCCCGCGCGCGTCGAAGATCAGGTTGTGCATCGGGCAGTTCATGGGCTTGAGGTAGTAGTCCGTGCCCGCGTCGAGCTGCATGGGGGGGTACATGCCGTCGGCGTACCAGTCGAGGTGGCCCGACTTCTCGAAGAGGGCGCCCTTGGTGGCGTGCGGGGTGTAGACGAACTCGTACCCCTCCTCCTCGTGGCGCTTGCGCGAGTAGTCCTCCATCACCCGGCGGATGATGCCGCCGCGCGGGTGGAAGACGGCGAGGCCGGAGCCGATCTCGTCCGGGATGGAGAAGAGGTCCAGCTCGGAGCCGAGCTTGCGGTGGTCGCGCTTCTCGGCCTCGGCGAGGAACTCCAGGTGCGCCTTCAGCTCGTCCTTCGTCGGCCACGCGGTGCCGTAGATCCTCTGGAGCATGGGATTCTTCTCGCTGCCACGCCAGTACGCGGCGGCGTTGCGCATGAGCTTGAACGCCGGGATGAACCGGGTGGTCGGCAGGTGCGGGCCCCGGCAGAGGTCGGACCAGCAGGTCTCGCCGGTCTTCGGGTCCAGGTTGTCGTAGATGGTCAGCTCGCCGGCGCCCACCTCGACGTCCGCGCCGTCCTCGTGCGAGGCGGAACCCTTGAGGCCGATCAGCTCCAGCTTGTAGGGCTCGCCGGCCAGCTCCTCGCGGGCGGCCTCGTCGGTGACCACGCGGCGGGAGAACTTCTGACCCCGCTTCTGGATCTCCTGCATTTTCTTCTCGATGGCCTTGAGGTCATCGGGGTGGAAGGGCTTCTCGACGTCGAAGTCGTAGTAGAAGCCGTCCTTGACCGGCGGGCCGATGCCCAGCTTGGCCTCGGGGAACAGCTCCTGCACGGCCTGGGCCATGACGTGGGCCGTCGAGTGGCGCAGGATGTTGAGGCCGTCCTCGGAGGAGATCTCGACGGGCTCGACCTCCTCGCCGTCGGCGACGACGTAGGCCAGGTCCTTCAGCTCGCCCGCGACGCGGGCGGCGACGATGGTGCGCTCTCCGGCGAACAGGTCGGCGGCCGTAGTGCCCGTCGTCACCACGCGCTCTTCCCGCTCGGAATCGCGATGGATGATCACACGGACGTCTGACACCGGTCTCTCCTGACTCACGGGGCGCGACAGCGGACGCTGCGCGCCTGAATCGTACCGAGCCGGGCCCCGTGGTCGCGAAACGGTTGCGCTGCGCGCACGCTCACCTCTCCACTGCCGTGGCCGACGCACCTTCGCACCGCCGCTGCGCGGCGGTTGTCCTCAATCGCCGGACGGGCTGCTGTGCCTGTGTCCTCAAGCGCCGGACGGGCTGAATTCAGCCCGTCCGGCGCTTGAGGACGCGCCCGCAGGGCGCCCTGACGACGTCAGTCCACCTCGTCCAGAGACTTCAGCAACCGATCCCGCTCCGCCGTATCCACCCGTACCGGCGCGACACCGCTCACCTCCGTCAGCCGGCGGAAGCCACCCCGGCTCTCCAGGCGTCCGCTGACGCGCAGCGGGAGCCCCAGGAGGTGGGCGTGGCCGGCGGTCCGGTAGTCGTCCTCGCTGAGCGGCACCCGGACCTGCGCCACGTCCGCGCCGGCGAGGACGCGCAGCCCCACCACTCCGGTCCCGCCCGGGGCCTCGCGTCGCATCCGCACCACGGTGCCGGTGAGCTGTACGGCTACGGAGGGCTCGTCGCGGGCGTACCGGGCGCCGGCGGTCCGCAGGGCGGGGAGGTCACCCGGGGAGAACTCCACCGGTTCGGGCCGGGCGGCGAACCCCCGGGGCGCGGGGACGGCCGGGGACCAGTCGAGGGTGACGCGGATGCCCTGCGAGCCACGGACCAGCATGGTGATCGCCTCGGTCAGTTCGCGGCTCACGCCCGCCTCCGGTGCCGCGTCGAACGCCTCGGTCCTGCCGGTCGCCCGCTGGTAGTCGGTGGCGTCCCGGGCGGCCTGCAGGGCTCGCAGCAGGGCGGTGGCGATCCGGCGGCCGCCGATCGTGTCCGGGCCGGCGGGGTCCGGCTCCCCGACCGGCGTCCCGACCGGCAGGAAGACCGTCAGTTCCCGGCCGCCTTGGGCGGAGCCCACCAGGAGCGGGGCCAGGGCGGCTTCGGCCCGCCCGCGGCGGCGCGCACCGTGGTGGCCCGCGTGGCCGTGGGCCGCGAGCGCCCCGGCGAGCAGCATCGCGCGGGCTCCGGCACGCAGCCGTTCCTGCGCGGTCCACGCGGCGGCGGGGGCGGCCGGTTCGGGGACCTCGCGGCGCCAGCGGATCTCGTCGCTGGGCGTGCGCAGGGAGACGAGGATGTCGCGGGCGGAGGGCGCGGGGCTGCGTTCGAGGGCGGTGAGGGCTTCGGCGAGCAGGTCGGCGCTGTCGGGGAAGGCGGTGCTCTCGGGGACGAGGAGGCTGGTGCCGCTGCCGTCGGGTGGGGTCCAGCGGCCGTAGCGGCCGGCTTCCCCGCCGCGGCGGTGCCAGCCGTGGCGGGTGAGGAGGGCGCCGAGGACGAGCGGGTCGGCCCGTTCCCGGGCGGGATGCCGTAGGGGGGCGTCGGCCGGTCGGTGCATCAAGGTCTCCCTCCCGCCCCGACCCGCGTCATGATCTCGCAGAGCGCGCGGTCGTCGAAGACGCGTGTGGTCGGGATCCGCACGGTGGTCCTGCGCCGGCCGGTCAGCGGGTGGCCGGCCAGATTGGTCCAGTAGCAGCAGTGGCGTAGTTCGAGGCGGTCGTGGCCGGCTCGCAGCCAGTCGTCGCGGGTCCGGGGCACGATCATCACGACGAGGATCTTGTGCACCGAGACGGGGGTGCGGGCGAGCTTGGCCAGGTGGTCGTTGTCGAGGGTGAAGGAGAAGGCCGGTCCGGGCGGTCGGGGGGTGAGCTGGTAGGTGCATTTCAGCTGCACCTTGATGGTGACCTCGTCGTCGACGGCGTGCCGGGGGGTGCTGTGGCTGACGTGCCAGTCGATGCCGTGGTCGGGGAAGGGCTGGGCGAGTGAGCAGCCGGCGGCCGCCGCGACGGCGTGCAGATAGCCGACTTGCAGGGTCTCCATGCAGGCGGTGGTGGCGAGCGTCCCGCGCGGCGGGGTCATCCGGTCGGGCAGCGGAGCGCCGGCCGGCGGGGCCGGGTCGGGCTGCGCGAGGGTCATGTCCGAAAAACCTTCCGGTCCGCACCGGTCCAACGGGTCCGTACACCTGTGTTGTCACCGGATGAACTCCGTTGCAAACAGGGGCGGTTCGCTCGCGGGGGTGGCCGGGTATCACCTGGCAAGGAGCAGAACACGCCATTTGCCGGTCAAGCGCGAGGAGTTGGGGACATGTCGTGCTGGTTCGAGGGGCCGCTCGCCGCCTTCGACACCGAGACCACGGGGGTCGATGTCGAGAATGACCGGATAGTGTCGGCGGCTCTCGTGCTGCAGACGCAGACGGGGGCCGCGCCGGTCGTCACCCATTGGCTGGTGGATCCGGGGGTGCCGGTGCCCGCGGGGGCCACCGCGATACACGGTCTGACGGACGAGCACCTCCAGCGGAACGGGCGCTGGCCGGCGCCCGTGATGGAGGAGGTGGCGCGGTCCCTCGCGCGGCAGTCGGCGCGGGGGGTGCCTCTGGTGGTGATGAACGCGCCGTTCGATCTGACGTTGCTGGACCGGGAGTTGCGGCGGCACCGGGCGACGCCGCTCTCGGAGTACCTGGGGGCCACACCGCTGTGCGTGCTGGACCCCTGGGTGCTCGACAAGCATCTGGACCGGTACCGCAAGGGGCGTCGCACGCTGACGGATCTGTGTGCGCACTACGGGGTGGAGCTGACGACCGCGCACGACGCGGCGACGGACGCCATGGCGGCGCTGGAGGTGGTGCGGGCGGTCGGGCGCCGGTTCGCGGCGCGGCTGGAGCGGCTGAGCCCGGCGGAGCTGCACACACGGCAGGCGGTGTGGCATTCGGCGCAGGCCCGGGGTCTTCAGGCGTGGTTCGCGCGCAATGGTTCACAGGAGGTGTGCGACCCGGCATGGCCGCTGCGCCCGGATGTGCCCGCGGCGGCGTGAGCCGGCCGACGGGCGGCCGGGGGCTTCTTGCGCACAACGCACAAGGCCGGTCCGTCATATGACGTACCGGCCTTCTCGGGTGGGCGATACTGGGTTCGAACCAGTGACCTCTTCGGTGTGAACGAAGCGCTCTCCCACTGAGCTAATCGCCCGAGTGCGTTCCCGGCGTTTCCCCCGGCAACGCAGTGAACAATACAGCCCGTGGCGGCTCTCCATCAAATCCCTCCCGCCCGGTGCTCCAGGTGCGCGCGCAGTCCGCGCCGTCCGGCACGCATCATCCACGCGTGGTTGGCGACGAAGAGGGGGCGGGCGGGCAGTGCCCAGCGCCGCATGAGGGGGTGGCGGACCTCGACCTCCTGCTCGAAGCGGGCGAGGGTGCCCGTGGGGCCGTGGGGTCGCACGGTCCAGCGGACCGTGCCCTCGAGGTCGCCGGTCATGGCGATCTCGAGGATCCTGGCGGCCGGGTCGCGGCGCCGCTCGCGGGCGGTGACGGCGAGGTCGTACGGGAGGAAGGAGCGGAAGCGCACGGTCCCGCTGGTCTCGTCGAGGAGGCGCACGTTTCGGACCTGGGGCCACCAGGCGGGGTAGTTCTCCACCGCCTCCAGGGCGGCGTAGACGGCTTCCGGCGGGGCGGGCAGGTCCCAGGTGCTGCGGAAGCGGAAGGTGTGGCGGCGGCTGCGGGGCATGGGGGCCAGCGGACACCAAAAGACCGAGGGTCCGCAAGGGGTGAACCTCGCGGACCCTCGGTCCGATGTGGGCGATACTGGGATCGAACCAGTGACCTCTTCGGTGTGAACGAAGCGCTCTCCCGCTGAGCTAATCGCCCGGGCGCACCGCAAACATTACCGCATGTCAGGCGGCACCTCGGACCACCGACCGGGGCCCGGCCGGGGCCGCTCCCGCGGTGGGGCCGCGGGGGCGGCGGTCAGTCGCGGACGTTCCAGGGCAGGGCCATGCCGAACTTCCACACGTAGACGCCGACGAGCGCCGCGATGATCACGAGGCCGATCGTGGTGAGGATGATGTTGCGGCGGCGCACCTTGGGGTCGAGAGCCCGCTGGGCGGCCTCGGTGACCTTGCGCTTGGTCCAGCGCAGCACGAGCTGGGCCCAGACGAATTCGGTGGCCCAGATCGCCATGCCGCCGAAGATCACCAGCCAGCCGGGGCCGGGCAGGGGCAGCATGATGATGCCGGCCACGACGACGGCGAGACCGACGACGAAGACGCCGACCTGCCAGCTCAGGTGCAGGGGCCGGGACCGCTTGATGAAGTGGGGTGCCCGGGAGCCGAGAGGCGGCTCGGTTCCGGCGCTGTCCCCCGCCGCGGCGGCCGCGGGCCGCTCGTCACTCTCCGCGTTCATGGGGTCCAACGTACCCGACCGGGAAGTGCTCACCGGTATGGCGGTATGAGCGGCGGAACAACACCGCCGTCCGAGGTATCCGAAGAGCCTCAAAACGGTCAGAGGGGTTTACAACGGCACCGTAGGTGGCATGTCGATTTCGCCGACGTGCGAATCCCCGAGCGCACACTGAGCGAAAGGCCCTGGCGCTTATGAACACCACGGTCAGCTGCGAGCTGCACCTGCGCCTCGTCGTGTCGAGCGAGTCCTCACTGCCTGTACCCGCAGGGCTGCGTTACGACACGGCCGATCCGTATGCCGTGCATGCCACCTTCCACACCGGAGCCGAAGAGACGGTCGAGTGGGTCTTCGCGCGAGATCTGCTCGCCGAAGGGCTGCATCGTCCCACCGGCACCGGCGACGTCCGTGTCTGGCCGTCCCGCAGCCACGGTCAGGGCGTCGTCTGCATCGCGTTGAGCTCTCCGGAGGGGGAAGCCCTGCTGGAGGCCCCGGCGCGCGCCCTGGAGTCGTTCCTGAAGCGGACCGACGCCGCCGTCCCGCCGGGCACCGAGCACCGGCACTTCGACCTGGATACGGAGCTGTCCCACATCCTGGCCGAGAGCTGAGGCCGGGAGGCAGTCCGGTCCGACGCGCACCCGCCCACTCGGGGAGGCGGAGTGCGCACCCTCGCTTACGGCATGTCACGGCGCCGTCGCCGCGGATCCACCGCGTGCGACGGCGCCGTCGTGCGAGGGAGCCGCTAGAGTCGCCCCGCAATCGAACAGATGCCGTCTGTCCCCGGCCGGTCAGGGAGCGAACATCCCGTGCTGATCAACCACGACACCCGGTGCGCGCTCGACGCCGTCGTCGCGTTGCTGAACACCGCCCCGGAGGGGTCCGGCGGCCCGGTGGTCGACGGGCTGACGGATCTGGCGGCGTTGCGCCGGTTCGTCGAGGCCACGGACCTCAGTGGGGTCGGCGCGCTGGGCGAGCGGGACCTGGCGGCCGTACGGGCCGTACGGGAGCGGTTCGCGCAGGTGTTCGCCGCGGCCGACACCCGGGATGCGGTGGAGCTGCTGAACGCGCTGGTGGCCGGGGCGGGGACGACACCGCAGCTGACCGATCACGACGGCTATGACTGGCATGTGCATTACTTCGCGCCCGGCGCCTCGGTCGCCGAGCACCTCGCGGCCGACGGCGGGATGGCGCTGGCGTTCCTCGTCGTGGCGGGTGAGCGGGAGCGGCTGCGGCGCTGTGCGGCGCCGGACTGCGGGCGGGCCTTCGTGGATCTCTCCCGCAACCGGTCGCGCCGCTACTGCGACGGGCGGACCTGCGGCAACCGGCTCCATGTCGCCGCGTACCGGGCGCGCCGCCGGGAAGCGGCCGGGTGAGGCCCGCACGGCCGCCGGGGCCGGGCGGGGCACGGGGGCGCCAGGGCGGGTCACCAGCGGTACAGATCGTGCAGGCCGGTCAGGAAGATCAGAGTGCCGACAAAGGCGAGAAACAACATCAAGGGCGGTTGGGAGAGCGCGAAAAGGCAGCCGCGCGGTTCCTCGGTCAGCTCGGCGGGTTCATCGTTCATCTCCGCCTGATCATGGCGTAGCCGGAGGCGGTGGTCCCGCCAATGTGCCTCCGTGGCACGTCAGTTCATCAGATCCCGTGCTTCTTGAGGATGGCCTCGATGTCCGAGAAGTCGTCGCCGCCGGTCTGGGGCCCGCCCTTGGCCTTGGGTGCGGGCGCGGCGCGGCCGCGGCCCAGGGAGGGTGCGGCCGCGGCGGGTGCCACGGCCTCGGGCCGCCCGGCGGTGGCCGCCCGGCGCTCCGCGCGGGTGCCCGTGGCACCGCGGCGGCGCTCGACCGCCCGGGTGATCATGAAGAGTGCGGCGGAGAGCGCGAGCACTCCGAAGCCCGCCCAGACGCCGGGCTTGAGGACCAGGTCCGTGACCCAGTCGATGATGCCCGTCAGGACCAGGCCGATGGGGATCAGGGCGTAGGCCGCGATGCGGGTCGCGGCGAGAAAACGCTTGCGGTACGCGGTCAGCAGGGCGATGCCCAGGCCGGCCGCGGACACCGCAGCGCAGACGGTCGAGATCAACATCCGGTCCTCCAGCCGTGGGGCTCCTCCCGTCCATCCTGCACCGGCCGGGGCGAAGCGGGCCAGGATCGGCCCCCGGATCAGGGAGATCCGGGGGTTGGGCGGGGGCGCTCTCCTCCTCAAGGCCGAGAGGACCCGCTCCGTTCGGCCTGGAAGACTGGCCCCATGAGTGAGACCGACACCGACCGCACCGCCCGCCCCGTCCTCGATGTCTGGTGCGAGCTGCAGTGCCCCGACTGCCACCGGGCCCTGGACGACCTCCACGCGCTGCGGGCCCGCTATGGCGACCGGCTGGAGATCCGGCTGCGGCACTTCCCGCTGGAGAAGCACAAGCACGCGTACGCCGCCGCCCAGGCCGCCGAGGAAGCCGCCGACCAGGGGCAGGCCTGGCCGTACGTCGAGGCCGTGCTGGGGCGGACCGGGGAGCTGGCCGAACGCGGCGAGAAGCTGCTGGTGGCGGTGGCGAAGGAGCTGGGCCTGGACGCCGAGGAGGTGGACACCGCGCTCATCGACGGGCGGCATCTGCTGATCGTCGACGCGGACCAGGCGGAGGGCAAGGCGATCGGGGTGACGGGCACGCCCACGTACGTCATCGACGGCCGGCGGCTCGACGGCGGCCAGAGCCAGGAGGGACTGCGGGAGCGGATCGAGGAGATCGTGGACGGGTTGCTGGGCTAGGGCGTGTCCGCAAAGTCGCGTCGTTCGCCCGAAGGGCGGGGCCCGCGGCGTCTGGTGCGTGCGATCGCAAGGCGGAGGGTCGCCCTCGTACTGGGCGTACTCGGGCGAGCCCGACAACGCGGCGAGCGCGCGTGCCAGGCGTCGCGGGCCAGACGGGGCTTTGTGGACACGCCCTAGGGCCTCTCGCCCGGCCGGCGGACCGTGGGACCGCACCACCGCCGCGCGGCGGTGTCCTCAATCGCCGGACGGGCTGGAATGGCGCCCTCCGCCGCGGGCGGCACAACCCGGGCGGTAGCCCGGAACCCGCCGGGCACCGCCTAGAGCAACGCCTTGTACAGGTGGAACGAAGAAGCCCGGTACCCCAGTGACTCGTACAGCCGCAGTGCCGGGGTGTTGCCCGCGAAGACGTTGAGCCCGAGGGTGCGGGCGCCGGCCGCCAGGCACTGCGCTTCGGCCAGCAGCATCAGCGACCGGCCGTGGCCCCGGCCCCGGTGCTCCTCGGCGACCTCGACGTCGAAGACGTACGCGCCCGGCTCGTCGGGGCCGTCCTCCCGTAGGGATATCCAGAGGGTGCCGACGGTCGTGCCGTGCCGGGTCAGGACGCTGAGCAGCGCGCCGGGGGTGGCGAGGCCCGCGGACAGCACGGTGCTGTGGTCGGCCTCGGCCTTGGCGTGCGCCTGGGCGGCGGGGACGCCCCGGGTGATCCAGTCGCGGGCGTACGCGGCCTTCGCGTGCTCCTGCCAGACGGCGAACTCCGCCTCGGTCATCGCCCGTCCCTCGATGCCTTCGGGCAGCCGGGGGACGTCCGTCAGGGTCTTGGTCATGTTGCGGCTGCGCTCGACGTAGCCGAGGGCGGCGACGAGGCCGAGGGCCACCTCGGCGGCGGCGTCGACGGACACCTCCACGCGCTCGCAGCCCCAGCCGCGCAGCACCTCCTCGGCGGCGAGGGCGGCGACGGTGCCGCGGCCGCGGCCGCGGTCCCCCTCGTCCACGCCGAGATGGACGATCCGGCCGACGCGGGGGCCGAAGCGTCGGTCCGTGGCCAGGTCGACGCGGCCGACGGGCCGGCTGTTGACGCAGATCTCGTAACGGCGGGAGCGCCCTCCGTCACCGGTGCGCTCTTCGGGTGCGGTGGGCCGCAGAGTGGTGGTCACGTTGGTGTTGTACCTGCCCGGCGACCGCACGTCAGCGGATTTACGGATCGATGTCCGCGCCCGCGCGCTCGTCGAAGATCCGCATGGCCTTCGCGGTCACCGGGCCCGGCGAGCCGGGCAGCGCACGGCCGTCGATCGTGTGGACGGCCTGGACGTCGCGGAGGGTGGAGGTCAGGAAGACCTCCTCGGCGCGGTCCAGAACGTCGAACGGCAGGTCGGTCTCCACGGCTCCGGTCCATTCGGCGACGAGGGCGCGGGTGATGCCGGGCAGGCAGCCGGAGGCCAGGGGCGGGGTGTGCGGCCGGCCGTCGAGGACGACGAAGACATTGGAGCCGGTGCCCTCGCAGAGCGCACCCACGGTGTTGGCGAACAGCGCCTCGGTGGCCCCGTGTTCGCGGGCCCGGGCGAGGGCGACGACGTTCTCGGCGTACGAGGTGGACTTGAGCCCGGCCAGGGCGCCGCGCTCGTTACGGGTCCAGGGTACGGTGACGACGGCCGTGCTGTCGGGCCGCCGGGTGGTCGGGCCGAGGGCGACGACGAGCGTGGGCCTGGTGTCGCCGCGGTCCGAGCCGAGCGGGGAGAGGCCGCCGGTGTAGGTGATGCGCAGCCGGCCGAGCGGCATGGGGTTGGCGTCGAGCACCTCCGCGCAGGCCCGGCGGACCTCGTCGAGGTCCGGCTCGGGCAGGCCGAGGCCGCGGGCGGAGGTGGCGAGCCGGGTGAGGTGCCGGGTGAGGGCGAAGGGCCGGCCGTGGACGGCCTTGAGCGTCTCGAAGACGCCGTCGCCGACCGTCAGCCCGTGATCGAATACCGAGACGCGGGCGCCGGCGGCGTCGCACAGCGCTCCGTCGAGCCAGATCGTCACCGTGGTGTCCCTCCGAGCGGCTGATGGGTTCCCGACGCTATCGCGAGCAGCCGGGCCGCCTTGAGTTCCGTCTCGGCCCACTCGCGCTCGGGGTCGGAGCCCCAGGTGATGCCGGCGCCGGTGCCGAAGCGCAGGGCCGGGCCGCCGGTGGCCGCCCGGTCGATCCAGAAGGTGCGGATGCCGACGGCCAGCTCACCGGTGCCCCGGTCGGCGTCGACCCAGCCGATACCGCCGCAGTACGGGCCGCGTGGCGCGGTCTCCAGGGACTCGATGATGCGCAGGGCGCTGGCCTTGGGGGCGCCGGTGACGGAGCCGGGCGGGAAGGTGGCGGCCAGCAGCTCCGTCCAGCCCGCCCCGGCGGCGCCGTCCTGTCCGTCGGCGGGCAGTTCCCCGCGCACGGTGGAGACGAGGTGGACGAGCCCGGGGTGCGCTTCGATCGCGCAGAGTTCGGGGACGGTCACCGAGCCGGTGGCGCAGACCCGTCCGAGGTCGTTGCGGACCAGGTCCACGATCATGACGTTCTCGGCGTGGTCCTTCTCCAACAGGTCGTCGGCGGTCCGGCCGGTTCCCTTGATGGGCCCGGACTCCACGCCGCGGCCGGTGCGGCGCAGGTACAGCTCGGGCGAGGCGGTGGCGACCTCGACGCCGTGGGCGGGCAGCCGGACGGTGCCCGCGTAGGGGGCGGGGTTGCCGCGGGCGAGCAGCGCGGTCAGGGCGTCGACATCGGCGGCCGCCGGTTCGGGCAGTGGCGCGCTCATCACCCGGCAGAGGTTGGCCTGGTAGACCTCGCCGGCCGCGATGTGCTCGCGGATGCGGCGGACGCCCGCGGTGTAGGCGGAGCGGTCCAGGGAGCTGGTCCAGGCGTCGGGGGCGGGGCCGCGCCAGCGGCCGGGCACCACCGCGGGTGCGGGGGCGGGCCGTACGTCGCCGAAGCGGGCGCACGTCAGGCGTCCCTCGAAGTCCGCGACCACCGCCCACCAGCCCGTGGAGTCCAGGGCGGCCGGGTCGCGGGTCACATCGCGCAGGTCGGTGGCGAGGAGGCCGCCGAAGCGGGCCATGGGAGGGAGGTCGTGCACGTCAACGAGTCTATGGCGAGGCCGCCCGGGGCGGTCCGGGTGAACGGTCCGGGGCGGCCGGTGGCCGGAAGGGGGAAAGAAAACCGCAGCAAGCTGGGGAAACGGAATTTGAGCTGGCGCGGGAATCCGCTAGAGTTCAACACGTCGCCGGGACGCGCAAGCGGACCGGGCGGACACTGCGGACGTAGCTCAGCTGGTAGAGCACCACCTTGCCAAGGTGGATGTCGCGAGTTCGAGTCTCGTCGTCCGCTCGATGTATGGGGGCTTCCCGGCCCCCACACTCCTGGTGGAGTGGCCGAGAGGCGAGGCAACGGCCTGCAAAGCCGTCTACACGGGTTCAAATCCCGTCTCCACCTCCAAGGACGATTAGCTCAGCGGGAGAGCGCTTCCCTGACACGGAAGAGGTCACTGGTTCAATCCCAGTATCGTCCACCAGGGTCTTCACCGACCTTCCCGCGCGATTAGCTCAGCGGGAGAGCGCTTCCCTGACACGGAAGAGGTCACTGGTTCAATCCCAGTATCGCGCACGCTGCACACCCGTTGATCTCCGCATGACCTGCGGTGACGACTTGGACGATTAGCTCAGCGGGAGAGCGCTTCCCTGACACGGAAGAGGTCACTGGTTCAATCCCAGTATCGTCCACCAGGGTCTTCACGGACCCTCCCGCGCGATTAGCTCAGCGGGAGAGCGCTTCCCTGACACGGAAGAGGTCACTGGTTCAATCCCAGTATCGCGCACAGGAAATCGGCCGAGGGCCGGGGCTTTTCAAGCCCCGGCCCTTTGTCGTATGCCCACGTCGTCGTAGGCCCACGTCCGGGTGCG
Organism: Streptomyces sp. NPDC042259; assembly: GCF_055582085.1. Lineage (NCBI taxonomy): Bacteria > Bacillati > Actinomycetota > Actinomycetes > Kitasatosporales > Streptomycetaceae > Streptomyces > Streptomyces sp. NPDC042259. The sequence continues at coordinate 215,135 of NZ_JBVJDW010000006.1, read as the reverse complement.
GGCGCGCGACTGGCCGGGCACCTCCCCAGGTGCCCGGCCAGTCGTGCCGTCCGCCGCACCCCCGTCCCCACGGGGTTATCGGCCGGCCTGCCCCCGGCCCGGGCCGCTCTCCCGGGCCCGGGGCACGTTCTCAGTGCCCCAGCATTCCGGCCACGGACGACGCTTGCGTGACGACGGCGTCCCAGCCGCCGAAGACCACGGCGAGGAGGATCGCCAGCGGCAGCACCATCGCCGCCGCGACGAGGGGATGACGGGTGTCCGCCGGACGGTCGCCGAAGCCGTCCGCGAGTCGGTGCCCCCGCGACCGGTCTGAGGTGCGCCCCGCACGGTCCGCCATCGTCCCTCTCCTGTCGTTTCGCGAGCGGCGGGCGCCTGACCTCGGGGGACGAGTGCTGCCGCCCACCGCTCGATTCCAATCTAGGCGCCGGCCGGCATCCCGGCGTCATGCCCTCGTACCCATTGACGGGCCTCCCGGAGGATGACGGGGGGCGGGCGCGGGTACTCCCCTGGGTGGAGACCGGGGCCCCGCCGTTGGGGTCTTCCCCCAGGGGCCGGCGCGGTCCGCCGGCCTTGCCCGGGGTGTTCCGCCGGGGCGGGCGGCGGGCCGTCCCGAAGCGCGCCCGCACGCACGAGCGAGCCTCCCCGGGTGACTTCGCTCACTTCCACCACGCCCCGGCGCACCGCCCCCTTTGCCCTCCGGCCGGTCCCGGCGGCCACCACTTCGCACACCCGTGCCGTGTCCCCCGCGTCCGCGACCGGCTCCGCCCGGCCGCCCGCCACGGCGTCAATCCCCCTGCCGTGGCGGCCCCTTGGGGTCGCGGCCCCGGGCGGGGGCCGGACCGCCGGTGCGTTGTGCCCACCGGGTCGGGAACCCACCCGGCACCGACAATCCGGTCGCCGACGCATGCGCGGCCTCGCAGCGCGCCCGCCCGTCAATCCGTAAGCTGTGCCACGTCAGACGGGACCGGGCAGCGGGGATGAAGATGACGATGATGCGGCTCCGGCGCGAGGACCCGCGTGTCGTCGGCTCGTTCCGGCTTCACCGCCGGCTGGGCGCGGGCGGCATGGGCGTGGTGTACCTCGGCTCCGACCGGCGTGGGCAGCGGGTGGCCCTGAAGGTGATCCGGCCGGACCTGGCCGAGGACCAGGAGTTCCGTTCGCGCTTCGCGCGGGAGGTGTCGGCCGCCCGGCGGATCCGTGGCGGCTGCACGGCACGGCTGGTCGCCGCGGACCTGGAGGCGGACCGGCCGTGGTTCGCCACGCAGTACGTACCGGGCCCCTCCCTGCACGACAAGGTCAACGAGGAGGGGCCGCTGTCGGCGGCTCAGACCGCTTCCATCGGGGCGGCGTTGGCGGAGGGCCTGCTCGCGGTGCACGACGCGGGGGTGGTCCACCGTGATCTGAAGCCGTCGAACATCCTGCTCTCCCCCAAGGGCCCCCGGATCATCGACTTCGGTATCGCCTGGGCGACCGGGGCGAGCACGCTGACACATGTGGGCACGGCGGTCGGTTCGCCCGGCTTCCTCGCGCCCGAGCAGGTGCGGGGAGCCGCGGTGACGCCCGCGACGGACGTCTTCGCCCTCGGGGCGACCCTCGCCTACGCCTCGACCGCGGACTCGCCCTTCGGCCAGGGCAGTTCGGAGGTCATGCTCTACCGCGTCGTGCACGAGGAACCGCAGCTCATGGGCGTTCCAGACGCGCTGGCGCCGCTGGTGCACGCCTGTCTGGCCAAGGATCCCGAGGACCGGCCGAGCACGCTTCAGCTGTCGCTGCGGCTCAAGGAGATCGCGGCGCGCGAGGCCCAGGGGCTGTCGGACGGGCGGCCGCCGGCACCGCGCCGGGAGCCTGACCGGCCGTCCGGGCAGCGCGCCGCGGAGTACGCGGAGCAGCGCACCCTGCGGCGTCCCGGCGGCACCCCGCCGCCGCGCCCGCAGGCGTCGTCCCGGCCCGCCGAGGCGAACCGGCCGCAGGCGCCGCGCCCGGGCACCGGCCGCCCGGGCGGGCGGCGGCCGGGCGGGACGGGCGGCGCGGGGCGGGGCCGGACCGGTTCCCGGCCGGGCGGCCGTACGGGCCCCGGCACCCGGCGCCCGGCGGATCCCAAGCTGCTCCGGCAGCGGCTGATCGTCTTCGTGGTGGTGACGTTGCTGGTCGCCCTGGGAATCGCGGCGGCGCAGGGCTGTCAGGGCCCGGCGCACAGCAAGGGTGTCGTGCCCCCGGTACCGGCGGTGGCCAACGTGTCGGGGCCGGCCACCGGTGGCTCCGGCGGCGGCTGAGCGCCTTCGTCGTGATGTCGTCGTTCGGTCACCCGGCGACGCCGGGCGGGCGTCAGTCCTGGGGGCGGCCCGTGGTCACGGCGTAGAACGACACGGCCGCCGCGGCGCCGACGTTGAGCGAGTCGACACCGTGGGCCATGGGGATGCGCACCCATTCGTCGGCCGCCCGCAGTGCGCGGGCGGACAGGCCGTCACCTTCCGCACCGAGCATCAGCGCGGCCCGGTCCAGGCGGTGCGGGGCGACCGTGTCGAGGGGGGTGGCCTTCTCGTCCGGGGTGAGGGCCAGCAGCCTGAAGCCCGCCTCGCGCACGGTCTCCAGATCGCGGGGCCAGCTGTCCAGACGGGCGTAGGGCACGGAGAAGACGGCGCCCATGGAGACCTTCACGGACCTCCGGTAGAGGGGGTCGGCGCAGTCCGGGGAGAGCAGGACCGCGTCCATGCCCAGGGCCGCGGCGCTCCGGAAGATCGCGCCGATGTTCGTGTGGTCGACGAGCGACTCCAGGACGGCGACGCGGCGCGCACCGCGCAGCAGTTCGCCGGCCGGGGGCAGTTGCTTGCGCGCTAGGGACGCCAGCGCCCCCCGGTGGACGTGATAGCCCGTCACCTGCTCGGCGAGGGCGGGGGTCACCGCGTAGACGGGGGCCGTCGACTCCTCGATGACATCACGCATGACGTCGACCCACTTGGCCGAGAGCAGCATCGAACGCATCGCGTAGCCCGCGTCGCGGGCCCGGCGGATCACCTTCTCGCCCTCGGCGATGAAGAGCCCTTCGGCCGGTTCGCGGCGGCGGCGCAGCTCGACGTCGGTCAGACCGGTGTAGTCGTGCAGGCGCGGGTCGTCGGGGTCGTCGATGGTGATGAGTTCAGCCACGGGGTGATACTGCCTTGTCCTGGTGGGGCTTGTGCTGGTCGGGCGGGGCTGGGGCGTGTCCGCGAAGTCGCGTCGTCCGCCCGGAGGGCGTGGCCCGCGGCGTCCGGTGCGTGCGAGCGCGAGGCGGAGGGCCGCCCTCGTACCGTGCGCACTCGGACGATCCCGCGTCGCGGGCCAGGCGGGACTTCGCGGGCGCGCTCTAGCGGCCGGCGGGCGGGCCGACCGCCACCACGTCGCCGATGACGATGACGGCGGGGGGACGTATTCCCTCGGCCTTGACCCGCTCCCCCGCCGTGGCGAGCGTCGCGTCGACGCGGCGCTGGGCGGCGGTCGTGCCCTCCTGCACCACCGCGACGGGGGTCTCGGGCGGCCGTCCGTGGGCCACGAGGGTCTCGGCGATCGCGGCGATGTTCTCCACCGCCATCAGCAGGACGAGGGTGCCGCGCAGCCGTGCGAGCGCCCCCCAGTCGACCAGTGACCGGGCGTCGTCGGGCCTGACGTGCCCGCTGACGACCGTGAACTCGTGCGCCACGCCACGGTGGGTGACGGGGATGCCCGCCGCGGCGGGCACGCTGATCGAGCTGGAGATGCCGGGGACGACGGTGCAGGTGATGCCGTGTTCGGCGAGTGCCTGGACCTCTTCCATGCCGCGGCCGAAGACGTACGGGTCGCCGCCCTTGAGGCGGACGACGGCCTTGCCGGCCTTGGCGTGCTCGATGAGGGCGTTGTTGATGGCCTCCTGGGCCATGAAGCGGCCGTACGGGATCTTCGCCGCGTCGATCACCTCGACGTGCGGCGGGAGTTCGTCCAGCAGGTCGCGGGGGCCGAGCCGGTCGGCGATGACGACGTCGGCCTCGGCGAGCAGCCGACGGCCGCGCACGGTGATCAGGTCGGGGTCGCCGGGGCCGCCGCCGACGAGGGCGACGCCGGGCCGGGGGGCGCGGCCGCGGTAGTGCGGGGCGGCCAGCGAACCGTCCCGCAGGCCTTCGACGACGGCGTCGCGCACGGCCGCCGAGCGGCGCGGGTCCGCTCCGGTCAGCACGGCGACCGTCACGCCCTCGCTGCGGCCGGTGGCCGGGGTCCAGGCGGAGGCGGCCGCGGCGTCGTCGCTGCGCACGGCCCACACCCGGCGGGACTCGGCCTCGGCGGAGGCGGCCTCGTTGGCGGCGGGGTCGTCGGTGGAGATCAGGGCATACCAGGCGCCCTCGAAGTCGCCGTCGCGGTAGCGGCGGCGCTCCCAGCGCAGCTCCCCGGCCTCGGCCATCGCCTCGACGGACGGGGTCGCGGAGGGGGAGATCAGCAGGACGTCGGCGCCCGCCGCGATCAGTGCGGGCAGCCGGCGCTGGGCGACCTGGCCGGCGCCGAGGACGACGACACGTCGCCCGGCAAGGCGCAGTCCGACGGGATAGGCGGCGGCTTCGTGGTGCTCGGCCATGGGGGTATGGGTCTCCTCGTGGGCGAAGGCGCTGGTGGGGACACCCTACGGTGCGGCGGCGCGGCGTGGGTGGGGTCGGGAGCGGGGCGGGAAGGGCCCCTCCGGGGCTGCATGATGCACGGCGGGCGCGCTCTTCCGTCGAGGGAACCCCGCGAGCCGGGGCCCATCCCGCCCCGCCCCCTCCCGCCGGTGGGCGGCTACCCGTGCGGGCGAGCTGTCGTCCTTCGTCGTCGGGCGGCTCGGCGATACCGCCCGACGACACCGGACGTCAGCCCTTTTCCGTGACCCCGGCGGTGTCGAACGTGGCGACCTCGTGCATCGCCCGCGCGGCGCTCTGCACCACCGGGAGGGCCAGCAGGGCGCCCGTGCCCTCGCCGAGGCGCAGATCGAGGTCGACCAGCGGGCGCAGGCCCAGCTTGGTCAGCGCCGCGACATGGCCGGGCTCGGCACTGCGGTGACCCGCGATGCACGCGGCGAGCGCCTCGGGGGCGATGGCGCGGGCCACGAGGGCGGCCGCTCCGGCGCTCACACCGTCCAGGATCACGGGGGTGCGCAGCGACGCGCCGCCCAGGATCAGCCCGACGAGCGCGGCGTGCTCCAGCCCGCCGACCGCCGCGAGGACACCGATCGGGTCCTTGGGGTCGGGCTGGTGGAGTTCCAGGGCCCGCCGCACGACGTCGATCTTGCGGGCGTGCATCTCGTCGTTGATGCCGGTGCCACGCCCGGTGATCTCACCGGGGTCGGCCTCGGTGTAGATGGAGATGAGGGCGGCCGACACGGTGGTGTTGGCGATGCCCATCTCGCCCGTCAACAGCGCCTTGTTGCCGGCGGCGACCAGGTCACGGGCCGTCTCGATGCCCACCTCGACGGCGCGCAGCGCCTCTTCGCGGGACATCGCGGGGCCGGTGGTGAAGTCGTTGGTACCGGGGCGGATCTTGCGGGGCAGCAGACCGGGGGTGCTGGGCAGTTCGCCCGCGACCCCGACATCGACGACGCAGACCTCGGCGCCGACCTGGTTGGCGAAGGCGTTGCACACGGCACCGCCGCCCAGGAAGTTGGCGACCATCTGCGAGGTGACCTCCTGCGGCCACGCGGTGACGCCCTGGGCGTGTACCCCGTGGTCACCCGCGAAGATCGCGACGGCCGCGGGCTCCGGGATGGGCGGGGGGCACTTGCGGGACAGTCCGCACAGCTGCGCGGAGATGATCTCCAGCATGCCGAGCGCGCCGGAGGGCTTGGTCATGCGCTTCTGCCGCTCCCACGCCTCGCCGAGCGCCTTGGCGTCCAGCGGGCGGATGCCGCGCAGGGTCTCGGCGAGCAGGTCGTGCGGGTCCTCGCCGGGCAGGGCGCGGCGCCCGTACTCCTCCTCGTGCACGACCCACGACAGCGGGCGGCGCTTGGACCAGCCGGCCTGCATCAGCTCGGGCTCGTCCGGGAACTCGTCGACGTAGCCGACGCAGAGGTAGGCGACGACCTCCAGGTGCTCGGGCAGGCCCAGTTCGCGCACCATCTCGCGCTCGTCGAAGAAGCTGACCCAGCCGACGCCGAGGCCTTCGGCGCGGGCGGCGAGCCAGAGGTTCTCGACGGCCAGCGCGGAGGAGTAGGGGGCCATCTGCGGCTGGGTGTGCCGGCCGAGGGTGTGCCGGCCGCCGCGGGTGGGGTCGGCGGTGACGACGATGTTGACGGGGGTGTCGAGGATCGCCTCGATCTTCATTTCCTTGAACTGCTTGGCCCGGCCCTTCGGCAGCGACTTCGCGTACGCGTCACGCTGCCGGGCCGCCAGCTCGTGCATCGTCTGCCGGGTCTCGGCGGAGCGGATGACGACGAAGTCCCAGGGCTGTGAGTGCCCGACGCTGGGCGCGGTGTGCGCGGCCTCCAGGACGCGCAGCAGCACCTCGTGCGGGATGGGGTCGGTGCGGAAGCCCTTGCGGATGTCGCGGCGCTCCCGCATCACGCGGTGCACGGCGGCGCGCTCGGCGTCGCCGTACCCGACGGCGGCGGGCCCGGCCGGCTCGGCGGGCGGGGCTTCCACGGCGTCTTCCCCGGCGGGTTCCTCGGCAGGCTCCTCGGTCGGCGCGCTGTCCTCGACGGCGGCGACGGCCGGGTCCTGCGGGGCCGCCTCGGGGCCGGCCGGGTGGGGCCCGGGCTGCTCCGGCTCGGTCCGTACGAGTTCGAGGTGCACGGCTTCCGGGGCCCCGGGGGTCACGGCGGTCACGGCCGGGTCGGGGGCGGTCTGCGGGGTGGTCGGGAGGTGCACTGCGGCCGCGTCCTGCTGTCCGGGGGTGGCGGGCGCTGCCGCGGGGGCGCCTTCGGGAGCGGCTTGCGGGGTCTCGGCGTCGGCGACGGCGTCGGCAGCGGGGGCGGGCTCGCCGTCCTGACCGGGCGTTCCCCGCTCGTCCTCGGCGACGGCCGGCTCGGCCGGGGCCTGCGGCTCGGGCCGCTCGGGCGCGGCTTCGGGCGCGGCCTCGGCGGTGACCGGCGGTGCGGTCTCCGCGGCCGGGGCCTGCGGGGCGGGCTCGGCGGGGGCCTGGGCGACGGGCGCGGCGTCCTGCCCGACGGGTACCGGCGGGGGCGTCTCGGCGGCGGGCGTCACGACCGGGCCCTGCGGCGCGGCGTCCGTGACTGTCTGGACCGGCTGCGCCGACGGCTCGCTCGCGGCGGCCTGCTGGACGTCCGTCGGCTCCTCCGGCGCGGCCTCGGCGGCGGGCGCCACGGGGGCGACCTGCTGCTCGGGGACGGCGACGACGGGCGTCTGCTCGACGGCGACGGGGGCGGGGGGCTGCTCCTGCGGTACGTCCTCGGCCGGGACCGACGCTGCCGTCGGAGCCGCCGCCGGGGCGGGCTGCTGGGGAGCGGCGTCGGCGGGCACGGCGACGGGCACGTCGGCCGGAGTGACCGGAGCGGGCTGCGCGGGGGCGGCCTCGGGGCTGGCTTCGCCGGTGGCCGGCGCGGGGGTCGCTGCCGCCGGGGCCGCCGGGGCCTGCGGCTCGGCCGCGACGGCTGCCGGGGTCTCGGGGGCGGACGGCGCGATCGGCTCCGGTGCCGGGGGTGCCGTCTCGGCGACCGGCTGCGCGGCGGACGCGGCGTCAGGGGCGTCAGGGGCGTCAGCGGCGGCAGGGGCCGGGGAGGCGACGCTTTCGGCGGGCGTTGACGCCGTGTCAGGGCCGGGGGCGGCCTGCGCCGGCACCGAGGCGGCGTCAGGTGCCGTCACGGGGGCGGGCTCGGGTGCCGTCACGGGGATGGGCCCGGCGGGTTCCGCCGCGGCGGTGACCGGCGGCGGGGTGGTGGCGGTCTGTGCCTCGGGGGCCGCCGCGGCGGCGGGCGGCGTGACGGGCTCGGCGGCCTGTGCCACCGCGTCGGGTGCGGCCGGCGCCGGCTGCTGCGGCTGCTCGGCGGCGGGCGCGGCGGCGGGGGGCGCGTCGGCGCCCTCGGGGGTGGCGGCGGCCGGTTCGACGGGCGCCACGGCCTCGCCGGGTCCGGTGGGCCCGGTGGGTGCAGCGGGCGTTGTCGGCGTGGCGGTCTCGGTGGACTCGGGCTGTGCGACGGCGCGCACCGGGGCCGGTGACGGCTCATCGGTGACTATCGACTGCCCCGGCACGGTCACCGAAGCGCTCGGGACGGGCTCGGGTGCCCCGCCCGTGGCCTGCTGCGGGACGAAGGCGGCCTGCGGGGCGGCCGGTGCCTCCGCGGGCGCGGAGGACGGCGTGGGTACCGAGGGGACGGAAGGCACAGCGGAGACCGACGGTGCCGCCGGGACGGGCGCGGGCTGCTGGGCCTGCTGAACCTGCTGGGCCTGCTGCTGCGGCGCGTCCCACGGGCCCGGCGCGGAGGCCGTCTCGGCACGCGGAACGTCGAGGTACTCGGGGCCGGGCTGCTGCACCGGGACGGGCGCGGGCTGGACCGGCTGGGGTGCCGCCGGGCCGCGGTCGGCGAGGGACCGGACGACGCCGCCGGTGGGGTCCGGCACGGGCGGGCCCATGTGCAGCGGGCGCCGCGAGGGCGCCGCGGGTGGCGGGACGCGGACGTCGCCGTAGTCGACGGAGCCGGTGTCCCGGCCGCCGGACTCGTGCGTACCGCCCTGGACCGGCGGCTGTTCCATCCAGGCGCCCTGGGCGCCCGGCATCAGCAGCAGGTCGTCCTCCTCGGTGCCGTCGGCGGCGTCGAGGAAGGTGTAGGAGGGGGTACCGGTGTCGGCAGGGGCTGCGGCCTCCGCGGGGTGCGGCTGGCCGGTCAGTGCGCCTGCGTTCTCCGGCTGTCCCTCGCCCGGGAACTGGCCGGTGTCGGTCATGCGTACCCCTCGCCCATCGGTAGTGCTCCTTCCAACCGCTCACGCCCATAGTCAAGAACGAGCGTCCGTGCCTCGCGGCACGTTGTACGTCGCCCCCACCCACCCTGCCGTGCGCACCGCCAAGAAGGGGGTGCGTTCGGGACATTGGTGACTGTGGCGTCGGACACCGGGCGGCGGCACAACGATCCGCCAGCCTACCCTCCGCACAGTCGTCCGAGGTCACGGGTGTGTACGACGCCCACTCAGCAGAAAGGCTACGGCGCGCTCGCGCTCCACCCAGGCGGTTGTGTCCAACTCCACGGATTGGAGCAACGCGCACTCCACCGCGTAGCCGCCCTCGGCGAGCGCCCGGCCGACGGCCTCGGCCTCGTCGCGGGTCGCGGCGTGCGTCACGATGCGCTCGGGCCTGCGGGCGGCGCAGGCCCGGACGACCGGGGCCCCGCCGCCGCCGACGCGGACCACGTCGGGCTCGGGGAGGTCCTCCAGGACCTGGGGGGCGGTGCCGTGGACGATCTGGAGCCGGGCGCCGTACCGGCGGGCGGCGGCGGTGGTGCGGGCGCAGGCGTCGGCGTCGCGGTCCACGGCGATGACGGCGGCGCCGAAGCGGGCGGCCTCGACGGACAGGGCGCCGCTGCCGGAGCCGATGTCCCAGACCAGGTCGCCGACGCGCGGCCCGAGCCGGGCCAGTTGGGCGGCGCGCAGTTCGGTGCCCTCGCCCTCGCCCCGGCCGCCGCCGTAGGCATCGGTGGGCAGCGCCCAGCCGCGCAGGGCCGGGGGGTAGCCGGGGTCGTGGCCGGCAATCCAGCCGCCCGTGGTCCTCGGCCGGGGGTGGCCGCTGCCCTGGACGGCGCCCTGCGGGGGGCCGGGGGCGGCGCCGGAACCGCCGATGACGAGGACGACGTTGGGATCGCGCCAGGCGTGGTCGGCGGCCTTGTCGGAGGTGAGCACGGTGACCCGTTCCCGGGCGGTGCCCAGTTCCTCGCAGATGACGAAGGTGCGGTGGACGTCGCCGAGCAGCAGGGCCAGTTCGGCGGGGCCGGCGCCGGGCGAGGTGAGGACGGCGACCTTGGGGTGGGCGCGGCAGACGTTGACGGCGCGCCGCAGGTCACGGGCGTGGGCGACGACGATCTGGGCGTCGTCCCAGGGCATGCCGGCCCGGGCGAAGGCGGTGGCGACGGAGGAGACGGCGGGTACCACCTCGACCTCGAGGCCGTGTTCGGGTGCGCGCAGGGTCCGTACGACGCCGAAGAAGCCGGGGTCGCCGTCGGCGAGGACCACGGCGGAGCCGCGGTGCTGGGCGATGCGGCGGGCGGCCAGGTCGACGCTGCCGAGGCGGACGCGTTCGGCGGTGGGGGCCAGTTCGGGCAGGGCCAGGTGGTGGGCGGAGCCGGCCACGAGGGTGGCGGCGGCCAGGGCCGAGCGGGCCGCGTCCGACAGGGGGGAGCCGTCCCACCCGATCACCGTGACCCGGTCGGCCATCGTCGTCAGTCTCCTGGGCTTGTCGCGGGGTGGGGCCCGTGGTTGCGCGGGCACGGTGAGGGTACCCCGGTCGGGCCGGGCCGCGGCGGCGCGACGGCGGGCGGTGCGGCGGGGCCGGGGGCGCGCGGGCCCGGCTCAGCGCCAGTCGGGGAAGGCCGCGGCGTAGTCGGTGCCGCCGCTGTACTGCTCTTCCATCTCGTCCAGGTCCTCCGGCAGGAGGCTCCAGACGATGAGGTCGGTGCGGATGTCGGTCCAGCCGCCGTCCTCGGTACGGCTGCGCGCTATGCAGGCGTTCCGCAGCACGCCCTCGCTGATGCAGCCGACCTTCTGGGCCACCTGCTGGGAGGCGGTGTTGTCGGCGGCGGTGCGCAGTTCGAGGCGCTCGAACTTCTGGTCGCGGAAGAGCCACTGGGCGACGGCGACCACCGATTCGCAGGCGTAGCCCTCGCCGCGGGCCCAGGGGGCGATGGCGTAGGAGATCTCGGCGACCAGGGTGCGCCAGTCGGTGTGGCGCAGATGCACGATGCCGACAAGGCGATGGGTGAGGAACTCGGTGACCGCGAAGACGATCCCGCGTCCTTCGGTGCGCTCGGCGGGGGCCCGCACCAGGGCCCAGTCGCGGGCGTCGGCGGTGGTGTAGGGGTGGGGCACGGACGTCCAGGCGGTGATGAGTTCGTCGTTCATCATCTCGGCGAGGGCGGGGATGTCCGCGGCGTCGAAGGGGCGCAGCACCAGCCGGTCGGTACTGAGGGAGATGTCCGGAAAGGTGGATGTCATGCGCTGCTCCAACGCCGGGGGCGGGTGGGCTCAGGACCGTCTTGAGTGCACCAGCATGCAGCATGTGCACCGTGGTGCGCCAAGCGCCTCGGCCCCGCGCACGCCGTGAGCGTACGCGGGGCCGAAGGTCAGCGATCGGCGGAGGTTACGGAGCGTCAGCTCTGTGCGTTGCCGAAGGCGGGGAGGACGGCGCCGTTGGAGAACTTCTTCTCGATGAACTTCTTGACGTCGTCGGAGTTGAGGAGCTTGGAGAGCTTGGCGATGCGCGGGTCGGCCTCGTTGCCCTTCTTCACGGCGAGGAAGTTGGCGTAGGGGTTGCCCTCGGCCTTCTCCAGGGCCAGGGCGTCCTTGGCCGGGTTGAGCTTGGCGCCGATGGCGAAGTTGCCGTTGATGACGGCGGCGTCGACGTCGGCCAGGCGGGACGGGATCTGGGCGGCCTCCAGCTCGGTGAACCGGACGCCCTTCTTGTCCTTGATGTCGGAGAGCTTGGCGTTGGCGCCGACGCCGTCCTTCAGCTCGATCACGCCGTTGTCGGCGAGGAGCTTGAGGGCGCGGCCCTCGTTGGTGGCGTCGTTGGGCACGGCGACGGTGTTGCCGGAGGTGATGTCGGCGACCTTGTCGACCTTCTTGGAGTACAGGCCGAGCGGCTCGATCTCGACGTTGACGACCGGCACGATGTCGGTCTTGTTCTTCTTGTTGAAGTCGTCGAGGTAGGGCTTGTGCTGGAAGAAGTTGGCGTCGACCTCGCCGTTCTGGGTGGCGGTGTTGGGGAGCACGTAGTCGTTGAACTCCTTCACCTCCAGCTTCAGACCGGCCTTCTCCGCCAGGTTGTCTCTGACGTAGTTGAGGATGTCGGCGTGTGGGGTGGGGCTGGCCGCGACCACGAGGGTGGCCTTGGGGTCGGCGTCCTTCCCCTTCTTCCCCGAGCCGCTGGAGGAGGTGTCGGAGGGGGCGCTGCAGGCACTGAGGCCGAGGGTGAGTGCGGCTGCGGCGGCGACGGCGGCGGTGAGCTTGATGGTGGTACGCACGAAGAGTGCCCCTATCTGGTGTTTCTCGGGTTCACGAGGTGTTGCCGCCCGGCAAAGGGTCCGGGCTCGTGGGTTCGGTGGGGAGTGTCGGCCCCTGTGGATCAGCGGGCCTCAGTGGGTCTTGGTGAGAGCGGCCGCCTCGGTCGTGGCGGGGTCCGGCGTGGGGGCCGGCTCGGCGGGCCCGACGGGCTCGGCGGCTCCGGCGGGCTTGACGGAGGGGGCCCACAGCCTGCGCAGGCCCACGGCCGACGGCTGGGCGCCACCGCGTCGGGCGAGGCGGCGTACGGCCAGGTCGCCGGCGAACTGCACGACGGTCACGATGACGATCAGCAGCACGATGGTGATGTTCATCAGGCCGGTCTCGTGGCGCATGTAGCCGTAGGTGATGGCGAGGTTGCCGAGGCCGCCGCCGCCGACCGCGCCGGCCATCGCGGAGTAGCCGATGAGGGCGATGACGGTGGTGGTCAGGCCCGCGATGAGCGAGGGCAGGGCCTGCGGGAGCAGCACCTTGAAGACGACGGTCCAGGTGCCGCCGCCCATCGACTGCACGGCCTCGACCAGGCCCTTGTCCACCTCGCGGACCGCGGTCTCCACCAGGCGGGCGAAGAACGGGACGGCGCCGATGACGAGGGCCACCACGGCGGCGCTGGGGCCGATGGAGGTGCCGACGATCGCGCGGCTGAGGGGGATCAGCCAGACGATGAGGATGATGAAGGGCAGCGAGCGGCCGAGGTTCACGATGGTGCCGATCACCCGGTTGACCACCACGTTCTGCAGCAGCGCGCCGCGGTCGGTGAGGACCAGCAGGAGGCCCAGCGGGACGCCGCCGAGGACGGAGTAGACCGCGGACCACCACACCATGAAGAGGGTGTCCAGACACGCGTCGTGCAGCAGGGGCTGCATCTCGGACCAGGTCACTTGGCACCTTCCTTGAGGAGCGTGTCGGCCGGGGCCGGCGAGGGGACGGTGGCGGAGGCCGTTTCCCCGTGCGGGGCGACCTCGACCTGGAGGCCCTGCTCGCGCAGGAAACCGATCGGGACGACGTTCTCCTCGAAGCGGCCGGGCAGCTCGATGCGCATCCGGCCGACCTGGTTGCCGGCGACGGTGTCCATCGCGGCGCCCAGGATCGAGATGTCGATGTTGTACGTGCGGGACAGCTGGGAGATGACCGGCCGGGTGGCGGCGGAGCCGTGGAAGGTGACGTCCACGACCGTGCGGTCGTCGCCGGAGGGCTCGCCGCCGACGGGGAAGAGTTCCGCGGCGAGTTCGGAGCCGGGGGTGGCGAGCAGCTCGGAGACGGTGCCGGACTCCACGACGCGGCCGCCCTTCATCAGGGCCGCGGAGTCGCAGATGGTCTTGACGACGTCCATCTCGTGGGTGATGAGGAGGACGGTCAGACCGAGCTGCTGGTTGAGGTCGCGCAGCAGCTGGAGGATGGAGCGGGTCGTCTCGGGGTCGAGCGCGGAGGTCGACTCGTCGGAGAGCAGCACCTTGGGGTCGCCGGCGAGGGCGCGGGCGATGCCGACGCGCTGCTTCTGGCCACCGGAGAGCTGGCCGGGGTAGGCCTTGGCCTTGTCGGCGAGGCCGACGAGGTCGAGGAGGTCGAGGGCCTTGCGGCTGCGCTCCTTGCCGGAGAGGCCGAGGATCTCCAGCGGCAGCTCGACATTGGCCTGCACGGTCCGTGAGGAGAGCAGGTTGAAGTGCTGGAAGACCATGCCGATGTGGCTGCGTGCCTTGCGCAGCGCCGCGTTGGCGCGGGGACCGCGGCCGGCGAGGGCCGTGAGGTCCTGGCCGTTCACGGTGACCGTGCCGGAGCTGGGGCGCTCCAGGAGGTTGACGCAGCGGATGAGGGTCGACTTTCCGGCGCCGCTCTGGCCGACGACGCCGTACACCTCGCCCTCGCGCACATGCAGATCGACGCCGTCGAGGGCGGTGACCTCGCGGCCGCGTGAGCGGTAGACCTTTGTCAGGCCCGTAGTGGTGATCACAGGGGATTCCGTCACTGTCGAGTGCGCGGCGGCGGTACCACCGGGCACGGGCATTCATTGCGGAACGCGGCATGCGGAGTACCCGGCGGGCGCGCTCGGGCGCGGCTTCGGGATTCCTGGTGACGCGGGGCGGAGCGGTCCGGTCCGGCGAGGGTGCCGGCCGGGGGGCTCACAGGGTCTCGCTTCGGGGCGCGAGGCACAGAACGGGGGCCCTCAGCGGTCACACATTCGACACATGCAAGCAGCACCGGGCGTGGTCATCGCCTCGGTCGCAAGGGTGCGGCTGCTCGTCGTGGTCATGCGAGCCAGTAAAACAGAAGGACGTGCGAGTCGAACAAGCTTGTCCGAATACTGGACGAGATTGTTCGAGGGGCGGACGGATCCGCGATCTATTCCCCTGCGTCGCCGCGATCTTCCCGAACCTCCGCCTCGCCGCCTGCGGCCTGCGCCGATACCGACGGTAAGCCCTCCCCGGGGTGGCCTCCGGACGGCTCACCGGACCCTCGGGTGTGGCACAGGCCACGGTACGCCGCGTCTCCGCGAGGCCCCTGGGCCGGGCCCGGCGACGGTCTCGCGCGCGCGTCGGCCCGGGGCCGCGCGCGGCGGTCCCCCGTCCGCCGATTAAAGTCGTCCCATGCTTGTCCAGTCCCCTCCGCCCGTCCGCGCCGCAGCCCGGAGGCCCCGGTGATCGACGCGTTGACGCTCGCGGTCGGCCTGGCCGCCCTCGCACTGGCCGCCTGGTGCGGCTTCGCGTTCTCGCGCGACCAGTCCACCAAGGACTGGCACTTCATCGGCATGGCCGTGGTGTCCGTCCTGGCGCTCGTCCAGCTCGTCGTCGGCGTGGTGCGACTGGCCGGCGGCGACGATCCCGAACAGGGCACGGCGATCTTCCTCGCCTATCTGCTCGGCTCGGCGGCCACCGTGCCGGCCGCCGGTTTCATGTCGCTGGCCGAGCGCACCCGCTGGGGCTCGGCGACCGTCTCGGCGGGGGCCGTGATCCTCGCGGTGCTCGAAGTCCGGCTGTACGACATCTGGGGAGGCTGACCGTGTCCGAACCCGTCAAGGTGCGCGAGGGCGCCGCCGGGACGCCCGACGACAAGCCCGGCTTCGACCTCGGCAGCGGCCCCGGCCGGCTGCTCGTCTGGCTCTACGGGGTGTTCACCGTCGCGGCGGCGTCCCGCTCCGTCGTGCAGATGATCCTGGACTTCGGCCGGGCACCGCTCGCCTACGTCCTGTCCGCCCTGGCCGCGGTGGTGTACGCGTTCATCACGTACTCCCTGGTGCGCGGCGGCGAGACGGCCCGCAGGGCGGCGCTGGTGTGCTGCGCCGCCGAGCTGGCCGGTGTCCTCGTCGTCGGCACCTGGACCCTCGCCGCGCCGTCGGCCTTCCCCGACGCGACGGTCTGGTCCGACTACGGCATGGGCTATCTCTTCATCCCGGTGATCCTGCCCGTCACCGCGATGATCTGGCTCCGCCGGTCCGCGCGCTAGCCTCTCGCCTGGCCGGCGGTCCTTTGCCCTGCGGGCCGTCATGCCGCCTGCGGCGGCGAGCGCCCTGCGGGCGCGTCCTCAAGCGCCGGACGGGCTTAATTAAGCCCGTCCGGCGCTTGAGGACACAGCACAGCAGCCCGTCCGGCGATTGAGGACAACCCGCCGCGCGGCGGTGGTGCCGGCCGGCACCGCCGACTACGCGCTCGGTACGTAATCCGGCACTGCCGCCTCCGGCACCGCCTTCTCCAGGGTGATCAGCGTGAGTTCCCGCGTGACCCGCTCCGTGCCGGTCTGCGCGTAGCCCCACTTGCGGTAGAGCCGCAGATTGCCCTCGCTGCGCTGGCCGGTGGCGAGGCGGTACAGCCGGGCGGAGCACTCTTCCGCCAGCCGCTCCTCCAGCGCGCCGAGCAGCCGGCCGCCCAGGCCGTGCCGCCGCATCCGCGGATGCACCATGAGCCCCGTGATCACCGCCGTGCCGCCTCCGTCGACCGTGCCGCGCGCCGACCCGACGACCTCCTCGCCCAGCCGGGCCACCAGCACGCAGCCGTCGCCCAGTTCGGCGCGGAGCGCGTCGAGGCTCTGCGTCAGAGGTTCGAGGGAGTAGTCGCCGTACAGTTCGGCTTCGCTCTGGTAGCAGAGGTACTGGAGTTTGAAGATCTGCTCGGCGTCGTGCTCGGTCGCCGCAGAGATGGTCACGCTCATGCCCATGTGCGCATGCCTCCCCTTTTCGGTTCGGTCCGCTCTGACAGGAGCCGCCGCGGTGCACGTCGCCTCCGTGACGTCGGCTGTCTAACGCTCCTTTCCCCCGCGTTCAGGAGCCGCAACCTCCGCCATGAGCATTCTGCGCAGGCATCCCAGGCATCGGGAACGGACCGGCCCCAATGATCCTTGTGAGATACCCAACTTCCCTGCGATTTCGCGGTAGGTCGGGTCTTGGGTGGACAGCAGGGCGCCCAGCAGCCGGGGGCACCGGCCGGGCAGCCGGCGCACGGCGGCGCGCAGTTCGCGGCCCGTCTCGGCGGCGAGCACCTCCTGCTCGACGCGGGACTCGGCGCGGGCCCGGGCGGGCCCCGGCGGTTCGGCGGCGGTGGGGTCGTACGGCACCTCGTGCCGCGCGCGGCGGCGCGCGGCGCGGGCCTCGGCCCGGACCGCGGCGCGTAACCGGGTGGCGGCCGCGCGGTCCCGGCCGGTCACCGGGGAGTCGTCGCGGTGCGCGCTCAGCAGCCGCACCCATACGCCCTGTTCGAGGTCGGCCGCGTCCACCCCGGCCGCCGGTGCCTCCGCCGCGCACTCCGCCGCCAGCAGCGGGCGCAGCGAGGTCAGAAGATCGTTCGGTGTCATGCCGGGCGGGACGTGCCGTGCGATCGGCCGGTTTCCGGGAACGGGCCGCCACCACTCGTACGAGTGGGTTTACCGCGCGGAAGAGGAAGGGGCCGGGGAGCGGGCGCCCGGCGCGAAAGGCCGGTGGGGCCCGGCCCGGCGCGGGGGTGGGCGTGCGCCGTGGCGCCGCCCGCCCCCGCCCCGGGGCGGGGCCGTCCGTTGACGGCCCGCCCTTGACGGTCAGCGGTTGACGAAGTCGGCCCGCGCGAGGGCCGCCGTGTCGCAGTTGTCCGAGAAGATGCCGTCGATGCCGGTGGCGAAGTAGGTCTTGAACGCGCCGAAGACATCACCGTAGGCGTTGGGGTCCGTGCCGCGGCGGAAGTCGGCGGGCAGGAAGCTGTTCTCGTTGCGCATCGTGTAGGGGTGCAGGATCAGCCCCGCGGCGTGCGCGTCCCGGACGAGGGTGGTGGGCTTGGTGAGCTTGTCGTTCTTGTCCCGGGGGATGATCAGGTTCAGCCACGGGCCGATGCCCTGGGCGAAGCCGCCGACCCACTTCAGGCCCTTGGGCGTGATGAGGTCGGCGACCGTGCGCGGGTCCTTGGCCTCGACGAAGTCCCAGGGGCGGGTGTTCAGATCGTCCAGCAGGAGCACCTTGGGGCAGTCGACGCCGAGCCGGTTCAGCCGCTGGAGGCTGCCGGGTTCGAACGACTGCAGGAAGGTGTGGCAGTTGCGCCCGGCGCGTCCGTAGCGGCGCAGCACCTTGGCGAGGCGCTCCTCCAGACCGAGGCCGGCCTTGCGGAAGTACGTGGGGTGCTTGGTCTCGATGTGCAGCCAGATCCGGCGGCCGCGCTTGCGGCCCTGCTCGTCGGCCCACTTCAGGACCTCTTCGAGGGTGGGCACCTGCCAGCGGCCGTCGTAGAGGGTGTTGCGCCCGCGGGTGGCGGGGATGCGCTCCTTGGCGCGGAGCGTCTTCAGCTCGGCGAGGGTGAAGTCCTCGGTGAACCAGCCGGTGTGCGCCTCGCCGTCGACGGTCTTGGTGGTCTTGCGGGAGGCGAACTCCGGGTGGGAGGCGACATCGGTGGTGCCGGTGATGTCGTTCTCGTGGCGGCAGACGAGGTGCCCGTCCTTGGTGGGGACGACGTCCTGCTCGATGACGTCCGCGCCGTTGTCGAGGGCGAACTGGTAGGAGCCGAGGGTGTGCTCGGGCCGGTAGCCGCTGCCGCCGCGGTGACCGATGACGGTCGGCTTCGGCAGGTCCTTGTACGAGCCGCCGTGGCCGGCCTGCGCGTCGCGGGCCGTGCCGCGCTCCGCCGCCACCGCCGGGACCGCACCGCCGCCCACGACGACCGCTCCCGCGCCGAGGGCCGCGGCGGCCCCCAGCAGCGTGCGCCTGCCCGGCCGCTGCTCCTGCTGCATGAACACTCCTCGTTGTGCTTTCGTCCGGCACCTGTCCGGCACCTGTCAGACGCGCCGATCGTAGACATGTACGACCGTCATAGGGGAAGACGGAGCGAGAACCTGGTGGAAACTCACGTCAACGCTGTGTATCCACTCCGTGAACCCGGTGTGCGCGGGGAGGGTACCCGCGAGTATCGTCCTCACCTGCGCAGGCATGCGCCACACCGAACATCACGACCGGAGGGCCCGTTGTCCCGCATCTTGCTCAAGGCGTTTCTCGGATTGCTCATGCGCGTCCTGTACCGCCCGAAGGTGGAGGGCGTGGAGCACATCGCAGAGAACGGTCCGGTGATCCTGGCCGGCAACCACGTCACCTTCGTGGACTCCTTGTTCCTCGCGCTGGTGCTCAAGCGGCAGGTCTTCTTCATCGGCAAGGACGAGTACGTCACGGGCAAGGGCGTCAAGGGACGGCTGATGGCGTGGTTCTTCCGCTCGTCCGGCATGATCCCGGTGGACCGTGACGGCGGCCGCGGTGGCGCCGCCGCGCTGATGACGGGCAACCGCATCGTGCAGGAGGGCAAGGTCTTCGCCATCTACCCGGAGGGCACCCGCTCTCCCGACGGCCGGCTCTACCGCGGTCGCACCGGCATCGCCCGCCTGGCACTGATGACGGGCGCGCCGGTGGTCCCGTTCGCCATGGTCGGCACCGAGAAGGTCCAGCCGAACGGCAAGGGCATCCCCCGCATCGCGCCGGTGACCGTGCGTTTCGGCGAGCCGCTGGACTTCTCCCGCTACGAGGGCATGGACCGCGACCGCTACGTCCTGCGGGCGGTCACCGACGAGGTCATGAGCGACGTCATGCGGCTGTCCGGGCAGGAGTACGTCGATATGTACGCGACCAAGGCGCGCGAGACCAAGGCCGCCTGACGACGGGTCGTCAGGCGTTTCGTCCTCGATCGCCGGACGGGCTGGATTCGGCTGTACCGAGCCGATGACAGCCCGTCCGGCGTTTGCTTGCGGGCACCGCCGCCGCGGCGGGGGCGCGCCTACACCCCGCCGAGGCAGCGCGGGCGGAAGCCCGGGTCGGCCGGGCCCTTGCGGGAGAGCGCTTGGAGCACCCACTGGGCGACGACCGGGTCCTTGGTGGCCTGGTCGTGCATGAAGAGGTCGAGCGGGCACGCGTCCTGGAGCACGACGTTGGTCAGGTGTTCCTTGTCGCCGGTGAGCAGCGCGCTCGTATACGGGATGACGACCTCGTCGTAGCGCGTGGTGATGACCGTGTAGTCCGGTCCGGCCGGGGTCTCCTCGCCCGCGTTGAGCTTGGTCAGCAGGTCCGAGCCGACCTGCTGGTCCACGCAGGACGGGCAGACGGTCCAGCCGGCGGCGATGGCCAGCGGGTTCTTCGTGCCGTGGTTGGAGGGGACGATGCCGACGAGGTCGTCGACCTTGTCGGCGCCGCCGAGGAACTTCACGTAGTAGCGCGGCATCATGCCGCCCTGGCTGTGGCCGACGATGTCGACCTTCGCGGCTCCGGTCGCGCCCCGCACGGCCTCGACGAAGTCCCGCAGTTCGGCGGCCGCCTGCGGGATCGGGTCGGTCTCCAGGTGCCCGTAGTTGAAGGCGAAGACGCAGTATCCCGCCTCCTTCAGCTTGGGCGAGAGCTTGGACCAGTTCTCCGCCATCAGCTTGAACGTGCCGTTGACCAGTACGACGGGCTGCGGGTGGGCCGCATCGGGCTTGCAGGTCCAGTCGTTGGCGCCGCTGGGCGGGACGTCGAGCACCGACGCGGAGGCGGGGGCCGAGAGACCGGTGAGGCCGAGGGCGGCCGTGGCCGCGGCGGCGATCAGGAACCGGACTGTTCTACGCAGACGCATGGGGGGATTCCTTCGAGGCACGGGACTCTCGTCCGAAAGTCGTCGTCGTCCGGACACCAGCCGAACACCGTTCGGCAATACCGACCGGTAACCACGATGTTTCCCCGTGTGTAAGGACCCCGTCAAGACACTTTCGTTCACGAAAACGTCACGCGGACCGGAGCAGCATGCTCCGGTCCGCGTGGCACGGCGGGACGGTGTCACGGCCTGTTCCGCCCCCTCGGATCCGGCCCGAACGCCTAACCTGCCCCTCGCGCCCCCTTCGTCTGCCCTCGCGCCCCCCTTCGCCTTCCGTCACCGACAGAAAGACCCCGCCACCGTGCTCGTCGCCCGTTCCCTCGCCCTGTTCGTCGTCGCCGCCCTCTTCGAGATCGGAGGGGCCTGGCTGGTGTGGCAGGGCGCCCGGGAGCACAAGGGCTGGCTCTGGACCGGCGCCGGCGTCATCGCGCTCGGCCTCTACGGGTTCGTGGCGACCCTCCAGTCCGACGGCGATTTCGGGCGCGTCCTCGCCGCGTACGGCGGTGTCTTCGTCGCCGGGTCGATCGCCTGGGGCATGGTCGCCGACGGCTACCGGCCCGACCGCTACGACATCACCGGCGCCGTCATCTGCCTCACCGGGATGGGCGTCCTGATGTACGCGCCTCGCGACCACTGACGCCCGGCCGGGCGCCGGGCACCGACGCCCCCGTGCCGCCCGGCGGGGATTCCCGCCGGGCGGGTCTCAGTGCCCGCCGTCCTCCAGCCGCTGTCCGCGCAGCAGGAACCAGGCGGCGGCCGCCGTCGCGAGCAGGACCACCGCACCGACGCCCGAGGCGATCCGCAGGCCGTCGACGAAGGCCTCCTGCGCCGAGGCGAGCAGGGCCCCGCCGGTGTCCGCCGGGAGGTCGCCGGCCATCTCGACCGCGCCGCCCAGGGACTCGTGGGCCTCCTTCGCCGCGGCGGCCGGAACACCGCCGGGGGTGGCGAAGCCGGAGTAGACGCCGGTGACGATCGAGCCGAGGAGGGCGATGCCGAGGGCGGCGCCCAGCTCGTAGGCCGTCTCGGAGACCGCCGAGGCCGCGCCCGCCTGTTCCTTGGGCACGCTGGAGAGGATCACGTCGGCGGTGACAGTGAACGAGAAGCCCGCGCCGACACCGACGACCAGCAGGACCGCGCCGAGCACCGGATAGGAGGTGTCGGCGTGCAGCCACACGAGCACGGCGAGGGCGACACCGATGGCGCCGAGCCCGCCGGCCACCACCGACCGCACGGAGTAGCGCCGGGCGACCTTGCCCGCGAGCAGCCCGGCGGTGACCGCGCCGACGGCCGCCGGCAGCTCGGCGAGGCCCGCCTCCAGCGGGTCGCGGTCCTGGACGAGCTGGAGGTACTGGGAGAGGAAGAAGACCAGCCCGGAGAGGCCGAGGATCGTCAGCAGGTCCGCGAGGACCGCGCCGGAGAAGCCCCGGTGGTGGAAGAGCCGCATGTCCAGCAGGGGCGAGGGCAGGGTGAGCTGCCGGCGGACGAACCACACCAGCGCCAGCGCGCCGGCGGCGGCCGCGAGGAGGACGTACCAGTGGAGGCCGTTCGCCGCCCCCTCCTTGATCGCGAAGACGAGCGCCACGATGCCGACCATCGACAGGGCGACGCTGGGCAGGTCCCAGGGGCCGGGCGCGGGGTCGCGCGACTCGGGCAGCAGTTTGATGCCGACCAGGACGAGGACGGCCATGACCGGCAGGTTGATCAGGAAGACCGAACCCCACCAGAAGTGGCCCAGCAGGAAGCCGCCCACGACCGGGCCGACGGCCGCCCCCGCGGAGGCCATCGCACCCCAGATGCCGATGGCGAAGCTGCGCTCCTTGGGGTCGTGGAAGAGATTGCGGATGAGGGCCAGGGTGGAGGGCATCAGCGTCGCGCCCGCCACGCCCAGCAGGGCCCGGGCGACGATCATCATTTCCGGGCTCGTCGCGTAGGCGTTGAGCACCGAGACCGCGCCGAATGCCACGGCGCCGGTCAGCAGCAGCTTCTTGCGTCCGATGCGGTCGCCGAGGCTGCCCATCGAGACCAGGAGCCCGGCGATGACGAAGGAGTAGATGTCGCCGATCCACAGCAGCTGGGTGCCCGAGGGGCGCAGGTCCTCGCTGAGGAAGGGCGTCGCCAGCCCGAGGACGGTCGCGTCGACGGCGACGAGCAGCACGGCGAGGACGAGGACGGTGAGGGCGAGCCAGCGGCCGGGACGCGGCGTCTCGGACTGCGGCGTCCCGGAGTACGGGGTGGCGGTGGGGCCGGTCACGGTTTCATCCTCCGCTGCGCGCCCCCGAGCAGCAGCTCGGCGACCATGCGGGTGCGGTCCTTGGCGGCCACCCGGCCGTCCTGTACGGCCCAGGCACCGGCGCCGATCAGCCCGTAGAGCGCCTCGGTGAGCCAGGCGGGTGACAGCTCCAGCCGGAAGACGCCCTCCTCCTGGCCCCGCTGGAAGAGCGCGGTGACGCGGGCGTCGAGCCGGTTCCAGCCCTCGTTGAGCCCGGCCTCGTAGAGCTGGTTCTCGGTATAGAGGAAGGCCATGATCCCGGCGACCGGTTCGGTGGCCGCGATGAGCCGGCGCAGGGCGTCGGCCGCGTCGCCCTCCTCGGTGCGGGCGTCGTCCAGGGCCCGTTCGAACTGCTCGATGCCCAGGTCCTCCAGGGCCCGCACCAGCGCGTCGCGCCCGGCGAAGTGGCGGTGGAGGGTGGCGCGGCTGATTCCGGCCGCCCGGGCGATCTCGTCCATGGAGGCGGTCGCCTTGCGGGTGAGCAGGGCGGCCGCCTCGGCGAGCACATGGTCACGGTCGACACTCATGAGACGACGATAACCCGAATGAGACGCTGGCGTCTCATTCGGGTTGCCGCCGTCTCAGTGGTGGGGCGTGTCAGGCCCGCTTCGCGTCCGCCCATTCCCGCTGGACCGCGAGGTCGGCCTTGACCTCGGTCAGCTGGACCGCGACCGCCGAGGGTGCCGTGCCGCCCCGGCCGGAGCGGGAGGCGAGTGCGCCGGGCACGTTGAGGACCGTGCGGACCTCGGGCGTCAGATGGGGCGAGATGGCGGCGAACTGCTCGTCCGTCAGCTCGTCCAGCTCGATGCCCCGTGCCTCGCACTCCTTCACACACTCCCCCGCGACCTCGTGCGCCACGCGGAACGGCACGCCCTGCTTGACCAGCCACTCGGCGATGTCGGTGGCCAGCGAGAAACCCGCCGGGGCCAGTTCCGCCATTCGGGCGCGGTTGACAGTGAGGGTCGCCATCATCCCGGTGAAGGCCGGGAGCAGCACCTCCAGCTGGTCGCAGGAGTCGAAGACCGGCTCCTTGTCCTCCTGCAGGTCACGGTTGTAGGCGAGCGGCAGGGCCTTGAGCGTCGCCAGCAGACCGGTCAGATTGCCGATCAGCCGCCCGGATTTGCCCCGGGCCAGCTCCGCGATGTCCGGGTTCTTCTTCTGCGGCATGATCGAGGAGCCGGTGGAGAAGGCGTCGTGCAGGGTCACGAAGGAGAACTCCTTCGTGTTCCAGATGATGATCTCCTCGGCGATCCGGGAGAGATCGATGCCGATCATCGCCGTGATGAAGGCGAATTCGGCGACGAAGTCCCGCGAGGCGGTCCCGTCGATGCTGTTGCCGACCGAACCGCGCTCGAAGCCGAGGTCGGCGGCGACCGCCTCCGGGTCGAGCCCGAGGGAGGACCCGGCGAGCGCGCCCGAGCCGTACGGGGAGACGGCGGTGCGCTCGTCCCACTGCCGCAGCCGCTCGGCGTCCCGGCCCAGCGCCTGGACATGGGCGAGGACGTGATGGGCGAAGAGCACCGGCTGGGCGTGCTGGAGGTGCGTGCGGCCGGGCATGGCGACGTCCGCGTGCGCCTCCGCCAACTGGACCAGGGCCTCCTGGAGGTCGGTGATCAGTCCGCCGATGATCCGGGCGTGGTCGCGCAGGTACATCCGGAAGAGCGTGGCGACCTGGTCGTTGCGGGACCGGCCGGCGCGCAGCTTACCGCCGAGGTCGGGGCCGAGCCGCTCCAGCAGCCCCCGCTCCAGGGCGGTGTGCACGTCCTCGTCGGCGATGGTGCCGACGAAGGTGCCGGCCGCGACGTCGGCCTCCAGCAGCCCGAGGCCTTCGAGCATCCGCCGCAGCTCCTCGGCCGTCAGCAGACCGGCCTGGTGCAGCACGCGCGCGTGCGCACGGGAGCCGGCGATGTCGTAGGGCGCCAGACGCCAGTCGAAGTGGACGGACGCGGAGAGCTTGGCGAGGGCCTCGGCGGGACCGTCCGCGAACCGGCCGCCCCACAGCCGTACGTCACCGCTGCCGGCATTGCTCACTTGCTGCTCCTCAAGGCTGGTGGTGTGCGGCCGCCTCCCCGCCACGGGGGGCGGGGAGGCGGCTCGAAAGAACGGCGGGCGACGCGCGCACGGCGCGTCGCCGCGCTCAACGCGACGGGTCAGACCAGGTCACGCTTGGCGGCGATCTTCGACGACAGACCGAAGATCTCGATGAAGCCCTTGGACAGCGACTGGTCGAAGGTGTCGCCCGTGTCGTAGGTGGCGAGGTTGAAGTCGTAGAGCGACTGCTCGGACCTCCGGCCGGTGACGACGGCCCGGCCGCCGTGCAGCGTCATCCGGATGTCACCGGAGACGTGCTCGTTGGCCTCGGCGATGAAGCCGTCCAGGGCCCGCTTGAGCGGGGAGAACCACAGACCGTCGTAGACCAGCTCGCTCCACCGCTGCTCGACCTGCCGCTTGTACCGGGCCAGCTCACGCTCGACGGTGACGCTCTCCAGCTCCTGGTGCGCGGTGATCAGCGCGATCGCGCCGGGCGCCTCGTAGATCTCCCGGGACTTGATGCCCACCAGCCGGTCCTCGACCATGTCGAGCCGGCCGACGCCCTGCGCACCGGCCCGCTCGTTGAGCTGCTGGATGGCCTGGAGGACCGAGACGGGCTTGCCGTCGAGGGCGACCGGGACACCCTGCTCGAAGGTGATGATCACCTCGTCGGCTTCCCGGGGGGTGGCCGGGTTGGCGGTGTAGTCGTAGACGTCCTCGATCGGCGCGTTCCAGATGTCCTCGAGGAAGCCGGTCTCGACGGCCCGGCCGAAGACGTTCTGGTCGATGGAGTACGGGGACTTCTTGGTGGTGGCGATCGGGAGGTTCTTGGCCTCGCAGAAGGCGATGGCCTTGTCCCGGGTCATGGCGTAGTCCCGGACCGGCGCGATGCACTTGAGCTGCGGGGCGAGGGAGGAGATACCGGCCTCGAACCGCACCTGGTCGTTGCCCTTGCCCGTGCAGCCGTGGGCGACCGTGGTCGCGCCGTGCTTCTGGGCGGCGGCGACGAGGTGCTTGACGATCGTCGGCCGGGACAGGGCGGAGACCAGCGGGTAGCGGTCCATGTAGAGGGCGTTGGCCTTGATCGCCGGGAGGCAGTACTCGTCGGCGAACTCGTCCTTGGCGTCCGCGACCTCCGCCTCGACCGCACCGCAGGCGAGCGCGCGCTTGCGGATGACGTCCAGGTCCTCGCCGCCCTGGCCGACGTCGACGGCGACGGCGATGACCTCGGCGCCCGTCTCCTCGGCGATCCAGCCGATGGCGACGGAGGTGTCCAGGCCGCCGGAGTAGGCGAGTACGACGCGCTCGGTCACGGGTTTCTCCTTACGGTGCAAACGCTGATGGGTATAACTATGCACTGCACCGTATGTTTCGTCAACACGGCCGGTTTCCGGGTGTCGGAGGGTGGCTCACGCGACGACCGTTTCGTGCGCAATCGGCATTAAACGCCCACGTCAGAGGGGTTTCGGGAGGGTGCGGCCCGGGAAATCGCGGGCCGGCCGGGCGTCCGGGGGCGGCGGTTCGGGCCGCGCGGGAGCCGTCCACGAGGGGGCCGGTGACCCGAGTTCGATATTCGCCCCGGAACAGGGTATTTTTCTTCTGCGCGCCCGTTCAGGGGAAACCCGCAGACGGGGCGTGCACCGGGACGTGGCGCAGCTTGGTAGCGCACTTGACTGGGGGTCAAGGGGTCGCAGGTTCAAATCCTGTCGTCCCGACGGTGCTGAAGAAGCCTTTGACGTGCGGGAAACCGCACGTCAAAGGCTTTTTTCGGATGTCCTGCCGGCCGCGAGCAGATCGCGCATGGTCGCGGCGGCGCTGACCGCGGCGTCGGCGCAGCAGTTGTTGAACAGGACGTGCACCCGCTCGGCCCGTCGGGCGAGCCGGTCTATCCGTTCCGTCCACGGGCGCAGTTCATCGACCGTGTAGCGATGACGGAAGCGGTCCTCCTTGCTGCCCGTCCCCCAGGCCTCGGAACGGCCGTGGAAGCGGACGACCGCCAGCTCCGGGTGCGTGACCTCGTCGGTCGGCGGCAGGGCCCCGGGTACGGTGCGCGCGGTGTCGACGGACACCAGGGCCATGCGATGGGCGCGCAGCACGTCGAGGGTGCGGCCGAGTTCGTCGGGGACCAGCCACGCGGGGTGGCGGAACTCCACCGCGAGCGGCAGCTCCGGCGCGTGCTCCCGGCAGGCGGCCAGCCGCGCGTGGGCCCGGGGCCCCGGCCGCAGCCACGGCGGGAACTGCAGGAGCACACTGCCCAGCCGGCCGGTCTCCCGCAGGGGCTGCAGTGCGCCCGTGAAGCGTTCCCACAGCGCCTCCAGCGTTCCGGGCGGGAGTTCCTCGCAGGCCACGCGGCGCTGCGGCGGGCCCGGCGGGCGGAGGTCGGCGGGCAGGGCCCCGGCCCGGACGGCATGCCCGGTCAGCGGTGCGAATGCCTTGACGTCGAAGACGAACCCCGGTGGTGTCCGCTCCGCCCACAGCCGGCTGTTGCGCGTGCTCGGCAGACCGTAGTAGGTCGCGTCGACCTCCACCACGGGGAACCGCTCCGCGTAGTGCCGCAGCCGGCCCTCGGGATCGCGGGCACCCGGCGGGTACCAGCCGCTGCTGACCAGAGAGGGATCCGTCCAGGAACACGTGCCCACGAGAATCTTCGCCATGGACGGACGGCTACCCCGTACCGGCCGTCGCATCGTGGGCGGAGTATTCCGGTCGGCTGCGGGCACCAGCATGTCCGGTGGATTCGACAGAAAGGGGCGGCGGCGATGCGCAGCGTCGGTGTGGAAGAGGAGCTGCTCCTCGTGGATCCGGAGACCGGCAGTCCCCGCGCGGTGGCGGGAACG
The DNA here is from genome assembly GCF_055582085.1 of Streptomyces sp. NPDC042259. Lineage (NCBI taxonomy): Bacteria > Bacillati > Actinomycetota > Actinomycetes > Kitasatosporales > Streptomycetaceae > Streptomyces > Streptomyces sp. NPDC042259. The sequence goes on along the minus strand of NZ_JBVJDW010000006.1, from coordinate 187,759 downwards.
GTGCTCGACGGGGCCGAGGACGAAGCGGGCCTGGAGAAGGAGTTGCAGCGGGAACAACTGGAGACCGCCACGGAGCCGACGACCGATATGACGGTACTGGCGGCGCAGGTGCGCGACCGCAGGCGCACGGCGGCGGAACAGGCGCGGCGGGCCGGGGCGGACATCGCGGCCTTGGCCACGTCACCGCTGCCGGTCGATCCGTCGTTGAGCACGGGCCGGCGGTACCGGAAGCTGGCGGCGGAGTTCGGGCTGACCGCCCAGGAGCAGCTCACCTGCGGTTGCCACGTCCATGTGGGCGTGGAGTCGGACGAGGAGGGCGTCGCGGTCCTGGACCGGATCCGGCCGTGGCTGGCCCCCTTGCTGGCGCTCAGCGTGAACTCCCCGTTCTGGCAGGGCGAGGACAGCGGTTACGCCAGCTACCGCAGCCTGGTGTGGGGCCGCTGGCCGTCCGCGGGCCCGGTGGAACTGTTCGGCTCGGCCGAGGAGTACCACGCGCGCGTACGGGCGTTTCTGGCGACGGAGACGCTTCTCGACCAGGGCATGATCTATTTCGACGCGCGGCTGTCGCGCCACTATCCCACCGTGGAGATCCGGGTGGCGGACGTGTGCCTGGAGGCCGAGGACACGGTGCTGATCGCGGCGCTCACCCGGGCGCTGGTGGAGACGGCGGCGCGGGCGTGGCGTGCGGGTGAACCGCCGGAGCCTGCCACGGTGGGGCTGCTGCGGCTGGCGGGCTGGCGGGCGGCGAAGTCCGGGGTGTCGGACGGCCTGGTCCACCCACTGACGTGGGCCCCTGCCCCGGCGGAGACGGTGCTGCGGGCGCTGGTGGCCCATGTCCGTGAGGCCCTTGAGGACTCGGGGGACCTGGCGTGGGTGCGGGATTCGCTGGCCCGGCTGCTGAAGCGGGGTGGCGGGGCCGGCAGGCAACGCGAGACGTTCGACCGCACGGGCGATTTGCGGAGCGTCGTCGCGGACGCCGTCGCCCGCACCGCCGCGTGATCCCTGCGGGCGGCTGGTGTGCATGGCCCGCACCACCGCTGCGCGGCGGTTGTCCTCAAGCGCCGGACGGGCTGGATTCAGCCCGTCCGGCGCTTGAGGACGCGCCCGCGGGGCGCCCGCCGTCGCAGGCGGCACAACCGGCCGTCAGGCGAAAAACTCAGCGTTCCTTCTGCGCCAGCCGCAGCAAATGGTCCGCCAGCGCCTGCCCGCCCCGGGGATCGCGGCTGATGAGCATGACGGTGTCGTCGCCGGCGATCGTGCCGATGATCTCGTGAACGCCCGCCTGGTCGATGGCCGAGGCGAAGAACTGGGCGGCCCCGGGCGGGGTGCGCAGCACCACGAGGTTGGCGGACGCCTCCGCCGAGATCAGCAGTTCGGCCGCCAGCCGGCCCATCCTGGCCTCGGTCGCGGACTCGCCCAGCGGGGCGCGGGGGGTCCGGTCACCGCCCTCGGAGGGCACGGCGTAGATCAGCTCGCCGCCGGTGTTGCGGATCTTCACCGCGCCCAGCTCGTCGAGGTCGCGGGAGAGCGTCGCCTGAGTGACGGACAGGCCGTCGTCGGCGAGCAGCTTGGCCAGCTGGCTCTGGGAGCGGACGGGTTGCCGGCCGAGGATGTCCACGATCCGGCGGTGGCGGGCGGTGCGGGTCTGCGGTACTGCCTGCCCGCCGTGGAACGGTTCCTGCTCCTGCGCCTCGGTCATCGTCTCGTCAGTCTCCGGATCGTCATTCCCCATGGGCCCCGTCGGCCTCGTGCGCCCCCGCGGCAGCGTCCAGGACACCGGGCAGTGCCCGGAGGAACGTTTCCACGTCATCTTCGGTGATGATCAGCGGAGGGGCCAGCCGCACCACGTGGGGTGCGACCGCGTTCACCAGGAGGCCGACGTCCTGTGCCGCCTGCTGCACGTTCGGTGCGAGGGGCTCGGATAGGACAATACCCAGCAGAAGGCCCGCACCACGGACGTGGTCGACCAGGGGGTGCCCGAGGGCGGTGATCCCGTCACGCAGCAACTTCCCCGTGCGCTTGACCCCGTCAAGTACCCCCTCGTCCGCGAGGGTGTCCAGGACCGCGAGGGCGGCCGCGCAGGCGACCGGGTTGCCGCCGAAGGTCGAGCCGTGCTGACCGGGCGTCAGCAGGCCGGCGGCGGGGCCGAAGGCCAGGGTCGCGCCGATCGGCAGCCCGCCGCCGAGGCCCTTGGCGAGGGTGACGACATCGGGCTCGACGCCCTGTGCCCGGTGCTCGAACCAGTGGCCGGTGCGGCCGATACCTGTCTGGATCTCGTCCAGGACCAGGAGCGTCCCGGTGGCCCGGGTGATCTCGCGGGCGGCGGCGAGATAGCCCGCGGGCGGCACGACCACGCCGCTCTCGCCCTGCACCGGCTCCAGCACCACCAGCGCGGTGTCGGTGGTGACCGCCGCCCGCAGCGCCTCGGTGTCCCCGTAGGGGACGTGGGTGACCTCGCCGGGCAGCGGCAGGAACGGGTCCTGCTTCGCCGGCTGGCCGGTGAGCGCCAGGGCGCCCATGGTGCGGCCGTGGAAGCCGCCGAGCGTGGCGACCATGTGGGTGCGCCCCGTGCGCCGCCCGATCTTGAAGGCCGCCTCGACCGCCTCGGCACCGGAGTTGGAGAAGTAGACCCGCCCGGGGCGTCCGGCGAGCGTCAGGAGCCGCTCCGCGAGCGCGACCGGGGGTTCGGCGGTGAAGAGGTTGGAGACGTGGCCGAGCGTGGCGATCTGCTCCGAGACCGCCCGGACGACGGCGGGGTGGGCGTGCCCGAGGGCGTTGACGGCGATCCCGCCGACGAAGTCCAGGTAGCGCTTGCCGTCCGCGTCCCAGACCTTGGTGCCCGCGCCGCGCACCAGGGGGATCCTGGGGGTGCCGTAGTTGTCCATCAGGGCGCCCTGCCAGCGCCGGGTGAGTTCGTCGTTGCTCACAGCGTGGCCCCCTCGGCCGGCTGGTCCGGCACGACCATCGTGCCGACGCCTTCGTCCGTGAAGATCTCCAGCAGGATCGAGTGCTGGACCCGGCCGTCGATCACCCGGGCGGTGGTGACGCCGTTGCGCACGGCGTGCAGACAGCCCTCCATCTTGGGGACCATCCCGCTGGCCAGCTCCGGCAGCAGCGTCTCCAGCTCGCTCGCGGTGAGCTGGCTGATGACGTCGTCGCTGTTCGGCCAGTCCGCGTAGAGGCCCTCCACGTCGGTGAGGACCATCAGCGTCTCGGCGCCCAGGGCGGCGGCCAGGGCGGCCGCGGCGGTGTCGGCGTTGACGTTGTACACGTGGTCGTCGTCGGCGCTGCGGGCGATGGAGGAGACGACGGGGATCCGGCCGTCGTCCAGCAGGGCCTGGATGGCGCCGGTGTCGATCTCGGCGATCTCGCCGACCCGGCCGAGGTCCACCCGCTCGCCGTCGATCTCGGCGTAGCGCTTGGTGGCGGTCATGGTGTGGGCGTCCTCGCCGGTCATGCCGACGGCGAGCGGACCGTGCTCGTTGAGCAGCCCGACCAGCTCGCGCTGCACCTGCCCGGCGAGCACCATCCGGACGACGTCCATCGCCTCGGGCGTGGTGACCCGCAGCCCGGCCTTGAACTCGGAGGTCAGCCCCAGCTTCTCCAGCTGCGCGCTGATCTGCGGGCCGCCGCCGTGCACGACGACCGGGCGCAGGCCCGCGTGGCGCAGGAAGACGACGTCCTGGGCGAAGGCGGCCTTCAGCTCCTGGTCGACCATGGCGTTGCCGCCGAACTTGATGACGACGGTCTTGCCGTGATGCCGCGTCAGCCAGGGCAGCGCCTCGACGAGGGTGCGGGCCTTGGGCAGGGCGGTGTGCTTGCGGGCGGTGCCGTTCGTGGTGGCCGGAGTCGTGACCGGAATCGGGGCCTGAGTGGAGGCGGGCCCGGTGGCGGGCCCGGCGGCCGGGGCCTGGGTGATGTCGCTCATGAGGAGTACGCGCTGTTCTCGTGGACGTAGTCGGCGGTGAGGTCGTTGGCCCAGATGACGGCGGACTCGGTGCCGGCCGACAGGTCGGCGGTGATCCGCACCTCCCGGTAGCGCATGTCGACGAGATCGCGGTCCTCGCCGACCGAGCCGTTCTTGCAGACCCAGACGCCGTTGATGGCGACGTCGATCCGGTCGGGGTCGAAGGCGGCGGAGGTGGTGCCGATGGCGGAGAGCACACGGCCCCAGTTGGGGTCCTCGCCGTGGATGGCGCACTTGAGGAGGTTGTTCCGGGCGATGGAGCGGCCCACCTCGACGGCGTCGTCCTCGGTGGCGGCGCCGACGACCTCGATGCGGATGTCCTTCGAGGCGCCCTCGGCGTCACCGATGAGCTGCCGGGCGAGGTCGTCGCAGACCGTCCGTACGGCCTCGGCGAAGGCCTCGGCGGCGGGGGTGACGCCCGAGGCGCCGGAGGCGAGGAGCAGCACGGTGTCGTTGGTGGACATGCAGCCGTCCGAGTCGACCCGGTCGAACGTCTGCCGGGTCGCGGAGCGCAGGGCCGCGTCCAGGCCCGCCACGTCGACATCGGCGTCGGTGGTGAGGACGACGAGCATCGTGGCGAGGCCGGGTGCGAGCATGCCCGCGCCCTTGGCCATGCCGCCCACGGTCCAGCCGTCGCCCTGGGCGACGGACGTCTTGTGGACGGTGTCGGTGGTCTTGATGGCGATGGCGGCCTTCTCGCCGCCGTGCGCGGAGAGTTCGGCGGCGGCCTTCTCGATGCCCGGCAGCAGCTTGTCCATCGGCAGCCGCACCCCGATGAGACCGGTCGAGGCGACGGCGATCTCACCGGCGTTGCCTCCCAGTACCTCGGCCGCCTTCTCGGCGGTGGCGTGGGTGTCCTGGAAGCCCAGCGGACCGGTGCAGGCGTTGGCGCCACCGGAGTTGAGGACGACGGCGGAGACCTGCCCGCCCTTGAGTACCTGCTCGGACCAGCGGACCGGGGCGGCCTTGACGCGGTTGGAGGTGAAGACACCGGCGGCGGCCAGACGGGGCCCCTCGTTGACCACGAGCGCGAGGTCGGGGCCACCGCTCTCCTTGATCCCGGCGGCGATGCCCGCCGCCGTGAATCCCTTTGCTGCCGTGACGCTCACTGCTGCATCTCCTTGTTCGCCGCTGCGGTGACCCGGAACGGCCGGGCGTGCTGGGTGGTTTTCCGCCGTGCCCCGGAGGCGTGGCCGGCGGGGATGTCGCACGGTACGAACCGGGCGAGGACGGTGGCGAAGACGCGCCGGATGATCACGGCGCGACCCCGGCGGCCGGCAGCCCCAGCGTCTCCGGGAGGCCGAGGGCGATGTTCATGCTCTGCACCGCGCCGCCCGCCGTGCCCTTGGTCAGGTTGTCGATCGCGCTGATGGCGACGATCCGGCCGGCCGCCTCGTCGAGGGCGACCTGGACCAGCGCGGTGTTCGCCCCGTAGACGGCGGCGGTCGACGGCCACTGTCCCTCGGGCAGCAGCCGTACGAAGGGCTCGTCCTGGAAGGCCTTCTCGTACGCGGCCCGCAGGCTCTCCGGCGTGACCCCCGCCCGGGCCTTGGCGCCGCACGTGGCGAGGATGCCGCGCGGCATGGGTGCCAGGGTCGGGGTGAAGGAGACGGTGACGCGCTCGCCGGCGGCGGCGGACAGGTTCTGGATCATCTCGGGGGTGTGCCGGTGGCCGCCGCCCACGCCGTACGGGCTCATGGAGCCCATGACCTCACTGCCGAGCAGGTGCGGCTTGGCCGCCTTGCCCGCGCCGGACGTGCCGGACGCGGCGACGATCACGGCCTCGGGCTCGGCGAGCCCGGCGGCGTAGGCGGGGAAGAGCGCGAGCGACACGGCGGTGGGGTAGCAGCCGGGAACGGCGATCCGCTTCCCGCCGCGCAGCGCCTGCCGCCCGCCGGGCAGCTCGGGCAGCCCGTACGGCCAGGTCCCGGCGTGCGGCGTGCCGTAGAACCGCTCCCAGTCCCCCGCGTCCTTGAGCCGGAAGTCCGCCCCGCAGTCGACGACCAGCACACCGTCCCCCAGCTCCTCGGCGACGGCGGCGGACTGCCCGTGCGGCAGGGCGAGGAAGACCACGTCGTGCCCGGCGAGAACCTCGGCGGTGGTCGGCTCGAGCACCCGCTCGGCAAGCTGCGGCAGATGCGGCTGGAGGGCGCCCAGCGGCTGCCCGGCGTTGCCATGCCCGGTGAGCGCACCGATCCGCACCTCCGGATGGGCGAGCAGCAGACGCAGCAATTCCCCGCCCGCGTACCCACTCGCTCCGGCCACTGCCGCACGTACTGCCATCGGTCCTCCTCGGTGATGGCATGACTATACGGAGCTAAGCAGTTTTATGCAATGACGAGGGGTGAGTGGGGCGGGGCGGCGGCGGGCGGTGACTGGCTGAGACCGGCCAGCAGCCGCAGCGTGGTGGCGGCGTCCGAGCCGGGCGGGGTGCTGTAGATCATCATGGTCATGTCGGGATCGTCCGGGGCGCGCATGGCGACGTAGTCGAGGGTGAGGTCGCCGAGCCGCGGATGGGCGAAGCGCTTCGCGCCGCGTGTCTTGCCGTGGACGTTGTGGGCGGCCCAAAGGCGGCGGAAGTCGTCGCTGCCCAGGGAGAGTTCGCCGATGAGGCCCGCCAGCCGGGGGTCGTCGGGGTGGCGGCCGGCGTCGAGGCGGAGGTTGGCGACGGTGTCGCGGGCCTTGTCCTCCCAGTCCGGATAGAGGCCTTTCGACGCCTCGTCGAGGAAGACGAGGCGGGCCATGTTCCGCTCGGCGGCGGGCATGGCGGGGAAATCGGCGATCAGGGCGCGAGCCATGTCGTTCCAGGCCAGGATGTCCAGGCGGCGGCCGACGATGTAGGCGGGGACGCCGGTGAGGGCGTCGAGGGCCTGGCGCATCTCCGCGCCGACTTTCTGCGGGCGGCCGGGGCGCTTGCGGCGTGGGGCGGGGCGGGCGAGGTTGTGCAGGTGGGCGCGCTCGTCCGGGTCCAGGCGCAGGGCGCGGGCGACCGCGTCGAGGACGTCGGAAGAGACGTTGCGGGCGCGGCCTTGTTCCAGGCGGGTGTAGTAGTCGACGCTGACCCCGGCCAGCAGGGCGAGTTCTTCGCGGCGCAGGCCGGGCACTCGCCGTCGGCCGCCGAAGTCGGGGACGCCGGCGTCGTCCGGGCTGAGCCGGGCCCGACGGGCCCGCAGAAACTCGCTGAGCTGCTGTACGCGATCCATGGGGCCAGTGTTACGGGTGCCCCGGTCGTTCTGCCTGGCCCTGGCAGACCCAGGCAGGCCCGACCCCGGCTGGTCGGAGCCCTGGGTGGACCTGGGACCGGCTCGCAGAATGGATGTCGTTCGCCTGGCGGACACCCCACTACGACCGCGTCATCTGGAGTTTTCTCATGTCGAACACCCTCGTTCTCATCGCCGGCTTCGTCGCCAAGCCGGGCCAGGAGCAGCGCTTGCGGGACGAACTCAACGCCATGATCGCCCCGTCCCTCGCCGAGGACGGCTGCCTGGGGTACCAGCCCTTCGCCGACCCCGAGCGCCCGGAGCGGATGATCATCCTGGAGGAGTGGGCCGGCGGCGAGGCCCTGGACCACCACTTCACGCTGCCGCACTTCAAGCACGTCGCGAAGGTCCTGGACGAGATCCTCGCCGAGCCCTTCACCCTGCGGAAGCTGACCGACATCCCCGGCTGAGCCGCCGGTCCCGCTGCGCGGCGGCCTGATCCCTCCGTCGGGGCGCCGGCATCGAGTCACCACCACGGCGGCGACCGCCGATTCACGTGAGCGTCACGTCCATCCCGCCCTCGGCCAGAACTTCGAGCACCAGGGCGACCAGGTCGTACCGCTCGCCCTCCGGCGTCAAGAGACGGGAAAGGTGCTCGCGCGCGGTCGCGGCGTCCCGCCAGAGGAGGGTCGCCGGGGCCGTGTAGCCGAAGTTGCCGCGCAGGCAGTCCCGCAGGGCGTCCAGGCAGCCGCCGAAGTAGCCGCCCGGGCCGTTGACCGCCTCGCCGAGTGCCAGGTAGAGGCCCGGTTCGTCGGTGATGTGCCGGCCGTCCAGTTCGTACGTCTGCCCGGCCTGCCGGGCCTCGTGCCTGAGCCGGCAGCCCCGCTCCCGGACGAGATCGAACCAGGCCCCACGCCGGCGGGTATCGAGTCCGGCCCAGGCGCCGGAGGCGTCCGGCGGGCCGGCGAGCCAGCGCTCCCAGACGGGCCGGGCGTGTGCCGGTACGGGTTCGAGGTATGCGTCGAGTTCCAGGTCGATCAGGTCCGCCCCGAGGGAGGACGGCCGCCACGCGCGGACCTCGGGCCACAGCAGCCGGTCGGTGAGCGGCTCGCCCCGGTCGTCCCGGATCCACAGGCAGGCCTCCTCCAGGTCCAGCGAGCGGCGGGTGCCCGTCGCCAGCGCCCGCCGTAGCCGGTCACTGGGGGCGAGCCCCCGCAGGACGAGCGGAGGCTCGGTTCGCTCGGGCGGCAGGACGCGGGCGAACTCGCGGCAGGAGCCCAGCCACCGGTAACCGTCGTGCAGCCGGACAGGGCCCCGGTGCCCCTCGGGCGGGCCCTCGTAGTCGTCCAGACCGGTGAGCACGAGAGCTTCCGTTCCCGGCGGCCGTCCGAGGCTCTCCGCGTCCTCCAGCAGCCAGGCATCGAGCGTTTCGTCCTCCGGCACCAGCCACACCTGGCTGCCGACCCAGCCGCGCGGCTCGGCTCCCTCAAAAGCCCATCCGAACAGTTCGTACGTTGCGCGCCAGGGTTCCCTGAACCATCCCTCCGTCCCGGCGCAGACGCCCCAGACATGGCCGCTTGCCGTGTCCGTCAGCGTGTACCGTCCCCGCCCGCGATGATCCGTGTCCGCCTGCACGGTGGAAATCATGCCCGGGACCGGAGCGAGGGCCGCCGCCGGGCCCGCCGTCAGGGCCGGGGCGGCCCCGAGCCCGTGCCGTGGCGAGCCCTGAGACGATCCGCCGGACACGGCCTAGGCTCCCCCGAGCGGGACGGCACGGGTGCCGCCGGGGCGGGCGGCCGGTCAACGGATGGAGACACGATGAGCAAGGCCACGCGGGCGGACGCGCAGTCACCCGCACCGCATGTTTCCGACAGTCACGATCTGATCCGCGTGCACGGCGCCCGCGTGAACAACCTCAAGGACGTCAGCGTCGAGATCCCGAAGCGCCGGCTGACCGTGTTCACCGGCGTCTCCGGCTCGGGCAAGAGTTCGCTGGTGTTCGGCACGATCGCCGCGGAGTCGCAGCGGCTGATCAACGAGACCTACAGCGCCTTCGTACAGGGCTTCATGCCGACGCTCGCGCGGCCCGAGGTCGACGTCCTCGAAGGGCTGACGACCGCGATCATCGTCGACCAGCAGCGCCTGGGCACCGACCCCCGCTCCACGGTCGGCACGGCCACCGACGCGCACGCGATGCTGCGCGTCCTGTTCAGCCGGCTCGGCGAGCCCCACGTCGGACCGCCCGGCGCGTTCTCGTTCAACGTCGCCTCGGTCCGGGCGAGCGGCGGGTTCACCGTCGACCGCGGCGCCGACAGGACCCGGACGAAGAAGGTCACGTTCACCCGCACCGGCGGCATGTGCACGCGCTGCGAGGGCCGGGGCGCGGTCTCCGACATCGATCTCACCCAGCTCTACGACGACGGCAAGTCGCTCAACGAGGGCGCTCTCACGATCCCCGGTTACAGCATGGACGGCTGGTACGGCCGTATCTTCGGCGGCTGCGGCTACTTCGACCCGGACAAGCCGATCCGCGAGTACACCAAGAAGGAGCTGCACGACCTCCTCCACCGGGAACCCACCAAGATCAAGGTCGATGGCGTCAATCTGACGTACGAGGGCCTGATCCCCAAGATCCAGAAGTCGATGCTGTCCAAGGACATCGACGCGCTGCAGCCGCACGTCCGCGCGTTCGTGGAGCGGGCGACGACCTTCACCGTGTGCCCCGAGTGCGACGGCACCCGGCTCAGCGAGGCCGCCCGCTCGTCGCGGATCGGCGGGATCAACATCGCCGACGCCTGTGCGATGCAGATCAGCGACCTGGCCGCATGGGTCCGTGACCTCGACGAGCCGTCGGTGGCTCCGCTGCTCGACGCGCTCCGGCAGACCCTGGAGTCGTTCGTGCGGATCGGGCTCGGTTATCTCTCGCTCGAAAGACCGTCGGGCACGCTGTCGGGCGGCGAGGCGCAGCGCGTCAAGATGATCCGTCACCTCGGCTCCTCGCTCACCGATGTCACCTACGTCTTCGACGAGCCCACCATCGGCCTGCATCCGCACGACGTCCAGCGGATGAACGAGCTGCTGCTGCGGTTGCGGGACAAGGGCAACACCGTGCTCGTCGTCGAGCACAAGCCGGAGACGATCGCGATCGCCGACCACGTCGTCGACCTCGGTCCCGGCGCCGGTGCGGCGGGCGGCGCCGTGTGTTTCGAGGGCACCGTCGCGGGGCTGCGGGCCGGTGACACCGTCACCGGCCGCCATTTCGACGACCGGGCCGCCCTCAAGAAGACGGTGCGGACGCCGACCGGCCGGCTCGCCGTCCGCGGTGCGCGCGAGCACAACCTGCGGGACGTCGACGTCGACATCCCGCTCGGGGTGCTCTGCGTGATCACCGGGGTGGCGGGCTCCGGCAAGAGTTCGCTCGTGCACGGCTCGGTCTCCCCCGGCGAGGGCGTGGTGTCGGTGGACCAGGCGCCGATCCGCGGCTCGCGGCGGAGCAACCCGGCGACGTACACCGGGCTGCTCGACCCGATCCGCAAGGCGTTCGCGAAGGCCAACGGGGTGAAGCCGGCGCTGTTCAGCGCCAATTCCGAGGGCGCCTGCCCGCACTGCAACGGCGCCGGCGTCGTCTACACCGATCTGGCGATGATGGCCGGTGTCGCCGTCACCTGCGAGGAGTGCGAGGGCAAGCGCTTCGAGGCGTCGGTGCTCGACCACCGCCTCGGCGGCCGGGACATCAGCGAGGTGCTCGCGATGTCGGTCACCGAGGCCGAGGAGTTCTTCGGCGCCGGCCCGGCGCGCACACCGGCCGCGCACCGCGTCCTGGGCCGGCTCGCCGACGTCGGGCTCGGCTATCTCCGCCTCGGGCAGCCGCTCACCACCCTGTCCGGCGGCGAGCGGCAGCGGCTCAAGCTGGCTACCCACATGGCGGAGAAGGGCGGTGTCTACGTCCTCGACGAGCCGACCGCCGGTCTGCACCTCGCCGATGTGGAGCAGTTGCTCGGCCTGCTGGACCGGCTCGTCGACTCCGGCAAGTCGGTCATCGTCGTCGAGCACCACCAGGCGGTCATGGCGCACGCCGACTGGATCATCGACCTCGGTCCCGGTGCCGGCCACGACGGCGGCCGTGTCGTCTACGAGGGCACCCCCGCCGGCCTCGTCGCCACCCGCTCCACCCTCACCGGCGAGCACCTCGCGGCCTACGTCGGCGCCTGACCGGCGCCAACGTGGGCACCGGTGCCGTCAGCGTTTGACCGCGCGCAGGATGACGAACTTCGGGTCGCTCGTGACGACCTCGCAGTTGCCGAAGAGGCGGCGCAGCTTCACGTGGTAGCCGAGGTGGCGGTTGCCGATGACCCACAGCTCGCCGCCGGGGCGCAGCGCCTCGCGGGACCCGGCGAACATGCGGTAGGCGGTCGCGTCGGTCATCGCCTGGTGGGTGTGGAACGGCGGGTTGTTCAGCACCAGGTCCACCGACGCGGCCGGGACGCCCGACATCCCGTCGCCGACCCGGAATTCCGCCCGGGTGGCCGCGGCGGCGCCGGCGTTCGCGTGGAACGTGGCTTCCGCGGAGGCCACCGCCTGGTAGGACTCGTCGACGAAGAGCACCTCGGCCTCGGGGTTGGCGAGGGCCGCGGCCGTGCCGACCACGCCGTTGCCGCAGCCGAGGTCCACCACGCGCTCGGGGCCGCGGCGGCGCGGGAGGTTGCGCAGGAAGAAGCGGGTGCCGATGTCGAGGCGTTCGGCGCAGAAGATTCCCGCGTGGTTGATGACGGTCAGGCCCGAGGCCGCCCCGACGTCGGTGGGCAGCGTGTAGGCGCGCGGCCAGGGGCTGGGGGTCCGGGCGAGCCGCGGGTCGGGGGTGCAGAAGATGAGGCGTGCCTTCTTCACCGCGAGCGAGGTGCGGGTCGGTCCGAGGATCTGCTCGAACAGTTTGAGCGTCGAGGTGTGGATCTCGGTGACCATGCCCGTGCCGACGACGACGGTTCCGGCGTGGACGGCGGGCGCGAGGCGGCGCAGCTGGTCCTCCAGGAGCGCCAGGCTCTTGGGCACCCGGACGAGCAGGACGTCGATCCGCTCCGGCGGTGTGTCCCGGGTCGACAGCAGCCGCACCGCGTCGGCGTCGGCACCGGCGCGCGCGAGGTTCGCGGCGCTCGCCTGCCGGCCGAGGTAGGAGTCGGTGATCTGCACGGGCCGGTGCCGGGCGAGCGCGGTGGTGAGGGCGCCCCACCGGTCGCCCAGCACGACGACCGTGCCCGAGAGGTCCGTGGGCTCGCCGTCGATTCCTTCGAGGTGCCGCAGCAGATACGCGTCGGAGGCGTCCCAGGCGCGCAGTCTGTCGCGGGAGTCCTCGGGGAAGCGGGAGAGTTCGAACTCGCCCCATGACGTCGTCAAACAGTTCATTGTGCGTTCAGGCTAGCCGAGTCCCGGGGCCGTCCGGCCCGCGTGCCGGGCGGCTCACCCCAGCGTCTCCTCGCAGGCCCGGCGCAGCCGGCTCACGCCCTCCGCCAGCTCCGCCGGGCCCGCGACGGCCGCGAAGCTGAGGCGCAGATAGGGGGCGGGGGGCTCGGCGGAGAAGTACGGGCGGCCGGGGGCGAGGGCGACACCGGCCCGGAGGGCGGCGGCGGCGAGGACGCTCTCGTCGGTGCCGTCCGGGAGCCGCAGCCACATGACGTAGCCGCCCGTCGGCACGGACTCCACGGTGAGGGCGGGGACGTCCCGGGCGAGCGCGGTGAGCAGCGCCTCGCGCCGCAGGCGCAGTTGCGCGGCGATGGTGCGCAGATGGCGGGGCCAGGCGGGTGAGCCGACGAATTCGAGCGCCGCCTCCTGCAGGGGCCGGGGCACGAAGAAGCTGTCGACGACCTGGATGGCCCGCAGCCGGTCGAGGACCGGCCCCCGGGCGGCGAGGGCGCCCACCCGCAGGCTGGCCGAGGTGGCCTTGGTGAGGGAGCAGACGTGGACGACGATGCCGTCGAGGTCGTCGGCGGCCAGGGTGGGCGGCAGGGCGGGGGCGTCCTCGTGGGCGAGGAGGCGGGCGAAGTCGTCCTCGATGACGAAGGCGCCGGCGTCCCGGGCGACCCGGAGGACCTCGCGGCGCCGCTCGTCGGCGAGGACCGCGCCCGTCGGGTTCTGGAAGAGCGGCTGGCAGACGAAGACCCGGGCGCCGCCGGCCCGGAAGGCCTCGGCGAGCAGATCGGGGCGCACCCCCCGCTCGTCGGCCGGTACGGGCACGGGCCGCAGTCCGGAGGCGCGGGCGGCGGCGAGCATGCCCGGGTAGGTGGGGGATTCGACGAGTACGGGGGCGCCGGGCGGGGCGAGGGCGCGCAGGGCGGCGGTGAGGGCGCTCTGGCCGCCGGCGGTGATCAGTACGTCGGAGGCGGCGACCGTACCGGCCGGGCCGCTGATCCGGCGGGCGAACCAGGCCCGCAGTTCGCCGACGCCCTCCACGGGCGGGCGGCCCCAGGCGCCCGGCCGGCGTCCGGCGCGGGCGAGGGCGGCGGCCAGGGCCCGTTCGGGCTGGAGCGTGGGGTGGAGGTAGCCGCCGTTGAACTCGATGACGCCGGGCGGGGGCTCGGAGAGGGTGGCGAGCACCCCCGAGGCGTCCACGGACCGGGGCACCGACTCCCCGGGGGTCTCGACGCTGAGGGCGACCTGCTGCCAGGAGGTGTCCCCGAGGCGGACGGCCGGAGCGTGCGGGACGGCGCGGAAGGCACCGGCGCCGGGTCGGGTGACGACCAGGCCCTCGGCGGCCAGGGCGGCCAGCGCCCGGGAGACGGTGACGGGGCTGACCCGGAACCGGTCGATCAGAGCCCGACTGGACGGCAGCTTCTCACCTTCGGAGTAGCGGTTCAGCTCTCCCCGGAGGACATCGGCCAGTTCCGCCACACTGCTACGCTCTTGCATGAGAGCACAAGATAGCGCTATCGGCGCGACGGCGATAGCAGTGAGCGCCCCCGACCGGCCGGCCGCGACGGTGGGGACGCCGAACCGTCCCGGCGCCGCCCCCGCCCCCCTGACCGTCGGCACCCTGCTCGCCGTTCTCGGCGTCTGTGCCTTCTCGCTGACCTTCCCCGCCACCGCCTGGTCCCTGGAGGGCCTCGGCCCGTGGTCCGTGACCACCTGCCGGACCACGCTGGCCGCGCTGATCGCGTGCGGCGGGCTGCTCGCGCTCCGGGTGCCGGTGCCCGGCCGCCGCCACTGGGGCGGGCTGGCCATCGTCGCGGCGGGGGTCGTCGTGGGCTTCCCGCTGCTGACCACGCTCGCGCTGCGGACGTCGACCACCGCGCACGCCGCCGTCGTCGTGGGGCTGCTGCCGCTCACCACGGCCGCGTACTCGGCGGTACGGACCGGTACCCGGCACTCGCGCACGTTCTGGGCGGCGGCCCTGGTGGGCGCGGCCGTGGTCATCGCCTTCGCCCTCGTGCAGAGCGGAGGCACGCCGACCGTCGGCGATCTGTACCTGTTCGTCGCCCTGCTGGTGTGCGCGGCGGGTTACGCGGAGGGCGGCCGGCTGGCGCGGGAGATGCCCGGCTGGCAGGTCGTCGGCTGGGCGCTGGTGCTGTGCCTGCCGGTCGCCGTGGCGGGTGCGGCCGTCGCCGTGTCCCACGAGCCCGTGCGGCTGACCGGGCACACCGTCGCCGGGCTGCTCTGGCTCGTGCTGGGCTCCCAGCTGGCGGGCATGGTGATGTGGTACCGCGGCATGGCCGTGATCGGGGTGGCCAAGGCCAGCCAGTTCCAGCTGGCGCAGCCGCTGCTCACCCTGGTGTGGTCGGTGACGCTGCTGGGCGAGCGGCTGACGCCCGCCGCGCCGGCCGCCGCCGTCGCCGTGCTCGTCTGCATCGCGGTCACCCAGCGTGCCCGCGGCTGACGGGCATGCGCCCGCCGGCCGCGTCCGTCCCCCGGCCCGGATGGCCGAAGGACGAGCCATCCACCGCCGGTCACCGTAGAATCGGCGGCACATCCCTGTGCACGTCTCGGACCCCGGATCGGGGACCTCGAACGAAGGGCACCGTCGATGCATGCGAGCAAGGGCGACCGTTTGGTGGTGCACGGCCGGGTTGTCGGCAAGCAGGACCGCGTCGTGGAGATCGTGGAGGTACTGGGCCCCGACGGCACCCCGCCGTTCCGGGTCCGGGCGGAGAACGGACACGAGACGATCATGACGCCCGGCCCCGACAGCACTGTGGATCACCGCACGTCGGGCGACTCGGTCTGACCACCGCCCGGAGCACTCAGCGCGGCGGGCGCGCGCGGTCGGGATAGTGGTCGGCGACCACGCGCGCCATCGCCCCTACGGGATCGGTGACGACCTGCTTGGTGGAGAAGTAGACGTTCCCGCGCACCTCGGGGTGGCTCCGGTCGAGATCGAGGTGGCGGGAGAGTTCCGCCGGGTCCTGCCAGGGCGCGGGCTGCCCCGCGGCCCCCGCCTTGTACAGGGCCTCCCCGATGTAGAGGTGGACGTCCGTGCCGCGCACGGTCTCCGCCCACCAGGGGACGAGCTTGGCGTAGTCGGCGGCCGCGAAGCCGATGTGCCAGTAGATCTGCGGGACGATGTAGTCGATCCACTCCTCGCGGACCCATCTTCGGGTGTCGGCGTACAGGTCGTCGTAGGTCTGCACCCCGGCGCGGGTGTCGGAGCCCAGCGGATCGGTGGTCCGGTTGCGCCAGATGGCGAAGGGGCTGATCCCGAACCGCACGTGCGGCTTGCGTTGCTTGACGCGCAGCCCCGTCTCGCGCACCAGCCGGTCGATGTTGTCCCGCCGCCAGGCCGCCCGGTCGGGGAAGCCGCTGCCGTAGCGCTCGTACGCGGCGGTGTCGTCGAAGTCCTGCCCGGCCACCGGGTACGGGTAGAAGTAGTCGTCGAAGTGCACGCCGTCGAGGTCGTAGCGGGTGACCGCGTCGAGGACCGCGTCCTGGACGAAGCGGCGGACCTCCGGCAGCCCGGGGTTGTAGTAGAGCTTTCCGCCGTAGGGCAGCACCCAGTCGGGGTGCCGGCGCGCGGGGTGGTTCGCGACCAGCCGGGTGGGGTCGGTGTGGTTGGCGACGCGGTAGGGGTTGAACCAACCGTGCAGTTCCAGACGGCGTTTGTGGGCCTCGCGCACCGCGAAGGCGAGCGGGTCCCAGCCCGGGTGCTTGCCCTGAGTGCCGGTCAGATACTCCGACCACGGCTCGTACGGCGAGGGCCAGAAGGCGTCGGCGGTGGGGCGGATCTGGAGGATCACGGCGTTGAGCCGCCGTGCGACGGCCGTGTCGAACAGACCGAGCAGCTCGGCCCGCTGCGCGTCCGGCTCGAGCCCCGGCCTGGACGGCCAGTCGATGTTCACGACGGTCGCGGTCCACATGCCCCGGAACTCACGCCGTCGCCTGACTTCCCCGTCCGTGGCGTCCCCGGCTCCCCTGGCATCCGTGGCGCCCGTGGTGCCCGTGTTGCCCGTGTTGCCCGTCTGAGGATTCCGGGCCCGGGCCTCGCCCGCCGCCAGCATGACGGACATCGCACCCGCGGCCGCCACGGTGAACCCTCTTCGGCTGATACGTCCCATATGCGTGCCACTCCTTGTCGGATCGGTCACACCGTATGCGCAGAGCATGCCCGCCCCGGCCCCATCGGCACCGCCTGTCGCGGAGTAACGTCTGGACCGAGGCGGGCGCCGGGGGTCCTCACACCGACACGATCGGTGCGGGGGACGGGCGTCCCGCCGGTCGACCAAGATCAGCGAAAGGCACGATGTGACGGACTCAGTGGCCGACGTGACACGCGTCGGAGTGGTGGGCTGCGGTCAGATGGGCGCGGGCATCGCGGAGGTGTGTGCCCGCTCCGGTCTCGACGTCAAGGTCGCGGAGACCACCGGTGAGGCCCTGGAGCTCGGCCGCACCCGTCTGACCAACTCCCTCGGCAAGGCCGCCGAACGCGGCAAGATCACCGAGGAGGAGCGCGACGCGGCCCTGGCCCGGCTGAGCTTCACCACCGACCTGGGCGAGTTCGCCGACCGCGACCTGGTCATCGAGGCGGTCGTCGAGAACGAGCAGGTGAAGACCGAGATCTTCCAGGTGCTCGACCAGGTCGTCACCCGCCCGGACGCGATCCTGGCCTCCAACACCTCCTCCATCCCGCTGGTGAAGCTGGCCGTCGCGACCTCGCGGCCCGACCAGGTCATCGGCATCCACTTCTTCAACCCGGCCCCGGTGCAGCAGCTCGTCGAGCTGATCCCGGCACTGACCACGGGCGAGGAGACGATCAAGCGCGCCGAGGCGCTGGTCGGCAAGATCCTGGGCAAGCACGCCATCCGCGCCCAGGACCGCTCCGGCTTCGTCGTGAACGCGCTGCTGATCCCGTATCTGCTCTCCGCGATCCGGATGTTCGAGTCCGGCATCGCCAGCCGCGAGGACATCGACAACGGCATGGAGCTGGGCTGCGCCCACCCCATGGGCCCGCTCAAGCTCTCCGACCTGATCGGCCTCGACACCGTCGCCTCGGTCGCCGACAGCATGTACCAGGAGTACAAGGAGCCGCTGTACGCCGCTCCCCCGCTGCTCCAGCGCATGGTCGACGCGGGCCGGCTGGGCCGCAAGACGGGCTCGGGCTTCTACTCCTACTGAGCCCGTGGCGGGAAGCCCCCGCGACAACGCGAGTCGGCCGGGCGGCGCCACCCTCGTCGAGGGTGGCGCCGCCCGGCCGCTGCCGTGGGGCCGGCGTCCGTCGGCCGTCGCACACCCCGCCTTCACACGGGGTGTGCGACGGTGACCCGCACCTACCCTCCGCACACGCTCCCGCCCCGCCTGTCCACGCGGTTGACTCACCTCGTCGAGCAGCACGTGGAAGCCTTCCGGAAGGGGAACGTACCGTGACCATCCATCCCGAGCACGCCGTCAAGTCGGCCGAGCTCGCGGAATTACGTCGTAGCCTCGATGTCGGGTTCGCCCGCATCGACGGCCACCTCGCCCTTCTCACCCAGCGCAGCGACCAGTCGGAGCGCGAGATCGACCAGACGTGCGGGCGGGTGCGGGCCCTGGAGCACGGCCGGTGGCCGTTGCCGTCGCTCGCCGCGCTCACCGGCCTCGCCGCCCTGGGGGTCACCGTCTGGCAGGCGGCCGGCCGGTGAGCGCGGGACGCTCCCGGCCCACGTCGCGGGCCCGGCGGTCAGCCGAGCCGCAGATGGTGCAGCAGCAGTAGCGCGGCCGCCATGTTGGCGGCCGGTACCTCACCGCGGGTGATCATGTCGGGTACCAGCTTGAGCGGCACCCACTCCCGTCGGTCCGACTCGAAGCCGTCCTCGGGGTCGCCGAGGTACTCGGCCTCGTCCGTCCAGTAGATGTGATGGCGGGCGTCGGTGAGACCGTTGGACGGTTCGACTGTCATCAGGTGCCGCAGGGGGCCCGGCCGCCATCCGGTCTCCTCCTCCATCTCACGGGCCGCGGCGCGGGCGATGTCCTCGCCGTCCTCGACGACCCCGGCGGCCAGCTCCCAGCCCCAGTTGTCGGTGATGAAACGGTGCCGCCACAGGAGCAGAACCTCGTTCGCCTCGTTGACCACCGTGGCCACGGCGACGGGCCGCAGCCGGATGAGGAAGTGGTCGAGGTGGCGGCCGTCGGGGAGTTCGACGTCCGCGAGATTGACCCGGAACCACCGGTTCTCGTAGACGCTCCGCTCGCTGAGATTCTTCCAACGCACGTGTATGCCACCTTCCGCCGAGGTGGCCACCTCCCGGGCGCTGTCCTCACAAGGGCACGCGCAGCGCCCCGTCGATCATCTCGGCGGCCTCGGCCGTGGCCGCGCACCCACTTTCGATCAGATGCTCGCGCACCGCTCGGAGCCGGTCCCGTAACCGCTGCGATTCCATGCCTCTCGCCTGCTCGGTCATCTCCCGCGCGGTGGCCACCGCCTTGTCCGCGTCTCCTTGACGCAGCTCGATGTGCGTGAGCATGGCGAGCCGGTGGACACGGCCCCGGTCGTGCGCGGGGGTGTCGACCGCCCGGTCCGCGTGCTCACGGGCGGGTCCGAGGTCACCGAGGCTGAGCAGCGCCTCGGCGACCTGTACGTTCACCAGTCCGGGCTGTACGTAGCCGGTCTCGGCGGGCTCCTGGCCGCGGTGGATGCGGTCGGCGGCGGTCTCGGCGCGGCGGATGCAGGCGAGCGCCCCGCCGCCGTCACCGAGCCGGGCGTAGGCCTTGGCCTGCATGGCGTAGAGATCGGCGGCGAGTGCCGGGGTGAGGTTCGAGCCCGCCGCCCGCAACGCGGACTCGGCGAAGGCGACCGCCTGCCGGTACTCCCCCATGAACAGCGACTGGTTGACGAGCAGGGCTATGACGTACGCGCCGAGCCCGCGGTCCCCGCTGGCCTTGGCGAGCCGCAGCGCCTGGTGGAAGTAGCGCTGGGCCAGTCCGTGCGCGTCGGAGTCGTACGCGCAGATCCCGGCGACCGCGACCAGCCCCCCGGTGGCGCGGTGCAGCTGACGGCCCGTCTCGTCGGGGTAGCTGCCGCGCAGCAGGGGCGCGGCCTCGGCGTTGAGGAAGCCGACGACCCGGGCGCGGGTGGCGATGCCGCCCGCCTTGCGGTACATCTGCTCGTAGTGCGCACGGGCGGCGCGCAGCATCTCGATGTCGTCCATGGACACCCGGGTCAGGCCGCGCCGGGAGACGTCGGCGTCCTCGGGCGGGTTCTCCCATTCCCAGACCGGGATCACCGCGGGGGTGCCGGTCACGGCCGGGGCGCTGACGACGTGTTCGCGCTGCTGCTCGTCCGACCGCCACAGCGCGGTGGCGCGTTCGACGAAGCCGGAGAGCGGGGTGCCGGGCACCCGGGGGCTGCCGGGGGTGCCGAGGCCGATGTCGTCGAGGGTCAGCGCGCGGTGCAGCCGCTCGCCGAGGACCTCGCAGATCAGGTCCGGCACCTGGCCCCGCGGCCGCTGGCCGCGCAACCAGCGGGCGACGGCGGTGTGTTCGTAGCGCAACGCCAGTCCACGGGCGCGGCCGGCCGCGTTGACATGGGCGGCCAGGCCCGCGTGGGAGATCCCCGCTTCGTCGAGAATGGCGTCGAGCAGAGTGTTGGGCTCCATCCTGCCCTCCGGAAACGCTCGGTGGGATCAGCGTAAGGGAGATCCCTTCGCACGGGGTGTGAACGGGCCACCGCCGTGCGTGGCCGGACAGCGGCCCTTTCCGGCCACCATGGAGTCACCAGAAGGTCGTCGGGAGTTGCCGGGAGCCGCCGGGAGTCGTCAGGAGCGCGGGTGGCAGACGCGCGCGAGTTCCGCGTGGGGCGTCCGCACCGGAAGGCGCTGCCGGTCGTCCCGCAGGGCCAACAGCGCGACGTCGTCGGCCAGCCGGCCCCCGGTGTGGCGCAGCAGCGCGCACCGGACGTGCTCGACGACCGTCGCGGGCACGATGGGCACCCCGTGCGCCGCCTCGGTCAGGGCGCGTTCCAGCGGGAAGAACACCCCTGCCGCGTTCCGCGCGTCCGCGGCGCCGTCGGTGTGCAGCACCAGGGCGTCCCCGGGCAGCAGCCGGGGCAGCCGCAGGACGGGCACCTCGGCGGGCAGCGGGAAGGCCCCGAGCGGTGGCAGCGGCTCGCCGGGCGTCACCGCGACGGCCCGCGCGCCGTCGTCGGCCGTGCCGCGGAGCCGGTACGGCCAGGGGTGCCCGCAGTTGAGCACCACGACCTCGCCGTCGGCCCGCAGCTCCAGCAGCAGCACGGTCACGAACTCCTCGGCGCAGGTCCGGTCCCGCTCGTCCTCCCGCGTCGGCGGGGGCCCGTCCGCCGCCCGCTGGCCCAGGTGGCGCTGGAGGGCGCGCTCCAACCGCCGCAGCACGCCCGGCAGTTCCGCTTCGTCGTGGGCGGCCTCGCGGAAGCTGCCGAGCACGGCGGCGACGGTGCCGATCGCGCCGAGGCCGTGACCGCGGACGTCGCCCATCACGATGCGCACACCGTGCGGGGTGGCGAGCGCCTCGTACAGATCACCGCCGACCAGGGCCCCTTCGCTCGCCGACAGATGGCCGCCCGCGACGGTGATCCCGTCGATCCGGGGCGGCAGGGGGCGCAGCAGGGCCTGTTGCGCGGCGGCGGCGATCTCGCGCAGCCGCTCCAGCTCGCGCACCAGCCGCAGCCGTCGGCCCGTGGTGAGGTAGCCCGCCACGACGACGGCGAGGATCGCACCGCAGGTGCCCGCGCGGCCGGCCGGGTCCGCGCGGCCGCTCGGCCCGAGGGGGACGAGCGCGAAGAGCGCGCAGGCACCGCCGAGCAGGACGCACTGGCGGCGGCCGCTGCCGGCGCAGGCGATGGCGGGCGCGGCGGCGAGCAGTTGGACGCACGGGGTCCCCAGCGGGCTCAGGAGTTCGCAGAGGACCACCCCGAGCACCCACAGCCCGGGGAGCGCGAACACCAGGCCCCGTCGGCACCGCCCTGCCCCTGTACGGATCATGCCCAGCGGCCCCCCTAGCAGCAGTGACGCGCACGATTCTCGCGAGCACTCAGACCGAAGTAACGACCAGAACGCCCATTTCCACCCTATTGAGTGATATTCGGAACGTGGGTCAGACATATGGGGCATAGACCAGGGGCGCACCCGGAGATCCGGGTGCGCCCCTGTGCCGTACGGACGGCCGCCGGTCGGTCGGCGGCCGTCCGGTCTCAGGCGCCGCGCAGGGCGGCTCCGGTGCGCTCGACGGCCGCGGCGACCGCGGCGTCACGGGCGGCCGTGGCCTCCTCGGCGGTCAGCGTGCGGTCCGCGGCGCGGAAGCGCAGCGCGTAGGCCAGCGACTTCCTGCCCGCACCGAGCTGTTCGCCGGTGAAGACGTCGAACAGGCGCAGCGACTCGAGGAGTTCACCCGCGCCGGACCGCAGCGCGGCCTCGACGTCGGCAGCGGGGACCGAGGCGTCCACGACGAGCGCGACGTCCTGGGTGGCCACCGGGAAGGTGGACACGTGCGGGGCCCGGGCGACGCCGGTACCCGCGCGCTCCAGCAGGTCGAGCTCCAGCTCCATCGCGCAGGTGCGCTCCGGCAGGCCGAACGCCTTGGTCACCCGCGGGTGCAGCTCGCCGGCGCTGCCGGCGAACTTCTCCGCGCCGTCGACGACCACGAAGAACGCGGCGCACCGGCCGGGGTGGAACGGCGCCCGCTGGTCCTGGCGGACGATCAGCTCGGCACCGGCCTCGCGGGCCACCGCGCGGGCCGCCTCGACGGCGTCCGCCCAGCCGCTGGGGCGGCCCTGGCCCCACCAGCCGGGCAGCTCGCGCGCCCCGGCGAGGACGGCGGCCACGTGCCGCGGCTGCCGGGGCAGCGCGGCGTCGAGGCCGGCGATCTCCTCGTCGGTCGGGCGGCGGTCGACCGGCAGCCGGACCGCGCGACGCTCGTCACCGGTCGGCCGGAAGACCAGACCGGTCTCGAAGAGCGCGAGGTCGCGCTCCCCACGGCCGTCGTTGCGGCGCAGGGCGCCGAAGAGCCCCGGCAGCAGCGTGGTGCGCAGCGCCGGCTCGGTGTCGGCGAGCGGGTTGACCAGGCGCACCACCGAGCGGCGCGGGTCGTCGGCCTCCAGACCGAGGTGGTCGAGGGCCTCCTCCCCGATGAAGGGATAGGTGGGCGCCTCGACGAAACCGGCGCCGGCGAGCGCGCGGCCGACCCGGCGGTGCAGGCGCTGCCGCTCGGTCAGGCCACGCCCGGCGGGGGGCTGCGGCAGGGTGGAGGGCAGGTTCTCGTAGCCCTCCAGCCGGATGACCTCTTCGGCCAGGTCGTTGGGGTCGGTGAGGTCCGGCCGCCAGCTGGGCACGGTGACGATCAGCTCGTCCTGCCCGTACACGTCGCAGCCGACCTCCTGGAGGCGGCGGACGACGGTCTCCCGGCCGTACTCGACACCGGCCACCTTGTCGGGGTGGTCGGCGCTGATCGAGATGGTGCGGGGGCCGCTGGGGGCGACGATCTCGGTGACACCGGCCTCGGCGCTGCCGCCCGCCAGCAGGACCAGCAGATCCACGGTCCGCTGGGCCGCCGCGGAGGCGGCGTTCGGGTCGACGCCGCGCTCGAAGCGCTTGGACGCCTCGGAGGACAGCTTGTGGCGACGGGCCGTCCGCGCGATGGAGACGGCGTCGAAGTGCGCCGCCTCGATGACGATCTCGGTGGTGCCGCCGACCGCGCCCGTCTCCGGGTCGACCGTGGCGTCGGCGATCTCGGTGTTGGCCCCGCCCATGACGCCCGCGAGCCCGATCGGCCCGCTGTTGTCGGTGATGACCAGGTCCTCGGCGTCCAGCACGCGCTTGGTGCCGTCGAGGGTGACGAGCTTCTCGCCCTGCTCGGCGCGGCGCACGCCGATCGGCCCGTCGACGCGGGACCGGTCGTAGGCGTGCAGCGGCTGGCCCAGCTCGAGCATCACGTAGTTCGTGACGTCGACGGCCAGCGAGACCGGGCGCATGCCCGCCTTCTGCAGCCGGCGGCGGAGCCAGATCGGGGAGTGCGCCTCGGGGTCGAGACCGGTGACCGTGCGGGCGGTGAAGCGGTCGCAGCCGGCCGGGTCGGCGACCTTGACCAGGTAGCCGTAGCCGTTGGGCGCGGGCACGTCCAGCAGCGCCGGGTCGCGCAGCGGCAGTCCGTACGCGGTCGCGGCCTCGCGGGCCACGCCGCGCATCGACAGGCAGTAGCCCCGGTCGGGGGTGACGGCGATGTCGAGGACCTCGTCGACCAGCTCGAGCAGCTCGATGGCGTCGGTGCCCACCTCGTGCTCCGGCGGCAGGACGATGATGCCGTCCGTGCCGTCGTCGCCCATGCCCAGCTCGTCGCCCGAGCAGATCATGCCGTGGGAGGTGCGGCCGTACGTCTTACGCGCGGCGATCTTGAAGTCGCCGGGCAGCACGGCGCCGGGGAGCACCACGACGACCTTGTCGCCGACGGAGAAGTTGCGCGCGCCGCAGACGATCTCCTGCGGCTCGCCCGTGCCGTTGGCCGGGCCGACGTCGACCGTGCAGAAGCGGATGGGCTTACGGAAGCCCTCCAGCTCCTCGATCGTGAGGACCTTGCCGACGACCAGGGGGCCCTTGAGGCCGGCGCCGAGCTGCTCGACACGCTCGACCTCGAGTCCGGCGGCGACGAGTTTGGCCTGCACGTCGCGACCGGTCTCACCGGCCGGCAGGTCGACGTATTCCCGCAGCCAAGAAAGCGGGACCCGCATCAGATCTCCATCCCGAACGGCCGGGTGAAACGCACGTCACCCTCGACCATGTCTCGCATGTCTTCGACGTTGTGGCGGAACATCAGCATTCGCTCGATGCCGAACCCGAAGGCGAATCCGCTGTACTTCTCGGGGTCGATGCCCGCGGCGGTCAGCACCCGCGGGTTGACCATGCCGCAGCCGCCCAGCTCGATCCAGCCCTCGCTGGAGCAGGTGCGGCAGGGGCGGTCGGGGTTGCCGACCGACTCGCCGCGGCACACGTAGCACCGCATGTCCATCTCGGCGGACGGCTCGGTGAACGGGAAGTAGTTCGGCCGCAGCCGGGTGGTCACACCGGCCCCGAAGAGCGCCTGGACCATGTGGTCCAGGGTGCCCTTGAGGTCCGCCATGGTCAGGCCCTCGTCGATGGCGAGCAGCTCGACCTGGTGGAAGACCGGGGTGTGCGTGGCGTCCAGCTCGTCGGTGCGGTAGACGCGGCCCGGGCAGATCACGTAGATGGGCGGCTCGCGGTCGAGCATGCTGCGGACCTGCACCGGGGAGGTGTGGGTGCGCAGCACGACGCCGGAGTCGGCCTTGCCGTCGCCGTCCTGGACGAAGAAGGTGTCCTGCATGGCGCGGGCCGGGTGGTCCGGCTCGAAGTTCAGGGCGTCGAAGTTGAACCACTCGGCCTCGACCTCGGGGCCCTCGGCGACCTCGTAGCCCATCGCGACGAAGACGTCCTCGATGCGCTCGGAGAGCGTGGTCAGCGGGTGCCGGGCGCCGGCCGGGACGCGGTCGTGGCGCAGGGTGACGTCGACGGCCTCCTCGACGAGCACGCGGGCGTCGCGCTCCGCCTCCAGCTCCACCTGGCGGGCGGCGAGGGCCTTGCTCACGGCACCGCGGGCCATGCCCACGCGCTTGCCGGCCTCGGCCTTGGCCTGCGGCGGGAGCGCGCCGATCTCGCGGTTGGCGAGGGACAGCGGCGACGCGGGACCGGTGTGCGCGATCTTCGCCTCGTGCAGGGCTTCGAGGTCGCCGGCGGCGGCGAAGGCGCCGAGCGCCTCGTCCCGCAGCCGCTCGATCTCTTCCGGTTTCAGTGCCTCGACCTCGACAGGGTCGTACGACTTATTGGGTGCGGACATCTCTTCCCGTGCTTCCGATTGTCCCCCAGCTACCGCTGGGAGGGGCCCCAGGCTTCGCTCGCTGCGCGGCTTCGCCCGGCTGAGTTGGTGCCAGGGTCCTGCCAAGGTCGTGCCAAAGGTGCCAAAGGTCGAGTCTAAAGGGAGCGGGTGGTCGGGTGGGCCCGTGGGCCGCTCTCAGGCCTGGGTGAGGAAGGCCGGGGCGCTCACGGGCAGGGTAAACCGGAACTGCGCACCACCGCGTGGAGTGCGCCCCACGGTGATCGTCCCTCCGTGCGCCTCGACGATGCCCTTGACGATGTAGAGGCCCAGGCCGGTGCCGCCGCGCTTGCTGCCCCGCCAGAAGCGGGTGAAGACGCGGCCCATCGCCTCCTCGGGGATGCCGGGGCCCTCATCGCTCACGGTGACCGCCGTTCCCTCCGTCTGGGCCTTCATCCGGGCCGGTGCGACCTCTATGGTGACCGTTCCCTCGCCGTGGCGCACCGCGTTTTCCAGCAGGTTGCCCAGCACCTGGTCGATCTTGTCCGGATCGGCCCAGAGCGCGGGCAGCGGCTCCACGACCTTGACCCGGAACCGCTCGGCATGCTGTCCGGCCGCGGTGTGTGCCTGGACGTGCCGGCGGACGGCGCCGACGATGTCGACGGGCTGACGGCGCACCTCCAGCCGCCCGGAGTCGATCCGGGAGATGTCGAGCAGCTCGGCGATGAGCCGGTTGACCCGGTCGGCGTCGGCGTCGACGGTCTCCAGCATCAGCCGCTTCTGGTCGTCGGTGAACCGCTCCCACTTCGCCAGCAGCGTCGCGGTGAAGCCCTTGACGGAGGTCAGCGGCGAGCGCAGTTCGTGGGCGACGGTGGCGATCAGCTCGGCGTGGCTGCGCTCGGTGCGCCGGCGGGCCTCGGTACCGCGCAGCTGGACCACGAGACGGACCACGGGCCCGTTCGGCCGCTCGCGCACGTACCGGGCGGAGACGAGCACCTCACGGCCACCGGGGAGCAGCAGCTTCCGCTCCGGCTGGCCGACCCGGGTGCCGAGCCCGCCGTAGGGGTCGGTCAGGGTCCACCAGCGGCGGCCGTCCAGGTCCTCCAGCGGCAGGGCCCGCTCCAGCGGCCGGCCCAGCACGTCATCGGCCCGCAGGGCCGTGATGCGCGCCGCGGCGGCGTTGAAGCAGGTGATCCGGCCGGTGTCGTCGGCGACGACCAGCCCGTCCGGCAGGTCGTCGGGGTGCAGCCCGGTCGCCTGCGCGCACGCGGAGCCGTGGGAGGCGTCCGGACAGGTGTCCGCCACTCTCCCGGAAGTTCTGACGTTCACCACCCGCACCCCCTCCCGAGCCCCCGGACCGCAACCCTACTAGCTGGAGGTCACGGAGCGGCACCCTCCGGCTGCACGCTGCGCACGGGCGGAGGCGTACAGGCACACGGCGGCGGCCGTCGCGAGGTTCAGGCTCTCGGCCTTGCCGTGGATCGGCACCCGTACCACCTCGTCGGCGAGCGCCCGGGTCTCCTCCGGCAGGCCCCATGCCTCGTTGCCGAAGATCCAGGCGGTGGGGGTGCCCATGCTGCCCCGGTCCAGCTCGGCGTCGAGGTCGACGCCCGCGCCGTCGGCGGCCAGCACCCGGGCCCCGGCGTCCCGCAGTCCGCGCACGGCCTGCTCCACCGGCACCCCGACGGCGACCGGCAGATGGAAGAGGGAGCCCACGGAGGCCCGGACGGACTTGGGGTTGTACAGGTCCACCGAGGCGTCGGTCAGCACCACGGCGTCCGCGCCGGCGGCGTCCGCGCAGCGCAGCACCGTACCGGCGTTGCCGGGGTCGCGGACGTGCGCGAGGACGGCGATCAGCCGGGGCCGGGCGGCGAGGATCTCCTCGAAGGGCGAGTCGAGGAAGCGGCAGACGCCGACCAGGCCCTGCGGGGTGACCGTCTGCGAGAGCTCGGCGATCACGTCGTCCTCGGCGTAGTGCACCCGGACCCCGGCGGCGCGGGCCGCGTCGACGATCTCGGCGTGCCGCTCGGCGGCGTCGACGGTCGCGAACAACTCGAGGAGGGTGGGCTCGCCGGCGCTGCGGTGCTCGATCGCCTCGCGTACGGCCTGGGGGCCCTCGGCGATGAACCGTCGCTCCTTGACCCGGAAATTGCGCTTGGCCAGCCGGCGGGCGGCGATGACGCGGGGGGAGCGCGGGGAGATCAGCTCGGGGGTGCCCATGGGCGGCGGCTCACTTCGTGGTCACGAGGGGAAGGCAGGACGGAAGGCGGTCGGGGGGGCGAAGGGCGGCACTGGGCGGCACTGGGCTGGGGCGGCACAAAAACGATGGACCCGCAGGCCGCGGGGGCCTACGGGTCCGATCGACTGCCTGGGGCGCCGGATCAGGCGGCGGCCTTCGGGGCGTTGACGTCGGCCGGCAGAGCCTTCTGCGCGACCTCGACGAGCGCGGCGAACGCGTTCATGTCGTTGACCGCGAGCTCGGCCAGGATCTTGCGGTCCACCTCGATGTTGGCGGCCTTCAGACCCTGGATGAGGCGGTTGTACGTCATGCCGTTCTGGCGGGCAGCGGCGTTGATGCGCTGGATCCACAGCTGACGGAAGTCGCCCTTGCGCTTCTTGCGGTCGTTGTAGTTGTAGACCAGGGAGTGGGTGACCTGCTCCTTGGCCTTGCGGTACAGGCGCGACCGCTGGCCGCGGTAGCCCTTGGCCGCCTCGAGGATCGCCCGGCGCTTCTTGTGGGCGTTGACTGCCCGCTTGACGCGTGCCACTTGTTAACTCCTTGTAGCGGGGCCGCGGTGGAATCTCACGCGGCCCGAATTCGATTGGGTCCCGGTCCGACGCGCACCCCGGGTGAGCGGGGTGCGAAACGTCACTTGCCGAGAAGCTTCTTGATCTTCTTGGCGTCGCCCGGGGCCATCTCGGCGGTGCCGGTGAGGCGGCGCGTCAGCTTGGACGACTTGTGCTCGAGCAGGTGGCGCTTGCCGGCGCGCTCACGCATGACCTTGCCGGAGCCAGTGATCTTGAAGCGCTTGCTGGCACCGGAGTGCGTCTTGTTCTTCGGCATGCGCCGTATCTCCTCGTCGGTGGCACTCCCACGGCCCGCAAGCGGGCACGCGGAAGTATCAGCTGTGTTCGGTTGCCCGGGGCGGCTGCCCCGGATTCGATCCGGGGCGGCTGCCCCTGGGATCACGCCTCGGCGGACTCGTCCTCGGAGGGCTCCGCGGCAGCGGTGCCCTCCGCGGCGGGAGCCTCGGCCTCGTCCGCGTGGCCGGCGCCGCGGCGCTCCGCCTTACGGGCTTCGGCGAGCTCACGCGCCTCGGCCATCGCCTCGGTCTTCTTCTTGTGCGGGCCGAGAACCATGATCATGTTGCGGCCGTCCTGCTTCGGGTTCGACTCGATGAAGCCGAGCTCCTCCACGTCCGACGCCAGTCGCTGGAGCAGCCGGAAGCCGAGCTCCGGCCGGGACTGCTCGCGACCACGGAACATGATCGTGATCTTGACCTTGTCGCCCTGCTTGAGGAACCGGACGACGTGACCCTTTTTGGTGTCGTAGTCGTGCGGGTCGATCTTCGGCCGGAGCTTCATCTCCTTGATGACCGTGTGCGCCTGGTTCTTGCGCGCCTCACGGGCCTTCATGGCCGACTCGTACTTGAACTTGCCGTAGTCCATGAGCTTGCAGACCGGCGGCCTGGCGGAAGCGGCGACCTCGACCAGGTCGAGGTCGTACTCCTGCGCGAGCTCAAGGGCCTTGGCGAGCGGCACAATGCCCACCTGCTCGCCGCTCGGACCGACGAGTCGCACCTCGGGGACGCGAATTCGGTCGTTGATGCGGGGCTCGGTGCTGATGGGGCCTCCTAGGTAGCACCACACGGTTGTCTGGCGGACAGCCGCGTAACGTCTGTTCGGGATGACCCCCGCGTCGTGCTCGTGACGCAAAAAAGCGCCTCGGACGGGACACAGGCGGGGGCTCCTCAAACACCGGGAGCACCGCCGCGGTCAACCGCGAGGCGCATCGGGCAATTCCACATCGTCCGTACGGAACGATGGGCGTCACCTGACCGGAGACCTGCCGACCCGGGGGCCGTCGAGGTGGGAGATCGGAGCCTCCACTTGTGGGCCGGGCACCAAAGTGTCCAGCCGGTCGAGGTCCAGCATAGCAGTGACCCGGCCCGGTCCCCACTCGGGCGGAGCCGGGCCCTAGGCTGGGCCCATCGGCCGGGACACATCGTCCGGCACGAGAAACGTCCGGCACCAGGACCCGTACGCCGATCGCGTACGGGAGCGGCCGGACCCGAAGCGGAAGAGCAACGATGAGCGACGCCACCCCCGAGCCCACCCCGTCGGCCCCCTCCGAAGGGGCACCGGACTTCGACAGCATGACCCGTGACATCGCGGACGTGCCCGCCGTCGAGGTGATCACGACGGTCGCGGTGCACCTGATGAGCTCGGCGGCGGTCAACCTGGGCCTCGCCGAGGAGGGCGAGCAGCACAAGGACCTGGACGAGGCCCGGAAGCTGATCACCGCCCTCGCCGGGCTGGTCACCGCCAGCGCCACCGAGGTCAGCAACTTCCACGCCGGACCGCTGCGCGACGGTCTGAAGTCGCTCCAGCTGGCCTTCCGCGAGGCCTCCGTCGTACCGGACGAGCCGGGCAAGGGCCCGGGCGAGCAGTACACCGGTCCGGTCTTCGGCTGAGCCCCGGCCTCCCGGCGGCGGCGCCGGGCCCGGGGCACGTTCCCGTCCCGGCGGCCTCAGGCCGTCGGGCGGGGCTCGGTGGACAGCTCGTCCGCGAGCTGGGCCGGGCCCATGCGCGGGTGGGTGACCCGGTGCGCGAAGGCCGCGAGCACGGCCCCGATCGGCGGGGCGACGAGGAACAGCCACAGCTGGGACAGCGCCCCGCCGCCCGCGAAGAGGGCCGGGCCCAGGCTCCGGGCCGGGTTCACGGACGTGCCGGTCAGCGGAATGCCCACCAGGTGGACCACCGCGAGGACCAGGCCGATGGGCAGCCCGTCGAAGCCCACGACGGCGACCCTGTGGGTCACCGACAGGACCACGAGGACCAGCACGAAGGTCATCACGACCTCCGCGAGGAACGCGCCGCCGGTGTTGAGGTGCACGGCCGACCGGTCGGCGAAGCCGTTGCTGCCGAAGGCGCCGTCCGTCTTGAGCCCCGGCACCTGCTTGGCCAGCAGGAACAGCAGCGCCGCGCCCACGATGCCGCCGAGCAGCTGCGCGATCCAGTACTCCAGCGCCGTGCGCCGGGTGATCCGGCCCTCGACCAGCAGGCCGAGCGTGACCGCCGGGTTGATGTGACAGCCCGAGATGGGCCCCAGGGCGTACGCCAGGGCCAGAAGAGTGAAGCCGAAGGCCAGCGCGATGCCGAGCACACCGATGTAGTCCGCCGCGAGGACCGCGGCTCCGACGGCGAAGAAGACCAGCAGCAGGGTTCCGAGGAACTCGGCCGCGACGGTCCGTGTCCGCACGGGGTCGAGCCGGTCGAGCCGCAGTGATCCCTGTTTCACGGCGTCCATGGCGTCCTCCCGAGGATCTCGTGGACTGTCCTCGCATTGTCGGACGCCCCCGCGCGTCCCGCCTGTCGGCTCCGCGGCCTGTACCTGGTCGGTGACCCGCCATTCGCTGTCGCGGCGGTGTCCGCAAACGCCGGACGGGCTGCCGCGCCCTGTCCTCAAACGCCGGACGGGCTGGGTATGCGGTCTCGGTGTCCTCAATCGCCGGACGGGCTGCTGTGCTGTGTCCTCAATCGCCGGACGGACTGATTTCAGCCCGTCCGGCGATTGAGGACGCGCCCGCAGGGCGCTGAGCCGCCGCAGGCGGCCAAGACAGCCCGCAGCCGAGGTCCGCCGGCCAGGCGAGAGGCGGCGCCACCGGCCGTCAGCCTGCAAACGCCGGCCAGGCGAGAGTCACCGACTGAAGAGCGCAGCCCCCGGCACCGCCGCGCCCGGCGGCAGCAGGGCCAGGTCCAGTCCCTTGACGAGCCGGGCCCGCAGCACCTCGTCGGCCGCGAGGGCCTCCGCGACCTTCCGGACCACCTCGGCGGGTACGGCACCCTCGGCCAGCGCCAGCGCCAGCGTGCCGTCGGCGTCCGCGGAGGGCGCGAGGTGCGCCCGGAGCACGGCCGCCTCGCCGGCCAGCACGGACCGCAGGGCGTCGGTGACGGCCGGGTCGGCCGACGGGTCCGCGCTGTCGCGGCCCTCGGCCAGGGCCAGCAGGGCCGGGCCCGTCAGCTGATACGGCACGGGCCCCGCGAGGTCCAGCACGATCGTGTCCGCCTGCTCGTGGGCGGCCGCCTGGAGTGCCTGGTGCAGGGGGACGGCCACGGGCCGCGCGTCCGCGCGCCAGCGGGCCAGGGTCTCGATGGAGGTGAACGCCGGCAGCGCCTTGCGGCCGTCCGGGGCCTGGAGCGTCGGGACGGCCATGTCGCTGGTCTTCTCGCGCCGCAGCCCGTCGGGCCCGGTCTCCACCTCGCCGAGCACGGCGACCACCGGCACGAGGAGCCGGGCGCCCCGCAGGGCGGCGAGGACGCCGGCCTCGGCTCCGGGATCGGCCGACCAGGCGGCGAGCGCCGCCGCGAGGGCGGGATCGGCGGAGCCGTCGTCGTCGGAGAAACCGGGGTCCGGAATGTTCTTTCGCTCCACGGGGTGAGCCTACCGGCCGGGGATACGGGCCCTCACGGGTCCCCCGGGGGTTGCCGCTGGGCGCGGCGGCGTTCCCCGCCGGCGCGGGGCCGTTGCCGCTGCGTGGCAGCTTGAACCGTTGCCGGGTGCGGCTCCGTCCCCGCCGACGCGGGGCGAGTAACCGCTGCGCGGGGCGTTGTCAGCCCGGCACCGCACCGAAACAGCCCCCGCGCAGCGGCACCGCCCCGCGGGGGAACACGACGCCGCGCCGACGAAAAACCGCCCCGCGCAGCGGAAACGCGCCAGCGGAACACCGCGGCGGCGTCACGCACGGCGGGGGCCACGCCACAGCACCACCGCCGCGGCGAGCAGCGCGATACCCACCGCGCCCGCCGCCAAGGCCGGCACCGGCGGCGGCCCTGATGCGGACGGGTCCGGGGAGTGGGGGCCGGGCCCGAAATACCGGCCCGTGTAGTCACGCGCGACCCGTGGGCGCTGCGCCTCAGGGCGCAGCCGCGCACCCCGCTCGATCGCCGCCGCCGGGTCGACCAGGCCCGCGCCCAGCGCGTCCGAGCGGCCGCCCCGTGGGGCGTCCCGTGCCGTGGAGGTGAGCAGGCCGCGGATCTGGGCCGGGCTCAGGCCGGGGTGGGCGGCGCGGATGAGGGCCACCGCGCCGGAGACGAACGCGGCGGCGGCACTCGTGCCCCAGCCCTCGTAGTAGCGGCGGTCGGGGTCGGCGATGACGACGTCGACGCCGGGGGCGCTGACGGTCGCGTACCAGCGGCGGGTGGAGAACGCGGCGCGGTTGCCGTAGCGGTCCACGGCGGCGACGGCGATCACGCCGGGGTAGGCGGCGGGGTAGGAGACGTGGTCGCCGTGTTCGCCGCCGTTGCCGGCGGAGGCGACGACGACGGCGCCCTTGTCCAGGGCGTAGCGGACGGCGGCGTCCTCGCCCGGCTCGGGGTGGGCGGAGTCGCTGTCGTCGCCGAGGGACAGGTTGATCACGTCGGCGCCGTGGTCGGCGGCCCAGCGGATGCCGTCCGCGAGGGCGCCGCCGCGTGCGTTGCGGGCCCGGGGGCGGTCGGGGTCCTTGTCCTCCAGGATCACCCGGACCGGCAGGATTTTCGCTTCGGGGGCGACGCCGAGGACACCGTCGCCGTCGCCGTGTCCGCGGCCGGCGATGATGCCCGCCATGGCGGTGCCGTGCCGGGCCCAGGCCCGGTCGCCGCGGCGGGCGCCGAAGCCGATGAGGTCCTGGCCGGGCAGTACCTGGCCCTGGAGGTCGGGGTGTTCCTCGTCGACGCCGGTGTCGAGGACCGCGACGGTCACCCCCGCGCCCTTGGTGGTCTTCCACGCGTCCTGGGTGCGCAGGGCGTCGAGGGCCCACTCCTGGGCCCTTATGGTGTCGGCCCGGGCGGGGGCGGCGGGCAGGGCGACGAGGGTGGCGGCGGCCAGCGCGGCGGCGGTGCGGCGGAGGGCGCCCCGGGCCGGGCCGGCCGGCTCGCGCGGTGTCATCGGGGGGTCTCCCGGGGTCGGGTCACGGCCTGCCGGAAGTCTCGTTCCACTCGGGCGGCGAGCGCGTTCGCGTCGTGGCCGAGGCCCGCCTGGGCGGGGGCGGTGGTCGCGCCGGGGGCGGTGGCCCGTCCGGCCGGCTGGGGCGGGGTGTCCGTGCGGGCGTCGGCGAAGCCGCTCACGGCGTAGACGACGGCCGGGGCGTCGGTCAGGACGCTGATGCGCCAGCTGGCGCGCTGGGCGTCGCCGAAGTGTTCGGCGGCGGTGCCGGCCGGGGCGTACGGGCGGGGCATCAGATCGGGGCGTTCGTCGAGGTGTTCGTCGGTGAACCGCGCGCGCAGGGCGCGCATACCGGCGGCGTCGGCCTCGGTGACGAGCAGACCGACGGTGGTCACCCGGGTCGAGGTGGCGTCGGTGTACGCCGCCCGCAGCAGCCGCTTGCAGCCGACCGGTGCCAACGCCCTGGCCAGCAAGGGGTCGAAGGCGCCCGCGCAGTCGGCGTCGGCGGCGACGCCGATCCGGGTCCAGTCGCGGAACGCGCCGCCGGGCCCGGCGGCGGGCTCGCGCACGACGCGGGGGAAGAGGGTGTCCACGGGGACGGTCCGCCAGAGTCCGGCGCCGCGCGCGTACGTGGTCCCGGCCGCGCCGGGCTCCCCCGGTCCGGTGGTGAGCCAGGTGCCGGCGGCGGCGCCGCCGATGAGGCCGAGGCCGAGGACGGCACACACGGCGGCCGCGGCGGTGCGCCCGGGCCGCCTTCGCGGGGCGCCGGGCCCGGCGCCCGGGGGCGGTGGTCCGGGGACCGGGGGCCGGGGCGGGGTTCGCCAGTCCTCCGGCACGAGGACGGGCAGGGGGGTCCGGGCGAGCGGGACGCGCGGCGGCATGGGGTCCGCTTCGGTGCTCAACCTGCGCTCCCCCTCGCGAGCCGGCTCGCCGTACCGCCGATCGCCCTTCGGGACAGGCCGGTTCGTATCCGTACAACCCGCCACCGGCGGGTGGCCCATGGCGTGCCCGGACACTCTACGGGGCGCGGAGCGGCGCGGGCCATTCGCCTGTACCGGCCCTCTGTTCAGGGGTGTTTCCCTCTGGCAGGCTGCCCGCCATGGCTGCTCACACCGTCGGTTCCGCCGCCGACCGAGTCCGTTACGACCGGGCGACGGCCCATCTGGACGCCCCGCTGGCCGTGGTCGATCTCGGGGCGTTCGACGCCAATGCCGCCGATCTGGTGCGGCGGGCGCGGGGCAAGCCGGTCCGGGTGGCGAGCAAGTCGGTGCGCTGCCGGGCGCTGCTGGAACGGGCGCTGGCGCACGAGGGCTTCGCGGGGGTGATGAGCCATACGCTGGCGGAGTCGCTGTGGCTGGCGCGTTCGGGTTTCGACGATGTGCTGTTGGCGTATCCGTCGGCCGACCGGGAGGGTTTCGCCGAGCTGGTCTCGGACGCCAAGCTCGCGGAGACGGTCACGGTGATGGTGGACGACCCGGCGCAGCTGGCGCTGATCGACGCGGCGCGGGCCGGGCTGGGCCGGACCGAAGAGGTCCGGGTGTGCCTGGAGTTGGACACCTCGCTGCGGTTGCTGTGCGGCCGGGTGCGCGTCGGCGCGCTGCGTTCGCCGTTGTGGGAGCCGGGGGCGCTGGCGGAGCTGGCCCGGCTGATCGACCGCCGGCCGGGGTTCCGGCTGGTGGGGCTGATGGCGTACGAGGCGCATGTGGCGGGTGTCGGTGACGCGGTGGCGGGGCGCCCGGTGCGGTCGCGGGCGGTCCGGTTGATGCAGACGGTGGCGCGCCGGGAGCTGGCGGCCCGTCGGGCCGAGGCGGTGCGGGCGGTACGGGCCGTGGCGGAGCTGGAGTTCGTCAACGGTGGCGGTTCGGGCAGTGTGCAGTACACGGCGGCGGAGGGGGCGGTCACGGAGGTGGCGGCCGGTTCGGCGCTGTACGCGCCGCGGTTGTTCGACCACTACAGCTCGTTCCGGGGCCGCCCGGCCGCGCTGTTCGCCCTGCCGGTGGTGCGCCGCCCGGGGGTGGGAGTGGTGACCGTGCTGGGCGGCGGGTATCCGGCGTCGGGGGCCATGGGCGCGGACCGGTTGCCCGTGCCGTATCTGCCGGCGGGGCTGCGCCTGACCGGCCGGGAGGGTGCGGGTGAGGTGCAGACGCCGCTGGTCGGGCAGCCCGCCGACGATCTGCTGGTGGGTGACAAGGTGTGGTTCCGGCACGCGAAGGCCGGGGAGCTGTGCGAGCGGTTCGCGGTGCTGCGGCTCGTCGAGGGCGACCGGGTGGTGGACAGTGTCCCCACGTACCGGGGCGAGGGCCGCACCTTCGTCTGACGTTCGTCCGGTGACGAGCGGTGGGGGCCGGCGTCACTCGACGCCGGCCCCCACCGCCTGGTGGTGAAGTGCCGTTCGCTCAGTACGCCCGGTCCGGCTGGTCGGGGATGACCGAGCCGTCGGCGCGGAGCACGGGGCCGTGCGTGCCGTCCTCGTGGGTGGCGCCGGTGGTCGCGCACGGGTAGTCGCCGGACTTGCGCGGCATGGGCTCGATGAACATCGGGTTGGCCACCCAGCGGCCGTCCGCGTTGTCGAAGGCGCGGCACATCAGCTCGGCCTTGTTGCGGTTGATGGCGAGGTGGGCGCCGGTGGCGTCGTTCACGAACGTCACGTCGGTGTCGGCGTCACCGGCGCCGAGCGCGATACGGTGCGCGTGGTCCTGCTGCTTCCAGGCCTTGGCGCCCTTGATCTTGAAGATCTCCTGGTTGATCATGCAGCGCTTGCCGTCCATGTACGGCAGTGCCCCGCCGGGGCCGTCCGCGACGCCGCCGCAGCCCTTGATGCCGGGGGTGAGGCGGCCGTGGTCGAGGACGCTGCGGATGCCGATGGTGTGCCGGCGGTCGAGCCCGACACCGCCGGACCACGCCTCGGCGATCGGCTCGCTGGAGGCGGAGACGATGTAGACGTCGAAGCCGGCCTTCTTGAGCGTGCGGATCAGGTCCTTCTGCTGGTCGTAGTAGCGGACGTAGCCGGCGATGGTGTGGGTGCCGACGGTCTGCTTCGCCCCGATGGGCGCGGCGAGCTGTTCGGCGCGTGCCTTCCTGGCGAAGGAGGTCAGCGCGGCGGGGGTGTGGCCGCTGAACAGCTGCGGGATCCAGGCGTAGGCGGGCACCGTGCGCCGGTGGTTCCAGTCGCCGGCGAAGGCGGCCGCGCCGCTCATGGTCTGCGACTTCTCCCGGATCTCGAAGATCTCGTCGGCGCAGGCGGTGTTCTTCGAGGTGCGCAGCGGTTTGCCGACCGGTACGGACGTGCCGCACGCCTTGGTGAGCGCCTTGTCGGCGGCCGGGGTGAGCCAGACGCTGGTGTCCTTCCAGCTCTTCGGCCGCAGGATCCTGTCGTGCTTGAGGGCCCAGGCGAGCGTGGCATCGGTGATGTCGTTCTTGACGACGGTGTTGTCCCAGTCGAAGGCGGCGACGGGGCGGGGGCCGCCCTTGCCCGAGCAGGTGCCGCGCTCGTCGATCATCTTCTGGAGCTTGGCGCGGTTGTCGCCGAACCATGTGATGTTCTTGTCGAGCTGCGGGCAGTGCGACCGCGCGGCGGGCGCGGGGGCCGCGGCGGTGGCGGGCACCGGGGCGGTGAGGGCCGCGGTGATCGCGAGACCGATGACTATGGCGTGCTTGTTACGCATACGTCCTCATTGGCGCATGGGGGCAGGACACACCGGGACCGGCCGGACGGACGGTCCCGGTACTGATCATGGACCTTACAGCGGGGTGACGTAGGCGCCCGCGATGCCACCGTCGACAAGGAAGTCGGCGGCGTTCACGAAGGACGAGTCGTCGCTCGCGAGGAAGGCCACGGCTGCGGCGATCTCCTCGGGCTCGGCGAACCGGCCCACGGGGACGTGCACCAGCCGGCGCGCGGCCCGCTCGGGGTCCTTGGCGAAGAGTTCCTTGAGCAGCGGGGTGTTGACCGGGCCCGGGCACAGGGCGTTGACGCGGATGCCCTCGCGGGCGAACTGCACCCCCAGCTCGCGGGACATGGCCAGCACGCCGCCCTTGGAGGCGGTGTAGCTGATCTGTGAGGTGGCGGCGCCCATCCGGGCGACGAAGGAGGCGGTGTTGATGATGGAGCCCTTGCCCTGGCGCCGCATATAGGGGAGCGCCGCCTTGCAGCAGAGGTAGACGGAGGTCAGGTTGACCTCCTGGACGCGCTTCCAGGCGTCGAGCCCGGTGGTGAGGATGGAGTCGTCGTCGGGGGGCGAGATGCCGGCGTTGTTGAAGGCGATGTCGACCGAGCCGTAGGTGTCGTAGGCGGTCTTGAAGAGCGCCTCGACCTCCTCGGGGTCGGTCACGTTCACCTTGACGAAGAGTCCGCCGACCTCGGCGGCGGCGGCCTTGCCGGCCGTCTCGTCGATGTCGGCGCAGACGACGGCGGCGCCCTCGGCGGCGAGTCGTCGGGCCGTGGCCAGGCCGATGCCGCTGCCGGCTCCGGTGATGACGGCGGTGCGGCCGACGAGTCGGCGGCAGACGGGGGTCCGGTCGGTCACTTGTTACTCCTCGGTGCTGATGAAGACGTTCTTGGTCTCGGTGAAGGCGGCCGGCGCGTCGGGCCCCAGTTCCCGGCCGAGGCCGGACTGTTTGAAGCCGCCGAACGGCGTCCAGTAGCGGACGCTGCTGTGGGAGTTGACGGAGAGGTTGCCCGCGGCGACCCCCCGCGAGACACGGACGGCCCGGCCCACGTCCCGGGTCCAGATCGATCCGGACAGCCCGTACGGGGTGGCGTTGGCGATCCGTACCGCGTCCGCCTCGTCCTCGAAGGGCAGCACCACGGCCACGGGCCCGAAGACCTCCTCGACGGCCACGCGGTCGTCGGGGGAGCCCTCCAGGACGGTCGCCGGGTACCAGAAGCCCTTGCCCGTGGGGGCCTCGCCGCGGATCGCCGCAGGCGCGGACTCGGGCACGAAGGACCGTACGCGCTCGCGGTGCGCGGCCGAGACGAGCGGGCCCATCTGGGTGGACGGGTCCTCCGGGTCGCCGACGACGAAGGACTTCACCGCGGGCTCCAGCAGCTCCATGAAGCGGTCGTAGACGCTTCGCTGCACGAGGACGCGGCTGCGGGCGCAGCAGTCCTGGCCGGTGTTGTCGAGAAACGAGCCGGGGGTGCTCGCTGCTGCCAGTTCGATGTCGGCGTCGGCGAAGACGATGTTGGGGTTCTTGCCGCCGAGTTCGAGGGTCAGGCGTTTCACGTTCGCCGCGCATTTGGCCATGATCTGTTTGCCGACGGCGGTGGAGCCGGTGAAGACGACCTTGGCGATGCCGGGGTGCTCCACGAGGGCGTCGCCCACGACGGGCCCGTCTCCGGGGAGGACTTGCAGGAGTCCCTCGGGCAGCCCGGCCGTCAGGGCGAGGTCGGCCAGCCGCAGGGCGGTGAGCGGGGTGGTCTCGGCCGGTTTGAGGAGGACGGCGTTGCCCGCGGCGAGCGCGGGAGCCAGGCCCCAGGCGGCGATGGGCATCGGGAAGTTCCACGGGGCGATGACGGCGATGACGCCGAGCGGTTCGTGGAAGGTGACGTTCAGCCCGCCGGCGACGGGGATCTGGCTGCCGGTGAGCCGCTCGACGCCGCCGGCGGCGTAGTCGAGCAGGTCACGGACGTTGCCCGCCTCCCAGCGGGCGTTGCCGATGGGGTGTCCGGCCTCCCGGACCTCCAGCAGCGCCAGCTCCTCGATGTGTCCGTCGACGACGGCGGCGAAGCGGCGCAGCTGCCGGGCCCGGTCGCCGGGGGCGAGCGCCGCCCATCCGGCCTGGGCCCTGGCGGCGCGTGCCACGGCGGTGTCGACGTCCTCCCGGGTGGTGGCGGAGACGGTGGCGATGACCTCTTCGGTCGCCGGATTGATGATGTCGTGCAACGTAACGC
Source organism: Streptomyces sp. NPDC042259 (assembly GCF_055582085.1). Classification (NCBI taxonomy): domain Bacteria; kingdom Bacillati; phylum Actinomycetota; class Actinomycetes; order Kitasatosporales; family Streptomycetaceae; genus Streptomyces; species Streptomyces sp. NPDC042259. Next base: position 148,310 of record NZ_JBVJDW010000006.1, on the reverse strand, counting down.
TCCTGATCGTTCGCTCCGCCGTGGGGCGGCCGGTGTCACCGTGGTGCGCCGCGCGCGGCTACATGCGCTCGAAGGAGCGGAACCGCTCCCAGTCCGTGACGGCCGCGTCGTAGGCCCGCTGCTCGACGCGTGCCATGTGGAGGTAGTGCTCGACCACCTCGTCACCGAACGCGGCGCGCGCTATGGGGCTGGCGCCCCACAGTTCGGCGGCCTCGCGCAGTGTCGTCGGCACCTGGGGGGTGTCGCCGGTGTAGGCGTTGCCGGTGCACGCCTCGGGCAGCTCCAGTTCGTTCTCGACGCCGTACAGGCCGGCGGCGACCATGCCCGCGACGGCGAGGTAGGGGTTCACGTCACCGCCGGGCAGCCGGTTCTCGAACCGGTGCGCGGGGCCGTGGCCGACGACGCGCAGGGCGCAGGTGCGGTTGTCCGGGCCCCAGGCGACGGCGGTGGGCGCGAAGGAGCCGGGGCGGAAGCGCTTGTAGGAGTTGATGTTCGGCGCGTACAGCAGGGTGAAGTCGCGCAGGGCGGCGAGCTGTCCGGCGAGGAAGTGCCGCATGGTCTTCGACATGCCGTACGGGCCGTTGTCGTCGGCCAGGACGGGTGCGCCCGTCTCGTCGCGCAGCGAGAGGTGGATGTGGCAGGAGTTGCCCTCGCGCTCGTCGTACTTGGCCATGAAGGTGAGCGCCATGCCCTCCTGGGCGGCGATCTCCTTGGCTCCGGTCTTGTAGACGGAGTGCTGGTCGCAGGTGGTCAGGGCGTCGTCGTAGACGAAGACGATCTCGTGCTGGCCGAGATTGCACTCGCCCTTCGCGGACTCCACCGTCATGCCGGCCGCGCCCATCTCGTTGCGGATGCGGCGCAGCAGCGGCTCGACGCGGCCGGTGCCGAGGACGGAGTAGTCGGCGTTGTACTGGTTGGCGGGGGTCATGCCGCGGTAGCCGCGGCCCCACGCCTCCTCGTAGGTGTCCTTGAAGACGAGGAATTCCAGCTCGGTGCCCGCGTAGGCCTTCCAGCCGCGTTCGGCGAGCCGGTCGAGCTGGCCGCGCAGGATCTGCCGGGGGGAGGCGAGGACGGGTGAGCCGTCGTGCCAGGCGAGGTCGGCGGTGACGAGCGCGGTGCCGGGGTTCCAGGGGGCCAGACGCAGGGTGGTGCGGTCGGCGTGCATGGCGAAGTCGCCGTAGCCGCGTTCCCAGGACGACATCGCGTAGCCGGGGACGGTGTTGAGGTCGACGTCCACGGCGAGGAGGTAGTTGCATCCCTCGGTGCCGTGCTCGAGGGCCTGGTCGAGGAAGTACCGGGCCGCGAACCGCTTGCCCTGAAGCCTTCCTTGCATATCGGTGAAGGCGAGGACGACAGTGTCGATCTCCCCGCGGTCGACGAGCATGCGCAGCTCCTCGACGGCGAGCGGGGGCGTGCGGTCTGCCACAGTGTTGCCTCCTGTCGGTGCGACCGGAGGTCTTAAGGTAGGCCCGTAGACCATTGGTTGGAAAGGGGCTTCATGAACTCGACGGACGGGACGGGCGGAAGCGGCGTGGACCGGCTGGCGCCGGTGCTGCGGCCGGTCCGCGCGGGCAACGGCTTCGAGGAGGCCTTGGAGCAGATACTCCAGATCGTGCGGCTGGGCCTGGTCGCGCACGGCGAACGGCTGCCCGCCGAGCGCGAGTTGGCCGAGCGGCTGCGGATCAGCCGGGTGACGCTGCGCGAGGTGCTGAAGGTGCTCCAGGACCAGGGGCTGGTGGAGAGCCGGCGCGGCCGGTACGGCGGCACGTTCGTCCTCGACCGCGCGGCGGCGCCGGCCGCGGCCGGCGCGCGGGAGCCGCGGCGGGGAGTGGCGGCGGTGGACGTCGAGGACACGCTGCGCTTCCGCGAGGTCCTGGAGGTGGGGGCGGCCGGGCTGTGCGCCGCGCACGGGCTGTCCGACGAGCAGGGCGCCCGGCTGCGCGCGGCGCTGGACGCCACCCACGACGCCCCGCTCGCGGAGTACCGCCGGCTGGACACGATGCTGCACCTGACGCTCGCCGAACTGTCCGGCTCGCCCTCCCTCGCCGCCCAGTACGCGGCGGTCCGGGCGTCCGTCAACGATCTGCTGGACCGCATCCCCTTGTTGGTGCGCAACCTGGAGCACTCGCAGACGCAGCACACCGCGCTGGTCGAGGCGGTCCTGGACGGGGACGCGGACGGGGCGCGCGAGGTGATGCGGGAGCACTGCTGCGGCACGGCGGCCCTTCTGCGGGGATTTCTCGGCTGAGTAACGCGCTGGTAACCAGCGTTTTACGCAAGGGGGTTGCTTTTCGGCCGACGCCACGGCAAAGGTATGGCGCAAAACCTTTACCCCCGAGGCAGGAGCGGCTCATGGCCGATCGCACGGAGTCACCCAGCGCACCGCCCCCCGCCCCGCCCGGGAAGGGCTCCGCCGACTCCCGGGCCTATCTGGACAAGCGCGCCCTGCGCCGGGGCAGTGCGGGCCCGCTGCTGCTCACCGGTCTGGGCGTGGCGTACGTCGTCTCCGGTGACTTCTCCGGCTGGAACTTCGGCCTCGCGCAAGGGGGGTTCGGCGGACTCGCCATCGCCGCCGTCCTGATGGGCCTGATGTACACCTGCATGGTCTTCGCCCTGGCCGAGCTGGCGTCCATCCTGCCCACCGCCGGCGGCGGTTACGGCTTCGCCCGCCGTGCGCTCGGCCCCTGGGGCGGCTTCCTCACCGGCACCGCGATCCTCATCGAGTACGTCCTCGCGCCCGCCGCGATCTCCCTCTTCATCGGCGACTACGTCGAGTCGCTGCACCTGTTCGGCCTCACGTCGGGCTGGCCGGTGTACCTGGCGTGCTTCGTCCTCTTCATCGGCATCCATCTGTGGGGCGTCGGCGAGGCGCTGCGGTTCAGCTTCGTGGTGACCGGCATCGCCGTCGCCGCGCTGCTGGTCTTCGCGGCCGGGGCGTTCACCGACTTCGACGCCGGGCGGCTGCACGACATCCCCGTCGACCCGGACGCGTTCGGCGCCTCCTCCTGGCTGCCGTTCGGACTGCTGGGCATCTGGGCGGCCTTCCCGTTCGGCATGTGGTTCTTCCTGGGGGTCGAGGGCGTGCCGCTGGCCGCCGAGGAGACCAAGGACCCCGCGCGCACCCTGCCGCGCGCCATGGCCACCGCCATGGGCATCCTGCTGCTCCTCGCCCTGCTCACCTTCCTCGCCGCCACGGGCGCGGGCGGCGCCGACGCCATGAAGGACGCGGGCAATCCGCTGGTCGCCGCGCTCCAGGACGACGGGCACCCCACCGCACTGGGCCGCGTCGTCAACTACGCGGGGCTGGCCGGGCTCGTGGCCTCCTTCTTCTCCCTCATCTACGCCGGTTCCCGGCAGCTCTTCGCCCTCTCCCGGGCCGGCTACCTCCCCCGTTTCCTCTCCCTCACCAGCCGTCGCAAGGCCCCCTACCTCGGCCTGCTGGTGCCCGGTGCGCTCGGTTTCACGCTGGCCGCGGCGAGCGGCGACGGGGCCCGGATGCTCAACGTCGCCGTCTTCGGCGCCACCATCTCCTACGCCCTGATGTCGCTGTCGCACCTCGTGCTCCGCCGCCGCGAGCCCGGCCTCGCCCGCCCGTACCGCACCCCCGGCGGGGTCCTCACCTCGACGACCGCCTTCGTACTGGCCTGTTCGGCGCTGGTGGCCACCTTCCTGGTGGACGTCACCGCGGCGGTCATCGCGCTGGGCGTGTACGCCGTGGCCGCGGGCTACTTCGCCTGCTACAGCCGGCACCGGCTGGTGGCGAGCGCCCCCGAGGAGGAATTCGCCGCGCTGGCCGCGGCCGAGGCAGAGTTGGCCCGCGAGTGATCACGCCACCGCGTACGGACGTACGCGGGGAGAGGGGAGGAAGAACGGTGGACAGCCAGCCGCTGATCGGTGTCACCACGTATCTCACACGAGCCCGCTGGGGGGTGGCGTGGGACCTCCCGGCGGCGCTGCTCCCGGCCGACTACCCCGCCTACGTCCAGCGGGCCGGCGGCCTGGCCGTCATGCTGCCGCCCGGCGACCCGGCCACCGCCGGCGCGGTGCTCCGGCGCCTGGACGGCCTGGTCCTCGCCGGCGGGGAGGACCTGGACCCGGCGCTGTACGGCAGGGCCCCGCACCCCCGCGCGGGCGCCCCCGTGCCCGAGCGGGACCGCTGGGAACTGGCGCTGCTGGCCGCCGCGCTGGAACAGGACGTGCCGGTGCTCGGCATCTGCCGGGGCATGCAGCTGATGAACGTCCACGCGGGCGGCACGCTCACCCAGCACCTGCCGGACGAGGTGGGCCACGAGGACCACAACCCGGTGGCGGGTGTCTTCACCGCCCACCCGGTCACACCGGCGCCGGGCACCCGCACCGGCACGCTGCTGCCCGAGCGGTGCGAGGTGGCCACCCATCACCACCAGGCGGTGGACCGCCTCGGTGCGGGCCTCGTCGCCACGGCCCACGCCGAGGACGGCACGATCGAGGCCCTGGAGTACCCCGGCGCGTCCTTCCGGGTGGGCATCCAGTGGCACCCGGAGGCCCGGGAGGACCTGCGTCTGATCGAGGCGTTGGTGGCGGCCGCGGCGCGCCGGGGCTGAGCCGCGGGACGCCGGCGGCTCAGCGCGTCAGCCCCAGCAGGTCCCGGGCCGGGCCCGTGGGGCGGTGGCCGGTGGGCCAGACGGCGCGCAGGTCGCGGCGGAGGCCGACGCCCGGGACGGGGATCTCCACCAGCCGGCGGGCCGCCAGCTCCTCGCCGACGGCCAGTTCGCTGAGGACCGAGGGGCCGGCGCCGCTGACCACGGCCGCCTTCGCGGCGGTCGTGGAGGTCAGCTCCAGCAGCGGCCGGGCCACACCCCCGTACGAGGCCAGCGCGGCGTCCAGGACCTGCCGGGTGCCCGAGCCGCGCTCGCGGAGGATCAGCGCCGTCGCCGCCAGTTCCGCCGCGTCGAGCGGGGCGCGGCGGCGGGCCCACGGGTGGCCCGGCGCGGTGACGACCACGAGCCGGTCGTGACCGATGACCGCCCCGTCCAGGCCGGGCGGCACGGCCAGGCCCTCGACGAATCCGAGGTCGGCCTCCGCGGCCAGCAGCCGCTCGGCGACGGCCGACGAGTTCCCGGCGAGCAGCGAGACCGCCGTGCCGGGCCGCTTCGCCCGCAGGGCGATCAGCCAGCCCGGCAGCAGGTACTCCGCGATGGTCATGCTGGCCGCCACCCGCAGCCGCGAGTCCCGGCGGCCCCGCAGCGCCTGCGCCCCGGCGTCGAAGGCCTCGGCCGCCTCCACGATCCTCCGGGCCCAGTCGGTGACGAGCGCCCCGGCATCCGTCAGCCGTGAGCCGCGCGGCGACCGCTCGACGAGCGCGACGCCGAGCATCCGCTCCATGGTCCGCACCCGGCTGCTGGCGGCCGGCTGGGTGATGCCCAGCTCCCGGGCCGCCCGTCCGAGGCTCCCCAGCCGCGCCACGGCGAGCAGCAGCTCCAGCGCCCCGAGGTCCGGCACCCGGTGCGCGAGCATCCCGCGCGCTGCCCCGACGGCGGGCGGCACGGCCCCCACAGCCCTCTCGCTCATAAGCCCACTTTATGCCCCCATAGGTCCGTGGTCCCTGGTGGCCGCTCCCGTCCGGCCCCACCGTGGACCCATGACCACGCTCACGCCCCCGCGCCCCGTACCGCTCGCCCCGCCCCGGGCCGCCCGCCCGGGAGTCCGGCACCTCGGGCCGAACTGGTACGCCGCCGTGATGGGCACCGCGATCGTCGCGGGGGCCGGGGCGGCGCTGCCCGGGCGGGTGCCCGGCCTGCGCGGGGCGCTGGAGGCGGTGTGGGGGCTGTCCGCGCTGGCCCTTCTCGTGCTGCTCGTCGCACGGGCCGCGCACTGGGGGCGGCATGCCGATCAGGCCAGACGGCAGCTGGCGGATCCCGCCGTCGCCCCGTTCTACGGCTGTGTGGCGATGGCGCTGCTCGCCGTCGGCGGCGCCACGCTCTCGGTGGGGGCGGGCGTGATCGGCGAAGGGGCGGCCGTGGCCGCCGACGCGGTGCTCTGGACGGTCGGCACGGTGATCGGGCTGGCCGCCGCGGCGGGCATCCCGTATCTGATGGTGACCCGGCACGCGCCGACGCCGGGCAGCGTCTCCCCCGTGTGGCTGCTGCCCGTCGTCGCGCCCATGGTCTCCGCCGCGCTCGGCCCGGCCCTGGTGCCGCGGCTGCCGGCCGGGCAATGGCGGGAGGCGATGCTGCTGGGGTGTTACGCGCTGTTCGGCATGAGCCTGCTGGCCGTCCTGGTCATGCTGCCGACCGTCGTCGGCCGGCTCGTGCACCACGGCCCGCTGCCGCTCGCCCTGACGCCGACGCTGTTCCTCGTGCTCGGCCCGCTGGGCCAGTCGACGACCGCGGTGGGCCATCTCGCCGATGTGGCCCCCGGTGCCGTCGCCGCGCCCCACGCCCGCGCGGCGGCGTCCTTCGCCGTGCTCTACGGCGTCCCGGTGACGGGCTTCGCGCTGCTGTGGTTCGCGTTCGCCACGGCGATGGCGGTCCGCGCCTTCCGGGGCGGGATGCGCTTCACGATGACCTGGTGGGGCTTCACCTTCCCCGTCGGCACCTGTGTGACGGGTGCCGCGGGGCTCGCCCGCCACACGGGACTGACCGCCTTCTCCTGCCTGGCGGCCGGGCTCTACGCCCTGCTCGTCGTGGCGTGGGCCGTCGCCGCGTCGGGCACGCTGCGCGGGCTGTTCAGCGGCCGGCTGCTGCGAGCGCCTGCCCCAGCACTTGCGGCGCCCGGGCCAACGACGGCCCGTACCAGGTGAGATGACGCCCGCTGACCAGCGCGCACGGCAGCCCGGGGAACGCTTCCGGGCCGTCGCCGGCATGGAAGCGGTACGGCTCGTCGGGCAGGACGACGAGGTCGGCGCCGCAGGCGTTCAGCTCCTCCAGCGGGACGCGCGGGTAGCGCTCGCCGTGCCGGGCGTAGAGGTGCTGCACACCGAGCCGGGCGAGCACGTCGCCCGCGAAGGTGTCCCGGCCGAGGACCATCCACGGCCGCCGCCACACCGGCACCACCGCCCGGCGGGGCGGGGTCGTGGCGGTCACGTCCCGCCACGCGTCCTCGGCGTCGCCCAGCCACGCGGGCCGGGCGAGCCCGCAGCCGCGCACCAGCACCCGCTCAAGCTCTCGGAACGCCTGGTCCAGCGACCGCACTTCGGTGACCAGCACCTCCAGCCCGGCGGCGCGCAGGGCGCCGAGGTCGGGGGCACGGTTCTCCTCCTCGTTGGCGATGACGAGGTCGGGCGCGAGGGCGGCGATCCGGCCCAGGTCGGGGTTCTTGGTGCCCCCGATCCGTACGACGTCGAGCCCGGCCGGGTGCTCGCACCAGTCGGTGGCCCCGACGAGCAGCTCGGGCGCACCGGCGGCCACGGCCTCGGTGAGGGAGGGGACGAGGGAGACGACACGCCGTACGGCGCTGCGACCGGCCATCCGCCTACCGTACGTCCGTACGAGCCGCTGTGGTCCTGAATCGCCGGACAGGCTTGGATCGCGCCCGTCCGGCGATTGAGGACAGAGCACAGCAGCCCGTCCGGCGATTGTGGACGCGCCCGCAGGGCGCCCGCCGCCGCAGGCGGCAAGACGGCCCGCAGGCGGCAAGACGACCGGTTACGACACCGCGCCGGAGGCGACGGGTGCGAGCTTGTCGACCGTGCCGGGGTTCTTGTCCATCCAGCGGCGGGCGGATTCCTTCTCCTTGCCCTTGCCGCCGTTCTGGAGCTCGACCTCCAGCGAGGCGAGGTCCTTCTCGGACATCTTGAACTTCTTCAGCCACCGGGTGACGTCGGGGAAGTCCGCGCCGAAGTCCTTCTTGGCGACGGCGTGGAGCTCCTCGCCCTTGCCCCAGGCACCCTTGGGGTCCTTGAGCTTCTTCAGCTTGTACTTCCCGTAGGCCCAGTGCGGGGACCACAGGGTGGTGACGATCGGTTCCCGCTTCTTGTACGCCCGGTCCAGCCCGGCGAGCATCGAGGAGGTGGAGGACGAGAGCACCTTGTACTCGCCGCCCAGGCCGTAGGCGCCCATCACCTTGTCGTTCAGCGTGCCCATCATCCCGGCGCTGGACTCGATGCCGACGATCTTCCCGCCGAACCGGCCGCCCTTGCCCTTGAGGTCCTCCAGCGAGTCGACGCCGTCGACGTACTCGGGGACGGCCAGCTCCAGCGACGTCGGGCCGTACCAGGCACCGAGGTCGGTGAGCTTGTCGCGGTAGCGGTCCATGTACTGCTGGTGGGTCGTGGGCAGCCAGGAGTCGAGCTGCACGTCCATCTGGCCCTGGGCGAGCGCGGTGTACAGCGGCCCGGGGTCGAGCTGCTGGACGGTCGGCTTGTAGCCCCGGTCCTCCAGGATGTTCTGCCAGAGGTAGGTGGTGGCGACGGCCTCGTCCCAGGGGAAGTAGCCGAGCTTGATCTGCTTGCCCCGGCCGACGTCCGGACCGCTCGCGGTGGTCTGGCGGTCGTCGCCGTGGGTGAGGTTCATACCGCCGGCGACGAGCGCGAGGACCACGATGCCGACGGTGGCGACCGCCGTACCGGGCCGGTAGCGCAGGAAGGCCAGACCCCGCACCGACGCGGCCGCCTTGGCGGCGGCCCGGCGGCCGATCGGGGAGACCCGCTGGCCGAGCGCGCCGGTCATCCGGTCCAGGTACATGGCGAGGACGACGACGGCGAGACCACTCTCGACACCGGCACCGATCTGGACCTGGGTCACGGCCGCGTACACGGACTCGCCGAGGCCGCCGGCGCCCGCCATGCCGGCGATGACGACCATGGACAGCGCCAGCATGATGACCTGGTTGACGCCCGCCATGATCGTGGGCAGGGCGAGAGGCAGCTGCACCCGGGTGAGGGTGTCGCGCGGGGTGGTGCCGAAGGCGCGGGCGGCCTCGACGAGTTCTTCGTCGACCTGCCGGATGCCCAGTTCGGTCATCCGGACGCCGGGCGGCATCGAGAAGACGATGGTCGCGATCAGACCCGGGATGGGCCCGATGGAGAAGAACATCACGCCGGGGATCAGATAGACGAAGGCCGGCATCGTCTGCATGACGTCCAGCACGGGCCGCAGCACACCGCTCACGGTGCGGCTGCGCGCCGCCCAGATGCCCAGCGGCACGGCGGCCAGCAACGTGATGACGCTGGCGACGAGCACGAGCGACAGGGTCGCCATCGCCTCGTCCCACAGCCCGAAGGAGTCGATGAGCGCCATACCGGCGAAGGTGCACACACCGGCGAGCAGGCCGCGCAGCCAGCAGGCGACGACGGCCAGGATGCCGGCCATGAGCAGCGCGTGCGGCGCGCCGAGCACCGACTCGACGCCGTCGTACATCCCGGTCAGGACGGTGTTGATGAAGTCGAACAGCCAGTCCAGGTGGTTCTGGAGCCAGTCGACGGCGTTCTCGACGCCGTCACCGAGGTTGATCCTAGGCACCGGCCGTCACCTCCGCCTCGGACTCCCGCGCAAGGGGCGCTTCGGGTCCGCGCGGCTGCTCGCCGAGCGCGGCCAGCATCCGGTCGCGGGTGACGACCCCGGTGAGCGTGCCGTCGGCGTCGGTCACGGCGACCGCGTCACCGCTGTGCGAGAAGGGGGTGAACAGCTCGGCGACGGGCGTGTCGGCGTCCACCGTCGCGGGCGCGGCGTCGAGGACGTCCTGCGCGGTGCGGGTGGTGCCGTCGGCCGCCAGGGCGGTGCCCGGCCGGTCCATGATCGATCCGGCGGTGAGGACCCGGGAGCGGTCCACGTCCTGGATGAAGGAGGCGACGTAGTCGTTGGCGGGGCGCACGAGGATGTCCTCGGCGGTGCCGTTCTGCACGATCCGGCCGTCGCGCATGACCGCGATCCGGTCGCCGAGGCGCATGGCCTCGTTGAGGTCGTGGGTGATGAAGACGATGGTCTTCTTCAGCCGTGTCTGCAGCTCCAGCAGCTGGTCCTGCATGTCCCGGCGGATCAGCGGGTCGAGGGCGCTGAAGGACTCGTCCATCAGCAGCAGGTCGGCGTCGGTGGCGAGCGCGCGGGCGAGGCCCACGCGCTGCTGCATTCCGCCGGACAGCTCGTCGGGCCAGGAGGTCTCCCAGCCCTTGAGGCCGGTGAGTTCCAGGGCCTCGGTGGCGCGCCGCTCGCGCTCCGCGCGGGGCACGCCCTGCACCTCCAGGCCGTAGGCCGCGTTCTCCAGCACACTGCGGTGCGGGAAGAGGGCGAAGTGCTGGAAGACCATGCTGATCTTCCGGGAGCGGACCGAGCGCAGCTCGGCCGGGGACAGCGCCGTCAGGTCCTGATCGTCGAAGAGCACGCGTCCGGCGGTCGGTTCCAGCAGTCCGTTGAGCATGCGCAGCAGCGTGGACTTGCCGGAGCCCGAGAGGCCCATGACCACGAAGATCTGACCCGCCTCGACGTCGAACGACGCGTCGATGACCGCCGCGGTGGTGCCGTCGGCGCGCAGCTCGTCGCGGCTCGCGCCGTCTTCGAGCCGCTTCACGGCGGCTTCGGGTCGTTTGCCGAACACTTTGTACAAGTGCTCGACGTGCAGCCTGGACACATACACCTCTCGGGTTGAACGCGTGACGGTCCGCCGCCCCCGGTGGGGCGTTCCCGGACGAGCGGGTGACGGGCCGTGGAGCGGCGCGGTATCGGACCGGGCCTGTCACGGCGCCCGGGCGCCGTGGAGTCACGGTGCGACGGGGTCCGCTCCGATGCCGCGCCTGCCCAGGAGCATTCACCGCAAACCGAACAGTGATCGGGCTCACATTCGATTTCTGTCGGGACGGGCGGGGCCGGTGGGGCGACGGTGGGCCTGCCGACGGCTGTCACAGGTGTGCGGCATGATCGACCCCGTGACGCGACGCCTGATGCTCCTCGACACCGCCTCCCTGTACTTCCGCGCCTATTTCGGGGTGCCGGACTCGGTCCGCGCCCCCGACGGCACCCCGGTGAACGCGGTGCGCGGTCTGCTGGACTTCATCGCCCGGCTCGTCCAGGACCACCACCCGGACGACCTCGTGGCGTGCATGGACTTCGACTGGCGGCCGGAGTGGCGGGTCGAGCTGATCCCGTCGTACAAGGCGCACCGGGTCGCGGAGGAACTCACCGGCGCGCCGGACGAGGAGGAGATCCCCGACACCCTCTCCCCCCAGGTGCCGATCATCGACAGCGTGCTCGACGCCCTGGGCATCGCCCGGGTGGGCGCGCTCGGATACGAGGCCGACGATGTGATCGGCACACTCGCCGGGCGGGCGAAGGGCCCGGTGGACATCGTCACCGGCGACCGCGATCTCTATCAGCTCGTCGACGACCGGCGCGGAGTGCGGGTGCTGTACCCGCTCAAGGGCGTCGGCACGCTCCAGATCGTGGACGAGGCGCTGCTGCGGGAGAAGTACGGGGTGGACGGCCCCGGCTACGCCGATCTGGCGCTGCTGCGCGGCGACCCCAGTGACGGGCTGCCGGGCGTGCCGGGGATCGGCGAGAAGACGGCCGCGAAGCTGCTGGCCGCCTACGGCGACCTGGCCGGGATCATGGCGGCGGTCGACGACCCGGCGGCCAGACTCACCCCCACCCAGCGCAAGCGGCTGGACGAGGCGCGCCCGTATCTGGCGGTGGCACCGAAGGTGGTGCGCGTCGCCTCCGAAGTGACGCTGGCGCCCTTCGACCCCCGGTTGCCGTCCGTGCCCCGCGACCCGGAGGCGCTGCTCGCCCTCGCGGAGCGGTGGGGCCTGGGCGGCGCCCTGCAGCGGCTGGTCACCACCCTCACCCGCTGAGCGCCCTTTCCCGACCGTTCCGGCCGGTTTTCCACCGGGAGAGCTGTTAGGTTAGGTGAACCTTACTTAGCAGTGTTCAGGGGAGACAGCCATGGCAGACCGTCCCGTTCGCAAGAAGCCGATGCTCCACCGCGCGCGTGTGCTCCGCACCGAGCGGCTGACCCCTCATATGGTGCGTGTGGTCATGGGCGGCGAGGGGCTCGCGGACTTCACCGCCGGCGAGCACACCGACCACTACGTCAAGCTGCTCTTCCCCGTCCCGGGCGTCACCTACCCCGAGCCGTTCGACATGGAGGTCATCCGCCGCGACCTCCCCCGTGACCAGTGGCCCAGCACCCGCACCTACACCGTGCGCTCCTGGGACCCGGCCGCCCGCGAGCTGGCGGTCGACTTCGTGATCCACGGCGACGAGGGCCTGGCCGGCCCCTGGGCCGCGGGCGCCCGGCCGGGCACGGAGATCTTCTTCCTCGGCCCCGGCGGCGCCTACTCCCCCGACCCGGCCGCCGACTGGCATCTGCTGGCCGGCGACGAGAGCGCGCTGCCGGCGATCGCCGCCGCGTTGGAGCGGATGCCCCAAGGCGCCCAGGTCGTCGCGTTCGTCGAGGTCACGGACGCGAGCGACGAGCAGCAGCCGGCCCTCCCCGACGGCGTCGAGATCACCTGGCTGCACCGCGGCGCGGCCCCCGTCGGCGAGGCCCTCGTCAAGGCCGTGCGCGCGCTCGCGTTCCCGCCCGGCGAGGTACAGGCCTTCGTGCACGGCGAGGCGGGCTTCGTGAAGGAGCTGCGCCGCCATCTGCGTCTGGAGCGCGAGGTGCCGCGCGAGCGGCTGTCCATCTCCGGCTACTGGCGGCGTGGTCACGACGAGGACGGCTGGCAGGCCTCGAAGCGCGAGTGGAACCAGCAGGTGGAGGCGGAACAGGAGGCCGGGGCCGCCGCCTCCGGCTCCTGAACACGGGAGCGCCGCGCGGCCACGGATATCCTCAGCGCATGAAGCGTGTCCGGATAGCCCTTACGAGCGTGGCCGCCGCGGCCCTCGTCCTCACCACCGCCGCGGTCGCCTCGGCGGAGGACCCCTACTGGACCGTCTCGACCAGCGATCCCACCCAGCGCGGCCGGGAGGCCGAGTTCGTCGTGACGATCGAAGAGGGCACGCTCGACGACGAGAAGGGCTATGTGACGCTGGAGTCCCCCGCCTTCGTCGAACCCGTCAAGCTGAAGGCGGAGGAGTTCCGGGAAGGCAAGGACGGCACGCCCCGCGCCGCGGGGCGGGGCATGGTGCTCTGCGACATCAAGCCCGGCACGTATCCGGTGGAGCTGAAGGACCACGGCCAGGGCGAGGCCGTGGACACCGTCGACCTGACCGTGGTGCCCGAAATGGACCCCGGCAACCGCGCGTTCTGCGCCGGCCCCCAGGACTACGACGAGGCCAAGGACAAGACCAGCGAGACGGCGCTGAGCGCCGGGAGCGACGACGAGGACGAGGGCGCCGACGAGGACGAAGACGGCTACGGCATCGGCACGGTGGCCGGCGTGAGCGCCGCCGCCGCCGTACTGGCCGCCGCCGGCACGTATGCCTTGGCCCGGCGCCGACGGGGTTTTCGCCCGACGCGGTGACCCTCGCGGTGCGGCACCACCGCTGCGCGGCGGTAGTCCTCAATCGCCGGACGGGCTTGATTCGGCTGAGGTCAGCCAAAACCAGCCCGTCCGGCGATTGAGGACGCGCCCGCAGGGCGCCCGCCGCCGCAGGCGGCAAAACCGGCCCGCAGGCGAAAAGACCGCCGGCTACCCCACCGACGAGTACGCGACAACCCCCCGCAGCAGCCCCTCCACCGCCTTGCGCGCGTTGCGCGCGACCGGGCTGCCCTGCGGGGCCGCCGCGGCGATCTGGCCGAGGACGTCGATCAGCTGCTTGGTCCAGCGCACGAAGTCGCCCGCCGGCATCTCGATCTCGCGGAGCACCTCGTCCAGCCCGTGCCCCGACGCCCACCGGTACGCGGGCCAGGCGAAGCCGAGATCGGGCTCGCGCTGGCCGACGCCCTCGGCCTGGTTGATGCGGTGCTCCTCCTCCAGGGCGTCCAGCCGGCCCCAGATCCGGACCATCTCGGCGAGGGCGTCCTTCGCCGCGCCCGTGGGCAGCTTCGGCGCCACCGCGTCGTCGGCCGCGCGGGCCTCGTACACCAGCGCCGAGGCACAGGCCGCCAGCTCGGCCGGCCCCAGACCGTCCCAGACACCGTCCCGCAGGCACTCGGACGCCAGCAGGTCCAGCTCGCCGTAGAGCCGCGCCAGTCTGCGGCCGTCCTCGGTCACCTCGTCGGCACGCAGATAACCGAGGTCGGTCAGCAGCGCGCAGATGCGGTCGAAGGTGCGGGCGATGGTGTTCGTCCGGCCCTGGATGCGCCGTTCCAGCTGGCGGGTGTCGCGCTGCAGCCGGTGGTAGCGCTCGGCCCAGCGGGCGTGGTCCTCCCGCTCGTCGCACCCGTGGCAGGGGTGGGCGCGCAGGGCCGTGCGCAGCCGGGTGATCTCGGTGTCGTCGGCGGCGGCGGAGCGCTGCTTGCGGTGCCGGTCGGGCTCGATGTGCCCGGCCTTCGTGCGCAGCGCGGAAGCCAGGTCGCGCCGCGACTGCGGGCTGCGCGGGTTGAAGGACTTGGGCACCCGCATCCGCTCCAGCGCCTCGACCGGCACCGGGAAGTCGATCGCGGCGAGCCGCTTGACCTGCCGCTCGGCGGTGAGGACGAGCGGGCGCGGCCCGTCGTACGGGTCGTAGCCGCGGCGGGGGTCGGTGCGCCCGGCGGGCAGACCGGGATCCAGCACCAGGGCCAGGCCCGCGAACTTGCCGGTGGGGACGTGGATGACGTCGCCGGGCTTGAGCTTCTCCAGCGCGGCCGCCGCGGCGGCCCGCCGCTGGTTGGCGCCCTGCTTGGCCAGCTCCGTCTCGCGGTCCTTCAGCTCGCGGCGCAGCCGCGCGTACTCCTCGAAGTCACCGAGGTGGCACTCGATGGCCTCCCGGTATCCGGCGAGGCCCTCCTCGTTCTTCTGCACCTGGCGGGAGATCCCGACGACCGACTTGTCGGCCTGGAACTGCGCGAAGGAGGTCTCCAGCAGCTCCCGCGAACGGTGCCGGCCGAACTGCGAGACGAGGTTGACCGCCATGTTGTACGACGGCTTGAAGCTGGAGCGCAGGGGGTAGGTGCGCGTACCGGCGAGGCCCGCGAGCGCGTCGGGGTCCATGGCGCGCTGCCACAGCACGACCGCGTGGCCCTCGATGTCGATGCCGCGCCGTCCGGCGCGGCCGGTCAGCTGGGTGTACTCGCCGGGGGTGATGTCGGCGTGCTGCTCGCCGTTCCACTTGACGAGCTTCTCCAGCACGACGGTGCGGGCGGGCATGTTGATGCCGAGGGCGAGGGTCTCGGTGGCGAAGACGGCCTTGACCAGGCCCTTGACGAAGAGTTCCTCGACGACCTCCTTGAAGGTCGGCAGCATGCCCGCGTGGTGCGCGGCGATGCCCCGCTCCAGGCCCTCCAGCCACTCGAAGTACCCCAGGACGTGCAGGTCCTCGTCGGGGATGGCGGCCGTGCGCTCCTCGACGATCTCCCTGACCCTGGCCCGTGCCGCGTCGTCGTTGAGCCGCAGGCCCGCGTACAGGCACTGCTGTACGGCCGCCTCGCAGGCCGCGCGGCTGAAGATGAAGGTGATGGCGGGCAGCAGGCCCTCGGCGTCGAGCCGCTCGATGACCTCGGGGCGGCCGGGTGTCCAGATCCGGCCGCGCTGGCGGCGCTCCCGCTCGCGGTCGGCCTCGCGCACCATCTTGCCGCGGCGGCGCTCACGCGGGTTGTAGGTGCGGCTGTTCTCCATGCGGGCCATGCGCAGCAGGTCGGGGTTGACCTCGCGGCGGGCGGCGCCGCGGCCGCCGTGGTCCGTCTCCTCCTCGAAGAGGTCGTACATCCGCCGGCCGGCCAGCACGTGCTGCCAGAGGGGGACGGGCCGCTCCTCGGAGACGATCACCTCGGTGTCGCCGCGCACCGTGTCCAGCCAGTCGCCGAACTCCTCGGCGTTGGAGACGGTGGCCGACAGGGAGACCAGCGTCACCGACTCGGGGAGGTGGATGATGACCTCCTCCCAGACGGCGCCGCGGAAGCGGTCGGAGAGGTAGTGCACCTCGTCCATGACCACGTGGCCGAGGCCGGTCAGCGCCGGGGAGCCGGCGTAGAGCATGTTGCGCAGCACTTCGGTGGTCATGACGAGCACCGGGGCGTCGGCGTTGACGCTGTTGTCGCCGGTGAGCAGGCCGACCTTGCCGGTGCCGTAGCGCTTGACGAGATCGCTGTACTTCTGGTTCGACAGCGCCTTGATGGGGGTGGTGTAGAAGCACTTGCGGCCCTGGGACAGGGCCAGGTGGACGGCGAACTCGCCCACGATGGTCTTGCCGGAGCCGGTCGGCGCCGCGACCAGCACTCCCTTTCCGGCTTCCAGGGCCCGGCAGGCCTCTATCTGGAAGGGGTCGAGCTCGAAGTCGTACATCTCGCGGAAGGGGGCGAGCGCGGTGGCCTGCTCGGCGGCGCGCACACGCGACAGGGCGTAGCGCTCAGCAGGGGACATGGTGTCGTCGGTCATCTTGTGTACGAGCCTACCGGGGACCCCTGACAGCGCACCCGATCTTTATCGAGCTCCCAGCAGCCGCACGGCCGCGGGCACCGTCTCGGCGGTGAGCGGCAGCGGCCCGAGCGGCTCGCCGTCGGCGTACCCGGTGCCGCCGTCGTCTCCCGGGCCGCTCCCGGGGACGGCTTCCAGCGTCACCTTCGCCGCCCGGTGCACGCTCACCCGGGGATGGTCGAGGTGGGTGCCCTTGTAGACCCGGGGGAAGACCCTCAGCAGGGTCGAGCGGCTGCACGGGCCGACGATCGTGATGTCGAAGAGGCCGTCGTCCATGCGCGCGTCCCCGCAGATCCGCATGCCGCCGCCGTACGAGGCGCCGTTGCCGACCGCGATCAAGGTCGCCGCCACCTGCCGCCACGGCCCGTCGTCGAAGCGGATCCGGTACGGCAGGGCTCGCAGCGCCGCCAGCTCGGCCAGCACCGCCACGTCGTACCGCAGCCGTCCGACCGGCAGGCGCATGCGGTTGCCCCGGTCGTTGACCCGGGAGTCGAAGCCGGAGGCGAGGACGGTGCCGAACCAGGTGCCCGCCGCCGTGCCCGTCTCCCCGCGGCCGTCCCCCCGCACCACCCTGCCGAGGTCGACGGGCCGTCCGCCGTCCCCCTTGAGTGCGTCGGCGATGAGCCGGGCCGCCGCCTCGGGGTCGCGGACGGGCAGGCCGCACGTGCGGGCGAAGTCGTTGCCGGTGCCGACGGCCACCACGCCGAAGGGGGTCCCGGTCCCGGCGACGGCCTGGAGGGCGAGCGAGACCATGCCGTCCCCGCCGACGGCTATCAGCGCGCCGGTACCGGCCTCGACCGCCCGCCGGGCCCGCCGCAGGGCGTCCGGCGCGTCCTCCCCCAGCACGGTACGGACGGCGAAGCCGGCGTCGCGGAGCACCCGGGCGGCGGGCCGCGTGGCGCGGGCGCCCCGGCCGCGGCCCGCCGTGGGGTTGACGAAGAGCGTGATGTCGCTGGTCACGCCGGGACACTACCGGCCGGCCGGCGGCCCGCACACCGGCCGGCCGAGATCGTACGGCCCGGGCGCGCGAACGCCGCGGGGCGGTCGCCGTCCTGGCGACCGCCCCGCGGCGTCGGTGTCCGTCGGCCGTCCGGGCCCGGATCAGGTCACGTCGTCGTAGCCGCCCCGGCGGGTGGGCCGCTCGCCGCCCGCGTCGCCGCTCGCACCGGCCTGCCCCGGGAGGGCCGGCATCGGCTCGGAGTCGCCGAGGGGCAGCGGGGTGAGGTCCAGTGGGGACGCCTCGTCGTCGTCGAGCAGGGCATCGGGGTTGTTCCTGACCCGCCGCTTGTCGTTGAGGAGGGAGAACCCGACGGCGATGAAGTACAGGACGATGATCGGGACGGCGAGGATGCACATGCCGAAGGGGTCGGTGCTGGGCGTGGCGATCGCGCCGAAGACGAAGATGCCCATCACGACGCCGCGCCACCACGTGGCCATGGTCTTGCCCGAGACCATGCCGACCATGTTCATCATGACGAGCACCAAGGGCAGCTCGAAGGCCAGGCCGAAGACCAGGATCATCCGGACCGTGAAGTCGAGGATGTCGTTCAGGCTGAGGGTGTTGGCCGCGGTCTCCGGGGTGATGCTGAGCAGCACCCGCATGCTCATGGGCATGATCAGGTAGGCGAGGTAGGCGCCCGCGACGAAAAGCGGAGCGGCCGTCGCCACGAAGGCGACCGTGTACTTCTTCTCGTTCTTGTGCAGACCGGGGGCGAGGAACGCCCACAGCTGGTAGAGCCAGACCGGGGAGGAGACCGTGACGCCCGCGAGCAGGCACACCTTCACCACCGTCCCGAACGGCGCTCCCAAGGAGTTGAACGTCAGGACCGCGCAGTTGCCGCCGTGGCTCTGGGCCAGGTCGCGGTCGGGGCACTTGGGAACGGGGCTGGACAGGAAGTCCATGAGCTGCGTGTTGTAGAACGCGGCGATGAGCGCCACCACGACAATGGCCAGCACCGCCTTCGCCAGACGGTTCCGCAGTTCCCGCAGGTGCTCCGCGAGCGGCATCCGCCCCTCGGGGTCCTTCTCCTTCTTGCGGGCAGACTTGAGCAACCCACGTCCCTATCTCGTGCGGCAGGCGGACGCCAAGGACGGCCGGCCCGATCCCTCGGTCAGTGCTGGGTCTGTACGGCTGCTCAGTGCTGCGTGGTGCGGTCGCCCGGCTCGGTCACCGGGCGGGCACCGGCGACATCACCGGGAGCGGCCTTGATCGTACGAGGCGTGGCGGTGGCCGGCGGGTCGGCCGGGGCGGAGGCGTTGTCCTGGCCCTCGGACTTCATGGCCTTGGCCTCGCTCTTGAGGATCCGGGCGGACTTGCCGAGGGAGCGCGCCATGTCCGGAAGCTTCTTCGCACCGAACAGCAGGACGATGACGACGAGAATGAGAATGATCTCGGGGGCGCCGAGCCTTCCGAACATAAGCGATTACCTTCTCACCGAAGCGGCATGGGTGTGGGGCTGGCCGACTGATCGGACATATGTCCACCAGCCGTACGTCAGCGATCGTAACGCGCAGGGGTAAACGCTGGGCAATCCCTGTGCGTACTCCCGTACGTGGCCCTGCGCCTCGCCTCAGGGCCACCCGGACCAGACTACCGCCCGGCCCGAAACCCCAGCAGGGGCCGTGCGAGCCCGCTGACCTACGGTCATCCGTCCTGACGCAGCGTGTGCGCGGTCTGCGCCGCGAGCGGGGCCGCGGCCCGTTCGAGGTCCTCGGCGGCGCGGGTGATGCGCTGCGAGCTCGTCGCCACCTGCCGGGCCAGCCGGCGCACTTCGACGAACACCCGTGCGGCGAGGACACCCAGCACGGCGATGCCGCAGAAGGCGAGGGCGATGGCGAGCATGGGCCAGAGCATGGGAGGAGCCTATCGGGCGGAAAAGGACGGGCGGCGCGGCGGGGGCACCGCCGGAAAGGGACGTGAAACGGGCGGGAAAGGGCCGCGAGCCGGCTGGAAGAAGCGTGTCACACGGTGGAGTGCAAACGCAGCGTCCGCACCCCGCCGCCGGTCAGCAGCTCCACGATCCGCTCCCCGGCCGGCCTGCGGACGGCGTGCCCGCAGTCCGGGCAGGTGAAGGAGTAGAACGTGGTCCGGTGGCTGGCGCCGATCGCCAGCCGCAGCGCACCCGCTGTCAGCTCGAAACGGCCCCGGCAGTCGGGGCAGGCCGCCTTGAAGACGGCGGCGGCCGTGGTCCTCACGTTCATCCCGTCCCCTGTCACTCGCAACTGGACCAGCCCTCCTACTCTCCGTACGCCGCGAGCGCCTCGCGGGCCGCGTCCCGCGCACTGTCGGCCAGCGCGCGCGGCGAGACGATCCGCCCGTCCCGGCCGAGCCGCAACGCCAGCCGGCGCAGCGAAGCCGGGTCCGGGGTGCGCAGCGTGATCCGCAGACCGCCGTCGGGCAGCTCCTCGGCGCTGTCGTGGGGGTAGTACTCGGCGACCCAGCGCCCGCCGGGCCCGACCTCGACGACGACCTCGGGGTCCTCGGCGGCGGGTTGCACCAGGCTCTCGGACAGATCACGCAGCTCCACCGGCGGCGGGTCGGAGGGTTCGTCGAGCAGCCTGATCTCGGCGACCCGGTCGAGCCGGAAGGTGCGGCGGGCCTCCGACAGCCGGCACCACGCCTCCATATAGGTGTGGCCCACGGCGAACAGCCGGATCGGGTCGACCTCGCGCTCGGTGAGTTCGTCCCGCGCGGGCGAGTAGTAGCGCAGCCACAGCCGGCGGCGCTCGGCGATGGCCCGGTCGACGTCCGCGAAGACACCGCCCTCGGACTCGAAGGTCACCGAGAGCCGGGAACTGGCGCCCGCCGCCTCCCCGGCCGCGGCCTCCAGCTTGGCGGTGGCCCGCAGCAGGGCCTGCCGGTCGCCCTCGCGCAGCCCGGGCAGGGTGGCGACGGCGCGCGCGGCCACCAGCAGCGCGGTGGCCTCGTCGGCCGCCAGCCGCAGCGGCTCGCCCGTGCTGGTGCCCGAGGCGTCGGGATTGTGCCACCAGATGCGGTCGCCGTCGGTGTCGATGTCCAGGAGGTCGCCGCCGCGGAAGCTGGTCCCGCACATCGGCAGTACATCGAGGTCACCGATCAGCTCGTCCTCGGTGATGCCGAAGGCACGGGCCACATCGGTGACACGGGCGCCGGGGCGCTCGCGCAAATAGGTCACCAGCGAAAGCATCCGCCGGGTCTGGTCAATGGCGTTGCCGGCCATAAGAAGTCGGTCCGTGCCCTTCCACTTGGGTCAACTCTGGTGCGAACTGGTCCCGCTCGGACCCGGGCGGTCTCAGCCCTCGGCCACGGCACGCAGCCGGTCGAGCACATCGGCCCGCAGCTCCGCCGGCTCCAGCACCCGCACATCGGGGCCGAACTCCACCAGCCAGGCGTCCAGCCCGTGCCCGTACGGAATCTCCAGCTCGTCCCAGCCGTCGCCCGCCTCCCGGGTCGCCGTGGCACGGGCGCGCAGCGGATAACCGTGACCGGCCCGCACGGTGATCCGGGCGGTACGGGTGGCCGTCTCCCCCGACCAGGTCTCGACCGTCTCGCGGACCGTGACGTGGTCCGGCACCGGGACGGTGAACGGCACGGCCCGCGAACGCACCTTGCCCGTGATCCGGGAGAGCCGGAACACCCGCTCGGCACCGCGGTCGCGGTCCCAGCCGGCCAGGTACCAGTGGCCGCGCCAGCACTCCAGGATCCACGGCTCGACATGCCGCTGCTCCGGGCGGGCGGCATTGGCCTTGTGATAGTCGAAGACGACCGTCCGGCGGTCCCGGGCGGCCAGCATCAGCGGCTCGAACGCGGCCTCGTGCACGGGAATACGCGGTTCGAGCGCGCTCTGACTCTCGTACGTGTCCTCCGCGAGCGGCATCCCGGCCGCCCGCAGCTTCTGCAGCGCGCCACTGGCGGCACCGGCCAGCCGGGCCTGCTGCCACACCTTGGCCGCCAGGCCGAGCGCGGCGGCCTCCTCGACGTCGAGAGTGATCGGAGGCAGCCGGTTGCTGTCCCGGCGGGCGAGATAGCCGATCTCCCCGTCGATACCCTCGACGGTCTCGATGATCAGACCCAGCTCGCGCAGATCGTCCTTGTCGCGCTCGAACATCCGGTTGAAGGCGTCCTCGGAGCTGCCCGCCCCGGAGCGCTTGCCCGACGCGGAGGCGGCGACGGCATCCGGCCCGGACTCGCCCGACGGCCCCGCAAGCGTGGCGCTCCCCGGCCCGAAGGCCGCAGCGTTACCCGGCCCGAAGGCCTCTAGGTATGCCTCGATCGAGCCCCGCAACTCCCGCTTGCTGAGCGGCCGGCGGGTGCCCAACAGGCACAGCGCCAGGTTCATCAGCCGCTCGGCCTTGGCAATCGCCATCGACGCCCTCTCTACTTGTGCTCTCAACCGTTGACCGTACCGCTCGCACGGCGTACGGCAAAAGCCGAGGGCCCATGCCAGGAGGCATGGGCCCTCGGCCTTCACCGACGACCGGATCAGACCGGATCAGACCGCCATCAGGTCACAGACGAAGATCAGCGTCTCGCCCGGGGCGATCACGCCACCGCCGGCACCATGGTCACCGTAGGCGAGGTGCGCGGGGATGGTCAGCCGGCGGCGGCCGCCGACCTTCATGCCCTGGACACCCTGGTCCCAGCCCGCGATGACCTGGCCGGCACCCAGCTTGAACTCCAGCGGGGTACCACGGTTCCAGCTCGCGTCGAACTCCTCGCCGGTGGAGAAGGCAACGCCCACGTAGTGGACCTTGACGAAGTCGCCGGCCTTGGCGACGGCACCGTCACCCTCCCAGATGTCCTTGATCACAAGGTCGGCCGGCGGCTCGCCCTCGGGGAAGTCGATCTCGGGCTTGTCGATGCTCACGAAGTGCTCCTACGAAAGAATCTTGCAGACAACCGTGCAATTCTGGCAGATCCCCGAACCGGCGACGGTCAGACCTTGCCCACGATGTCCACGACGAAGACCAGCGTGTTCTTGTCGAGACCGCTCTGCGGCTGGCCCTCGTAGCCCAGCTTCGGCGGGATGACCAGCTCGACCCGGTCTCCCACGTGCTTGCCGGCCAGGCCCTTGTCCCAGCCCTGGACGACCGAGCCGGTACCGATCTGGAAACCCGTGGCACCGTTGTGGTCCCAGGAGGAGTCGAACTTCTCTCCGTTCTCCCACTTCACACCGGTGTACTGCGCGATCAGACCGTCGCCGGCCTTGACCTCCGGGCCGCTGCCCTTGATCAGCACCTGCTCCTTGAGGTCGGCCGGCGCCTTCTCCCCCTTGGGGATCGTGATGCTCGCGGCCTTCTTGGAGTTGTACTTCACCTCGGGCATGCCCGAGGCCGGGGCGGCCTGCTCGCCCGTGACCTCACTCTTGGGGTCGAGCTTCTTCGTCGCCACGACGTCGATCACCCACACCAGGCCGTCCTCCGGCTTGACGCCCGCCTGCGGGTTGAGCTGATCGCCGATCAGCGCCTTCGCCGTGCCCTCGACCTCGAAGCGGGTACCCGCCTTCTTGCCGGTCACCTGCTCCAGCACCTTGGCCGGCATCTCCTGGCTGGGCTGGCCGACCTGCGCCACCATCTGGCGGCGGGGGCCCTTGGCGCCCGGCTGGGTGGTCCAGGTGCCACCGAGGGACTTGTCGTCCTTCATGGTCTGCCCGGCGAAGTCGAGGCGCACGAAGCCGCCCTTCTCCACCTTCTCGCCCGAGCCCTCGGTGAGCGTCTTGACGACGAGCTTGTCGGAGGGCTTCGCGTCCTTGGGCGTGGAGATCTCGGGCTTCTCCCCGAACTTCCCCTCCACCTTCACCCGCGCGCCGGAGGAGCCGCCGTCCTCGGACCCGCACGCCGTGGCGGCGAAGAGCAGGGCGGGCACGGCCAACGCGACGGCGAAGCGACGCGGGTTCTTCGAGTACGAGCGAGCGTGCGGGGGTCGGCCCCCGAGGAATTGCAGCATCAGTCCAACTCGGGCTAGGGGGGTGGCTTGGCAGTGCCCGCCACTTTACGGCCTGTGCTCCGCCGATCAACCCTGCCCGACACGGTCGGGCGCCGGACCCGGGGCCCGGCGCCCGACCGCGCTCGTACCACTCTCATACAACCTTCATACGGCGCCCGGGCTCACATCCCGGCGATCAGCTTCTCCACCCGGTCGTCCACCGACCGGAAGGGGTCCTTGCACAACACCGTGCGCTGCGCCTGGTCGTTGAGCTTGAGGTGCACCCAGTCGACGGTGAAGTCCCGCCGCTGCTCCTGTGCGCGGCGGATGAAATCACCGCGCAGCCGGGCCCGGGTGGTCTGCGGGGGCACGGACTTGCCCTCGAAGATCTTGAGGTCGTTGCAGACCCGGGCGGCCTGACCGCGCCGCTCCAGGAGGTAGTACAGCCCCCGGCGGCGGTGGATGTCGTGGTAGGCCAGATCTATCTGGGCGACCCTCGGATGCGACATGGTGATGTTGTTCTTCGTGCGGTACTTCTCGATGAGCTGGTACTTCATCACCCAGTCGATCTCGGTGGAGATCCGGTCCAGGTCCTCGTCCCGGATCGCCTCCAGGGTGCGGCCCCACAGCTCCAGGACGCGCTCGACCGTGCCCGTGCGGATGCCGCGGCGCTCGCAGAAGTCCACGGCCTTCTCGTAGTACTCCTGTTGGACCTCCAGGGCGGAGGCCTCCCGGCCGCTGGCGAGACGCACCTTGCGGGTGCCCGTGATGTCGTGGCTGACCTCGCGGATGGCCCGGATCGGGTTCTCCAGCGTCAGGTCCCGCATCACCGTGCCCGCCTCGATCATGCGCAGCACCAGATCGGTGGCCCCGACCTTGAGCAGCATCGTCGTCTCGGACATGTTCGAATCGCCGACGATGACGTGCAGCCTGCGGTAGCGCTCGGCGTCCGCGTGCGGCTCGTCCCGGGTGTTGATGATCGGGCGCGAGCGGGTGGTGGCGGAGCTGACGCCCTCCCAGATGTGCTCGGCGCGCTGGCTGACGCAGTACACCGCGCCGCGCGGGGTCTGGAGCACCTTCCCCGCTCCGCACAGCAACTGGCGGGTGACGAGGAAGGGGATGAGGATGTCCGCCAGCCGGGAGAACTCCCCGTGCCGGGCCACGAGGTAGTTCTCATGGCATCCGTAGGAGTTTCCGGCGGAATCGGTGTTGTTCTTGAACAGATAGACGTCGCCCGCGATCCCCTCCTCGTGCAGGCGGCGCTCGGCGTCGACGAGCAGACCTTCGAGAATGCGCTCGCCCGCCTTGTCGTGCGTGACCAGCTCGATCACGTTGTCGCACTCGGGTGTTGCGTATTCCGGGTGCGATCCCACGTCCAGGTAGAGGCGGGCGCCGTTCCGCAGGAAGACATTGCTGCTGCGGCCCCAGGAAACGACACGGCGGAAGAGGTAGCGCGCCACTTCGTCAGGTGACAGTCGGCGCTGTCCCCTGAACGTGCACGTGACGCCGTACTCGTTCTCCAGCCCGAAAATGCGGCGATCCATGTCTGAACATTACGCCTGATGCCCTGCGCTGAAACCGGGTTCGACGGCACCGATTCGATCAGTTTCCGGCAACACGCCGGCTTCGGCCACGGTGACCGGGGGCGGCCCGAAGGAACGCCGCGCCGCCAGGAGCACCAGCAGGGCGACCGCGCCGCCGCCCACGGCGACCGCGAAACCGGCCTCGGATCCGCCGTACTCCACGGCCGGGCCGACCACGGCTATCCCGATCGAGGCCCCCACGCCGAAGGCGGTCACCAGCCAGGAGAAGGCCTCGGTGACGGTGCCGCGCGGCGCGTGGCGGTCCACGACGACGAACGCGCACGCCAGCGACGGCGCGAGGAAGACTCCGGCCAGACCGGCGAGCACGGTCATGCCGACGACACCCGGGACGAGCAGCAGCGGCAGGTAGCAGACCGCGAGCCCCGCGACGAGCAGCCGCAGGCGGCGCTCGGGCTCGCCCGCCCACTGCCGGCCGCCGTAGACGACACCACCGATGAGCGCGCCGACACCGAGGGCGGACAGCAGATAGCTGGAGACCATGCCGCCGCCGTGCTCGTCGGCGTACGCCACCGACGCCACCGAGATCGAGCCGAGCGCCGAACCGACGAAGAAGAACGCCCCGAGCAGCACGAGCAGCCCGCGCGAGCGCAGCGCCCCCAGCCAGTGCGCCTCACGGGGCGCGCTGCGCCACTTGCGGGAGGGCGGGGAGGTGACCACGGCCAGGGCGCCGAGCACGCCTATCGCGTTGATGACGAGCAGCGCGGCGGCCTCGGACCAGGCGGCGACGATGAGGGTGACGGCCAGCGGGCCGACCGCGTACATGACTTCCTGGGCGACGGCGTCGAGCGCGTACGCGGCGTGGATGCGGTCCTCGCGCTGGAGGACGTCCGGCCACAGGGCCCGCAGGCCGCCCTCCAGGGGCGGGGTGAAGAATCCGGCGACGGCCATGGCCGCGTAGGCCAGCGGCAGCGGCTCCAGACCGACCACGCAGAAGAGCACCATGCCGAGCGCGGAGAGCACGGCGGAGGGCAGCATCACGCGCGGCTGGCCGAGGAGGTCCACGGCCCGGCCCAGCAGCGGCTGACCGATGGCGTTGCCCACGCCGTAGACGGCCGACAGCGCGCCCGCGAGGGCGTAGCTGCCGCCTTCCGCGCGGGCGAAGAGCACGATCGCCAGAGCGGCGGTCGCGCTCGGCAGCCGCCCCACCAGCGTGCCCGCGAGCAAGCGCGCCGCGTGCCGCGTCCTGAGCATTTCGCCGTAGCCGGCCGCCATCATCTGTCCACCTTCATCGACCGAGCCAGCTCGGGTTTTACGTATAACCTTCGGCGTTATACGTACCATGTCGCCAACCCGCGGGTCCACTCGCGAGGCGAGCGGGAAACAGGCGGGGACACGGGAAAAGGGGCGCGGACCGGTGGCGGAGACAGAGCAGGGCTCGTGGCGCGGGCGTGCGGCGAAGCGCGGGGACGAGCGGTGGCCGAACGTCCGTGAGCTGGGGCAGCCGCGCGCGCGGATCACCAGCCGGGACGTGGCGCGTGCCGCGGGGGTGTCCCAGGCCACGGTCTCGCTGGTCATGGGCGACAAATGGCGCGGCCGGGTCTCCGAGCGGACCGCCGGGGCCGTGCGCACCGCCGCGCGGGAGCTGGGCTACCGGCCGAACCTCGCGGCGCGCGATCTGCGGCTGGGCCGTACCCGCACGGCCCTGCTGGTGGTGCCCGCGCTCACCAACGAGTTCTTCGCCCGCGTCTACACCGGGGCCGCCCGGGCCGCCGCCGAGCACGGCGTCGGCGTGGTCCTCTACCCGTCCCCGGAGGGCACCGGGCCCGCCCGCGACCCCTTCGCCTCCGCCCGCGCGACGCTGGACGGGGTCATCGCCTCGTCCATGGCGGTGGACGCGCTGTCCGACCTCCTCGACGGCGATCTGCCCCTCGTCATGCTCGACAGCGACCCCGGGCGGACGGAGGCGTCGGCGACCGTCAACCTCGACATCGCCGACGGCATGCGCCAGATCACCGCATATCTGCTGGGGCTCGGTCACCGCCGGTTCGCGCACCTCGCGGCGGACGTGGACTCGTGGACCTTCCACATCCGGGCCCGGGCCCTGGCCGACACCCTGGCCGGGGTCGCGGACGCGGCGCTGACGACGGAGCCCGCGGCCCTCGACGTCCGGGCGGGCCGGGCGGCCGCCGAACGGGCCCTCGCCGGCCCCGGCCCGAGGCCCACCGCGCTGATCTGCGACAGCGACATCCTGGCGGCGGGCGCCTGCAAGGCGGCCCGGCGGCTGGGACTGCGGGTGCCCGACGACGTCTCGGTGACCGGTTTCGACGATCTGCCCCTGGCGACGGCCGTCGAACCGGAGCTGACGACGGTCCGGCTGCCCGCCGAGGCCGTGGGCGAGGCGGGCATGCGCGCGCTGATGGCGGTACTGGACGGGCGGCCTCCGGCGCCTACGACGCTGCCGGTGGAGTTCGTCGCGCGCGGGTCCTCTTCGCGGGACGCGGCGCGATAGCCGGGACCGGCGCGTCTTCGGCCGCGAGCCGTCTTTGCCGCCTGCGGCGGCGAGCGCCCTGCGGGCGCGTCCTCAAACGCCGGACGGGCTGGATTCGGCCGACCTCGCCAATCCAGCCCGTCCGGCGTTTGATGACACCCCGCGCGGCGGGGGTGCGGACGATACGGCCTAACCCTCGGAGGACTCCGTCGGGTCCGCCGCCGAATCCTCGGCGGACAGCGGCTCCTCGGCTTCGTCGACGCTCACATCGGCGGCGTGTCCCTCCAGGAGCCGGGAGAGCTGACGGCCCAGCAGCCGCTTGAACTTCCGCTGCTGCGGACGCGTCCGGTCCAGGACCGCGACCTCCAGCTGTTCGGCCGTCAGGGTGCGCTCGCCGCCGTTGTTGTCACGGGTGAGCGACTCGACGGCGAGCTTGAGCGCCTCGGCGAGCGTCATCCCGTCCCGGTGCCGCTGGTCGAGATAACTGCTGATCTGGTCGGCGTTGCCGCCGACCGCGACCGAGCCGTGCTCGTCGACGATCGAGCCGTCGTGCGGCAGCCGGTAGATCTGGTCGTCCTCGGGACCGGGCCCGACCTCGGCGACGATCAGTTCGACCTCGTACGGCTTCTCCGCGGCGCTGGAGAAGATCGTGCCCAGCGTCTGGGCGTAGACGTTCGCGAGACCGCGGGCCGTCACATCGTCGCGGTCGTAGGTGTAACCGCGCAGATCGGCGTAGCGCACACCGCCGATCCGCAGGTTCTCGAACTCGTTGTACTTGCCCACCGCGGCGAAGGCGATCCGGTCGTAGATCTCGCTGACCTTGTGCAAGGCGCGGGACGGGTTCTCGGCGACGAAGAGAACGCCGTCGGTGTACTGGAGTACGACGACGCTGCGGCCGCGGGCGATGCCCTTGCGGGCATACTCGGCGCGGTCGGCCATGGCCTGCTGGGGTGAGACATAGAACGGCGTCGACACCGGCTGTCCGTCCCTTTCTGTCAGTGGTGAGGGGTCCGTCGGGCGTCAGAGCAGCGCGGCCCGCGGGCCGTCCGGCTCCTGCAGGCGCCGCTCGTGGATCGCGCGGACGACCTCGGAGCACTGCGCGTCGGTCAGCCTGCGGAACCCCTCGTCGGTGATGACGGTGACGATCGGATAGATCCGGCGGGCGAGATCGGGCCCGCCGGTCGCCGAATCGTCATCGGCCGCGTCGTACAGCGCCTGGACGACGAGCATGGTGGTCTGAGCCTCCGTCAGGTCCTCACGGAAGAGCTTCTTGAGCGCACCGCGCGCGAAGACCGAGCCGGAGCCGGTCGCCGCGAATCCGTGCTCCTCGGAGCGTCCGCCCGTCACGTCGTAGGAGAAGATGCGGCCCTTGCCGCGGTCGACGTCCCAGCCGGCGAAGAGCGGCACCACGGCGAGGCCCTGCATGGCCATGCCGAGGTTGCTGCGGATCATCGTGGACAGCCGGTTCGCCTTGCCCTCCAGGGAGAGTTGGACGCCTTCCACCTTCTCGAAGTGCTCGAGTTCGAGCTGGAAGAGCTTGACCATCTCGACGGCCAGCCCGGCGGTGCCGGCGATGCCGACGGCCGAGTACTCGTCGGCCGGGAAGACCTTCTCGATGTCCCGCTGC
Source organism: Streptomyces sp. NPDC042259 (assembly GCF_055582085.1). Taxonomy (NCBI): domain Bacteria; kingdom Bacillati; phylum Actinomycetota; class Actinomycetes; order Kitasatosporales; family Streptomycetaceae; genus Streptomyces; species Streptomyces sp. NPDC042259. Next base: position 119,336 of record NZ_JBVJDW010000006.1, on the reverse strand, counting down.
GCGATGACGTTGCCCATCGTCGCCCGGCGGTCGCCCGCCAGCACCACACCGCCGGGGAACGACGCGGCGACGATGGTCGTGCCGTGCGGCGCCTCGACGGCGCCCTTCAGCGGCGGCAGCTGCCGGTTGCCCGGCAGCAGGTCCGGCTGGTGCGTACCGAGGAAGTCCATGAAGGACGACGAGCCGGGCGTCAGGAAGGCAGCTGGTAGACGCCCGATGCTACGAGGGTTGGCTTCCACACGTTTCCTTCCGAGTAAGCGATGGCTCGGCGCATGACGTCCATATCGTCGTCCAACGTGCCGAGCGTCGAATTGCAGTTGAAACCAGCACGCCACGGACCTTACCTGCCGCGTGGCAGTGATCCACAAGCTCTGCCGGGGCCTTGCGGCGGGCACGGCGGAGGCCGGCCCCGGGAGGCAGTCGTCCCGCCGCACCGGAGGCGACCCGCACCTTCCCCTTCGATTCGAAGGGGAAAGCGGCCTACTGGCCACCCTTCTGAACGAAGGACCGCACGAAGTCCTCCGCGTTCTCCTCGAGCACATCATCGATTTCGTCCAGCACGGAGTCCACGTCGTCCGACAGCTTCTCCTGGCGCTCCTTGAGGTCCTCCGAAGCCTGCGCGTCCTGCGCCTGCTCCTCGACCTCCTCCGTGGAACGCGTGGCCTTCTGCTGCCCGCCGCCGGTGTCCTTGGTCGCCATGTCCCTCACCCCGCTCGGTTCGACGTACAAGATCGGATGTACCTGTTCAGACCCTACAAGCACGGTCCGCGTTCGGCCCCGCACTTGCTACAACGTCCCGGGACCACCGTGATGATTCCCAGAACGCGCTCACCTCAGACCCCTCTCAGCCCCCGGACAGGACGCGGACCAGTTCCTCGGCCGTGCGACAGCGGTCCAGGAGTTCCTTGACGTGGTTGCGGGTGCCGCGCAGCGGCTCCAGCGTGGGCACCCGTTGCAGAGAGTCACGGCCCGGCAGGTCGAAGATCACCGAGTCCCAGGAGGCGGCGGCCACGTCGTCCGCGTACTGCTCCAGGCACCGGCCGCGGAAATAGGCCCGGGTGTCCTCCGGCGGGGCCGTGATGGCCCGCTGGACCTCGTCCTCCGTCAGCAGCCGCTTCATCCGGCCGCGGGCCGCCAGCCGGTTGTACAGGCCCTTGTCGGCCCGGACGTCCGCGTACTGGAGGTCCACCAGGTGCAGCCGGGCCGCGTCCCAGTCCAGGGTGTCCCGGCGGCGGTAGCCCTCCAGCACCTCGCGCTTGGCCACCCAGTCCAGCTCCCCGGACAGGCTCATCGGGTCGTGCTCCAGCCGGTTCAGCACGTCCTCCCAGCGGCCGAGGACGTCCTTGGTCTGCTCGTCCGCGTCCGCGCCGAAGCGGTCCTCCACATACTTGCGGGCCAGCTCGAAGTACTCCATCTGGAGCTGTACGGCCGTGAGCGTACGGCCGCTGCGGAGCGTGATCAGACGGCGCAGCGTGGGGTCGTGGCTCACCTGGTGGAGGGTGCGGACCGGCTGGTCCACGGCCAGGTCGGCGGCGATGAAACCGTCCTCGATCATCGACAGCACCAGGGCGGTGGTGCCGAGCTTGAGGTAGGTGGAGATCTCGGAGAGGTTGGCGTCCCCGATGATGACGTGCAGCCTGCGGTATTTCTCGGCGTCGGCGTGCGGCTCGTCGCGGGTGTTGATGATGGGCCGCTTGAGGGTGGTTTCGAGGCCCACCTCGACCTCGAAGTAGTCCGCGCGCTGGCTGAGCTGGAAGCCGTGCTCCCGGCCGTCCTGGCCGATGCCGACGCGGCCGGCGCCGGTGACGACCTGCCGGCAGACGAAGAACGGCGTCAGATGGCGCACGATGTCCGAGAAGGGGGTCTCCCGCTTCATCAGATAGTTCTCGTGGGTGCCGTAGGAGGCGCCCTTGTTGTCGGTGTTGTTCTTGTAGAGGTGGATGGGCTGGGCGCCGGGCAGCTGGGCGGCGCGCTCGGCGGCCTCGGCCATGATGCGCTCGCCCGCCTTGTCCCACAGCACGGCGTCGCGCGGATTGGTGATCTCCGGTGAGCTGTACTCGGGGTGGGCGTGGTCCACGTACAGCCGCGCGCCATTGGTGAGGATGACATTGGCCAGGCCGATGTCCTCGTCGGTGAGCTGGCTGGAGTCCGCGGCCTCGCGGGCGAGGTCGAAGCCACGGGCGTCCCGCAGCGGGTTCTCCTCCTCGAAATCCCAGCGGGCTCGTCGCGCCCGGTGCATCGCAGCCGCGTAGGCGTTGACGATCTGGGACGAGGTGAGCATGGCATTGGCGTTCGGGTGACCGGGGACGGAGATCCCGTACTCCGTCTCGATGCCCATTACTCGCCGTACGGTCATGCGGCCCTCCTAGCCCGGCGGCGCCCCGGAGTGAGGTCACCGCTCAAGTACCGCTGCTCTTCCGGTCCGTGCGCATCCCCCACGTGCTTCGCGGCCCGGTACCGAAGAGCCTAGAACGGCTTTGCGGCGGTGGGGAGATCATTACAGTCATTGCTCCGGTTCGTGCCGCGCCCGGCCCGGCCGGGCAGCCGGGTGCCCGCGGGAGACCGCCCGGTGCCCTCCGGGCCCGCCGGGCGCGATTCCCGGCGGGCCGGGGCTCCGGCCCGCGCAAAAGCGTCCGGCCGCGGACGCCCCCGGAGCACCCGCCCGGCACCGAGGCACCAAGGGCGGGCAGAGGACATCCGCGGCCGGACGACGGTGTTACAAATACTGGCCGGTATTGGCCACGGTGTCGATCGAGCGACCGGTGTCCGCGCCCTGCTTTCCGGTGACGAGGGTGCGGATGAAGACGATCCGCTCGCCCTTCTTGCCGGAGATCCGGGCCCAGTCGTCCGGGTTGGTCGTGTTGGGCAGGTCCTCGTTCTCCTTGAACTCGTCCACACAGGCGGCGAGCAGATGGGAAACGCGAATGCCCTTCTGGTTCTGGTCGAGGAATGCCTTGATGGCCATTTTCTTCGCCCGGTCCACGATGTTCTGGATCATCGCACCCGAGTTGAAGTCCTTGAAATACAGGACTTCCTTGTCGCCGTTGGCGTACGTGACCTCGAGGAAGCGGTTCTCCTCGGATTCCGCGTACATCTGCTCGACGACCGACTGGATCATGCCGGCGACGGCGGCCCCGGCCGACCCGCCGTGCTCGGCCAGGTCGTCCGCGTGCACCGGCAGGGTCTTGGTGAGGTACTTCGAGAAGATGTCCTTGGCCGCCTCGGCGTCCGGACGCTCGATCTTGATCTTGACGTCGAGCCGGCCGGGCCGCAGGATCGCCGGGTCGATCATGTCCTCGCGGTTCGAGGCGCCGATGACGATGACGTTCTCCAGGCCCTCCACGCCGTCGATCTCGGAGAGCAGCTGCGGGACGATGGTGTTCTCCACGTCCGAGCTGACTCCGGAGCCGCGGGTGCGGAAGAGGGAGTCCATCTCGTCGAAGAAGACGATGACCGGCGTGCCCTCGCTCGCCTTCTCCCGGGCGCGCTGGAAGATGAGCCGGATGTGCCGCTCGGTCTCACCGACGTACTTGTTGAGCAGCTCGGGGCCCTTGATATTGAGGAAGAAGCTCTTCCCCGCGGGCTTGCCGGTGACCTCGGCGACCTTCTTGGCAAGGGAGTTGGCCACCGCCTTGGCGATGAGCGTCTTGCCGCAGCCGGGCGGGCCGTAGAGCAGCACGCCCTTGGGCGGCCGCAGTTCGTGCTCCTTGAAGAGGTCGGGGTAGAGGTACGGCAGCTCGACCGCGTCGCGGATCAGCTCGATCTGGTTTCCCAGGCCGCCGATCTTCGTGTAGTCGATGTCCGGGACCTCTTCGAGGACGAGCTCCTCGACCTCACTCTTCGGGATGACCTCATAGACGTAGCCGGAACGGGATTCGAGCAGCAGGGCGTCGCCGGGGCGGATGGTGACGTCCAGCAGCGGCTCGGCGAGCCGCACCACCCGCTCCTCGTCGGTGTGCCCGATGACCAGGGCCCGCTCGCCGTCCTCGAGGATCTCCTTGAGGGTGACGATGTCCCCGGCCCGCTCGAAGGCCATGGCCTCGACCACATTGAGCGCCTCGTTGAGCATGACCTCCTGGCCACGCCTGAGGTCCTCGGCCTCGACGCTCGGGCTGACATTGACCCGGAGTTTCCGTCCTCCGGTGAAGATATCGGCCGTGCCGTCCTCATTGTTCTGCAGGAAGACACCGAAGCCGGCCGGCGGCTGCGCGAGCCGGTCCACTTCCTCCTTGAGGGCCACGATCTGGTCGCGGGCCTCGCGGAGGGTGTTGGCGAGCCGCTCGTTCTGAGCGGACACCCCGGCCAGGTTGGTCTGGAGCTCGACGATCCGCTCTTCGAGAATCCTCGTGTGACGCGGAGAGTCGGCGAGCTTGCGCCGCAGGACGGCGATCTCCTGCTCGAGATAGGCAACCTGGCCCGCGGGGTCGTCAGACCCTCGCCCGGGCCGGATGCCGCGGTTCATGTCGTCGTCGTGGGCTGCCACGGTCCTCACCTCCTCCAAGGGGAGCTGGACGCTTCCAGACCCTACCTGGGCTGGTGCAGGTTGAAACCCCTAGATCACAAACCCGGTCGGAGTGTGTCCGATCTTCACCCTTGCGCACGTCCTCACGTCAGGGGAATACCCACCCATCAACATCGGAAAGCGGGCGGTTGTATCGTCGAGTCGGTCAACACCCGTCAGTGCTGGCTCCAATTGGTTCACGTAGGTAGGAAACGGCAGGCGAGATGACCGTGCGGAACGAAGGCCTCGACGAGCTGGAAGTCTGGATCGACCAGGACCTGTGCACCGGCGACGGCATTTGCGTGCAGTACGCCCCCGAGGTCTTCGAGCTGGACATCGACGGGCTGGCGTATGTGAAGAGCGCGGACGACGAGCTGCTGCAGGACAAGGGCGCCACCACGCCGGTGCCGCTGCCGCTGCTGGCCGACGTCCGGGACTCGGCGAAGGAGTGCCCGGGGGACTGCATCCACGTACGCCGGGTCGCCGACCAGGTCGAGGTCTATGGCCCCGACGCCGGGTGACTTCTCACACACTCCCCGCCACCGGCAGTGCGGTGAGGGCGAACTTGCCGTCCCTCCACCGCCATTCGACGGCCCTGCGCAGATCCGGACAGCAACGCGGCACCGTGGTGTCGGAGTAGCCGAGCAGCGTGGCCGAAACCGTATGGGCGCCGTCCACCGCGAAGCCGGTGACGCTCATCTTCTGCCCGGGGTCGACCAGGGTCGCCATGACGCGCGGCGCGCCGCCGTGCGCGGCCGGTGCCGCGAGGACGTAGATGCCGCTGGGCCGGGTGCCCGTCTCCGAGTGGCAGCGCACCACCGCGACCGTCTCCGGCCGTCCGTCGCCGTCGAGGTCGTCCGCCACCCGGCGTACCACGTCCATGGGCGTTCCGCCGCAGTCGACCGGGTAGCGCGCCGCCCGTGGGTCGGGGGCCGCCGGGGGCGGGGCATGGGTACCGGGTGCGGTGCCCGGCGCGGAGCCGGGCGCGGAAGCGGTGACGGTGGTGGTCGCCGTGGCCTCGCCGGGGCCGAGGAGCGCGGCGCCGAGGAGCACGGCGGCCAGTGCGGCGGCGGTCGCGATCCAGTGCACGGGGCCGCTGCGGGTGTGCGCGGGGCTTTCGGGGGCCGACGCGGAGGAGAGCGGCGGGAAGGACTCGGGGCCTGCCGGAGACTGCACGCGGGCTGAACTCCTGTGAGAGCTGTGGCTGCGGGGGTGCCCAGCATCGTGCCACACGGTCCGGCGCCGGGGAACAGGGGGCGCGAGGTGCCGCCCGATGGTGTTTCCCGGCCGGGGCTCGGGGGCGAGCCGTCGTGGAGGTGCCGGCGTGGAGGTGCCGTCGGGCTCCTCCGACGCGGGCCTTCGGGGGCCGTCAACGCCGAAGTGCCGCCACCGGGTTCCGCACGCGGCCGGCGTGCGGAACCCGGGGACGGCACCGGGGTCGGGTGGGGGTCAGCGCTCGGCGGATCCGCTGGTGCTGCCGGGGCCGGTGTAGTCGTCACCGTAGGCGCCCTTGGCGGGGCGGCGGCGGCGCAGCGGCGGCTCCACGCCGTCCGCGAGCCGGCGGGCGGTGAGCAGGAAGCCGGTGTGGCCGATCATCCGGTGGTCGGGGCGTACGGCCAGGCCCTCGACGTGCCAGGTGCGGACCATGGTCTCCCACGCCGACGGCTCGGCGAAGCAGCCGATCTCCCGGATGGACTCGACGGTCCGGGCGAGCTGCGTGGTGGTCGCCACGTAGCAGCACAGGATGCCGCCGGGCACGAGGGCCTTGCGGACGGCCTCCAGGCACTCCCAGGGGGCGAGCATGTCGAGGATGACCCGGTCGACGTCCGTGTCGGACAGGTTGTCCTGGAGGTCGCCGACGGTCAGCTGCCACGCGGGGTGGGGGCCGCCGAAGTAGCGCTCCACGTTCTGCGTGGCGATCTCGGCGAAGTCGGCACGGCGCTCGTAGGAGTGCAGCATGCCCTGGTCGCCGATGGCGCGCAGCAGGAAGCTGCTGAGGGAGCCGGAGCCGACACCCGCTTCCACGACGCGGGCGCCGGGGAAGATATCGGCCATCGCCAGGATCTGCCCCGCGTCCTTGGGGTAGACCACGGCGGCTCCGCGCGGCATGGACAGGACATAGTCGGGGAGCAGGGGGCGCAGCGCGAGGTAGGCGACGTTTCCCGTGGTACGGACAACACTGCCCTCGGGAGCACCGATCAGCTCGTCGTGCGGGAAGGCACCCTTGTGGGTGTGGAACTGCTTCCCGGCTTCGAGCGTGAAGGTGTAGTGGCGTCCCTTGGGGTCGGTGAGCTGGACCTGGTCCCCGACCTGGAAGGGCCCGCGTCGGCGGGCGGCACCGGTCGGTTCGGACATGTGACCAGACTACCGGGCGTGCGCGGGGCCTGGGACCACCGCCGGTGCCGGGGGGCGCGCGGGTGTCAGGCGGAGGGCCGTGCCATGGCGGAGACGAAGGCCCGCTCGACGTCGGAGGTGGCGAGGACGCCGTAGACCTCGCCGCTCTCCTCGACCACGAGGTACTCGCTGGCGGGGGTGGCCCGGAGGGTGTCGAGGAGTTCCTCGCCGGTGAGTTCCGCGGAGACCCGCATGCCGTCCTTGAGGTCGGTGGCCAGACCGCTGACGGCGACCCAGGGGCGGCGGTGCTCGGGGACGCCGACGATGGCGGACTCGCGGACGAGGGCGGCGGGCCGGCCCTGTCCGTCGACGACGACCAGGGCGCGGGCCCCCGCCTCGTTGGCCCGGCGCAGCGCCTCGGAGAGCGGTGTGGCGGACTCCACGGGCACGGCGCGCCGGGTGAGGGTGCGGGCGCTCAGGTGCGGCAGGTGCTCGCGCAGCCGGGCCATGCGCAGGGCGTTGCCCGCGCCGGTCCAGATGATCGCGGCGAGGATCGCGGCGAGCAGGGCGTCGGTGAGGGAGTCGAGGCCGCCGAGGCTGTCGGAGTCGCCGTCGCCGAGGCCGCCGCGGGCGTGGGTGAGGAGCGGGAGGCCGATGAGCACGGCGACGGCGAGCGCGCGGCCCACCCAGGCGGCGGCGACGGTGCCGGTCATGGGCTTGCCGCTGATCTTCCAGACGACGGCGCGGAGCATCCGGCCGCCGTCCAGCGGCAGGCCGGGCAGCAGGTTGAAGACCGCGACGAGCAGGTTGGAGATCATCAGGCCGGCGAGCAGGACGCCCGGGACGGTGCCGGGCTCGACGGTCCGCATGCCGAGGTAGAAGACACCGGCCAGGACCAGGGAGAGCAGCGGGCCGACGAAGGCGAGGACGAACTCGCGGCCGGGGGTCTCGGTCTCCTTCTCGATCTCCGAGACGCCGCCGAAGAACTGGAGCTGGATGCGGCGCACCGGGAGCTTGAAGCGGAGGGCGGCGACGGTGTGCGCGAGTTCGTGGACGAGCACCGAGGCGTAGAAGGCCACGGCGAAGAAGAGGGCGACGAGGTAGCGGGCGCGGCCCAGCTCGGGCAGCACCCGGTCGAGCTGGCCGCCGAAGACCCAGGTGATGAGGGCGGCGACGAGGAACCAGCTGGGGGCGACGTAGACGGGGACGCCGAAGGGGCGGCCCATGAGGATGCCGCCGCCCGCCCGCGGCCGTCCCGGTTTTCCCCCGCCGGGCCCGGCTCCGCGACCGGCGCCCCCGCTGCCGGACCGGCCCTTGCCGCTGTTGTCCACGGTGTCCCCTCGTCGGCTGCGGCCCCCGCACCCGCCTGGTGCCGTTCACCGATCATGCAGTGCGAGGGGGTCTGTCGTCGATGGTATGCGCCCGACTGTCAGTGACGGGCCGTAGGGTCTTTGTCATGAGTATCGCCACCGACCGTTCCACCGGGCCCACCGGGCCGGGCCCCGAGCGCCCGGCCGGGCGGGCCGCCGGGCCCGCCGCCGGCCGGCCGGCCGCGCTGTCTCCGTCGCGCGCGGCCGATTTCATGCGGTGCCCGCTGCTCTACCGCTTCCGGGTGATCGACAAGCTGCCGGAGAAGCCGAGCGCGGCGGCGACCCGGGGCACGGTGGTGCACGCGGTACTGGAGCGGCTCTTCGACGCCCCGGCGGCCGAGCGCACGGCCGGGCGGGCCAAGGAGCTGGTGCCGGGCGAGTGGGAGAAGCTGCTGGCGGCCCGCCCGGAGCTGGCGGAGCTGTTCCTGCGGGAGGACGGGGGGCGGGACAGCGAGCGGCTGGCCCGGTGGCTGGCGGACGCGGAGCGGCTGGTCGAGCGCTGGTTCACGCTGGAGGATCCGACGCGGCTGGAGCCCGCCGACCGCGAGCTGTACGTGGAGACGGTGCTCGAAGGCGCGGGGGCCGGGGAGTCGGGGCTGACGCTGCGCGGCTACATCGACCGGGTGGACGTGGCGCCGTCGGGCGAGGTGCGGATCGTCGATTACAAGACGGGCAAGGCACCGGCCCCGCAGTACCGGTCGGACGCGCTGTTCCAGATGACGTTCTACGCCCTGGTGATGTGGCGGCTGCGCGGGCGGATCCCGCGCCGGCTCCAGCTGGTGTACCTGGGCAGTGGCGATGTGCTCACGTACGACCCGACGGAGGCGGAGCTGCTGGCCGTGGAGCGCAGGCTGCGCGCGCTGTGGGAGGCCATCTCGCTGGCCACGGAGACCGGTGACTGGCGGCCGCGCCCCACGAAGCTGTGCGGCTGGTGCGACCACCAGGCCGTCTGTCCGGAGTTCGGGGGCACTCCCCCGCCGTATCCGCTGCCCGTGCCCGCCCCGCGCTCCGCCGGTGCCGATGTCGATGCCGATGTCGACGCCGCCTCCGACGCCGGCGGCCGGGTGGTGGCCGACGGGGAGGGTCAGGGCAGAATGGACCCGGTCTAGCGAAGGAGTTTCCGTGGCGATCCGCGTCCTACTGGTCGACGACCAGCCGCTGCTGCGCACCGGCTTCCGCATGATCCTCGAGGCCGAGCAGGACCTCGCGGTCGTCGGCGAGGCCGGGGACGGGCTGCAGGCACTGGACCAGGTCCGGGCGCTGCAGCCCGATGTGGTGCTGATGGACATCCGTATGCCGCGGATGGACGGTGTCGAGGCGACCCGGCAGATCACCGGCCCCGAGCGGAACGGCCCGGCCAAGGTCCTGGTGCTGACCACCTTCGACCTCGACGAGTACGTGGTGGAGGCGCTGCGGGCGGGTGCCAGCGGTTTTCTGCTCAAGGACGCTCCGGCGCACGAGCTGGTGCAGGCGATCCGGGTGGTGGCGGGCGGCGAGGCGATGCTGGCGCCGAGCATCACCCGGCGGCTGCTGGACAAGTACGCCGGGCATCTGCCGTCGGGCGAGGAGCCGCTGCCCAACACGCTGCACACGCTGACCGACCGTGAGGTCGAGGTCCTGAAGCTGGTGGCCCGCGGCCTGTCGAACGCGGAGATCGCGGCGGATCTGTTCGTGAGCGAGACGACGGTCAAGACCCATGTGGGGCACGTGCTGACCAAGCTGGGTCTGCGGGACCGGGTCCAGGCCGCGGTCTACGCCTACGAAAGCGGTCTGGTGCGCCCCGGCGCGCAGTAACCGCCACCGCGCTCGCGCGCGAGCACCCTGTGAGAACGGGAAAACCGGGAGGGGGCGGGTCCGCCGTCGACGGCGGACCCGGCCCCCCCCCGTCGTTTTGCGGGTTCGGCCTTGTGGGTCTTTTTGGCTTCCCCAAAACAGAAGGAGGGTGAGGGGT
>NZ_JBVJDW010000006.1:39021-109170 GCF_055582085.1 Streptomyces sp. NPDC042259 | reverse complement strand
TTGGGTGCACCAAGACGGAAAGGACCCGACCTGGGGTTGGAAGGAAGAGACTTGGGGAGAAGGGAAAAGCGGGGGGGGGCGGGTTCCGCGGTGAAGGGCGACCCCGGCCCCTCCCGGTCGTTTCACGGGTCAGTCCTTGGCGGCCTTGCTGATCTCCCAGAACCGGAAGACGGTCGAGGAGTCCAGGGTCCACTGCAGACCGGAGATCCGCTTGTTGGCCACGGCGTACTGCTTGCCCTGCCACAGCGGCAGGATCGGCAGGTCGTCGGCGACGGTCGTCTGCAGCCGGGCGAAGTCCTCGACGGTCGCCGGGCGGCTGCCCTGGGCGGCGGTCGTCGGCAGGATCTTCCCCGTGATCTCCTTCGACTCGTAGTTGTTGAAGAGCACGTTGCCCTTGCCGAAGAAGGGCGCCGTGAAGTTGTCCGGGTCCGGGTAGTCGGGGACCCAGCCCTTCACATAGACGCCGTACTTGCCCTCGGTGACGCCCTTGTCGTACTCCTCGAACGGGACGCTCTGCACGTCCGCGTCGAAGAGGCCGCTCGCGTTGAGCTGCTTGGCGATCTCCTTGAACGCGGGCACGGTGCCCGGCCCGTAACGGATGGGCGTGGCCCACAGGGTGAGCTTGACCTTGCCGGAGACGTTCGCGGACCGCAGGGCCGCGGCGGCCTTGGCGGGCTGCGGGCGGTCGCCGTAGGCCTCGAAGAACGGCGTCTTGTGGCCGGTGATACCGCTCGGGACGATCGAGTACAGCGGCTCGGCGGTCCGCTTGTAGACGTCACGCACGAGGGTGCTGCGGTCGATGAGGTACGCGATGGCCTTGCGCACGCCGACCTTGCCGACCACCGGGTCCTTGGTGTTGAAGACCAGGTGCTGGACCTCGGCGCTGCTGCCTTCGACGACCTCGAGGTTCTTCTTGTCGCCGGCTTCGGCGGCCTCGAGGTCGGCGATGTCCTTCATGGCCAGACCACGGTAGGCGATGTCGACGTCGCCCTTCTGGACGGCGGTCTTCAGCTCCTCCTGCTTGCCGTGGAAGAACTTCATGGTGACGCCGTTGTTCTGGACCTTGGCGCCGCCCTGGTAGGAGCCGCTGACCGAGAACTTGGCCTGCTTCTTGTCGAACGAGTCGAGCTTGTAGACACCCGAGCCGACGGCCTTGCCGTCGGTGCGCAGCTTGTTCATCGGGTACTCGTGGTGGTCCACGATGGAGCCGGCGCCGGAGGCGATCTTCTGCGGGAAGGTCGCGTCGGGGCGCTTGAGCTGGAAGACGACCGTCGACTTGTCCGGGGTCTTGATCTCCTTGATCGAGGAGAGCAGCGTGGACGCCGGACCCTTGTCGTCGTTGATCTTCAGCGTGCGGCGGAAGGAGTAGGCGACGTCCTCGGAGGTGAGTTCGTGGCCGTTGCTGAACTTCAGTCCGTCCCGGAGCTTGCACTGGTAGACCGTGCTGCTCCCGTCCTTGAAGCTGCACTCCTTGGCGGCTTCCGGCTGGGGCGTCGTGCTGCCCTTGGGGAAGCTCAGGAGCGACTGGAAGACGTTGTTGAAGAGCAGCCAGGAGCCCGGGTCGTAGCCGGAGGCCGGGTCGGTGGACACGACCTCGTCGGACATCCCCATGACCACCGACTCACCGGTGCCGGCCGCCTCGCCGTCGTCCGAACCGCACCCGGTGAGCAGGGCGGCGGCGAGCCCCGCGCCGAGCGGGGCGGCAAGCCACTGGTCACGTTTCCTCACGTGCACGTTCCTCACAGTTTCTTGATCGTCAGAAGAGATCGAAGGATGGGACTGAACAGCTGTGCCTCACTTGCCGCGGCCGAGCTCCCACGGCTGCATCTCCGAGGCGGAGTTGAGCGCCCACTCGGCACCGGTGATCCGGTCCCGTGCGGCCACGTACTGCTTGCCCTGCCACAGCGGCAGCACCGGCACTTCCTCGGCCACGATGTCCTGGGCCTGCTGGAAGTACTTGGCCGCCGCGTCCCGCTGGGTCACCTGGCGGGACTGCGGGATCAGCTCGTTGCTGATCTTCGCGTTCCGGTACGGGGACTGCAGGAAGTTGTCCTTGCCGATGAACGGCGCGACGAAGTTGTCCGGGTCCGGGAAGTCGGGGAACCAGCCCATGCCGTAGACGGCGTACTTGCCGGCCGAGGCGTTGGGGCGGAACTCCGACCACTTCACGCCCTGGAGCCTGGCCTTGAAGAGCCCGCTGGAGTTCAGCTGCTTCTGCAGGTTCTTGAAGGCCTTGCCGGTGGCCTCACCGTAGTGGTCCGTGGTGTACGAGAGGGTCAGCGGGACCGGGCCGTCGATGTGCGCGGCGCGCAGGATGGCGCGGGCCTTGTCGACGCTGGGCGTCTCGTACCGGTTGGAGAAGGAGTTCTGGTGGCCGGTGATGCCGCTCGGCACGATCGAGTACAGCGGGTCGTTGGTGCGGTCGGAGTCCTCACGGGCCAGGGACTGACGGTCGACCAGCTGGGCGATGGCCTGGCGCACGGCCTTCGGCTTGACCGTCGCGTCCTCGGTGTTGAACGCGAGGATGCTGATCTCCTGGCCGGGGGCCTCGATGAACCGGACGCCCTTGCTCGTGGTGGTCCGCAGCCTGCTGATCTGCTGCGGGGACAGGGTCCGGTTGATGATGTCGATGTCGCCGGACTTGAGCGCCTTCTCCATCGACTGCGAGTCGTCGTAGAAGCGCATCTCGACCTTGTCGTTCTGCGGCTTCAGCGGGCCCTGGTAGTCCTTGTTCCTGCTGAAGACGGCCTTGACGACGCGTCCGTCCTTCTGCTCGGTCTCCAGGGTGTACGGGCCGGAGCCGGTCACCTTGAAGCCGGGGTCGAGCTTCTTCTTGGAGTAGCTCTCGCTGTCGAGGATGGCCGCGGCCGGGGTGGCGATCTTCTGCGGGAACGTCGCGTCGGGCGACTTGAGGTGGAAGACGACCTCGCGCTCGCTCGGCGTCTCCACCGAGTCGATGTTGTTGAGCAGCGAGACCGGGCCGTTCTCGAAGTTGATGGCCCGGGCGCGGTCGATGGAGAACTTGACGTCCTCGGCGGTGAGCGCGTTGCCGTTGGAGAATTTCAGCCCGCTGCGCAGTGTGCAGCGGAACTGCTCGTTGCGGCGGTCGCCGAAGGAGCACTTGGAGGCGGCGTCGGCGATCGGGGCGGTGCCCGAGCGGGGCAGCCGCAGCAGTGTCTGGAAGGTGCTGTGCAGGACGTTCCAGGCGCCGATGTCGTACGCGACGGCGGGGTCGAAGGGCGCCGGGGCGTCCGTCGTCTCCTCGAACCGGTCGGTGGTGCCGATGACGATGGCGCTGTTGCCCGCTCCGGCTCCGTCGCTCCCGCCGCAGGCGACGAGGGCGGGGGCCAGCAGGCCTGCCACGATCGGCAGCACCAACGTCTTGCGGTTCATTGTCTGGGGTTCTCCCTGCGATGCGATCGGTCCCGGGACCATACCGATGTCGGTTGTGCTGGTCACCCGGGCAGCCGTGAAGTTCTCGCGAAAAGATTAGTGCGCGAGGCCACTGCCCCCGGAACACGGCGAAGTCGAAGGAATATCACGCGGTGATAACAGCCCATGGATCACCGATATCCGGACGCCGGAACGATTCGCGCACGAGATCATCAATCGGGACACAAGGGTGCGCTTCAGCCCCCACGGAGGCCCCTCGGCGAGGGTGGGAACCCCTGGGGAAGCCTCGATTCCGGTGACGAACGTCACGCACACCGCCGCCGTGCGGACTACGGGAATTCAGCCAGCACATTCGTCACGGAAAACAATCGTTCCGGCGCCCAGAGTTCCTTGGTCTTTACGCGCGGCACGCTCAGTGCATGGTTCAGTGCATTCCCGTAATCAGGCCGCGCAGGAAAGCGAGATCGACTTCCTCCAGCGAACCGACGACCGTGCGGCCCGCGGCGGGCGGGATCGGGGCCACCGACGGCACCGCCAGCACCCGGCAGCCGGCCGCCTCGGCGGCCGCGACCCCCGTCATGGTGTCCTCCACGACGGCACAGCGCGCCGGGTCCACCCCGAGCCTGGCGGCGGCCTCCAGATACGGGTCCGGGTGCGGCTTCGTGCGGGCGACCTCGTCGCCCGAGACGGTCAGGGCGAAGTTCTCCGCGCCCAGGGTGAGCAGCACCCGGTCGATGATGTGCCGGTGCGAGGCGGAGACCAGGGCGGTCGGGACGCCGTGCGCGGCCAGCTCGGCGAGCAGCCGTCTGGCCCCGGGCATCAGCGGCACCCCCTCGCCGATCCGCTCGGCGAAGCGCGTGTTGAGCAGCACGGTCAGCTCGGTGACGGCGATCTTCGCACCGGTGGCCTGAATGAGGAACGAGGCGCTGCGGGTCATGGGGCCGCCGACGACGATCTCGCGGTACTCCTCGAGGAGCCGGTGCCCCAGCTCGGCGAAGACCGCGACCTCCACGTCCCACCAGAAACCCTCCGTGTCGACGAGGGTGCCGTCCATGTCGAGCAGGACGGCCTGGAGGGCCGAGCCGGCTGCCGAGCGGGCGTCGACAGCGGGAATGCTGCTGGTCATACGGGCACACCTCCACGGGGGACGAGAAGGCCGGTCCGCCCCGGAGGGCGAACCGGCCTTCACCGGACCGACAAGTGTACGGCGGTCATTACCGTGCGTCACTTCGATTCGTCGATCCGCGGGGCTCTCGCGGATCGACTCCCGTGGGCGGGACTACCGGGCGTTGAAGTACTTCGCCTCGGGGTGGTGGATGACGATGGCGTCCGTGGACTGCTCCGGGTGGAGCTGGAACTCCTCCGACAGGTGGACCCCGATCCGCTCCGGCTCCAGCAGGTCGGCGATCTTCGCGCGGTCCTCCAGATTCGGGCAGGCGCCGTAGCCGAGGGAGAAGCGGGCGCCGCGGTACTTGAGCGCGAACATGTCTTCCACGTCCGCCGGGTCCTCGCCCGCGAAGCCCAGCTCGGCCCGGACCCGCGCGTGCCAGTACTCGGCGAGGGCCTCCGCCAGCTGCACCGACAGTCCGTGCAGCTCCAGGTAGTCGCGGTAGGCGTCGGCGGCGAACAGCTCGGCCGTGGCCTCGCCGATCCGCGAGCCGACCGTGACGACCTGCAGGCCCACCACGTCCCGCTCCCCCGACTCCTCCGGGCGGAAGTAGTCCGCGAGGCACAGCCGGCGCCCGCGCCGCTGGCGCGGGAAGGTGAAGCGGGTGCGCTCGGTGCCGTCCTCGTGGAGCAGGATCAGGTCGTCGCCCTTGGAGACGCAGGGGAAGTAGCCGTGGACGACGGCCGCCTCCAGCAGGTTCTCCGTGTGCAGCTTCTCCAGCCAGCCGCGCAGCCGGGGCCGGCCCTCGGTCTCCACCAGCTCCTCGTACGTGGGCCCGCCGCTACGGGCCTGCTTGAGCCCCCACTGGCCCTTGAAGAGCGCGCCCTCGTCCAGCCAGGAGGCGTAGTCCTTCAGGGGGATGCCCTTGATGACCCGGGTGCCCCAGAACGGCGGCTCGGGGACGCGGTTGTCGACGGAGACGTCGGAGCGCACGGAGCCCTCGGGCTCCTCGGTCTCGACGACGGCGGTCTCGCGCTTGGGCACCCGGCGCTGCTTCAGCTCGGGGAGCGTCGCGCCGGGCACGCCGCGCTTGACGGCGATCAGGGCGTCCATCAGCCGCAGGCCCTCGAAGGCGTCGCGGGCGTAGCGGACCTCGCCCTCGTAGATCTCGTGCAGGTCCTGCTCGACGTAGGCGCGGGTCAGCGCGGCCCCGCCGAGGATCACCGGGTAGTCCGCCGCCAGCTTGCGCTGGTTCAGCTCCTCCAGGTTCTCCTTCATGATCACGGTGGACTTCACCAGCAGCCCGGACATGCCGATCACGTCCGCCCGGTGCTCCTCGGCGGCCTCCAGGATCGCGGAGACGGGCTGCTTGATGCCGAGGTTGACGACGTTGTAGCCGTTGTTGGAGAGGATGATGTCGACGAGGTTCTTGCCGATGTCGTGGACGTCGCCGCGGACCGTGGCCAGCACGATGGTGCCCTTGCCGTCCGCGTCGCTCTTCTCCATGTGCGGCTCGAGGTAGGCCACCGCGGTCTTCATGACCTCGGCGGACTGCAGCACGAACGGCAGCTGCATCTGGCCGGAGCCGAACAGCTCGCCGACGACCTTCATGCCCGCCAGCAGGGTGTCGTTGACGATGTCCAGGGCGGGGCGGGTGGTGAGCGCCTCGTCGAGGTCGGTCTCCAGGCCGTTCTTCTCGCCGTCGATGATGCGGCGCTGGAGCCGCTCGTCGAGCGGCAGGGCGAGGAGTTCCTCGGCCCGGCCGGCCTTCATCGACTTGGTGTTGACGCCCTCGAACAGCTCCATGAGCCGCTGCAGCGGGTCGTAGCCCTCGGCGCGGCGGTCGTAGATCAGGTCGAGTGCGACCTTGACCTGCTCCTCCTCCAGCCGGGCGATCGGCAGGATCTTCGAGGCGTGCACGATCGCCGAGTCGAGGCCGGCCTTGACGCACTCGTCCAGGAAGACCGAGTTGAGCACGATCCGGGCGGCCGGGTTGAGGCCGAAGGAGATGTTGGACAGGCCGAGCGTGGTCTGCACCTCGGGGTGGCGGCGCTTGAGCTCGCGGATCGCCTCGATGGTGGCGATGCCGTCGCCCCGGGACTCCTCCTGGCCGGTGCAGATGGTGAAGGTGAGGCAGTCGATGAGGATGTCCGGCTCCAGCACCCCCCAGTTGGTGGTGAGGTCCTCGATGAGCCGCTCGGCGACGGCGACCTTGTGCTCGACGGTGCGGGCCTGACCCTCCTCGTCGATGGTCAGCGCGATGAGCGCCGCGCCGTGCTCGACGGCGAGCGCGGTGACCTTGGCGAAGCGGGACTCGGGGCCGTCGCCGTCCTCGTAGTTCACCGAGTTGATGACGGCCCGGCCGCCCAGCTTCTCCAGGCCCGCCCGGATGACGTCCAGCTCGGTGGAGTCCAGCACGATCGGCAGCGTGGAGGCGGTGGCGAACCGGCCCGCGATCTCCGCCATGTCCGCGACGCCGTCCCGGCCGACGTAGTCGACGCAGAGGTCGAGCAGATGGGCGCCCTCGCGGATCTGCTCGCGGGCCATCTCGACGCAGTCGTCCCAGCGGCCTTCGAGCATGGCCTCGCGGAACTTCTTCGAGCCGTTGGCGTTCGTCCGCTCGCCGATGGCCAGGTAGGAGGTGTCCTGGCGGAAGGGGACCGTCTGGTAGAGCGAGGCGGCGCCCGGCTCGGGCCGCGGCCGCCGCTCGGCGGGCCGCATGTCCCGGACCCGCTCGACGACCTGCCGCAGGTGCTCGGGGGTCGTGCCGCAGCAGCCGCCGACGAGCGAGAGGCCGTACTCCCGGACGAACGTCTCGTGCGCGTCGGCCAGCTCCGCGGGCGACAGGGGGTAGTGGGCGCCGTTCTTGCCCAGGACCGGCAGACCGGCGTTGGGCATGGCGGAGACCCGGGTGCGGGCGTGGCGGGAGAGGTAGCGCAGGTGCTCGCTCATCTCGGCCGGGCCGGTCGCGCAGTTGAGGCCGATCATGTCGATGCCCAGCGGCTCCAGGGCGGTGAGGGCCGCGCCGATCTCGGAGCCGAGCAGCATGGTGCCGGTGGTCTCGACGGTCACCTGGACCAGCAGCGGCAGATCGGCGCCGGCCGCCTTCAGGGCGCGGCGGGCGCCGACGACGGACGCCTTGGTCTGGAGCAGGTCCTGGGTGGTCTCCACCAGGATCGCGTCGGCGCCGCCGGCGATCAGGCCCTCGATGTTCTGCTGGTAGGCGTCGCGCAGCTTGCCGTAGGGGGCGTGACCGAGGGTCGGCAGCTTGGTGCCCGGGCCGACGGAGCCGAGCACCCAGCGGGTGCGGTCGTCGCGCGCGGTGAACTCGTCCGCGACCTCGCGGGCGATCCGCGCGCCCGCCTGGGACAGCTCGAAGATGCGCTCGGGGATGTCGTATTCGCCGAGGGCGGCGAGGTTGGCGCCGAAGGTGTTGGTCTCCACGCAGTCCACGCCGACGGCGAAGTACTCCTCGTGCACCGAGCGCACGATGTCGGGCCGGGTGACGTTCAGGATCTCGTTGCAGCCCTCCAGCTGCTGGAAGTCCTCGAGGCTGGGGTCCTGCGCCTGGAGCATCGTGCCCATCGCCCCGTCGGCCACCACGACACGGGTGGCGAGCGCCTCACGCAGGGCGGAGGCTCGGGCGGAACTGGCGGTCGATGGCGTGTACGAGGCCATGGAAGTGCTCCCGGGGTTGCGACGGCTGTCGGCTTTACGCCTTCCGGCAGAAGGCGCACGCCGTCAGCGTAGCTGGCGGCCCCACGGATGGGAGTGGGCATCTCATCTGACGGGCGGACTGGTGCGGCGGAGAGACGGCCTGAAACAGTCGTCCGATACTGGCCGGTACGAGCCCTGGTGCGAGCCGCCCCGTGCTCTCGGCGATCATGGAGGGGCCCGCGGTCAGCTACCCCTTGGTCGGCATCGGCCGATAGTGTTCAGCATTGCCGAACGGCATTTGAGGAGGTTGCTCGATGGCTCGGACCATCCAGTCGCTCGAACGGGCGGCGGCGATGCTGCGGCTGCTCGCAGGGGGTGAGCGACGGCTCGGTCTGTCCGATGTGGCCTCCGCGCTGGGGCTCGCGAAGGGCACCGCGCACGGCATCCTGCGGACGTTGCAGCAGGAGGGCTTCGTCGAGCAGGACCCCGCGTCCGGGCGCTACCAGCTCGGCGCCGAACTGCTGCGCCTGGGCAACAGCTATCTGGACGTCCACGAACTGCGGGCACGGGCCCTGGTCTGGGCCGACGACCTGGCGCGCTCCAGCGGGGAGAGCGTCTATCTGGGCGTGCTCCACCAGCAGGGCGTGCTGATCATCCACCATGTCTTCCGGCCCGACGACAGCCGCCAGGTGCTGGAGGTCGGCGCGATGCAGCCGCTGCACAGCACGGCGCTGGGCAAGGTCCTGTGCGCCTACGACCCGGTGGCGCACAGCGAGGTGGCGGAGGCCGAGCGCGAGGCGTTCACGCCGCACACCGTGACGGGCCTCGGCGACTTCGAGGAGATCCTGGACCTGACCCGGGCCCGCGGCTGGGCCGCGGACGTCGAGGAGACCTGGGAGGGCGTGGCCTCGGTGGCCGCCCCCATCCACGACCGGCGGCGGATGCCGGTGGGCGCGGTGGGCATCACCGGTGCGGTGGAGCGCGTGCGCGAGGGCGGCGAGCTGAGCGCACAGCTGGTGGCGGCGGTACGGGACTGCGCGCGGGCCGTCTCCCGGGATCTGGGCGCGGGGCGTTTTTGAGCCCCGCCCGGGCGCCGGGCGCGGCGGTGGCCGAGAACCGGTCACCCGCCGACCGGAAACGGTCTGAGCCCCTGACGCGCACCGGGTGAGAATCGACTCGGGAAATCGGTTCAAGATCGACATCTCACCAGGATCGGCACCGTCGGATACCGGCCGGTAGCAGGGAGTACCAACCGGTAACCCGAACGATGGTTTTCGGCCGTACAGCCACGAGTTTTCAGTCACAGGACCCTTGACGCGCCCTTAACCGTGCAGAAAACTGCCGTTCATCGGTCGGCATTGTCGAACACCTAACGACAATATTCGCTATGGTGGACACTGCCGCGGGACCGATCAACGCCCTCTCGGAGGGCGCGGACCACCGGAGGGACCCGGGGTTCGCCTTCCCCTGGACGAAGGACAAAGGAGTCGCGGGTGTCCAGCTCCGACATCTTCACCGGTGAGCTCATCGGTACCGCAGTATTGATCCTGTTCGGCGGCGGTGTGTGCGCCGCCGTCACCCTGAAGCGCTCCAAGGCGCTCAACGCGGGCTGGCTGGCCATCACGTTCGGCTGGGGGTTCGCCGTACTGGCGGGTGCGTACATCGGCACCAAGTCCGGCGCGCACCTCAACCCGGCCGTCACCGTCGGCCTCGCGATAGACGGCGCGGTCGAGTGGAGCGACGTACCGCTCTACATCGGTTCCCAGCTGCTGGGCGCGATGATCGGCGCGACGCTGGTGTGGCTCGCCTACTACGGCCAGTTCAGGGCTCACCTGACCGACCCCGAGCTGGTCGCGAGCCTGAACCCCAAGGAGGGCATGGTCGACCAGACCGCGACCCCCCAGGCCGGCCCGGTGCTGGGCATCTTCTCCACCGGCCCCGAGATCCGTCACGCGGTGCAGAACCTCGTCACGGAGATCATCGGGACCGCCGCGCTGGTGCTCTTCATCCTCACCATGGGTCTGACCAAGGGCCTCGCCACCAGCGGCACGGGCACCCTGATGGTCGCCTTCGTCGTCGTCGGCATCGGCCTCTCGCTCGGCGGTCCGACCGGTTACGCCATCAACCCCGCCCGCGACCTCGGCCCGCGCATCGTGCACGCGTTGCTGCCGCTGCCGAACAAGGGCGGTTCAGACTGGGGCTACGCCTGGATCCCGGTGGTCGGACCGCTCGTCGGTGCCGCGCTCGCCGCAGGCATCCACAAGATCGCGTTCTGAGCACCCGCCGAGACCTTCAGACTTTCCCAGGAGCACACACCATGACCGACGCGAACACCACGACCGGCTCCCACGGCACGGGCCCGTTCATCGCCGCGATCGACCAGGGCACCACCTCGTCCCGCTGCATCGTCTTCGACCGGGACGGCCGCATCGTCTCCGTCGACCAGAAGGAACACGAGCAGATCTTCCCGAAGCCGGGCTGGGTCGAGCACGACGCCACCGAGATCTGGGCCAACGTCCAGCAGGTCGTCGCCGGCGCGATCGAGAAGGCGGGCATCACCGCCGCCGACGTCAAGGCGATCGGCATCACCAACCAGCGTGAGACCACGCTGCTGTGGGACAAGAACACCGGCGAGCCGGTCCACAACGCGATCGTCTGGCAGGACACCCGCACCGACGCGCTCTGCAAGGAGCTGGGCCGCAACGTCGGCCAGGACCGCTTCCGCCGCGAGACCGGCCTGCCGCTGGCGAGCTACTTCTCCGGCCCGAAGGTCCGCTGGCTGCTGGACAACGTCGAGGGCCTGCGGGAGCGCGCCGAGCGCGGCGACATCCTCTTCGGCACGATGGACTCCTGGGTCATCTGGAACCTCACCGGCGGTGTCGAGGGCGGCGTGCACGTCACCGACGTCACCAACGCCTCCCGCACCATGCTGATGAACCTGCGCAACCTCTCCTGGGACGAGCGCATCGCGGACTCCATGGGCATCCCGGTCGCCGTGCTGCCGGAGATCCGCTCCTCCGCCGAGGTCTACGGCAATGCCAAGGGCGGCGCGCTGGACGGCGTGCCCGTCGCCTCCGCGCTCGGCGACCAGCAGGCGGCCCTGTTCGGCCAGACCTGCTTCTCCGAGGGCGAGGCCAAGTCGACCTACGGCACCGGCACGTTCATGCTGATGAACACCGGCGACGAGCCCGTCAACTCCTACAACGGGCTGCTGACCACCGTCGGTTACCGCATCGGTGACGAGAAGCCGGTCTACGCCCTCGAGGGCTCCATCGCCGTCACCGGCTCCCTCGTGCAGTGGATGCGCGACCAGATGGGCCTGATCAAGAGCGCGGCGGAGATCGAGACGCTCGCCAGCTCCGTCGAGGACAACGGCGGCGCGTACTTCGTCCCGGCCTTCTCCGGTCTGTTCGCCCCCTACTGGCGCTCCGACGCGCGCGGTGTCATCGCGGGTCTGACCCGCTACGTCACCAAGGCGCACATCGCCCGCGCCGTGCTCGAGGCCACCGCCTGGCAGACCCGCGAGATCACCGACGCCATGACGAAGGACTCCGGCGTCGAGCTGACCGCGCTCAAGGTCGACGGCGGCATGACCTCCAACAACTTGCTGATGCAGACGCTCTCGGACTTCCTGGACGCACCCGTGGTGCGCCCGATGGTCGCCGAGACCACCTGCCTCGGCGCCGCCTACGCCGCCGGCCTCGCCGTCGGCTTCTGGCCGGACACCGACGCCCTGCGCGCCAACTGGCGCCGGGCCGCCGAGTGGACACCCCGGATGGACGCGGACACGCGTGACCGCGAGTACAAGAGCTGGCTCAAGGCCGTCGAGCGGACCATGGGCTGGATCGAGGACGAGGAGTAATCATGAGCACCCTGCAGAGCGTCCCGACCCTCGGGACGCACCCGGCTGCCGGTTCCAACCCGAGCCGCGCCGAGACCCGGGACCGACTGTCCAACGCGACGTACGACCTCCTGGTGATCGGCGGCGGCATCCTGGGCACCTCGGTGGCCTGGCACGCCGCGCAGTCCGGACTGCGGGTCGCGATGGTGGACGCCGGCGACTTCGCCGGCGCCACCTCCTCCGCCTCCTCCAAGCTCGTCCACGGCGGTCTGCGCTACCTGCAGACCGGCGCGGTCAAGCTGGTGGCGGAGAACCACCACGAGCGTCGGGTGCTGGCCAAGGACGTGGCCCCGCACCTGGTCAACCCGCTCACCTTCTACCTGCCGGTCTACAAGGGCGGCCCGGTCGGCGCCGCCAAGCTGGGCGCCGGTGTCTTCGCCTACTCCGCGCTGTCCGCCTTCGGCGACGGCGTCGGCAAGGTCATCTCCCCGGCCAAGGCCCAGGCCGCCAACCCGGGTCTGCGCACGGACAACCTCAAGGCCGTCGCGGTCTACTACGACCACCAGATGAACGACTCGCGGGTGGCCGTCATGACGGTCCGCGCGGCCGTCGAGTCCGGTGCCGTGGTCCTCAACCACGCCGAGGTGACCGGGCTGCGCTTCACGCACGGCAAGGTGACCGGCGCGGAGCTGAAGGACCGCACCGACGGCACCGAGTTCGGCGTCAACGCCCGTGTCGTGCTCAACGCCACCGGCCCCTGGGTCGACCACCTGCGCACGATGGAGGACAAGGGCGCGGCCCCCTCCATCCGCCTCTCCAAGGGCGCGCACATCGTGATGAAGCGCAAGTCGCCGTGGAAGGCCGCCATGGCCACCCCGATCGACAAGTACCGCATCACCTTCGCCCTCCCGTGGGAGGACCAGCTGCTCCTCGGCACCACCGACACCGCGTACGAGGGCGACCCGGCCGACGTGCGCGCCACCGAGGAGGACATCCAGCAGATCCTCGACGAGGCGGCGTTCTCCATCCAGGACGCGGACCTCGACCGCGATCTGATGACGTACGCCTTCGCCGGTCTGCGCGTCCTGCCGGGCGGCCCCGGCGACGTGGCCCAGGCCAAGCGCGAGACGGTCGTCTCCGAAGGCAAGGGCGGCATGCTGTCCGTCGCCGGCGGCAAGTGGACGACCTACCGCCACATCGGCCGTACGGTCATGAACAAGCTCGCCAAGCTTCCCGGCAGCCCGCTGACCGAGGACATGGAGCCCATCTCCAACCTGGTCCGCCGGACCCCGCTGCCCGGCATCTCCAACCCCAACGCGGTCGCCCACCGACTGCTGGTGGACCGCGAGCCCGGCAGCCGCATGGACCCGCTGACCGCCCGTCACCTCGCCTCGCACTACGGCTCGCTGTCCTTCGACATCGCGCGCCTGGCGAACGAGAACCCGGAGCTGGCCGAGCGCATCCACCCCGACGGTCCCGAGATCTGGGCGCAGGTCGCCTACGCCCGTGACCACGAGTGGGCCGAGACGGTCGACGACGTGCTGCGCCGCCGTACCACCCTGACGATCCGCGGCCTGGACAACGAGGACGTCCGCGCCAAGGTCAAGGACATGCTCAGCGACAAGGGCTGACGCCCGGCCCGCCGGACGGCCGGCGGCACCGTATTACCCGTCGAGGGGAGAGACACGCGTCTCTCCCCTCGACCCGTGTCCCGCCACCGGGCGCGTCGGGCGTACCGGTCGAGCGGCGGGCGCCCTGTCGTACAGGGGTCGCGACCGCGGGACGCGGAAGCCGTAGGCTTAAGGTCGCACACGGAAAGCGGGCCGGCGACGGGTGACCGGCGGGCCCGCGGCACACGCGACAGAACTGCACGGAACTGCAACCGGCGGTGGCACGGACCCCCGTGGCGCCCCGGTCGGAAGGAGGCGCTGGGTGATCGAGCTTGAGGGGGTTCCCGAGCTGATCGACCCGGTCATGATCTGTGCCTTCGAGGGCTGGAACGACGCCGGGGACGCCGCCTCCAGCGCGGTCGCGCACCTCGACCGCGAGTGGAAGGGCGAGGTCTTCGGTGCGCTCGACGCCGAGGACTACTACGACTTCCAGGTCAACCGGCCCACGGTGTGGCTGGACGGCGGTGTCCGCAAGGTCACCTGGCCGACCACTCGGCTGTCCGTGGTGCGTACGGGCGGGTCGGCACCGCGCGATCTGGTCCTGGTCCGGGGCATCGAACCGAGCATGCGCTGGCGCTCGTTCTGCAACGAGATCCTCGGCTTCGCCCACGAGTTGGGGGTGGAGATGATCGTGATCCTGGGCTCGCTGCTCGGCGACACCCCGCACACCCGGCCCGTGCCGGTCAGCGGCGTCACCTCCGACCCGGACCTGGCGCGCACCATGGATCTGGAGGAGTCCCGTTACGAGGGCCCGACCGGCATCGTCGGCATTCTCCAGGAGGCGTGCACCCACGCGGGCATCCCGACGGTGAGCCTGTGGGCGGCCGTGCCGCACTACGTCTCGCAGCCGCCGAACCCGAAGGCGACCCTGGCGCTCCTCAACCGCCTGGAGGACCTGGCCAATCTGCGGATCCCGCTCGGTGATCTGCCGGAGGACGCACGGGCCTGGCAGCTGGGCGTGGACCAGCTGGCGGCGGAGGACAGCGAGGTCGCGGAGTACGTCCAGTCGCTGGAGGAGGCGCGGGACACCGCCGAGCTGCCGGAGGCCTCCGGCGAGGCCATCGCCCGGGAGTTCGAGCGCTATCTGCGGCGCCGCGACGGCCAGCCCGGGCCGGGCCAGCCGGGCGGCCTCGCGGCCGACCCCGGGGTCGCCGACGGCCGCGACTCCTCGTACCTCCGTGACACCTCCAGCGGCCGCACCCGGCCGCCGAAGCCGCAGCCCAAGGACGAACCGCAGCCCCCGGCGCCCGACGAGGACCCCGGCTCCGGCCCGGCCCCCGGAGGGCCGGACACCGAGGGCTGAACCGGCCCCCCCGGACGCGGTACGCGCCCGGGACGCCCGCGACCGTCGCGGGCGTCCCGGGCGCCGTCGTTCGAGGCCCCGGGCGGTGTCCGCCCACGAAGAAGGGCGCCCCCCGGCCGTTCGAGCCGGGGGGCGCCCTCGTGGGGTCGTGCGGGGGATCAGGCCGTCACAGGGCCACGCCGAGCAGTGCGTCGACGGCCCGGGAGACGAGGCCGGGCGCGCCCTCGTCCGTGCCGCCGTCGGCGCTCTGGGCGGCGGCCCAGCGGTCGACCGCGGCGAGCGCGGCCGGGGCGTCGAGGTCGTCCGCGAGGGCGTCGCGGATCTCCTCCACCAGGGCGTCGGCGGACGGCCCGTCCGGCCGCGAGACCGCCGCGCGCCAGCGACCGAGGCGCTCCAGCGCCTCGTCCATGACGGCGTCGGTCCACTCCCAGTCGGCCCGGTAGTGGTGGGCGAGCAGGGCGAGCCGGATGGCGGCGGGGTCGATGCCGTCGCGGCGCAGCCGGGAGACGAAGACCAGGTTGCCCTTGGACTTGGACATCTTCTGGCCGTGCAGGGCGACCATGCCGGCGTGGACGTACGTCTTGGCGTACGGGTGCTCGCCGGTGAGCGCATGGGCGTGCGAGGCGCCCATCTCGTGGTGCGGGAAGACGAGGTCGCTGCCGCCGCCCTGGACGTCGAAGCCCATGCCGAAGTGCTCGAGGGCGATGGCGACGCACTCGATGTGCCAGCCGGGGCGGCCGGGGCCGAGGGAGGCGCCGTCCCAGCTGGGCTCGCCCGGGCGGGCGGCCATCCACAGCATGGGGTCGAGGGGGTTCTTCTTGCCGGGACGGTCCGGGTCGCCGCCGCGCTCGGCGGACAGCAACCGCATCGCTTCGGCGTCGAGGCCGGAGACCTCGCCGAAGTGGCTGTCGGACTCGACGGAGAAGTAGATGTCGCCTTCGAGCTCGTAGGCGGCCCCGGCGTCGCGCAGCCGCTCCACCAGGGGAACGATCTTCGGTATCGACTCCACGGCGCCGACGTAGTGCCGCGGCGGCAGGAGCCGCAGCGCGGTCATGTCCTCGCGGAAGAGGGCGGTCTCACGCTCGGCGAGCGCGGTCCAGTCGTCACCGTTGGCGAGGGCCCGCTCCAGCAGCGGGTCGTCGATGTCGGTGACGTTCTGGACGTAGTGGACCTGCCGCTTGGTGTCGAGCCACACGCGCTGCACGAGGTCGAACGCGTTGTAGGTCGCCGCGTGCCCCATGTGGGTGGCGTCGTACGGCGTGATGCCGCAGACATAGATACGGGCGACGGGACCGGGGGCGAGGGTCACTCGTTCGCCGGTCACGGTGTCGTGGATCCGGAGGTCGCGGCCACTGCCAGGCAGGGCGGGTACCTCAGAAGCGGGCCAGGCATGCATGTCCTGAAGCCTAACCGGACGCATGTTCCGGATACGAACCGGACTCGGCTCTTGGCCGAAGAGGCACTCTTGCGCGGTGTGGGTCCATGTGTTCCCGCCGTGCGGGTCAGACCGGCGGCCAGGGGATGGCGGGCCACTGTCCACTGGGCTCGCGGTGCCGTCCGGTCCGCAGAAGATCCGCGACCCGGTCCCGTAGCGCCGCGATCTCGGCGGGTGTGATCAGTTCGGCCAGTCGGGCGGCGAGCGCCTGCCCCTCGGCCAGATCGGCCGAAAGTCGCCGCAGGGCCTCCAGGGCCTCCTCGGGCAGCGGCTCACCGGCCCAGCCCCACAGCAGGGTGCGCAGCTTGTCGTCGGCGTTGAAGGTCACACCGTGGTCGATGGCGTACAGCCGGCCGTCGGCCGCGGGCAGCAGATGACCGCCCTTGCGGTCACCGTTGTTGATCACCGCGTCGAGCACGGCCAGCCGCCGCAGCCGCACGTCGTCGGCGTGCACCAGCAGCGCGGTGCGGTCCTCCCCCACGTCCGCGAAGCCGACGGCCTTCCAGCCCGGGCCCGGCTCCGCGCCCTCGACCAGCGCCAGCAGCTCCGCGCCGGCGGCCCGCTCCCCGTCCTCGGCCGGGCCCTCGATCCACAGCTGGCACATGCCCTCGCCGTAGGGGCCGTCGCGCAGCACCGTCGGCGGGACGAGGCCCCAGCCCATGGCCTCGGAGAGTTCGTAGGCCGCCACCTCGCGCCGCGCCAGGCTCCCGTCGGGGAAGTCCCACAGCGGGCGCTCCCCGGCGACCGGCTTGTAGACACAGGCGGCGCTGACGTCCTCGTAGGTGACCGTGCAGTACAGGACCGCGTTGGAGGCCTCCCGGATCCGGCCGCGCACCGTCAGCTCACCCCGGGTCAGCAGCTCGTGCGGGCTCACGCTCCGCGGCGGTATCCGTTCTGGCGCGGACATACGTGTCCCTCCGGGTCGAGCGGCAGGCTGCACAGCGGGCACGGCGGGCGGCCGGCGTTGACGACTTCGAGGGCGCGCTTGGCGAACGCGCGGGCCATGGTGCCGGTCAGCCGGACGCGCAGCATCGGCGGACCGTTCGCCTCGTCCTTGAGCAGCCGCTCCTCGGCCTCGGCGAGGTCTTCCTCGGTGTCCGCCGCCAGCTCGACGAGGGCCTGTGCCTCCACCACCATCCGCTCGTGCTCACCGTCCCAGGCCAGCGCCATGGTGCCGACCCGGAACTCCTCCTCCACGGGGGTCTCCAGCGGGGCGGTGTCGGCGAGTTCGGCGGGCGCCATGGCCGGCACCGGGGCATTGCCGCCGGTACGCCGGACCACCTCGTCCAGCAGCTCGTCGATGCGCTCGGCGAGCGCCTCCACCTGGGTCTTCTCCAGCATGACGCTGGTGGTCCGGCCGGCCGCCGAGGCCTGGAGGAAGAAAACGCGGCGGCCCGGCAGCCCGACCGTGCCGGCGACGAAACGGTCCGGCGGGTCATAAAGGAACACCTGACGGGACAACGTCCTGCTCCATTTGGTTCGGGTGGTCGAAGTGGTGGTGCCCGGTCGCGTACCGAGCCGTGCCGGGCGGTACGGGCCCGCTCCGGCGGGGCGGTCACCGGTGGTGGGACGGGTGCCCCCGCCTCACCACCCTACTGCGCACGACGATCACGGTGCTCCCGCACCGCCCCCGACGGCCGCGTCCCCCTCGCGCTCGGTCGGCGGCTGCCCGCTCGGGGCGAGATCGGCCAGGTCACCGGTGTCGCCGAGGCGCGCCAGGTAGGGGCGCAGCCGGGTGTGGCGGATGGCGGTGACCGAGCAGGGGTCGACGGCGATCCGCTGGAAGAGGTCGAGGTGGAGGCCGAGGGCGTCGGCGACGAGGGCCTTGATGATGTCGCCGTGGGTGCACATGAGGTAGACGGCGTCCGGGCCGTGTTCCCGCTCGATCCGCTCGTTCCAGTCGCGGACCGCCTCCAGTGCCCGGGCCTGCATGGCGCGTACGGACTCCCCGCCGGGGAAGGCGGCGGCGGAGGGGTACTGCTGCACGACGGCCATCAGCGGCTCCTCGTGCAGTTCGGCGAGCTTGCGGCCCGACCAGTCGCCGTAGTGGCATTCGCCGATCCGCTCGTCGGTGTGCGACGGCAGGGCGGGCCGCGCGGCGAGCAGGGGTGCCACGGTCTCCTGGCAGCGCTGGAGCGGGCTGGCGACGACGGCGGCGAGCGGGACGGCCCGGAGCCTGCCGGGGAGGGCGGCCGCCTGGGCGGCGCCCCGCTCGTCGAGGGCGACCCCGGGGGTCCACCCGGCGAGCACTCCCCCGGTGTTGGCGGTGGACCGGCCGTGCCGGAGCAGGATCAGCGTGGGCATGACGACCAGCCTACGTCCGTACCCGGCTGTCCCACCCGCCTCTTTGGTGCACTCCTCGCGGATTGGGGAACAATGTTTGTCATGATCGTCGACGTCGGCATCTACCGGGACGGACACCGCACGGAGGGCCCCGCAGACCTCTCGGCGGCGCTGGCCGAGGCGCGCGCCGAGGGGCACTCCTTCGTGTGGGTCGGGCTGTACGAGCCCACGGAGGACGAGTTCGCTCTGGTGACGAACGCGTTCGGGCTGCATCCGCTGGCCGTCGAGGACGCGCTCAACGCGCACCAGCGGCCGAAGCTGGAGGTGTACGACGACTCGCTGTTCATGGTGCTGAAGCCCACCACCTATGACGACACGGCGGGCACGGTCACCACCGGTGAGCTGATGCTGTTCGTCGGCGACGGGTTCGTGGTCTCGGTCCGGCACGGCGAGGGCAGTCCGCTCGCGCGGGTGCGGCAGCGGCTGGAACACGAGCCGGAGGTACTCAAACACGGCCCGACGGCGGTGATGTACGCGGTGAGCGACGCGGTCGTGGACCACTACATCGAGGTGGTGGCGGCGCTCCAGGTGGATCTGGAGGAGCTGGAGGCCGAGGTGTTCGCGCCGGTCGGCGGGGACAACAGGAACACCGCCTCGCGGATCTACGCCTTCAAGCGGCAGGTGGTGGAGTTCCGGCGGGCGACGGTCCCGCTGGCCGAGCCGATGACCCGGCTCGCGGAGGCACGGCTGCCGTTCGTGGACAGCGGATCCCAGCCGTTCTTCCGGGATGTGAGTGATCATCTGACCCGGGCGAACGAGTCGACGGAGGGCTTGGACCGGCTGCTTTCGGACATTCTCTCGGCGCATCTCGCGCAGACCGGCGTGCAGCAGAACGACGACATGCGCAAGATCTCGGCGTGGGCGGCCATGGCGGCCCTCCCGACGACGGTCGCCGGGGTGTACGGGATGAACTTCGACCACATGCCGGAGCTGCACCAGCCGTGGGGGTACCCGGCGGTGCTGTTGCTGCTGGCCGTGCTGGAGATCCTGCTGTACCGGCTCTTCCAGCGGCGCGGCTGGCTCTGAGGCCGCGCGGGCTCCCCGGAGCGGCACAGCCCGGCACAGCACGGCACAGGGGGCGGGACGGGCCGGCCGGACGGCCGGGGTCAGGCGTACTCGGGGGCGGGGTCGGCGGAGCCGCCCAGCGCGTCGAGCCGGTCGGGCGGCCGCAGCGCGACCATCCGCCGCCAGCCGCCGAGCCGCTCGTAGCCGTACATGGCGCGGATGCCCGCCGTGAGCACCGCGGACTTGGCCTTCGGCCACCGCAGGATACGGCCCATGTGTTCCATCACCGCGAGGCTGACGTCCCGGTAGACAGCGGTTTCGGCGAGGGCGCTCTCCCGCAGGATCGACTGGATCGTCCGGCCGTGTCCCGCGGCGGCGAGCCGCAGCAGTTCCTCGTGGCAGTAGGCGAGGTGGTTGGCCTCGTCGTGACAGATCATCCGGATCGCCCTGCCGACCTCCGGGTGCTCGCCGAAGTGCCGGGTGAGCATGTCCATCTGGTCGGAGGCGCGCTGCTCGGTGACCCGGCTGTGGGCGAGGTAGGTGACGATGTCCCGCTCGGTCAGCGGGGCGTCGGCGCGCAGCTTCGTGTGCGGAAGGCCGATGCCCCGGCGTTCGAGGATGCCCGTGTAGTCGGTCTCCGGGGGGACCGGGACGGGCTCCAGCCCGCGTTTGTGGAGCAGGGCGAGGAAGATCCGTCCGTGCTTGTCCTCGTCCGCGCCATGCCGTGCGATCTTGGGCGCGAGCGCGCGCTGTTCCGGTGGCACCAGTGCGGCGATCCGGCCGTTCTCCCAGCCCCCTTGCGTTTCGCCGCCGGCGGCGATGGAGCAGAAGAGTCGGTACGACTCGTCGTTGTCGAGGATCTCCTGGAACACGCTTCTGGCCGAGAGCATGACTGCCACCTCCGTGCACGACGTCCCGAAGGCAAAGTCAAGTGCCGTGGGCGGGGCGCGGCAAACGCTGACACCGCGCGCTCGGCCGAATGCGGGACGCCGGGGGGCCCGGCGAAAGCACGGTACGGGGGCCGTCGACGCGTAACCACGGGGCCGAACGGGCGTTGTCCTCGGTGACGGCCGTGGCGGGGAAGACACCCCGAGCCCCCACCACGGCCGCGGATCCTTTCGGACGTCCGCCCGCTGCGCGGCGGTGTGTCCTCAATCGCCGGACGGGCTGCTGTGTTCTGTCCTCAATCGCCGGACGGGCTCAAATCAAGCCCGTCCGGCGATTGAGGACGCGCCCGCAGGGCGCCCGCCGCCGCAGGCGGCACATCCGGCCCGCAGCCGAAGAGACGCCGGCCAGGCGAGCGGCGCTCGCCGCCGCAGGCGGCACAGACGGGCCCGCGGCCGGAACTCCGCGGACAGCGCTAGGCCAGACCCGCCCGCTCCAGCGCGGCGACGCCGGCCCGCAGGCTCGCGAGGCGCTCGTCGAGGGTGAACCCGGCGGGGGCCAGCGACAGGGTGGTGACCCCGGCGTCCGCATAGGCCTGCATGCGGTCGGCCACGCGCTCCACCGGCCCGAGCAGGGTGGTGGAGTCGATCAGCTCGCGCGGCACCGCGGCCGCGGCGCCCTCCTTGTCCCCGGAGAGGTACTTCTCCTGGATCTCGGCGGCGGCCTTCTCGTACCCCATGCGCTGGGCGAGCTTGTTGTAGAAGTTCTGCTTGGCGCTGCCCATGCCGCCGACGTAGAGGGCGGTGTACGGGCGGAAGAGGTCCGCGAGGGCGTTGACGTCGTCGCCGACGGCCATGGGCACGGTCGGCACGATGTCGAAGCCGTCGAGGTCCTTGCCCGCCTTCGCGCGGCCGGCCCGCAGGGCGCCCAGGGTGGTCTCCTCGGCGTGCTCGGGGGCGAAGAAGACGAGGAGGGCACCGTCGGCGATCTCGCCCGTCTGCTCCAGGTTCTTCGGGCCGATGGCCGCGATGTAGAGCGGGATGTGCTCGCGCACCGGGTGGACGGTGAGCTTGATGGGCTTGCCCGGGCCGCCGGGCAGCGGCAGCGTCCAGTGCTCGCCCTCGTGGGCGACGCGCTCACGGGACATGGCCTTGCGGATGATCTCGACGTACTCACGGGTGCGGGCGAGCGGCTTGTCGAACTTCACGCCGTACCAGCCCTCGGAGACCTGCGGGCCGGAGACGCCGAGGCCGAGGCGGAACCGGCCGCCGGAGAGGGAGTCGAGGGTCGCGGCCGTCATGGCGGTCATCGTGGGCGTACGGGCCGGGATCTGGAAGATCGCCGAACCGACGTCGATCCGCTCGGTCTGCGCCGCGACCCAGGAGAGCACGGTGGCCGCGTCGGAGCCGTACGCCTCGGCCGCCCAGCAGACCGCGTAGCCCAGCCGGTCGGCCTCGCGGGCGACCGCGAGGTTGTCCGCGTCCATCCCGGCGCCCCAGTAGCCGAGGTTGATTCCGAGCCTCATCCGACCCATGCGGACTCCCCTTACCGATCAGTAACGTCGTTGTTCCGGGGACTGTAGCGCGCCGACCCGGTGTACGTCATCGGCCCGTTGTCCACAGGCGGCCACCGACGCGGCCGTGGCCGGTAACCTCGGCGCTCATGGAGCCGGGCCGCACGGGACCGCGGGTGTCACGGACCGGGCGGCCCCCTTGCGGGTGGCTCTCGCGTGGGTGCGCGACGCGGCTCAGCGCCGCGTTGTCAGTGGAGAGCCTTACTCTTCCAGACGAGATCTGCCAGGCGCTCGACGTTGTGTCGGCGCCCGTGCACCGCTATCCCGATCAGGACTGGAGCACGCTGTGAGTACCGACCGCGACCCCCTCGCCGTCGAGGACGCGCCCGCGCCCTCCCCCGAGGAGGCCGCCCCAGCCGAGCCGGGGAAGCCGGGCGAGCCGGGTGACGGCGCCGCACCGGCCGTCCCCGCCGACGACTTGGGGGCCGGTCCGGACGGCGACGCTTCGGCCGAGGACGCTTCGGACGGCGACGGTTCCCAGGCCGAGGACCGGACGCGGGAGGGACAGCCCCCGGCGCCGCCGGCGGCGGGGTCCCCCGGTGGCGGGGCCGCCGCCCCGGCCCCCGGCGGCCGGTCCGCCGCCGCGGAGGCGCTCGCGGCCGCGGTACGTGCCGTGGAGAGCGGAGAGCGCCCGGCGGCGTCGTTCTTCACCGGGCCGTCCGGTGGCCGGCGCGCCGCCGCGCCGGCACCGGCGGCCGGTGCCGCCCCCCGGCCGGAGCGAGCCTCGGCGCCGGCGGCCGTGGCGGCCCCCGCTCCGGCACGGCAGGCCCCGCCCATCAGCGCCGAAGGCCTCGACGGCGTGCGTCAGGTGCTCGCCGCGGGCGGTGCCCCCCAGACGCTGGCCGAGCAAGTGGTGGGGGCGCTCGGGGAGCAGGCCGCCGAGGCCCTGCGCGAGGACCCCTGGCGGCTGCTGGCGGTCCCGGGCGTGCGCCCGGAGCAGGCGGACGGGTTCGCGCGGGCGCTGCTGGGCCCGGAGTGCGGCCCGGGTGACGAGCGCCGGGGCCAGGCCCTGGTCGGCTGGCTGCTGGAGCGTGCCGCGCTGGCCGGGCACACCGTGCTGGAGGCATCGGTGCTGCGCGCCGCGCTCGGCAAGCAGTCGGTGCCGGAGCCCGACGAGGCGCTGCAGAGCGCGCTCGCGGAGGGCTCGGTGCTGGTGTTCCAGGAGGCCCTGGAGACCCCGGGTGCCACCCGTCCCGAGCCGGACGGCTCGGAGCCGGAGGTCCCGGTCCGGCTGCTGCTCGGGCTGGACCGCTACGCGATGGCGGAGGAGAGCCTGGCCGACGGCCTCGCCCGGTTGATCAACACCTTCGGCACGGATACGGCGGACGCCGCCGCGGCAGACGGGCAGGACGGCGCGGGAGCCGGAACCCCCGCCGGAGCCGGGCCGGAAGCCGAAACCGGTACCGAGGAGGGTGCCGGGGGTGCCGCTAGTGCCCCCGACTGGGAGGCCGCCGCGGCCGCCGCGCCCTCCCCCTCGGCCGCGGAGCTGATCCGTGCCGTCGCGGCCTCCGGGCTGGTGACGCACAGCGGTGGGGAGGCGGCCCGTGCGGAGCCCCTCGCCCTCGTCGTCGCGGCCCGGGCCCTGGGCCTGCGGGCCTGTGCCGCCGCGCACACCGAGGACGGCAAGCGGCGTCTCGTCGCGCTCGGCGACCCCGAAGCGGTCACCGTCGCCGGGCTGCTGTCCGGCCGGGAGGGCCCCGGGCGGGACGCGGAAGGCGCCCTCGCGCTCGACGTGCTGGCGGTGCTGGACGCTCCGCAGCTGGACGTGGAGACGGCGGCGATGCTGGTGGAGTCGCTGACGGACGGTGCCCGGCTGGTGCTGAGCGGTGACCCCGGTGTGCTGTGGTCGGCCGGCCCGGGCAGGGTCTTCGCGGACGTGGTGGCGGCCCGGGCCTGCCCGGCGGTCGTCTCCCGCACCCCCGACGCGGGCCCGATCGGCGAGCTGGTGTCGGGGATCGGGGTCGGTGAGCTGACCACGGTGGACGCCCCCGGCAAGGAGGTCGTGATCGTCCCGGTGCGGGACGCGGGCGAGGCCGTGCACCGCACGGTGCAGCTCGTCGCGGACTCGGTGCCGCGCGCCATCGGCGTGCCCGCCGAGCACACCCAGGTGATCACACCGGGCCACGGCGGTGCCGTCGGCACCCGGGCGCTCAACGCGGCCTTGAAGGAGCGGCTCAACCCCGGGCCGGGCCGCTTCGGCGGCTTCGACCCCGGCGACCGGATCGCCTACGTACCGGCGCCGGGCCGCATGGTCCCGGGCACGGTCGTCTCGGCGGACGCGGCGGGGCTCCGGCTGGACTGCGCGGGCTCGCCCGTCGTCGTCCCGCCCGAGCGGGTAGGCGAGACCGTGCGGCACGGCTGGGCCGTCACCGCGCACCAGGCGGCCGGTACCCGCTGGCCGGCGGCCGTGGTGGTGCTCCCCGGCGACACCGCCCAGGAGCTGACGAGGTCGTGGGTCTACACCGCGTTCAGCCGGGGCGAGCGGCATCTGTCGGTCGTGCACGGTGTGGACCAGGCGCTGCCCCGCGCGGTGGCGGAGGTCCCGGCGAAGGAGCGGACCACCCGGCTGCGGTCCCTGCTGAAGGCACCCCAGCCGGAGGCGTGAGCCCCGGCGGATGACCCGGGGGCCGGGGCGCCGCCGCGCTCCCGGCCCGGGGTCACTCCGCGCGGCCCCTCAGCGGCCGGGGCCCGCGGGCCCCGCCTCCTCGTCCTCCGCCTCATCGTCCTCCGCGGCCCCGGCCGGTTCCGGGCCCTCGTCCTCGTCGCCGTCCTCGTCGAGACCGAGTTCCTCGTCGAAGACCGCGCTGACGTCGAAGCGGCAGATGACCCGCTGCGGATCGGCCTGCTCGAAGGGGGCGGACAGCCACTCGCCGGGCTCGGCGGGGTCGTCGGCCGCCGCCACCCACAAGGTGGAGTCGCCTTCCTCCAGGCCGAACTCCTTGTGCCGGGATGCGATCTCGTCCGGTTCGTACTCGCCGAAAAGCACCCCGAGGGCGGCGTGGACGCTCCGGCCCACGAGATCCGCCGCGCCCGCCGGCGCGCCCGGCGGCACGTCGACGTCGGGGTCGAGGTCCGCCACGCGCCGGGCCTGGGCGAGCAGCCGGTGTGGCTCCAGCACCGCGTAGTCCCGGCGGATCAGCACACTGAGCGCGCTGGGCTCCTCGGGCCCGGCGTACGCGGGCAGCGTGTCGTCGCCGGGGATCTCGAAGGGGGTGACCTCGTCATAGGCGTCGTACAGCAGCTCGTCGTACGCCTCGGCTGTCGCGGCCAGCTCGTTGAACGCGGCGTAGACAGCCGGATCGGTCGCTCCCGACCGGTGTTCGACGGCATCGAGGTGGCGGTCCAGCGCGGCTTTGACCGCCTCGGCGGCGGCGCGTACCTCGGCAGCGGTTGGCTGCGCAGCATCAGACATAGTGCAGACGCTATCCGCACCGAGGCCGTTCCCGCACAATAGATGCGATGCCGGAATACGAATTCTGTGATGTGTATGTGCCTCGAGGGGTCTCCCGAGGAGCAGCCACTCGCTTGCTGACCGACCATGCCGAGTACGGACACTGGGAGTTGGACCGACTGCGTCTTTATCCCGACGGCAGCCGCAGGGTGCGGCTGCGGCGTCGGATCATCCGCCAGGTGCGTGCCACGTGGTGAAAACGTACGGAGCGGGCCCCGCGATCGCGGGGCCCGCTCCGTGCTGTCGGCCTGACTGCCGGTCCCGGGCCGGTTCCGTCCGGGACCGGGCGGTGTGAATCAGTCCTGCGCGGCACGCGCGCGGCGGTAGAGCACCGCGCCGCCGAGCAGGAGTCCCACGGCCGGGACGGCGATGCCGAGCTGGCCCGCACCGGTGTGCGCGAGCTCACTGGCCTTGGCCACCGGGAAGGAGGCCTCCTCCTCGTGGGCGGCCTTCACCTCGGTGGCCGGCTTGGCGTGACCGGCCGGCTTGTGACCGGGCTGCTCGTGGCCGGGCTTCTCGTGCGAGGGGGTGTGCTTGGCCGGCGGCTTGTGGCCGGGCTTCTCGGCGGGCGGGTTGTGCTTCGCCGGGGGCTTGTGGCCGGGCTGCTCGTGGCCGGGCTTCTCGTGCGGCGGCTTGTGCCCCGGGCCCTGCGGGCCGTGGCCGTGGACGTGCCCGTTGTTGACGCACTCGTTGCCGGTGGCGGAGTTGCCGATGCCGACGACGTCGACGCTGTTCCCGCACGCGTTGACCGGCACCTGCACCGGGACCTGGACGGCGTTGCCGGACGCGACGCCCGGCGAGCCGACGCTCTTCCCGTCGGCCCCGTGACCGCCGTGGCCGTGGCCGTTCCCGTGGCCGTGGTTGCCGTGGCCGTGGTTGCCGTGGCCGTTGCCGCTGTGGCCCTTGCCGTGGCCGCCGGACACATTGGCGCACTTGTTGCCCGAGGCGGGGTTCAGCAGCCCCACCACGTTCACCGTGTTGCCGCAGGCGTTGACCGGCACGTGCACCGGGACCTGCACGGTGTTGCCGGACGCGACGCCCGGCGAGTGCGCGGCGGTGCCCATGGCGCCCGAGTCCGCGTGTGCGGCGTAGCCGCCGGTCACGGCGAGTACGCTGCTCGCCGCCGCCGCTGTGAGCAAGCCCTTTTTGGCGACCTGTCGCATAGCTATTCCTTCTGCCTTCTACCAAGCGGAATTACGCGCGTCCGAGTCGGCCGCACGTCGAATGCCCGACGGCCCCGGAGCGCATGGCGCGCACTCCGGGGCCGCCTCGGTCCACACCCTTACGGGGTGAGGAACAACGTCACTTGTTGACGCAGGTGTTGCCGAAGGTGGGGTTCAGCAGCCCGACAACGTTGACCGTGTTGCCGCAGATGTTCACCGGGACGCTGACCGGCACCTGGACCACGTTGCCGGAGACAATGCCGGGCGAGGCCACGGCAGCTCCCTGGGCGCCCGAGTGCGCAGCGGCCACGCCCGCGCCGGCGAGCACGAGACCACTGGTGGCAGCCGCGGCAGCGACGACCTTCTTGAGCATTGGTTCCTCCTTGTTGGCAATGCGGTCCCAGCCGCGGACCGCATAGACGTAACGACGAGGAAGTGGGCGAGCTACGTGATGCTTTGGCCATTCACCCTTTCCGGTTAAGTGCGCGCCGGAAGCGCACACATTGACGAAATCCTCAGCACTCGTCCAGGAACCGGTCGAGCACCCGTGCGCCGAACTTCAGTCCGTCGAGTGGCACTCGCTCGTCCACACCGTGGAACATCCCGGCGAAGTCCAGCTCCGGCGGCAGCTTGAGCGGCGCGAACCCGAAGCCGCGGATGCCCAGGTCGTCGAACGACTTGGCGTCGGTGCCGCCGGACAGCATGTACGGCACGGCGCGCGCGATCGGGTCCTCGGCCCTGAGCGCCGTCTGCATGGCGTCGACCAGGTTGCCGTCGAAGGTGGTCTCCAATGCCTTGTCGGCATGAACGTCCTCGCGCTTGACCCTTGGCCCGAGGATTCGGTCGAGATCGGCGAGGAACTCCTCCTCGTACCCCGGCAGGAAACGGCCGTCGACGTGGGCCGTCGCCTGTCCCGGGATCACATTGACCTTGTAGCCCGCGCCGAGCATCGTCGGGGCGGCGGTGTTGCGCAGGGTCGCCCCGATGAGCTTCGCGATGCCGCCGAGCTTGGCGAGGGTGGCCTCCATGTCCTCGGGGTCGAGCGGGGTGCCGAGCGCGTCGGACAGCTCGTCGAGGAAGGACCGCACGGTCTTGGTCACCCGGACCGGGAACCGGTGCCGGCCGAGCCGGCCGACCGCCTCGCACAGCTCCGTGATCGCGTTGTCGTTGTTGGTCATCGAACCGTGCCCGGCGGTGCCCTCCACCGTGAGCCGCATCCAGTGCATGCCCTTCTGGGCGGTCTCCACCAGGTACAGCCGCAGGTTCTCGTTGACGGTGAACGAGAAGCCGCCGACCTCGCTGATCGCCTCGGTCACCCCTTCGAAGAGCCCGGGATGCTTGTCCACCAGGTACCGGGCGCCGTAGGTGCCCCCGGCCTCCTCGTCGGCGAGGAAGGCGAGGACGACGTCACGCGGCGGCTTGCGGCCCGAGCGCATCCGGTCGCGGACGACGGCGAGCGTCATCGCGTCCATGTCCTTCATGTCGACCGCACCGCGCCCCCACAAGCAGCCGTCCGCGATCTCGCCCGCGAAGGGGTGGTGGGTCCAGTCGCCGGGGTCGGCGGGCACGACGTCGGTGTGGCCGTGGATCAGCAGCGCGGGCCGGGAGGGATCCTCACCCTCGATCCGCGCCACCGTCGAGGCCCGCCCCTGATGGGACTCGAAGATCTGGGGCTCGAGCCCCACCTCGGCGAGCTTCTCGGCGACGTACTCGGCCGCGACGCGCTCGCCGGGCCCGGAGTGATCGCCGTAGTTGCTGGTGTCGATGCGGATCAGATCACGGCAGAGGTCGACGACCTCGTCCTCGGCGCTCCGGCCCGTTCCGCTGTGGCCGGGCTTCGACTCGCTCACGCTGCCTCCTCGTGGTTCGCCGCCGGGGCCGCCGCGGCCCGGCGGCCCGGCATGGGTCCACGGCCATCCTCTCTCTCCCGTCCGCACAGCCCAAGGCCGCAATGCCGCCGACACACGCCCGTCACGAGCCCCCCTCGGGGCGCCCGGCCGGGTGATCGAGCACCCCTGGATGTTTGCTATTGTTTTCCCTGTCGGAAGGGCCACGGCCCCGAGGACAGACACCTTGTCCGGGTGGCGGAATGGCAGACGCGCTAGCTTGAGGTGCTAGTGCCCTTTATCGGGCGTGGGGGTTCAAGTCCCCCCTCGGACACCAGCAGGGACCCCACTTCATGTGGGGTCTTTCGCGTTTCCGGGCCGTGGTGTGACCCACCATGTGACCGATGGCCGAGCGGACTTCCCGGCCCCCGGCCGACCGCAACTCCGGCAAGGCATGGGCGCAAGGCGCAGCGACCAAGGGAGAAAGCGTCACCGCCATCGCCAAGGCTCTGGGGATCTCCCGGGCAATTTTGTACCGGCACATCGGTGGAGCGCCTGAGACAGGGACGCAGTCAGGCGCTCACCTCGGAGCGCACCGGGACGGGTGGGCGAACACCGGTGAGCGCCTCCGCACGGGCAACGAGCCGGGGTGCAAGGTCGGGGTACCAGCCGCGGGCTACGGCTTGCAGCATCTCGGCCAGGGCCGCGAGTTGCCCGGTTCGCCCGGCCGGAGTGTCGAGGGTCGGCGCGAACTCCTTGCGGATGCGGGCGGCTACGTCGGGAACGAGGAGGCTGTTGGCGTGAAGGAGCCCAGCGTCATAGCCGAACGGCACCAGCCCCCACCGCTCCCAGTCCAGCAGGCACAGGGGCGCAGCGGTGAGGTTGCCCCAGTGCAGGTCACCGTGACCGGTCACCCGCTCCACCCTGGCGGGGGCCGGGATGCCGAGGAACTGGGGGAAGGCCCGTTCGATCCACCCATCCCGTACGGTC
Organism: Streptomyces sp. NPDC042259; assembly: GCF_055582085.1. Lineage (NCBI taxonomy): Bacteria > Bacillati > Actinomycetota > Actinomycetes > Kitasatosporales > Streptomycetaceae > Streptomyces > Streptomyces sp. NPDC042259. The sequence goes on along the minus strand of NZ_JBVJDW010000006.1, from coordinate 79,527 downwards.
GTCTTCACACCCCCCACTTCAGCGAGCAGGGCAAGGGCTTGGCGAAGGTCTGCCCACCACTCGTCAGGCAACCCCGGGTCGTGGTCGATGTCGGCCCGGTCGGGGGACACGATCGGCTGAGTCACGTAGTCGAGGACTTCCGCCTCGAAAGCCCACTCCCCGTCAGTCCAGTCGTGCACCTCGTACAGGCGGGGACGAGGGACGCCGTCAGGCACCAGCTCGGAGGCGCCGACGATGCCCTCCCCCCGCTTCCTGCCCGCGTTCCTCTTCGCCGTCCGGCTCACCCGCAGCCACCGGTCCCCCGCTCGGCGTCCGAGGGTGACACCGAGGAAGCCCCACGCGAGCGGCCCCGTGCCGGTGAGCCCCAGTGCCTTGGCCGCCCGGTCGTGGGCGGCCTCCATCAGGGCCTGCACCTCCTCATTCACTGGCGAGTTCATCCGTCACCCTTCTGAGTTCCTGGGCCGTCAAAGACGCAGCCAGAGCCTTCGCCGCATCGTCCCAGTGTTCACGGGTGCTCGCGGAAGTCAGGACGACATCAAGGCCAGGGCACGAGCCAGCGGCCAGCAGGGCAGCGGCTGCGGCCGACAGGCCGGGGCGGATGAGGTTCACCAGTTCAGGTGTCATGGCATCGAGGAGTTCGCCCCCGTGCAGGGGCGCGGAGCCGAACGTGATCAGCCCAGCGTCCTTCGCTTGCACCAGCGGTCCGCCACCGTTCAGGGCCTGCGTGATCGGGGCATCCTTGATCAGGCTCACGGGCATCTGCAAGCCCGCGAAATGGTGCTCGGCGGAACCAGCCGCCTGCCGGGCGAGCGTGAGCAACTCGGTAACGCTGAACGCTCCGGAGGCCAGGCCCGACCATGTGGCGACGCCGTACCCGCTGATCCTGCCCGCGTGGGCGAACTCTTCCAGCGCCGTGAAGGCTGCCCGCACGCCCCCGTGCAGAGCGGCACGGTCAAGGCCGTGCTGCCCGTGGTGCTCCGGGTTGTGCACGAACACCAGGTCCACGCGCCCGAGCGCGGCCAACGAGCGCTCCGTCTGCCAGCGGACGAAGCCCCGCTCAAGGCTGTGCCTACTGGCCTCCCCTTCCCGGGTGAGCGCGCCCTCAGCCAGGGCGATGCGGCCCTGTTCCTCGGTGAAGAACCCCGTCTTCGTGGCTACCCGCGCGGTTGGGTACTCCCCGAGAACCGGGCGCAGTTCCTCATGCGCCCGGCCACGGGCGTAGTTGGGTGCCGTGTCTACCCAAGGGCTACCGGCAGCCAGGGCGGTGCGTGCCGCCTGACTGACGGCACGCACGCGGTATGTCCCCAGGGAGAGCGCGGCGGTCACAGCACTGTCCCCACCACTGCGACGGCATGGCCGTCGATGAGGACGGAGACCAGTTCGGCCACCTCCTTGACCTCCAGTCCGGCGGAGTCGGCCATCTCGCCCAGCGTGGTCGGCTGGTTGGTCAGCAGCGCGCCCAGCGCGGGCGCGGCGGACTCGGTGAAGTCCCAGGCAGTACCGGCCGCCGAGAAGGTGACCGTGCCCTGTTCGCGGTTCGCCGTCAGGCGCCCCCTCGGAGCGGTGAGTTTGACCGTGATCTCGCCCTGTGCGGGGAGCCCGTTCACGTACGGCAGGGACGGAATCGCATGGCCCAGGTCGGTCGTGTCGATCGACTCCGCCCACCGCTCCACGAGACGCGCGTCCGCCATCATGTCGGCCACCTCACGGCGTACGGCGTCGATGAAGTCCGACTGTTCCACCAGCGAGCCGAAGCGCGGAATGTCCCTGCGCAGCGCGAGGGACGCCCGGAGCTGATCGACGACCCACAGCATCAAGTCAGCGCCCGTGTGCGGGACCATGCCGAACGTGAGGTGAAGGGATTCCGTCCCCTGGTCAGCGGTGACCGCGTGCCACCAGCCGCGCGGCAGGTAGAGCACGTCACCCGGGGACAGAACGAAGTCCGCCAGCGGGTCACCCTCCGGCTCCTCCGGCGACTCCACGTCCCGGAACGTGGGCGCTTCGCGGGTCATCCCCCACAAGCGCCACCGCTTGGAGCCGTGCAGTTGGACCACCACCACATCGTGGTCGTCCCAGTGCCGGCCGAAGCCCTCCCGCTCGGTCCACGAGGCGTACACGTTGGCCTGCACGGAAGTTCCAAGGAAGCGTTCCAGCCCCTCCGCAGCCGCCCCCACGGTGGGGTGGATCTTCTCCACCGCATCGAGGACCAGCGACGCCCCGTCCCTGAGCCGGGCGTGGAAGTCGGACGGTTGGATACGGGACCAGGTGACCGCTCGGCGGTTCATGGTCGGGATCGCGTAGCGGTGCAACGGGACCATCTCGCCGTCGACCGACAGGCGCAGTCTGGGCGGCTCCAGCCGCTGCGTGGCGATGATCCTGTTCAGGTCGTCCCAGGAGAACAGGCCCGCCGTGTCGGCGGCTCCGGGGAAGTGCGCGTAGGAGCGGTGGTACGTCTGGGCGAGGAACCGGTCCCCGCCCAGACGCCCCGCCCACGAGGCTGCATCAAGCAACGTGGGCGCTCCCGTCAGTCGTTGCCGTCGGAACGGCCACTGCTGACGTCGGACTCCTGCTCGGCGCGGGTGCGCGCGGCCACGATCTTCCGCTTCGCGACGAGCAGGCCACCCCGTTCGGGGGCCACCGAAGGGGTCTTCTCTTCCACCATCGGACTACCTCTCTCTTCTCGGGAACTCCCACCGGTAATCCGGCAGGAAGCAAAGGAACAGACACGAGCGCGGCGGTCACCGGGTCGCAAGAGTTCCGGCGAGGACCAGGGCCAGGCCGCCGAGGATCATCGCCAGGTAGAACGGACCCGCGTACCGGCCGAAGCGGCGCAGCACCCACCGCCCCAAGCCGGACATCCCACCGTCGCGGCTTCTCGTTCCTCGCTCGGTCGCCGTCATGGGGGAATCATTGCCCCGGAAAGTGGCGGCTGTGCAGTTCTTTCCCGTCATGGACTAAAGATCATGAACGGCAAGCGGTAGACCATTCCGCCAACAAGGCTCGCGCTTCGTTACCGAACGACGCATAACCCTCCAGCGTGGAGAACAGCTCCAAGTGCATTTCGATGTCTCTTGGATCTCTCAGGATCACGACACCGGCCGTGTTCTCCACAGTGGCCAGCGTGTTGTCATAGATGGTGAAGGTATCCATCGGAGCCATGGGCTTGTGTCCCGCGATTGGGATGACGCCGAGCCGCACATTCGCAAGGTGAGTCAGTGAGGCCAGTCGGTCAATCTGCATAGCCATCGCAGCCGGGGGCAGGAGCGGCCACCTCACAGCCTGCTCAGTCAGGATGAAGGTAAACCGCTTCTTCGTGTCGTAAAGGACCTCCTGCCGCTCCAGCTTCCTCGCGATCGTCTTAGTGACGTCGCCCGGGGAATGGGCAAGGCTGGCCCGGATGTACTCGGGGGCGGACAGCAGTCCTGTAATCATCGAGAGCAGGAAGAAGCGGAACTCCGTAGACGATGATTCAAGGGCCGCAAGTTCGGTCTGCTTCTTCTCCAGGCCTCTGCGGCGCAGCGAGCGAAGGTCTCGCCATTCGGTGTTGGCCAGCCTCGCGAGGGCGATGACCTCCTCGATGACCTCGGGCGGAGCCACGACGGCCCGGAGGATCCTCTCCAGATCGAGCAGGCTTGGCAGGACTTTCCCATTCTCGATCCGACTGATCTTTGATTGGGACATGTTGCAACGCCGAGCAAGCCGGTCCCCAGTGAGGCCGGCTCGCTTGCGCAATTCTTTCAGCAGGGCCGCCAGTTCCCGCTTCGGCTGCCCCAACTGTTCAGGGTCGAACGTCACCCGCTCACGTACTCCAGGAATGGAACCGACTCGGCAACGGCAATCTGCTTCCACTGCCGGTACGGCTCGGGGTCGCCCTCGTACAGTTCCCGGTTTATCTGCGTTCCATCCGCCCGGTAGTTCATCAGGACTACCTTGGACTCATCGAACATCCAGAAGTCCTGATCCGGAAGCCCCGGGTTCTCACGGTCGGTGAGGTCGAGGATGCGAATGTCCTCGCCCACCTTCACGTGGTGTCGGTAGTAATACTCGAACTCGAACCGAAGGTAGTTCGATAGCGGGCGAGTCACGACGTGCACCCTCCCGACGCTCTTTCCTGCCGAGGCCCATTGCCGAACCTCGTCCATCCAGGCCGACGTGTAATCGTCGGGAGATTTCTCCCCAGCAAGGAAGCGATTCAGCTTCTCCGCTTCCTGGGGCATGGTGTAGGCAGGTAGCGTTTCCAATCGCCACGCCGCACGCTCCATGGAATCGAAGCAGTCATTCCACGCTTCACCATCCAAGTGCATGAATAGCCTCCCTCAGAACGTGCTCGGGAATCTTCACCAGCGCCTCACCGACCGGAGGCTGGAACGCGGCGCACTGGTCGCCCTGGACGACGATTCCGCCATCCGTCTCGTCGCGGTAGACGTTCGGGCAGTCCTTCTCTCCGCACTCGCCGTTGCCACTGCCCGTGAGCCGGGTAAGCGCCGCACGTTCAGACATGCCAAACCCCCTCGCTCTGGCCCTGCTCGGGCCGCCCGCGAACGACCGTAGAGGGGGTGGCGCACTGCGTCTATGCATGAACGCGACTATGCGTGTTCTTGCATAAACAGGTCCCCGACCGGCTCAGCCCACCGCAGGTACGTGGTCGTGCACCTTGCATGTGCTGGGCGTAGCCGTGGCGCCGTCCGGGAAGCCTGACCAGGGACGGACGCCTGGGAAGGCGGTTGGTCACGTGACTGACGCATCGCGTTTCCGGGCCGTGGTGTGACGACCCCGATCGCGGCACCGAGGCGCTCCGGTGACGCATGCCAACACGCTCCCTGAACGCCCGTGGGGGCCCGTGTTCACGCCACGTCCAGCGTGGCCGCAGGCCCCACCGCGGCCACCCCGAAGCGGGCCCGTGCCCGGTCGACGGCTGCCTCGACGCGGTAGGCCTTGTCGTCCGCGAGGTCGAACGTCAGCTGGCGCGAGGCGAGTGCGGCGTCGCCGAGCCCTTCGGCGCGGAGTGCCACGGCCCGTACCCGGGCGCGTTGCAGTCCGAGCGCGGTGTGCAGCGCGTAGGCCGTGGCGGTCAGCGCCGGGGTGTGGGCGGTCGGCTCGGCGAAGGTCCTGGAGCGGGTGGTCGAGGAGCCGTCGGCGTAGCGGACGGTGAGCGTCAGTCCACGGGCGACCTGCCGGCCCTCCCGCAGCCGGGCACCCAGGCCGTCGGCGAGCGTGAGCAGCGCGCGGCGCCGGTGCTCCGCGTCCAGTTCGTCGTGGGTGAAGCGGTGTTCGGCGCCCATCGAGCGGGCCCGCTCGTCGGGGGTGACGGGGGTGGGGTCGATGCCGCGGGCCCGTTCGTGGATCCGGCGCCCGGCGGTCGCGCCGAGGATCCGTTGCAGCGCGGACAGCGGCGCCCCGGCGATCCGGCCGATGCTGTCGAGGCCGTAGGCGCACAGGGTGCGGGCGGTGGCGGGCCCCACCCCGTACAGCGCGGCGGCGGGTTTGCGCGCGAGGAAGGCCGTCACCGCGTCCGGTTCGTCGGGGAGGGCGCGGACCGCTCCGGGCGGACCGTCCTGCGCGGCCATCCGCGCGAGCATCGGGTTGGCCGCGATCCCGACCGTGCAGTCCACGCCGTAGTGGGCGAGCGACCGGACCCGCAGGATGCCGGCGAGTTCGGCGGGGTCGTGCCCGAAGTAGCGCAGCGCGCCCCGGACGTCCATGAGCGCGGCGTCGGGGGGCAGCGCCTGGACGACGGGTGTCACTTCGGCGAGCAGGGCGAGCAGGCCGTCGTATGCCTCCTCGTCGAGGGCCGTGCGGGCGGCGGGGTGGAAGTGCGCGTACAGGACCGTCGTCGCCCCCTCGTGTCCCTTCGCCGCCCCCTCGTATCCCTTGCCGGTGCCGGGCCCCCGGTCCGGGGGCGCCGGGCGGGCCGGGCCGTCGTCCGGGACCGGGGAGAGCCGTCGGGTGTTCATCCCGCACTCCCCTGGCTCGCGTGCCACAGCTTGCGGCCGGTGGCCGCGCCCTCGCCCGCGGGCCGGAGGTCGGACCAGGGGTGCATGGCGTAGCCGGTGGGCAGGTGGATCCGGCGGTCCGGACCGGTGGTGGCGGGCTCGGCCGCGGGGTCGGCCGCGGCTTCGGCCAGGACCGCCGCCACCGCGCCCAGCCCGCCTTCCGCGCGCAGCGCGGTGAGTTCCGCCAGGTCCCACGCCGCCGCGCCCACCACGCTCAGGCTGCGCGGTCCGCGGCGTTGCACCACTCCGCGGACCAGCAGCAGCCAGGAGTGGAAGACCGTGTGCGCGCACGCGGCGTGGGAGTCGTCGAAGAAGGCGCAGTCGACCAGACCCGTGCCGTCGTCGAGGGTGGTGAAGACGACCCGTCTCCCGGAGCGGACGGGCGGGGTCTGGACGGCGGTCTTGGCGCCCGCGACCAGGACGGTCTCACCGTGCCGCGCGTCGCGCAGCCGCTTCGCCGACAGGGCGCCCAGCTCCGTGAGGAACTCCCGGTGGTCGGACATCAGATGGCGCGAGGTGTCCATGCCGAGCACGCTCAGCTCCGCGCCGAGGCGTTCGGCGTCGTCGAGGTCGGGCAGGCCGGCCGGTTCGGCCCGCGCGCTGTCGACCAGGGGCAGCTGGGCGGTGGTGCCGCGCTGCCGCCGGTGGAGTTCGGCGATGTGCAGGAGCAGGTCGCGGCGGTTGGTCCCGAAGGCGTCCAACGCCCCGACCCGCGCGAGCCGTTCGGTGACGGGCCGGGAGGGGTGGGCGCGCAGCCACAGGTCCTGGAGCGAGGTGTAGGGGCGGCCGGCCGTGATGCGGCCGGTCTCGGCCTCGGTGATGCCGTGCACCTCGGAGAGCGCGAGCCGGATGCCGTACCCCTCCTTCTCGGACACCAGTTCGATCCGATAGGCGGCTGCCGACCGGTTCACGTCCAACGGCAGGATCGGGACCCCGCGCCGCCGCGCGTCCGCCAGCAGCAGTCGTTTCGGGTACATCCCCGGGTCGTGCGTGAGCAGTCCGGCGTAGAAGGCCGCCGGGTGGTGCGCCTTGAGCCAGGCGGACTGGTAGGTGGGCACGGCGAAGGCCACGGCGTGCGCCTTGCAGAAGCCGTACGAGCCGAAGGCCTCGACGATCTCCCAGGTGCGGCGGGCGGCGTCGGGCGGGTAGCCGCGCCCCGCCGCCTCGGCCGCGAACCAGGCGCGCACCCGGCCCAGCAAGGCGGGGTCGGACAGCGCGCGGCGGGTCTCGTCGGCGAAGTCCCGGTCGCAGCCGGTCATGATCCGCAGGATCTCGATGATCTGCTCGTGGAAGACGACCACGCCGTAGGTCTCGCCCAGCGCCTCCGCCAGGTCCGGGTGCGGGAAGCGGACGGGTGCCCGCCCGTGCCGGGCCTCGATGAAGGGCCGCACCATGTCGGCGGCGACCGGGCCCGGCCTGAAGAGCGAGATGTCGACCACGAGGTCGTGGAAGGTCGAGGGCTGGAGCCGTCCGATCAGATCGCGCTGGCCGGGTGATTCGATCTGGAAGCAGCCGAGCGTCTCGGTGGAGCGGATCAGCTCGTAGGTCGCCCGGTCGCCCGGCCGCACCTGGGCGGGGTCGTCCAGGTCGACCCGGCGGCCGGTGGCCCGTTCGATCTCCTCCACCGCGTGCGCCATCGCGGACTGCATCCGCACCCCCAGGACGTCGAGCTTGAGCAGCCCGAGGTCCTCCACGTCGTCCTTGTCGAACTGGGACATCGCGAACCCCGCGCCGCTGGTCGGCACGACGGGGGTACGGCCGCGCAGGGTCGCGTCCGACAGCAGCACCCCGCACGGGTGCATGGCGATACCGCGCGGCAGCGCGTCCAGTGCCTCGACGAGGTCCCACAGCCTCTTGTCGGCGGGCCCGTGCCGCCCGGCGGCGACGCCGCGCAGCTCGGGCAGTTCCGCCAGGGCGGACCGGGCGTCGCGGGCCCGGATGTGCGGGAAGGCCTTGGCGAGCCGGTCCACCTCGGCGGGGTCCATACCGAGGGCCGCGCCCACGTCCCGTACGGCGTGCCGCACCCGGTAGGTCTCGGGCATGGCGACGGTCGCGACGCGCTCCGCGCCGAACCGGTCGAAGATCGCGCGGTAGACGTCCAGCCGGCGCGCGGACTCCACGTCGATGTCGATGTCGGGCAGCGCGGCCCGGTGCCTCGACAGGAAGCGCTCCATCAGCAGCCCGTGTTCGACGGGGTCGGCGTGGGCGATGCCGAGCAGGTGGTTGACCAGGGAGCCCGCGCCGGAGCCCCGGGCGGCGACCCGGATGCCGAGCGCGCGGGTGTCGTCGACGACCTGGGCAACGGTGAGGAAGTACGAGGCGAAGCCGTGCTCCTCGATGGTGCGCAGTTCGAGGTCCAGCCGGTCCCAGTAGCGGCGGTCGCGGTCGTGGCGGCGCAGCACCAGGCCCGCCGCGCAGCGGGAGCGCAGCACCCGGTCGGCGGTGCGCGGCCCGGCGCCGACCAGATAGGGCTCGGGGAAGTGGACGGAGCCCAGGCCCAGGTGGTCCTCGGGGTCGACGAGGCACGCGGCGGCGGTCTCCTCGGTCATGGCGAGCAGCCGGTGCGCGGTGTCGCGCCGGAAGCCGGCGGCCTCCGCGATCCGCCCGGCGAGGGCGGCCATGTCACCGGGCCCCTTGAGCCAGCGCTCACCGCCGTCGAGCCCTTCGGGCCGGCGGAAGTCGATCGGCACCAGCCGCCGGGACGCGTCGAGGACGTCGGCGACGGGCCCCTGCCCGGGGTCGGCGTAGCGCACGGCGTTGGTCAGGACGGCCGGTACGCCCTGTTCGACGGCGAAGCCGGTGGTGCGGGCGGCGAGCCGCAGGGAGCCGGGGCCGGTGCCGGTGCGGCCGTGGCAGACGACCTCCAGCCGCAGGGCGGCACCGAAGCGTTCACGCCAGGGGGCGAGCAGCCGCGCGGCCCGGTCGGGGCGGCCGGCGGCGAGCGCGCGGCCGACCTCGGAGTCCGCGCCGAGCAGCACGGTGACCGGGGCGCCCGTGCCGCGGGAGCCGAAGAGCCCGGCGAGGCCGGCGAGATCCGTCCAGGTCAGTTCGGGCCGCTCGGTGCCGCCCGCGTGGGCGGCGGAGACCAGTCCGCACAGGGCCGCCCAGCCGGCCGCGCCGTCCCGGGCGAGGAAGACCGCGCGGGGCGCGGACTCGTCGACGAAGACCCCGCCGCGTACCGGGGTGCGCCGCCGGACGGTCGGGCTCGCCCCGGGCTCGGGTTCCCGTACGGCCAGGTCCACGCCGAACAGCGGGCGGACCCCGGCCTTCACGCTCGCCTTGGCGAACCGGACCGCCCCGGCGAGGCTGTCGCGGTCGGTGAGGGCGATCGCGTCCATGCCGCGCTCGGCGGCCCGTTCGGCCAGCCGTTCGGGGTGCGAGGCCCCGTAGCGCATCGAGAACCCCGACGCGGTGTGCAGGTGCGTGAACCCTGCCATCGCACCTCCTGCGTGTGTGCACCCCCTGACCTTCCGGACCGCCCTCCCGGTATCCACCATAAACCACTGCTCGAACGTTCGTACGAATCAATCCGGCCACCGCCCCTCTCCCACCCTCATCCCCCTCGAACGGCCCACGCCACCTGCGGCGGCCCACCGGGCCCCGCACCATATAAGGACAAAAGGATCAGACCGGCGAACGAACCGGAGCACGAACCGGCGCGGCGAGGAGCGACGCATGGCCAGCTATATGACCGGCGGCACCCACCCCTCCTTCCTCCAGGAGGTGCGGACCGCGGTGACCGGCCGGGCCGCACTGCTGGTGCTCGGGGTGCTGGTACTCCAGCTCGCGTTCATCACCTCCTACATCGGCGCCTTCCACAGCCCGAAGCCCACCGACATCGCGCTCGGCGTCGTCGCCCCGCGGCAGATCAGCGGACAGCTGACGGAGAAGCTCGGCGCGCTGCCGGGCGACCCCCTCGACCCGCGTGCCGTCGGCGACCGGGCGAAGGCCGAGCGGCAGATCCGCGACCGCGACACCGACGCGGCGCTGATCGTCGACCCGCGCGGCGACACCGACACCCTGCTCGTCGCCAGCGGTGCCGGCGCCTCGCTCTCCCAGGCCGTCGAGACGGTCGTCACCCGTGCCGAGCGGGCCGAGAAGCGCCAGGTGAAGGTCGTCGACATCGCCCCCGCCGCCCGGGGCGACGCCCGGGGGCTGTCCTCGTTCTACCTGGTGGTGGGCTGGTGCGTGGGCGGGTACCTGTGTGCCGCGATCCTCGCCATCAGCGCCGGCGCACGCCCCGCCAACCCCCGGCGGGCCTTCGTCCGGCTGGGCGCGCTCGCCCTCTACTCGATCGCCTCGGGCCTGGGCGGCGCCGTCATCGCGGGCCCGGTCCTCGACGCGCTGCCCGGCAGCATCCCCGGCCTGTGGGGCCTGGGAGCGCTGGTGGTCTTCGCGGTCGGCGCCACCACGCTGGCCCTCCAGGGGCTGGCGGGCGTCCTCGGCATCGGCCTCGCCATCGCGGTCGTGGTGGTGATGGGCAATCCGAGCGCGGGCGGCGCCTACCCCTACCCGCTGCTGCCGGGCTTCTGGCGGGCCGTCGGCCCCGCCCTCCCCCCGGGCGCCGGCACCTGGTCCGCCCGCTCCCTCGCCTACTTCGGGGGCAACGCGCTGACCTGTCCGCTGCTGGTGCTGTCCGCGTGGGCGGTGGCGGGCACCGTGATTACTTTCGTATGTGCCGCGTTCCGGCGGAAGACACACGGCATGACGCCCTCTTGAGGCTCCGGGCACGGCGCTTGGAAGCACGCGCGCGCCGACAGATGCTCTGGTGAGCGGTGGTGTCGGGCGGACCGTACGGCCACCCTGGTGAGGTGGGTCCGGACTGCGGAGGCGCGCCGACGCCTCCGGCGGAAGGGGGAGGCGGCTGTGGCGTTCGGAACGGGCGATGACGGGGGCAAGACCCCGAGGCCGCGCCGCTGGGACCGCGCCGTGGTGATCGGCGGCGGATACGCGGGACTGCTCGCCGCCCGGGTGCTCTCGGAGACCTTCGCCCGTGTCACCATCCTCGAACGCGACCGGCTGCGCCCCGGCGGCGGCCCGCGCGACGGGGTGCCGCAGGCCCATCATCCGCACGGCATGCTCGCCCACGGCGGCCAGTTGCTGGAGGCCCTCTTCCCCGGTCTGCGCGGGGAACTCGCCGCCCTCGACGCCCCCGTCTTCGACTTCGGCACCTCCTACCGCACCCTGCTGCCCACCGGCTGGGCGCCGCGCACCCCGCTGGGCATACCGCTGCAGTCGTTCAGCCGGCCCACCCTGGAGGACCGGCTGCGCCGGCGCGTGAGCGCCCTGCCCGGGGTGCACACCCTCGACGGCTTCCACGCCGACGGCCTGGTCATCGACCGCGCCACCAACCAGGCGCGCGCGGTCACCGGCCGCCGGCTCTCCCAGCGGCCCACCGCCGGCAGCCTCACCATCGAGGCGGATCTGATCGTGGATGCCACCGGGCACGCCTCCCGGCTGCCCCGCTGGCTGGAGAAGGCCGACTTCCCCCGCCCCGAGCAGCTCGTCGTCGACACCCGGCTCACCTATACCTCACGGCTGTACCGGATCCCCGGGACCGGGCAGCGGCCCGACTGGCTCGCCTCCGTCGAAACCCCCCACGCCCCCGACGTGCCACGCGGCGGCGGCATCCTCACCGTCGACGGCGGGCGCTGGCTCGTCTGCCTCATCGCGGCGGCCGGCGACCTGCCCCCCACGGACGAGGCGGGGTTCAGGGAGTTCGCGGCCACGCTGCGCAATCCCGATGTCGCCGCGTGCGTGGCGGAGGGCACGCCGCTCTCCCGCGCCCACCGCTACACCCACCCCGGCAACCGCTGGACGCTCTTCCACAAGGTGACCCCCTGGCCGGACGGGCTGATCGCGCTCGGCGACTCGGTGTGCACCTTCAACCCCGTCTACGGCCAGGGGATGACCGTGGCCGCCGCCGAGGCCACGCTGCTGCGCAGCATGATCCGCCAGTGCGCCACGGCCGGGGACCCGGCCGGGCTGGCCCAGCGGTTCCAGCGGCGCTGCGCCCGGATCGTCCGCGGGCCGTGGACGCTGACCACCGGCGTCGACCCGGCCGGCCGTGCCTGCCGGGCGTCGATGGTCCACCGGATCGCCCGCTGGTATGTGCTCAACCTCCTCGCCGTCCTCCCCGAAGACCCCGCGGTCTACCGCCGGTTCGCCCGCGTCCAGCACATGCTCGGCAGCCCGGCGGGGCTGGTCCATCCCGCGGTGCTGCTGCGTCTGCTCCGCGCCGCCCCGCGCAGGGACGCGCCGCGGCCGCTGCCCGGGGCGGCGCTCGGTCTGCCGGGGGCGCTGCCCGGGCCGTTGCCGGGGCCGTTGCCGGGACCATTGCCCGGCGAGTGAAGCCACGGGCGGCGGCGCGGAGCACCGTCCCGCGCCACCGCCCGTCCCCTCCACGAGCGGCGGCGCGGATTTCTCACCCCGGAGGTCACATCGTCGCGGCGAGCAGCTCCCGCGTATAGACGGCCTTCGGGTCGTCGAAGACCTCGTCACGCGAGCCGCTCTCCACGACGACCCCGGCCCGCATGACGGCGACGCGGTCGCAGAAGTGCCGTACGACGGCGAGGTCGTGCGACACGAAGAGCAGGGAGAGCCCGAGCTCGTCGCGGAGGTCCATGAGCAGATTGAGCACCTGGGCCTGCACGGACACGTCGAGGGCGGAGACCGGCTCGTCCGCGATGATCAGCCGGGGACGGGGGGCGAGCGCGCGGGCGATGCCGATGCGCTGGCGCTGGCCGCCGGAGAACTCGTGCGGGTAGCGGGTCAGATGGGCGGGGTCCAGCCCGACCTGTTCGAGGAGTTCGACGGCGCGGGCGCGGCGGGCGGCGGCGTCCAGGTCGGTGTGGATCCGTAGCCCGGTGGTGACGATCTCCTCGACAGTGCGGCGCGGGTTGAGCGAGGCGTAGGGATCCTGGAAGACCAGCTGCACGTCGCGGCTCAGCTCGCGGCGGAGCCGGGGGTCGACGGCGGCGCGCGCGATTTCCCGCCCGTCGAAGCGGACGTCTCCGGCGGTGGGCCGCTGCAACCCCGCGAGGACGCGGGCGGTGGTGGACTTCCCCGACCCCGACTCCCCGACGAGCCCGAGGGTCTCCCCCGGCTCGATCCGCAATCCGACCCCCCGCACGGCCCGCACGGGCTCCCCCCGCCGCCCCCACGGCCCCCGCCGCCGCCCACCGAACTCGACGTGCAGGTCGACGACTTCGGCGAGGGGCCTCTCGGCCGCAGCAGCCATGTCCGCCGCGACGTCGCCCGGCCCGGGTGACGCGGACCGGCGGTGCCCGGCGAGACCAGCCCCCTGTCCGGCACCGCCGGAAACCGCCGCCGGTCGACTCGCCGTCGCGACGGAAAGAGGCACCCCGGCCCGTGCCGCGTCCAGCGGTTCCGACACCGCGGCCCCGGCGGCAGGCCCCGCCGCGACGGCGCCCGGCCCGGGCGGCGCCGACCGATTCGCCGTCGCGGCGGAAAAGGCCACCCCGCCGCCCGGCAAGGGCAAAGGCACGGTCGGCAAGCGCGTGCCCGGTGTCGACGTCAAGGTGGGGGCGGCGCCGATCAGGGCGCGGGTGTACGGGTGTTCGGCGGCCGTCAGGAGTCGGCCGGTCGGGCCCTCTTCGATCAGGTGGCCGTCACGCATGACCAGCATCCGGTCGCACGTCTCGGCGACGACGCCCACGTCGTGCGTGATGAGCAGCACCGCCGTGCCGCTCTCCTGGCGCAACTCCGCGAGGAGGGAGAGCACCTGCCGCTGCACCCGCGCGTCGAGCGCGGTCGTCGGCTCGTCCGCGATCAGTACGTCCGGCGCGTTGATCAGCGCCATGCCGATCATGACGCGCTGCCGCATCCCGCCGGAGAACTGGTGCGGATAATCCCGGGCCCGGGCGGCCGGGATCCCGACCCGGTCCAGCATGTCCGCCGCCCGGGCGCGGGCCGCGGCCCGGCCCGCGCCGGAGTGGACCCGGTATGCCTCGGCCAGTTGCTCCCCCACGGAATGGAAGGGCGACAGCGAGGCCAGCGCGTCCTGGAAGACCATGGCGATCCGCGCACCGCGCAGACCGCGCAGGCGGGCGTCGGGGGCACCGACGACCTCGACGCCCCCGACGGTGATACTGCCCCCGACGCTCGTCCGGGCCGCGTCGTGCAGCCCCATCGCCGCGAGCCCCACCGTCGACTTGCCCGAGCCGGACTCCCCCGCCAGGCCGAGGACTTCACCGCGGGCCAGGTCGAAGGAGAGGCCGTCGACGGCGGTCACCGCACCGTCCGAGCCGGAGAAGGAGACGGTCAGGTCGCGTACGCGAAGAACCGGTGTCATGCCAGCCTCACCCTCGGGTCGAGCCACGCCACCACCAGGTCGGCGACGGCCACGAACACCACCACGAAGAAGGCGGCGAGCAGCACCGTGCCCACCACCGTCGGCAGGTCGTTCTGGACGACGGCGTCGACGGCGAGCTTGCCGACCCCGCCGAGTCCGAAGACGGTCTCGGTGATGAACGCCCCGCCGAACAGCGCACCCGCCTCCAGGCCGAGCAGCTGCACCAGTGGGGCGGCGGCGCCGCGCGCCGTGTATTTCAGATGGGCCCGCAGTACGCCGAGGCCCTTGCCGCGCGCGGTGCGCACGTACCCCTCGTGCATCGTCTCCAGCATCTGCGCGCGGGCGAGGCGGGCGAAGACGGCGGCGTTGACGAAGCCGAGGACGAGCCACGGCAGCAGCAGGCCCGCCGCCCACGCGCCCGGCCCGTCGCCGAGAGGGCTGTAGCGAGGGAGCGGGAAGAGGTCGCTCGCGTAGACGAGCAGATACTGCAGGGCGTAGCCGAGGAAGTAGATCTGCACGCTCGCGCCGACGAGGGTGAAGCCCGACAGCAGCCGGTCGGTGAGGGTGCCGCGGCGGAGGGCGGCGAGGAAGCCCACGCCGACGCCGAGCACCCCGATCACCACGAGCGCGCCGGCGGCGAGTGACAGCGTCACGGGGAACCGGTCGCCGATGGCGTCGAGTACGGGCTGGTGGAGGGTGTAGGAGTAGCCGAGGCAGGGGGCGGCGCAGTCGATGGAGCTGCCGTCGACGTCGGCGATGGTGCGCCCGGCGACGAGGCCGCGCAGATAGTCGGTGTACTGGGTGACGAGGGGCTGGTCGAGTCCCATGCTGTGGCGGACGGCCTCGACCTGTGCGGTGTCGCACTTGGGGCCGCAGGCGATGAGCGCCGGGTCGGAGGGTGCGGCGTAGAAGAGCCCGAAGGCGGCGGCGGTGATCGCGAGGAGCACCGCCGCGGCCTGCAGGGCCCGCCGGAAGACGTAGCCGGTCATGCTTCTCAGGACTCTTCTCAGGACTTCTTGAGGTACAGCGAGGCGGCGGCGATGGACCCGTAGATGGGGTGGATGGCGGCGCCGCCGATGTTCGCGCCGCGGAACTGGGAGACGCTGGTGTAGAGGAAGGGCACGACCGGGACGTCCTTCATCACGGTGCGCTCCAGGGCGATGAGGGCGTCGGCCTTCTGCTGGGCGTCACCGATCCCCGCGATGCGCTCCAGCTCCTTGTCGACCTCGGGGTTGGCGTAGCGGATGGAGTTGGCGAGGGCGTCGAGCTTGCTGTGGAAGCTGTCGGGCAGCAGGGTGGCCGGGGTGGGCCAGTCGACGGAGTTGGTGGACAGCCACATGTCGTAGGGGGCGGGGCCGCGGAAGACCTCGTTGTGGAAGGTCGCCTTCTCCAGCGGCTTGACGACCAGCTTGACGCCCGCCTTGGCGAAGGCGTCGACGAGGACCTGGGCGAGGCGGTCCTTCTCGGGGGCGTCGCTCTCGTAGGCGTAGGTCAAGGTGGTGACCTTGGTCTTGGCCCGGGCGAGGTGCTCCTTGGCCTTCTCGATGTCGCCGGTGGGCTTGACGGGGTAGAGGTCGTACTTCTTCCAGCCGACGACGGCGGGTGAGGAGAGGGTGGTGGCGAAGTCGCCCAGGCGCGGGCCGCCGAGGACCTGGCGGGCCTGCTCGCGCGGGAAGAGGTAGTGGATGGCCTTGCGGACCTCGGGGTCGGTGACCCGGCTGTTCTTGATGTAGAGGTCGTTGGTGTAGGCGCCCCGGCTGCCCGCGACGATCAGTTCCTTCTTCTTCGGGTCGCGCGCGGCCTCGGCGTACAGCTCCGGCGGCACCTCGTCCTTGGTGGTGACGGTGTCGGGGCCGGCGCCGCGGGCGTTGAAGACCTCCTGCGCGGTGTTGAGGGTCTTCTTGCCGAAGGTGAACTCGAAGCGTTCGGGGTACTGGTGGCGGATCGGGTCGGTCTCCGCCTTCCAGTGCGGATTGCGCTCCAGGGTCAGGCTCTGGTTCTGCTTGTGTTCGACGATCTTGTACGGTCCGGTGGCGAACGGCCGTACGTCGTAGCCGGTGCCGGTGTCCTTGTCCTCGCGCACGGGCGAGGAGGAGGACTGGGCCGCCATGTACGGCACGTCGGACTGCGGCTTCGGGAAGCGGAAGACGATGGTCTTGTCGTCGGGGGTCTCGATCGCCTTGAGGTCACCGTCCTTCGGACCGCCGTACTTCTTGACCGCGGCGCTGCGGTCCTCGGAGTCGGTGAGCCACTCCGGCCAGTAGGTGGGGCCGAGTTCGAAGCCGGGCGCGAAGGTGCGCTCGATGCCGTACTTGATGTGCGCGGAGGTGATCGGCTTCCCGTCCTCCCAGGCGACGCCGTCCTTGAGCCGGTAGGTCCAGGTGCGGCCGCCGTCGGAGGACTTCCCCGTGTCGGTGGCCAGGTCGCCGACCAGCTTGGGCCTGCCGTCCACGACCTGATACTGGGTCAGCTGGCGGCCCCACAGCAGCGAGGTGCTGTAGCCCTCGCCCGCGTAGACCTTCTGCGGGTCGAGGTGGGAGTAGTCGTTGAGGTTGGCGACCTTGACGGTGCCGCCGGACCGTGCGCCGGACACCGCGGGCGCCGGGCCCCGGCTGTCCGCGGCGGTGCCGAGCGCGACGGTCAGCCGCTGACCGCTCTTGGCAGCCGTGGCGCCGCCGCCCTTGGCCCCCTCCGCGCCCTTGCCCGCACCGGCCGAGCAGGAGCACATCAGCAGGGCGGCGGCAGTGGCGAGCGCCGGGACGACTGTGCTGCGCGGACGGATGCGGGCCATGGTGAACTCCGTTGATCGGAAATGGGAAGAGGAAGGGGAAGCGGCGCGCCCCATGAGGGGCACGGGGAACTGCGCGGCAGGCCGAAGCCGACCCGCAGTCGGCAACGCTTCCGGCGGAAGCCTCAGCGCGCGGTCCGGGGATCGAGCGCGTCCCGGACCGCGTCGCCGAGGAGGTTGAAGGCGAGGACGAAGACGAGGATGGTCACGCCGGGGAAGACCATGTAGGTCGGGTCGTCGTAGAAGACCTCGGAGCCCCGGGAGATCATCCGGCCCCAGTCGGGGACGGGCTCGTCGATGCCGACGCCGAGGAAGGACAGCGCGGCCTCGGCGGTGACGATGCCGGGCACGGCGAGCGTGATGTGGACGAGCACCGGCGCCCAGACGTTGGGCAGCAGTTCACGGAAGACGATGTGCCGACGGCTCGCCCCGAGGGCCCGTGCCGCTTCGATGAACTCCCGCTCGCGCAGCGACCGTACGGCCGTGCGCAGGACCATCGCCAGCGGCACCCAACCGAAGGCGGCGAACACCGAGATGAGCACGGTGAACTGCATCCAGACGGGTTCGTTCTCGCCGGGGTCGACGAAGCGCGTCTCGACGACGGGGCCGAGCGCGAGGAGCAGCAGCAGTGTCGGGAAAGCGAGCAGCACATTGCATACGAAGGTGAAGGCCCGGTCGGCGATGCCGCTGAGGTAGCCGACGGTGACGCCGAGGACGATGCCGACAACGGCGATGACGGCGACGGAGGCCAGGGCGACCAGCAGTGACGTCCGCATGCCGTAGAGGAGTTGGGCCAGCACGTCGCGGCCGAGGCCGGGTTCGATGCCGAACCAGTGGTCGGCCGAGATGCCGCCGCCGGGCAGGACGGGCAGGCCCTCGGGGCTGAGCAGGCCGGGGGTGTTCTGCCCGTAGTGCTCGGTGGCGTCCTTGCCGTAGAGCGCGGCGATCAGCGGGGCGGCGAGCGCGAGGGCGGCACACAGCAGGACGACGGCGAGCGCGGCCATGCCGGTCCGGTCACGCCGGAAGGCCCGAACGGCAGTGACGAAAGGGCCGCGTGAGACGGGGCCCGAGGGTCTGTCTGAGTGCTCTTCGGCCATTGCTGCGGCGCTCCTGAATCGCTCCGGCCGCCGCGCTGTCATCGGGCGAGCCTCTTTTCGGCCGGACTGCGAGGGTCTCTCAAGTCGGGCTGCGGATCATTAGATCCAATGGTCAACCGCGCCGCAAATCGTTCTTTTGAAGGCCCCTCTGCCATTTAAGCGATGATTACAAGGAATCCTTGCTGGTCAACGCTCCTGAAACATTAATTCCCACCATTCCCACCCAATCCGGGCGCCCGTCGACGCCCGCCGTTTCCCTGAGGACACATACGAGACCTGCCTCACACGAAATCACGCCACTACCCAGGGTTTTCAACCAGCGACCGAAAGTGTTCGATCGGTGTGCGTTCATGCTCGCGTTACGCAAGACTCCGTCCGTTATCTGAAGCAACCACCAAAGGAGTGTTCGTAATGCGGTACATCACTGGGGGGATCGCGCTGGGCGCCGCCGTGGCGCTGGGCGGCCTGCTGAGCGCCGGAACGGCGGCCACCGCCGCACCCTCGGCGCAGACGCAGAGCCTGTTCGCGCCCTCTGCACTGGTGCTGACCGTCGGTGAGGGTGACAGTGCGACGAACTCCGGCGTACAGCGAGCGGTGACGCTCACCTGCACGCCGAAGGCCGCGGGTACCCACCCGGCCGCCCGAGCCGCCTGTGACCAACTGCGTGCCGTCGACGGGGACTTCAAGGCCCTCGTCACCACGCGGTCGGACCGGGTCTGCACCAAGGAGTACCGCCCGATCGTCATCACCGCCGACGGCGTGTGGGACGGCCGCCGCGTCTCGTACGAGCACACGTTCGCCAACCCGTGCATGGCGTCGGACGGCAAGGGCGTCGTCTTCGAGTTCTGAGGCCATCGCCCACGAACGACCAGCCCGACATGACCGCACGACCCGCACGACCCGCACATGAGGCGGCCCCCGGACACCGTGGAGGTGTGTCCGGGGGCCGCTGTCCGTGGGGGTGCCCGTGGGGGCGTCCGCGTCCGCTAAGGCAGTCTCGCCCCGTACGCCGCCAGGGCCTCGCCCACCGGCTGGTAGTAAGTGGTCCCGCCCCGGGCGCAGTTTCCGGTGCCGCCCGAGGTGATGCCCAGCGCCCGGCCGCCGGCGAAGAGGGGGCCGCCGCTGTCGCCCGGCTCGGCGCAGACATCGGTCTGGATCAGCCCGGTGACCGTGCCCTCCTGGTAGTTCACCGTGGCGTTGAGTCCGGTGACCTTGCCACTGCGCAGCCCGGTCGTGGACCCGCTGCGCCAGACGGTCTCCCGGAGGACCGCGTCGCGGACGCCGGTGACGGTCCGCGAACGGCCGTTGTGGAGGTCGACCGCGCCGGGGGGCCTGACCGAGGGGTCGGTGTACTCCACGAGGGCGTAGTCGTTGCCCGGGAAGCTGGACTTGACGGTGCGTGCGATCACCGGGCCGCCACGGCTTCCGGACCAGCTCTTGACGGCTTTGCCGCAGTGCCCGGCGGTGAGGAAGGCGGGCCGTCCGGCCCTGACGACGTTGAATCCGAGCGAGCAGCGGGCGGAGGGCCCGTGGATCGCGTCACCGTCCTGGACGAAGCGCAGCAGCCGGGTGGAGGTCCTGCGTACCACCACCGTCTCGCCGAGGGAGCCGGCGACCTCCTCCAGACGCCTCAGCTTCGCGCCCGTGACCGTGGGGTCGGCGGTGACGACGATCCGGTCGGCCCGGGGATCCGACACCCAGGCGGTTCCGGGGATCGCCGCCCGGGAGGCCAACGCCGACCGTGTGGCGGCGAGCCTGGCCCCCGAGAAGCGGACGACTCTGGGTTCGGCACCCACCGCGCGCACCGCGCCCGCCGCCTTCCGGTCCGTGGTGGTGACGACGGGCTTCCCGGACGCGGCGTCGTCGTACGAACCGGCCGCCACGCCTCCCAGCCGGGCGGGGAGCGTTCTCGCGAGCTGCCCGGCCGAGGCCGCGGACGACGCGCGCGGTTCCGGGGTGTCCGGGGCGGCGGACGCGTCGGCGTGCCGCGGACCGAGGGTCACCGCCGCGAGCGCGGCCACCGCCGCGGCGGCCAGGGCGGTGCGCGCACGCATCGGGCTGGGCTTCAACTCGGCACCTCCGGTGGGGGTCGGGCCCGGCGGCAGGGGCGGGCCCGGGCCCACAGGACAGGCGGCAGTCAGGCGGCAGTCAGGCGACACAGGCCCGCCCCCGGCTGTACGAAAGGCGCGACCATGCCAAGTTGCCCGTCGAGTATCCCGACCGGCGGAGGGAGTGCACAAGTATGAATGGCGATCGCGCGCAGGGCCGTGCGCGCGCCCTGAGCGCACGCGCCGTACTCACGAACGGGCGTGTCCGCCGTCGCGCGGGGCAGGCGTTACGGGAGAGGGTGAAAGGAGAGCGGAAGGCGGGCGGAAGGCGGTAACTCCGAGGAGGCGTGCGCCGGTTCAGTCCGGCCCGGGCGGCATTCCCGAAGCTCCGGGCTCCGGTGCTTCACCCGCGCCCGTCGTCCTGTCCTCGGCCCGGACGGACTGCTCCTCGGCCCGGACGGACTGCGGGAATCCGGGCGGCAGCCCGACGTCGGAGACCGGTGACGGGTCCAACGGCACCGACTCGGCGGCGGGCGGCACCTCCTCCGGAGCGGGCGGGGCCGGTCGCGAAGCCGCGGGCTCGGCGGCCGGCGGGCCCTGCTGGGCCGACCGCTCCAGGAAGCGCAGCAGCTCCACGGGGAAGGGCAGCACCAGCGTGGAGTTCTTCTCGGCGGCGACCGCCACGATGGTCTGCAGGAGCCGCAGCTGAAGGGCCGACGGCTGCTCGGACATGGTGGCGGCCGCCTCGGCGAGCTTCTTCGACGCCAGCAGCTCGGCGTCCGCGTTGATCACGCGGGCGCGGCGCTCGCGCTCGGCCTCCGCCTGCCGGGACATCGAGCGCTTCATCGTCTCCGGCAGTGAGACGTCCTTGATCTCGACGCGGTCGATGTGCACGCCCCAGCCGATGGCGGGGCTGTCGAGCATCAGCTCCAGGCCCTGGTTGAGCTTCTCCCGATTGGAGAGCAGATCGTCGAGATCGCTCTTGCCGATGATCGAACGCAGCGAGGTCTGGGCCATCTGCGAGACGGCGAAACGGTAGTCCTCGACCTGGATGACGGCCTCCGCCGGGTCCACGACCTTGAAATAGACGACGGCGTCGACCCGCACGGTCACATTGTCCCGGGTGATGCCCTCCTGGGCGGGGACGGGCATGGTGACGATCTGCATGTTCACCTTGCGGAGCCGGTCGACGCCCGGCACGATCATGGTGAATCCCGGCGTGCGGATCTCCTCGCGCAGCCGGCCGAGCCGCAGCACCACCCCGCGCTCGTACTGCTTGACCACCCGGGCCGCCGTCGCCACGTACAGCGCGCAGGCCGAGCCCGCGGCCACCGCCGCCACCACCAGCTCTTCGACCATCACGACCCCCAGCCGTCCGCATCGGGTGTCGTCTTCCACGGTATGCCCCCGGCGGGCAAGGGTCGAGCCCCCGACCGGGGCACCGGTCGGGGGCTCTGGCACCCGCCGGCCGCAGGCGAGGGGGAAGAAGATGCAAGCTCGCGGCCGGAGGGAGGTCGGGCGGGTTCGGATGCGTACGTGACGTGCTCAGGCGGGGGCCGGGGTCAGGGGAGGGTCACCCCGTAGGCCTTCATGGCCTCGACGACCGGTTGGAAGAAGGTCGTGCCGCCGGAGCGGCAGTCGCCGCTGCCGCCGGAGGTGAGGCCGAGGGCGGTGGAGCCGGCGAACAGGGCGCCGCCGCTGTCACCGGGTTCGGCGCAGACGGTGGTGCGGATGAGGCCGGAGACCACGTCGCCGTTGCCGTAGTTGACCGTGGCGTTGAGGCCGGTGACCTTGCCGCTCTTGAGACCGGTCGTGGAGCCGCTGCGCTGGACGCTCTGTCCCACGGTCGGGTCGGCGGCGGAGGTGATCTTCTGGGAGCCGCCGTTGTAGAGGTTGACCTCGCTCGGGTGCGCGAGGGAGGTGTTGGTGTACTTCACGATCCCGTAGTCGTTGCCGGGGAAGCTCGATCCGGTGGTCGGGCCGATGCTGGTCGTATGACCGGAGTTGCTGTAGTAGGCCGGTTTGCCCTCGGTGCAGTGACCGGCGGTCAGCAGGTAGTACGTGCTGCCGCTGCGGACGTTGAACCCGAGCGAGCAGCGCCAGCTCGGGGCGTAGATGGCGTCGCCGCCGCGCAGGAACTTCGAGAAGGTGCCGGGGACCCGTTCGACGCGTATCGCGTCGGCGTTGGCGCCCGCCTCCCGTTTGATCTTCGATATCTCCGCCGCGGAGACGGTGGAGTCGGCGGTGACCAGGAGCGTGCCGGTCTTCTTGTCGATCATCCAGGCGGTGCCCGGGACGTCCGCGGTCCGCACGGCCGACGACGCGGCGGACAGCTGGGCGGCGGTCGCGGGGCTCGCGGCCGAACCGGCCTCGGCGTGGGCGTTGGTGACGACGAGTGCGGACGCGGCCGCGAGCGAGGAGGCCACGGCGATCAGCCGGGCATGTCTCGCGGTACCGCTGCGGGGGGTGGTGCGCTTGATCCTCACGTTGTTCCTCCCGAGTGGGGTCGGGGGTCCGCCGAGTGCGCGGGCCCGTGAGGCGCAGCCAAGAGGCACACCGGATTCCACTTTCGCCGTGCCCCTGACAAGCGCTGTTCGGGAGTATTCGGGCCGTGGACCTTGCGGCGCAAGAGCACCTTTCGGACGCCCGTCCGGGCAGGCCGAAGGGCCCCGACGGCTGTTGCCGCCGGGGCTCGTCACGGGTCGGCTCACCGGGCCGTGACGCTTCGACGCGTCAGCGGGCGAGTGGGTTCCGTTCCCCCGCCGGGACGTCGGCCGGCAGGACGTTGCCGGGCGGCGGGAAGGGGCAGACGAAGTGGTCGGCGAAGGCGCACGGCGGCAGCAGCGCGCGGTTGAAGTCGACGGTCACCTTGCCGTCGGCGTCGGGCGCCGGCGTCCGCAGGAAGCGGAAGCGGTAGCTCGATGTGCCGCTCGTGCCGTCGGCGAACACCGCCCACAGCGAACCGTCGGCCTCGGTCGCGACCCGCAGGGTGCGCGTGCGGCCGTCGAGGGTGAAGTCCAGCTCACCGGCGAGGCCGAGCCCCCGCTCCCGTCCGTCGGCGTTCTCCACCGCGACCGTGCGGTGCTCGGCGTACGGGCGGAACAGCCCCGGCAGCACCCAGCGTTCGTCGTGCTCGAAGACGTCGATGCCGGCGAACTCGCGGCGGGTCGCCGCGGCCGGGTCGAAGACCCGGACCGCCCACAGCCCCTCGCGGCGCAGCACCGGCAGCCGCCGGTCGCCGTGCGCGACGCGGGCGGTCTCCGGCCCGCCGTCGGCGGTGAGCCGGACGGCCCCCGTGAACGGCCGTCCGTCGAGCGTCAGACCGTCCGCCGCCGTGGCGGTCAGCAGCACGTCGTCACCCTCGTCCGTCCACTGCCCCGGCACGGCCGG
Organism: Streptomyces sp. NPDC042259; assembly: GCF_055582085.1. NCBI lineage: Bacteria > Bacillati > Actinomycetota > Actinomycetes > Kitasatosporales > Streptomycetaceae > Streptomyces > Streptomyces sp. NPDC042259. The sequence continues at coordinate 55,897 of NZ_JBVJDW010000006.1, read as the reverse complement.
AATTCGTCCCTCCGAGTTGGCGGCGATATCGGCGAGCCAGTAGGTGCCGATGAGCGCGAGCGGCCCGTACGGTGCCGAGACCGCCTCGGTGCGCTGCTCGCGCCACGCCTTCCACTGCTGTTGTGCGTCAGAACTCATGGTCGTCAACCTTTCACGCTATTTTCACGGCGGGCGGCGGCAGGCCGAGGTGTTCGGTGAGCGTCGGGCCCGGGTACTCCGTACCAAACGCGCCACCACGCTGCTGACGGAGGGGCGCCGGCACCACCCGGCCGACGAAGCCGTCGGTGGCGTCGGCCGCGACGCGGCGCGTGAGCCCGTCGGTGACCTCCGACGGGGTACCGGCGAAGGGCTGCCGTCCGGTCGCCCCGATCACGGCGAGCAGCGCGGCCCGCGGCGGGACCTGCCGTGTTCGTCGATCCCCGCGGCCTTCTCCCTGTCCTCGGCGGCGGTGTCGCCGAGGACGACGGTCGCGCCCGGGAGGCCCCTTCAGGCCCCCGGGCCGCCGGCCGGGCGCGGGGCGGCGGCGCTTGGCGTGGGTGTGGAAGGTGTGGGCGCGTCGCGGCGGGCGGGGCGGGGCAGGGACAGGTGCTCGCGGAGGGTCGCGCCCGGGTAGAAGGAGCGCGGCAGGCCGCGGTGCTGGAGTACGTGCACGGTGGCGTCGACGAGCAGCGCGAGGTCGCGGTCGGCGTGCGTGGGCCGGAAGTGGAAGCCGTCCACCACCCCGTCCGCGTACCAGGCGCCGACGAGGTCGGCGAGGGCGACGGCGTCGGCACTGGTGTGGAGCGTGACGGGCAGGGAGGCGAGGACCACGGTCCGGGCGGGGTCGCGGCCCTCGGCCCGGATACGGCGGCGTAAGTCGGCGGCGGCGGCGCGGACCGCCTTCGGGCCACGGGTGTTCCGGGTCCGGATGAACGCGACGTCGGCGTGCCGGGCGGCGGTGGCGCGGGGCAGCGGATCAGTGGCGTCGACGGCGACGACCGGGCGGCCCTGCGGGGTCCGGGGCACGGCGGCGAGGCCACGGACGCTGGAGCGGGGGCTTGCACAGTCGGCGCGGCGCGGTCGGGCGGGGCGCGGTGCGGCGGGGTGCGGTTCGGCGTCGTTGACGGACCGTCCGGTCACCGCGCCGTCGAACTCCGCGCCGTCCTCCCAGCTGTCCCAGAGCCGGGTGACGGCATCGGTGACGGCCTCCGCCTCCCGCCACAGCCGCGCGGCGGGCCGGGGCCCGGAGTCCCGTGCCTCGTCGTCGGTCGCGCCGACCCCTACCGTCCAGCCCGCCCGGCCCCGGCTCACCCGGTCCAAGGTGGCGACGGCGGAGGAGACCTGGAGGGGGTCGGTGCGGGTGGCGCTGACGGTGGGCACGAGCCCGATCCGCCCGGTGGCGGGCGCGACCCGGGACAGCGTGGCGAGGGCGTCGGGGTGGTCCGGCCCCCGTCGGGACAGGGTGAAACCGTCGCCGAGGGTGACGAAGTCGAACCGGCCGCGTTCGGCGAGACGGGCCGCGCGGACGTAGGGCTCGGCGTCGAGGACACCGGGCCGGTCGATGGCGACGGCCAGACGCAGGGGCCGGGTGGGTACGGGCATGGGGGTTCCCTGGGTAGACGGGGCGGGGATCGCGAAGACATCGGACGGGGGTCGCCGGCGCCGGGCACGCCGTGCCGACGGCACCCACGCGGGAAGGCGAGGGCGGGGGCGCGAGCCGGGGCGTCGTCCTGCCGGAAGGCGGGCGCGTTGCCGTACGGCCGAAGGCCGACGAGAAGAGGGGGCGGGGCTGGGCCGTGTCCGGCGGATCTTCGGCTACCGGCCGGCTTCGCCGCCTGCGACGTGAATCCAGCCCGTCCGGCGATTGAGGACACCGCCGCGCGGTGGTGGTGCACACACCACGGGCCGCGGCGCCCACCCCACATGATCCGCCGGACACGCCCTAGGGCACACGGGCATGCGCGGGCTTCCGTCGATGCCGAGACCGAACGCGGGACCGTTGCGCCTTCACCATGGGCCGCGCCCCTCAGCACGGACCAAGGCCCAAAGCTATTCCGGTGCCACGCCCGGCTGTCAAGGCTGTCCGGACTGTGGGCACCGCGTCTCACCGGACCCCGGTAGGGGATTGACGCGAAAAAGGATGGCTGTTCCACTTACCCCATGAACTCAGGGCAACGGCTGGTCACACGGGACCACATCGACTTCGGCCGGGTGTGGTCGGCGTCCTGTCCGGACTGACTCCGCCAGTCGGCACCCGGCGCCGGCCCGCCCCATGTCAGGGCGCGGCCACGGGCGTTGCGGGGGTGGCCGAGGGCTTCCGCCCGTATCCCGTTTCCCGCCGTATCAGCGTGCCTTCACTTCGGCGGCCGTTGGCTGCCACTCCCCTCGCACGAACCGCACTCCGTATGGGCCGTCCGTTTCCGCCCGCGGCGGCGGGCGCCCTGCGGGCGCGTCCTCCACTGCGGACGGGCTTGAAGAGGCTGGGTTCAGCCCCCTCAAGCCCGTCCGGCAGAGGTGCCCACGCCACGGTCCGCACGGGCCGAGGCGCAGGTACTACATCGCGTCAGCAGTCACAACCACAGTCGCATCCCTCACAGCACTTACCGCAACAGTCGCAGCAGTCACAGCAATTGCCGCAGTCACCACAGTCACCGCCGCAGTCACACTTGTGGCACCAGCCCTCGCGCTTCTCGCCGTCCCAGGGGTCGTGGTACTCCCCGTTGCAGCACACCTGGCAGGTGCAGAAGAGCCCGGACCACACCGCGCAGCCCGCCAGCAGTCCACGCCGCCGCCCCTGCCGGGGCGGCTCCGGCGGGGCGCCGGGCGGCATCACCGGCGGCGGCCCGAAAGCGTTTTGGTGCGCCTGGTGCCCTTCGGCCGCCTGGTGCCCGCAGCCGGACGTGCCGAACGCCCGGTCGACCGCGCGCTCCAGCTCGTGCACCAGCAGGATGTGCGCGAGCTTGCCCTGCCCCTTGCCGCCGAACTCGACCTCGCGCAGCGCCAGCCGCACTCCGTGCGCGGCGTCGTCACACAGCCGCCGCACCTCGGCGAGGTCCGTGCCCGTCGCGGCGATGGGATTCCACGCACCGGCCTCGGCGTCCTCGGCCAAGTCCTCGACGGCGTCCAGCAGATGCGCGAGCCGGCCGAAGAGCCGGCCCGCCTCCTCCAACGGCGCCCGGTTCTCCGGCCGTCCGGCCAGCACCGCCGTGTACCCGAAGGCGGCGGCGGTGGCCGTCTCGGTCGGCTCGGTGACCTCCAGCAGCGGCGTTCCGATCCCGGCCAGTGCCTCGATCCCCGCCTGCCGTTCGACCGCCTCGACCAGCACGGCGGTGTCGAACCCCAGGTCCGATCCGGACCGCGCGCCCGCCCGGTCCCACTTGGCGGCGACCTTGCGGGCCGCGGCCGCCACCGGCCGCCGCGCCAACATTCCGTCACCGTCGGCGACATGGTCGCGCATCTTCGCCGAGGCCAGCACGAGCGAGACGGAGGCCGCCAGCCGGGCCCCCTCGCCCTTCGCCACCGACGCGGTACGCATGCCGCGCAGCGGACACGGTCCGGCGGTGCGCCGCCAGGAGTTCGCCCCTTCGGAACGGGACGACTGCGCCTCGACGAGGACGGATATGATCAGCCCGTCATAATTCGTGGCTATTCGCGCGAACTGACCGTGGTCCCCCCTCAGGGTGAGACACAGTCCGCAGAGATGGGCCATCCACTCCGCCCGCATCCCTTGGGACAGCCGGTGCCTGCAAGGCCTGATAATCCCGAACAAATCTCGCCCCCGTGTGTGGTGCCGATCAACCCGGGCATCCTATTGACCGGAGGAACGCGCCGAGACGGGGCCCACACCCCGATCGTCGCCGCATATGCCCAGGTCCAGCGCCTGTGGCGGAATCTCGGGGTTTCTGACGCATCGCCAACCGCTTTGCACCAGATGCGTCACGAAATCCACGTGTGGCGGCTATCCACTTGGCACATCATCCGCATCATGGACGACCATAGAGGAGCGGGCGGAACACACCGCGTGTGAGAGGAGGCGTCCATGGGATCGGTGCGCAAGGCGAGTGCCTGGCTTGGCCTCGTCGACGACAGCGATGACGAGCGCTACTACGACGACGACTACACCGACGCCGAGGGGCCGGTGCCCGGCGACTCCTGGGTGACCAACCCGAAGGTGCTGGTGACCGACGAGGCCGCGCAGGAACAGGGCACCCGCATCGCCACGGTCACCCCGGACGGCTTCAGAGACGCCCGTGGCATCGGCGAGCTTTTCCGGGAGGGCGTCCCGGTGATCGTGAACCTCACCAGCATGGAACCCGACGACGCCAAGCGGGTCGTGGACTTCGCGGCCGGCCTGACCTTCGGCCTGCGCGGCACGATCGAGCGCGTGGCCAACCGCGTCTTCCTGCTCACCCCCGCCGACTACAAGGTGGTCAGCGGGGAGCACACCGGCCGCGCGAACGGCGGCTTCTTCAATCAGAGCTAGGGGGTCCGGCCGGGGGTCCGGGGGTTGCCCCCGGGAGACACAGCAATCAGAGCTAGAGGCCCGGCCGGGGGTCCGGGGGTTGCCCCCCGGGGGACACGGCAATCAGAGCCAGCGGTTCCGGACCGGGGGTGAAGCGGACAGGGGGGAGGTGCTCACCGGAACGCGTCGAGGCCGGTGAGCGCCTTGCCCAGCACGAGCTGGTGCATCTCGACGGTGCCTTCGTAGGTGAGTACCGATTCCAGGTTCGTGGCGTGCCGCATCACCGGGTACTCGAGCGAGATCCCGTTCGCGCCGAGGATCGTACGGGCGGTACGGCAGATCTCGATCGCTTCCCGCACGTTGTTGAGCTTGCCGAAGCTGACCTGCTCCGGCCGCAGTTTCCCCGCGTCCATCCGCCGCCCCAGATGGTGGGCGAGCAGCACGCCCTTGTGCAGTTCCACCGCCATGTCGGCGAGTTTGGCCTGGGTGAGCTGGAAGCCGCCGATCGGCCTGCCGAACTGTTCGCGGGTCTTCGCGTAGTCGAGCGCCGACTCGAAGCTCGCGCGTGCGGCGCCCATCGAGCCCCAGACGATCCCGTAGCGGGCGTGGCTGAGACAGCTGAGCGGCCCGCGCAGCCCGGTGACCTCCGGGAGGACCGCGTCGGCGGGCAGCCGTACCTCATCGAGGACGAGTTCGCTGGTGACGGAGGCGCGCAGCGACCACTTGTGCCGGATCTCGGGCGCGGAGAAACCGGGCCGGTCGGTGGGGACGACGAAGCCGCGGATGCCGTCGTCGGTCTGTGCCCAGACGATCGCGACCCCGGCCACCGAGCCGTTGGTGATCCACATCTTGCGGCCCGTCAGTACCCAGTCGTCACCGTCGCGCTTGGCGTGGGTGCGCATGGCCGCGGGGTCCGAGCCGTGGTCGGGTTCGGTGAGCCCGAAGCAGCCGATGATCTCACCGGCGGCCATGCCGGGCAGCCACTGCCGCTTCTGCTCCTCGGAGCCGAAGCGGTGGATGGCGTACATCGCGAGGGAGCCCTGGACGGAGACGAGCGAGCGGATGCCGGAGTCCGCGGCCTCCAGTTCCAGGCAGGCGAGGCCGTACTGAACGGCACTGGCACCCGCGCAGCCGTAGCCGGTGAGCTGCATGCCGAGGGCGCCGATGGAGCCCAGTTCGCGGGCGAGCCCCCGGACGTCGGGCAGCTCACCGCGCTCGTACCACTCGGCGATGTGGGGCAGCACCCGGTCGGCGGCCCAGCGGCGGACGGTGTCGCGTACGGCGAGGTCCTCGTCGGTCAGCAGATCGTCGAGCCCCAGCGGGTCGCGCGGGTCGAACGACGGCAGCGTGCGTACGGACATGCTCGGCCTCCGGCTCGGAACGGACGCGATCGCCGTCCGCGGTGTGATCATCCCAGTCGCCCCGACGCTACGGCCGGGTAACCCCCGCCGTCCAGACCCTTGCCCTTGCCGGGCGGGGGGGCGGCCACACCGGTGCCGCACCGGTGTTCAGCCCGCCGGGAGGATCACACGAGGCACCGCCTCGCGCTCCGAGGCGCCGCCTCGCGCTTCCCCTCGCCGACCCGGGCGCCCCGCGGGGGGCGAAGGGCCGTCAGCCGGTCGCGGCCCCGCCCACCTCGGCACGGTTACGAGGCGCCGCCTCGACGCCGCCCTCGTCGGGCGGCGAGCCGGTCGGAGCGTCCGCTCCCGCCTCCCCGCCGGACGGCGCCCCGCACTCCATCACGCGCGGCAGGCGCAGCGCCGCGAGGGCGCCGAGGAGCAGCAGGCCGGCGCTGACGGCGAGGGTGACGTGCAGGCCGTGGACGAAGGAGTCGCGCGCGGCGGTGCGCAGGGCCTCGCCGGCCGGGCCGCCGAGGCGGTGCGCCACCTGGTAGGCCTCGCCGAGCGAGTGGCTCGCGGCCGCACCGGCCGCGCTCGGGACGCCGGGGGCGGAGGTGACGCCGGGGGCGTAGGCGGCGTTCATGACGGTGCCCAGGAGGGCGATGCCGATGCCCGCGCCGAGCTGGTAGGAGGTCTCGCCGATGGCGGCGGCGCCGCCCGCGGACCCGGCGGCGGCTTCGCTGAGCATGGATTCGTACGCCCCGAAGAGCGTGGTCTCCAGCCCGAAGCCGAGGAGGACGAAGCCCGCGACAAGGAGCGCGGGCCGGTCGTGCTGGCCCATCAGCGTCAGGGAGAGCACCGCCGCGGCCGTCAGGACGAAGCCGAGGCTCACCATCGCGCGCGGGCCGAAGCGGTGCAGCATGCGGGAGCCCGCGAGGCCCGAGGCCATCGCGGCGAGGGTGAGGGGCAGCAGTCGCAGACCGGTTTCGAGCGGGGTGAGGCCGAGGACGAGCTGAAGGTACTGGGCGGCTATCAGTTCGAGGCCGACCAGCGCCAGCATGGCCAGCACGATGCAGCCCACCGAGGTGCCGAAGGCGGGCCGGGCGAACAGGGTGAGGTCGACGAGCGGGTGCTCGCGACGCCGTTGCCGGCGGGCGAAGAGGATCAGCAGGGCGATGCCCAGGGCCGTCGGTACGACGGTGGCGAGGCTCAGCAGTTCGCCGCCGCCCGCCCGTTTCACGCCGAGGACCACGCCGAACAGTCCGAAGGCGGCCATCAGCGCGCCGAGGACGTCCCACGGCCCGTTCCGGTCGCCGGTCGACTCGGGCAGCATCCACCGCCCGATGGGAAGGCTGACCACCATCAGCGGAATGTTGATGAGGAAGACCGAACCCCACCAGAAGTGTTCGAGGAGGAAGCCGCCGAGCAGGGGGCCGACGGCCGCGCCCACGGCGGCCACGGCGCTCCAGATGCCGATGGCCAGGGCCCGCTCCCGCCGGTCGGGGAAGACCTGCCGCAGGATCGAGAGCGTCGCGGGCATGATCATCGCGCCGCCGACGCCGAGCAGCGCCCGGGCCCCGATGAGCACCTCCGGCGTGGTGGCGACCGCGGCGAGCGCGGAGGCCACGCCGAAGAGCCCGTAGCCGAGGAGGAGCACCCGGCGGCGGCCCACCCGGTCGCCGAGGGTGCCGAAGAGAATGAGGAGCGAGGCACAGACGAGGGGATAGACGTCCACGATCCACAGCAGCTGGATCGCACCGGGCCGCAGGTCCTCGGTGACGGCCGGTACGGCGACGTGCAGCACGGTCGCGTCGACGGCGACCAGCAGCAGGCTGACGCACAGGACGACGAGCACGGTCCAGCGGCTCGCCCCGGCTCCCGGTCCTTGCCCACGGCGCGGCCGCTGCCACTGCCCGTACCGGGACCGCTGCCGGGGAACGCCCGCCGCCCGTGCGGGGCCGGCCGTGGTCGTCCCGGACATTCACACACCTCCGTGTCATGCGCGCTCGCCGCCGACCGCGGGTCTTGGGGGACTGTGGAGCCGCAGGTGAGGCGGGCGAGTGAGTCGACAGCGTACGCGAGTCCCGGACCGTCATACGTGGCCTCGCTCACGTCGAACGACGGACCGCCCGGGGCACGGGTGTGCATGCTGGACAATCGCTCGGTGACCGATCTCCTTTCCCCCACCGCCTCGGGCGGCCGTGTGACCGACGGTACGGGCCGCCCGCCCGGTGCCCGCGCGGCGCTGCGGCACGCCGCGCCCGCGCTGCTGGTGTACGCGGGGATCCGGGCGCTGGGCGTCGTGGTGCTCGCGGTGTGGGGACGGGCCGCGGGCAAGGATCCGCATCAGCTGCTCTCGGCCCGCTGGGACTCGCTCTGGTACTCCCGGATCGCCGAGGAGGGCTACGGCCACACCCTTCATCTCGGGGGCGGCAAGGTCCATTCCGATCTGGCGTTCTTCCCGCTGCTGCCCTGGCTGGAGCGGGTGCTGTCCGCGGTCTTCCCGCTCTCGGCCGCCGACGCGGGCCTCGCGGTCAGTGCCGTCGCCTCGCTCTTCGCCGCCTGGGCGGTCTTCGCGGTGGGCGACCGGGCCGGCGGGAGGCGCACCGGCGTCGCGCTCGCCGCGCTGTGGGCCGCCCTGCCGGTCGGCGTCGTGCAGTCGATGGCGTACTCCGAGTCGCTCTTCACGGCGCTGGCCGCGTGGGCGGTGTACTGCGTGCTGACCGGCCGGTGGGTGTGGGCGGGTGCGCTCGCGGCGCTGGCCGGGCTGACCCGGCCGGTGGGGGTCGCGGTCGTCGCGGCCGTGTGGATCAGCGCGGCGGTGACCCTGCTGCGGGCGCGCCGCACGGGGGCCGGGGAGTCGCGCGTAAGGATGGCGCTCGGGGTGGCTCTGGCCCCGCTCGGCTGGCTGGCGTACGTCGCCTGGGTCGGTGTGCGGACCGGGAGCGTGACCGGGTATCTGGACGTGCAGGGCGGCTGGGGCAACGGCTTCGACGGGGGGCTGGCCTTCGGTTCCTTCATCGCCGGGCTTCTGACGGGCTCCGCCTGGCCCGCCGGGGCCGGTCTGCTGATCGGTGTCGCCCTGGTGATCCGCCTCTACGTGGCGGGGGTGCGGCAGCGGCAGCCGCTGCCGCTGCTCGTCTACGCCGGGGTGGTCCTGCTGCTCGCCCTGACCGCCAAGGGGTACTTCGGCTCCAAGCCGCGTCTGATGATGCCCGCCTTCCCGTTGCTGCTGCCCCTCGCCGCGGCGCTCGCCCGGCTGCGGACGGCGGGGGCGGCGGGGACGCTCGCGGCGGTGGCCCTGGCGTCGGCGCTCTACGGGGCGTTCTGGCTGCACGGCTCCGGACCGCCGTGATCGTCCGTTCGGGGCCGGGGCCGGGCCGGGGAAAACGGCACGGGACGCCGCGGCCAATCTCCGATAAACGGTGTCACACAAAAGCGAATTAACGCATCGGGGACCCGGACCGGCCACTGCCGCGGGATTCTTTAAGCGTTTCTTATTCCCCCTGCTCGAAGTCCGGTCGAACTCCGCCCGAAGTGCCGCCGGTCCGCCTTGAGACGCATTCCACATCACATCGCCATCACAATGAGGGCCGATCGGCCGAACCCTCCCGTCACGCAATGTAACGTCCTTTGAGTGCGTACCAACGACGAGCCCGCCCACGTGGTGGAGCACCCCACCGAACCCGTGCGGCCACGGATGACCCGGACCCGTCTGGGGATCTTCGTGGCGACCCTCACGGTGTACGTGGCGATCGTGGTCGGCGTGCTCACCACGTCCTGGCCCGTGCGCTTCGACTGGCAGGTCATGCTCTACCGGCCGTACAAGCAGTGGCCGGAGATCCACACCTTCCTCGACTACTTCGTGGTCCTGGGCCAGCGCGGCCCGACCGCGGTCGCGGTGGCCGCCTGGCTGGGCTGGTGCACCCACAAGCAGAAGACCCTGCGCCCGCTGCTGGTGCTGGGCACCTCCCTGCTGCTGCTCAACGCCACCGTGGGCGCCGCGAAGATCGGCATGGGCCGGCTCGGCCCGCACTACGCCACCTCGATCGGCTCCAACGAGATGTTCGCCGGGGGGGACATATTCCCCTCCGGCCACACCGCCAACGCGGTGGTGACCTGGGGCGTCCTCGCCTATCTGGCCACCACGCCGCGGAGCCGCCGGGTCGCCTCCGTCACCGCCGCGCTCCTCGCGCTGGGGGTCGGCATGACGACCGTGTACCTCGGCACGCACTGGATCAGCGATGTGACGCTCGGCTGGAGCGCCGGACTGCTGGTGCTGCTCGCCCTGCCGTGGTTCGAGGGGCCGATGGCGGTCGCCGAGGCATGGCTGCTGGGCGTCTGGCACCGGCTGCGCGAGCGCACCGCCCTGGCGCCGGCCCCGGTCGCGCCGATCGCCCTGGGCGGTCCCCGTACCCCGGTGGACGACGAACTGCCCGCCCGCGAGCCGGTGACCGCGGGGAGCCGCACCGGTGGGCGCGTGCCCGACGGCAGGCCCCATCTGTCGCCCCGGCCGCACACGGTGCGCTCCGAGCGGACACCGGTCACCCCGACCGGCAGCCGCCGCCCGCCGCACGCCGACCGGGCACCGCGTACCTCGCCGGTGCTCCCGGCCACGGGCCGCGGCCGCACCGTCGGCGGCTGACCCCGCCAAGGCCCCGTCGGCGCGGGGGCGGTACGCACCCCTCCCCCGCGTCCGGACACAGCGCTTGACGCAGACGGCCCCGGAAAGCTCTTCCCGAGCTTCCGGGGCCGTTTCGTGTGCGGGGCCGGTCAGCCCTTCCAGCAGTGCCTGACGATGTCGTCCTCGACCTCGAAGTTGAGCCGCCCCACCTGGTACTCCATGGTGATCACCGTGCCGGGCGGCAGCGCCCGGACGGTCGTCCAGCCGCGCGCCCGCGCCCGGTCGGCGGCCGTCTCGGCGTCGAGTCCCACATACGCCTCGGGGGCGTCGTCGGGGTCCGTCGGAAGGTTCGGTAGAGGTGCCATGGCAGCCACCGTAGGCGGCCCGGCGGGGGCGGTGGAAGGCGGGGCCTGCCATGACCTCATCCGCCCCACGTCCGCCACTGGTCACACTTCTGTTACAGAAAACTCTCGCCGGTTTGCCGTAACGCGGGTCACTCGTACGGGCCTTCTCATCTCCCGCATCGGTCCTTCCGGCGCACCCCGGGCGGAATTCCCCCCACCCTTTTCCGAACACTTCTCGAAACTCCCCCGCCACCGGCGGGACTTCCCCGGACAGAGCACCTGGCAGCCATTACCCGGGGTTAATTCCCGGCCTTCGGAAGTGCGGGCCCGGATCTGCCGGAAGGAATAATTCCGCCTATCGCGCGCACGGCCGGGACGGCGGCCGGACCGACACGCCGGACAGGTGAGGCACCCTCGCGCCCCGCGCCCGCGACGAGCATCATGACGGGTGCCCGAAGCCCGTGGTGAGCTGAAGCGAAGGGGTACGCGGATGGGGACCGACACCGCACAAGCAGCGGCCGGGCGGGTCCGGGAGCACCGCCGCGGACAGGTCGTGGTCGACTGGCTGTCGACCACGGACCACAAGAAGATCGGGCATCTCTATCTGATCAGCTCGTTCGCCTTCTTCCTGGCGGGCGGGCTGCTGGCCATGCTCATGCGCGCCGAACTGGCCCGCCCCGGGCTCCAGCTGATCAGCAACGAGCGGTTCAACGAGGCGTTCACGGCGCACGGCACGATCATGCTGCTGCTGTTCGCGACCCCGGCCTTCGCGGGCTTCGCCAACGCGATCATGCCGTTGCAGATCGGCGCCCCGGACGTGGCGTTCCCCCGGCTCAACATGTTCGCGTACTGGCTGTACCTCTTCGGCGGTCTGATCGTGGTGGCCTCCCTGCTGATGCCCCAGGGGGGTGCGACGTTCGGCTGGACCGCCTACGCGCCGCTGAACAGCCTGGAACGCTCGCCGGGCATCGGCACGGACATGTGGATCATGGGGCTGGCGCTCTCGGGCTTCGGCACGATCCTCGGCGCGGTGAACTTCATCACCACCATCATCGGGATGCGCGCGCCCGGGATGACGATGTTCCGGATGCCGGTCTTCACCTGGAACGTGCTGTTCACCTCGATCCTGATCATCATGGCCTTCCCGGTGCTCGCCGCGGCGCTGCTCTGCCTGGAGGCGGACCGCCGGTTCGGGTCGATGATCTTCTCGGCGCAGAACGGCGGGACGCTGCTGTGGCAGCACCTGTTCTGGTTCTTCGGGCACCCGGAGGTCTACATCATCGCGCTGCCGTTCTTCGGCATCATCACGGAGATCATCCCGGTCTTCTCCCGCAAGCCGATCTTCGGCTATGTGATGCTGATCGGCGCGACCATGGCGATCACCGCCCTGTCGGTGGTGGTCTGGGCGCACCACATGTTCGCGACGGGCGCGGTGCTGCTGCCGTTCTTCTCCTTCATGTCCTTCCTCATCGCCGTGCCGACCGGGGTGAAGTTCTTCAACTGGATCGGCACGATGTGGCAGGGGTCGCTGTCCTTCGAGGCCCCGATGCTGTGGGCGACCGGCTTTCTGGTGAGCTTCCTCTTCGGCGGGCTCACCGGGGTGATCCTGGCCTCGCCGCCGCTGGACTTCCACGTCACGGACACCTACTTCGTGGTCGCGCACTTCCACTACGTGGTCTTCGGGACGGTCGTCTTCGCGATGTTCGCGGGCTTCTACTTCTGGTGGCCGAAGTTCACGGGCAAGATGCTGGAGGAGCGGCTGGCGAAGGTGCACTTTTGGACCCTGTTCGTCGGCTTCCACCTCACGTTCCTGGTCCAGCACTGGCTGGGGGCCGAGGGCATGCCCCGGCGGTACGCGGACTACCTCGCGGCCGACGGCTTCACCGCGCTCAACACGGTCTCCTCGATCGGCGCGTTCCTGCTCGGGCTCTCGAACCTGCCGTTCTTCTACAACATCTGGAAGACGGTGAAGTACGCCCCGCGGGTGGAGGTCGAGGACCCCTGGGGCTTCGGGCGTTCGCTGGAGTGGGCGACGTCCTGCCCGCCGCCCCGGCACAATTTCCTCACCCTGCCCCGGATCCGCTCCGAGTCCCCGGCGTTCGACTTCCACCATCCGGAGGTGGCGAAGCTGGAGGAGCCCTCGCCGCCGGTGGAGCCCGACCGAGCCGGTTCCTGATCTCCCCCCTCGGCAGCGCGGCCCGTGCGGCGGCGCGGGGGTGATGCGGTCGGCCCGGCCGGCCGTCGAGGACGGCCACTGTCCTCGACGGCCCTGCCTGCCACGGGCCGGGCGGCGAAACCTCCGGGTGCCTAGCCGGGTTACCGGGCGGCGGGGGGCCGCTCGTCGATCCGGACCGAAAGGTCGTTGTCGGCGGTGTAATACGGGCCTGCCTGGGCAGCCGCGTAGGGGGTGTCGATCGCGCGCGCCGGATAAGCGAAAATCTGCTGCTTGTCGACGACGTCGTCCAGGATGCGGGCGATCCGGACCGGGTCGGTGTCGTCCGGGCGGCGCAGTGCCAGGTCCCAGACGTCCGTACCGCCCCGCCACTCGGCGGACAGCCGCGCGTAGGGGACGGTGGCGGTGAAGTCCGCGCCGTCGGCGGTGAGCGGGGCGGTGACGACCAGCTCGGCGTCGCGGCGGCAGCGGACCTCCACGACCGCGTCGGCCAGCCATGCCTCCGGGTCCTCGACCCGGTAGAGGACGCCGTGGAGGGTCAGGCCGTCGTCGGCGAGGAGGAGGTCCCCCGCCTCGGCGTGCGGGCCGCGCAGCCAGCTGCGCAGTGAGAGGTTGCCGTGCTTCGTCGCGTACGGGATCCGGACGGCCAGCGGCGAGGTGCTGGGGCCGGGTCTGCGGTCGACCAGCGAGCGCAGGTCGAGCAGACCGGGCACGAGCCGCACCGGGGCGTCGTCGCCCTGGGCGACGTGGACGTCCCAGCGGCCTTCGGGCAGGGCGACGGTGCTGGGCAGCACCGCGCGCAGCCGGCCGTCGCCGTTGGGCGTCAGCGGCAGGCGGGTCTCTTCGGTCTCGTCGGCCTCCTCGGCCGCTTGGGCCCCTTTGGCCGCGGCCGTCGTACCGCCGGCCCGGCGGCGCAGGACCAGCGCGGCCGACCAGTGGTCCGAGGCGTCGGAGCGCTCGGGGGCGTCGAGGTCGAAGGTGAGTCCGCCCGCGGAATCCGCGATGCAGTCGGCGGTGGGATTGCCCATGCCGAAGGCCTGGAGAGGGGCAGACACGGTGGTGGGCTCCTCGGGAGTGTCGGTCGGGTGGGACTGCCCGGAACCGGCCGCGCCGGCGGGCTGGGCGGGAGGCGTCATCAGGCACGCACCTTTCGCAGGGCGGACCGACTGGCGTCCTTGGCCTGGAACGCGCCGCTGAGCAGCGCACCCCGGGTGCGGTGCAGCGAGCCGCGCAGGCCGCCGCGACCGGTGAGGTCGGTGAAGAGCTGTTCGTAGCGCCCGGCGATGCGGTCCGGGTCGAAGCGGGCCGAACTCGCCAGCGCCTCGCGCCCCATGCGCTGCCGCAGCTCGTCGTCGTTGATCAGCTTCAGCAGCCCGTCGGCGATCTTGTCGACCTTGCCGGTGGGCACCAGCAGACCGTCGACCCCGTCGTTGATGATCTCGCCGGGCCCGTGCGGGCAGTCGGTGGAGACGACGGGCAGCCCGCAGCGCATCGCCTCGACGATGGTCATGCCGAACGACTCGAGGCTGGAGGTCACCGCGCCGATGGAGCCCTTGACCCACTCGGGGTCCAGCGGGTTGGCGGGGCCCATCAGGAAGACGTGGTTGTACAGGCCGCGCTTGTCGATCTGGGCGCGCAGCTTCGCGCGCTCCGCGCCGGCGCCGTAGATCCGCAGCCGCCAGTCGGGGCGCTCGGCGACGACCTTCTCGAAGGCGCGGATCAGCACGTCGTAGCGCTTGGCGGGGGCGAGCCGGCCGGCGGCGACCACCCACTTGGCGCTGCCGTCCGCGGGGTCCAGGGCCGGGGCGGGAATGCTGTTGGGCACCGCCTCGACGCGCACGCCGGGCAGCCGCATCAGCTTGCGGTAGGTCTCGGCGTCGGCCTCGGTGACGGTGGTCACCGCGTCGAGCCGCGGGTAGTGCGTGCGCAGGGTCAGCTTGAGCTGCGGGGTGTGGGTGCTCAGCGTCAGGTGCTCCTGGCCGACGCGGACCGGGCCGCGCCGGGCCTGCTGGGCGATGTGCACGTTGAGGCCGGGACGGGTGCCGACTATGACGTCGCAGTCGAGACTGCCCAGGTGCTCCGCGATCCGCCGGTCGGTGAGCGCGCTGTACTGCTTGTAGCGGCCCTCGGTGGCGGGGAAGACGGAGGCGGGGCGCTCCTGCTCGGGGTCGTCGCCCTCGTAGCCCGGGCTGCCCTTGCGCAGATCCACCAGATGGCGCAGCCGCACCTTCGCGCTCGGGGCGAAGACGGGCTCCTCGCGATGACGGAAGACGGAGACGATCTCCACGTCGTGCTGCTCGGCGAGCGTGCTCGCGAGGTTGTACGTGGTGCGGATCGTGCCACCGATTCCGTACGCGTTGTGAATCAGGAATGAGATGTGCATTCGTCCCCGTATGCAGCCGTTTGCCGCGGACGTTACCAAGCAGCCCGCCTACTGAGAGGTTAGACCGTGGTGAGGGCTTCGCGGTTGGCCCTGATCACCAACTCGTTCTTGAAGTGATGACGAATCGGTAGCGGAATCGGGGAACTTTCGGTGATCTTCCCCGAAAGCCGTCCCGGAGCCCGGTCCGGGGCGTGACCCCTGCCCCGGATCGCCCGTTGTCTCGTTACGAGCCGGGAACCGCCCGGCACGTGACGACCCACAGTTCGAGGAGCCCCCCGTGCCGCGCATGCTCGACGTCAGCGACGACGTACGTGCCGAGATCGGTGACGAAGAAGCCGCCCGGTTGCTCGGCGGTGACAGTGCCCCGGGCAGCTACGACTGCACCTCCTGCCGCACCCCCGGCCACACCGAGCGGGAGCGCACCAGCACCGTGCTCTTCGTCGGCGACGAGACGGCCGTGCTCGCCTTCGCGCACGCCGCCTGCATCCCCTCCCAGGTGGTTCCGGTCTCCGAGGAGCAGCTGCAGACAGCGGTGCGTTCCATCACGGCCGCGAGCGAGCCGAGCGCCCCGGCTCCGATGCCCACCGACAGCCCGCTCCAGGCGGAGCTGGGAGTGACCAGCGGGCTGCTGCTGATCGACGGCGAGCTGCAGCCAGCGCTCGTCGTCGAGCCGCTCGTCCCCATCGCCCGCCCCGGCACGGACGGGCCGGTCGACGTCTTCCTGCCGCTGCTCATCGAGCAGGGTTTCGCACCGGTCTCCGCCGTCGACCAGGTACCGGCGCCCAGCCCGGGCTGGTCGGTGCTGCTGGCCATGGGCCAGCTGCACGCGATCCTCCAGCCGAGCAACAGCGGGGGCGCGCCCACCGCCTGGTGGCAGGCGCACCAGGCGATGCAGGTCGCCACCGAGTGGCGGTCCGCCGTCAACAAGACCCGGCGGGTGCTGGTCTTCGCGGCCCCGGTCGGGACGATCGGCCAGCAGCCGCGCGAGGACCTGCTGCGCGAGGCGCTCGACCGGGCCGCCGCGCGCGGTCAGCTGGTGGCGGCCTCGATGCCGCTCGCGGGCACATGATCAGCGGAATGCACCCCGCCCGCCACGTACCGGCGGGCCATTCGCGGTCGGGCCCGCATCCGACGGGCCACGGGGTCGTTGGCACTGATGTGTACACATACGATCCCGCATCCAGGACCTCGTACAACCACATCCCCGGTATGCGGCCACCCCGCGACGCCGCCCCGGACACCCTCGCCGTCTCGGTCACGCCGATCTACGACGCGCTCTACTCCGAGTACCGCAGGTCGTTCCGGGCGCTCCCGGGCGACCGCTCGGGGGAGGAGGACCTGGGGTTCAAGGGCTTCGGCGCCCAGCACCGGGGATACGGCGGGCAGGACCCCTCGGGCCAGTCCGGGCAGTCGTCGTACTCCGGGCAGTCCGGCTACCCCGGTTCCTGGGACTCGCACTACGGGCGGCAGCGGGGGGGGGGGGGGGGGGGGGGGGGGGGGGGGGGGGGGGGGGGGGGGAGAGAGGGGGGGGGGGGGGGGGGGGGGGGGAAAGGGGGGGGGGGGGGGGTGTT
>NZ_JBVJDW010000006.1:0-39011 GCF_055582085.1 Streptomyces sp. NPDC042259 | reverse complement strand
CTGGGTCGTTTTTTTCGCCTAGGGTATTGGGTTCCCTTGCTTTTTTGGGGTCCGCGAGGGAAGGACGGGGCCCTCCCCCCCCCCCCCCCCCCGCTGCCGCCCGCTCCACGCGACAACCGGATGCGCGGCTTCTGACCGAGACCGCGCACCGGCTCCCGCTACGTGTCGCGACTATGTGTCGCGATTACTTGTTGCGGCCGCGCTTCTCGCGCACCCGCACGGAGATGTGGATGGGCGTGCCTTCGAAGCCGAACTCCTCGCGCAGGCGGCGCTCGACGAAGCGGCGGTAGCCGGCCTCCAGGAAGCCGGAGGCGAAGAGGACGAACCGCGGCGGGCGGGTGCCCGCCTGGGTGCCGAAGAGGATGCGGGGCTGCTTGCCGCCCCGGATCGGGTGCGGGTGCGAGGCGACGATCTCACCGAGGAAGGCGTTGAGCCGCCCGGTCGGGATGCGCGTCTCCCACCCGGCCAGGGCGGTCTCGATCGCCGGGACGAGCTTCTCCATGTGGCGGCCGGTCACGGCCGAGACGTTGACCCGCGGGGCCCACTGGATCTGCCCCAGCTCGGTCTCGATCTCGCGCTCGAGGTAGTAGCGGCGCTCCTCGTCGAGCGTGTCCCACTTGTTGAACGCCACGACCATCGCCCGGCCGGCGTCGACGGCCATCGTGATGATCCGCTGGTCCTGGACGCTGATGGATTCGCTCGCGTCGATCAGGATGACCGCGACCTCGGCCTTCTCCACGGCGGCCGCGGTACGCAGCGAGGCGTAGTAGTCCGCGCCCTCCTGGAGGTGGACGCGGCGGCGGATGCCGGCGGTGTCCACGAACTTCCAGGTCACGCCGCCCAGCTCGATCAGCTCGTCGACCGGGTCGCGGGTGGTGCCGGCCAGCTCGTTGACGACGACCCGCTCCTCGCCCGCCACCTTGTTCAGCAGGGAGGACTTGCCGACGTTCGGGCGGCCGATCAGGGCGATCCGGCGGGGGCCGCCGACCGTGGTGCCGAAGGTCTGGGCCGGGGCCTCGGGCAGCGCCTCCAGGACGGCGTCCAGCATGTCGCCGGTGCCACGGCCGTGCAGGGCGGAGACCGGGTGCGGCTCGCCGAGACCCAGCGACCACAGCATCGCGGCGTCGGCCTCGGCGGACGGGCCGTCGACCTTGTTGGCGCAGAGCACGACGGGCTTGCCGGCCCGGCGCAGCAGCTTGACGACGGCCTCGTCGGTGTCGGTCGCGCCGACCGTGGCGTCCACGACGAAGACCACCGCGTCGGCGGCCTCGATGGCGAACTCGGCCTGGGCGGCGACGGAGGCGTCGAGGCCCAGCACGTCCTGCTCCCAGCCGCCGGTGTCGACGACCTTGAAGCGGCGGCCGGCCCATTCGGCCTCGTACGTCACCCGGTCACGGGTGACACCGGGCTTGTCCTGGACGACGGCCTCACGGCGGCCGATGATGCGGTTCACCAGCGTCGACTTGCCGACGTTGGGGCGGCCGACCACGGCGAGCCTGGGCAGCGGCCCGTGCCCGGCGGCGGCGAGTTCGCCCTCGATGTCCTCCGGGTCGAAGCCTTCCTGCGCCGCGAGCTCCATGAACTCCGCGTACTCGGCGTCGCCAAGCTCACCGTGCTCGTCGCCGGAGTGGATCTGGTCGTTCATGAAGTCCGTTCCTCGTTCTTCGTCATCGGCGGCACCGCCCGTGCGGTCCCGCTACTCAAGTCTTGTCGTTGCCGCGGCCGGTCAGCCGCTTGGCGTCCGCCAGGTGTGCGGCGAGCCGCCCCTGGATGCGGGTCGTCGCCGCGTCCAGCGCCGCGCGGGTGCGCCTGCCGCTGCCGTCGCCCGCCTCGAAGGGGTCACCGAAGACCACGTCGACGCGACTGCGCAGCGGCGGCAGGCCCGGTATCGCCCGGCCCCGCCGCTCGGCGCTGCCCAGCACCGCGACCGGCACGATCGGCGCCCCGGACCGCACCGCGAAATAGGCCAGCCCGGCGCGCAGCGACGCGAAGTCGCCCTCGCCCCGGGTGCCCTCGGGGAAGATCCCCAGCACCCCGCCGCGCTCCAGCACGCCCAGCGCGTCGGTGATCGCGGCCCGGTCGGCTGTCGTACGGTCCACCTTCAGCTGGCCGATCCCGCGCAGGAACGGGTCCAGCGGGCCGACGAACGCCTCCCGCTTGATCAGGAAGTGCACGGGCCGGGGCGCGGTGCCCATCACCATCGGCCCGTCGATGTTGTGGGAGTGGTTGACGGCCAGCACCACGGGCCCCGCGGCGGGCACCCGCCAGGCGCCCAGCACACGCGGCTTCCACAGCCCGTACATGAGCCCGATGCCGATCCGCCGGCCGACGGCGGCACCGGGCTCGGAGCCCGTCACCCGTTCCGTCACACGCCCGCCCGCTTCTCCTCAACGAGGGTGACGACGCACTCGATGACCTGGTCGAGAGTCAGCTCGGTGGTGTCCACCTCGACGGCGTCGGCCGCCTTCGCCAGCGGCGAGGTCTTGCGCCCCGAGTCGGCGGCGTCCCGCTTGATCAGGGCGGCCTGGGTGGCGGCCAGGTCGGCGGCCTCCTTGCCCTTCAGCTCGCCGCTGCGGCGGGCGGCACGGGCCTCGGCGGAGGCGGTGAGGAAGATCTTGAGATCGGCGTCCGGCAGCACGGTGGTGCCGACGTCGCGGCCCTCGACCACGATGCCGTGCGGCGCCTCGGCGGCGATCGCCCGCTGCAGCTCGGTCAGCCGGGTCCGCACCTCGGGCACCGCGCTGACGGCGCTGACCGCCGCGGTGACCGCCTGGGTACGGATGGGCGCGGCCGCGTCGGCCCCGTCGACGGTGATCGTCGGCGCCGACGGGTCGGTGCCGGAGACGATCTCGGGCTTGCCGGCGGCGTCGGCGACGGCTTCGGCGTCGTTCACGTCGATGCCGTTGTTCAGCATCCACCAGGTGATCGCCCGGTACTGGGCTCCGGTGTCCAGGTAGCGCAGCCCGAGCTTGGCGGCCACGGCCTTGGAGGTGCTGGACTTGCCCGTGCCGGAGGGGCCGTCGATGCCGACAATCACTGCTGCCGGTGCGGTCCGGGCGGCGGTTTCCACGGTGTCAGACACCTTCCTCAAGCACGGGGCGGGAAAATTTTTGCGGTACGGGCCCGAGAGAGCCTCCGCTCAAGGTTACTGGCTCGCCGGACCGCCCCGCGCAGCCGATGGCCTGCGGCCCGCGCCAGGGCCGGGGCGCACCACCGCTGCGCGGCGGTGTCCTCAATCGCCGGACGGGCTGCTGTGCTCTGTCCTCAAGCGCCGGACGGGCTGATTTCAGCCCGTCCGGCGCTTGAGGACGCGCCCGCCCCTACTGCCGGATCGACCAGCCCCGCTCGCGCAGCGCCGCGGTGAGGCCCGCGGCCGTGCTCGGCTCGACCATCAGCTGGATCAGGCCCGCCTGCTGACCGGTGGCGTGCTCGATCCGGACGTCTTCGATGTTGACCCCCTCGCGGCCCGCGTCCGCGAAGATCCGGGCCAGCTCGCCCGGCTGGTCGCCGATGAGCACGGTCACCGTCTCGTACGCGGCCGGGGCCGCGCCGTGCTTGCCGGGGACCCGGGAACGGCCCGCGTTGCCGCGCCGCAGGACGTCCTCGATGCCGGCGGCACCCTCGTCGCGCTTGTCCCCGTCGGCGGACTGCAGGGCGCGCAGGGCCCGTACCGTCTCGTCGAGGTCACCGGCGACGGCGGCGAGGACGTCGGCGACCGGGCCGGGGTTGGCGGAGAGGATGTCGATCCACATCCGGGGGTCGGAGGCCGCGATCCGGGTCACATCGCGGATGCCCTGCCCGCACAGGCGCACGGCCGTCTCGTCGGCGTCCCGCAGCCGGGCCGCGACCATGCTGGAGAGCAGCTGCGGGGTGTGCGAGACGAGCGCGACGGCCCGGTCGTGGGCGTCGGCGTCCATGACGACGGGCACGGCACGGCACAGGGCGACGAGTTCCAGGGCGAGGTTGAGGACCTCGGTGTCGGTGTCCCGGGTGGGGGTGAGCACCCAGGGGCGGCCCTCGAAGAGGTCCGCGGTGGCCGCCAGCGGGCCCGACCGCTCGCGGCCGGCCATCGGGTGCGTGCCGAGGTAGCCCGTGAGGTCGCAGCCGAGCGCCTCCAGTTCGCGGCGCGGACCGCCCTTGACGCTGGCCACGTCGAGGTAACCGCGGGCGAGCCCGCCCCGGATCGCCTCGGCGAGGGTGTGCGCGACGTATGCGGGCGGTACGGCCGCGATGACGAGGTCGACGGGCCCCTCCGGTGCCTCGTCCGTGCCGGCGCCGAGGGCGGCGGCCGTCCGGGCCTGGCCGGGGTCGTGGTCCATGAGGTGCACCCGGACCCCGCGGCCCGCGAGGGCGAGCGCGGCGGAGGTGCCGATCAGTCCGGTGCCGATGACGAGGGCGGTTCTCACTGGTCGATGTCCTTGCGGAGGGCGGCCGCGGCGGTGTGCGTTCGCGCGGGTGGTACGTGGTTCATCCGTGGATCACTGGTGTCCGCCCACCCTAGCCAGCCGTGCGGCGGCCCGTTCCCGGTGACCGCCCTCCGGGACGGGCGCGCCCGCGTCGGGTAGAACGTGTCCATGATCTTCCACTTGGTTCCCCTGGACGACTGGCTGGCCGTGCCCGACCGCCCGTACTCCCCCGCCTCACTGGCGACCGACGGCTTCGTGCACTGTTCCCCGGACGAGGAGACGACGCTCGCCGTGGCATCGGCCTTCTACCGCGAGACGCCCGGCCCGCTGATGGTGCTGCTGATCGACGAACACAAGCTGGACGTCATGGTCCGCTGGGAGGCGGCGGACCCGGCGCCGCCGCCCGGGGTGCCCGCGCGGACACTCTTCCCGCACGTGTACGGCCGGATCAGCCGCGACGCGGTCGAGGGGATGATGGAGGTCCGGCGCGACGAGGAGGGCCGGGCGCTGGGCCTGGACGTGTGGTCGTAGACCGCCGAAATCACGGTGACACGCGGGGCCCGGCCGGGAAACAATCGCGGCCATGCGCCCCTCCCCCGAAGCCCCGGCCCCCGCCGACCCGTCCGTCGCGGAAGGGCACCGGCTGGTCGCCCGGCACACGGTCTACGCCTGTGTGATGGGCTCACGCGCCTTCGGGCTGGCGACGGCGGCCAGCGACACCGACCGGCGCGGGGTATACGCCGCGCCCGCGCCGCTCTTCTGGCGCTTCGACAAGCCGCCGACGCATGTCGACGGGCCGGCCGAGGAGCAGTTCTCCTGGGAGCTGGAGCGGTTCTGCGAGCTGGCGCTGCGCGCCAACCCCAATGTCCTGGAGTGCCTGCACTCGCCGCTCGTCGAACACGTCGACGACACCGGCCGCGAGCTGCTGTCGCTGCGGGAGGCGTTCCTCTCCCGCCGGGCCCACCAGTCGTTCACCGGCTACGCCGGCGCTCAGCGCCGCAAGCTCGACGCCGATCTGCGCGCCCACGGCGCGCCCCGCTGGAAGCACGCCATGCATCTGCTGCGGCTGCTGACCAGCGGGCGCGATCTGCTGCGCACGGGTGTGCTGACCCTCGACGTGGGCGAGGACCGCGAACGGCTGCTGGCCGTCAGGCGCGGGGAGGTGGGGTGGCCGGAGATCACGGCCTGGATGGACCGGCTACGCACCGAGACCGAAGCGGCTCTGGTCCGCACCCCTCTGCCACCGGAACCGGATCGCGCCCGCGTCGAGGACTTCCTCGTCCGCGTCCGCCGCGCGTCGGTCGGTACCGGTGGTTGACCACCGCTCTGCGGCGGCCTCCGGCGGTTCGTCGGCTACCGGCCGGTGGTGCCGCCTGCGGCGGCATGGCGCCCTGCGGGCGCGTCCTCAATCGCCGGACGGGCTTGAAATCAAGCCCGTCCGGCGATTGAGGACAGAGCACAGCAGCCCGTCCGGCGATTGAGGACAGAGCACACCAGCCCGTCCGGCAATCGCAGAGCCGCCAGGCCTAAAGATCGACCTCGCGCATGAGCATGCCGACCTCGGTGTTGGTCAGGCGGCGCAGCCAGCCGGACTTCTGGTCGCCGAGCGGGATCGGGCCGAAGCTGGTGCGGACCAGCTTCTCCACCGGGAAGCCCGCCTCGGCGAGCATGCGGCGCACGATGTGCTTGCGGCCCTCGTGGAGGGTGACCTCGACCAGGTAGTTCTTGCCGGTCTGCTGGATGACCCGGAAGTTGTCGGCGCGGGCCCAGCCGTCCTCCAGCTGGATGCCGCTCTTGAGCTGCTTGCCGATGTCACGCGGCAGCGGGCCGGTGATGGCGGCGAGGTAGGTCTTCTGGACGCCGTACTTCGGGTGGGTCAGGCGGTGGGCCAGCTCACCGTGGTTGGTGAGCAGGATGATGCCCTCGGTCTCCGTGTCGAGACGGCCGACGTGGAAGAGCCGGGTCTCGCGGTTGGTGACGTAGTCGCCGAGGCACTGACGGCCGTCGGGGTCCTCCATGGTGGAGACGACACCGGCCGGCTTGTTGAGCGCGAAGAACAGGTAGGACTGGGTGGCGACGGTCAGGCCGTCGACCTTGATCTCGTCCTTCTCCGGGTCCACGCGCAGGCCCTGCTCGATCACGATCTCGCCGTTGACCTCGACGCGGGACTGCTCGATGAGCTCCTCGCAGGCACGTCGGGAGCCCATGCCGGCGCGGGCGAGGACCTTCTGCAGACGCTCGCCCTCCTGCTCGGCACCGGGGAACGTCTTGGGGGTCTTGACCTGCGGCTTGTTGTGCCGCTCCCGGTTGCGCTCCTCGATCTTGGCGTCGAGTTCGCGCGGGCGGGCCGGGACGGAGTGACCGCGGGCGGGCCCGCTGGTCCGGCCGCCGGCGCCGGCCGTGGAGCTGCGGCGGGGACCGCCCTTGGCGCCACCGCGGGCGGCCGCGCCGCGGCCGCTGCTGGTGGGACCGCTGGTGCGGCCACTGTTGGCACCGCCGCGGGTGCGCTCGGCGTCGGGACCGACGTCGTAGCGGCGCTCCTCGGGGCGGGGACGGCGCGGCCGCTCCTGCGGCCGGTCGTCGCGCTGCCGGTCGTCACGCTGACCGCCGGAGCGGCCGCCGTCGTAGCGACCGCCTTCGGAACGGCCGCCGTCCGGGCGTCCGCCGCCGAAGCCGCCGGAGCGGCCACCCTCGGGACGGCCGCCGCCGGAACGCCCACCGCCGTAGCCGCCGCCGGAGCGGCCGCTCTCGGGGCGGCCGCCGGAACGGCCGCCGTCGGAGCGCCCGGCCCCGCCGCGCCCGCCGTCGGGACGCCCGCCGCCGGAGCGTCCGCCCCCGGACGCCGGCCGGGGAGCCCCGCCTCGTGCGCCCCGGTCGTCCCGGTTGCCGCTTCCGCTGTTCCTGCCGCTGCTTCGCATCAAAGTTCCGTCTTGTCGTCTGCGTCGGTGTCCGGTGCGTCCGGATCGAACGACGGCACACCTTCCTGAGTGTCGCCCTCGATCGCTTCCGCCTCGGGGAGGAAGGGCGCTAGCTCCGGGAGCTCGTCCAGGCCACGCAGGCCCATTCGCTCCAGAAAGTAATTCGTCGTCCTGTACAGGATCGCACCTGTTTCGGGTTCCGTCCCCGTCTCCTCCACCAGACCCCGCTGGAGGAGGGTGCGCATCACGCCGTCGCAGTTCACCCCACGTACGGCGGAGACCCTCGATCGGCTGACCGGTTGACGGTACGCGACCACGGCCAGGGTCTCCAGCGCGGCCTGGGTCAGCCGGGCCTGCTGGCCGTCCAGGACGAAGCACTCGACGGCGTCGGCGTACTCGGGGCGGGTGAAGAAGCGCCAGCCGCCGGCCACCATCCGCAGGTCGAACCCACGGCCCTGAGCGGTGTATTCCGCGGACAGCTCGCCCAGCGCCCGCGCGACCTCGCGGCGGGGCCGCCGCAGGATCCCGGCGAGGTGTTCCTCGGTGGCCGGCTCGTCGACGACCATCAAGATCGCCTCCAGGGCGGGCCCCAGGGGCAGGTCCGCGACCTCCGCCGGCCGGGCCCCGGCGGGGGCGTCCTGGGGTCCGTGTGCCGCCTCGCTCATGCCGTCTCCTCCTGCGGGCCTTCTCCGGGGTCCTCGCCCGGCTCGCGGTCGAACTCGTCCGTCACCACCGGCCGGGCGTCCGCCGCGCCCGTCCAGCGGACCGTCAGGGCGCCCAGCGCCTGTTCCTGGTCCAGGACGACCACCCGCTCGCGGTAGAGCTCCAGCAGCGCCAGGAAGCGTGCCACGACCGTCAGGGTGTCGGGGGCGTCGGCGGTGAGCTGCCCGAAGCTGGCCTCGCCCGCGTCCCGCAGCCGGGCCATCACGACCTCGGCCTGCTCGCGGACGCTGACCAGCGGCGCGTGGATGTGGTCGACGTACACCTCGGGCCGCGGCCTGGGCCGCATGGCCTTCGCGGCGAGTTCGGCGAGGCCGTGCGCGCCGATGCCGAGGACGACCTCGGGAAGCAGCTCGGCGTGGTGCGGCTCCAGGCCGACGGTGCGGGGGTACCTGCGGGCCTCCGCCGCCAGCCGTCCGCTGAAGATCTCGGCGATGCGCTTGTACGCCCGGTACTGCAGGAGCCGGGCGAAGAGCAGGTCCCTGGCCTCCAGCAGGGCGAGGTCCGCCTCGTCCTCGACCTGGGCGACGGGCAGCAGCCGGGCCGCCTTGAGGTCCAGGAGGGTCGCCGCGACGACGAGGAACTCGGTGGTCTGGTCCAGATCCCAGTCGGGCCCCATGGCCCGCAGGTGTGCCATGAACTCGTCGGTGACCTTCGACAGGGCGACCTCGGTGACGTCCAGCTTGTGCTTGGCGATCAGCTGGAGCAGCAGGTCGAAGGGGCCTTCGAAGTTGTCGAGCCGGACGGTGAAGCGGGCGTCGGCGGGGGCGGTGCCGTCCTCGCCCGCGGCGTCGGCCGGTGGCTGCGGTGCCCGTGGTTCCCGGCGCGGTTCCTGCGGCGTCCGGGCCGCGCCGTGGCCGAGGGCTCGGCGGGCGGGCGGGTGTGTCGGCATCGATCGGGGTCCATGGTGCTGGGGGGGGCGGCCCTGACGGACCGGGCGCGGGAGCCCGGCACGCGGGGGTGCGGGCCCACGGAGGCGGTACGGGCCGTCCCGGGCGGGGCTGGCCAGGCTATCGGGGCGTACCCGCTCAGCGCCCGCGCAGCCGCCGTACGAGAATGCTCGCGTCGCCGCGCGACTCGAGATCGGCGAGGACGACCGCGACGGCCTCCCGCACGATCCGGCCGCGGTCGACCGCGAGGCCGTGCTCGCCGCGCAGCACCAGCCGGGCGTGTTCGAGGTCCATCAGCTCCTCGGCGGAGACATAGACCGTGATCTTCTCGTCGTGCCGTTCCCGGCCGCTGGGCCGGCGGCCCGCTCCCCGGCCCCGGCGGCGGTCCTGGGCGGCCGCGGCGGGTTCGCTCTGCGCGGCCGCCGGCCGGGCGCCCGTGGGGCGGTCCCGGTCCGCGGCGGCGGAGCGCCGCCCGTCGGGCTGCTCCCGGTCGGTACCGGCTCCGCCGCGGCCACCGCGCTCGTGTCCGTCCGGGTTGGCCCCGGCGCCCTGTTCGGGCGCGGAGTCGGATTCGGCGGCCTGGCCGGGGACCCGCGGGGGCGCCTCGCCGCTCGCCTGCCGGCGGGGGGAGGAGGACTGCAGTCCCATCCCCCCGGTGGTGCGGAACAGTTCGTCGGCGCCGGGCAGACTCACTCGGCGTGACACCGGGCGAGCACCTCCCTGGCGAGCTGGCGGTAGGCGGCGGCACCCACGGAGTTCGACGCGTACGTGGTGATGGGCTCGCCCGCGACCGTGGTCTCGGGGAAGCGCACCGTACGGCCGATGACGGTGTGGTAAACGTGATCGTCGAACGCCTCGACGACGCGCGCGAGGACCTCGCGGCTGTGCACGGTCCGCGAGTCGTACATGGTGGCGAGGATGCCGTCCAGCTCCAGCTCGGGGTTGAGCCGCTCCTGGACCTTCTCGATCGTCTCGGTGAGCAGGGCCACCCCGCGCAGCGCGAAGAATTCGCACTCCAGGGGCACGATCACCTTGTGAGCCGCCGTCAGGGCGTTGACGGTGAGCAGACCGAGCGAGGGCTGGCAGTCGATGACGATGTAGTCGTAGTCGGCCATCAGCGGCTTGAGCGCCCGCTGCAGGGTGGACTCGCGGGCCACCTCGCTGACGAGCTGGACCTCGGCCGCCGACAGGTCGATGTTGCTGGGCAGCAGGTCCATGTTGGGCACGGCCGTCTTCAGCAGCACCTCGTCGGCCTGCATGCCCCGCTCCATGAGCAGGTTGTAGACCGTCAGGTCCAGCTCCATCGGATTGACGCCGAGGCCGACGGAGAGGGCGCCCTGCGGGTCGAAGTCGACGAGCAGCACCCGGCGTCCGTACTCCGCGAGCGCGGCGCCCAGGTTGATGGTCGAGGTGGTCTTGCCGACCCCGCCCTTCTGGTTGCACATCGCGATGATCTTCGCGGGGCCGTGGTCGGTCAGCGGCCCCGGGATCGGGAAGTAGGGCAGCGGCCGTCCGGTGGGGCCGATGCGTTCACGGCGTTGACGGGCGGCGTCGGGCGCGAGGGTGGCCGCGTATTCGGGATCGGGCTCGTACTCCGCGTCGGGGTCGTAAAAGTGCCCCTCGGGCACGTCCTCGTAGTCGGCGAGAGGGGCGGAGTCTCTGCCGCCGCGGTCGCCGGCCATGGCGTTCACGTGATGGCCGTCCATGCTTTGGTGGGCTGTCGTCGTCGTGCTCTGGATGTGGTGGCGGGCTGCGAAGGTGTGGACAGCGACGGAGCCGACAGCTTCGAGCCCCACGGGACTCTGGCCCTGCGCAGACATTCCTGGGTGACCACCCCCGGGAGCAAATGTCGACTCATTCACAAGTCGTCCTACCTCCTTGGTGACCAGGAAACATCTAGATAGGTCAGCGTGGCACCATGCCGACGGTCTGCGACTCTATGGCGTGTCGGCGGTTCGCAGCAACACAATCCGCCGGAGACAGCGCGATGTGTCGGCAATCGAACAGCCTTCTGTCAAGGGTGTACGGCCCATAACCCGGAACTTTCACGGGCGGGCGCGCCGATGCGAAAACGCCCCGGCCGGGCCTTGCTCAGCAAGGCCCGGCCGGGTGCGCGCTCTTGGTGTGTCGCGTTGACGACGCACCGGGATTCAGCGGAGAAGTCAGCCGAGAAGCGTGCTCAGTTCGACCTGCGGCAGGCCGTGCGCCTCGGCGACGGGGCCGTAAACGACCTGTCCCTCGTGGGTGTTGAGGCCCTTGGCGAGCGCGGCGTCCCGGCGCAGCGCCTCGCGCCAGCCGCGGTTCGCCAGCTCCACGATGTAGGGCAGCGTGGCGTTGGTCAGCGCGTAGGTGGAGGTGTGCGGCACCGCGCCCGGCATGTTGGCGACGCAGTAGAAGACGGAGTCGTGGACCTCGAAGGTCGGCTCGGCGTGGGTGGTGGGACGGGAGTCCTCGAAGCAGCCGCCCTGGTCGATCGCGATGTCGACAAGGACACTTCCGGGCTTCATCTTGGCGACGAGCTCGTTGGTGACCAGCTTCGGGGCCTTGGCGCCCGGGATGAGGACGGCGCCGATGACGAGGTCGGCCTCGACGACGGCCTTCTCCAGCTCGAAGGCGTTGGAGACGATCGTCTGGATCTTCGTGCCGAAGATCTTGTCGGCCTCGCGGAGCTTGTTGATGTCACGGTCGAGCAGGGTGACGTGGAAGCCCATGCCGATGGCGATCTGGGCCGCGTTCCAGCCGGAGACGCCGCCGCCGATGACGACGGCCTTGCCCGCCGAGGTGCCGGGGACGCCGCCCGGGAGCACGCCGCGGCCGCCGGCCGAGCGCATCAGGTGGTAGGCGCCGACCTGCGGGGCCAGCCGGCCCGCGACCTCGGACATGGGGGCGAGCAGCGGCAGCGCGCGGGTCGCGGTCTCCACCGTCTCGTACGCGATGGCGGTGGTGCCGGACTCCAGCAGCGCGTCCGTGCACTCGCGGGAGGCGGCGAGGTGCAGGTAGGTGAAGAGCGTCTGCTCCTTGCGGAGGCGGTGGTACTCCTCGGCGATCGGCTCCTTGACCTTCAGCAGCAGGTCGGCGGTCTCCCAGACCTCGTCGGCCGTCTCCAGGATGTTCGCCCCGGCGGAGACGTACTCGGCGTCGGTGATGGAGGAGCCCACACCGGCGTTCTGCTCCACGTAGACCTGGTGGCCGTTACGCACCAGCTCATGCACGCCGGCGGGCGTGATGGCCACGCGGAACTCGTTGTTCTTGACCTCGCGGGGGATGCCGACCTTCACGTCGATCACGGTCCTTGAATCAGATAATGACAGGCTAATCCGGATATGCGGGGGCATACCAGAGCAGACCGCGTCGATCGCGGCCCGACCAGTCTAATGAAGGATCTCGCGCTGTCTAGCCTTGTAAAGGGTCAATCTTTTCGCGAACCACTACTGATTTCTTAGGCTGCCCTGGGGGGCCTGCTGTTCCTTCCGGCCCTTGGGTGCCTTCGAAGCCGTGGTTCCGGCGGAGCCGGAGATCCCACCGCCCCCGGCTATCCGCTCCCCGGCCGCGCCGGTCCGCGGGTCACCGGCTCCTTCCGGCTCGGCCGCGCCGGTGCCGGCGGGGGCCGCGTCGAGCAGCCGCCCGGCCTCGGCGCGGTGCGCCTCGGCGGCCGCCCGGTCGCCGAGGCGCTCCAGGGTGTCCGCCAGCCGCAGCCGGAGCGCCGCCCGCAACCGCGTGTCGCCCGCCTGCCCCGCGCACTCCACCGCCTCCAGGCAGGTGCGCAACGCCTCCTGCGGCCGACCCGCGTGCTCCTGCGCCCGGGCGGCCTCGCTGAGCGCCCGCGCCTGGCCGGGCACGTCCCGCAGCCGGCGGCACGCGGCCGCCGCCGCGCGCCAGCTGCGCAGCGCGTCGCCCCACTCGTCCCCGGAGGCGTACACCGCGCCGAGCCGCCCGTAGAGCCTCGCCTCGTCGGCGAGTTCACCCCGCGTCAGCCGCAGTTCCAGCCCGCGCCGGTACCAGTCGGCGGCGCGCTGCCAGTCCCCGAGTTCCTGGTGCGCGGCGGCGATGGACTCCAGCGACCGGCTGATGGCGTACGGGTCGCCCGACTCGCGTGCCGCCCCCAGCGCCTCCCGGTAGCGGTCCAGCGCCTCCGTCGTCCGTCCGGCGCGGGCGTCCAGGTCACCGAGGTTCAGCAGCGCCGCGCCCTTCTCCAGGGGCATCGCGCAGCGCTGTGCGACGTCGAGGACCAGTTGGTGCAGTCCGTAGAGCTCGGGCGCCGCCCGTTCGGCCCCCAGATGGGCCGTCAGGGCACGGGTCAGAGCGGAGACCAGCCGCCGGGCGAGCGTGTCGAGCCGGCCGTCCTCGACCGCCAGCCGGGCCGCCGCCAGCAGCGACGGCAACCGCGACAGCAGCCACTCCTCGGCGGCCTGCCGGGTGGAAAAGCGCAAGGGGCGCGGCAGTTCGGCGATCCTCTTGCGGGTCGCGGCGTCGCCCGTTTCGGTGATGGCCCGGCAGGAGTGGAGCTGGCGGACGGTCCGCTCCAGCATCCGCGCCCGCGCCAGCTCCACTTCGGCGGGCCGCTCCCGCTCGTACAGCGCGGCGCGCAGCATCGGCGCGAGACAGCCCGGCACCCGGTACTGCGGGGCCGGCGGATCACAGGGCCGGACCGCCGCGGCCGTTCCGCCCGGGCCGCCCGTTGCGCCCGGGTCGGTGGTCACGGCGGGCACCTCGGCGGGTTCGGCCCGCAGGAATCCCTGCTCGGTGAATTCCTCCAGCGCGGCCTGGGCGGCGGAGAGCGAACAGCCCGCCAGCGCCGAGGCGGTGTGGGCGTCGACGAGCCCGGCGGGGGCCAGGGCGAGCAGCCGCAGCACCCGGGCGGGGGTTTGCGGAAGCGACGCGTAGGCGAGCGTGAAGGCCCGGCCCAGGGGCCGGCCGCCGACCCCTTCGTGGCCCGCGGCGGGCGCCAGTTCCCGCAGCCGCTTGGCCACGTCGACGACCGACATCTTCGGCCGGGCCGCGAGCCAGCCCCCGACCAGCACCAGGGCGGCGGGCTGGCCGCCGCACTCCTCCACGACGCAGGCCGCGGCCACCGGGTCACAGGTGATCCGGGTGGGGCCCGCGTACCACTCCAGAAGGTCCACGGCGGCGGCCACGTCGAGGCCGCCGAGGGTGCAGGGCCGCACATCGGGGACGCCCGTCAGCGGGCCCCGGGAGACGGCGACGACCAGGCACTCCGACTCGTCCGGCAGCAGCGGGTCCACCTGCTCGGCGCCCGCCGCGTCGTCGTAGAGCAGCACGACCCGGCGGCCGTCCAGCGCACCGCGCAGCGCCTCGGTCAGCTCGTCCTCCCCGGCCCCGGCCGGTACGGGCGCGCCGAGCGCGGTGAGCAGGGCGCGGGCGGTCCGCTCGGTGGGGACGGGCTCCCCGTCGACCCCGGTGAGGCGGGCGCGCACCACCCCGTCCGGGTAGTCCTCGGCCAGCCGTCGCACCAGCTCCTCGGCCAGTGCGGTACGTCCGGAGCCGGGTCGTCCGGCGATGAGCAGCACCCGGCTGCGGGGGGTCTTGCGGCCGGAGAGCGTGTCGAGCCCGGCGCGGACGATGTCGGCGCGCAGCGCCTTCAGCTCACGCCCCCGGCCGACGAACCGGCCCTCCGCGGCGCGGACCTGACGGGTTCTCACCCCGGTACCCATGGCGGACAGCCGCCGCTCGGGCGGAGCCGCCGCCACTCCTCCGGTCTCCACCGCCTGCTCCGCCACGGGGCCCACTCCCGTCCACCTGCACGCACGAGCCCGTCGCGGCCGCGGCGGGAACGCGTCGAGCCTAGTTCACCACCCACCACACCTCGGGGGAAGCCTGATTCGGCTCACCGAAGATCACCTATTCGGTTGGCCTTATCGTCCGACGGGGTCGCGCCTGCGCACCACCGCTGCGCGGCGGTGTCCTCAATCGCCGGACGGGCTCGATACAAGCCCGTCCGGCGTTTGAGGACGCGCCCGCAGGGCGCCCCGCCGTCACTGGCGACCGCTCACACCTCGAACGGCCGGGCAGGCCAAGGTGCCTGTGCCGGGCGGAGGTCGTCGACGGCGCCGGAGGCCCGGGCCGCGACGAGGGAGAGGACGCCCACGACCAGGCAATTGTTGTGGAGATCACCCGCGAGGACACCGCGCACCAGCTCGTCCAGCGGGACCCGGGCCAGTTCCATGTCGGCCTCCTCCTCGGAGACCTCGAACCGCTCGCCCTCCACCTCGGACAGGTCACGGGCCAGGAAGATCCGTACGGCCTCGTCGCAGCCGCCCGGTGTGGTGTAGACGTCGGTGAGGACCCGCCAGTCCTCCGCCTTGACGTGCGCCTCCTCGTACAGCTCGCGCTGGGCCGCGCGCAGCGGGTTCTCGCCGGGGATGTCGAGCAGACCGGCCGGGATCTCCCACAGCCGCTGGCGCACCGGGTGGCGGTACTGCTTGAGGACCAGCACCCGGTCCTGCTCGTCGAGGGCGAGGACGGCGACCGAGCCGGGGTGCACCTGGTAGTCGCGGGTGGCGGTGGAGCCGTCCGGCATCACCACCGCGTCCGTGACCACGCTGGTCTTGTTGCCGACGAACGGCGTCTTCGTCTCGGTGATCCGCCACTCTTCGGCGTTGTCCTTGATGCCCATGTCGCGTCCGCGTCCTTCCGAAAAACAGAAACCGGAGTGGGGGTCTGCCTGCAGACCCCCACCCCGGTAACCGTATAGGCCGACCACCGGTCGGCCCGCGGTCAGCCCTGCTGGGCGGACTGCCGGCGGGCGACGGCCGCCTTGACCAGACCCGCGAAGAGCGGGTGCGGGCGGGTCGGGCGGGAGCGCAGCTCCGGGTGCGCCTGGGTGGCGACCAGGTAGGGGTGCGTCTCACGCGGGTACTCGACGTACTCGACGAGCTTGTTGTCCGGGGAGGTGCCCGAGAAGACCAGACCGGCCTTCTTCTCCAGCTCGGCGCGGTAGGAGTTGTTCACCTCGTAGCGGTGACGGTGACGCTCCTCGATGTAGGGCTCGTTGTCGTAGACCTCACGGACGATGGAGCCCTCGGCGAGCTTCGCCGGGTACATGCCGAGCCGCATGGTGCCGCCCATGTCGCCCTCACCGGCGACGATGTCCATCTGTTCGGCCATGGTGGAGATGACCGGGTTGGCCGTGGCGGGGTCGAACTCGGTGGAGTTCGCGCCCTCGATGCCCGCGAGGTTGCGGGCGGCCTCGATGACGACGCACTGCAGACCCAGGCACAGGCCCAGCAGCGGGACCTTGTTCTCCCGGGCGTAGGTGATCGCGCCGACCTTGCCGTTCACACCGCGGTCGCCGAAGCCGCCGGGGATGCAGATCGCGTCGACGTCGGCGAGCTGCTTCTTGGCGCCCGCGGGCGTCTTGCAGTCGTCCGAGGCGACCCACTTGACCTTGACCTTGGCGCGGTTGGCGAAGCCGCCGGCGCGAATGGCCTCGGTGACCGAGAGGTAGGCGTCGGGCAGGTCGATGTACTTGCCGACGAGCGCGACGGTGACCTCGTGGTCGGGGTTGTGGACACGGTCCAGCAGGTCCTCCCACTGGGTCCAGTTCACATCGCGGAACGGCAGGTCGAGCTTGCGCACGACGTAGGCGTCCAGGCCCTCGGTGTGCAGCACCTTGGGGATGTCGTAGATCGAGGGGGCGTCGATCGCGGCCACCACCGCGTCCTCGTCGACGTCGCACATCAGCGAGATCTTGCGCTTGATGGCGGTGGGCACCTCACGGTCGGCGCGCAGCACGATCGCGTCGGGCTGGATGCCGATGTTGCGCAGGGCGGCGACCGAGTGCTGGGTCGGCTTGGTCTTGAGCTCGCCCGAGGGACCGATGTAGGGCAGCAGCGAGATGTGCACGACGAAGACGTTGTCGCGGCCGACCTCGTGGCGGACCTGGCGGACCGTCTCCAGGAACGGCAGCGACTCGATGTCGCCGACGGTGCCGCCGACCTCGGTGATGACGACGTCGACGTCGTCGGTCGCCATGCGCCGGATGCGGTGCTTGATCTCGTTGGTGATGTGCGGGATGACCTGCACGGTGTCGCCCAGGTACTCGCCGCGCCGCTCCTTGGCGATCACGGTGGAGTAGACCTGGCCGGTGGTGACGTTGGCGGAGCCGTCGAGGTCGACGTCGAGGAAGCGCTCGTAGTGGCCGATGTCGAGGTCGGTCTCGGCGCCGTCGTTGGTGACGAACACCTCACCGTGCTGGAACGGGTTCATCGTGCCGGGGTCGACGTTCAGGTACGGGTCGAGCTTCTGCATCGTGACCCGCAGACCCCGCGCCTTGAGCAGCGCACCCAGGCTGGAGGCGGTCAGCCCCTTGCCGAGCGAGGAAGCGACACCCCCGGTGACGAAGAGGTGCTTGGTCGTCGTGGGCTTTGCGGCAATGGCCAAAGGGGGGCTCCCGTGGTCGCGAGGTGAGGTGCGTACCGGCGATCACCCGGATTTCTTCGGGGGTGCCGTCGCTGCGGTTGGGGGGTCTTGCGCCCACCGGTCCACGGGGTACCAGGGTATCAGCGCCCGGGGCCGGACGCGTCCGGTGACGCGGTGGCGGCCCCCCGGCGGCCCCTTCGACGGGCCTCCGACAGCCTCTCCGGCGGGCCTCCGACAGCCTTCCGGCAACCCTTCCACGGCCCTCGCGCGTCTCCTTCGGGTCCCTTGGGCGGCCCCTTCGCGACACCTGTGCGCCCCCTCGGGGACACCTTCGCCGGCCCGTCCGGTCCGGCCTCCCAGGCCACCCATTCGGCACAGTTTCCTCCACCAACTGTCGCGCGTCGCACCAACGGGGCGTCGTATCCTGCACGGACACATGCAGCGAGCCGGCCGGCACGGCACCATCCCTGCCCCTCCCCGGAACAAGAGCTCGTCAAAGATCGCTTGACCGCAAGAGGACCCTTCGGGGTCACGTGGCCGTTCGACTGGAGATGACGTGGCCGGGCGTATCGAGGATTACGCACTCATCGGCGATATGCAGACCGCCGCCCTTGTCTGCCGGGACGGCACGGCCGACTGGCTGTGCCTCCCCCGTTTTGATTCCCACGCGACATTCGCCGGGCTGCTGGGCACCGAGGAGCACGGCTTCTGGCGCATCGGTCCCGCACACCCCTCGGGAGCGGCACCACCGCACGCGGACCGGCGCCGGTACCGGGGGGACTCCCTCGTGCTCGAATCCGAGTGGGACACCCCGCGCGGCACCGTGCGGGTGATCGACTTCATGCCGCCGCGTGACGGCGCTCCCCAGCTGATCCGGATCGTGGAAGGCGTCAGCGGCCGGGTGCCGATGCGCTCCTCGCTGCGGATGCGGTTCTCCTACGGGCGGGTCGTGCCGTGGGTTCACAAGGTCGGCGAGCGCACGGTGGCCGTCGCGGGCCCCGACTCGGTGTGGCTGGACACCTCGGCCGAGACCTTCGGCAAGGACCTCACCACCTATTCGGATTTCACCGTCGCCCCCGGCGAGCGGGTCGCCTTCACCATCAGCTGGCAGCCCTCGCACCGTGAGCCGCCCGCGCTGCCCGATCCGGAAGGGTCGCTGGAGGCGACGGAGGAGTTCTGGCGGGAGTGGGTCGAGCACTGTACGTACCACGGCCCCTACCGGGACGCCGTCGTCCGCTCGCTGATCACCCTCAAGGCGCTCACCTACGCCCCGACGGGCGGCATCGTCGCCGCGCCCACCACCTCGCTGCCCGAGGACATCGGCGGCTCCCGCAACTGGGACTACCGCTTCACCTGGCTGCGGGACGCCGCGATCACCCTCTCCTCGCTGCTGCGCACCGGCTACCGCGAAGAGGCGCGGGCCTGGCGCGAGTGGCTGCTGCGCGCGGTCGCCGGCGACCCGGAGAACCTCCAGATCATGTACGGCATCGCGGGCGAGCGCGAGCTGGGCGAGGCGGAGCTGCCGTGGCTGCCGGGCTACGAGAACTCCGGCCCGGTCCGGATCGGCAACGGCGCGGCGGGCCAGCTCCAGCTGGACGTCTACGGCGAGGTCACCGAGGCGCTGCACCTCGCGCACATGACCGGGCTCGCCCGCAACGACTACGCCTCGCTGCTTCAGCTGCGCCTCATCGGTTATCTCGAGGACCACTGGAACGAGCCGGACGAGGGCATCTGGGAGGTGCGCGGCCCGCGGCGGCACTTCGTGCACTCCAAGGTGATGGCCTGGGTGGCGGTGGACCGCACCATCAAGCTCCTGGAGTCCGGGGACGTGGACGGCCCGCTGGAGCGCTGGCGCGAGCTGCGCGACGACATCCACCGGGACGTCTGCGAGAAGGGGTACGACAAGGAGCGCAACACCTTCACGCAGTCCTACGGCTCCAAGGAGCTGGACGCCTCGCTGCTGCTGATCCCGCAGATGGGCTTCCTGCCGCCCGACGACAAGCGCGTCATCGGCACCATCGAGGCCATCCAGCGCGAGCTGTCGACGCCGGACGGTTTCGTGCTGCGCTACCCGACCGCCGGCGAGGACGCGGGCGTGGACGGTCTTGAGGGTGACGAAGGGGCCTTCCTGGCCTGCTCGTTCTGGCTCGCGGACGACCTCGCGATGATCGGCCGGGTGGACGAGGCCCGGCAGCTCTTCGAACGGCTGCTGGCGCTCCGCAACGACCTGGGACTGCTCGCGGAGGAATGGGATCCGCGCCTGCAGCGGCAGGTGGGCAACTTCCCGCAGGCGTTCAGCCACGTGCCGCTGATCGACACGGCACTGCGGCTGACGGCGTCGAGCGCGTTCGGGGGCTGACCGGCGCACACGTACGGGCGCGGCGGCCCGTGGCGTGGACAGCACCGTTGCACGGAGGTGCCCTCAAGCGCCGGACGGGCTGCTGTGTTCTGTCCTCAAGCGCCGGACGGGCTCGAATCAAGCCCGTCCGGCGCTTGAGGACGCGCCCGCAGGGCGCTCAGCCGCCGCAGGCGGCACGGACCGGCCCGCAGTCGAAGAGACCGCCGGCCAGGCGAGACGCGGCCCTGCGAGGATCGGGGAATGGAACCGCGAGGCCCGCAAGGGACGATCACCGTGGCGCGGGCGCTCGAACTGCCCGCGCTGCGCCGGGGGCTGCCCGAGGTCGTGGCCGCCCCCGACCGGCTGGACCGCCCGGTGCGCTGGGTGCACGCCGGGGAGGCGCCGAACATCGCCGCGCTGCTCAAGGGCGGCGAGCTGCTGCTGACCACCGGCCTGGGGCTGGGCACCCGCCCCGCCGAGCAGCGCGCGTTCGTCCGCGGTCTGGTGGAGCGGGACATCGCCGCCCTGGTGGTGGAGCTGGGCGCGCGCTTCGCGACGCTGCCCGCCGCGGTGGTGGACACGGCCCGCTCCTACGGGCTGCCGCTCGTCCAGCTGCACCGGGAGGTGCCGTTCGTGGCGGTGACCGAGGAGATCCACACCGAGCTGGTCAACGAGCACTACGCCCTGCTGCGCCGGGCCGAGGAGGTGCACCGGCAGTGCACCCGAGTGCTGCTGGACGGGGGCGGGGTACCGGAGATCCTCCGGCTGTTCGCGGGGTTCGCGGGCAACCCGGTCTTCCTGGAGACGCCGGACGGCCGGCTGCTGTACGCGACCGGTCCCGCGCCGCAGCCGGGTGCCGCCGATCCGCTCCAGGTCTGGGAGGGGCTGCGGGCCGGGGCCGGCCCGGGCGGGGGGCTCGCGGGCAGCGTGCTCGCCGACATCCCGGGCAGCGGCCCGGGCCCCGACGCGGTACGGGCCCGGCTGGCCGTGCTGCCGGTGAACGCGCCGCTCGCACCGGTGCACCGCATCGCGGCGGACCGTACGGCAGGGCTGCTGGCGGTCGTCCTGCTCCAGG
The DNA here is from genome assembly GCF_055582085.1 of Streptomyces sp. NPDC042259. Classification (NCBI taxonomy): domain Bacteria; kingdom Bacillati; phylum Actinomycetota; class Actinomycetes; order Kitasatosporales; family Streptomycetaceae; genus Streptomyces; species Streptomyces sp. NPDC042259. The sequence goes on along the minus strand of NZ_JBVJDW010000006.1, from coordinate 18,285 downwards.
AGCGCCAGGAGGAGGAGCTGGCGGCGCGGGGGCGCGGTGACTTCCTGACCGACCTCGCGGAAGAGCGGCTGGATCCGGCGGACGCACCCGCCCAGGCCCGGGTGCTGGGGTTCAGGCCGGGCCCGGGCCCGCTGCTGCCGGTGGTGCTGCGGCCGGAGCCCCGGCACGCGGGCCCGGCGCCGGCGGACAGCTGGGCGGCCCTGACCCATGCGGTGCGGGAGGAACTGACGGCGGTGGGCGCGCCGGTGCTGCTGGGCGTGCGGCTGCCGGAGGGCCGGATGCCGTTGCTGGTCGGATTGCGCGAGGAGGCCGACCGTGGGGCGGTCGCCGAGCGGGTGGCGGCGGCGCTGCGGGCCGGGGTGGGCCGGGCGTGGCCGGAACGGGCGGGTTCCCGGCCGCCGGTCGTGGTGGTCGGGGCGGCGGTCGGCTGGCCGGCGGCGGGTGCGGCCCTGCGGCACGCGGCGGACGCGGCGACGGCGGCGCGGGTGCTGCCGGACCGGCCCTGGCACGATGTGCGGCGTCTGGACGTCGACCTGCTGCTGTGGCGGCTGCGCTCCCACGGTGATCTGACGGCGTTCGTCGAGCGGGTCATCGGCCCGCTCCTCGCCCATGACCGCGCCGCCCGCCCACCGCTCCTGCCGACCCTGGAGACCTACCTCGCCCACGCGGGCCGCAAGGCGGAGACCGCACGCGAACTCCACCTCAACCGCCAGACCCTCTACGACCGCCTGGCCCGCATCGCCCGCCTCCTGGGCACGGACCTGGACGACCCCCAGACAGCCCTGGCCCTGAACCTGGCCTTGCAGGCCCGGCGGCACGTGACGTGAGTACGGGCTGAGCCCGGCCCAACCAAGCCCGCTGGGGGCACCTCCCAGCGGTAGCTGGGGCAGATTGAGGACGCGCCCGCAGGGCGCTCAGGCCGTGAGTTCGTCGTAAATGCTCAGTACATGGGCGACCGTATCGTCCTCCGACGGCCAGCTCGCCGCCTGCGCACGGCCCGCGGCGGCGAGTTCCGCACGGCGGGCGGGGTCGTCGAGGAGGCGGGTGACGGCGGTGGACAAGGCGTCCGGGTCGCCGTAGGGGACGAGTTCGGCGGCGTCGCCGACCAATTCCGGTACGCCGCCGACCGAGGTCGCGACCAGCGGGACGCCCGCGTGCAGCGCCTCCTGGGCCAGGAGCGAGCGGGCCTCCCAACGGCTCGGCAGGATCGCCACGTCGGCCGCCGCCAGCAGTTCGGGCACGTCGTCGCGCCGGCCGACCAACCGGATCGGCAGGGCTTCGGTCTCGATCCGGTGCTGTATCCACGGCCGCTCGGGGCCCTCGCCCGCCACGATCAGCAGCGGTTCGGGGTCCAGCTCCCGCCAGGCCCGCGCGGCGTCGAGCAGCGGGCCGTAGCCCCGGCCCGGCTCCAGGGCGCCGACGGCGACCAGCAAGGGCCGGGCCACCGCACCCAGTTCCGCGCGGGCCTTGTGGCGCAGGCAGTCGTCCTCCGACGGGCCGGGGCGCGGGGCGGGCACCGCCACCGGCGCCAGCCGGGCATCACGCGCGCCGCGCCGCCGGGCCCGGTCGACGAGGTCCGACGAGGCGCCGAGCAGGACCGCCGCGGCCCGTGCCGCGCGCCGCTCCATCAGCCGCACGACATGGGCCCGGGCGCCCTGCGCGCGCACCTTCGTGTGCCAGGTGACGACCAGCGGCGTGTGCCGTCCGCGCAGCGCCAGCGCCGCCAGCACCCCGGAGCGCAGTCCGTGCGCGTGCACGACGTCGGCACCGGCGCTGGCGGCCCGGATCCCGGCGACCGCCGACGCGTCCGCGCAGGTCGGCAGCGGGGCGAAGGAGGCTCCCGAGCCCGCGAAGGCGTACCCCTCCCCCGTCCCGCGCGGTGCGCACACCGTCACCCGCAGCCCGCGCGCCACGAGCCCGGCCGCGAGCGACCGTACGTGCGCGCCACTGCCCGCGCTCCCGCTGCCCAGGACCTGAACGGCGTGCAGGGACGGCCGCGTGTGCGACAGGCCGGGTGTACTGCTCACGCGGGCGGAGCTCCTGATTCGACGTCGGCGGAGTCGGGCAGAGTCGGGCAGAGTCGTACGACACGGTGCTGAGCCCAGGATGCCAGCCCCCACCGGCATCCCTGCACCAGCATTGCGTGATATGTCGGCCTTACCTCGCCCACGCATCCACGGATTCACTCACATGAGTGACCAGGGCGTCCGTAACCAAGACCAGGCCGGGCCATCGCCGACGAGCGGTCGTCCGGGCGCCGCTCAGTACCCCGTCTCGCGGGCCGCCGCCAGGAGTTCCTCGGCGTGGGCGCGGGCCAGCTGGGAGTCCTCCTGGCCCGCCAGCATGCGGGACAGCTCGCGCACCCGGTCCTCGCCTTCCAGGGCCTGTACGCCGCTTCGGGTCACCGAGCCCTCGTGGGTCTTCTCCACCACCAGATGGCGGTCGGCGAAGGCCGCCACCTGCGGGAGGTGGGTGACCACCACGACCTGCGCGGTGCGGGCCAGCCGCGCCAGCCGGCGGCCGACCTCGACGGCGGCCTTGCCGCCGACGCCGGCGTCGACCTCGTCGAAGAGGTACGTCGGCACGGGGTCGGAGCCCGCGAAGACCACCTCGACGGCGAGCATGACGCGGGACAGCTCACCACCGGACGCCCCCTTCGCGATGGGACGCGGCGGGGCGCCGGGATGCGGGGCGAGCAGCAGCTCGACGTCGTCGGCGCCGTGCGGTCCGTACGCGACGGCCCGGCCGCCGACCTCGATGCCGGACTCCGGCGGGTCCACCTCGGTCTGCCGGACGGAGAAGGTGACGCGCGCGTGCGGCATGGCGAGCGAGGCGAGTTCGGCGGTGACCGCGTCGGCGAATCGCTTCGCCGCCTCCGTACGGGCGTCGGTCAGGGTCTGCGCCAGCTCGCCCAGCTCGGCGCGGAGCGCGTCCCGCTCGGCGGTGAGTTCGCCGATGCGGTCGTCGTCGCCCTCCAGCTCGCCGAGCCGGGCCGCGCTCTCCTCGGCCCAGGCCAGCACGGCGGCGATGTCCGGCCCGTACTTGCGGGTCAGGTGTGTCAGGGCGGCGCGGCGTTCCTCCACCGCCGCGAGCCGGCGGGGGTCGGCGTCGAGGTCGGAGGCGTAGCCGGCCAGTTCCCCGGCCACGTCCGCGAGGAGGATGCCGAGTTCGCCGAGCCGCTCGGCAAGCGAGGCGAGGGCGGGGTCGTGGGAGCGCACGGTCTCCAGGGCGCGGTGGGCGCCCGCGACGAGGCTGGTGGCGTCGAACGCCTCGGGGTCCTCGGGGTTTCCGGCGAGGGCGGCGTGCGCGGCGGTGGCCGCGGAGGCGAGGGCCTCGGCGTGGCCGAGCCGCTCGGCCTCGGCGGCGAGTTCGGCGTCCTCCCCCGGCAGGGGCTCGGTGGCGGCGATCTCGTCCAGGCCGAAGCGCAGCAGGTCGGCCTCCTGGGCGCGCTCGCGGGCGCGCGTGGTCAGCTCCTCCAGCTCGGCGACGACGGCCCGCAGCCGGCGGTAGGCGCCGCCGTACTTGGCGAGCGGCACGGACACCGCGTCGCCCGCGTACCGGTCGAGGGCCTGCCGCTGCCGGGCCGGGCGCAGCAGCCCCTGCTGGTCGGTCTGGCCGTGCACGGCGGCCAGGTCGTCCGCCAGCTCCGCCAGCAGCCCCACGGGCACGCTCCGGCCGCCGAGGTGGGCGCGTGAGCGCCCCTCGGCGGAGAGGGTACGGCTGATGAGCAGCGTGCCGTCGTCGAGTTCGGCGCCGGCCTCCTCGGCCCGGACGGCCGCGGGCGACCGGTGGTCGACGGTGATCCTCCCCTCGACCACGGCGGCCTTGGCCCCCATCCGCACCAGGGCGGGGTCGGCACGCCCGCCGAGCAGCAGACCGAGGCTGGTGACGACCATGGTCTTGCCCGCGCCGGTCTCGCCGGTCACCGCGGTGAAACCGGGCGACAGCTCGACCACCGCGTCATCAATGACGCCCAAGGACCGGATCCGCATCTCCTCCAACACGGATACGACCATACGAGGTTCCGGGGGCGCCTCGCGACGGCCACCCCCACCGACCGCCCTGCGGGCAGCCCCACCACCGGTCCGGGTGACCGCTCCATGGCCCCGGAGCCCCTTACCGGCCAGGCTTGTCGTCGGCAGGTCCCACCGGTCCCTCACCACACCCACGAGGCCCGTATGAGCGTTCGACACCATACGCCCCGCGCCGCCGCGCTCCTGCTCGCCGCCGCGGTCGCCCTGTCCACCGCCCTCGGCACCGGGAGCGCGGGCGCCCGCGGGCCCCGCCCGGCGGGGCCGGACGGCACGTGGCGCATGGACGGCTACGGCACGGTCGTCTCCGTCGAGGACGGCGGGCGACGGCTGCGGACGTACGAGACCACGGCCGTCAGCTGCCTTCCCGGGGAGCTGACCGCCACCCGCCCGAAGGCCACGGGCCCGTTCCGGCAGGGCGGCGACGTGCTCACGGTGGATCCGACGGGCCCGGACCGGGCGGAGTTCGCCTTCGCCGACGACGTGGGCCACCGCACGCTGCGCCGCACGGCCGCACTGCCCGCGCCCTGCCGGGGCACGAGGGCCCCCGCCCCGGACGCCCGTGCCGACCCGCGGGACGTCTTCGACGTCTACTGGCAGACCTATGCCGAGAACTACCCGTTCTTCGCCGCCCGGAAGGTCGACTGGAACGCCGCACGGGAGCGCTTCCGGCCCCGGGTCACCGGCACGACCCGCCCGGCCGAGCTGTTCTCGATCCTGTCGGAGATGATCCGGCCGCTGCACGACGGGCACACCGGGCTGGTCGACCTCACCAGGCCCGAGGACTTCTTCTCCGGCATCCGCCAGGACACCGTCATGCCCCGGGAGGGGGCGCGCAAGCGTATCGACGAAGCGGTTCTGGCCGGCCCCGTCGGGGATCTCCGGCTCTCCCGGGCCCACGGGATGATCACCTACTCCGAGAGCACCGACCGGATCGGCTTCCTCCGGATCACCGGCTTCCAGAACTACGCGCCGGAGAAGAGTTACGAGGCCGACAGGGCCGTGCTCGGCAAGGCCCTCGACGAGGTCTTCACCGCCGCCCGCACGACCGGCCCGAAGGCGCTGCGCGGTCTGGTCCTCGATCTGCGGCTCAACGGCGGCGGCTCCGACCGCCTCGCCCTGGACGTGGCCGACCGGCTCAGCGACCGGTCCTACCCGGCCTATCTCAAGCACGCCCGGAACGACGCCCGCGACCCCCGGAAGTTCACCCCCGCCGAGCCGGTCCCGGTCCGCCCGCACCGGGGCCCGCTCTATACCGGGCCGCTGGCCGTCCTCACCGGGCGGCTCACGATGAGCGCGGGCGAGACCCTCACCCAGGCGCTGCTGGGCCGGGCCCCGAAGCCCATGCTGATCGGCGAGAACACCCAGGGCCTGTTCTCGGACAAGCTGATGCGCACGCTGCCTAACGGCTGGAAGTTCTGGCTCCCCAACGAGGAGTTCCTGAGCCCGCGGGACGGCCGCACGACCTACGACGGCACGGGCATCCCGCCGCGGATCCGCACGGAGGTGTTCACCCGGAGGGAGCTGGCGGAAGGCCGCGATTCGGCTCTCGCCGCGGCACGGGCGTGGCTTTCCGGACGACTCCGCTAAGGCCCGTCCGCCTGCGGCGGCAGGGCGCCCTGCGGGCGCGTCCTCAATCGCCGCCGGACGGGCTTGGTGTGGCTGAGGTCAGCCACACCAAGCCCGCTGGGGGCACCTCCCAGCGGTAGCTGGGGGAGATTGAGGACTACCGCCGCGCAGCGGTGGTGCGCACGCCACGGGCCCGCAGGGCCCACTCACACGACCCGCCGGCCAAGGCCACGGCTAGTGCGGCGCGCCCCGCCACCCGGCGACCGGGAGGGCGAACTTCGCGACCAGGCGGTCCGTGAAGGAGGCGTGGTGCAGACGCGCCAGCCGCACCGGTACCGCGCCCCGGCGTACCTCCACCCGGGCTCCCGCGGGAAGTTCGACGGTCCGTCTGCCGTCACACCACAGCACGCCGTTGGGCGTCTGCGGCTGCACCTCCACCGCGAGCACCGAGTCCGGCGCGGTGACCAGGGGCTTGGCGAAGAGCGCGTGCGCGCTGATGGGGACCATCAGCAGCGCCTCGACCTCCGGCCACACCACCGGGCCGCCCGCCGAGAAGGCGTACGCGGTGGAACCGGTCGGGGTGGCGCAGACGACGCCGTCGCCACCGAACCGCGAGACCGGCCTGCCGTCGACCTCGGTGACGACCTCCAGCAGCCGTTCGCGCGCGGCCTTCTCGACCGACGCCTCGTTCAGCGCCCAGTCGGTGTGCACCACGTGCCCGTCGTTGCGCACGAGCACGTCGAGGGTCATCCGCTCCTCGACCTCGTACGCCCGCGTCACGACACGGTCGACGACCTTGTCCAGGTCGTCGCGCTCGGCCTCGGCGAGGAAGCCGACCCGGCCGAGGTTCACGCCCAGCATCGGCACCCCCGAGCGCCGCGCGAACTCGGCGCCGCGCAGCAGGGTGCCGTCCCCGCCGAGCACCACCAGGAGTTCGCATCCCTGGAGGACGTCCGGCTTGCCGGGGCCGGCCTCCACCAGTTCGGCCGAGGGCGGCAGCGGCAGGTCGGCGGCCTCCTCGGCCAGCACCCGTACGCCGATTCCGCAGCGCAGCAGCCCTTGGACGACCAGCTCGGCGCTGCGGATGGCCGCCGGGCGGCCGGTGTGGGCGAGGAGGAAGACCGTGCGTCCGCCGGTCTCCTCCCCTGCCGGGTCCTGCTCCTGCGATGCTGCTGATGCTGCTTCTGAAGTGGTCAACGGGGCCCCTCCGCCACTGCACGGTCAACGTCCGCCGGGTCCAGTTCGGGCGCTCCGGCGCGCAGCCACAGAAAGTACTCGACGTTGCCCGACGGCCCGGGCAGCGGGCTGGCCGTCACGCCCAGCACGCCGAGGCCCAGCCCCGCCGCGCGGGCGGCGACCGCGCGGACCGCCTCGGCCCGCAGCTGGGTGCTGCGCACCACCCCACCGGTACCGAGCCGTTCCTTGCCGACCTCGAACTGCGGCTTGACCATCAGCACCAGGTCGGCGTCGGGCGCGGCGCAGCGCACGAGGGCGGGCAGCACCAGGCCGAGCGGGATGAAGGACAGATCGCCGACGATCAGGTCGACGGGCTGGTCGTCGATCTGCTCCAGCGTCAACTCGCGGACGTTCGTGCGGTCCTTCACGGTGACCCGCTCGTCGCTCTGCAGCGACCAGGCGAGCTGCCCGTAGCCCACGTCCACGGCGACGACGTGGGCGGCGCCCGCGCGCAGCAGGACGTCCGTGAAGCCGCCCGTGGAGGCGCCGGCGTCGAGCGCGCGGCGGCCCTCGACCTTCAGGCCGAGCGGGACGAACGCGGCGAAGGCACCGGCGAGCTTGTGGCCGCCGCGGGAGACGTAGTCCGGGTCGTTCTCGTCCTGGGTGACGACGACGGCGGCACTGATCTCCACCTGGGTGGCCGCCTTGGTCGCGGTCGTGCCGCCGACGGTCACCCGGCCCGCCGCGATCAGCTGGCTCGCGTGCTCGCGGGAGCGGGCGAGTTTCCGGCGCACCAGCTCGGCGTCGAGTCGGCTGCGGCGCGGGCGGGTCACTGCCACGAGTGGTTCAGCTCCTGTGGTCGTACGAAGCGGGGGCGCCGGACGGCGCGGGTGGTCCGGGGCGCCGGTCGAGCGCGGTGAGCGCGTCGCGCAGGCCCCGGTGTACATCCTCGTACACCTCCAGATGGCCGGACGCGGCGAGGTGGTCGGCGTCGGCCAGCCGGAGGAGCTGGGCGTCCACGGCGGCGTCGCCGGTGGGCGTGCGCTCGACCCCCAGCGGCAGCGGTCCGTCGCCGGGCGGGACGCCGGGCGTCCGCTCGCCGGTGGCCGGGGCGCTTTTGGGCCGGGGCGCCGGCTCGTCCGGCACGCCGCTCATCGCTTCGCTCATGACTCCGACGCTACCTCCAAACGGTGCCTGTGCGGCGTACGCGATCCACTGAGGTAGCGTCCCTCCCAATGGCGACCATCGAGGAGTGCCGCAGCGCACTCGACCGGCTGGCGGAGAACCTCGCGGGGGCGGGCGGCGACCTCCGCGACGCCGCCGCGCCCGACCGCTCGCTCAGCTGTCACATCAGCGATCTCGACGTCACCTTCGTGGGTCATCTGGCGGGCGGGCACATCCAGGACGTGCGGACCCTGCCGGGGACCCCCGAGCGGCGGGCGGAGATCGCCCTGACGATGTCCGGTGACGATCTGGTGGCACTGGTCGACGGCAGGCTGAAGTTCGCCAAGGCCTGGGCCGGCGGCCGGGTCAGGGTGCAGGCGAGCCTGCGGGACGTGCTGCGCCTGCGGTCGCTGCTGTAGCGGTCCGGGAGGGCCGGGACCGCCGGGCGGCCGGTACGACCAGGGGCGTCGCGGTCTCCGGGTCCTCGATGACCTGGCAGCGCAGCCCGAACACCCGCTCCACCAGCTCGGCCGTCACGACGTCCGCCGGTGCCCCCTCGGCGACGACCCGCCCGTCGCGCATGGCGATCAGGTGGGTGGCGTAGCGCGCGGCGTGATTGAGGTCGTGCAGCACGGCGACCAGGGTGCGGCCCTGCTCCTCGTGCAGTTCGGCGCAGAGGTCGAGGACCTCGATCTGGTGCTGGATGTCGAGGTAGGTGGTGGGTTCGTCGAGGAGCAGCAGCGGGGTCTGCTGGGCGAGGGCCATGGCGATCCAGACCCGCTGGCGCTGCCCGCCGGAGAGTTCGTCGACGTACCGGTCGGCGAGTGCCTCGACGCCGGTCGCGGCCATGGACTCGGTCACGATCCGCTCGTCCTCGCGCGACCACTGCCGCAGCAGTCCCTGGTGGGGGTGGCGGCCGCGGGCGACGAGGTCGCCGACGGTGATCCCGTCGGGGGCGACGGAGGACTGCGGCAGCAGCCCGAGCGTGCGGGCCACCCGCTTGGCGGGGTAGGAGTCGATGGCCGAGCCGTCCAGGAGGACGGACCCGGCGGTCGGCTTGAGCATCCGCGACAGGGCGCGCAGCAGCGTGGACTTGCCGCAGGCGTTGGGGCCGACGATGACCGTGAAGGAGTTGTCGGGCACCGCGACCGAGAGGTTCTCGGCGATGACGCGCCGGTCGTAGGCGAGGGTGACGGAATCGGCCGCCAGTCGGCTCATGGGGTCTCTCCTGGGGTCCTGGGCGCGGTGCGGCTGTCCGGCGGCGGGCCGGTGGTCGGGGTGCGGCCCGTTCATATCCGGCCCGCCTTGCGTTCGGTGACCAGCAGCCACAGCAGATAGCAGCCGCCGAGCATGCCGGTCACGGCGCCGACGGGCAGTTGGTCGGCGCCGAAGATCCGTTGGGACGCCCAGTCGGCGCCGACCAGCAGGGCGGCGCCCATGCAGGTGGCGGCGGCCAGGTTGGGGCCGGGGGCGCGGGTGAGCCGCCGGGCGAGCTGGGGCGCGGCCAGGGCGACGAAGGCGACGGGCCCGGCGGCGGCGGTCGCGACGGCGGTCAGCAGCACGGCGGCCACCACCAGCACGAGCCGGCACCGCTCGACCCGTACGCCGAGCGCATACGCGGCGTCGTCGCCCATTTCCAGCATCCGCAGGGACCGTCCCTGGCCGAGGACGACGGGGAAGACGACGCCGCACACGACGAGCAGCGGCCACACCTGCTCCCAGTCGCGGCCGTTGAGCGAGCCGACCATCCACACCATCGACCGGGTGGCGTCGACGATGTCGGCCTTGGTCATGAGGTAGTCGCGGGCGGCGGTGAGCACCGCGGTCGCGCCGATGCCGACGAGGACGAGGCGGTAGCCGTGGATGCCCTTCTGCCAGGAGAGCAGATAGACGGCGAGGCCGGTGACCACGCCGCCGACGACGGCGCCGCCCGCCACGGCGAAGGTGCCGCCGTGGAAGAGGACGATGACGGTGAGGGCCCCGGCGGCGGAGCCCTGGCCGAAGCCGATCACGTCGGGGCTGCCCAGCGGGTTGCGGGAGACGGACTGGAAGACCGCGCCGGCCAGCCCGAGGGCCGCCCCGACGAGCAGCCCGACCAGGGCGCGGGGAAGCCGCAGGTCGTGGACGATGAACTCCTGGGCGGGGGTGCCGCCACCGGTGAGGGTCGTGAGGACCTCGGCGGGGGTCATGGGGAAGTCGCCGGTGCCGATGAGGACGACCGAGGCGGCGAGCGCGAGGGCCAGGAGCAGCGTGACGACGAGCGCCGACCGGGGGGCCACGCGCAGGGACAGCCCGCCCCGGGTGCGGATCGTTTTGGCGGTCACAGCTGGGCCATCCTCCGGCGACGTACGAGATGAATGAAGACGGGCCCGCCGATGAGCGCGGTGACGATGCCGGCCTGGAGTTCGCCGGGCCGGGCGACGACCCGGCCGATCACGTCCGCGCCGAGCAGCAGCACGGGCGACAGGACGGCCGCGTACGGCATGACCCAGCGCAGGTCGGGGCCGGTGAGACTGCGGACGATGTGCGGGACCATCAGGCCGATGAAGACGATGGGGCCGCAGGCGGCGGTGGCCGCGCCGCACAGCAGCGTGACGGCGAGCATCGCGAGGACGCGGGTGCGGGTCAGCCGGGCGCCGAGCGCGCGGGCGGTGTCGTCGCCCAGCGCCACGGCGTTCAGCGGGCGGGCGAGCGCCAGGGCGATCAGCACTCCGGCCGCGATGAACGGTGTGATCTGCCGTACGAGGTCCGCGTCGGCGACGGCGAGCGAACCGGCCGTCCAGAAGCGCATCTTGTCGAGCGCGGCGGAGTCCAGGAGCTGGACGGAGTTGACGTACCCGTACAGCGCGTAGGTCACCGCGGTGCCCGCGAGCGCGAGCCGTACGGGGGTCGCGCCCCGGCTGCCGCCGAGCGCATAGACGACCACCGCGACGACGGCGGCGCCGAGGAAGGCGAACCATACGTAGCCGCGCACCGAGGTGACGCCGAAGAAGGTGACGGCGGAGACGACCGCGGCCGAGGCCCCGGCGTTGACGCCGAGCAGTCCGGGGTCGGCGAGCGGGTTGCGGGTGAGTGCCTGCATCACCACGCCGGCGAGTCCGAGACCGGCTCCGACGAGCAGTCCGAGCAGGGTGCGGGGCACGCGCACGTCCCGCACGACCACATCGCTGTCGCTGCCCGCGGCGTGGAAGAGCCCGTGCCAGACCTGGTCCAGGGGGATGGGCTTGGCGCCGACGGCGATGCTCGCGACGACGACCAGCGCCAGCAGCGCGACCGCGGCGAGCAGCCCGGCGCCGCGCGCCGCGCTCCGGCTGCGGGGCGCCGCCGATTTCGGCGGTTCCGCTGAGGTTTGGGGGGGACTCTCGACCAACACGCGGTTAGGTTAGCCTACCCTGACGCCACCCCATCGAACGAGGTTCGTTCGAACGCACTCCCGAGAGAAGTACATCCCCATGAGCACCCCCCGCATCCCCTCCCCCTCCCGCCGCGGCCTCCTCGCCGCCGGTGGCGCCCTCGGCATCGGCGCCTTCCTCACCGCCTGCGGGGGTGGCGGCTCGAAGGACGCGGGCGGCTCCGGCTCGGGCACCGACTCCGGTCCCTGGACCTTCAAGGACGACCGGGGCACCACGGTCAAGGCCGACAAGACCCCGAAGAAGGTCGTCGCCTTCACCGGCACCGCCGCCGCCCTCCACGACTTCGGCTTCACCTGCGCGGGCGTCTTCGGCCCGACCAAGCTCAAGGACGGCAAGCCCGACCCGCAGGCCGGTGACCTCGACGTCGACAAGGTGACGATCCTCGGCAACGCCTGGGGCGAGTTCAACGTCGAGAAGTACGCGGCCATGAGCCCCGAGCTGCTCGTCACCAACATGCTCCAGGCGCAGGACCTCTGGTACGTGCCGGACGACAGCAAGAAGAAGATCCTCGGCCTCGCCCCCAGCGTCGGAATCAATGTCACGAAGGTCTCGCTGACCCAGGTCATCGCGCGCTACGCCGCGCTCGCCGAGTCGCTCGGCGCCGACCTCAAGGCCAAGAAGGTCACGGACGCGAAGGCACGCTTCGAGAAGGCGTCCGAGACCCTCCGCAAGGCCGCCAAGGCGAAAAAGGGCCTGAAGGTCCTCTGCGCGTCCGGCTCCGCCGACCTGCTCTACGTCTCCGAGCCGAGCGTCTACGCCGACCTCACCTACTTCAAGCAGCTCGGCGTCGAGTTCATCGTCCCCGACAAGGTCACCGGCGGCTTCTTCGAGAGCCTCAGCTGGGAGAACGCGGGCAAGTACGCCGCGGACCTGATCCTCCTGGACAACCGCACCTCCGCCCTGCAGCCCAAGGACCTGGAGTCCAAGCCCACCTGGGCCGGGCTGCCCGCCGTCAAGGCCGGCCAGATCACCCCCTGGCTCAGCGAGCCGCGGTACTCCTACGCCGGCTGCGCGCCGCTCGTCGAGGGCCTCGCCGCCGCGCTCGAGAAGGCCAAGAAGGTCAGCTGAGGCCGCCCGGCGCCCACCGGCCCGCCCCGCCTCCCGACGACGCCCGAAAGGACCCCGGTCCCATGACCGACGCCCCGCCCTACCGCTTCTTCGACGCGCACGTCGTACGCACCGAGCGGATCAGCCCCGCCATGGTCCGCGTCACCTTCGGCGGTGACGAACTCCATGACGTCGTCGTCGACGGCCGCGACCAGCGCTTCAAGCTGTTCCTGCCCCGGCCGGGGCAGGAGGCGCCGGTCCTGCCCGCCCTCGACGAGAGCTGGTTCGGGCAGTGGCGGGCCCAGGACCCGTCCGAACGGGCCGTCATGCGCACCTACACCGTCCGGGAGATGCGCTACGAGCCGGCCGAGATGGACGTCGACTTCGTCCTGCACGGCGTCGGCGACGACGCGTCGAGCGGACACGCCGGCCCGGCCTCGACCTGGGCCCACGCCGCCCGCCCGGGCGACCGCGCGGTGCTCCTCGCCCCGGTCGGCACGGACAACGGCGGCGCGGACTTCCAGCCGCCGGCCGGCACCGACTGGGTCCTCGTCACCGCCGACGAGACCGCCCTGCCCGCCACCGCCGGCATCCTCGCCTGGCTCCCGGCGGGCACCAGGGCCAAGGTCTGGATCGAGGTCCCGCACGCCGACGACGTCCAGGACCTTCCCACCGCCGCCGACGCCGACATCACCTGGCTGGTCCGCGACGCCGGCCGGGAACCGGTACTCGACGCCCTGCGCACCGCGGAGCTGCCCGCCGGCACCCCGTACGCCTGGATAGCCGGCGAATCCGGCACCGTCCGCGCACTCCGCCGCCACCTCGTCGGCGAACGCGGCTTCGACCGCCGCGCGGTGACCTTCACGGGCTACTGGCGCCGCGGCGCCACGGAAGAGGACCTGCTCGCGGAACTGACGTGACAGCTGGACCACCGCTGCGCGGCGGTCGTCCTCAATCGCCGGACGGGCTCAAATTGAGCCCGTCCGGCGATTGAGGACGCGCCCGCAGGGCGCTGAGCCGCCGCAGGCGGCAAAACCACCTACCAGCCAAGCCGCGCAAGCGAACCCGTCGCGGACAATGCGCAGGAGCCCTCCCCCGCCGCCGTCCACGCCGCCGCGCAAAGCGCCCGCAGGGCATCGGCACGGTCACCGTCCCCGTCCAGCACCAGCGCCTCGCCGTCGGCCGAAGCCGTCCAGCCCCCGCACCGGAAGCCCTCACCCACGGCCTCCACCGACGGCTGCGGCTCCAGCAACCCCCGCAGGTCCTCCGCCACATACGTCGGCCGGTGCTCCGGCACCGCCGCGAGCAACTGCGCCACCGTCGTCACACCGGTGAGGACCAGCAGCGAGTCCACGCCGCCCACGTGCGCGCCCTCGATGTCCGTGTCGAGCCGGTCCCCGACCACCAGCGGCCGTTCGGCACCCGTCCGCAGCACCGTCTCCCGGTGCATCGGCGGCAGCGGCTTGCCCGCCACCTGCGGCTCGGCGCCCGTCGCGGTCCTCACGGCCTGCACGGCCGCGCCGTTGCCGGGCGCGATGCCCCGCGCGCTCGGAATCGTCAGATCCGTGTTCGAGGCGAACCACGGCACGCCGCGCGCCACCGCGTACGACGCCTCCGCCAGCCGCGACCACGGCATGTCGGGGCCGCCGTACCCCTGCGCCACGGCGGCCGGGTCGTCGTCGGCCGAGTCCACCGGCACCAGCCCGCGCTCGCGCAGCGCGACCCGCAGCCCCTCCGCGCCGATCACCAACACCCGCGCCCCGGACGGAAGCTGATCGGCGATCAGCCGGGCCACCGCCTGCGCGGACGTGATCACGTCGGACGGCTCGGCCGGCACCCCCAGCCGCGTCAGATGCTCGGCCACGGCGTCCGGGGTGCGCGCCGCGTTGTTCGTCACGTAGGCGAGGTGCATGCCCCCGTCCCGGGCCGTGCCCAGCGAATCGACGGCGTGCGCGATGGCCTCGCCGCCCGCGTACACCACGCCGTCGAGATCGAGCAGCGCCGTGTCATAGGCCTCGCTGAGCCGCTTCGCGCTGGCGTCGGGGCCGGTCCGGACGGTCTGCTTCATCGTGTGATCGCTCCTTGTGCTGTACGTCTCTTCACAGATCATTGCTCATCCGCCCATGAGACATAACATTTCCCAATGAGCACTCCAGGTCATGCAGGGCAGGGTCTTCAACTCGCCCCCTTCCGAGGGCTTCGCTATGTACCCGAGCGGGTGGGCAGTCTCGCCGCTGTGACATCACCCCCTTATGACGTCGTCGTGCGGCCGGACGGTTTGCGCCACCTGGAGACCGCCGACCCGCACAACATCGTCCGGCTGATCCTCCCGCAGGCCGCCACCGCCGCCGACCGGCACCGGCAGGCCGCGGAGACGCTGCGGCACTGGCAGGAGGAGCGCATCCTCGCCGCCGACCCCGAGCCCGCACTGTACGTCTACGAGCAGCGCGGTGACGGCATACTGCAACGCGGTCTGATCGGCGCCCTCCGCCTCAGCCCCCGTGACGAAGGCGTCGTCCTCCCCCATGAGGACGTCATGCCGCACATCATCGAGGACCGCGCCGCCCTGATGCGCGACACCGGGGCCAATCTGGAACCGCTGCTCTTCTCCTACCGGGGTGGCGAGAGCCCCACTCAGGGCGCGGCGGGTGTCATCGAGCGCGTGATCCACACCGAACCGCTGCTGTCGACGACCACCGAGGACGGCTACGCCCACCGCCTGTGGTCGATCACCGACGCGGCCGACCTGGCCCGGATCGACGAGGACCTCTCCGGCCGGCAGGCCCTGATCGCCGACGGCCACCACCGCTGGGCCACCTATCTGCGGCTGCGCGCCGAGCAGCCGGCCCCCGGCCCCTGGGACTTCGGTCTGGTCCTCCTGGTGGACACCTTCCGCTACCCGCTGCGGGTGCGGGCCATCCACCGTCTGCTGCACCGGCTCCCGGTCGCCGAGGCCCTGGCCGCCGTGGACGGCGTCTTCCGGGTGCGGACCGTGGAAGGCCCCTTGCCGAACGCGCTGGAGGCGCTGGCCGAAGCCGTCGCCGACGGGGGCAACGCCTTCGTCCTCGCCGGTGACGGCCGCTTCCACCTTCTGGACCGCCCGGATCCGGAGCTGCTGGCCCGCACGGTCCCCACCGACCGCCCGCAGGCGTGGCGCGGACTCGACGCGACGGTGCTGCACTCCGCTCTCCTGGAGCACGTCTGGCGGGTGGCGGACGACCCGGAGCACATCGGTTACATCCACGAGACGGCGGCGGCCGTCACCCAGGCCGAGCGCCACGGCGGCACGGCCGTGCTGATGCACCCGGTCCACGAGGACGTCGTACGGGAACTCGCCGCGCAGGGCGTGACCATGCCCCGCAAGTCGACGTCCTTCGGCCCCAAGCCGGCCACGGGCCTGGTCCTGCGCAGCCTCGCGCTGAACTGAGTTCCCGCATGTCCGGACCGCGTCCGGACATGCGTGGAGGGCGGCACCCCGGGTCTTCGGGGTGCCGCCCTCCACGTTCAGCGATCAGCTCTTGTCGTCGGAGCCCTTGGCGTCCTGACCATCCACGACATCCTCGACGTCCTGGTCACCCTTGACGTCCTCGGCGTCGGCGCTGCCGGAGGCGACCGGCTCCACGTCCGCCGCCACGGCCTCGTCCGCGACGACCTCGACGGCGTCCTCGTCGCCCATGGCGTCCGTGAACTCCACACCGTCGAGCTCGGCGAGCCGGTCGGACGCGTCGGTCATGCCGCCCTGGTCGGCCTCGAGGGCCTTGGCGAACCACTCGCGCGCCTCGGCCTCGCGGTCCACCGCGAGCAGCGCGTCGGCGTAGGCGTAACGCAGTCGGGCGGTCCACGGCTGGATCGAGTTCGATGCCAGCTCGGGGCCCTGGAGCGTCACGACGGCCGCGTCGGCCTGGCCCATGTCCTTGCGGGCACCGGCGGCGACCAGGCGCATCTCGACCTGGCCGGCCTTGTCCAGCTTCGCCACCTCGGGCTCGCCGGCCATGGCCAGCGCGCGCTCGGGGCGGCCCATGCCGCGCTCGCAGTCGGCCATGACGGGCCACAGCTCGACGGAACCCGTCATACGGCGGGCGGCACGGAACTCGGCGAGCGCCTCGGTGTACTTGCCGGTCGCGTACGCGGCGAAGCCGGCGGCCTCACGCACGGCGGCGACACGCGAGGCGAGCCGCAGCGCGATCCGGGAGTAGGCGTACGCCTGCTCCGGGTCCTCGTCGAGCAGGTTCGCCACCATGACGAGGTTGCGCGCGACCTCCTCGGCAAGGCCCTTGGGCAGGCTCATGAGCTCCTGCCGGACGTCCTTGTCGATCTCGTCGCCGGTCACGTCGTCGGGGATCGGCAGGCGCTTCACCGGCTCGCGGTCGTCGCGCCGGTCGTCACGTCGGTCGTCACGACGCCCGTACCCACCGGAACGGTCGTCGCGCCCCCGGTAGCCGCCGCCACCCTGGCGGTCGTCGCGGTACGACGGGCGCGAGCCACGGTCGTCGCGACCGCCGCGGTAACCACCGCGGTCGTCATCACGGCGCGGACCACGGTCGTCGCGGCCGCCACGGTAGCCGCCACGGTCGTCGTCACGGCGGGGACCGCCGTAGCCACCACCGGTGGGACGGCCACCACGGTCGTCCTCACGGCGCGGGGCACGCTCGTCACGGCGGAACGTCGGACGGTCGTCGTCACGGCGGGGGCCGCGGTCGTCACGACGGTCATCGCGACGGAAGCCACCGCGGTCGTCCTCACGGCGCGGGGCACGCTCGTCGCGACGGAACGTCGGACGGTCGTCGTCGCGGCGGGGGCCGCGGTCGTCACGACGGTCGTCACGACGGAACGGCGGGCGGTCGCCGCCACGGTCGTCACGGCGGGGACCGCCGTAACCGCCACCGGTGGGGCGGCCACCGCGGTCGTCGCGGCGGTCGAAGCCACCGGGACGGCCACCACGGTCGTCATCACGACGGGGACCACGGTCATCACGACGGTCGTCACGACGGAAAGCGGGGCGGTCGCCGCCACGGTCGTCGCGGCCGCCACGGAAACCGCCACGGTCGTCGTCACGGCGGGGACCGCCGTAGCCACCACCGGTGGGACGGCCACCACGGTCGTCCTCACGGCGCGGGGCACGCTCGTCACGACGGTCGTCACGACGGAACGGCGGGCGGTCGCCGCCACGGTCGTCACGGCGGGGACCGCCGTAACCGCCACCGGTGGGGCGGCCACCACGGTCGTCGCGGCGGTCGAAGCCACCGGGACGGCCACCACGGTCGTCATCACGACGGGGACCACGGTCATCACGACGGTCATCGCGACGGAAACCGCCACGGTCGTCATCGCGACGCGGGCCGCCGTAGCCACCACCGGTGGCGGGGCGGCCACCACGGTCGTCACGGCGGGGGCCGCCGTAGCCACCACCACTGGAGGGGCGACCACCGCGGTCGTCGTCACGACGCTGGCCGTAGCCACCACCGGTGGGACGGCCACCACGGTCGTCTTCCCGGCGCGGACCACGGGGACGGTCGTCGCCACGGTCGTCACGTCGGAAGGCAGGACGGTCATCGCGGCGGTCGTCGCGGCGGAAGCCGCCGCGCGTGTCGTCGCGTCGAGGCCCGCGAGGGGCACCACGCCTCGGCTCGCTGCCCGATCGATCGTCGGGAGAGTTGGTGGACATCGACGTGACTCCTGTCTTCGGGTACCGCAGTCATTCTCGCGCACCCAGCTGGCCGGCGCGCTTCGGCAAAAACAAAAAGGACCCTTGGTCCCAGCGTGAACGCTGGGACCAAGGGTCCTTGAAATATTGTTCGGCGGCGTCCTACTCTCCCACACGGTCCCCCATGCAGTACCATCGGCGCTGAAAGGCTTAGCTTCCGGGTTCGGAATGTAACCGGGCG
>NZ_JBVJDW010000005.1:289135-495538 GCF_055582085.1 Streptomyces sp. NPDC042259 | reverse complement strand
GACTACCTGCCCGAGTTCGCCTCCGTCCTCGCGGAATTTCCCTCACTTGCGGGGATGGCCGACGCGATCGGCGCCCGCGCTGAGCCGGTGCCCATCCCGTGGGACTGTACTGACGGCCTGTTCGAGGCGTACTGGCGCCGGCCGGAAGCGTATCTGGAGGATCACGTGCGCCGTGCGATGTCGGTGTGGACGAGGGTCGGGCCGGACGCCGAGCAGCGGGCGGTGCGAAGCCTGCGCGACGACCTCGCCTCCGGCCGGTGGGCCGAGCGCAACAGCGACCTCACCGGCCTCGACGCGGCAGACCTCGGCCTCCGCCTGCTCATAGCGTGAATGGGCACCGGTTCGAACCGACCCGGGTTGTACGTGTTTCCGATCCTCGGTGCTGAGTAACTTCGTGGGCCCACGCCGGCGTGGTGTCCGAGGGCAGTGGACGGGCCGGGGAGAGATTGTGTGCCGGACGCCCCGCCCTCACAGGCACCGGCGGCAGGGACCGTTGGTGTAAACCATGTCGGCCGCGACGCTGTCACATGACCGACGAGCAACTCTCAGCTCAGGGGCCGACGTATTCGTACACGCCCCCGTGAGGGTGCCGCAGCACCGCTCGGTGGCCGTTGGGGGTGGGTTGCGCCGGCATCACCACAGTGGCACCAGCTGCGATCCCTTCCTCGACGGCAGCGGCCAGATCTGCGACCGCCAGAGTGGCACTCACTCCGGCGACCCTCTGCACTGCCTCGTCCGGACCGCAGAACAGAAGGAAGGGCCCGACATGCGCCAGATGCACACCGGCGAAGTCGAAGCGGCCGGCCGCCTGGCCGGTCAGCCGCTCGTAGAAAGGGATGGCCGCTTCCAGGTTGTCAACGCGCTGTCGTGCGATCACCGAGTTGATCTTCATTGGCATACTGGAGCACCTCGTCCGTCAGGGTCAGGGTCTGTGTTCAACACCGTCGTGCCTATCGCAGTCATCGTCCCGAGCCTGGCGTGGCCGGCGCCGTCCGGCGCCGGCCACGCCGACTCTGCGAACGGTCAGCCATCGCCGCGGCTCTGCCAGGCTGCGCGCTGGCGCAGCGAGATCCGGTTGCCGTCTGGATCCACTGCCTCGATGCGAACCCCGTAACCGTAGTCCTCCGGTTCGGGCTGGTCGAATGTCACACCGCGGTCACGAAGCAGCTTGAAGTCTGCGCGCAGGTCGTCCGATTCGAGGAAGACCGGACCGGGCGTGGTGCCCGGCTGCAGCTCGGCTGGCCTCCCCGAGGCCGCAGCGTGCGGCCAGAGGATGATTTCGAGCGGGCTGCCGGGGACGCCCACAGTGAGGAAGCGTCCGTCAGGACCCGGGTAGTCGACGCGCTTCTCCAAGCCGAGCTGTTCCGTGTAGAACCTCAGCGCGCGCTCCTGATCAGTGACATAGAGCGTCACGTACATGATGTTTGTCAGCATGGTGCTCCTTCAGCGGTTACCTGAGCCCGTCCGGGCACGTCATCACTCATGACGGAGCGGATTCAGGGAAGGTAACAACATGCTCGAGACCGGCTCAGCGGACCCGGTGGCCCAGGCGTTCGAGTCCCAGCGCGACCGGCTGCGTGCGGTCGCCCACCGCGTGCTCGGATCGCACGCCGACGCCGAAGACGTGGTCCAGGAAGCCTGGCTGCGGCTTTCCCGCCAGGACGCGACGGTCATCGAGAACCTTGCCGGCTGGCTCACCACCGTGGTCGGCCGGATCAGCCTCGACGTCCTGCGGTCACGCCAGGCCCGCCCCGAGGCATCCCTGGATGCCCGTCTGCCCGAACTCGTGGTGACGCTCGATGACGCTCCCGCCCCGGACGACGACGCGGTGCTCGCCGACTCGGTCGGGCTCGCGCTCCTCGTCGTCCTCGATTCGCTCCGGCCCAGCGAGCGGCTGGCGTTCGTACTGCACGACCTGTTCGCGGTGCCCTTCGACGAGATCGGCCACATCCTCGGCAAGTCTGCCGACGCCACCAAGATGCTCGCCAGCCGCGCCCGTAGAAAGGTCCAGGCAACCGAGCGGCCGACCGGCGCAGGCCGGAAACAGCGCCAGGTGGTCTCTGCTTTCCTGGCAGCAGCTCGCGGTGGCGACTTCGAAGGTCTGCTTCGCGTGCTCGACCCCGAGGTGCGGCTCACCGTTGACACCCCCGGCGGCGTGGTCGTCACCCTCGGCGCCACCAAGGTCGCCGCCGGCGCGCAGCTGGCGGCCAGCGCGGCCACCCTGGGCCGGGCAGCGTTCGTGGGCGGCCTTCCCGGAGTCATCTCCTGGCGCCAGGACGGCACCCCGCTCTCGGTCCTCGCGTTCACCGTCACCGACGGCCGGATCACCGCCATCACGGCCGTGGTCGACCCGGCCAAGCTCGCGCAGATGAACCTGCCGGACCCGGCGTGAGCAGCCCCGTCACGCTGCCGCCCGTGACGCTCGACCAGGACACCGTATCCGGCTTCGCACATGATCGGCCGGACAGCTCCCAGCCACTCTCCGGGGCCGGAGCTGAGTCGGCAGGACCCGGACCCGGGTGTCCGGTGCGGTCAGCTCGGTCCGCAGCTGCCTGTTCTCCACCGTCAGCTGATGGACCACCCTGACCAGCCCCCCGATGTCAGCCCTGAGTTAGGCCAGTTCCTCGCATCCTCGGCCCGCAATTCCTTGAGCTTGACGATCTGCTGCCGCATCCGCTTCTCGCTGCCCGGCATTAGCCCGCGGGAGCGGACCTGGTCGTAGAACTCCTTCTTCACATCCAGGTGGCGCTGAGTGAGCGCATTGCGTACAACCCCGTCTTCCTGCGAGAGCGTGACGGTGGTCAACGCGCCGTTGGACTGCTGCGGGGACCATCGAGCAGTGGCTCGACTTCACAAGAGAACTGCCCGGAGCGGCGCCGCCCGGCTGAGGCGCGCGTCCGGCCTGGCGACTGGTCCCGTATTTCGCGGGTCGCTGATTCGGCTGGAGACCGTGGTCGGGCAGTGTCCGGCACAGGGGGAGACGTCGCCCTGTGCGCGGTTGCGGGAGTTCGATGGGAACTGCACGATGCGACGATGAGTTTTCCCGGCCCGGCCGGTCTACGGGGTTCGTCAGGTGATCAGAAAGCGCGAAGCAAAGAGGAGCGATATGAGCCAATTGCTGCGGGTCCAGAACTTCACCGTCTCGAGCGACGGGTTCGGCGCGGGGGAGGGCCAGAGCCTCGAGAAGCCGTTCGGCCATGCCGATCCGGGGAGCTTGCTCGCCTGGGCCTTTGCTACCGACCACCCGCCCATCAGCCGCTCCGAACCCGGCAGCCGAGGTCTGGACGACTACTTCACGCGGGACTACGCCCGTAACATCGGCGCCGAGATCATGGGCCGCAACAAGTTCGGGCCGCAGCGCGGGCCCTGGCAGGACCACGAGTGGCAGGGATGGTGGGGTGACCAACCCCCGTTCCACACGCCGGTGTTCGTCATGACGCACCACAGGCGCCCGTCGTTCACGCTCTCCGACACCACGTTCCACTTCGTCGGCGGCGACCCGGCCGCGGTGCTCGCCCAGGCGAAGGAGGCAGCTCGGGGGCGGGACGTCCGGCTTGGCGGTGGGGCCGCGGTCATCCGGCAGTTCCTCGAGGCCGACCTCCTCGACACCTTGCATGTGGCGGTCGCGCCGACGAAGCTCGGCTCCGGGGCCCGGCTGTGGGAGTCCCCCGACGAGCTGCTCGACCGGTTCCACCAGGACGTCGTGCCCAGCCCGAGCGGCGTGACGCACCACCTGTTCTGGCGGAAGTGAGACCGGACCAGCCGACCGACACGGGCCACGTCGGCGGGTACGGCGTCGCCACCTGGGACGGCCTCAAGCACGATGTGCGCACCGTCCCGGTGCTGGTGCGGCTCGCCGGGCAGGCCGCTGGCTGCGACCGGCATCGCCTCGTCGCCCTCCAGCAGCCGCTGGTCGCCGCGTCAACCCCGAGCCTCGATGTCCTCCTCGTCTCCGCCGGCAGCCCCCGGCACTGGGCTGAAGCCCGGGACGTGGCCGGCCTACCGTTGGGGGCCAAGCGACTCGGGGAGATCACCGATGTGCACCAGACGCCCCGGGCCACGCCCTGCGGGCGTACGGCGCTACTTTCCGGACACGGCCTAGCGGCTGAGACCAGCCATAGCGAGCCCGCCCGGTGCTTGAGGACGCGTCCGCGGGGAGCCCCTGCCGCCGCGGTCGGCGAAGACGGCCGGCAGGCAAAGATCCGCCGGACAGGAACTAGTCGCCGGTCGTGCCGTCGAGCAGTTCCCGCAGGATGTCCAGGTGGCCGTTGTGGCGGGCCGTCTCCTCGGTGAGGTGGAGGAGGATCCAGCGCAGATCGACGTGGAGGCCGTCGCGGACGGCCCGCCGGGCCCGCTCGTCCAGGCCGTGCCCGGCGATCAACTCGCGGTGACGCGCGCTCTGTTCGGCGTACTCGTCGAGCAGCTGCGCGAGCGGGAAGTCGACGGCGATACGCATCTCGCGGTCGGGGTCCTCCTCGGTCCAGGGGGCCCGGTCCT
Organism: Streptomyces sp. NPDC042259; assembly: GCF_055582085.1. Lineage (NCBI taxonomy): Bacteria > Bacillati > Actinomycetota > Actinomycetes > Kitasatosporales > Streptomycetaceae > Streptomyces > Streptomyces sp. NPDC042259. Next base: position 491,041 of record NZ_JBVJDW010000005.1, on the reverse strand, counting down.
CCTCCCCGAGGAAGACCACGTGAAGCCAGTAGTACTCGACCCAGCGGAGGTGGTTGATCACTCCGCTCAGGGTCATCAGCGGTGAACTCGGCAGGGGCGCCTTGCGCGCGTTCTCCGCGGAGACGCCCTCGCACTTGGCGCGGGCGGTGTCACGTGCGTAGTCGAGAAACGTGGTGAGCTGGGTGCGCTCGTCCCACGCGGGCGGGGTGTCGTCGATTGTGGTCATCGCGCGAAGCGTCCCCGATCACCACGACCGGTGTCGAGGCATTTATCAACGTACGCGATCCGCCCCCGGCCGGCGTCGCGTTGAGCGTGTCGCGGCGGCGAATCGGCGAGGGTGGGCCGCCCGGAGTGATCCGCCGGACCGGCCCACCGCCGGAGAGGCCTACACGGCGGGCGCGGCAGCGTATCCGTACCGCGCGGACGCCCCCAACTCCTCCTCGATGCGGATGAGTTGGTTGTACTTGGCCGTGCGGTCCGACCGGGACAGGGACCCGGTCTTGATCTGCCCGCATCCCGTGGCGACGGCCAGATCCGCGATGGTGGTGTCCTCCGTCTCGCCGGAACGGTGCGAGATGACCGCCGCCCATCCGGCCCGCCGCGCGGCGCCCACCGTGCCGAGCGCCTCGGTGAGCGTCCCGATCTGGTTGACCTTGACCAGGACCGCGTTCCCCACCCCCGTACGGATGCCTTCCCGTACCAGTGCCTCGCTGGTGCAGAACACGTCGTCCCCGGTCAGCTGGCACCTGTCCCCGACCCGCGCGGTCAGCTCACGCCACCCGTCGAGGTCGTCCTCGGCCATCGGGTCCTCCACCGAGACGATCGGGTAGGCGTCGATCAACCGGGCGAAGTAGTCGACCTGTTCGGCGGACGTGCGCCGGACGCCCTCACCCGCGTACGCGTACACGCCGTCCCGGTAGAACTCCGACGACGCGGGGTCCATGACCAGGCCGATGTCCGCGCCGGGCCGGTACCCCGTCCGCTCGATCGCGGCCATGACGAAGTCGAGTGCCTCCTCGGCGGTGCGCAGGGCGGGGGCGAAGCCGCCCTCGTCGCCGACGCCCGTGGAGTGCCCGGCGGCCAGCAGGTCGCGGCGCAGGGTGTGGAAGACCTCGCTGCCCATCCGGACGGCTTCGGCGAAGGTGTCCGCACCCACCGGCGCGATCATGAACTCCTGGAAGTCCAGCGGATTGTCGGCGTGAGCGCCGCCGTTGACGATGTTCATCATCGGCACCGGAAGCACGCGGGCGTCGGCGCCGCCGAGGTAGCGGTACAGCGGCTGCCGGTGCGAGGCGGCGGCGGCCTTCGCGGTGGCGAGGGAGACCCCGAGCAGGGCGTTGGCGCCGAGCCGCGCCTTGGTGGGAGTGCCGTCGAGCGCGATCAGCGCGGCGTCGAGGCCGGCCTGGTCGTCGGCGTCGCGCCCGGTGACGGCGGCCGCGATCTCGCCTTTCACATGGGCCACGGCCCGGTCGACGCCCTTGCCGTGCCAGCGCCGGGGTTCGCCGTCGCGCAGTTCGACCGCTTCGCGGGCGCCGGTGGAGGCGCCGGAGGGGACGGCGGCGCGGCCCAGGGATCCGTCGGCGAGGACGACGTCGACCTCGACGGTGGGGTTGCCGCGACTGTCGAGGACGGCGCGGGCGGTGACGTCGCGAACGGCGGTGGGTTCGGTGGTGTGTGCGGGCATGGGAGTTCCTTCCCGTTGTCGCCTCCCGGGCCGCGGCTGCGACGACGCTGGCGCTCGGCCGGGTGCGAAGAAACTGTACAGCACAGCTGCACAGTTCCGCTGTTCAGTTCAGCTGATCAGTTTGGCTGTTCAGTCTGCTGCACAACGGCGTTTCCGGGGTAAAGTGCCCTATGCCCAACCCGGAAGCCGCCCACGTCGCCGCCGAACTGCGCATCGCGATGGGCAAGCTCACCCGGCGCGTGAAGCGCGAGGACCGGATCCCGCACGGGCAGGTGGCCGTGCTCGGCGTGCTGGACCGCGACGGCGCCATGACGACCAGCGATCTCGCGACCGATCAGCGCGTACGCCCGCAGTCGATGGCCCGCGCGGTCGGCCTCCTCCTCGAACAGGGCCTGGTCACCCGCCGGGCCCACCCCACGGACGGCCGCAAGTCCCTGGTCGAACTGTCGGACGCCGGCCGGGTCGCACTGGAAGCGGAACGCGGCCGCCGGGCCGGGTGGTTGGCCCTGGCCATCGAGACCGAACTCACCGATGAAGAGCGGGAGTTGCTCGCGCGCAGCGCGGCCCTGATGGAACGGTTGGCGGCGCGCCAGGGCCTGTACGAGTGATCGCGAACGCGACCGGATGAGACGCGTGGCCTTTGGCCCGGCCACCTCGGCCCGTCCGGCGCCGCGCCTTTCCGCCGTCGGCTGACCGGGACGGAGCGCCGGAGGGTCCAGGAAATGGTTTGCCGACCCGGTGCCTGTGTGTCACCGTTCGGCCTGGACCGGCAGTTGATTATCCGCAGCCGGTCGATGCCGACATGCCGGCGGCCTCTCGGGGATCCACCGGAGAGATGACGAAACGATGGGAACCGGTGCCGTGGGGAACAGTTACGAGGACGAGTGCCGCCGCTCGCTGGCCGAGGAGCAGGCGAAGAGCCTTGCCCAGACCAACAACTGGGAACATGTGGACAGGGAGCGGGTCCACCAGGACTGGGACATCCTGTTTCGGGAGATCACGCCTTTCCTGGACGGCGGCTCCCTGCCCGGGGACCAGCAGATCCAGGAACTCGTCCGCAGGCACTTCGACATCGTCTGCCGGTTCTACACCCCCTCCCGGGAGGCATACGTCGGCATGTCGCTCTTCTACGCCGAGGACGAGGCCATGAGGGCGTTCCACGATTCCTACCACCCCGGGCTGGTGGAGTTCCTGGGCGCCGCGATCAAGGTGTTCGCCGAGCGGGGGAGCGGGTTCGCCCCCAGCGCGGGGGCCGGGGCTCCGGCGTAGCCGGGCGACGCGGGCCAGGGCATCGGCCGGCTCGACGCCGAGGCCCGTGCCGGGGCCCGCACCGGCAGGTACCGGCTCGAAGTATGGGCGATTGCCCCCACTCTGGTAATGGCCTACTCGTCGAGGCAGTCCGCGAGGAATCGGGCGCCTCGGCCGAGCACCTCCAGGTAGGCGACGCCGGGCGAGGTATCGCTGTGGAGCAGATCGGCCCGGACCTGGTCGATGAGGGCCTGCCAGCGGTCCCACGCCAGGGTGCCCCGGTTCAGCTCGTCGGCACGCGCTTGCACGTGGATGAGCATCAGCCCCAGTTGCTCGCGCAGCGTTCCGGTCAGCTCCTCGATCTCCGCGCGTGGCGCCCGTGCCGGGCGCTCCTGTAGCGCGCGGCGGATCGTGGCACGGATGGTGACGAGATCGAGGGGCGGGATCTCGCCGGTCAGCATGGTCGTGAGTCGAAAGGGCTGCCGGTCGCGGTGGGGGTTCATCCGTGAGTCCTCTTCGGAGTCGTTGCGAGAGCCGGGCACCGTGGCGCCCGCGTACGACCAGATAACCGAGCTTCGCGGCAGGTCAGTAGGGCAAATGCCCCCCGGGCAGCCTGCAGAGCACCGGGCGAAATTGCCCGCGCTTTACACGGCCGCTGTTACTGCCCCGGAGTATCCCTCTACGGTGAGTGCATGCCAGCGAACGTCCGGTTGGCGGCTCGGATGCAGGCGCGCGGGATGTCTCACGCCGAGCTGGCCGAACAGATCAACGATGTTGTGGAAGGCCTGACGAGCCGACGCGGGAACGTCTCGGATCGAACCGTCCGCCGCTATCTGAGCGGGGAAACCCGCTGGCCGCAGGGCCGCCAAAGGGTGGCCCTGGAGGCGGTGTTCGAGACCACGGCGGTGGAGTTGGGGTTTACGCCCCCGGCGAGTAAGACCCCGGGCGGATCAACTCTTGCGCCATGCACGCAGGACCCGCAGATGAAGCCAGTGCGCCGCCGCACCTTCGTCATGGTGACCACCGGGGCTGTTCTGTCCACCAGTCCGCTGACGGGCGCTGCCCGCTCGACAGTCGGGACGGCCGACGTGCGACGGTTACGCGGTGAGCTGGCTGCTCTGTGGCTTCTGGACGATCGGGAGGGCGGCGGGCCCGTGCTCGAACACCGCGCCTTGGCCCTCAGCCAAAGAGTAATGAGCCTCCAGCAGGGCGGCAGTGCGACTCAGCGCGTGCGCGGTCGCCTGTACGGTTTGGCGGCCGCGTCTACTGCGACCGCGATGTGGGCGGCTGTGGTCGCCCGGCATCTCGATCGCGCGCAACAGCACATGCAATCGGCTGTCGTCTTGGCCGGACTCTCTGGTGACGGCCAGGTTCAACACGAGGTGTGGCGGTACGTCACGGCACTCACCAGGCAACGCGGCCGTTGGACCGACGCTTGCTCCGCAGCCGAGGCCGCCATGGCCACCCCCGTCCACCGTAGTGATCCGCTGTATGCCTCGCTCGGCCACGCCCGGCTGGCCCTGTGCGCCGCCGATACGAGAGATCACGCTCGTGCGCGCCGTGCACTGGGTCGAGCCGCCAGCGCTTTCGAGCGCGCTGACCCGACCCGGTTCCGGCCCGCTTCCATGGCCTTCTTCACGCGGGCGGAGCTGGACGGCGTGACGGGCATTGCCTTGCTCGGCTTGGGTGATCTGGCTCCCGCCGAGTACCACCTGCACCGTTGTCTCACGGGCCTGCGCCCTGAGCAGCACCGCAATCGCGCCCTCTACAACATTCACCTGGCCTTGGCTCAACTCAGGCAAGGCGACCTGCCCCAGGCGTGCGCTACGGCCGCCAAGGTGAACTGCCCGAGCGGCATGACCGGTACTGGGGTTGTCCCTCACCTACTCAAAACGTTCACCACCGCACTGCACGCCAGAGCGCCGGGCGCGAAGGTCACCCGGGACTGGGTCGAGCATGTACGGCGCAGTTGAGCTGTTGAGGGAGGCCCGGCCGTGGTCCCACGGAAACCTGAACCCCACTCCAACACCAAGGAGACGATCGTCATGGGACGCAAGCACGACCAGCAGCAGGAACCGGACGACGACGACCGCGCCTGGAACCCCGACGACGACTTCGGCCGCCCCAGCGACCCCACCGACCCCTCCATCGACGACGGCGACGCTCCCCACCGCCGATGACCACCACCCGCGACTACGCGACGCTGCGCCGCGACTGCGCCGAGGCCCTCGCGGCGGAGCGTCAATTCGGTGCCCCCTGGGTCCGGGACGCCTTCGAAGCGGTCCCCAGGGAGGTGTTCGCACCTGCCCGGGTATGGATCTCCGCCCGAGGCGAGGACGGTGCGTACCCGTTCATCAGCCGGGCCACGGATCCGGACGGCTGGGCGCGCGCGGTCTATGCCCACGACCGCGCGCTGATCACACAGCTCAATGACGACGACACACCCGGCGGGGCCGCGACAGGGCGCCTGTCCTCGTCTCTGTCCTCACCTCGGGTCGTCATGCGCCAGCTCTCCCACCTCGATCCGCGGCCCGGCCGGCGGGGGCTGCACATCGGCACCGGAAGCGGCTACGACTCGGCTCTGCTCGCCGAGCGCGTCGGCGCCCGCAACGTCGTCACGGTCGAGGTGGACCACCGGCTCGCCGCCGGTGCCCGACGCGCTCTCGACACGGCCGGGTACCACGAGGTGCGGACGGTCGTCGGCGACGGCGAAACCGGCTGGCCCGACGGCGCCCCGTACGCCTGGGTCCTCAGCACCGCCTCGGCCATGCGCGTGCCGTGGGCCTGGATCGAGCAGACGTCCCCCGGTGGCGTGGTCGTCACCCCCTACCGGGGGCTCGCCTTGGTGCGTCTGGTCGTCGCCGACGACGGCGAGTCGGCGTCCGGGGCGATCGCCGACGCCATGGCGTTCATGCCCCTGCGCGGACAACGCGAACGTGATGTGGCGGACGTCCGCCCGGCCATCGACGCCACGATGCCCCGCGCCGAGCGAGTCCGCACCACCACGGACCTGTCGGTTCTCGAGACCGCGTCCGGAGCCGAGTTGCTCTTCCACGTCCTCGTGCCCGGAGCGCACATCCGGTTCGGCGAGACCTGGTGGTTCCAGAGCCGTGACGGCTCCTCCTGGGCCGCGTGGAAGCCGGACGGGCGCGGCCGGCAATGGGGGCCGCGCCGCCTCCTCGACGAAGCGGAGGCCGCGGTGACCGCGTGGCGCGAGGCCGACGAGCCGGATCTGACCGACCTGGGCCTGACCGTCCGGGCCGCCGAGGAACGCCTGTGGGCCGGGCACCGTGACGGCTCCTCGTGGCTTGTCCCGCGCCCCGCGTAGCCGTGGGTCGTGCTATCGCCCGCACCGTCCCGGGACCGGCCCGGCCCGCCATGGGGAAAACCGATCGCTCCCGCCACGGCGGTTCGCGTTAACTGGGCCGTATGTATGAGCTACGTACCGATCGCCTCATGCTTCGCCGGTGGCGGGAAGCCGACCTCGCCCCCTGGGCGGAGATGAACGCCGATCCCGAGGTGCGGGAGCACCTGGGGGCTCCGCTCACGCGGCAGCAGGCCGATGCCTCCGTCGCGGCCTTCCGGGCCGATTTCGCGGCGCGGGGCTACGGGTGGTGGGCCGTCGAGGTGATCGAGACCGGGGAGTTCATCGGGTTCGCGGGCCTGGACGACGTGGAGGACGGCCTGCCCTTCACGGGCGTGGAGATCGGCTGGCGGCTCGCCCGTTCGGCCTGGGGGCACGGCTATGCCACCGAGGCCGGCCGGGCCGTGCTGGTCTTCGGTTTCGAGACCCTCGGGCTCTCAGAGATCCTCGCGCTGACGACCGCCACCAACGTCCGTTCCCAGGCGGTGATGACCCGGATCGGCATGACCCGGGACCCCGCCGGGGACTTCGACGACCCGGACTTCCCCGAAGGGCCGCTGCGCGCGAACGTCCTCTACCGCGCAGCGAGCCCGTCCGGCGATTGAGGACGCGCCCGCAGGGCGCCCGCCGCCGCAGGCGGCACGGACGGCCGTCAGCCGAAGGTCCGCCGGCCAGGCGAGAGGCCCGCCGCCGCAGGCGGCAAGGCAGGCCGTCAGTCGAAGGTCCGCCGGCCAGGCGAGAGGCCCCCCACGCGCTGGCGTACCGTTCTCCAGTGACCGGCTCCACGCAGCGTTCCCTGCTCTTCCTCGACGTCGACGGCCCCCTCATCCCGTTCGGCGTCTCATCCCACCCGTATCCGACCTACGCGATCGCTTCGCAACCGCTCGACAGCGACGCGAATCCGCTGCTGGCCAGGGTCAACCCCGAGCACGGGCCCCGGCTGGCGGCCCTCCCGTGCGAGGTGGTCTGGGCGACGACGTGGATGGACGACGCGAACGAGTGCGTCGCTCCCCGCATCGGTCTGCCGCGGCTGGCGGTGGTGGCCTGGCCGGAGCCGTCCGACACCGACGACCAGGACGAGCGGAACGGGCTGCACTGGAAGACCCGTGCCCTCGTCGCATGGGCTGCGGGGCGCCCGTTCGTCTGGGTCGACGACGAGATCACCGACACCGATCGGGCCTGGGTCGCCGCCCACCACCCGGGGGACGCCCTGCTCCACCGCGTCGACCCTCGTCAGGGCCTGACCGAGGGCGACTACACGGCTCTCGACTCATGGCTGCGGCAGCTCGTCTGATCAGGCCGCCGGGAGGGCCCCGGCCGCGTCACGCCCCGGCGTTCTACTCCGTCGGCCGCCGCAGCCGCGCCACGAACTTGTAGCGGTCCCCCCGGTACACCGACCTGACCCATTCCACCGGCGCGCCCTGGGCGTCCAGCGAGTGCCGGGAGAGCATCAGCATCGGCAGGCCCACGTCCGTCCCGAGCAGACCCGCCTCGCGCGGGGTGGCCAGGGACGTCTCGATGGTCTCCTCCGCCTCGGCGAGGCGGACGTCGTAGACCTCGGCCAGAGCCGTGTAGAGGGAGGTGTACTTCACCAGGCTCCGGCGCAGCGCCGGGAAGCGCTTCGCCGACAGATGCGTCGTCTCGATCGCCATCGGCTCACCGCTGGCCAGCCGCAGCCGCTCGATGCGCAGGACGCGGCCGCCCGCCGCGATGTCGAGCAGGGCGGCGAGCCGGTCGTCGGCGGTCACGTAACCGACGTCGAGGAGCTGCGAGGTGGGCTCCAGGCCCTGGGCGCGCATGTCCTCCGTGTAGGAGGTCAGTTGCAGCGCCTGGGAGACCTTGGGCTTCGCGACGAACGTGCCCTTGCCCTGGATGCGCTCCAACCGGCCCTCGACGACCAGCTCCTGGAGCGCCTGGCGCACCGTCGTGCGCGAGGTGTCGAACTCCGCCGCCAGCGTCCGCTCCGGGGGTACCGGCGTGCCGGGAGGCATGGTTTCGGTCATTTCCAGCAAATGCCGTTTAAGGCGGTAGTACTTGGGAACGCGCGCCGTCCGCCCGCTCCCCGCGGCGTTGCCGCTCTCCGCCGTACCGCCCTCGGTCACCATGGTGCGCCTTCCCGACTCCGATCCTGCTGCCGTCACCGGCTCCTCCGTAAATCGCGGTCACATCGTGGCACGGGCAGAGCCCGAGGAGCCCGGAGACGCCCAGGTCGACCTCGAGGTGTCGGTCCGGTAACGGAGCCGACAGCGACTCTTATACACCCTTGACACCCCAAAAGGTCTAGGCCAAGCTGCGGGCACTGGTCTAAACCATTAAAGACCACATTCGGTCCTTGAGGAGAGTGCTGTGAAGCGTGGGCTCATAGCGGCGACGGGTGTCGCGGCCATGTTGGTGAGTGTTGCGGCCTGTGGGTCCAGCGACGGTGACAAGGACTCGGGCGGTTCCCAGGGCAAGAGCCTGACCGTCTGGTTCATGGATGGCTCGAATCCGCCTGCGTGGACGAAGTCGGTCCAGGCCGAGTTCGAACAGAAGACCGGCGCCAAGCTCAACGTCAAGATCCAGAAGTGGGACGGCATCCAGCAGAAGCTGACCACGGCCCTCTCCGAGTCCAGCCCCCCGGACGTCGTGGAGATCGGCAACACCCAGACCCCCTCCTACGCACAGACCGGCGGTCTGCAGGACCTCGCCGATCTCAAGAAGGAGATCGGCGCGGACTGGACCGATTCCCTCAACAAGCCGTCCGTCTTCGAGGGCAAGCAGTACGCGGCACCCTGGTACGCCGCCAGCCGTGTCGTGATCTACAACAAGAAGATCTGGGCCGACGCGGGCATCAAGGACGTACCCAAGACGCGCGCCGACTTCTTCAAGGCCCTGGAGGCCATCCAGAAGAAGGGCGACGCCGAACCGCTCTACCTGCCCGGCCAGAACTGGTACTTCTTCGACGGCCTCACCATCGGTACGGGTGCGGACCTGGTGAAGAAGGACGGCAAGAAGTACGTCTCCAACCTCGCCGACCCCAAGGTCGCCAAGGCCATGGAGATCTACAAGCAGTACCAGGCCTTCAGCAAGGCCCCCAAGGACAAGGACGAGGCCACTCCGCAGCAGGCCGACGTCTTCGCCAAGGGCAAGACCGGCGCGTTCATCGGAATGGGCTGGGAGGCCGCCACCGCCGTCAAGGCGAATCCGGCCATCGAGAAGGAGATCGGCTACTTCACCATCCCCGGTGAGAAGGCCGACAAGCCCGAGGGCGTCTTCCTCGGCGGCTCCAACCTCGCGATCGCCACGGGCAGCAAGAAGCAGGAACTCGCCAAGGAATTCCTCAAGATCGCGCTGTCCGACAAGAACGAGGGCGCGCTGGCCAAGGAGGTCGGCTCGATCCCCAACAAGGAATCCCTGCTCTCGAACGTGAAGGGCAACGCGGCCGCCGAGGCCGCCGCCCCCGCGGCCAAGGGCGGCGGCACCACCCCGCTGATCCCCGAGTGGGCCCAGGTGGAGAACGCGCCGAACCCGATCAAGGCCTATATGACGGCCGTCCTGAACGGAAAGTCGCCGGAGGACGCCGCGAAGCAGGTCGAGGCCGACATGAACAAGCGCCTCAGCCAGAAGCAGTGACCTGACCGGACCTGGTCCGGCCGGATCCGGTCCGACCGGGCCCGGGCCGACCCGACCGGTCCGTGCGATGACGGGGGCCGCGGCGCCGACGCCGCGCCCCCGTACCGCCGCGCACCCGGCCACCCCCGCGCATTCACCCGAGAGCGCGCACCCACGCAATACCGCACCACCGCACCTAGGTAAGACCGTTCGACAGGGGAGAAGGCGGACGACGATGTCAGCGCAGATCACAGAGGCGGCGGCCGAGCCCGCGCCCCGGATCGGCAAGGGCGGCGCCCCGCCGCCCCGCCGCGGCCGGGAGCGGGCCGCGAAGAGCGTGCCGTACCTCCTGATCCTCCCCGCCGCCGCCCTCACGGTGCTGCTGCTCGGGTGGACCCTGGTGAAGAACGGCATGCTGTCGTTCCAGAACCTCAACCCGCGCCAGCTCATCCAGCACGTCACCGAGTGGAACGGCGTCGAGAACTACCAGGAGGCGCTCGGCAACGCCGAGTTCTGGCGGGTCACCGGCCGCTCGGTCGTCTTCACCGGCGCCAACGTCGTCCTGATCATGACGCTGGGCTGTCTGACCGGGCTGCTGCTCGCCCGGCTGGGCTCCAAGCTGCGGCTGCTGCTCCTGCTCGGCCTCGTCCTCGCCTGGGCGATGCCCGTCGTCGCCGCCACCACCGTCTTCCAGTGGCTCTTCGACCAGCGCTTCGGCGTCGTCAACCACGTCCTGGACGCACTGGGCTGGCACGCCATGGCCGACTTCAACTGGACCAGCGGCCAGTTCTCCACCTTCTTCGTCATCACCGTGCTGATCGTCTGGCAGTCCATACCCTTCGTGGCGATCAACCTCTACGCGGCGACGACCACCATCCCCAAGGAGCTGTACGAGGCGGCCTCGCTCGACGGCGCCGGCCCCTGGAAGCGGTTCACCTCGGTGACCTTCCCCTTCCTCAAGCCGTTCTTCCTCGCCACGACGTTCCTCGAAGTCATCTGGGTCTTCAAGACCTTCACCCAGGTCTTCGCGATGAACGAGGGCGGCCCCGACCGGCTGACCGAGACGCTGCCCGTCTACGCCTTCGTCGAAGGCATGGGCAACCAGCACTTCGGGATGGGCGCCGCGATCTCCATCCTGACCGTCGTGATCCTGCTGGGCCTCACCGCGTACTACCTGCGCCTGGTCCTGAAGCAAGAGGAGGAGGAAGCGTGAGGCGTTCCGACCTCGACCGCCGGACGGGCACGGGCTCGCTGCTCGGCCGCGTCTGGCCGGGGGCGACGGCCGTCGTCCTCTTCATCGGCTTCGTGTTCCCCGTCTACTGGATGTTCGCGACGGCCTTCAAGGCCAACAAGGACATCGTCGCCGACACCCCGGTCTGGTTCCCGACCAGCCCCACGTTCGAACACTTCGAGACGGCCGTGCACGCCGACGGCTTCTGGACCTTCGTCGGCAACTCCCTCGCCGTCACCCTGATCGCCGTCGGACTGTCGCTGGTGATCGCGCTGCTCGCGTCGTTCGCCGTCGCCCGGATGCGCTTCAAGGGCCGCAAGAGCTTCATCCTGGTGATGATGATGGCCCAGATGGCCCCCTGGGAGGTCATGGTCATCGCCTACTACATGATCGTGCGCGACGCGGAGATGCTGAACAGCCTCGTACCGCTCACCGCCATCTACACGGTCATGGTGCTGCCCTTCACCGTCCTGACGCTGCGCGGCTACGTCGCCGCCGTGCCCAAGGAGCTGGAGGAGTCCGCGATGGTCGACGGGTGCACCCGCGCCCAGGCCTTCGTGCGCATCATCTTCCCGCTGCTGGCACCCGGTCTGATGGCCACCTCCCTGTTCGGCTTCATCACCGTCTGGAACGAGTTCCCGATGGTCCTGATCCTCAACAAGGACGCGGGAGCGCAGACGCTGCCCGTCTGGCTCACCGGCTTCCGCACCACCTTCGGCGACGACTGGGGCGCCACGATGGCCGCCTCCTCGCTCTTCGCCGTCCCCATCCTGATCCTCTTCGTCATCCTCCAGCGCAAGGCGGTCGGCGGCCTCACGTCCGGCGCAGTGAAGGGCTAGCACTACTTCCATGGACACGCTCACCCGTGACGCCCTCACGGTCCTGCAGCCCGGCTTCACCGGCACCACCGCCCCCGACTGGCTGCTGCGCCGCCTCGGCGAAGGGCTCGCCTCCGTCGGCCTCTTCGGCCGCAACATCGCCTCGCCCGAGCAGCTCGCCGCACTCACCGCGCGCCTGCGCGCCGAGCGGGCGGACGTGCTCGTCGCCATCGACGAGGAGGGCGGCGACGTCACCCGCCTGGAGGTCCGCACCGGTTCCTCCTTCCCCGGCAACCTCGCGCTCGGCACCGTCGACGACACGGGCCTGACCCGGGCCGTCGCCCACGAGCTGGGCCGCCGGCTCGCCGCCTGCGGGGTCAACCTCAACTGGGCGCCCTCCGCGGACGTCAACTCCGACCCGGACAACCCCGTCATCGGCGTACGGTCCTTCGGCGCCGACCCCGCCCTGGTCGCCCGGCACACCGCCGCCTACATCGAGGGCATGCAGGCGGCCGGGGTCGCCGCCTGCGCCAAACACTTCCCCGGCCACGGCGACACCGCCGTCGACTCCCACCACGACCTGCCCCGCATCAACGCGGACCTCACCACGCTGTACGCCCGCGAACTGGTGCCCTTCCGGGCGGCGGTCGCCGCCGGCACCAAGGCCGTGATGAGCGCGCACATCCTGCTGCCCGCGCTCGACGCCGCCCTGCCCGCCACGCTCAGCCCGGCCGCCCTGCACGGCCTGCTGCGGGGACCGGTCACCGAGGGCGGTCTCGGCTTCGACGGGCTCATCGTCACCGACGGCATGGAGATGCGGGCCATCTCCGGTACGTACGGCATCGAACGCGGCAGCGTCATGGCCGTCACGGCCGGCGCCGACGCGATCTGCGTCGGCGGCGGACTGGCCGACGAGGACACCGTGCTGCGGCTGCGCGACGCGCTGGTGGCTGCCGTCCGTTCCGGTGAACTGCCCGAGGAGCGGCTCGCCGACGCCGCCGCTCGGGTGCGCGCCCTGGCGCGCTGGACCTCGGGGGCGGGTGCGGAGCAGGAGGGGACCGGACCCGCCCCCGGGGTGGGACTGACCGCGGCCCGCCGTGCCCTGCGCGTGACCTCGTCCGAGGGGGCCGAGGGGTACGCCCCGCTCGCCGGGCCGGTGTACGTCGCGGCGTTCACCCCGCTGGCGAACTTCGCCGTCGGCGACGAGACCCCCTGGGGGATCGGCGCCGAACTCACCCGGTTGCTTCCGGGCACCCGGACGGGCACGTACGGGCGGGACACGGCCGGCACCGAGGAGGTACTGCGGGCCGCGGGTGACCGCAGGATCGTCGCCGTGGTGCGGGACGCGCACCGGCACCCGTGGATGGCCGAGGCCCTGACCGGCCTGGTCGCCGCGCGGCCGGAGACGATCGTGGTGGAGATGGGCCTGAACCAGGCACCGCCGGTGGGCGCGCTCCACGTCGCGACGCACGGAGCCGCACGGGTGTGCGGTCTGGCGGCCGCGGAGGTCATCGCGGGAATTTAGGACTCTGCTTACGCCGAACGCCGGACGGGCTGCGAAAGCAGCCCGTCCGGCGTTTGAGGACCGGGGTCCGGGGCGGAGCCCCGTTTACAGCCCCTGCCAGACCGGCTTGTTCGCGTAGGTGTGGCGGAAGTAGTCGGCCAGCTTCAGCTTGGACGCGGCCGCCTCGTCGACGACGACCGTGGCGTGCGGGTGCAGCTGGAGCGCCGACGCGGGCACCAGTGCGGAGACCGGGCCCTCGACCGTCTGGGCCACGGCGTCCGCCTTGCCCTCGCCCGTGGCGAGCAGCACCAGGTGGCGGGCCTCCAGGATGGTGCCGATGCCCTGGGTGATGACGTGGTGCGGCACCTGGTCGATGTCGCCATCGAAGAAGCGCGCGTTGTCGACGCGGGTCTGCTCCGTCAGCGTCTTGATCCGGGTGCGGGAGGCCAGCGAGGAGCACGGCTCGTTGAAGCCGATGTGCCCGTCGGTGCCGATGCCGAGCAGCTGGAGATCCACACCGCCGGCCTCCGGCAGCGCGCGGTCGTACGCCTCGCAGGCCGCCTGGACGTCCTCGGCGGTGCCGTCGGGACCCATGAACGACGCCTCGGTCAGCCCGAGCGGCTCCACGACCTGGCGCAGCACGACCGACCGGTAGGACTCGGGGTGGTCGGCGGGCAGCCCGACGTACTCGTCGAGCTGGCAGATCCGGGCCCGCGAGGCGTCCACGGCCCCGGCACGGACCTTGGCGGCCAGCGCCTCGTAGATGGGCAGCGGGGTCGAGCCGGTGGCCACGCCGAGCAGAGCGTCGGGCTTGCGGCTCAGCAGCGAGGCCATGGCCTCCGCGATGAGTTCGCCGCCTGCCTTGGCGTTCTGGACGATGACAACTTCCACGCTGGGCCTGCCGATCTGGAGAATGGGCTGGTGGTATAGACCAATCTAGCGGGTTCGCCGTGCGGCGGCCAGTCCGGCGGTTCGGGGGGCCGCCCCTCGCCGCTGCGCGGCGGTGTCCTCAAACGCCGGACGGGCTGGTTTTGGCTGATGCTGGTCACGCCATTTGCCCGGGATGGCGGCTGAGCCCAGCCATTTCAAGCCCGTCCGGCGATTGAGGACGCGCCCGCAGGGCGCTCGCCGCCGCAGGCGGCCAAGACGGCCCGCAGCCGAAGATCCGCCGGCAAGGCGAGAGGCGCTCGCCGCCGCAGGCGGCCAAGACGGCCCGCAGCCGAAGATCCGCCGGACACGGCTACCCGGCAGCCGGCCGGCGCAGCACGCCGACCGTCAGCAGTCCCCCGGCCAGAAACGCGCCGGAAGCCAATGCGGCGCAAACGTGGAGGCCACCCGTGAGACCGCCGGAGGCCACCGTGCCGAAGAGGCCCACCCCCACCGCACTGCCCACCTGGCGGGAGACGTTGAAGACCGCCGAGGCCACCCCCGCACCGTCCGCCGGGGCCGACTCGATGATCGCGGCCATGGAGGCCAGGGCCGTCATGGTCTGGCCGAGGCCCGTGGCGATCAGGGCGAACAGCAGCACCGGATAGGCCGTGCCGGGCCCGGCGAGCAGCCAGCCGAGGAAGCCGCCGGCGCCGAGGAAGAGCCCGAGGGTCATGGGGACGTACGGCCCGGTGCGGGCGGCGATGCGGCTGAAGACGGGGGCCGCGATCAGGCCCATGCAGACCGAGGGCAGCAACGCCAGGCCGGTGGTCAGCGCGTCGTAGCCGAGTTCCTGCCGGAAGTAGAGGGTGGAGAGGAACAGCATGCCGTAGTAGCCGAGGCTGATCAGCAGGCCGATCACGGCGGTGGCAGAGAAGGCGCCGGTGCGGAACAGAGACAGGCGCAGCAGCGGGGCCCGGCCGTTCGGCCGGGTCCGCGCCGATGCCTCCAGACGGCGTTCGACCGCGAGGAACAGGGCCAGGGCCGCCAAGCCCACGGCGAAGAGCCCGAGGACCAGGGGAGAGGCCCACCCCTTCGCACCGGCCTCGTTGATGGCGCCTGCCAGGGCGATCAGCCCCACCACGCCGAGGACCTGGCCCGCCGGGTCCATCCGGTGGGTCGCGGGCGCGCCGGTCGCGGCGGGCAGGTGACGCACGGTCAGGACGACCGCGAGCGCGCCCACGGGCAGGTTCAGCCAGAACACCGCCCGCCAGTCCAGCCCGGCGATCAGAAGACCGCCGACCACGGGACCGGCACCGAAGGCGATCGAGGCGACGGCCCCCCACACGGCGATCGCCCGGGCACGCACGGCCCGGTCGGGGTAGGTGGCCTGGAGCAGGGCCAGCGAGGCCGGGACGAGGAAGGCGGCTCCGGCGCCCTGCGCCAGCCGGCCGCCCACCAGGACGGCCGTGGTGCCGGCGAGACCGCAGACGAGCGAGGCGACGGTGAAGACGGTGAGCCCGGTGAGGAACATCCGGCGGTGGCCGAGCCGGTCGGCGAGACCGCCGCCGAGCAGCAGCAGTCCGGCGAAGAGGGTGCTGTAACCGTCGACGATCCACTGCACGGCGGACGGACCGGCGTGCAGGGAACCCCGGATGTCCGGCACCGCCACGGTCACGACGGTGACGTCCAGCATCACCAGGAAGTAGCCGAGGCTCAGTGCGATCAAAGGGGCGAGGGCCGGGCGCGCGGGCGCCGCGTCGGAATCGGCGAGGGCCTGTCCGGCGGATCTTCGTGGA
This sequence comes from Streptomyces sp. NPDC042259, assembly GCF_055582085.1. NCBI lineage: Bacteria > Bacillati > Actinomycetota > Actinomycetes > Kitasatosporales > Streptomycetaceae > Streptomyces > Streptomyces sp. NPDC042259. The sequence continues at coordinate 474,935 of NZ_JBVJDW010000005.1, read as the reverse complement.
TCGGCGAGCGGCTTGGGGGCGCCTCCCGGCGGTAGCGGGTGGAGCGTGTGAGCGGAAGGCGGGGGATCGCCCTCGTACCGGGCGTACTCGGGCGACTCCCGCCACGCGGCGAGCGCGGGTGCCGGGCGTCGGGAGCGCGCGAAGATCCGCCGGACAGGTCCCGGGCGCCGCCGATCGGCTGTGGAGTTGACGGTCATGGGCCCAGTCTCGGGTCCGGACACTTCGCCGGTCGGCGAAGTGTCGTCGGCATACGGTGAGGTCATGAGCGACGAGACCACCCCGCCGGCCGGGCGGCGCGCCGAGCGGACCGCCGGCCGGCTGAACCGTCAGCCGGACATCGCCCGTACCGCCGCCCTGATCGCGGACCCCTCCCGGGCGCGGATCCTCAAGGCCCTCTGCGACGGGCGCGCGCTGCCCGCCGGCGCGCTGGCCGCCGAGGCCGGCGTCGGCGCCCCGACGGTCAGCGCCCACCTGGCCAGACTCGTGGCGGGCGGTCTGATCACCGCCGTCCGCGAGGGCCGGCACCGCTACTACCGGCTGGCGGGACCCGAGATCGCCACCGCACTGGAGGCGCTCGCCCTCATCGCCCCGCCACAGCCGGTGACCTCGCTGCGCGAGAGCGGCGTCGCCAACGCGCTGTACCGCTCCCGGACCTGCTACGACCATCTCGCGGGCCGGCTCGGCGTCGCCCTGCTGCGGTCCCTGCTCGACCGTGAGGTGATCACCGGGCACGACGGCACCCACCGCCCCGAGGCGGCGGTACGCGACCGGCCCTCGGCGTACGGGCGCGACATCGACTACCGGCTGACCGACACCGGGCGCGGCGACCTCGTCGCCTTCGGCGTCGACCCCGACCGGCTGCCCAAGCGGCGGCCGGCCATCCGCTACTGCGTGGACTGGAGCGAGCACCGGCACCATCTCGCGGGCGCGCTCGGCGCGGCGATCACCGCCCGCCTGTTCGCCCTGGGCTGGCTGCGGTATGGCGTGAGCCCGCGTGTGGTGCATCCGACGGATGCGGGTGCCGAGGGGTTGCGGCGGACGTTCGGCGTGGTGGTGGAGGGCTAGGGTCGGGCGCGTCCTCAATCACCGGACGGGCTGGAATGAGCCCGTCCGGCGATTGAGGACGCGCCCGCGCAGGGATCCGCACGGCCGGCGAGGCCGGACGTCGCCGCCGGTAGGCTCACACCGTGCCCTCCATGAACGACCTCGTACGCCAGCACACCGCCCTCGACGACTCCGACCTCGAGTGGCTGCATCTGCTGGTCTCGGAGTGGCAGCTGCTCTCCGACCTCTCCTTCGCCGACCTCGTCCTGTGGGTCCCCACCCTCGACGGCACCCGCTATGTGTCCGTCGCCCAGATGCGGCCGAACACCGGCCCCACCTCCTACCAGGACGACATGGTCGGCCACCTCGTGCCGCGCGGCCGCCGCCCCATGCTCGACGCCGCTCTCGACGAGGGCCGGATCGTGCGCGAGGGCGACCCCGAGTGGCGGGAGGAGGTCCCGGTCCGCGTCGAGTCCATCCCCGTCCGCCGGGACGGCCGGGTCCTCGGCGTCATCGCCCGCAACACCAACCTGCTGACCGTACGGACCCCGAGCCGGCTGGAGCTCACCTACCTCCAGAGCGCCTCCGACCTCGCCCAGATGATTGCCAACGGGGCCTTCCCCTTCCCGGGGCAACAAGTCGACATGGATGCCTCACCGCGCGCCGGCGACGGCCTGATCAGGCTCGATGCCGACGGAGTCGTTCAGTACGCCAGCCCCAACGCCCTCTCCGCCTACCACCGCCTCGGCCTCGCCGCCGATCTCGTGGGGCATCATCTGGGCGACACCACCGCTCAGTTGGCGCCCTCGCGCGGCCCGGTCGACGAGGGCCTGGCCAAGCTCGCCAGCGGCTGGGCGCCGCGCGAGTTCGAGGTCGAGGGCGACGACGGAGTGATCCACTTGCGGGCCATTCCCCTCAAACCCAAGGGAAATCACATCGGTTCGCTCGTGCTGCTGCGCGATGTCACGGAACTGCGTCGCCGCGAACGCGAGTTGATCACGAAGGACGCGACCATCCGGGAGATCCACCACCGGGTGAAGAACAACCTTCAGACCGTCGCCGCCCTGCTGCGCCTCCAGGCCCGCCGGATCGGCTCGGCCGAGGGGCGCGAGGCGCTGGAGGAGGCGGTCCGGCGGGTCGGCTCGATCGCGATCGTGCACGAGACGCTCTCCCAGAATCTGGACGAACGGGTCGAATTCGACGAGATCGCGGACCGGGTGCTGGCGATGGTCGCCGAGATCTCCCCGGGCCGGGTCGCCGCCCGCCGCACGGGCCGCTTCGGGATACTCGACGCCGAGGTCGCCACGCCGCTGTCCATGGTCCTGACCGAGCTGCTGCAGAACGCCCTGGAGCACGGCTTCGGGCCGGGGGAGCAGGGCACCGTGGAGATCACCGCCGTGCGCGGCGGCGGCCGCACCGACGCCCGCCTGTTGATCTCCGTACAGGACGACGGCCGGGGTCTGCCCGAGGGCTTCGACCCCCAACGCGCGGGCAACCTGGGCCTGCAGATCGTACGCACCCTGGTCGAGGGGGAGTTGGGCGGAACGTTCGACATGGTGCCCGCTTCCGGGCAGGGCACGCGCGTAGTCCTCGACATCCCGGTCCGCGCGGAGAAGTAACGCGAGCGTCTGCGGCGGCGGGCCGTCTGTGGCCGGCCTCAGCCACATCAAGCCCGTCCGGCGCTTGAGGACACCGCCACGCAGCGGTGGTGCGCCCACCAACCCCCGGCGGAGCCGAAACGCACTGAGCCCCGGACCTGATACCAGGTCCGGGGCTCAAAGCTTCTGCGCGCTGCGGCTCGGGAGCCGAGGGGCATCGTCAGGCGGTAGCGTTACGCGCCCGGTTGCGAGCGGCGCGGCGCTTCATCGCCCGGCGCTCATCCTCGCTGAGGCCACCCCAGACGCCGGAGTCCTGGCCGGACTCGAGCGCCCACTGCAGGCACTGCTCCATGACGGGGCAGCGGCGGCAGACGGCCTTGGCTTCCTCGATCTGCAGCAGCGCAGGACCGGTGTTGCCGATGGGGAAGAAGAGCTCCGGGTCTTCCTCGCGGCAAACGGCGTTGTGACGCCAGTCCATGGCTGCTCCATCTCCTCGTAATTGCGGCTACGTTGCTTGTGAATGTGAACGCTTTCACGAATCCCCCCGCAAGGGAAGGGCCGACCTCCAGTCGCAAGACTGGTGCGGTCCAAGTAAATGAGGAGGGGGTTCGGGCTTTCGAAGGAGGCCGAATGAGCGGCCGTCCCGATCGCCATGAAGAGACTCGCAAACCTCGGCTGCGGATACAACCCCTTCTGGAAAGTTTTTTTTGATTCCTCGGTGTCGGCTAGGTCACAGCCGTACTTCCAGGGGGTGGAACCCAGTCTAAACGTTCGAGTGGAAGGACTTTTGGCCCTACCACTCACACAATCACACGCAGTGCACGGCGTACGCCTGTGAACGTCACGCTTGTACGCAGCCCGAGGTGGTCACCGTCCATCTGGAAGGGCAGTGGGGCCTGCGAATGCAAGGTGAACGCGGTCTGGTCATGCAATGACACAGCGTGTTTGCCCTGAGGGCCACGCTCCGGAGTCGAGGTCAGCAGCTGAGTGACGTACCGGCCGGCCGTCGCCGTCGACAGCTTGGTGAATCCCAGCACGTCAAGGGCGGTGTCGAAGGATGCCTGCGGCGACGCGTAGACCGGCCGGTTGCCCAGATAGGTCCACGGCGCGGTGTTGCAGATTATCGACATGACGAGATTCGCGAGTGGCTCCTCGCCCGGCCGTTCGAGGGTGATCGTGCCCCGTCTGCGGTGCGATTCGCCGAGAAATTGCCTCATCACTTGGCGTACATACAACGCGTGCGTCGAACGCTTGCCGCGTTCCCGCTGTTGCTCCACCCGGCCGACGACCCCCGCGTCGAAACCGAAGCCCGCGCAGAAGGTGAACCAGCGGGCCGGCACGGATTCGTCCTCGGTACCGGGCGTACCAGCCGCCAGGCCCAGCCCGACCGTCCGCTCCGTCCCCTCCCGCAGCGCGTCCAGCAGGGCCCCGGTCGCCTCGACGACATCGTTGGGCAGGCCCAGGGCGCGGGCGAAGACATTGGTGGAGCCGCCGGGGACGACGGCCAGCTTGGGCAGGTGCTCCGGGTCGGGGCCCGCGTGCAGCAGACCGTTGACCACTTCGTTGACCGTGCCGTCGCCGCCGAGCGCCACCACCAGCCCGGTGTTGCCGTCCTCGGCCGCCCGGCGCGCCAGATCGCGGGCGTGCCCGCGGTACTCGGTGGTGGCGACCTCCAGCTTGAGATCGCTGGCGAGGGCGTGCACCAGGACATCACGGGTACGGGCACTGGTGGTGGTGGCCGACGGATTGACCACGAGAAGCGCACGCATGACCGCCAGCCTACCTACCTGTCGGTACAACCCCCGTCCCAGCCCCGGTCTCCGCCCCGGCCCCGGGCCCGCTCCCGGCCCCCGTCCCGGACGGTCCCGGCCCGCCGCCCGTTCCCGGACGGCGGGGCTACCCTGCAGGGGTGAGCAGCAAGCAGTCCGCGCCCAAGGGCGCCCGCAAGAGCACCCGCGAGAGCCGGCCGACGGCACAGACCGCCGGGCGGTCGTCCCGCCCGTCCCAGGCGGCTCCCGAGCCCACCGGGCCCCGGCCCCGCCGGCTGACGGCCGCGGCGGTGCTCACGGCCCTGGAGGGGGCGGCGATGGTCGTCTGCGGGGTGACACTGCTCGTCCTGGTGCTGACGGACAAGCCCGACAGCATGCGGCAAGCGGTGACGGGCGGGCTGACCGTGCTCGCGCTGGCCGCACTGCCGCTGGCGGCGGCACGCGGCCTGTGGCTGCGACGGCGCTGGAGCCGCGGGCCCGCGATGATCACGCAGATCATGGCGATGCCCGTCGCGTGGACGCTGTTCAACGGCGGCGGCATGCTGATCGCGGGCGCCGTGCTGCTGGCGCTCGTCGCCGTGGCCACGCTGGGCCTGGTGGTGAACCCGACGGCGACCGAGGCGCTCGGCATCGGCCCGCGCGAGACGTGAACCGATGCCGGCTGCTCCGCCGTGGTGACCGCTTCCCGGCCTGACCCCGCCCGGCGCGGCCCCTCGTCGGCTACTCCTCGATGAGGAGCCGGTCGCGGAGCTGCGCGAGCGTACGGGCCAGCAGCCGGGAGACGTGCATCTGGGAGATGCCGACCTCCTGGGCGATCTGCGACTGGGTCATGTTCCCGAAGAAGCGCAGCAGCAGGATCTTCTTCTCGCGCGGGGGCAGGTCCTCCAGCAGCGGCTTGAGGGACTCGCGGTACTCGACGCCCTCCAGGGCCTCGTCCTCGGCGCCCAGGGTGTCCGCCACGGCCGGCGATTCGTCGTCCGTGTCGGGCACGTCCAGGGAGAGCGTGCTGTAGGCGTTCGCGGACTCCAGCCCCTCCAACACCTCCTCCTCGGAGATCCCCAGGTGCTCGGCCAGTTCGTGGACCGTGGGCGCGCGGCCGTGCCGCTGGGACAGCTCGGCCGTGGCGGTGGTCAGGGCCAGCCGCAGTTCCTGGAGCCGGCGCGGCACCCGGACCGCCCAGCCCTTGTCCCGGAAGTGCCGCTTGATCTCCCCGACGACCGTGGGGGTCGCGTAGGTCGAGAACTCCACCCCACGGTCCGGGTCGAACCGGTCCACCGACTTGATCAGACCGATCGTGGCGACCTGGGTCAGGTCGTCGAGCGGCTCACCACGGTTGCGGAACCGCCGCGCCAGGTGCTCCACCAGCGGCAGATGCATCCGCACGAGGTGATTGCGCAGCTCGGCCCGCTCGGGTGAGCCGTCCGGGAGCGCCCGCAACTCGATGAACAGGGCACGGGCACCGCTGCGATCCTGCGCATGGGGGTGCTGGTGCCACTGCTGGTGCTGGTCCATGTGGTCCGCCCGCTCTGGTGGGTCGCTCGCCCGCTCCGGCTCCACATCCGAGGGATGCGGCCGGGCGGGTTGCTGCGGGATGGCCGGGGTACGCACTCCCCGCGACGATGCAGTACTCACGGAGCCCCCTCTTCCGTCACGGCTGTCCGGGGCCGGCGCCGCGCTTCTTGTGCAGGCTGATGCTGACCGTTCGGTCGTCGGCGACGGTCGAGTCGACCTCGCCGGCCAGCGCGGAGAGCACCGTCCAGGCGAAGGTGTCGCGCTCGGGCGCACGGCCGTCGGTGGTGGGTGCCGAGACGGTCACCCGGAGCGCGTCGCCGACCAGGCGGAAGACGCAGCTGAGAACAGAGCCGGGAACGGCCTGTTGCAGAAGGATCGCGCACGCCTCGTCCACCGCGATACGCAAGTCCTCGATCTCGTCGAGGGTGAAGTCCAAGCGGGCTGCGAGGCCGGCTGTCGCCGTCCGCAGCACCGACAGGTAGGCACCCGCAGCGGGCAGCCGGACTTCCACGAAGTCCTGGGTCCCGGGCTCGCCTGCGATTGGGGACACCCTCACCTCCAAGGTGGCACAAGCTTCTTGAGCTGTTACGAGCGCCGGGCGCGCGCCCCTCGGGCGAGGGGCGGGAGCGGTCCGGCGCTGCACATGGTTCGGATGCGACGCTATCGCGATCCGAGGATCCGTGCCGCAGCCCCACGACTGTCACTCATGGTAAGCCCATGAGTACGGACAGTGGGTAGGGGCGTGCGGTCTCAAATCGAAAGAGAAGTCGCCTTGTTGGGATTTTCGTCACTCTGCGCGAACCCCGCAAGGGTGCGGAGCGGTTCTCCCGACAAGCGCCGTACCGTCCACTCGTCCATCGGCTCCGCGCCGATCGACTTGTAGAACGCGATCGAGGGTTCGTTCCAGTCCAGCACTGACCATTCGAAACGCTGGTAGCCGCGGTCGACGCAGATCCGCGCGAGGGCCGCGAGAAGCGCCTTGCCGTGCCCGCCGCCACGCGCCCGCGGGCGGACGTAGAGGTCTTCCAGATAGATACCGTGCGTACCCGTCCAGGTGGAGAAGTTACGGAACCAGAGGGCGAAGCCGACCGGCTCCCCGGCGGCCGTCGTGCCGTCGGCCGAGGATTCGTCACTCTCCGCTATCAGGGCGTAGACCGCCGCGTCCGCCCCGAACAGGGCTTCGCGCAACTGCTCCTCGGTCGCCTTGGCGTCCTCCAGCGCCCGTTCGTACTCGGCGAGTTCGCGGATCATCGCATGGATGAGGGGAACGTCGGCGGGTGTCGCGGGTCGGATCATGTGTGCATGCTAGCGGGCCCCGGTGACAGCCCGGCGTCGCGTGCAACTGACGGCCGTCATCAGACGATCCGCAGGTCCACATAGCACCAGCGCCAGCTCTGACCGGGCTCGAAGCTCCGCATCACCGCGTGCCCGGTCTCCGTGAAGTGCCCGGTGGCGTGCCGGTACGGCGAGGAGTCGCAGCAGCCCACGTGCCCGCACTCCAGGCACAACCGCAGCTGCACGGGGTGGCTGCCGGCCGTCTCGCACTCCGGGCAGGTGGCGTTCAGCGGCTCCGGCTCGGGGCGCGGCAGCTCGGGAACGTGCGGGCATTCGCTCATGATTGCCAGATTAGAGCGCCCTGCCGATGATCATCGAACGGTCGTCGGAGCGTGGCCGCTGTTGACGGACGGTGACAGATGATGGCGACGCGACGCACGGCGCGGGAGGCACGTATGGAGACGGGCGGGGACCGATGGACGTAATGCCGCTGCTGATGCTGGTCGCGGGCGGGGCCGCCATCGCCGGCGCGGCCCGCCGCACGCCCGTGCCGGCGCCCCTGCTGCTGGTCGCCGCCGGGCTCGTCGCCTCCTACGTCCCCGGGGTGCCGGACTACACCCTCGACCCGGAGATCGTGCTGCCGCTGCTGCTGCCACCCCTGCTGCACACGGCCGCGCTCGAAAGCTCCTATCTCGACCTCCGCGCCAATCTGCGGCCCGTCGCCCTGCTCTCCGTCGGCTATGTCCTCTTCGCGACCCTCGTCGTCGGCTATGTGGCGTATCTGGTGGTGCCCGGCCTGCCCTTGCCCGCGGCCCTGGTGCTCGGCGCGATCGTCGCCCCGCCCGACGCGGTCGCCGCCACCGCCATCGCCCGCCGGCTGGGGCTGCCCTCGCGGATCACCACGATCCTCCAGGGCGAGTCGCTGGTGAACGACGCCACCGCCATCACCGCCTACAAGGTGGCGCTCGCCGCCGCCGTGGGCGCCGGCGCCACCTGGGGCGAGGGCATCCGGGAGTTCGCCGTCGCCTCCCTCGGCGGGATCGGCGTCGGACTGGTCCTCATGGTGCCGCTGCACTGGCTGCGCAGACGGTTGCGCGAGCCGCTCCTGCAGAACACCCTGTCGCTGCTCATCCCCTTCGCCGCCTATGCCGCCGCCGAGGAGGTCGAGGCCTCCGGGGTGCTCGCCGTCGTGGTCGTCGCCCTCTATCTCGGGCACCACTCCTGGCAGGTCGATTTCGCCACCCGGCTCCAGGAGGCCGCCGTGTGGCGGATGGTCGCCTTCGTCCTGGAGTCCGCGGTCTTCGCGCTGATCGGACTGCAGCTGCCCGTGGTGCTGCGCGGGCTCGGGGAGTACAGCTTCAAGGAGGCCGCCGTCTGGTACGCCTCCGTCGTCTTCGCCACGGTCGTGGCCGCCCGCTTCGTCTGGGTCTACCCCGCCACGTTCCTGCCGCGCGCCGTGTCCGCGCGGATCCGCGAGCGGGAGACCGACACCACGTGGAAGAGCGTGGTCGTCGTCGGCTGGGCGGGGATGCGCGGCGTCGTCTCCCTCGCCATCGCCTTCTCGATCCCGGTGACCACGTACAGCGGGGAGCCCTTCCCGGCCCGTAACCTGGTCCTCTTCCTCACCTTCACCACCGTCATCGGCACCCTCGTCGTCCAGGGCCTCACCCTGCCGCCGCTCATCCGCCGCCTGCGGCTGCCCGCCCGGGACACGAGCGCCGAGACCCTCGCCGAGGCCCAGGCGCAGAGCGAGGCGTCCCAGGCCGCCGAGCGCCGCCTCGACGAACTCCTCGCCGAGGGCGGCAACGCGCTTCCGTCCCCGCTCGCCGACCGTCTGCGCGCGGTCATGGAACGCCGCCGCAACGCGGTGTGGGAACGGCTCGGCGCGGTCGACGAGGCCACGGGGGAGTCGGCGGACGACACCTACCGCCGGCTGGCGCGGGAGCTGATCGACGCGGAGCGGGAGGTGTTCGTGACGTTGCGGGACGAGCGGCGCATCGACGACGAGATGCTGCGTACGTTGTTGCGGCGGTTGGACCTGGAGGAGGCGGCGGCGTACCGGGAGGAGGAATGACGGCCCGGTGGGCTCCGCCCCGCCGCCACGGGCCGGGGTGCCTACCGACCCGTCACCACCGCCGCCACCGTCGTCCCCGGGGCGAAGGCTCCCTCCTCCGCCAGGGTCGTCAGTCCGTACAGCGCCTTCGCCACGTACAGCCGTTCCAGTGGCAGGCCGTGGCGGGTGGTGAAGTCGTCGGCGAAGGCGGTCAGCTCCGGGGGCGTCCTCGCGTAGCCGCCGCCGTGGAAGCGGTCGTCCAGGTGCCAGTCGCCGCGCCGGCCGCCGAAGGCCTCGGTCTGCAGGCGCCGGACCTCCGCTTCGAGGAAACCGCCCTTGAGCACGGGGAAGCCGATGGCCCGCTGACCCCCGGCCAGCCCGGCGGCGAGACCGGCGAGGGTGCCGCCCGTGCCGCAGGCCACCCCGACGACGTCCGCGACGCCCCGCAGCTCGTGGCCGAGCCCGGCGCAGCCACGCGCGGCCGCGGCGTTGCTGCCGCCCTCGGGGACGACGAGGCAGTCGTCGGCGGTCAGCCCCGCCAGCGCCGTCACCCGGGCCAGCACCTCGGGCTCCGTCTTGCGGCGGTAGGTGGCGCGGTCGACGAACAGCAGGCGCATGCCGTCCGCCGCGCAGCGGGCGAGGGACGGGTTCAGCGGGCGGTCCGCCAGCTCCTCGCCGCGCACGACGCCGACGGTGGCCAGGCCCAGGAGGCGGCCGGCGGCGGCGGTCGCCCGCAGATGATTGGAGTAGGCGCCGCCGAACGTGCACAGCGTGTGCCGCCCCGACGCGGCGGCGGCACCCAGGTTCGGCTCCAGCTTCCGCCATTTGTTGCCCGGCAGCTCGGGGTGTATCAGGTCGTCGCGTTTGAGCAGCAGCCGCAGCCCCCGCCGGGTGAAGCGCTCGTCCCGCAGCTCTTCGAGGGGGGACGGCAGCCGCGGTTCCAGGGCGGCGAGCGCGGCGGGGCCGGAAGGGAGATCGCTGGTCACACCCCCCATTGTCACCTCGGGGGGCTATTTGAGCCGGTCGCGGATCCGGGCCCGCATCGAGTCCATCGTGAAGCCCCTGGGGTCGATCTTGCCGAGCCGCCACTCCTTGTGGCCGATGACGGACCGCTCGGTCCACCCGTGGTGGCGGCAGATCGCGGCCGCCGCCCGCCCGATGGCGTCCAGCTGCTCCTCGGGCCAGGTGTCCTGGCCGTCACCGAGGTTCACGCACTCGAAGCCGTAGAAGTGGACATTGCCGTCGGTGTCGGCCACGCGGACCGGCGGCAGCCGCTTCTCGGCGATCACGGACCGCAACACGTCGCCGTCACCCCGCCCGGCGTGGTTGGTGCGTCCGTAGCCGACGAGGTGGACCGTGCCGTCGTCGGCGATGACGCCGTGGCAGAGCGGGCCGGGCAGTTCCGCGTAGCCGTTCCAGCACATGCGTACGCTCTTGGCGGTGCCGGTGGTGGCCGTGTGGTGGATCATCACCCCGTGGACGGGGCCCCAGGGGCCGTGTCCCGCGCGGTTGTGGGTGCGCCAGCCGTCCACCTCGACGGTGTGCACGCCTTCCGCCCTGAGGGTGCCGAGAAACGTTCCCGCGGACATGGGTGAGGCCATGGCCGCCTCCTTGCCATTCGAGTGACGTACGCCGATCGCGCACGACGAATGACCCCCTTGTACCCAAAAGTTCGCAGCTGGGGCGGGCGTTCGGATATCGTGCGAGCCGATCCGGCCTCAGGCTGAAAAGCGTGTTGTCGGTACGGAGCGGGACGGAAAGAGGCCCGCCCGGGGACGACCGGAACAGAAGGCGCGCAGCAGTGGACTACCAGGCCGTACTCGAAGAGGTCGCCGCCTTCGCGCGGCCGCTGGTCGGCCGTGGGCAGGTGGCCGATTACATTCCGGCCCTGGCCGGGGTGGACACCGGCCACTTCGGGATGGCGGTCGCCGACGTCGACGGCGGTGTCTACGGGGTGGGGGACTGGGAGCGGCCGTTCTCGGTGCAGTCCATCTCCAAGGCGTTCGGCCTGGCGCTCGTGCTGGCCGAGGGCGGCGAGAAGATCTGGGAGCGGGTCGGTACGGAACCGTCCGGAAACCCGTTCAACTCCTTGGTGCAACTCGAATACGAGAACGGTATTCCGCGTAATCCGTTCATCAACGCGGGTGCGCTGGTCGTCACCGACCGGCTCCAGACGCTGACCGGCGACGCCAGTACGACCCTGCTGGAATTCCTGCGCGCGGAGAGCGGCAACCCGTCCGTCTCCTTCGACCCGGCCGTCGCCTCCTCCGAATCCGAGCACGGCGACCGCAACGCGGCCCTCGCGCACTTCATGGCCAGCTACGGCAACCTCGACAACCCCGTGCCGGCCGTACTGGAGCACTACTTCTGGCAGTGCTCCATCGAGATGAGCTGCCGCGATCTCGCCCTCGCGGGCGGCTTCCTGGCCCGCCACGGCCTGCGCGCCGACGGCAGCCGGCTGCTGCCCCGCCGGGAGGCCAAGCAGGTCAACGCCGTCATGCTCACCTGCGGCACGTACGACGCCGCCGGCGACTTCGCCTACCGGGTGGGCCTGCCCGGCAAGAGCGGCGTCGGCGGCGGCATCATCGCGGTGATACCGGGACGCTGCACGCTGTGTGTCTGGAGCCCCGGCCTCGACACCCGGGGCAACTCGGTCGCGGGCGTGGCGGCGCTGGACCACTTCACGACGCTCACCGGGTGGTCGGTGTTCTGACCGGCGGCCCGGCCCGGCGGGCTGGCGCGGTACCGGCCGGTACCGCATCGTTGGTCCCCGGAGGTGGTGTGCTCATGGAGCACGAGCTGCGTGCGGAATACGGGGACGGCGGTACGCCGCTGGACCCGGATGCCGAGGTCAAGGTCTGGCACGTGGTGCGGGAGGACGGCACGGCCGCGATGTGCGGCCGCGAGCTCGCCCCCGGCGCGGCCACCCGCACGATCGACGACTGGGGCTCGGGGGCACTGCCGCTGTGCCATTCGTGTGGGGCGCTGTATCTCCGGGAATCGCCTTAGACCGAGCCGGGCGGGCTGCTGTGCTGTGTCCTCAATCGCCGGACGGGCTGCTGTGCTGTGTCCTCAATCGCCGGACGGGCTTGAAATCAAGCCCGTCCGGCGATTGAGGACGCGCCCGAAGGGCGCTCGCCGCCGCAGGCGGCACAGACGGCCCGCAGCCGAGGAGACCGCCGGCCAGGCGAGAGGCGCTCGCCGCCGCAGGCGGCAAAACGGGCCCGCAGCCGAGGATCCGCCGGCCAGGCGAGAGGCCGCCGCAGGCGGCACGTAGCCAAGAACCGACGGCGAAGCCGTCAAGGGCAGTGGATGACCTGACCCGCATACGACAGGTTGCCGCCGAAGCCGAACAGCAGCACCGGCGCGCCGCTGGGGATCTCGCCGCGTTCCACGAGCTTGGACAGGGCGAGCGGGATGCTCGCGGCCGACGTGTTGCCGGACTCCGTCACATCCGTGGCGATCACCGCGTTGACCGCGCCGATCTTCCGTGCGACCGGCTCGATGATCCGCAGATTGGCCTGGTGCAGGACGACCGCCGCGAGTTCCTCCGGCGCGACCCCGGCGCGCTCGCACACCCGGCGGGCGATCGGCGGCAGCTGCGTCGTGGCCCAGCGGTAGACGGCCTGGCCCTCCTGGGCGAACCGGGAGGGCGTGCCCTCGATCCGTACGGCGTGGCCCATCTCGGGCACCGAGCCCCAGACGACCGGGCCGATGGCCGGCTCCGCGGCGGCGGTCACCACGGCCGCGCCCGCGCCGTCGCCGACCAGGACGCACGTGGTGCGGTCGGTCCAGTCCGCCACATCGGTGAACTTCTCGACGCCGACGACCAGGGCGTTGACCGAGGACCCGGCACGGATGGCGTGATCGGCGGTGGCCAGGGCGTGCGGGAAGCCGGCGCAGACGACGTTGATGTCCATGACGGCGGGCGAGGTGAGCCCCAGCCGGGCGGCGACGCGGGCGGCCGTGTTCGGGCTGCGGTCCACGGCGGTGCAGGTGGCGACGAGCACGAGGTCGATGTCCGAGGCTTCGAGACCGCTGTTCGCGAGGGCCTTGGCCGCGGCCTCGGCGGCCATCGAGTCGACCGTCTCCTCCGGCCCGGCGATCCGGCGGGTGCGGATGCCGACGCGGGAGCGGATCCATTCGTCGCTGGTGTCGACCATGGCGGCCAGGTCGTCGTTGGTCAGCACCCTGGCGGGCTGGTAGTGGCCGAGGGCGAGTACGCGTGACCCGGTCATCGGTCCTCCTGCGCGAGCGGCTGTAGTACGGATGACACAGTCTCGACGCTGGAGCGTTGCTCCCGGGTGTGTGATCCGCCAATGTTCGGGCGAGATAACTGGCACAACCGGCAGGGCCCGGCCGGGTAAGCGGCCGGGCCCCGGTGTGGGGTGAAGGTGTGGTGCGAACCGTTACCGGGCGGTGTCAGCGCAGCGAGAGCGCCGTGCGGATGGTGCCGAACAGCTGGGTCTGGTCGGTGACACCGAGGACGCGGTGGGCCTGCGGGCCCTGGGCCGCGATGCGGACCTGGGTGCCGGTGTGCTCCTGCGCCTGGCCCGGGGTGTTGGTGGAGTAGTTCACCTTGAGCTGCCGGCCCTCGTTGGTGACGAGGGTGGAGGACAGCCCGGGCGGGGTGGCCTCCAGCGGCACGATCTGGCTGGTGTGGCCGTGGTCGGCGGTGGTGACGACCAGGGTGTCGGGGTGCTTCGCCGCGTACGCGCGGGCGACCTTCACCGCGCGGTCGAGGGCGGCGGTCTCGCCGATCTGGCCGCACGGGTCGGCGGCGTGGTCACGCTTGTCGATCGAGGCGCCCTCGACCTGGAGGAAGAAGCCCGGCTTCTTGCCCTTGCCGCTCTGCTTGGCCTCCAGCAGCTGGAGCGCCTTGCGGGTCTGCTCCTCCAGGGCCGGGGTACCGGCCGCGCGCTCCGGGTTGGACGTCACACAGCGCTGCGCCTCGGTGCCGCCCTGGGCGGCGGCCTTGCCGGTCCACTCGACGGGGACGTTGCCCGGCGCGAAGAGACCGAGGACGGGCTTGCCGGCGCGGGCGTCGTGCAGGGCCTTGCCGTCGGTGACGACCTGGTAGCCGAGCTTGCGGGCCTGTTCGGTGACGGTCAGGCCCTTGTACCGGCCCTCGGTGACCTTCTGGTCGAAGCGGGCCTTGCCGCCGCCCAGCAGCACGTCCACCTTGTGGTTCACGCTCTGCTCGGCGATCGAGCCGGGGCCGCCCTTGGCGATCGTGTCGTTCGGGCACGCCTTCATGTCGGCCGGGCCCGCGCAGCTGCGGTCGGTGGCGTGCGAGGCGAGGACCGCGGGGGTGGCGTCGGTCAGCTCGGCGGTGGTGACGCTGCCGGTGGCAAGGCCGTTGCGCTGGGCCAGCTCCAGGATCGTCGTCATGGGCTTGTCCGTGCCGGGCGTCTTCGATATCCGCCCGTTGACGGTCTTGTGCCCGGTCGCCCAGCCGGTGCCGCTGGCCGCCGAGTCGGTGACGTAGTCCGGCTTGCCGTCCTTGTCGACGGAGTACGTGGTGTACGAGCCGGTCATGGGGAACTTGTCCATGTTCAGCCGGCCGGCCGCGCCCACGGTGTAGTCCCGGGCCAGGGTGATCTCCGAATCGCCCATGCCGTCACCGATCAGCAGGATGACGTTCTTGGCCTTCTGCCGGCCGGCGTGGGCGGCACTCAGCGACGGGGCGTCCGACGTGTCGTCCGGCCCTGACGCGGCGGCGGTGGCCGGCACCGCGACACCGGCGACGAGCAGTGCGGCGGCGCTCCAGGCGAGACGGCGCCGGTACGGACGAGAACCCATGGTTTTTTCCTCCTAGCTGCGCCGGGCGGGACCGCCCGGCGGAAGGAAGCTCACCAGGGGTGGGTGTACCGCGGGGGACGTCCAGGTGAAGTGGAGATCACCGGCGGCTGTCGGCGGGGCTCCCCGGAACGGCGGAACCCGGGGTCGCGGCCGTCTCACCGGCGCCGTCGGTCTTCATCGCCCGGGCCTCGCTCTTGAGGATGCGCAGGGATTTGCCGAGCGCGCGGGCGGTGTCCGGCAGCTTCTTGGAGCCGAACAGCACCACCACCGCGAGGACGACGACGAGTATGTGCCAGGGCTCCAGAGCGTTGCGCAGCATTGGCCGCCCGCCTTCCTTATGCGTGTTGTCGGTGTGACGATTGCGCCTCACCATACTTGCTAGATTGCGCAACTGGACAACCAAACGGGCTGGTCGGCCGTCTAGGTCGGTGTACCGGTACGGAGCGGGGGAGTGGATGAGGGCACGGACATGACGGGCACCCGAGGCAAGCCGGCACCGCGGACGCGGAAGGCCACGTCCATGGGGATGGTGTTCCTCGTGCTGCTGGCGGCGGGCGCCGGCTGGCTGTATCTCCGGCTGAACGGCAACATCGACGTGTTCGACGCCGACGGCCTCTCGCGCGACCGGCCCGGCGCCGGCGCGTCCGGGCAGAACGTCCTCGTCATCGGCTCGGACTCGCGCTCCGGCGGCAACAGCGGGCTCGGCGGCGGGGAGGGCGACGTGGGCCGCTCGGACACGGCGTTCCTGCTGCACGTGTACGGCGACCGCGAGCATGCCGTCGCCGTCTCCATCCCCCGCGACACCCTGGTGGACATCCCGCCGTGCAAACTGCCCGACGGCAGTTGGACGGCACCGCGCGGCCGGTCGATGTTCAACTCCGCCTTCTCGGTGGGGGAGTCGGCCAAGGGTAATCCCGCCTGCACCCAGAACACCGTCGAGAAGCTGACCGGGCTGCGCGTGGACCACACGGTCGTCGTCGACTTCGAGGGCTTCTCCGCGATGACCTCCGCGGTGGGCGGCGTCCAGGTGTGTGTGCCGAAGGACGTCTACGAGGGCGACCTCAACCCGCACCGCGGCTCCCGCGGCGAGCTGCTCTTCCACAAGGGCTCGCAGAGCGTCTCCGGGCAGAAGGCGCTGGACTACGTGCGCGTGCGGCACGGCATCGGCGACGGCTCCGACATCGGGCGCATCCAGCGGCAGCAGGCGTTCGTCGCCGCCATGATCAAAAAGGTGCGGTCGCAGGGGTTCAGCCCCGGCACGCTGCTGCCGCTGGCGGACGCCGCCACCAAGTCGATGACCGTGGACCCCGGGCTCGGCTCGGCCGACAAGCTGCTCTCCTTCGCGATGTCGCTCAAGAAGATCGACCTGCACGACACCAAGTTCATCACCGTGCCCTGGCGCTACGAGGGCGACCGCGTCGCCCTCGTCCAGCCCGACGCCGACGCGCTGTGGGCCTCCCTGCGGGCCGACCGCACACTCGACGGCCGGAACGCGGAGAAGAAGCAGGCGGGGGAGAAGGCCGCGCGACCCGGCCCGTCGCCCTCGGCGCCGGTCTCGGGCGGGGGCGTCAGCGTCTCCGTCGCCAACGGCACCACCGTCACCGGACTCGCCGCCCGCGCGGCCGCCTCGCTCAAGGACCACGGGTTCACCGTCGCCGACACCACCAACGCCGACGCCCGCGACCAGCGCGTCACCGTGATCGAGTTCGGCCCCGGCGAGGCCGGGCGGGCCCGCGACCTGGCCCGGCTGTTCCCCGGCGCGTTCGTCCGGGGCACGGCCGTCAAGGGCCTCGCGGTCACCGTCGGCCACGACTACGCCGCGGCGCCCACCCGGCCGCCCGCCGACGCCCCGGCCCCCGCCCGGGCGACGCCCGCCCCGGTGCCCTCCCAGGTCGCCGGTACCGCGCGCTCGGCCGACGACGATCCGTGCGCCAACCTCTCGTACGGCTGACGGCTGACGGCTGACGGCTGACGGCGGGGGCCGGGACGGGGGAACAGAGTGCCTGAATGATCCGTTTTGGTGGTAGACGCAGAGTGCGCCGACGAGCGCGAGACGAGCCGAAGAGAAACCGCTGGGAAACCGACGAGCACCGATGAGTACCCGTGAGCCGTGAGCCGTGAGCCGAGGAGAACCACCATGTCCGCCATCCCACGGGCGCTGCCCAGGCCGCTGCTGGCCCTGCTCGTCGCCCTCTTCGCGCTGGCCGGTGCGGGGCTCTTCGCCCCGACGGCGCACGCCGCCACGGGAGTGGACACCGTGGCGGAAGCGCTGAAGAAGAACCCGGTCTACGTCGACCCCCGGGTGTCCGCGCAACTACCGGCGTCCGACGCCGACGCACTCGCGAAGAAGATCGAGGACGCGGGCAAGCCGGTCTTCGTCGCGGTCCTGCCGGACACCGCGGACTTCCCCCGGGCCACCGTCATCCGGGACCTGCGGACCAAGGTCGGCATCGCCGGCGTCTACGCCGTCCACCTCGGCGACCGGGCGTTCAGCGCCAAGGCCGACCGTTCGGTGATGTCCGGCAACGCCATCACCAATCTCGTCGGATCCGTCCGGCGGTCCGGCGGTGACACCGCGACCATGCTGAACAGCTTCGTCGACCAGGCCGACCGGGTGGCCCGGGGGCACGCGCCCGATGCCTGGGGCGGCGGATCCGACGGCGTCGGCGCGGGCGGCCTGATCACGGGCGGCGCGGTCGTCGTCGCCGGTGGCGCGGGCGCCTACGCCCTCTACCGGCGGAACAAGAAGCGGCGGGAGGCCCGCGAGCGGGCGGAACTCGACGCCCTGCGCGTCGTGGTCGACGAGGACATCACCGCCTTCGGCGAGGAACTGGACCGGCTCGACTTCTCACCCGCCGAGGCCGGCGCGGACGACGCGATGCGTGCCGACTACGAGCGGGCCCTCGACGCCTACGAGGACGCCAAGTCGAAGATGGCGGCGGCGGGCAAACCGCAGGACGTCCAGGGCGTGACCGAGTCGCTGGACAACGGCCGCTTCGCGCTGGCCACCCTCGCCGCGCGCCGCACCGGGGCCCCGCTGCCCGAGCGCCGCATGCCCTGCTTCTTCGACCCCCGCCACGGCCCCTCCGTCTCCGACGTCGAGTGGGCGCCCCCGGGCGGCGCGCCCCGGACCGTACCGGCCTGCGCCGCCGACGCGGCCCGGCTCGCCGACGGCGAGGAACCGGTGTCCCGCACGGTCCGGACCGCGAACGGCCCCCAGCCGTACTGGAACGCGGGCCCCGCCTACGCCCCCTGGGCGGGCGGGTACTTCGGCGGCGGACTGCTGCCGGGCCTGCTCATGGGCACGATGCTCGGCAGCATGATGAGCGGCCCCGCGTACGCCTCCCCGGCGGACGGCGGCGGGGGGCCGGAAGGCGGCGACTACACCGGCTCCGACTACAACCCGGACGACTTCGGCGGCGGCTTCGGTGACGGGGGCGGCTTCGGCGACGGGGGAGGCTTCGGGGGCGGCGGCGGAGACTTCTGACCTCTGGCTTCGCCTTTGGTCGAGCACCGTGGCCAAGTCCGGCCGTTCTTCGGCTGCGGGCCGTCTTTGCCGCCTGCGGCGGCGGGCGCCCTGTGGGCGCGTCCTCAATCGCCGGACGGGCTGGTTTCGGCTGAGCCCAGCCGCTCAGCCCGGCGCTTGAGGACACAGCACAGCAGCCCGTACAGAACCAGGACGAGCGCCAGCAGTCCGTAATAGACCGGCGGCAGCGGTGACATGGACAGCGGGGGGCCCAGCGGGGACAACGGCAGGAGCAGGCCGACCACCGCCAGCGCCGACGTCGCCAGCCGGATCGGACCGGGCACCCGGCCCTCGGCCGTGTGCCGGCCCGACCGCAGCAGCACCATCACCAGGGCCTGCGTCAGCAGGTTCTCCGTGAACCAGCCCGCGTGGAACGCCGACTGCCCCTCACCCTCGCCCACCGACCGTACGGCCAGCGCCAGCACCCCGAACGTGGCCAGGTCCGCGACGGCGTTGAGCAGCCCGAAGCCCGTCACGAAGCGCAGCAGCGCGCGCGGCCGCAGCAGCGCCGGCCGCCGCAGGACACCCGCCCCGGGGCGGTCGAAGGCCAGCGCCAGCTGCGCGGCGTCGAAACACAGGTTCTGCACCAGCACCTGCGCCGGGAGCATCGGCAGGAACGGCAGCAGCAGCCCCGCCACCAGCATCGCGATGACGTTGCCGACGTTGGACGACAGGGCGATCCGCAGATAGGAGGCGATGTTGCCGGTGCTGCGCCGCCCGGCGACGATCGCCCGGTCCAAAGCGGTGAGGTCCTTCGACGCCAGCACCACATCGGCGGCCTCCCGCACCACGTCCACCCCGTCGCGCGGACAGATCCCCACATCGGCACAGTCCATGGCGGCCAGGTCGTTGACCCCGTCACCGAGGAAACCGGTGGTGTGACCGGCGGCCCGCAACGCCCGGACGACCCGGGCCTTGTGCTCGGGCGCGCACCGCGCGAAGACGGTGGTGCGCGTGGCGAGGCGGGCGAGTTCCGCGTCGGACAGGGCGTCGATCCGGTCGCCGGTGAGCACCTCGCCCGGCCCGCCCGGGGCGAGGCCCAGCTCACGGCAGACCCGGGCGGCGGTGCCCGGGTGATCACCGGTGAGGACCTTCACGCCCACGCCGTGGCGGGCGAGGACGGCGAGCGCCTCGGCGGCGGTGGGCGCGGGCGCGTCGCTCAGTGCCACGAAACCGACGAAGTCCAGATCGCCTTCGTCGGCCGGGGTGTACGGGCCGGGACGCGCCGGTCGCGTGGCGCGGGCGACGGCGAGCACACGCAGGCCCTCGGCGGCCAGCTCCCCGGCACGGCGGACGAGCCGCTCCCGGCCGGGGGCGTC
The DNA here is from genome assembly GCF_055582085.1 of Streptomyces sp. NPDC042259. NCBI lineage: Bacteria > Bacillati > Actinomycetota > Actinomycetes > Kitasatosporales > Streptomycetaceae > Streptomyces > Streptomyces sp. NPDC042259. Next base: position 455,037 of record NZ_JBVJDW010000005.1, on the reverse strand, counting down.
GAGTTCCGCGTCGTCCGCCCGGGCGCAGCGGCTCAGGACGTCCTCGGGGGCGCCCTTGACGACGAGGGTGTGGCGGCCCGCCAGGGCGAACCGGGGATCACCGGGCCGTCGCACGACGGCGGTCGACAGCCGCCGGCCGGGCCCGCAGGGCAGGGCCTCGATCCCTTCGAACTCCTCGAAGAGACCGGCGCCGGAGGGGCACGCCTCGACCGCGTCGAGGAGCGCCTCGTCCAAGGCGTCGGGAACGGGCAGCTCGGACAGGTGCAACGTCCACAGGGCGTTGACGGCGGCCCAGCGCAGCACGTCGGGGTCCTCGCGGCCGTCCGGGCCCGCGCAGAGCGCGAGGACGGGCCGGTCCTCGGTGAGGGTGCCGGTCTTGTCGACACACAGCACGTCGACGGCGCCGAGGTCGTGCAACGCGGGCAGCCGTCTGACGATCACCTCCCCGTCACGCGCGAGCAGCGCGGCGCCGCGCGCCAGCGCGGTCGTCACGACGACCGGCAGCATCTCGGGCGTCAGCCCCACCGCCACCGCCACGGCGAACGGCAGCGTCTCCAGCCCCCGCCCGCGCGACAGAGCGCTCACGAGCAGCACGAGTGGGGCGATGAGCAGCGTGAACCGGATGAGCGTCCAGGCGATCCCGTTCACCGACCGGTCGAACGGACTCACCGCCCGCCGTCCGCCGGCACGGGGCAGGGCACCGGACAGCACGGTGTCACCCCCGGTGGCCACGACGACACCGCTGCCACTGCCGGAGACGACGCTGCTGCCTTGATAACAGAGGTGGGGATGGCTGCCGGGTGCCGCCGTCGGCCCTGCGGGGCGGCCCGCCCCGGCGGGTGCCGCCGCCGGGGCGGGCGGGGCGGTGGGTCCGCCGTCGCGTGCCATCGGCCCCACGGGCCGGTCGGCGTGCTTGGGGACCGGCGTCGACTCGCCCGTCAGGGCCGCCTCGTGCACGGTGAGGGCCGTGGTGCGCAACAGGCGCAGGTCGGCAGGGACCACGTCGCCCGGGGCGAGGAGGACGACGTCGCCCGGTACGAGCTGGTCGACGGGCAGTTCGCGGGTCAGCGGCGGCGAGCCGGCCGTGGCGCGGCGGCGGACCGTCGCCGTGGTGGCGAGGAGGTCGCGGAGCGCGGCCGCGCTGCGGTCGGCGCGGTGTTCGCCCGTGGTGCGCAGGACACAGCTGACCGTGACCAGGACGGCGATGACGCACGCCGTGCCCCACGCGGCCACGGCGGCCGAAATCAGCCCGAGCGCGAGGAGAACGGCGGTGAAGGGATCACGCGGACTGCGGGCGAAGCGACGCGGCCAGGAGTCCGGGCGGCGCCCGGGAAACGTGTTCTCACCGTGGCGGACGAGCCGTTGCCCGGCCTGTTCCTCGACCAGCCCGCGCGGCCCGCTCTCCAGCGCGCGCAGCACTTCGAGCGTCGTGCCGTCCGCGCCGCGCACGACCGCCGTACGGGCCTCAGGCGCCCAGGCCACGAAGGCGCCCGGCCCGGGCACCGGTGTGCGTACCGGCGCCCTCGGCCCTGCGGTCGGCGAGCTGGCCGACCATGAGCCGGACGATCGTCACCACATCCGGGTCGTCCACGAGATACACCACGCGGCGCCCCTCGCGCCGCGACCGCACCAGCCCCGCCAGCTTCAGCTTCGCCAGATGCTGGCTGATCGCCGGCAGCGCGCCGCCCACCCGCTCGGCGAGGCCGCTCACATCGCTCTCGCCCTGGGCCAGCGCCCAGACCAGGTGCAGCCGGGCGGACGAGGCGAGCAGCCCGAACGCGGCGGCGGCCTCGGCCAGCACCTCCGGCGACGGATCGTCGAAGCCCCCTTCGAAGCTCTCGAAGCTCCCGGCGCCTGCGGCCACTGTCTGATCTCCCGTCCCTCTCGGGCATCCCTACGCCCGGGAAGGACCAGTCTAGGCACCCGGAACGGGCACAACGGGCTGACATGCGTCCGTCGAGGCTGGGCAGACCTAACACGAGGAAACCAGTTGTAAAGGGGAAGTCGTGGAAATCTCAGGCGTTATCAGTGCCATTGTCATCGGCGTCATCATCGGTGTCCTGGGCCGCCTGGTGGTCCCGGGACGGCAGCACATCGGTGTGCTGTGGACGATCGCCGTCGGTATCGTCGCCGCCTTCATCGGCGCCTACCTCGCCCATCTGCTGGGCGTCGGCGACACCAAGGGCGTGGACTGGATCAAGTGGCTCATCCAGATCGCCCTGGCCGCGCTGGGTGTCTACGCCCTGGACCGTTCGAAGGGCCGTGGCTGACCCCCGCTGACCGGCCCCGACTGATCGGCGCGCTTCCCGTGCCGTCCTGGGCCCCGCCCGCCGCACCCGCCCGCCGGGCCCGGCGCCGGCGGGGCTCAGGACAGTTTGCCGTCGTAGTCCGGCAGCTTGAAGGTCCGCTCCGCGTGACCGCCCACCAGATCGGTGGTGTTGTTCCCGATGTTGGCGATGATCGTGTAGCCCTTCGCCTCGATCTCCGCCCGCTTGGCGGTCTTGTAGGTGCTCACGCCCTGGAAGAGGTCCGGAAGATGGCGTACGTACACACCACTGACCGGGTAACCCACCGCACGGAGGTTGTGGGCGGTGGCGGACTCGAGGATGCCGGGCCGCGCGGTGACGAAGAAGACGGCCGCGCCACGTTCGTGGGCGTAGCGGGTCAGTTCCAGGACAGACGTGATGGCGGGGGTCGGGAACGTCGTCCAGTGGAAGTCGGTCTCCAGCGAACTGTTGTCGATGTCGAGGACGATGGCCTGCTTCCGGCCGCGCACCTCGCGCGTGCGGTCGGCGAGGTAGGGGCGCGCCTCATCGACGACGGCCCGCACGTCGCGCTGCCAGGTGTCGTAGTCGACGCCCTTGAGCCCGGCGGTGCCGGACGTCCGCGCGTGCGGGGCGTCGGCCGCGACGGCGGCCTGAGCGGGGGCGAGGGTCGCGCCCAGGGCGAGTGCGGTGGTGACGGCGGCGCGGCGGGCCCGGATCGATGCGGTCATGGGTGGCATGTTCACGTTCGGCGATGACCGGAAGGGAAAGGTGAACTTACCGACGGGTAACAGTTGGGCGCTCTCTCATCCCTCCCCGATGGCCCCTCAATTCCGTCCGGTATCACCACATTCCGCTAATTCTGCCTCCGGCGAAACAAGTAGGCATGGTCGCGTTGTGCCCGGGTAGGCGGACCTTCGTCAATACACGGACCTGGGGAGGACGACGTGACCATCACGGCATCTGCGACAGAGCTTTCGACGGCTGCCACGCAGCGGTCCGACGAAGCGGTCGGGGGGCTGCCGTACATCGAGGACGCGACCGCCGTGGCCCCGCGCGACGCCCGCGATCTTTCCAAGGTCTTCTTCGACCGGCTTCAGGAACTCGAAGAGGGAACGCACGAATACCAGTACGCGCGGAACACCCTGATCGAGATCAATCTTTCCCTCGTGCGCTTCGCGGCCTCGCGCTTCCGCAGCCGTGGCGACCAGATGGAAGACATCGTCCAGGTCGGCACCATCGGGCTGATCAAGGCCATCGACCGGTTCGACCTCTCGCGCGAGGTGGAGTTCACCACCTTCGCCGTCCCCTACATCGTGGGCGAGATCAAGCGGCACTTCCGGGACACGAGCTGGTCCGTGCACGTGCCGCGCCGCCTTCAGGAACTGCGCGTCGACCTGGCCAAGGCCACCGGTGAGCTTTCGCAGACCCTCGACCACGCGCCGACCGCCGCCGAGCTGGCCGAGTACCTCGGGCTGACCCAGGAAGAGGTCATCGAGGGCATAGTCGCCAGCAACGGCTACACCGCCGGCTCGATCGACGCGCCCGTCGACGAAGGGTCCGAACAGGCCGGCGCCACCTACGCCGACCGGCTCGGCGAGCTGGACCCCGCCCTGGAGGGCGTCGAGAACGTCCACGCCCTCAAGCCGCTGATCGCCGAACTGAGCGAGCGCGACCGGGAGATCCTGCGCATGCGCTTCGGCGGCGAGATGACGCAGTCGGAGATCGGTGCCGCGCTGGGCATCTCGCAGATGCACGTATCGCGACTGCTGGCCCGCATCCTGACCAAGCTGCGGACGGGCCTGATGGGGCGGGTGTAACACCGAGGACGTTGATGGGATCCGACGGGGCAGGGCCCGGGCCGGTCGCCGAGCGACCGGCCCAGGCACCGGCCCACTCCGTGTCGCCACGTGGGGCCGACGCCGACCGGAGTGCTGGCCGGAGTCCGGTCGGCACCCTCGGACTCGGAGCGGACTCAAAGCCCACAGACGCCCTCAGCACTCAGACACCCTCAGGCAGAGGCAGGCGCGACGCTCAGCCGACCGAGCCCGCCGACAGCGCCGTGGCCGACGGAGCTGTCGGCGTCGGCATGGACGGTGCGGGTCGCAGCCATGTGGCCCGCACCGTCTTGCCCTCCGCGTGCTCGTCCACCTCCACCCGGGTGGCCAGCCGCTCCACCATGTGCCAGCCGAACCCGCCGTCGCCGGCGAGGCTCGGCGCGCGCGGCTGCGGCGGCCGGGGGCTGGCGTCGGCGATCTCCACCACGAGCAGTCCCCTGGCAGCGCGCACGCACAGCCGCCACCAGCCGTCGGTGTGCCGGATCGCATTGGCGACCAGCTCGGAGACGACGAGCACGACGGCGTCGATGTCGACCCACGGGCAGTGCCGGGCCAGGAACTCCGCCGTCGCGTGGCGGGCTCCTGCGGCGTCCCCCTCCGGGGATTCGATGACAACCATCTGGCGGCTCCTTCTCGGTCCACTCCGACGCTTACCCAGCGATCAGCGGCTCATTACCGCGCACCGGCGCGAGCCGTCGAGCGAGGGGGCGCGGGCGGGAAAGCCGGTCGCACGTCACGCCCGCACCGGCCGCGCCACCCCGCCGAGGCCGGCAGGCCGCCCGGCCACAACGGGCCGGTTCCCGCCGGCTACCGCCCGCCGGGGAACCCGCTCGGGAACCCGGTCGGCAGGTCGGTGGGGAAGCCGTCGGGAGGACCCGTCGGGAAGCCCTTCGGCGGACCGGTGGGGAAGTCGTCCGGCGGGCCGGTGGGCACGGTCGGCGGTGCGGGACGGGAGGGAGCGCCGGGCCCCGTGGGAGTGCCGGACGGCTCGGCGGGAGCGTTCACTCCGTCCCTGGAACGTTCGATGACCTCTTCCGCCTTGCCCATGAGACCGCTGAAGACGGTCAGATAGAAGACACCGAACCCCACGCAGGCGGTGACGAAGACGGTGAGAGAGGCGAGCAGCACTCCGGTGCCCACCAGGGTCTTCCTGTCACCGGGCGGAATCGCGGTCGCCCGGTCGGGTCGCCCCGCCGGGTAGCGCACGGGGACGGTGTCCCCGGGAATGACCGACGACGGCCCGCCCGACTCCTCGAAGCGCAGCGTCCGCCCTTCGGGGGTCGTGAACTCGTAGAGGTGCGTCAGCGTGGTCGAGCTGCTGCGGTGCGGGCCGCTGCGCCGGGTCCGCGTGGTCGCGTAGGAACGCAGACAGACGGCATCGGCGGTGAGCCCGCTGCGCCAGGCGGATCTGAGCCGCCTTAACCGGACGACTGCCCAGATCATCGCCGCGATACCGCCGACGGCCAGCAGACTGGGCAGCGCCAGGGCGAAGACATCGAACATGAGTCCCCCAGTTGTATGGATGTATGGCCACATCCAACCGGGAGGCGCGTTTCAGTGCGAATTATTAGGCGCTGTCGCCCGCAGTGCGCGTCCGACAAGCACGGGCACCCCTGGGACCTACGCCGAGATCGGGCGGGACCGGCCGGACTCACCCCTGGGCCGTGAGCGTGCGGGCAGGGCGGTTGCGGGCTGGGGGGAGCCGGGGGGTGGCTCTGGCGGCCAGGTGGGTGAGTGTCGCGCGCAGCACCGCTTCGGTCCGGGCCGGGCTGGGCGCGGGCAGGTTCGGCACGTCGGCGTCGGGGAATCCGGGTGCGCCGTGGATCGCGGTGGCGCTCAGGAGCATGTGGTTCAGTCGAAAGCGCGTGTTCGCCGTGCCGGGCAGGGCTTCCAGCTGCCGGATCCGGCGTACGGCTTCGACGGGGTCGAGGCACTGTGCGGCGGGCAGCCCCGTGATGCCGAGCGCGGGCCGCAGCCTGTTGATGAGACGGGTGGTCTCACCGCAAGTGATCGACGCGGTGCCGCTGGTGAGCCAGTAGGTGCCGGGCGTTGTGGAACGGTCCATGGAGGCGAGCACCGCCTCGGCCACATGGTCCGAGGCGACGACGTCGAAGACCGTGTCGTCCGCCAGCGGGACGAAAGGCACCTGCCCGGTGAGGGTGTAGAGAAAGCCCGCGCAGAGTCCCTGCACTTTGGGGAGCGCACCGGTGCGGGAGTCGCCGATGACGAGTGAAGCCCTGAGTACGACGGCATCGAGACCGCTGTCGGCGAGATACCGCTCGGCGGCGATCTTGGTCTCGATGTAGTGGGCGACCGGCTGTGCCTGTTCACCGGCATAGGCGCGGATGTTGTCGCGGGCGGCCGCCGCGCAGGCGGTGAAGGCGCTGGAGAGGTGGATCAGCCGGGCGTGGGCCCGGTCCGCGAAGCGGGCGACGTGTGCGGTGCCGGCGATGTTGACCCGGCTGGTGCGGACGGGGTCGGACCGGAAGTCCGTGGCGGCGGCACTGTGCACCACGGCATCGACCCGGCCGGCGAGTTCCCGGTAGGTGTGCGGGTCGAGGCCCAGGTGCGGCCGGGTGACATCGCCGTCGACGGTGGGGCCCGCGGTCCGGGTGTGATGGGTGAGAGCGATGACGTTGTGGTGTCGGCGCAGGAGGGGCAGCAGGGCCGCGCCTACGGCACCGCTGGCCCCCGTGATCAGTACGGTGCGGCGGGGCATCGGTTCGGTCCGTCCTCAGGCGTTCACGGGGGATGTGCTGGGTCGGTGGACGGGGGCAAGAGGTGCGACGGGCGTCAGTACGTGGTCCCGGGGATGGAAGTCGCGCACCAGCCGCTGGTAGGCGTGGACGGACCGGGGCCACACGGCCGTGTTCTCGCCGGTGCGCTCGTCGAGGTACCAGTTGCCGCATCCCGCGGTCCAGACCGTCCCTTCGGTGTGGGTGCGCACGTGGTCCCGGTAGCGGGCGAGCGCGGCGGGGGAGGCCTCGATGGCCCGCGCGGCGTGGTCCCTGGTGTGCCGCAGGCAAGCCAGCACGTAGTCCAACTGCGCCTCCAGGAGGGGGATCTGCGAGGTGTGCCCGAGGCCGCTGTTGGGTCCGAGCAGCAGGAACAGGTTGGGGAATCCCGGCACGGTGACGTTGTTGTAGGCCGCCATGCCGCCGCTCCAGGCCGTGGCGAGGGTGGTCGTGTCCGCACCGGTGACGAGGTGCGAGACGGGGGGATCGGTGACGCGGAAACCGGTTCCGAAGACGATGACGTCGGCCGGGTGCTCCGTGCCGTCCGACGTCGTGATGCCATGGGCCGTGATCTCCCGGATGGGCTGGGTGACGACGTCGACGTTCGGCTGCGCGAGGGCGGGATAGTAGTCGTTCGCGAGCACGATCCGCTTGCAGCCGATGTCGTAGTGAGGACGGGTACGGTCGCGCAGCGCCGCGTTCTTCACCTGGAACCGCCGGTGGAGACGGGCGACGCTCCGCGGCAGGACCGTCATCCGCCGCAACTCGGGGCGGAATCCGATGCCCCATGCCTCCCTGGTCCAGAACAGACCGAAGCGCATCAGGCGTTGAAGAAACGGCAGCCGCCGCAGGACGCTGCGTTCGATGGTGGTGGTTCGGCGTTGCAGGCGCGGCAGAACCCACGGGGGTGTGCGCTGGTAGATGTCCACGTGTGCGGCCCGGCGCTGGAGGTGGGGAACGCACTGGGACGCCGACGCGCCGGTGCCGATCACCGCGACCCGCTTGCCCGTCAGGGTGACTTCGTGGTTCCAGCGGGCGGTGTGAAAGGCAGTGCCTTCAAACCGGTCCAGGCCCGGGAGATCCGGGACGCGGGGAGCGCCGAGCAACCCGGTGGCGACCACGAGAAAGGACGCGGTGCAGCGGCCCCGCCGGGTCTCGATTTCCCAACGGCCGTGTGCTGGATCCCAGGTGGCGGCGGTGACCTCACAGCCCAGGCGCATGCGCGGCCGGAGCCGGAAGCGGTCGGTGCAGTCCTCGAGGTAGTCGAGCACTTCGTGCTGGGCCGGCGGGCTGGTGCGCCACTCCGGGTTGGGCGCGAAGGAGAAGGTGTACAGGTGGCTGGGTACGTCGCAGGCGGCGCCGGGGTAGGTGTTGTCCCGCCAGACGCCGCCCGGCCGGTCGGAACTTTCGAGGATGAGAAGGTCGTCGAAGCCGGCGCGCAGCAGCTGGATGGCGGCGCCGATACCGGAGTATCCGCTGCCGATGACGACGACCTCACTGTGACCGGGCAGTGTGCCTGGTGTCATGAGCGGGCTCCCACGGTGAGGGGGCCGATGCCGCGGTGCAGGTAGTCCGCGGTCACGGGGGTGGGCGGCCCGAGGGATTCGATGGCCTGCCTCAGACCGGTGGTGTCATAGGACCGGGTGGTGTTCAGGTGCGGTAGCAGATAGCCGAGGAATGTGGTGAGGAACTGGGCGGGCGCCATGACTTCGTCATCGCCGGCCTCGGTGCCGATGCGCACGTCGAGCCAGTCGAGACCGCGCGCCGCCGCTTGTGCCAGGTCTCGCACGGGGATCTCGTCGGGGTGGGTCACGTGCAAGGTGCGCACCGCTCCTGCCCGGTGCGGCGAGGATGACGCGGTCCACATGGCGCGGGCCGCCCACGCCGCCTGCAGGACATTGACGCGGACCCCGGGCGCCCCGGGCAGGACCAGGGTGCGGGTCGTGTGGTCCGGCCAGGTGAGCCCCATGCTCCGCATGGCCTGGGGGCCCAGCCGGGAGAGCAGTGCCACCCGTTTGGCGAGCACGGCCTGCCAGTGCTCCGGTGCGCCCCGCAGGTGGGGCCGGTCCGTCACGAGCAAGCTGGGCCGGAAGACCGTCACGGCCCGCCCCTGTCGCGCCGACCAGTCGTGCACGAGCCGTTCGGCGAGGTACTTGGACTCCTCGTACGGTGTCATGAACCCGGCAGCGTCGCTCAGTTCGTTCTCGCGTACGGTGCCTTCCTTGCGGCAGCCGGCCACGAAGGCGGTGCTCATGTGGCAGACGGTGGTGTGCGGCCGTGTCCGCGCGGCGAGTTCGAGAACGCGTGCGGTGCCGGTGACGTTGATGTCGTGCAGACGCGTGCGATCACCGTATGCGTCGAGGCTCGCCGCGCAGTGCCAGATCTGGTCGGCCCGCGCGGCGATCTCCTGGAAGAGCGTGGGTTCGAGGCCGAGGCGCGGGGCGTCCAACTGGATGAGGACCGGCCGCACACGGGCGGCGATCTCCTGCGGGGTCACCTGAGTGCCGGTGGCGGTGACGGCGGTGGCCAGCCGGTCGGCGGTGGTGGCGGGGTCGTGGCCGACGAGGACGGTGACGGGCTCGTCGCTGTGGCGCAGAAGTTCGGCCATCAGGTGGGCGCCGACGAAACCCGTCGCGCCCGTCATCACGATCATCGGCGGGCAACGTGTTTCGGCGTCGCGGCACGACGGGACGGACCGGGAGGACGGGCTGTCGGGCGTTCGGCGAAGATCATGGCACGGGACTATGGCAGCCGGCGTCGTGGGCCCGGCACTCGCTTGGTGCCGTCGGGTGACGCCCGCCCCCAGGACCACCCGGGTGGCGCATTCCGGGCGAGCGCGACCCGACTGGCCGTCAACTGGCGCGGCTAGGTTACGTGTCCGTGAGGATCACCGCAGTCACCGTGCACGCTGACGACATCGGGCGCCGGGCGATCCGGGTCCTGCTCTTGTCGGCCGTCACCGTTCTCGCTCTCGGGGTGGCCTGCACCGGGGTGTGGGACCGGCTGATCCAAGGCGGTTTCGAGGTACGGGGCTCGGTGGCGGAGCAGGTGGACCGAGCGGCGGTCGAACTGGGCGGCGGGACCCAGCACCTGACCTTCCTCGTCGCCGGGCGCGGTGGCGCCGACGCGCCCGGCGTGGCCGAGGCGGGGATCGCCCTGACCGCCCGGCTGCGCGCCGAACCCACCGTGCTGGCGGTGCACAGCTACTGGGACACGGCGGCCAATCCGCTCCTGCGGGCACGCGACGGCCGGACGGCTCTGATCAGCGTGGCGCTGGCCGGTGATGCCGCCATCCGCTCGAAGGAGGCGACGGCGCTGGTCGAGCGGTACGCGAAGCAGCCGCCGCGGGAGCTGCGGATCACGGCGACCGGTCCGGCGATGGCCGACGCCGAGGGAACGCTGCTGGCACGGCGCGACATCTTCCGCGCGGAGGCCCTCGCCGCACCGGCCGTCTTCGCCCTCCTGGTATTCGCCTTCGGTTCCGTACTCGCCGCGCTCGTCCCGCTGGCGGTGGCGGCGGGCGCGATCACGGCCACCGTGGCCGTCCTCAACGGCCTGGCCCACCTCATGCCGCTGTCGGTCTTCGCGGTCAACCTCACCGCCGCTTTGGGAACCGGACTCGCCGTGGACTACGCCCTCTTCCTGACGACCCGCTACCGCGAGCAGGTGAGCCGCGGGGTCGGCGCCGCCCAGGCGCGTACGACCATGCTGGACACCGCGGGGCGGGCCATGTGGCTGTCGGCGGCGACCACGACAGCGGCGCTGAGCGTGCTGTTCGTCTTCCCTCTCGATTTCCTGCGGTCCATGGCGGTGGCCGGGATGCTGGTCACCGTGCTCTCCGCGGGCTGTGCGCATGTGCTGGTGCCCGCGTTCCTGACGGTGATCGGGCCCCGGCTGGGGCGGGAGAATCCGGCACGGCGCCGGCGCCGTGTGCACAGTGCGTTCTGGAAACGGGTGGCCCAGGCGGTCACCCGGCATCCGCTGGTGATCGGCGGGGCCAGCTGCGTGGTCCTGGCCGCGATGATCCTGCCGTGTCTCGGTATTCGCTTCGCCCTGTTCGACGACCGGGCGCTGCCCTCGGACGCGGTCACCCACGTCACCGCCGACCGGGTCAGAAGCGACTTCCCCCTCCACCCCGAGCGCGACATCCAGATCGTCCTGCCTCGGCTGAACCGCGAGCGCGACGCCAGAGCACTCGACGCCTACGCGCGAAAGCTGTCCCGGTTGCCGAACACCGTCATGGTCCGCAGCCCGGCCTCCGTCTACCTGGATCAGATGCTCATCGAGGTGTCCGGCGTGCCGGACACCTTCCGCGCGGCGGGCACCCCGCAGCGGTCCCAGGGCGCCGTAGTCGTCGTGACGGGCGAAGCGGCTCCCGAGAGCGCCGCCGCACAGGCGCTGCTCACGGCCGTCGAGCGGGTCCCGGTACCGGGTGACGGCCCGGCCCGGCTCGCCGGGGATTCCGTGCGCTTCCGGCAGACGACCGGCGCGCTTGCCGCGCGTCTGCCGACGGCGGGCCTGTTGCTGCTCGTCGTCACGCTGGTGACGCTCGCCGCCGGCACCCGCAGCCTCCTGGTGCCGGCGAAGGCCGTCGTGATGGGAGCGCTCAGTCTGGGGGCCGCCTGCGGCCTGCTCATCCTCGGTTTCCAGAACGGCCATCTCTCCGGAGTGCTGCGAGCCGCGGCCACGGGAACACTGGACCCCGCCATTCCCCTGGTCACGTTCTGCATCGCGTTCGCGCTCAGCGTCGACTACGAGGTATTCCTGATCTCCCGCATCCGTGAGGAACACCTGGCCGGAGCGGCCAATCAGGAGGCGATCGTGACCGGCGTCGCCCGCACCGGCCGGCTGATCAGCGCCGCGGCGTGCGCGATCGCGGTGCCCATGCTGGCCATGGCCACTTCCGGAGTGGCGTTGTTGCAGCAGTTCGGCATCGGCCTGGCGGTGGCCGTGCTGGTGGACGCGACCGTGGTGCGCGGCATTCTCGTCCCGGCGGTGATGACAATGGCCGGCCCAGCCAACTGGTGGCTGCCCTCCGTGCCGAGCGGACGGCGGACACGTCCGGCGGTCTGAGCCCACCGATATATAGCACCAATAATCCCTAAACGCCCGCAATAGGGTGTTCCTGCCGGAACACGCTGGCACCGCTCTTCCCTCCCGGGATCTTGTGTGCACCAATCGTCCCCGACTGCATGGGAATACGCCCATTCGCAGGTCGGCAAGAGGAGGCAGGGCATGTCGGGGAAGCTCGTCATGAAATACGCGCTGGGAACCGGTGCGGTCATCGCCGTCAGCGCTCTGACCGCCCTGGCCGTCACCGGGACCACCCCTGGGGATGCGCGGGAAGCGGCTCCGAGAACCCACTCCGCGGAAGGTTCGCGGCAGGAAGAGGTCCAGCAGGACAAGTCGCGTCCGCGCCCTGCGGAGGCCGCGCCGAAAATTCACCTCGTCTGCAGCGGGCAGGGCGAGGTCACCACCGACCCGGCCCTCACCCCCACGGCGCGTGCCATCCGTATCAAGGGCGCCGGCACCCTCCATCACTGCACGTCCCCGGACGGGTCGCAGAAAGACATCAAGTCGGGTCGCCTCACGATCGAGGGCCACGGGTGGGGCTCGTGCAACAGCGGGGGCGGTAAGGGCACCATGATCTATACGTGGTACTCCGGCAGCGAGCAGAACGGGCGCGAACTCGGACGTTCCCTCATGAACGACACGTTCACCGCCGGTCCCAGTGAGTGGGTCAGACGCTCCCCCTTCGCACCGGAGAGTTCCCTGTTCGCAGGGGCCAGAGTCTCCATGGGCGCCGTGCCGTCCCACAGGACCTGCTCCGCCGCCTCCCCGCTTTCCGCCGCCGAAGTGGTGGGCTCCAGCCTGGTGGTGTCGGACAAGGCGCTGACGCCCGACACCAACTCCGTACTCGACTGAGCGCCCCCGTCGAGTTCCCAGCCGGCCTCGCTGTGGCCCACAGCCCTCCCGACGACCGCGGGAGGGCGACTTCGAAGATCGCCTCGCTAAGGAGCGCATGGTGTACGAGATGCTTGCCGATGTGTTGGTCGGCGAATTCGGATTGGACGCCGACAAGGTTTCCCCGGACGCCACCTTGCAGGATCTGGAGCTGGATTCGCTGGTCCTCGCCGAGCTCGGCGTGATCATCGCCACGAGGACCGGTTCCTCCTTGCAGGCCGTCAGCACGACGGGGACCCTCGCGGAGCTGGCGGACGCGTTCGTCTCGCGCACCCCATCGCCCCCGGCCATCCCCCGTACGCGAGGAGACGCGCGCACGTGGGGACACCGGCACGGGAGCAAAGCGAACAGCGGGGCGGGACATGCGTGAGGTCGCCGTCACGGGGCTGGCCCTCATCACCCCGGGCGGTCCGGACGACGCGTCCACCTGGAAGAGCATGTGCGCGGGGCAGAGCCTCGCCGAGAAGGACCCGGGCCTGGCCGGTCTGCCGATCGACATCTCGTGCCGCGTCGACGCGTTCGACCCGTTCGCCCACTTGGGCCGTCCCCTCGCCCGACGCCTGGACAGAAACGCCCACTTGGCCCTGGTCGCGGCCCGTCAGGCCGTCACCGACGCCAAGCTGGACACCGGCGCATGGCCGTCGGACCGGGTCGGTGTCGTGCTCGGCGCCGGATCGAACAGCCTCTTGACCTACGGCAGGGAATTCACTCTGCTGGAACAGGGCCGGCCCGAAGCGGTCTCGCCGCTGGCCATGCCCCGCAGCCTGCCGAACATGATCGCCGCCGAGATCGCCCTCGATCTACAGGCCCGCGGGCCGAGCTTCACCGTGTCGAGCGCCTGCGCGGGCGGAGCCACCTCGATCGGTGTGGCCCGCGACCTCTTGCTGTCAGGGGCTTGCGACATCGTCCTGGCGGGCAGCGCGGAGAGCGGGCGGTGCCGGATGACGGCGACGTGCTTCTCCCAGATCCGGGCCCTCTCCGACCGGGTGGACGATCCGGGCTCCGCCTCGCGGCCCTTCGACCGTGACCGTGACGGTTTCGTTCTTTCGGAGGGTGCCGCCGTCCTGGTCCTGGAGCGTCGCGATCACGCGCTCCGGCGCGGCGCCGAAGTCCGGGCCGTGCTGCGCGGGTGTGCGTCCACCAGCGACGCGCACCATCCGCTGGCCCCGCATCCCGAGGGCGACGGAGCCGAACGCGCCATCCGGGCAGCTCTGGCCGACGCCGGCTGCGCACCGGGCGACGTGGGCCACGTCAACGCCCACGGCACGTCGACACCGGCAGGCGATGCCGCCGAAGCGCTCGCACTGCTGAAGGTGTTCGGTGACCACCTTCCGCCGGTCACCGCGCCGAAAGGCGTCCTGGGCCACGCACTGGCGGCTTCCGCCGCGATCGAGGCCGCGCTGACGGTCCTCACCCTGCAAAATCAGTCCATTCCCCCGACGGCCAACTGCCGCCAGCAGGAGCCGGGCAAAGAAATCAACCTCGTCACCGGGCGGCCACGCGCTGCCGCCCTCGACGTGGCCGTGTCCGACTCCTTCGGCTTCGGCGGCCAGAACACCGTGCTGGTGTTCACCGCCCCCTGAGGAGACAGAAGCCGCCTCGACACGTCATGACGCTTTCCCCAGTGAGGCCGACTCCTCATTGAGGCAGACGACGGGGTGGGAAGGGGTGTGAGAGTGGACGTACACATGGCCGAAGAGTCGGAAGCCCGGCCGATCCCGCGGCGGCGGGTACTTCGCTACGCAGCCGCGATCGCCGGTGCCACGAGGCCGGCCACCCGCGCGCCGCGCGTGGCCGGCCGCCGGGTCGCCGTGTTCGGCGCGGGTGTCGGCGGCCTGACCGCCGCCCACGAACTCGCCGAGCGAGGCTTCGAGGTGGCCGTGTACGAGCGCCGCGCCGAACCCGGAGGCAATGCCCGCTCCCTCCACGTCCCGCACAGTGGCACCGACGGCCGTCGCGATCTCCCCTGTGACTACGCGCCTCGGGGCGTCTTCGGCTTTTACCACAACCTGCCCGACACCCTGCGCCGCATCCCCCGGCCCGGCGGCGGAACCGTCTTCGACAGCCTCGTCCCCGTCTCCTGGTCGGAACTCGCCCGCTCCGGCGACCGCTCCGACATGCCCTTCCAATCCGGGCCCCTCGGCCAGGGCACCAGCCTCGCCGACATCCCCCGGCTCATCGACACCGTCGCTGGAGCCCTCGAACAGCACGGCCACTTCCCCCGCGCGGAAGCACGCTTCATCACCACACGACTGGCGATGATGTTCACCAGCTGCGCCGAACGCCGATTCGGCCAGTGGGAGCACATGGACTGGTGGGACTACATCCAGGCCGGCCGGATGTCCCCTGACTACCAGCGGCTCTTCGGCAGCGGAGGCCAGCTCCTCACCGCGTTCAAACCCGCGACCGTCAGCGCCCGCACCGTCGGCCAGGGCACCGAAGCGATCTTCTACCGCGTCATGGGCCGCGGCGGCGCCGGCCCCGCCAACCGCATCTTCGACGGCCCGACCAGCGAAGTCTGGCTCGAGCCCTGGGCCGCCCATCTGCGCTCCCTCGGCGTCCGCTTCCACTTCCACCAGACTGTGGAAGAGCTGGAGGTACGCGACCGGAGGATCACGGCGGCCAAAGCCCGCGCCCGGGACGGCAGCACGGTCCGTATCGACGCCGACTGGTTCGTCACCGCACTCCCCGCCGCGGACGCGGTGCGGCTGTGGAACCCCACGCTGCGCTCCCTCGATCCGCGCCTGGCCGCCATGGACCGTCTCCAGCAGACCTGGATCAACGGGGTTCAGTTCTACCTGCGCCGCCCCGCCCCCCTCATCCCCGGTCATATCGCGCACCTCGACTCCCCCTGGAGGCTGCTCTCCATCAGCCCGTCCAAACTCTGGCGCGCCCCCTTCGCCCGAACCTGGGGCGACGGCCGGGCACAAGAGGCGCTGTCCGTGGTGATCTCCGAATGGGACACCCCCGGCCTCCTCTTCGCCAAGCCCGCCCGCGACTGCAGCCGGGAGGAGGTGAAGCGTGAGGTATGGGCCCAGATGCAGGCCCACCTGAACGCGGGCGACGAACGAAACCTGGACGACGACATGGTGCACTCATGGGTCATGGCCGGCGAGCCACGCGACGGAGCACGCCACGGCAACGCGTACTTCGTCAACTCCAGCGGCTCCTGGGACCACCGCCCGGAGGTCACCACCGCCGTCGACAACCTCTTCCTCGCCGCCGATTACGTCCGCACATACAGCAATGTCGACAACACCTCGATGGAGACCGCGAACGAGGCCGCGCGGCGCGCCGCCACCGCTCTGCTGGGCGCGGCGGGCGCCCTCGACCAGCAGCCGGTCCCGACCTTCCGAGGCTATGAAGCACCGGAATTCGCGGATCTGAAGGTCCAGGACCGTGACCGGTGGCTGCGCGGGCTGCCGCACACGCTCGATACCGGAGGCAGTCGCCAGAGCCGAACGGCACGGCGAAGCCTTCATCGGTAGATCCGCCCCTGCTCGCGGCCGGTCGGACCGCGCCGGGAGCGACCGACCTGGCCCTGACCGAGGTCACGACGTGGATCGCGGTTACCCGCGTACGCATGGGCCTGCTGGAGCAGATAAACGCGTGCCGATACGGCGGTGACCACCGCCCCGACTCCCAGCGGCAGCAGGGCCGCGAACGTGAGTGCCCCGGGGCCGCTTCGGCGTTCCGCTGCGGCACCCGGGCCTCGGGTACGGTGCGGCCATGAAGCTGGGACCTGCTCAAGCTCGGGCACGCTTCGAGACATCGGAGGTCGCCCGCTTGGCCACCGCCGACGAGGCGGGCAAGCCTCATCTCGTACCCATCACCTTCGCGTTGGGCCAGAGCGTTCTGTACTTCGCCGTCGATCACAAGCCGAAGAGCACGCAGAACCTGCGCCGCCTGCGCAACATCCGGCAGAACCCCCAGGTCTCCGTCCTGGTCGACCACTACTCCGATGACTGGGACGCCCTGTGGTGGGCCCGTGCCGACGGCCGCGCCGAGATCTGGACGGACCCCGCGCAACGCAGCGCACCGATCAAGCGGCTTCAGGAGAAGTACGCCCAGTACGTCGATCACCCACCCCAGGGCCCGATCGTCGCGATCGAAGTAAGCGCGTGGAGTGGGTGGGCGTTCAGACGACATCGCGGTCTAGAGGGTGATCCCTGACAGCTTCGACAGCCTGAGAAGCTGCGGGTTGCTCCGCCTGTGGAGGGACACCAGTACCCGGAACACTTCCTGCCCCATGGGGTGGATACGGGCCATCTGCGGCGCTGCTTCCCAGGCGATGCCCAGGTTTTCCAGTGCGCCGTCCCTGTCCCCCACGTCGAGCTGTGCCCTGGCAGTGTTGATGTATGTCGGCGCCACCCGCGTCGGGGGAAGCCCGTCCAACGCGGCGGACAGGTTATCCGTCAAAGCCAGGGCTTCTTGGGGTTTGCCCAAGTCGACGGTCGTGGCGAGCTGGTGCGTCAAAGTGTTCTGGGGCCCGAACACGAGGCCGTGCACGCCAAGGTCACGGTCGAAGTACTCCGACGCGGCTTGGGCTGAATGGATATGCCGTTCGGCTTCTTTGACAGCCTCTCGCTTGTCGTCGAGCCTGCCTGCCAAGGTCATGCCCCGGAGGTTCAGAATGCCCACCGCGACGTCCCGTTCCTGCCCACTCAGTGACGCTTGGGCCTTGGCGATCGCCCTTTCGATCAGGACGAGCCCGGTCTCGCAGTCGCCGAAGTTCAGGTAGGTTCCCGCCCGGTCCCGTACGGCGATCGCCTCGGCGAGTGGATTGGGCTTCTGCTCAGCGGCCCACTGCTGTCGCGCCACGGCCAGCTCGGCCAAGTCCATCCATCGATGGCGGGCCGCGAGCCAGTAGACGGCACTGTACGCCTCAGCCAGCGCCGTCCAGCTCTCCGGCGTGTTCGCCGTGTAGGCGTGTGTCGTGGCAGACCGGAGCAGGCCGGGCAATACCTTCAGCAGTTGTGTGACGTCTACCGCGTTCCGGAACTGGCCGACTGCCGCGAGGCCCACGGTGATCGCTTCTGCTTCCACCCGCTGTTTACCCGGTAGGTCAAAGTCCCGGATAGCGGACCGGAGGGCAGCCAGACGGGCTTCATCTCCTTGTGCCACAGATGCCCGGCCGAGGACTTCGTCCATGGACAGCCCCAGCGCCCTGCCCAGGGCCGCTGCCACTGCGGGTGTCAGGGCTCGGTCCCCCACCTCGACCTTGCTGAGCAGCGAGACCGAAACGGCGGCTTTTCGAGCCAGATAAGCCTGAGACCAGCCCCGGGACTTCCGTAGAGCCGCGACGTTCGCACCGGGGGCCAGTTGTGTATTGCCCATGAGATCCGTCTTCCCCGTGAAGGTCAGCTTCTGTCCATGGTTGCAGGCTGCTCGCGTTTCCGCAGGAGTCGTGTGCAAACCGCGTGCAAGTTCACTCGGGCTCACCGCAGTTGACTGAGGCAGGAGGTGGGCGGGGGTGCTCGTCCGTGGCACCGGCGCCAGTCCTCCCGCAATCAACGACAGACCCCGGCGACCGCGCTAACGGCCCCGGGGCGTGGCCAACGCTTACAGGAGCGTCGACATGCGAGACCCTATCTTCCGCTGGTTCGGCCGGATGAGGGCGATCCTCAAACCCAGGCCCCCGAAAGTGGATCCCCGACACGGCCGCACAGCACCGGTTCCGCCGGAGAGGAACCTCGATGCGGCAGGTTCGCATCGCCTCGATATGCCGCTCGGCGGCAGTAGCACAGCCACCGCGTGGGTGACGGCCCACGGCATCGATATCCGCCTCCGCCAGGCTCCCGGTGCGGAAACGAACGACGAACGCCCGGAAGGCTGTCGCTGTACCCCCATTGCGCCCCGAACGGTAGTCGGAAGGGTCACCTTCGCCGTGGACGAACCAATCGGCAAGGACCGGGAAGCCGGTGCGGACGCCGTGCGGCCCGCCACGGGAGTCGAGACGTTCGACATCGCGCTCGGAACCATCGTGGTGGACACCGTCACGGGAGGCATGGGCAGGGTGAGGACCGTGGCCCCCAACGGAATGATCAGCGTCGAGCACCCGAACGGACACACCTGGAAGACATGTGCCATCCGGGTCGCCAATTCGGTCGAACGGCTGAACCTTCTGGCTGCGGACGCGGCGCAAGCGAGCCGCTTCCCCCCGGGGTAGGGCATCGGGTGATCGGGCCTGCGGCCGCCCGCTCGAGCAACGCCCGATTCGCCACGCTGATCCCCCTCACGTGACGGTCGGGCCGCGCCTGAAAACGACCGACCCGGCCCGTAGGAACCCCCTGGCGGGAGCCCTACGGGCCGGGTGCGGGCGGAGCGGTGGGGCTGGGCCCGCGTCAGGCCTTCTTGGTCTCCCAGAAGATCCTGTCGATCTCCGCGATGAGCTCCAGCGCCTTCTCACCGGTCTTCGGGTCCGTCGAGGCCTTGGCGGTGCTCAGGGCCTTGAGGGTGTCGTTGACCAGCTGGTGGAGCTGGGGGTACTTCTCGAAGTGCGGGGGCTTGAAGTAGTCGCTCCAGAGCACCGAGACGTGGTGCTTGGCCAGCTCCGCGCGCTGCTCCTTGATGACCGTGGCACGGGCACGGAAGTGCGCGTCCTCGTTGGCCAGGTACTTCTCCTGGACTGCCTTGACCGACTCGGCCTCGATACGGGCCTGGGCGGGGTCGTACACGCCGCAGGGGAGGTCGCAGTGGGCGCTGACCTTCACCTTGGGGGCGAACAGGCGGGAAAGCATGTGCTGTCCTTCCTCGTGATCGTCTTCTCAGGTGCGAGATTACTCGGTGTGGGAAGGCTTTTCTCGGGTGCCCCGGGGGGCTTAGGACAAAAGACCGGTGACAGTCTGGGACCGGTGGCGGAACGGACCGGGAGGTGCCGTGGTGCAGGAGCAGGTGGACGAGCGCGGTCAGGAGCTGGAGCGCGAGCGTCGTGGACTGCTGCGGATGGGGCTGGCCGAGGTCTACAACCCGTCGATGGTGCCGACGCTGAACCCCGGCGACCAGATCCTCGTCCAGTACGGGGCGCCCGTCCGGCCGGGTGACGTGGTGGTGCTGCGGCACCCCTTCCGGCAGGACCTGCTGATCGTCAAGCGCGCCGTGGAGCGGCGGGCCGGCGGGTGGTGGGTGGTGGGGGACAACCCGCTGGTGGAGAACGACAGCCGGGAGTTCGGCACCGTGCCGGACGACTTCGTGGTGGCCCGGGCCCGGCTGCGGCTGCGGCGGCCGCCCGGGGCGGGTCAGCGGTCGGCGGTCGCGCTGCTGTCCTGGGCCGCCTCGGCCGTGCGGCCGCTGGCGCCCGAGCCGTCCTCCGGGCGCGCGGCCTCCTGGCTCTCACGGCGCTTGCGGGCGCGGTAGGCGGCGACGTTGGCGCGGGTGGCGCAGCGGTCGGAGCAGTAGCGCCGCGAGCGGTTGGTGGAGGTGTCGAGGTAGGCGTTGCGGCAGGGGCTCGCCTGGCAGATGCCGAGACGATCGACCCCGTATTCCGTCAGGTGCACGGCGAGGCCCATGCAGGCGGTCGCGGTGTACGACGCGCCGGCGTTCACCGCGTGCTCGGCGATGTGCATGTGCCACTTGGGGCGGCCGTCCTCGTCGCGGTATTCGTGGCCCGAGACCTGTGGACTGACCGGGAACTCCATCAGCAGGGCGTTGAGCAGGTCCACCGCCCGTACCTCGTCGCCCTCGGACGCGGCCTCGAAGACCGCGCGCAGCCGGGCCCGTACCGACCGCAGCCGGGTCACATCGCTGTCGGTCGCGCGCCGCGCGCCCTGGGCACCCGCCCCGAACAGCTCCCGCACGGCCTCGACGGAGGTGAGCGCGTCGGTGCCGCGCGTGGGCTCCTCGCTGTTGACCAGCCGCACGGCGTAGTCCGAGTAATAGGCCAGTTCCACTTGTGGTCCTTACGGAGGCGATCTGAGGTCGCTGCTGTCGATCAGTAATGGCCGGTTTGCCATCGAGGGTATTACGGGACCCCGAGGACCCCCGAGGGTATTACAGGACCGCGCGCGTGGGCGGCACCACCATGGCTGAGCCCTTGAGCCCCCGAGACCGACTGGAACGCCGCGGCTCGTCGGCGAGGGTGCCGCGGGCGATGGCGAGCACCCCGACGGCGAGACGCCCTCCGCCGACTGGCACGCGACGGCCCTGCGTGAAGCCGGGGTCGCGGAGGCCCGCGCCGTGTGGTGCTCGCCGTCCGACGCGATGGTGCTCGCGCTCAAGCAGGCCGCTGACCGAAGAGGCCAACCCCCTTCGCGTGCATGGCAGTTAGCTGCAAGCGGGGTGGTGGCGCGAGCGAACGGCCGCAGACGATGAACGCGTTCTTCGCCTTTGCGAAATGGGACCTTTGCGAAAAGGAGATTCCGTGCGTCTCGTCAAGTCGGCCAAGTGCGCCGCCGTGGCGCTCGCCGCGCTCTCGGGCGCGGCCCTCGCGTCCGCTCCGGCGAACGCGGCCACCACGCCGCTGAAGGCCGTCACGTGCAACCGTGCCGACACCACCCAGCTGCAGTTCGAAGCCTTCATCATGCCCTGGCCCCTGGGTTGTTATAAGGGCTCCGGTGACCTGGACGTCAACGTGAGCAATGTGATGTACGGCCGAGCCGGCGATCACTCCGGTTACGTGGTCCTCGAGGACGGCACCAAGGTGCCGTTCGTCAAGGGCGGCCACATCACCCCGCCGGGGGACTGGAAGACCGTCGTGCACATCCACACCAACTGAGCCCGGCCAACCATTGAGAGAAGGAGGCCCCATGCGTTTCGTCAGGTCGGCCAAGCTCGCCGCCGTGGCGCTGGCCGCGGCTTCGGGCGCGGTCCTCGCATCCGCTCCCGCGAACGCCGCCACGACGCCGCTGGCGTCGGTCACGTGTGACCGCGAGAACACCACACAGCTGCAGTTCGAAGGCTTCATCCAGCCGTGGCCCTATGGCTGTTACAAGGGCTCCGGAGACCTGGACATCAACATCAACTACGTGTTCTACATGCGGGCCGGTGACCACTCCGGCTACGTGGTCTTCGCGGACGGCAGCAAGGTGTCGTTCACCAAGGGGACCTACTTCCGGCCCACCGAAGCGGGCTCGAAGAACGCGGTGCACATTCACACCGACTGAGCCCGGCCAACCATTGAGAGAAGGAGGCCCCATGCGTTTCGTCAGGTCGGCCAAGCTCGCCGCCGTGGCGCTCGCCGCAGCTTCGGGTGCAGCGCTCGCATCCGCTCCGGCGAACGCCGCCACCACGCCCCTCACGGCGGTCGAGTGTGCCTCGGGCGCCGGCCAGCTGCAGTTCCAGGGATTCGGGGGGTTGTGGCCGCGGGCCTGTTTCAAGGGTTCGGGAGATCTGGACGTCGACGTGACCTCGACAATATTCGGCTGGGCCGGTGACCACTCCGGTTATCTGATCCTCGAGGACGGCACCAAGGTCACCTTCGCCAAGGGGAAGTCCTTCGGCGTGGGCAAGACCGTGGTGCACATCCACACCGACTGAGTTCCGGCCCCGACGCAGAACAGCGCGGGGGTACGGGCCTTTCCGGACCGTACCCCCGCGCTGGTGTGTGCTGCCGGGACCCGTCAGAGGACCTTCGACAGGAACGACTTCGTCCGGTCGTGCTGCGGATTGGTCAGGACGTCACGCGGGTGGCCCGATTCGACCACCACGCCGTCGTCCATGAAGACCAGCGCGTCGCCGACCTCGCGGGCGAAGCCCATCTCGTGCGTCACGACGATCATCGTCATGCCGTCCTCGGCCAGGCCCCGCATGACGTCCAGGACGTCACCGACCAGCTCCGGGTCGAGCGCGGAGGTCGGCTCGTCGAAGAGCATCAGCTTCGGCTCCATGGCCAGCGCGCGGGCGATCGCCACCCGCTGCTGCTGACCGCCGGAGAGCTGGGAGGGGTAGTTGCCCGCCTTGTCGGCGAGACCCACTCGGTCCAGCAGCTTCAGCGCCCGCTCGCGGGCCACCGACTTGCTCACGCCCTTGACCTGCATGGGCGCTTCCATGACGTTGGCCAGCGCGGTCATGTGGGGGAAGAGGTTGAAGCGCTGGAACACCATGCCGATGTCCCGTCGCTTCAGGGCGACCTCGCTGTCCTTGAGCTCGTAGAGCTTGTCGCCCTTCTGGCGGTAGCCGACCAGCTCGCCGTCGACGGACAGCCGACCGGCGTTGATCTTCTCCAGGTGATTGATGCACCGCAGGAAGGTGGACTTGCCGGAACCGGACGGGCCGATCAGACAGAACACCTCGCGCGGGGCGACCTCGAGGTCGATGCCCTTGAGGATGTGCGCGGCGCCGAAGGACTTGTGGACGCCCTCGGCCTTCACCATCGCGTTCATGCGGTGACGCCTCCCTTGGAGCGGTGGCTGAGGGTGGACAGGTTCTTCTTGACCTTCTGCCACGGGGTGAGCGGCAGGGTGCGCAGCGAGCCTCGGGCGTAATGCCGCTCCAGGTAGTACTGGCCGACGCTGAAGACGCTGGTCAGGATCAGGTACCAGGTGGCCGCGAGGAACAGCATCTCCACGGTGGCACCGGTGGTCTGGCCGATGTCCGAGGTGGACCGCAGCAGTTCCAGGTACTGGGCCGCGCTCGCCGCCAGCGACGAGGTCTTGAGCATGTTGATGAACTCGTTGCCGGTCGGCGGCACGATCACGCGCATCGCCTGCGGCAGCACGATCCGGCGCAGCGTCTTGCCCTGGTTCATGCCCAGGGCGTGCGAGGCCTCGGTCTGGCCCTCGTCGACCGACTGGATGCCGGCGCGGACGATCTCCGACATGTACGCGGCCTCATTGAGCCCCAGGCCGAGCAGCGCCGCCATGAACGGCGTCATGAAGTCGCTCATCTCGTCCCGGTAGATGAAACCGAGATTGATGTACGGGAAGATCAGCGCGAGGTTGAACCACAGCAGCAGCTGGACATAGACCGGGGTGCCCCGGAAGAACCAGATGTAGGCCCAGGAGACCGACGAGGTCACCGGGTTCTTCGACAGCCGCATCACGGCCAGCAGGATGCCGAGCACGAGGCCGAGCACCATCGCGAGCACCGAGATCAGAACCGTCTTGCCGAGGCCCTCGACGACCGTCGAATCGAAGAGGTAGTCGGGGATCGCGCTGTAGTTCACATTCGCCGTGGCGAAGGCGTTGATCAGCAGGCCCAGCAGGCCGAGCACGAGGACGGCGGAGACCCAGCGGCCGTAGTGCCGGACGGGGATGGCCTTGATGGCCTCCGGCTGCGCGGCGGCGGCCGTCTTGGCCGTGCCCGTGCCCTTGCCGGGTGGCGGGGTGCCGGCGGCGGTCCGCTTGCCGGACGAGGCCTTCGCGCCGTCGCCGCTCTTCTTGTCGAGCGACGGCTTCTCGGCGGCGTCCTCGCTCTCGGAGGCGGAAGCCTTCTCGGCGTCCTTCTCCTCGGGAGCCTTGTCGGCGGGCTCCTCGACGGCGGGCTTGTCGGCCGTCTTGCCGTCGGCCTTGGCCTTCTCGGCCTTCTCGGCGGTCGTGTCGGCCGCCTTGTCGGCGGGCTGGTCCGCACCGCTCTCGGCGGCGGCGGTGTCCGGAGCCGGCTTGTCGGGCTCTGGCTTATCGGAGGAAGCAGTCACGGTATGGCCTTTCAACGTGCCGTACGAGGGGAGGGCAAGGGGTCAGGAACCGCCGTTGATCTTGGCTTCCTTGACGGCGCCGGCTTCGACGCCCCAGGTCTTGATGACCTTCTCGTACGCACCGTTCTTGATGATCGCTTCGAGGGCCGCCTTGATGGCGTCCCGCAGCTGCGCGTTGTCCTTGGAGATGGCGATGCCGTACGGGGCGGCCTCGACCTGGTCACCGACCGTCTCGAAGTCCTTGCCGCCGCCGGAGGTCTTCACCGCGTACGCCGCGACGGGGAAGTCGCTGGAGACGGCGTCGACGCCACCGGCCTTCAACCGGGTCTGGGCCTCCAGGTCGGTGTCGAACGCCTCGATCTTGATGGCGTCCTTGTCGTCCTTCTCGCACTTCTCGGACTCGGACTTGGCCAGGTCGTCCGAGACGGTGCCGCGCTGGACCGCGACCTTCTTGCCGCAGAGGTCGTCCCAGGAGCCGATGCCCTTGGTGTCGCCCTTCTTGGTGTAGATCGAGACGCCGGCGGTGAAGTAGTCGACGAAGTCGACGCCCTCACTGATCTTCTTGCCGGTCTTGGAGTCGACACCGTTCTGCCGGTCCTTGGAGTCGGTCATCGCGGACATCGCGATGTCGTAGCGCTTGGAGCGCATACCGATCAGCAGCGAGTCGAAGGTGCCGTTGTTGAACTGGAACTTCACCCCGAGTTCCTTGCCCAGGGCGGCGGCGATGTCGGGGTCGAGACCCACGACCTTGCCGTCCTTCTTGAATTCGACCGGCGGATAGGCGATGTCCGAGCCGACCTTCACGACCCCGGCGTCCTGGATGCTCTTCGGCAGCTTCGAGAAGAGGGGGGCGGCGGAGCCCTTGACGCTCTGGTCGGAACCGGCGGTCGTCTTGTTCCGCTGATCGCCGCAGCCGGTCAGCAGGAGGGCGCCGGCGACCGCGATCGCGCCGGCGGCGGCCAAACGACTCCTGGCGGCAGCCGGGCGATGGATGGAGCTTGCGGTCATTGCTGGTTCCTCCTGCGGGTGAGGGGATAGCCGAATGTTCTCGCTGGTCACAAGGGATCGACGCCGAGATCGACAAGCACACGACAGCGGGTGTCGCGACCTCGTGCGGTTGGGGCATCTTGCCATCTGGACTGCACCGTTCGGGGGGCTAGCCAGGTCAAAATCGGATAACGGGTGATCGACGTGCGGTACCGGGCCGTTCGTACGAGTGGATGACCGTGTTCCCCTTTGATCGGAGACCGGTGTGAGACGGACATCACGCACCGCTTGTCTCACTCCGTGGACTTCCGGCACCAGTTGACACGGTTTTCGCCGAGAGATGTGCGTGCCGTGGCACACAGCGGCCGATCTCACTCGTCGGCCGTAGCGCTCATTTGATAGAAAGGCCAGCCAGACCCCTCACCCGGGGCTCAGGGCGTGTGCACGGTGTGTACGCCCGGCGTCCGTATCCCCCCGCGCGGCCACCCCCCGCGCGACCTCCCGTGCGGCCCACCCGCCGGACCGGTACGGACGGGATGCCCGACCCGCCTCCGACCAGGGGCGGCTACCCTCGACTGCAATTCGACAAAGGGGTCAAGAAAGTGGCAGCGGAGATCGTGAATCCTCGCAGCGACAAGAGCACGGACGGAACTCAGGACGAGTTCTTCGATCCGGCCTTCGCGCTGCACCGAGGCGGCAAGATGGCGGTTCTGGCGACCGTCCCGGTGCGGGACAAGGACGATCTGTCCCTGGCCTACACACCGGGCGTCGCCAAGGTGTGCAGCGCCATCGCGGAGCGTCCCGAACTCGTCCACGACTACACGTGGAAGTCCCAGGTCGTCGCCGTCGTGACCGACGGAAGCGCGGTGCTCGGCCTCGGTGACATCGGGCCCGAGGCGTCCCTGCCCGTGATGGAGGGCAAGGCGATCCTCTTCAAGCAGTTCGGCGGCGTGGACGCGGTGCCGATCGCGCTCGACTGCCGGGAGGTGGACGAGATCGTCGAGACCGTCGTCCGGTTCGCGCCCTCCTTCGGCGGCGTGAACCTGGAGGACATCTCCGCGCCGCGCTGCTTCGAGGTCGAGCGCAAGCTCCAGGAGCGGCTGGACATCCCGGTCTTCCACGACGACCAGCACGGCACCGCCGTCGTCACGCTCGCCGCCCTGCGCAACGCCGCGCGGGTCACCGACCGTACGCTCGGCCAGCTGCGCGCCGTCATCTCGGGCGCGGGCGCGGCCGGGGTCGCCATCGCCAGGATCCTGGTGGAGGCGGGCATCGGCGACGTCGCCGTCTGCGACCGCAAGGGCATCGTCTCGCAGGACCGCGCGGACCTCACCGACGTCAAGCGGGAACTCGCGGGCTTCACCAACAAGGCGGGCCGCTCCGGGACGCTCGCGTCCGCACTGGACGGCGCGGACGTCTTCATCGGCGTCTCCGGCGGCACGGTCCCGGAGGAGGCGGTCGCGAAGATGGCGCCGAACGCGCTGGTCTTCGCCATGGCCAACCCGACCCCGGAGATCCACCCGGACGTCGCGCACAAGTACGCGGCCGTCGTCGCGACCGGCCGCAGCGACTACCCGAACCAGATCAACAACGTGCTCGCCTTCCCCGGCATCTTCGCGGGCGCCCTCCAGGTCCGCGCCTCGCGGATCACTGAGGGCATGAAGCTCGCGGCCGCCGAGGCGCTGGCCGCGGTGGTCGCCGACGAGCTGAGCGCCGACTGCGTCATCCCGTCGCCGTTCGACGAGCGGGTCGCCCCCGCCGTGACCGCCGCCGTCGCGGCCGCCGCCCGCGCGGAGGGCGTAGCCCGCCGCTAGTGCCTGTCCGGCGGCTTGGCGGGGACGCACCTCCGCTGCGCGGCGGTGTCCTCAATCGCCGGACGGGCTGCAAACGCAGCCTGTCCGGCGATTGAGGACGCGCCCGCAGGGCGCCCGCCGCCGCGGGCGGTACAGACGGCCCGCGGGTGGGTCACTTCAACCGGCGTACGAACACGTCGTGGAGACGATTCGTGTCGCCGGGGACGAGATTGTCGCCGCGGCTGCCGAAGAGCACCGCCCGGCCGGTGCGGTCGACCGAGACGCCGCTCGCGCCCCCGGTGTCCTCGGCCCCGTCGGGGGCCACATTGAGGCGTTCGACGGTGCCGGTGAGCAGGTCGCGGACGAACAGGTCGTCCTGGCCGCCCGTGTCCCCCGGGACCAGATTGCCGGCCGCCGAGATGAAGTACACCCGCCGGTTGTCGGCGCTCATGACCGCGCCGTCGTGGGAGCCGCCGTCGGCCTGGGCGCCGCCGGGGGCGAGACTGATCCGCCGTGTGGCGCCCGTCCGCAGGTCCTTGAGGAACGCGTCCGTGGCCCCGTTGGTGTCGCCCGGGACGATGGCGGAGGAGACCGACGAGTACAGCGCGTACCGCCCGTCGGGACTGAGCCCGATGCCACCGATGACCGCCACGGTCCCGCCGTCCGCCGCGTGGGCGGCCAGGTGGGTGCGCCCCGACCGCAGGTCGTGCGTGTAGAAGGCGCGGGCCCGCGGATGCGGCCGGCGCAGCCCGGGAGGCTCCGGCGCGGGGTACAGGTTGTGGGCGGCGCTCTTGAAGCCGACGCGGCTGCCGTCCGCGCTGATCACCGGCTGGGTGGAGAACGCGTCCGCCTGGGTGCCGTCGGTGGCGACGCTGACCCGCCTGACGGTGTTCTTCCGGCGGTCCTTGACGAAGATGTCCGTCACCTCGTTGGTGTCGCCGGGGACCAGGTCGGCGCGGCTGGAGGCGAAGGCGACGTAGCGGCCGTCGGCGCTCACGGCCGGGTCGTAGGTGGTGGCGCGCGCCCGCGCGTCGTTCCTGATCAGGACCTCGGTGCGGCCGGTCGCGCGGTCACGGACGAAGACGTCGAGCCCGCCCGGGGGGTTCTGGCCCGGGGCGAGGTTCGCGGCCTCCGACGAGAAGACGACGTACCGCCCGTTCCCGCTGATCGAGGCGTTGTAGGACGGGGCCGCGGCCGGGGTGCCGTCGGTGGCGACGTCCACCAGCTCGATCCCGCCCCGGCGCAGGTCCTTGACGTACACATGGCGGCTGCCCGGTGTCGTGCCCGGTACCAGGGTGCTCGCCCGGGACTCGAAGACGGCGAAGCGGCCGTCGGCGCTGACGTGACCGGTGAGCGACTCCTCGTCCGCCTGGGTGCCGTCGGCGGCGACGCTCACCCGCTCGGTGTGCGGCCGGTGCGCCGAGCCGGTGGCCGCCGCCGGGGCGAGGGGCACGGCCGTGGCCCAGGCCCCCACGACCGCCGCCAGCACGGTGGCGCGTTTGAGACGGGTCGTCATGGTCCGCTCCTTCCGGGGTGCTTCCTTCCGGGGCGCTGCGGACGGCGTCACCGCACGCGCCGCAGGAAGATGTCGGTCGTCTTGTTGGTGTCGCCGGGGACGAGGTTGTCGCCGGAACTCTCGAAGACGGCCGTCCGGCCCAGGAGGTCGACGGCGACGCCGCCCGCGACGCCGTTGTCCCGGGAGCCGTCGGACGCCACGTTGAGCCGCTCCACGCCACCGGTGCGCAGATCGCGGACGAAGACGTCGGCGATCTGGGCACCCGCGTCACCGGGGACCAGGTTGGTGGCACTGGAGACGAAGAACACCCGTCGGCCGTCGGCGCCCATGACCGGGTCGTAGACATGGCCGTCGGGCTGCGCGCCGTCGTGGGCCAGGCTGACGCGCCGGATGACGCCGGTGCGCAGATCCTTGACGAAGGCATCGGCGCGGTGGTTGGTGTCGCCCTCCACCACCGCCGCCGAGCGGCTGGTGAAGAGCGCGTACCGCCCGTCGGGGCTGAGGCTGTAGCCGCCGCCGACCGGCGCGGGCCGGCCGTCGCGTTCGTGGGCCGCCAGTTCGAGCCGCCCGGTGCGCAGGTCGTGGACGTAGAACTGGTTGGACGTCGGCGGCCGCATGCCCGCCCCCGCCGGCTCGGACGGCGGCTCGGGGGCGTCCGTCAGGTCCCAGCCGCGGAAGCCGACCTTGCTGCCGTCGGCGCTGATCACCGGCTGGACGGCGGGGCGGCCGACCTGGGTGCCGTCGGCCCGGACACTGACCCGCCGGGTGGTGCCCTTCCAGCGGTCCCGGACGAAGACGTCCGTGCGCCGGTTGGTGTCGCCGGGGACGAGGTCGTCACGGGTGGAGACGAAGGCGACGTAACGGCCGTCGGCGCTCATGGCCGGCGCGCCGGACGACCCCCGCGTCGACGGCTTGTCGTTGATCACCAGCTCGGTGCGGCCGGTCCACAGGTCCCGGACGTAGACATCGGACCCGTCCGGATTCCGGCCGGGGGCCAGGTTCTTCGCGAACGACTCGAAGGCGACGTACCGCCCGGTGGCGCTGATCGACGGGGCGAGCGATCCGGCGTCCGCCGGGGTGCCGTCCGTGGCCACGCTGACCTGCCGGAGCGTGCCGGTCGACCGGTTCCGCACATAGATCTGGGGCTCGGCCCTGCCGCCGGGCGCCAGGTTGGCCGCCACGGACTCGAAGGCGACCGAGCGCCCGTCGCCGCTGATCACGGGCCGGTTCGACTCGCCGTCCGCCTGCTCGCCGGCCGTAGTCAGGTTCACCCGCTCGACGCCCGGAGCCCGCCGCCCCTCCCCGGCGGACGCGGCGTGCGCCACGGGCAGAGCCGTGGCGCAGATGCCTAATATCGCCGCCAGTACGGCGGTACGTCTGAGATGACGCATGATCCCCCCTCGGGAAAGCCCGTACGGCATATGTACGGACCTGCGAAGCCAATCGCCCCACCCGCCCCGGGGTCAACGCGGAACGGCCGCACTCCGCCGCGGATACGGTCGTTGGGTGAGGGACCCGTGGACGGTGCGCGCGGGACGCGGCGCGCGTCACACCGCCGTGTGGTTCCGCCCCGGGCGTCCCCGGGGCTAGGTTCGGATCATGTTCGCCGCCTACGCCGCACGCATCGACCGTGACCAGCCGCTCAGCGGCCTGGAGTTGGGGGAGCGCCCCGAGCCCGGGCCGCGGCCCGGCTGGACGACCGTCAACGTCAAGGCCGCCTCGCTCAACCACCACGATCTGTGGTCGCTGCGCGGGGTGGGGCTCGGTGAGGAGGCGCTGCCGATGATCCTCGGCTGTGACGCCGCCGGGACCGACGAGGACGGCAACGAGGTCGTCGTCCACTCCGTCATCGGCCAGAGCGGCCACGGTGTGGGGCCCGACGAGCCGCGGTCCATCCTCACCGAGCGCTACCAGGGCACCTTCGCCGAGCGGGTCGCCGTGCCCACGTGGAACGTGCTGCGCAAGCCGAAGGAGCTGTCCTTCGAGGAGGCCGCCTGCCTGCCCACCGCCTGGCTGACCGCGTACCGGATGCTGTTCACCAACGCGGGCGTGCGCCCCGGGCAGAGCGTCCTGGTGCAGGGCGCCGGGGGCGGCGTGGCCACCGCCGCGATCGTGCTGGGCGCGGCGGCCGGGCTGCGCGTCTTCGCCACCAGCCGTGACGCGGCCAAGCGCGAGCGGGCGGTGGAACTGGGCGCCGAGGACGCGTTCGAGCCGGGGGCGCGGCTGCCGCACCGCGTCGACGCCGTCATCGAGACCGTCGGCGCCGCCACCTGGTCGCACTCGGTGAAGTCCCTCAAGCCCGGCGGCACCCTCGTCATCTCCGGCGCGACCAGCGGACCCAACCCCAAGGCCGCCGAACTCAACCGCATCTTCTTCCTGGAACTGAAGGTCGTCGGCTCGACGATGGGCTCCAAGGACGAGCTGGCCGATCTGCTGGCCTTCTGCGCCGCGACGGGCGTACGGCCCGTCATCGACTCCGTCCTGCCCCTTGACCGGGCCCGGGAAGGGTTCGAGAAGATGGCCGACGGAGACGTGTTCGGAAAGATCGTGCTGACGGTCTAGGGCTGCTGCCGGGCCGTCCGGAGTCCTCCGGAGGGTCATGCGCAAGCCCGGGGTACCTCGCACCGCGCTCCTCGCGGCACTGCTCACCGTGCTCGCCGCGGTGCCGGCGCTGCTCGCGCCCGGCACCGCCGCCGCCCGCCCACCGGACCGCCCCGGCGGGATCCCGAGGCTGACCGACGAGCGCGGCCGGGTCCTCACGCTGCGCGGCTGGAACGTCGAGGACAAGAACCACCGGGGCGCCTCCGCCCTGTCCGACATCACCGAACGGCACTTCCGCGACCTGGCCGCGCGGGGCTTCGACACCGCGCGGCTGCTGGTCTTCTGGGACGACCTCGAACCCCGGCGCGGCCACTACAGCGAGCGCTACCTCGACAGGATCGAGCGGATCCTCGACTGGGCGCACACCCATCGCGTCCGCGTCGTGATCGACGCCCACCAGGACGTCTACGGCCCCGCCTTCGGCAGCCACCGCGGCATCCCCGAGTGGGCCACCCGCACCGACGGCCTGCCCTACACCCCGCACCCCGACGACTGGTTCGCCGAGTACTACGAACCCGCCGTACAGGCCGCCTTCGAACACCTCTACCAGGACGCGGACCTGCGGCGCGCCCAGGCCCGGATGTGGCAGGTGCTCGCCGGGCGGCTCGCCCACCACCCGGCCGTGCTCGGCTACGACCTCATCAACGAGCCGATGGGCCGGCTCCGCCCCGGCGAGGACCTCCCCACCGCCGCCCGCCGGATCGAGGCCGAGCAGATCACCCCCATGTACCGCCGGCTCGCCGCCGCCATCCGGCGCGTCGACCGCCGGCACTGGCTGTTCGTCGAACCGACCCCCATCGTCGGCGAGGGCGTGCCGACCGGCCTCGGCCGCGTGGCCGACCCCAAGGTGGTCTACGCCCCGCACTTCTACAACGCCGCCATGGAGGCCGGACGGGACTACGACCCGGCCGCGCGGTGGATCGAGAACTACGAGGCGGCCGTCACCCGCTACCCCCGTGAGACGCACGTCCCCGTCGTCGTCGGCGAATGGGGCCCGCTCAACAGCTCCCTGCCGAACATGGGCCGTTTCTACGACGACGCCCTCGCCTCCCTCGCCCGCTACACCTCCGGCTGGGCCGGCTACACCTGGTGCTACGGCGGCGGCTACTGCGCCCTGGACGCCGAGGGCCGCTTCCGGACCAACAAGGAGCGCACGGCACGCCCGTACGCCCCCGCCGTCGCCGGCGCGGTCACGACCGAGTCCTACGAACCGGCCGCCCTCACCTACCGCCTGGCCTACCGGCCGCACCCGGCGGGCACCAGCGAACTCTCCCTGCCGCCCGCCCCGCGCGGCTGGCACATCGCCGTGACCGGACCCGCCCGGACCAGGACCCGGGACATACCGCCGGGGGAGCGCGGAACGGTCCTTCTGCACGGCGCGCCGCACGCCGCCGCGCCGGTCTCCGTGGTGGTCACGCCAGGGCGCGAAACGGAGTGAGCCGGTGCGGTGGCGCCACACCCGGGGCCTGAGGATGATGGAGGGCTCGGGGCGAGCGCCCCGCCAATCGACGTAGTCATACCGACGTCATCGCCTACGTCGAAGTACATCGGTGCGCAAGGACTGTGGCGGCCCGGCGACGGGCCGTTCGGGGGTGAAGCCATGTCCTCATCGATTCCACCACTCCCCGCCGTAGGGGATTTCGTCACCGCGCTCGAAGAACTCGTGCTCGTGCCACCGGGGCGCCGCGGGCCCTCCGCCAGGATCGTCCTCGTCCAGCGGGGCCCGGGCGACGAGGCCGAGCGGATCGCGGAGGGAGAGTGCCTGCGGCTGCGGGTGCGCGGCCGCGCGCTCGTCCCGTACGCCCGGGTCCAGGAACCCCGGCCGCGCGGCGACGGCCGGCGGACGCCGGACGTCTTCGAACAGATCGAGAACGGTCTGCGGGAGAACACCCCCGCCGGCTTCGGCCGGCTGCGGCTGCCCCGCTACCGGCTCCTGCGCGCCTTCGCCGCCGCCTCCTCGACGGAGGACCAACCCGCGGTGCGCGCCCGGGACCTGCGCGACCAGTGCTACGCCGAGCGCCGCAAGGACTCCCGCGCCCTGAAGGCACTGCACGCGATCAGCGGTGCGGATACACCGCCCGCGAACGTGGCGGCCTGGATGTGGCACTGGTTCCGCCACCCCGTGTTCGAGGTGCTGCCGCGCTGGCTGTACGGCCTCCGCGCGGGGCGCCGCATGATGGGCAAAGGCGGCTGGTTCCGGAGCTGGGCGCGGGTGCCCTCGGGCCGTGGCGACTTCTTCCGCCAGCACGAGGTGGTCACCCGCGACCGGGAGGGCGCGCTGCTGTGCGCGCTGCTCGGCGACCTGGAGGCGGCGGTGCGCGGCCGCCGCCTCTCCCCGTGGGTGCGGCGGCGCCGGGCCCGGTTCGTCCTCGTCTTCCCGCGCGGCGGCGCCCCCGCCTCGGTCACCGAGAGCGTGGTGCGCGGCTTTCCGCAGGCGGTCGAGCAGACCGGCAGCACCGCCGTCGTCCTGCTGGCGGTGGACCCGGCCGCCGCGGACACCCCGCAGAGCCTCGCCATGGCGACGACCACGATCGACTCCTGGGCGCGGAGCCCCGGCCGGGGGCGGGGCCGCTCGGTCGTCGTCGGCGTGGAGCCGCTGGCCGGGCGGCACGACGAGGAGGCGGAGAGCCGGCTGCGCGGCTACCCGGAGATCCAGCCCGGCCGGGTCTCCTCCGACCTGGCCCCGCGGGCCGAGGCGTTCGCGATGGCGGTGGCGGGGGTCACGGTGCTGTCCCTGCTGGGCTACCAGGGCGTGCTGCGGCTCGTCGACCCCAGCAGCGACCGGTGCCTCGGCGCCACGGTGACCATGACGGAACCGGCCGTGCCGGGCCGGATCCCCCAGGAGAGCCCCAAGGAGCTGTACGCGCGGGCACGGGCGGCCATCGACACGCAGAACAAGCAGGCCGAAGCGGCCGCCAAGCGGGCCGACACGGTCATCCGCACGGTCGTCTACCTCGGCGTCCCGGTGACCGTCGACAACTGGAACGACGGCCTGTACAGCGGCGCCGTCCCCGAGCTGCGCGGCATCGCCCTCGCCCAGCAGGAACTCAACAGCGAGGCAGCCAAGGACGTGCACCACAAGGTGTGGCTGCGGGTGCGGGTCCTCGACGGGGGCCCGCGCTTCTCCAACGCCCCGGAAGTGGCCGGGGAACTCGTACGGGAAATGGCGGAACACAAGGGCGAGCAGCAGATCATGGGCGTGGTCGGCCTCGGACAGAGCCGCGCCGACTCCCTGGCCGCCCGGGACATCCTCGGCGACGCGGGGCTGCCCGTCATCGGCACCACCGCGACCGCGCTGGAGATGCAGTGGCACGGCATGTACCGGCAGGTGGCGCCCGACAACCGGCGCGAGGCCCGGATCGCCGCCGACTTCGCCCGGCGCGGCAACATCGTGGAGACCGCGGCCGGGGTGTGCGCCCCGGCCCGCGCGGCGGTCGTGGTCGCGGACCCCACGGACACCTACAGCGCCGACCTGAGCGAGCTGTTCACGTCGGAGTTCAAGGGCGCGCGGACGATCCGCTACACCGCGGAGCCCGGCCGGGAGCCCGTCCCGCCCGCGTCGGGCGACCGGGTCGAGACGGCGAGCACCCTGGCCGAGGTGGCCATCAGGGTCTGCGAGCGCGTCCGGGAGGATCCGCGCACGGTCCTGTACTGGGCGGCCCGGCCGGTCGAATTCAGCGCGTTCCTGGAGGAGTTCGCCAGTGGCACCCGGTGCGACGGGCGGTTGACGGTGGTCGGCGGCAACGACATCACCAACGCGGTCGTCGACGCGCAGCACCCCAGCGCCCTGCACCCCCGGGTGCGGCTGTACTACGCGGCGCACGCGCTGCCCAGGAGCCACTCGCCCAACGTCATGGGCGACCGCTTCCGTGACCAGTACCGCAAGGCCTACGGCGCGGACGACCTGTGGGGCAACGACGGCCACGCCCCGCTCGCCTGGGACGCGCTGCGGCTGCTGGGCGCCGCCGTCAACACCGCCCGGCAGGACGCGGGTGCGGCGCCGTTCGGGCTGGGCACGGTGCAGCAGTCCCTGGTGCGGGGCGTCGGCGGGCCGGACGGCAAGCGCGGTGCCACGGGGGTGCTGGCCTTCGACCGCAACGGCAAAGTCCCGGTGAACAAACGGCTGCTGATGCTGCACGACACCGAGTCGGGCCCGGAAGTGGCACTGGAGTGCGGGTTCCGGGCCAGCCAGGACGAGCGGACGACCTGGGGGCCGGGCGGCGCGTTCGCCTGTCCGCGGGACGAGTAGGGCCTCTCGCCTGTCCGACGATTCGCCGGACAGGCGAGGCGCGCCCGCCGCCGTAGGCGGCACAACCGGCCCGCAGCCGACGATCCGCCGGACATGCCTAGGGCGTGTCCGGTGGATCTTCGGCTACCGGCCGTCTTTGCTGCCTGCGGCGGCTGAGCGCCCGGCGGGCGCGTCCTCAAGCGCCGCGCAGCGGTGGTGCGGACTCCACGGGCCGCAGCGCCCGCCCACATGATCCGCCGGACACGGCCTAGGGCATCGGCCTCAGCACCGCGTCGATACGGGCGGCCGCCGCCGCCAGGTGGCGGCGGGCCGCGGCCAGCTGCCCGGGGGTCACCCCGTGGTCGCGGGCCGTGTCGCGGACGTCGTCGCGGAAGCGGTCGAGCAGCCGGTCGAGGTCGCGGGCCGGGTCCTCGGAGAGCGTGTCGTCGGCCGAGGCCCACGCGGGCCGCTCCTGTCGGCCGGGCCCGTCCTCCCGCTCCACCGTGTCGTCGGGCGCGGCGTCCGGCTCGCGGTGGGCGCGGCCCTGGCCGGCGAGGGCGCCGAGTTCCCTGGCGAGGGCGCTGACGCCCTCGACCAGGCCCGCCGGCCAGTCGCCGTGCCGCAGGTGCTCGCGGACCTGCTCCTCCACGCGCTCCTTGACGCGCCGCACCTCCTCACGGGTGCGGTCCTCGGTCCGCCGGGCCTGGCGGCGGGCCCGCTGCGCGTCCTCGCGGGCGCGGCGGCTCTCCTCCTTCGCCCGGCGGGCCTGCTCCCGCCACTCCTCCTTGGCGCGCCGCAACTCCTCCTTCGCCCCGGCGAAGTAGTCACCGGGGAAGGCGTCGCCGGGCTGCCCGCCGGCCGCCCCGGCGCCGTCCGTACGGGCCCGGAGCGCGGCCTCGCGCATCTCGCGCCGCAGGTCACCGGCGGCACCACGGACGTCCTCGCGGATGTCGGCGGCGAGCGCGGAGACGGACTCGCGGATCTCCAGCTCCAGCTCGGCCAGCTCGCCCCGGCGGCCGGCCAGTTCGACGCGGCCGGCGTCGGTGAGGGAGTAGACCTTCCGGCCGCCCTCGGTGGTGTGGGTGACGAGGCCCTCGGCCTCCAGCTTGGCCAGCCGGGGATAGACCGTGCCGGCGGACGGCGCGTACAGCCCCTGGAAGCGCTCCTCCAGCTGCCGGATGACCTCGTAACCGTGGCGGGGCGCCTCGTCCAGCAGCTTGAGGAGGTACAGACGCAGTCGGCCGTGGGCGAAGACGGGGGGCATCAGAGGACCTTTCCCTGCGCGGGGGCGTCGGCCGGGCCGCCGCCCGGGTCCGGCTCCGGGGGCCTGCGCAACAGCGTGACCGCGCCCGAGACGGTGGTGACCTTGAGTTTGCCGTGTCCGGCGCCGAGCCGGCCGGTGATCTTCCGGCCGCCCCACGGGCCGCTGACGCGCAGGTCCTCGAAGGCGCAGGAGACCGTGCCGCTCGCGGTGCCCGCGTCCACCTCCGCGTCGGTGGGGTGCGGCAGCCGGACGGCGACCTCGCCGGAGACGCTCGTGATGTCGAGGTCGGGGCAGGTCGCGGTGGGGGAGAGGTCCACCACCACGTCGCCGCTGACCGATTCGGCCCTGACGGTGCCGGCGGAGCCGTCGACGAGCGTGAGGTCGCCGGAGACGGACTGGAAGCGCAGATCGCCGCCGAGGGACTGGGCCTCCAGCCGCCCGGTGACGGTCTCGGCCCGCACGGCCCCGGTCAGCCCGACGAGCGTGATCTCCCCGCCCACGCCACGGACGTCCGTACGGCCGGAGATCCCGGAGAGAACGGCGCTCGCGGTGACGACGCCGACCTCGACCCGGGTGGCGGCCGGGACGGTCAGGGTGACGGTGGCCGCGCGCTTCCACTCGCGGCGGCCGAACCACTTGAGGAAGTTCTGCCAGGGCAGGTCCTCGTACCCGACGACGAGCGTGCCGTCGTGGAGCGTGACGACGAGCGGCGGGCCCTCGATCTCGGACAACTCCAGCCGGGCGGGCCCGGCACTCGCGCCCACGACGTTGACCGTGCCGCCCACGAGCCGCACGTTCAAGGCCGTGACCGGCTCCTCGAAGGTGAGCGTCCGTGGCGCGGACAGTGACCAGTGGCGCTGATCCGTTCGCTCTGACCGGTCGGACATGCCGGGCCTCCTCGCAACATATCGCGTCTCTTGTCAAACACGATATATCGCGGTCGGGGTAAGTCAAGTGTCACCCGGGTGGCATAGCGTTGACGCATGCCAGCTACCGATCACCGTCCGGCGGCAGGGGCCCTGCTGCTCTGCCGGGCCGAGCCCGACCGCGTCCGCTCCTCCGCCCGGTTCCTCGGCATGCCTGTGCTCCTCGCCCCGGCGGGCGAGGAATGGAGCGTGCTCGTCCCCGGCGCGGACTCCTGGCGGGACGAGGGCGAGGAGTTGTCCATCCTGACGACCGACTGGGCGCACGTGCTGACCGGCGGGGAGTCGTGGCCGGTCGTCGGCCTGTGGTGGGACGGCGCCGAAGCGGGCTTCGTGGTGGCGGCGGCTTTCCGCCGCACGGTCTCGCACACGTGGCGCGCGGACGGCACGCCGCAGCCCGGTGCGGAGGAGGCCATGACGGCCCTGCGTGCCCGGCTCGGCCTCGACCCCGTGCTCGACGGGGCGGCGCTCGACCGGCTCACCGCGCCGGACGCGGACCTCGACGCGCCCGCCCGGGCGCTGGGCCTGGTGGCGGTGCTCGCCCGCGCGGGCCTGCACCTCGGGACGGGCCTCGTGCCGGGCGCGGACGCGGACGAACTGCGCGAGGCGGCCGCGGCGCTGCCGGCCACCGAGACCGTCGAATGGCCGGGCTGGCGGGAGGCCCTGCGCACCGGGCTCGACGAGTCCGAGCGGGGTGCGCTGGGCGCATGGACGCGCGGCCCGAGGGCGCAGGCCCGGGGCGTGGCGGAAATAGCGGCGGGTGTCTCGCTGGCCTTCTGTGCCCGCCGCGCCGGGCGCCGGGGCTGGGCGGCGGCGGGGTGGGCGCTGGCGGCGGACGGGGTACTGACGCTGGCGTACGACCGGTGGCGGGGACGGATGTAGGGGCCCGCGGCCCGCCTGGCCGGCGGTCTTCGGCTGCGGGCCGGTTTTGCCGCCTGCGGCGGCGAGCGCCCTGCGGGCGCGTCCTCAATCGCCGGACGGGCTGATTTCCCTACAGGTCGTCGTCGTCCTCGTCGTCCAGACGGGCCAGCCACGTCGCCAGCCGCTCCACCGGCACCTCGAAGTCCGGGTTGAGGTCGACGAACTCACGCAGGCGCTCGGCCACCCACCCGAGGGAGACCTCCTCCTCGCCCCGCCGGTTCTCCAGCTCCTCGATACCGCGGTCGGTGAAGTACAACGTGCTCTCCGTGGGGAATGTCAGGGTGGTCGAACGGTCCCGCCCAGGATAGGCGGCGCGCACTGTGAGGTCCTGGCCAGGACCTCACAGTGCCCGTACGTTCCGTATTTCCACGCCCGCGTGCGGGTCCGGCCGCCCGGTGGGGACCACCCCAGGGTCAGTCCCGGGGGAACGACCGGGTCGTCAGGGACAAACCCAGAACCGTGTCCGTCAGGTCGACCGGGTCACCGAAGTCGAGGGTGCGGTTGGCGCGGTACTCACCGTCCTTCGGCTCCGTGTGCACATGGCACTGGCCGGTGTAGGGATCCACGATGACGTACACCGGGATGCCTCCGTCAGCGTAGGCGTCCTTCTTCTTGCCGTAGTCGTTGTCGGCGGTCGCCTGTGAGATCACCTCAAGGACGAACTCGACGTCCTGATGGCGCCAACGGCCCTTCGCGTCCGGCTCGGCGTCGTCCGACAGCTTGAAGAGGTCGGGGGCGAAGGCGTTGCGGTCACCCGGGAGGTCGAGGCGGACATCGGACATGACCCTGCTCCGGCGCCCGAAATGCTGCTTCAGCTGCAGGAACACCTCGCCGATGATTTCCCAGTGCGTACCCCGCTGCGGTGCCATGCAGATAGCTCCCCCGACGATCTCGCCCTTGTACCCCTCGGGGACGATCTCGTAGAGCAGCTCGAACATGTCTTCCGAGCCCGGCTCGTCG
Organism: Streptomyces sp. NPDC042259; assembly: GCF_055582085.1. Lineage (NCBI taxonomy): Bacteria > Bacillati > Actinomycetota > Actinomycetes > Kitasatosporales > Streptomycetaceae > Streptomyces > Streptomyces sp. NPDC042259. The sequence continues at coordinate 415,471 of NZ_JBVJDW010000005.1, read as the reverse complement.
TTCTCGGCCATCTCGGTCCTGTCGGTCATTGCGATGGTCACCGTGACGCTCCTCCCCGCTGCCGCTGGCCTTTCAGCAGCCGCGCAGTACAACGATACGCACGGGCGTCAGGGCACGCCCGTGGTCCGGCCACGCGGCCAAAAACACCGGGCCCCCACCGCCGTAGCGGTGGGGGCCCGTGTCCGTTACCGAAAGGCCGGTCGAGGTCAGATGTCGAAGACCTCGGCGACCAGTGCCGCCTGCTCCGCCTGGTGGCGCTTGGCCGAGCCGACCGCCGGGGAGGAGGAGTGCGAGCGGGAGACCCGCCGCAGCCGCTCCCGGGCCGGGATGTCGGCGCCGACGGCCAGGTCCAGGTGGTCGATCAGGTTGAGCGCGATGAACGGCCAGGCACCCTGGTTCGCCGGCTCCTCCTGGGCCCACACGAACTTCTCCGCGCCGGCGTACTTGGCGATCTCCGCCTGGAGCTCCGCACCCGCCAGCGGGTACAGCCGCTCGATGCGGATGATGGCCGTGTCGTTCGCACCGCGCTTGGTCCGCTCGGCGACGAGGTCGTAGTAGACCTTGCCGGAGCAGAAGACGACCTTGCGGACGTCATCGGTGGCGACCGTGTCGTCACCGATGACCGGGCGGAAGCTGCCGGTGGTGAACTCCTCCGCCGACGACGCCGCGGCCTTCAGACGCAGCATCGACTTCGGGGTGAAGACGATCAGCGGCTTGTGGTGCGGGTTGTGGACCTGCCAGCGCAGCAGGTGGAAGTAGTTCGACGGCAGGGTCGGCATCGCGACCGTCATGTTGTTCTGCGCGCAGAGCTGGAGGAAACGCTCGACACGGGCCGAGGAGTGGTCCGGGCCCTGGCCCTCGTAGCCGTGCGGCAGCAGCAGCGTGACGCCGGAGGTCTGGCCCCACTTCTGCTCGGAGGAGGAGATGAACTCGTCGACGATGCTCTGGGCGCCGTTGACGAAGTCACCGAACTGGGCCTCCCACAGCACCAGCGACTCCGGGCGGGCCAGCGAGTAGCCGTACTCGAAGCCCATCGCCGCGTACTCGCTGAGCAGCGAGTCGTAGACGTTGTAACGGGCCTGGTCCTCGGAGAGGTACATCAGCGGGGTGTAGTCCTCGCCGGTCTCCCGGTCGACGAGCACCGCGTGGCGCTGGCCGAACGTGCCGCGGCGGGAGTCCTGGCCGGCGAGCCGGACCGGGGTGCCCTCCATCAGCAGCGAGCCGAAGGCGAGGGTCTCGCCCATCGCCCAGTCGATCGTGCCGTCCTCGACGCTGGCCGCGCGGCGCTGCAGCTGCGGCAGCAGCCGCGGGTGCACCGTGACGTGCTCGGGCAGGTTGACCTGCGACTCGGCGATCCGCTTGACGACCTCCTGGGAGATCGCGGTGTTCACCGGGACCGGGAACTCGGCCTGCGGGGCCGGGACCTCGGCCGCGGTCGGCGCGGCCGTCGCCTCGCGGACCTCGGTGAAAACCTTCTCCAGCTGGCCCTGGTAGTCCTGCAGGGCCTGCTCGGCCTCTTCCAGCGTGATGTCGCCGCGACCGATGAGGGACTCGGTGTAGAGCTTGCGCACCGAGCGCTTCTTGTCGATCAGGTCGTACATCAGCGGCTGGGTGAACGAGGGGTTGTCGGCCTCGTTGTGGCCCCGGCGGCGGTAGCAGATCAGATCGATGACGACGTCCTTGTTGAACGCCTGGCGGAACTCGAAGGCGAGCCGCGCGACGCGGACCACGGCCTCCGGGTCGTCACCGTTCACGTGGAAGATCGGCGCTTCGATCATCCGGGCGACGTCGGTGCAGTACATCGACGAGCGCGAGGACTCCGGGGCGGCGGTGAAGCCGACCTGGTTGTTGATCACGATGTGCACGGTGCCGCCGGTGCGGTAGCCGCGCAGCTGGGACATGTTCAGCGTCTCGGCCACGACGCCCTGGCCCGCGAAGGCCGCGTCACCGTGCAGCTGGACGGGCAGGACGGTGAAGTCCGTGCCGCCCTTGTTGATGATGTCCTGCTTGGCGCGGGCGATGCCCTCGACGACCGGGTCGACCGTCTCCAGGTGGGACGGGTTGGCGGCCAGCGAGACCTGGATCTGCTCGCCGTCGAGACCCGTGAAGGTGCCCTCGGCGCCCAGGTGGTACTTCACGTCGCCGGAGCCGTGCATCGACTTCGGGTCCAGGTTGCCCTCGAACTCGCGGAAGATCTGCGCGTACGACTTGCCGACGATGTTGGCCAGCACGTTCAGCCGGCCACGGTGGGCCATGCCGATGACGACCTCGTCCAGACGCGACTCGGCGGCCGAGTCCAGCACGGCGTCGAGCAGCGGGATGACGGACTCGCCGCCCTCCAGCGAGAAGCGCTTCTGGCCGACGTACTTCGTCTGCAGGAAGGTCTCGAAGGCCTCCGCCGCGTTCAGCCGGCGCAGGATGCGCAGCTGCTCCTCGCGCTCGGGCTTGGAGTGGCCGCGCTCGACCCGGTCCTGGATCCACTTGCGCTGCTTGGGGTCCTGGATGTGCATGAACTCGATGCCGGTGGTGCGGCAGTACGAGTCGCGCAGCACGCCGAGGATGTCGCGCAGCTTCATCATCGCCTTGCCGGCGAAGCCGCCGACCGCGAACTCGCGCTCCAGGTCCCACAGGGTGAGCCCGTGCTCGGTGATGTCGAGGTCGGGGTGCTTGCGCTGGCGGTACTCCAGCGGGTCGGTGTCGGCCATGACGTGGCCGCGGACCCGGTAGGAGTGGATCAGCTCGAAGACCCGGGCGGCCTTGGTGACGTCGTCGTCGTGGGAGACGTCGATGTCGCGCAGCCAGCGGATCGGCTCGTAGGGGATCCGCAGGGCCTCGAAGACCTGGTCGTAGAAGTCACCCTCGCCGAGCAGCAGCTGGCTCATGACGCGCAGGAACTCGCCGGAGGCGGCGCCCTGGATCACACGGTGGTCGTACGTCGAGGTCAGGGTCATGACCTTGGAGATGCCCAGCTTGTTCAGGGCGTCCTGGGAGGTGCCCTGGAACTCGGCCGGGTAGTCCATCGCGCCGACGCCGACGATGAGGCCCTGGCCGGGCATCAGACGCGGCACGGAGTGCACGGTGCCGATGCCGCCGGGGTTCGTCAGCGAGGCGGTGACCCCGGTGAAGTCGTCCATCGTCAGCTTGCCGACGCGGGCGCGGCGGACGATGTCCTCGTAGGCCTGCCAGAACTCGAAGAAGTTCAGCGTCTCGGCCTTCTTGATGGCCGCGACGACGAGCTGGCGGTCACCGTTCGGCTTGACCAGGTCGATGGCCAGGCCGAGGTTGACGTGCTCGGGCTTGACCAGCGTCGGCTTGCCGTCCTTCTCCGCGAAGGAGTGGTTCATCGACGGCATGGCCTTGAGGGCCTGCACCATCGCGAAGCCGATGAGGTGGGTGAAGGAGACCTTCCCGCCCCGGGCCCGCTTGAGGTGGTTGTTGATGACGATGCGGTTGTCGAACAGCAGCTTCACCGGGACGGCGCGGACGGACGTGGCCGTCGGCAGCTCCAGCGAGGCGTTCATGTTCTTGGCGACCGCGGCGGACGGGCCGCGCAGCGTCACGTACTCGGGGCCCTGCGGAGCCTCGGCCGCGGGGGCCGGCTGCGCGGGGGCCTTGGCGGGAGCCTTCGCGGCGGGCTTCGCCGCGGCCGGCTGCGCCGCCGGGGCCGCGGGGGCCTGGGCGGGCTTGGCCGCGGCGGGCTGCGCGGGCGCGGCCGGAGCGGCGGCGGGCTGAGCCGGCGCAGACGGCGCGGACGGCGCGGTCGGCGGGGAGGCCGGCGCGGTGCCCGGGGGGGCGGGCGGGGTGGCGGCGGCCGACCCCGTGTCCTTCCCGGGCTTGTAGTCGGCGAAGAAGTCCCACCAGGCTCGGTCGACCGAGTTCGGGTCCTGGAGGTACTGCTGGTAGATCTCGTCGACGAGCCACTCATTGGAACCGAAGACGTCGGCAGGGCTCTTGCCCTGCCCGTCTTGGTTGGTCGAGACGCTCGAGGTGTTGGGGGACTGTGGCGACACGGCGGCAACCGCCCTCTTCCGCTTCACAAGGTGATGGACAGCGGGAATAAAGGCTACGCCTGTCGAGGCACTGTATGCAGGCCACCCCGGCCAGTCGTCGCCTAAGTCACATTCATCGACGGGTTTCGGGGCATGACGTGGCGGGAAGCAGACGGGGTTCCGCTTCTCCCGTTGGCTTCCGGGTTCGTCGACTCCTGCCCACATCCCGCTGAATGTGTGCTTCCACCACCGACCCTACGTCAAGTCGCTTCTCAAGGTCCGCCCGGAAGAGTGACCCGGATGCGGCACCCGCGTGGGGATTCGGCCACACCGATGCTGCCGCCGTGCAGATCGACCGCCCAGCGCGCGATGGCCAGGCCCAGTCCGGTGCCCCCGTCGGTGTCCGGCCCCTGCTGTCCCGAGCTGCCCCGGTTGAAGCGCTCGAAGACCCGGTGCCGCTCGGATTCGGGGATGCCCGGACCCTCGTCCACGACCTCCAGGTCCAGCGACTGCGGCCCCTCGCCCCGGCGGGCGCGGACCGTGACCCGGCCGTGCCGGGGGCTGTGCTTGACGGCGTTGTCCACCAGATTGGCCACCACCTGGTGCAGCCGCTCGGCGTCCGCGTGCGCGGTCAGCTCCGGCGGCTGGACGTCCAGGTGCAGATGCACGTCCTTGCGGGCGCGCGGGGAGGAGCCGGAGCCGGCCGCCATGCTGGCCTCCTTGAGCACCCCCGCCAGATAGGGCCAGACCTCGAAGCGCCGCGCGTGCAGCGGCACCACCCCGTTGTCCAGCCGGGACAGATCCAGCAGCTGTTCCACCAGCCGCCCCAGCCGCTCCGTCTGGCGCAGCGCGGTGCGCATCGTCTCCGGGTCGGCCTCCGAGACCCCGTCCACCACGTTCTCCAGCACCGCCCGCAGCCCCGCGATGGGGGTGCGCAGCTCGTGCGAGACGTTGGCGACCAGCTCCTTGCGGTGGGTGTCGACCGCCTCCAGGTCCGCCGCCATCCGGTTGAAGGCCTCGGCCAGGTCCCCGAACTCGTCCCGCCGGCCGCCGCCGACCCGCCGGGTGTAGTCCCCGTGCGCCATCGACCGGGTGACGTCGGTCATCTCGTCCAGCGGCGCGGTCAGCCCGTGCGCCACGAACTGGGTGATCAGCAGCGAGGCGATGATCGAGAAGATCGTGATGACCCGCAGCTCGGTGGCCGAGTGGATCGCGACGAAGACCAGGAAGGTCGTGATGACCACCGAGCCGATGACGAGGGCGCCCAGCGCCGCCTTCACCGACCGGTAGGGGTCCAGCGGGCGCAGCGCCGCCCAGAGCCGGCTCCACGGGCCCGGCTGCCGGGGGCCGTCGCCGGGGAGGGGGCCGCCGGTCATGCCGCCGGGGTCTCCAGCGCGTATCCGACGCCGTGGACGGTACGGATCCGCTCGGCGCCGATCTTCCGGCGCAGCGCCTTGATGTGACTGTCCACGGTGCGGGTGCCGGAGGCGTCCGCCCAGTCCCACACTTCGGCGAGCAGCTGCTCGCGGGAGAGGACCGCGCGGGGGGTGTTCGCCAGACAGACCAGCAGATCGAACTCCGTGGGGGTCAGATGCACGTCCGTGCCCCGCACCCGCACCCGGCGCTGCGCGTGGTCGATCTCCAGCTCGCCCAGGCGCAGGATGCCGCTGCGCGGTGTGTGCGCGGCGAGCGTGGCCCGCTCCACCCGCCGCAGCAGGACGTGCACCCGCGCCGCCAGCTCCCGCATCGAGAACGGCTTCGTCATGTAGTCGTCGGCGCCCACGCCCAGCCCGACCAGCATGTCGGTCTCGTCGTCACGGGCCGTGAGCATCAGCACCGGCACCGGCCTCTGGGCCTGCACCCGGCGGCAGACCTCCAGGCCGTCGAAGCCCGGCAGCATCACGTCCAGCACCAGCAGGTCCGGCTGCCAGGCCTCGGCGGCGTCGACCGCCGCCGGGCCGTCGCCGGCGGTCCGCACCTGGAAGCCCTCGGCCCGCAGCCGGGCGGCGATGGCGTCGACGATCGTCCGGTCGTCCTCGACGACCAGCACCCGTCGCTGTGTCCCCGTGGAGGCCGTGGTGCCGCTCGGGCCGATGTGTGTGTGCTCCATGCGCCCCGCCCCTAGCGTCTTTCCGTGCCTCGTCCTGCGACTGTGGCAAGCAGGGTACGGGCAGGTGGCGGGGGACGGCTACGCGGCCTTGACCGCGAGGTGGACCACGTCCGGGACGCCCCGGGCAACGGTGATCTCTTCGGTCCTTACCCCGTCGAACCCGGCATTACGGAGGGCGTCCTCGAACTCCGCAGAGGGCTGCGCGGACCACACGGCGAGCACCCCGCCGGGCGTCAGCCGGGCCCGGCAGGCCGCGAGACCGGTGGGGGAGTAGAGCCCCCCGTTGTCCTCCGTGACCATCCAGCCGGGCCCGTTGTCGATGTCGAGGCACAGCGCGTCGTAGACGGTTCCCGGGGTGCGGACGTGGGCGACGAGATCGGTGTGGAGGATCTCCGTACGCGGGTCGGCGAGCGCCTCGGCGGAGATCGCGGCCAGCGGCCCGGTGCGGTGCCAGTCGATGACCGCCGCCTCCCGCTCGACGACCGTGACGCGCCCCCAGCGTGGCTCGGCGGCCGCGTGCGCGAGCGAGAAGCCCACCCCGAGCCCGCCGATCAGGACGGTGGGACCGGGGCGCCCGGCGGGCAGCGCGGCGAGCGCGGCGTCGACCAGCAGCCGCTCGGAACGGCCGTCGGAGGTGTCCATCAGGAAACAGCCGTTGGCGATGATCTCGTACACCGCGCGCGCCCCGGCCCCGCGCCGTCTGAGCACCACCTCGCCGTACGGACCCTCCCGGCGCTCGACGATGACGGGCGCGGCCTCGGTGTCGTGGTCGTAGCGGACGTACGGGGCGGTCATGCGGGCCTCCGGGAGGGTGATGATGCTCGGCGGACGCAAGGGGCGGGTGTGCGGTTGACAGAGGTGACAGGGGTCACTGCCGGACGGGATCCGGCAGGCCACGGCGCACCTTAGTGTTCTTGGGGCGACCGGTGCGCGGCCTTTTTCCGAGGGCCCGCCGCACGGCCGCCGCGCATACCCGGAAGGGCCCCGCGGAAAGGGGCTGGAAAGGGGCTCGGCCGAGTGACCGAGGTGGACGCCGCCGACGTTTCGGCCACCGCCACGCGGACCGCAAGCGGCGCGACCGCGCCCGGTGCGCCGTCCCGCCTCCGCCGCCTCGCCCGGGCGCTGCCCACCCCCACCGGCACGCCGTTCACGTTCTGCTACGCCCTGGTCCTGCTCGGCACCGCCCTCTACGCGGACTTCGGCGACCAGGCGACCGTCGGCCGGCTCCTGCGCGACTCCAGCACCGACGCGGCACACCTCGCCGAGCGTCCGCTGTTCGTCCTCGTGGCCAGCGCCCTGTGGATCGCGGGCGGGCTCTACTCCCTCTACGGCGTGGCCTTCCTCCTCGTCGTCACCGCGCTGGAGCGCCGCGTCGGCGGGGGCCGCGCCGCCGGGGTCTTCCTGCTCGGCCATGTGCTGGCCACGCTCGCGACCGAGCTTCCGGTGGCGGGCGCCGTCGCCGCCGGCCGGCTGCCGGCGGCCTCGCTGCACCGCCTCGACTACGGCATCAGCTTCGGGCTGATGGCCTGCGTCGGCGCGCTGTCCGGACTGCTGCGGCCCGGCGGGCGGTGGGCCCTGCTCGGCGTGGCGGGCGCGATGTGCGCCCAGGACCTGATCGAGTTCGCCGACCCCCTCGCCAGCTGGGGCCACCCCATCGCGCTGCTGACCGGGCTGGCCTGTCTGCCGCTGGTCCGCGACGCGGCCGGCCGAAGGAGCGCCGATGCCGTCCGCGAGGCCGCGCTCTCAGCGGACCGAGCCGTCGGGAAGGACGCCCTCTCAGCGGACCGAGCCGTCCCATTGCCACTGTTCCCGCCGTGGCTGCCCCGGCAGTACGCCCCGGCCCGTGCACCACAGGAGGGTGCGCCCGGGGGCATGGCCCCGCGGGGCGCCGGGGAAGAGCCGTTCGAGGGCGGGCGCGCAGAGCCCGTCGGGCGGGCTCCAGCCGAGCCCGAGGCCCCGCGCCACGTCATGGGTGTGGACGACGGTCTCCACCACGCTCATGGCGGCGAAGCCGGCCCCGTCGGAGTGGCCCCACGGATGCCAGGCGCGGTCCCGAGGCCCCGCACCCCGGACGGTGCCCGCGAGCAGCGACGCGGCGATGCGGATGCCCTCCAGCCGGGCTGAGACCGGGGCCTTGGGGTCCAGTGAGGCGAAGAGCGTGATGTAGCGGTCGGCCGGCTTCGCGGTGAGCAGCCCCGCGTAGCCGACGAGGCCGAGCGCCAGGTGGTCGAGCGTCGCGTGACAGGTCCAGTCGAGGTCCCCGGCGGGCACGGACCAGTCCTGCGCCGCGCCCCGCTCCAGGACGGCGGTGCACTCCTCGGCCGCTTCGACGACGAGACGGGCCCACGCCGCGGTGGTCCGTGGTGCGCTCATGCCCGGCCCCCGGCGCGGACGACCTCGATCAGGCGCGCGTAGCTGTCGCCGCCGTGGCCCGCGGCGACGGCCCGGGCGACGAACGCCTTGAACAGCAGCGGCAGCCCGACGTCCAGGCCGCCCGCCTCGCTCGCGTGGACGAGGTGGTCCATCGACGCGAGGTGGATGTCCAAGGTGGCGTCGTCCCCCGGGTAGTGACCGGCGTCGACCTGGGGCGCGTACGTGGCCATGAACCCGGAGACGGTGGTCAGCCAGCGGATCGCCACCGGCGTGAAGTCCCCCGCCGGCACCCCCTCGGAGCCGGTCAGCGCGGCGCCGTGCAGCCAGCCGCCGAGCGCCGACCACATCAGGCCGAGCAGGGCCGTGTCGTAGAGCGCGGCGAGGCCCGGGTCCGCGCCCAGGTCCACGGGGTCGCCCAGGCTCGCCAGCGTCGTCCGGTGCGCGGCGAACGCGGCCGGGGAGCCGCTGTAGAGCAGCATGAACTCCGCGCTCCCGATGCCCGGCGGGGTCGTCATGACCGCCCCGTCGAGATAACCGGCGCCGTGCCCGGCGGCCCACGCGGCGGCGGCCCTGGCCTGCTCGGGCGTGCCGGAGGTGAGGTTGACGAGGGTGCGGCCCGCGAGGTCGCCCCCGACGGGGCCGAGGACCGCGTGGACGTCGTCGTAGGTCGTCACGCAGATCACGACCAGCTCGCTCGCGGTGACCGCGTCGCGCACCGAGCCCGCGCGGACGGCCCCCCGCCCGGCGAGCGCGTCGGCCCGGGCGGCCGAGCGGTTCCAGACGGTGGTCGGATGACCGGCCTTGAGGAAGGCGTCGGCCAGTGCCGTGCCCATCGAACCCAGGCCGAGAACGGTCACACTCATGATGTTTCTCCCCATGTGCCGCAGAAGGTGTCGCGGCAGGTGCCGCGGAAGACGATCAAGCAGGACCACGCTCGCACCGCCCGCCGGACCCGGACAGTGGCAGAACTGACGGCCGTCGAAAAATTCCTGCCATACGCTGCCGGGCATGAGCGCTGGTTCCGTGGCCGTAGCCGTGATCGACGACGATGTCCCGTTCTGGGACCTGTACGAGCTGGGGGTGGTCTGCACGGTCTTCGGCATCCCGCACCACGACCTGGCCGACCCCTGGTACGACCTGCGGCTCTGCTCCGCCGGAGGAGACTCGGCGCAGGCCGCGGCCGGTGCGGGCGGCTTCGCGCTGCGCACCCCGCACGGGCTGGACGCGCTGGCCGGCGCGGACACCGTGATCGTCCCCTCGGTGCCGGAAGCCTGTGTCGACGGCGGCCGCGAACTCCCCCCGGAACTCCTCACCGCGCTGCGCCGGGCCGCCGACGGCGGTGCCCGCATGGTGTCCCTGTGCGCCGGTGCCTTCGCGCTCGCCGCCGCCGGGATCCTCGACGGCCGCCGCGCCACCGCCCACTGGCTGCACACCGAGGAACTCGCGCGGCGGTACCCGAAGGTCGACGTCGACGACTCGGTCCTCTACGTGGACGACGGCGACGTCCTCACCAGCGCCGGGGTCACCGCCGGGCTCGACCTGTGTCTGCACCTGGTCCGCCGCGACCTCGGCGCGCACGTCGCCAACCAGCTGGCCCGCCGCCTGGTCGTCCCCGCGCACCGGCCCGGCGGGCAGGCGCAGTACGTCGAGGCGTCCGTACCCGCCGCCGACGACGAGGGCCTCGGGCCGGTACTCCAGTGGGCCACCGGGCACCTGGACCGGCCGCTGACCGTCGACGACCTGGCCCGGCGCGCCGGGATGAGCCCTCGTACCTTCTTCCGCCGCCTCCAGGCGGCCACCGGCACCACCCCGCTGCGGTGGCTGCTCACCCAGCGGCTCGCCCGGGCCCAGTCGCTGCTGGAGTCGACCGCACTGCCGGTCGAGAAGATCAGCGAACTGAGCGGGCTGGGCACCGGGGCCAATCTGCGCCGCCACTTCACCCTGCACTTCGGCGTCACGCCGACGGAATACCGACGGGCCTTCCCGGCGGCGACCCCGACATGATCACTCAGCCATGATCGCTCAGAGCGAACACCCTCGCCCCTGCTCCCGGGAACACCCTCGGCGTCAGAAGCATTGAGTCGGTATAACTCAACTTGCCTGCCGAAGGGGAGATCATGGCTTCGACGTCCACACCGCTCACCCTGCCCGTGCTGCCGCTCGACGACGAGGTGGTGCTGCCCGGCATGGTGGTGCCGCTCGATCTGACCGATACCGAGGTACGGGCCGCGGTGGAGGCCGCCCAGGCCGCCGCCACCGGCGACAACAAGCCAAGGGTGCTGCTTGTGCCCCGGATCGAGGGGACGTACGCGGGCGTCGGCACCCTCGGCACCGTCGAGCAGGTCGGCCGGCTCTCCGACGGCGACCCCGGCGCACTCATCCGCGGCGTCCGCCGCGTCCGCATCGGGGCCGGCACCACCGGGCCCGGGGCCGCGCTGTGGGTCGAGGGCACTCTGATCGAGGAGATCACCCCCGACCCGCTGCCCGGCTCGGTCACCGAGCTGATGAAGGAGTACAAGGCGCTGGCCACCAGCTGGCTCCGCAAGCGCGGTGCCTGGCAGGTCGTGGACCGGGTCCAGCAGATCGACGACGTCGCCCAGCTCGCCGACAACTCCGGCTACTCCCCCTTCCTCACCGTCGCCCAGCGCGTCGAGCTGCTGGAGACCGCCGACCCGGTGGCCCGGCTCAAGCTCGCCGTCGTCCGGCTGAGCGACCACCTCGCCGAGCAGGACGTCGCCGAGTCCATCGCCAAGGACGTCCAGGAGGGCGTCGACAAGCAGCAGCGCGAGTTCCTGCTCCGCCGCCAGCTCGACGCCGTCCGCAAGGAACTGGCCGAACTCAACGGCGACCCGAAGAACGAGTCCGACGACTACCGCGACCGCGTCGAGGCCGCCGACCTGCCGGACAAGGTCCGCGAGGCGGCCCTGAAGGAGGTCGACAAGCTGGAGCGCGCCTCCGACCAGAGCCCGGAGGGCGGCTGGATCCGCACCTGGCTCGACACGGTGCTGGAACTGCCGTGGAACGAGCGCACCGAGGACGCCTACGACATCACCGGCGCCAAGGCCGTGCTCGACGCCGACCACGCGGGCCTCGCGGACGTCAAGGAACGGATCACCGAATACCTGGCGGTGCGAAAGCGGCGCGCCGACCGGGGGCTGGGCGTGGTCGGCGGGCGGCGCGGGGGCGCGGTGCTGGCGCTCGTCGGCCCGCCCGGTGTCGGAAAGACGTCGTTGGGCGAATCGGTCGCCCGCGCCATGGGCCGGAAGTTCGTGCGCGTCGCCCTGGGCGGCGTGCGGGACGAGGCGGAGATCCGCGGCCACCGCCGCACCTACGTGGGCGCCCTGCCCGGCCGGATCGTACGGGCGGTCAAGGAGGCCGGTTCGATGAACCCGGTCGTCCTGCTCGACGAGATCGACAAGGTCGGCTCCGACTACCGGGGCGACCCGGCCGCCGCCCTCCTGGAGGTCCTGGACCCGGCACAGAACCACACCTTCCGGGACCACTACCTGGAGGTCGAACTCGACCTGTCGGACGTGGTCTTCCTGGCCACGGCCAACGTCCTGGAGTCGATCCCGGAGGCGCTGCTCGACCGCATGGAACTGGTGCGGCTGGACGGTTACACCGAGGACGAGAAGGTCACCATCGCCCGCGACCACCTGCTGCCCCGGCAGCTGGAGCGCGCGGGCCTGGAGCCGGACGAGGTCGTGCTGGCGGACGACGCCCTGCGCAAGCTCGCGGGCGAGTACACCCGGGAGGCGGGCGTGCGCACCCTGGAGCGCTCGATCGCCCGGCTGCTGCGCAAGACCGCGGCCCAGCACGAACTGGGCGAGCGGGAACTGCCCGTGACCCTGGGCGCGGACGACCTGCGGGCCCTGATCGGCCGCCCGCACCACACGCCCGAGTCCGCCCAGGACCCGGCCGAGCGCCGCACGTCCGTACCCGGTGTGGCGACGGGCCTCGCGGTGACCGGCGCGGGCGGCGACGTGCTCTTCGTGGAAGCCTCCCTCGCCGACCCCGAGACGGGCGCGGCGGGCCTGACCCTGACCGGCCAGCTGGGCGATGTGATGAAGGAGTCCGCTCGGATCGCGCTGTCCTTCCTCCGCTCCCACGGCGCCGAACTGGAACTGCCCGTCGGCGACTTCAAGGAGCGCGGCGTCCACCTCCACGTCCCCGCGGGCGCGGTCCCCAAGGACGGTCCGAGCGCGGGCGTCACGATGACGACGGCCCTGGCCTCCCTGCTCTCCGGCCGCCGGGTCCGCCCGGACGTCGCCATGACGGGCGAGGTCTCGCTGACCGGCCGGGTGCTGCCCGTCGGCGGCGTCAAGCAGAAGCTGCTGGCCGCGCACCGCGCGGGGGTGACCACCGTCGTCATCCCCAAGCGCAACGAAGCCGACCTGGACGACGTCCCGGCGGAGGTCCTCGCCACCCTCGACGTCCACCCGGTCTCGGACGTCCGCCAGGTCCTGGAACTGGCCCTCGAACCGGCGACGGCCGTCTCGCAGCCGGCACCGGAGATCGCGGCCGCGGCCTAGCGGCGCCGAGCCCGTGGCCGGCCCCCGCGGGGGCCGGCCACGGGCGTGTCCCGGGGCGCGTGCGTATCGTTGTACTGCGCGGCTGCCGGCGATACGCGCGGCAGGGGGAGGAGCGCACGGTGACCATCGAGCTGACCGACAGGATCGAGATGGCCGACAGCGACGAGCTCAGCCTGGACATGATGTTCGACTGGCTGGAGCGGATGCCCGTCCCCGAGGGCTACAAGGTAGAGATCGTCGAGGGGGCCATCTACATGTCGCCGCAACGGGACACGCACTGGGACATCATCGCCGACCTCTATGAGCAGTTGCGGACCCGGTACGCGAGGCAGCAGCTCAAGTCCGACGTGCGCATCGACTTCCCCGGTCGCCTCAACGGCTACGCGACTGATCTGGTGGCCCTCGCTCAGGGGGCGGCCAAGGATTCCAAAGGGCGTTGGCGTTACCAGGACATCGAGTGTGTCGTCGAGGTGATTTCCAAGGACACCGCCGCCAATGACTACGGTCCGAAGAAGGCCGTCTACGCGACCGCCGGTGTCCCCGTGTACCTCATCGTCGACCCCTACTCCGGTCGATGCCACCTCTTCACGCAGCCCAAGGACGGCGAGTACCGGGCCGAGCGCACCTATGACTTCGGCGAGGCGGCCGACCTGACGGACACGGTCGTCGGCCTGTCCCTGCATACCGACGACTTCCCCCGGGACTGAGACCTGCCCCACGGGCCGGGTCCGACCGGCCGGTGGTGACCTACCAGTGCGCCGGCCGGTTGAGCGTCGGCGGCAGCTTCGTCGTGGGGGAGCCCTTCGCCGCGTTGAGCTGGGCCTGGGTGAGGAAGAGGGTATCGGTCAGGTCCGCGCCGGACAGGTCGGCGTCGCGGAAGTCCGCGCCTATCAGGTCCGCCGACCGCAGATCGGCGTTCTTCAGGTCGGCCGCGATGAGGTAGGCGCCCCGCAGGTTCGCGCCCCGCAGGTTCGCACCACCCAGCCTGGCGCCGATGAGGTCGGCCCCCCGGTGGTTCTTCTTGCGGCCCGGGACACCGGCCCGTACGAGTTCGCTGGTGCGCAGCAGCAGGGCGTTCACCCCGGCCCGGACCTCGGCCACGTCCACCTTCGTGAGTTCCTCCGCGCTGCCGCGCGTCAGCCGGTCGGTGTCGTCCAGGGCGCGGCGCAGGTCACCGCGCAGGGAGCGCGCGGCCGGCATCGACAGGGCCTCCGTCAGGTACCACAGCAGCTCGTGGAGCTGCCGCATGACGGGGAACACGTCGAACATCTGCCGGGCCGATTCGGGGGCCTCCCGCCAGTTCCGGCCGAGGAAGGTGACCTGGGAGACCTTCTGGCCCGCGCCGAAGCAGTCGAAGACGGTGCAGCCGGAGAAGCCCCGGTCGCGGAGCCGGGTGTGGATGCCGCAGGTGAAATCCGCCGTGAGGTTCGAGCACGGCTTGCCCGCGTCCTTGTTCACCGCGAAGTCCGCCGAGGCCGCGAAGGGCAGTGCGACGCAGCACAGCCCGAAGCAGCTTCCGCAGTCCGATCGCAGGTCGGCGCGGTCCGGGGCGGGGGTCGGGGCCTCGTGCTGCTTCGGCAAGGTCTCGTACTCCTGGCGGGGGTGAGCGCCGCGCCTGTCCGCGATGCCCTCGGTCGCTTCCCATTCTCCCCGATGTCGCCGGCGTCCTCAGCCGCCGGACGGGCCGGGCGCAGCCGGGACGAGGCCGTCCGCCACCAGGCCCGCGAACACCGCCTGCCCCAGCGTCCGCACGGCGGACTGCGGGCGGACCATCACCGTGAATTCCTTGATCAGACCTTCCTCGTCGAACTGCAGCATGTCGATGCCGTGGATCTGCTTGCCGTCGACCGTGGCCCGGAAGAGCAGGATCTCCGACGCGGCCTCGGAGCCGTCCGTGCCGGTCTCGGCCGTGCCCTCGAACCGGCCGACGTAGCGGAAGTCCTCGAACGTGCGCAGCAGAACGCCGAGCAGGCCCAGCACCATGGGCCGGCCCTCGAAGGGGACGAACTTCACCGGGCTGTAGAAGCGGACGTCCTCGGTGAACAGGCCCTCCATTCCTTCGAGATCACGCTTCTCCACGGCGGTGCGGAAGCGTTCGGCGATCTCCATGGCTCCTCCTGAGAACAGTCATCAATCTGACTAGTCAGATTCTTGAGTAGGTATCCTGCGGTCCCGGGCCGGGAAAGGGAAGGGGCCGAGCCGATGGCTTTGCGACATGCCGTGCTGGCGGCGCTGCTGGACGGCGAGCGCAGCGGATACCAGTTGGCCAAGGCGTTCGATGCCGGCGTCGCGAACTTCTGGCACGCCCTGCCGCAGCAGCTCTACGCCGAGCTGACCAGGCTGGAGGGCGAAGGCCTGGTCACGGGCCGGGAGGTGGTCCAGGAGAGCCGGCCCACCAAGCGGCTGTTCCACGTCACCGACGCCGGCGCGGCCGAGCTGGAGCGGTTCGCCGCCGCCGCGTCGAAGCCCTCGTTCATCCGCGACGATCTGCTCGTCAAGGTCCGGGCCGCCGACCGCGTCGGCAGCGGACCGGTCATCGCACAGCTGGAGGAGCGGGCGGCCGTCGCCGCGGCCAAGGCCGAGCTGTTCGGCGAGCTGCTGCGGACGATGCGCGGTGCGGCGGACGAGGAGGAGTTCCTGCTCCGGGGCGAGCGGATCGGGCCGTATCTGACCTGTCTGCGCGGTCTCGCCTTCGAACGGGAGAACCGCGACTGGTGTCTGCGGGCCGCGGGCGTCCTGCGGGAGAGGCGGGCGGTGAGCGCCGCCGAGCGGTGAGGCCGGCTGCTACGCGGCCGGTCAGCGGTCCAGCCAGCCCCGCAAGGTCGCCTGCGCGCCCGCCTGGAAGCGGGTGTCCGCGCCGAGCGAGTTCAGCAGAGCGCTGATGCGACGGCGGGCGGTGTGGACGTGGACGCCGAGCCGGCGGGCTATGGCCTCGTCCTTGAGACCCGCCGCGAGCAGACCGAGCAGCTCCTTGCGCTGCTCCGGAACCCGGCCGTCGCCGCCGGAGGTGCCCAGGGGGACCGCCCGGTCCCAGACCGTCTCGAAGAGGGGGATCAGCGCGTCACGCAGCAGGGTCTCCCCGATGACCAGGGCCGAGGCCCCCGGGTCGGTGGTGTCGGCGGGCGGCAGCAGGGTGACCCCGTCGACGGCGATCAGACGGGTGAGGACGTCGCCGGCGGTCCGCACCCGCACCCCGCGCCCCACCAGGGCCGTGAGCGTCCGCAGCCGGTCGGGGGAGAGGCCGTCGCGCTGGACGGCCACGCGGACCGCGACGCCACGGGCGGGCAGCGCCTCGACCAGGGTCTCGAACAGCGGGTCCGCCACCATGCCGCCCGCGCAGGGCGGCCGGTCCAGGACGACGACCTCGCGTTCGGCCGAGGCCAGCAGGTACGCCGTGCGCTCGGCGATGGCCGCCGCGCCGGCGACGGCTTCCACGCCGCCCCCGAAGGCCGTGCCGCCGGGGCTGAGCCGCCCCGCGATGTGATCGGCCGACAGGCGTAATCGCTCCAACTCGGCCGACTTCAGATGCAGCTCGGCCTGCCGCCGGTGGATCAGCGTGCGGATGGCGGCGGCCGGTGCCACCGGCCGGGGCAGCGGCCGGCCGCCCCCCGGAGCCGTCGGCGGGCCGGGCAGGGTGAAGCCGTGATCGCGCAGCCGGGCCAGAGCGGCATCCAACTCACCGCGATCCAGGCCCAGTTCGGCAGCCAGGGCCGCCGTGTCCGGCGCCCGGCCGTCCAGCAGCGCTTCGTAGACCCGCTCCTCGGCCTCCCCCAGGCCGAGGGCGTGCAGTTCCGCCCCCTCGATCATGTGAGTGATTGTTACCCGGGGTCTGGAACGCACACAAGTGTGCATGTTCACTACTGAACCCCCGCACCCCATTGATGAGTTCGCGCCCCACCCAGTTGCATGGCGCTGCCCGGAGATGTCCGGCGGTCAGGCACGTACGGAGGGAAATCCTTGCGTAAGCCCAGAGCACGTTCAGGAAGATCGAGCAGCAAAAGCGGAATATCGGGCGCGGCGGCATTGCTCGGTGCCGCCGCGCTCATAGCCACCGCGGTGCCCGCCCACGCGGCGGAGCCCGGCCGGAGCCCGGCGGATGTGATCCCGGGGACGAATACCGCGACCCCGGCACTGGTGGACGGCATCCGGGAGGCGGTGCGGCCGACGGGCAGCGCCGCCGACGCGGCCCGCGGACACCTCGCCGACAAGCAGAGCCGCTACCGCATCGCCGATCCGCGCCGTGACCTCAAGCCCGTACAGACGCTCAGCCGGGGCACGGGGGAGACCGTACGGCTGCAGCAGAAGCACCGCGGTGTCGACGTCCTCGGCGGCCAGTACGTCGTGCGGATGGAGAAGAAGGACGGCAAGCGCGTCGTCACCGGCACCTCCGGCAAGTACTTCACCGGTCTGAAGGTCGCCACCGAGGCCACGGTCGGCGAGGAACTGGCCGTCCGGCGGGCCGTCTCCGCGACCGCCGCCCGGCTCGGCGGACAGAAACTGGCCACCAAGGACGCCCCGAAGAAGGGCGCCGCCCCGGCCGCCCCGCTCACCGGCACCGCACGCGGACTGGTCGTCCTGCCCAAGGGCCCCGGGGTGCTCACCCACCACATCACCGTGCGCGGCACCCACCCCGGCACGGGCGAGCCGGTGCTGCGCGAGGTCTACATCGACGCCCAGGCCGGCTTCCCGGTCCTGGACTACAGCGGCATCAAGACGTTCGGTGCCCCCAGGTCGGCGGGCGGCAGCGGAGCCACGAGCACGGCGGACAGCACCACGGCGGGCCCCGGCGACGGTGCCACCGAGCCGGGCGTGAAGGGCTCGGGCGTGCGCTACGACGGCACGGCCGTCGAGCTGGGCCTGACCCAGGACAAGGCGAGCGGCCAATACCTCATGCGTGACCCGTCCCGGATGGCGGGCGGCAGCAAGAACACCCTCTCCACCTGGGACGCGCGCGGCAAGGACGTCGGTGAGGTCTCCGGCCGCTGGCCGTCGGGCATCAAGGAGTTCGGTTCGCCGACCCCCACCTTCGGCAAGGAGGCCACCGACGCCGGCGCGGTCGACGCGCACTGGGCCGCCGGCAAGGTCTTCGACTACTACAAGAAGGTGCACGGCCGGGACAGCCTCGACGGCCGCGGCATGACCATCAATTCGCTGGTCGGCGTCACCTACTTCGGCGACGCGTACGTCAACGCCTTCTGGGACGGCACCAAGATGGTGTATGGCGGGGGCGACGACGAGTACAAGACGCTCTCCGCCGACCTGGACGTCGTCGGCCACGAGATGACGCACGGCGTCGTCGAGAACTCCGCCAACCTCGTCTACGCGGGCCAGTCCGGCGCCCTCAACGAGGCCGTAGCCGACTACTTCGGCAACGCCCTCGACGTGGACGCCACCGGCATGGCCATGGACGACCCGGCCGCCGGACTGCTCGGCGAGAACCTGTGCCGCACGAAGTCACCGCGCGACTGCGCGTTCCGCGACCTCAACGACGGCGCCACGACCTCGAAGAACTTCCTCGGTGTCGGCTTCGGCACCGACAACGGCGGCGTGCACCTGAACTCCACCATCTTCTCGGGCGCCCTGTGGGACATCCGCGAGGACGTCGGCCGGACCCTCGCCGACAGGATCGTCTACAAGGCGCTGACGGAGTTCATGACCCCCCTGGACGGCTTCACCGAGGGCCGCAACGCGGTGCTCGCCGCCGCCAAGGCGCTCAAGGTCTCCGCCAAGGAACTGAACGTCGTCAAGCGTTCCTTCAACGCCCACGGTGTCGTCCCGAACTGGGAGCTGGCCCTCGGCGTCGACTCCGACCGGCTGCTGGGCAAGCTCAACACTTCGGGCACCGGGGTGGGCGCGGGCGGCGGCTGGTGGACGGCGGCCAAGTCCAACGACGACGGCTCCGAGCCGTACTCGGTCTACGCGGGCCGCGCCGACGGCAAGGGCAGCCCGAAGCTGATCAGCCCCAACGACGGGCGCTACCACGTGAACCCGGCGACGGACGGCAAGACCGTGGCCTGGACCGCGTACGGCCCGACCGGCGTGGACATCCTGTCGCGCCCGCTCGCGGGCGGCCCGATAAAGAAGCTGTACTCCAGCACGTCCGACCTCTCCGGAGTGCGGGTCGAGGGCGGTGTGGTCGTCTTCGAGAAGATGGAGTTCTTCGCGGGCCGCCACGTCGGCTATCTGCGCACCGGTGACAAGGTGCCGACCTGGGTGGACGGCGGCCGGGCCGAGCTGGCGACGGGCCTGCCGTCCCTCAACGGCGGCAAGATCGCGTACGCCAAGGTGTACGCCGAGGGCGACACCTACAAGGCGGGCACCGAGGTGTTCGACCTCACGAGCGGCAGCCGGACCCTGATGACCCAGATCGGCAACCCGGAGGCCATCGGCCAGACCGGTGTCAACGCCGGCCACGTCTTCTGGCTGGCGGACGAGGTGGGCGACGACGCCGGGCAGATGGCGGTGCGCCGCGCGAACCTCGACGGCACCGGTGCCGTCGACCTCAGCAAGGAGAAGGGCGCCGACGCGCTCTTCCCCTACGACCTCACCGTCTCCCAGGAGGCGGTGACCGTCACCGCGCAGCAGCCCGACTCGGGCTACCACAACGAGACGATGCCCAAGCTGTGGCAGTTCCAGGCGGACGGCTCCGGCAAGGGCCGCGTCTCCTGCAACCGGGGTGAGCAGTCCTCGGCGGCGGCCGTGGCGGGCAAGCAGGTGGTGTGGATCGACGGCACCACCGGCACCTCCGACCTGGTGACCCGCACCCGCCCGGCGGGCGCCTGCGGCTGACGACGGGACGAGAGCGGTATGGGCCGGGCCCCCGGAGCCGATGTGCCGGGGGCCCGGCGTCCGTGGACGCGGTGTGGCGCGGTGGGCGCCGCACCGCGTTCCGCCGCGTCAGCCGTCCGCCGGTGCCTGGAGCCGGGCGTAGGAGCCGTGGGGCTGTCCGGCGGAGGCGACGGGGCTGCCGGGGAAGGCGGCGAGGAGGACGAGCGCGGAGAGCAACGACAGCGCGTAGAGCAGGGCGGAGAGGGGGGAGGAGGCGGAGGGATGGCCGCCGGAAGGGGGAATGCGGGGCCTGGGGGTGGGCACGGAGTGCCTCCGTGATGCTCAGGGAGAGGGGAAGAGAGAGGGGAGGGGAGGGGAGGGGAGAGGGTAGGGGGAGCCAAGGAGGGCGAGGGGAGAGGGCCGGAGCGCCATTGGTGTGGTCATGCCATTAGGTCGCTCCTCAACAAAAGTACGGGCGCTGCCACGCTCCGGATAGGCCCCCGCAGTGCTTCCGTTGGTCTATTCCTGCGAAATACTGTCGGAGCTGCGGCGATGACCGTGGATTCAGGAAAATTTCAGCGGCTGAAAAGCTGGAGAGGGCCACTGACGTGCACCAGATCAGTACTCCGACCCCCGAGGACGCCGGTTCGCACACCCCTGGCGGCAGTGGTGTGGACCAGGCGTATCTCGCCCTGGAGCGTGAGCTGGCCGTCTTCCTGCGCCGCGCCCGCGCCTCCTCCGGTGAGATGGCCCGCGCGGTCCACCCCGACCTGGAGGCGGCGGCCTACGGCCTGCTGGTCCGCCTGGAGGACGCCGGCACCCAGCGCGCCACGGACCTCGCCGCCTACTTCGGCGTCGGCAAGGCCACCATGAGCCGCCAGCTGCGCGCCCTCGCCGACCTCGGCCTCGTCACCCGCGCCCCGGACCCCGCCGACGGCCGCGCCTCCCTGGTCCAGCTCACCGAGGAGGGCCGCGCCCGCTTCACCCGCGTACGCAACGCCCGGCGCGCCCAGTACGTGCACAAGCTCGCCGGCTGGGACCGCGCGGAGATCGCCGAGCTGGCGCGGCTGCTCCACCAGCTCAATGTGAGCGCGGAGTCTTAGCCCCGCCCGGCCCCCGTCCGCTGTCGGCTCACCCGCCGTTTCGTCCTCAATCGCCGGACGGGCTGGTTCTGGCAAGCCGGGGCTACAACTCGGCGAAAACGGCCGCCGCGTCGTCGTGCGGCTTTCCGCGGCGGAAGGACAGGCCCGCCGGGTCGGCCCGTTCCGCCAGGCGTACCCGGTCGATCAGGCCCTGCGGGCCCTCCTTGCCCAGCAGGGCGAAGCAGTCGGCCCAGTCGCCCTCCCGGAAGACCTCCACCCAGCGCGTCGCGCCGTCACTGAGCGCGGCGAGTGCCCGTACGTCCGTCCGCGCGCGGGTTCCGGTGACCGCGCGCCGCACGACGTCCGGGTCGGCGGCGGCCGTGAAGAAGCCCCCCTCCGCGTTGCGTTGGGCGTCCGTCACCGGACCCACGGCATACAGCCGGTCGATGCGGTCGTCCAGCACGGCGGTCACCTCCCCGGCCGGGTCCTCCACGAGCAGCGCCGAGTCGGACAGCACCAGATGCTCCACCCGCACGTCGTCCCAGCGGGCCGCGACGACGGTCGCCTGCGGGGTGCGCGGGTGGGTCAGGTCACAGGTGTCGCGATGGGCGTCGGCGGTACGGGTGATCGCCGCCGCCAGACACCGCCGCAGCGTCAGATCCGCACGGGCCACGGCCAGTTCCAGCAACGCGCCGCCCAGCCGGGCCGTGAACCACGGGACGCCGTGCGCACACCCCTCCCCGCCCGCCGGCGGCGGTGTCACACCGTCCAGCAGCACCAGCACGCCGCCCCGGCCGGAGGCGGGCAGGGCCACGGACGCGAAGTCCTCGTTGGGGCGCCGGGGGTCGCCCGGCTCGGTGGCGAGTTCGATGCGCATGCGGCCAGTGTGCCGGACGGGCGAAATAGGCGGCCGTGCGCGCGCATCCTCCCCGGCGGTCCGGCCGTTCTTCAAGCGTGCCGCTTTCGGGAGCCGATTCCGCAACCGGGCGCGGAACCTGACGGAAGAGGAGGGCAATGGCGCCGATCGAGGTTCGACTTCCCACCGACATTCACTCCTTCGAGTGGCCGGGCAGGCGAAGCGCACCTGCCCTACAGAGGTGCTGAAAAGGTCAAATGAGTACCAGGGGTGGGACCGGCGAGAGAAGATTGTGAGCACCGGTGCGGAAGAAGCGGCTTCGGGGCGGGAAGCGCGAACAGCAGACCACGGCGGTGCCGGAGGGCACCGCTCACGTACGTAACCGGCTGGTCGCCTCGCTCGCGGCCGTGGCCCTCACGGTCCTCGGGGCGAGCGCCTTAGGCATCGTCGACGCCACCCGCGACCTCGCCGACTCCCGGCGGCTCGTCGGCCTCGCGGAGGCGGGCGGCGACACGACGGCCCTCGCGCACTCCCTCGCGGACGAGCGCGACGCCATGGTGCTCTACGTGGCCGGCGGGCGCGCCGACACCACCGGGGCCGGGCTCACCGACGAGCTGCGCGACCGCGTGGACCGGCAGCTCCCCGCCGTCCGCGCCGCCGTGCCCGCCGCCGTGCGCGAGCGGCTGGACGCGCTCCCCGAGGTGCGCCGCCGGGCACTGACCGGCCCCGGCGACGCCTTGGCGGCCTTCACCGCCTACACGGACACCGTCCGGGCACTGCACGGCGTCCTGGGCGGCCTCGCCGGGCGGCTGCCCGCCCGCGGCGGGGCGGACGCCCTGCCGCCGCTCGGCCGCGCCGTCGAGGAGGCCGCCGCCACCCGCGGGCTGCTGCTCGCCGGGCTCACCACCGGCGGCAAACAGCCCGCGCTCGGCGCCGCCGCGCAGCGGGCCGACCTCCGCGAGCGGGCCGCGCGCGCCGACTTCACCGACCGGGCACCCGCCACGGTCCGCGAGGCCTTCCGCGACACGGTCACCGGCCCCCCGGTCACCGCCGCCGAGGAGTACCTCGCCCATCTCGCCGCCCAACCGCGGCTCACCCCCGCCGACCCGGCCCTGCCCAAGGACGGCGTCCGCACGGCCCTGACGGCCCGCGTCGACCGGATGCGCGACGTCGAGACGGCCCTCGTCACCGACCAGCTCCCCGCCGCGCGGCAGCTGCGCGACGCCGACCTGCGGGCCCTGGAGCTGCGCGGCGCCGTCGCCGTCGCGTGCCTGCTGCTCGCCCTCGGCCTCGGCATCGGCTGCGCCCGGTCCGTGACCCGGCCGCTCACCGCGCTGCGGGACGGCGCCCGGCGGGTCTGTGCCGACCCGGCGGCGAAGACACCGCCCGTCGCCGGCCGCCGCCGCGACGACGAGTTCGCGGACATCGCCCGCTCCCTCGACACCCTCCGCGCGACCGTCGGCGGCGACCGCGAGCGCATCGCGAGCCTGGAAGCCGAGCGCACCCGCCTCATCGGCGCCCGCCAGTCCCTCGCCGACGAACGGGACACGCTGCGCGCCCAGGCCCAGGACCTCACCGAGCGGCTCGCCGGACTCTCCGGCCGGGTGCACGGCACCTTCGTCAGCCTGTCGCTGCGCACCCTCGGCCTCGTCGAGCGCCAGTTGAGCGTCATCGAGTCCATGGAGGCCAACGAGGCGGACCCCGACCGGCTGGAAGTCCTCTTCAAGCTCGATCACCTCGCCACCCGGATGCGCCGCCACAGCGAGAACCTGCTCGTCCTCGCCGGTGCCGAGCACAGCTCCGGACACCACGGGCCCGTACCGCTGCTCGACGTCCTGCGGGCGTCCATCAGCGAGATCGAGCGGTACGAGCGGGTCCGCATCCACTCGCTGCCCCCGGGCGCCCAGCTCGCCGGGTTCGCCGCGGACGACGTGAGCCATCTGGTCTCCGAGCTGCTGGAGAACGGCACGGCGTTCTCGCCCCCCGACGTCCAGGTGCAGATCTCCGGCTGGCTGCTGGAGAACGGCGAACTGATGCTGTCCGTCCAGGACGAGGGCATCGGCATGGCCCCCGAGCGGCTCGAAGAACTCAACACCCTGCTGGCCGACCCGGAACCGCGCGGCCCCCGGCCCGGCGGCGGCGACCAGCACGACCGCCCGGCCCTGGGCCTCGGGCTGTACGTCGTCGCCCGGCTCGCCGCCCGGCACGGGGTGCGCGTCCAACTGCGCGACCAGCGGCCCGGCGGGGTCGCGGCGATCGTGGTGCTGCCCCGGACGCTCCTGCCGGACGGCCCCCCGGTCGTCACCGACTTCGCCACCGCACCCCCGGTGCCGGGCGCCGCGGCGCCGCCGCCGGTCCACCTGCCCGGCTCCATCGCCGAGGCCAACTCCCACGAGCTGCCGCCCCGTTCCGCGCACACGGTCGGCCCACGACGGCCCGACCCGCTGATCGAGGCCGCCGAGCGGGCCATCCGGCTCAACACGATCCCCGGCCAGCAGCCCACGATGATCCCCGGCCAGCCGACCATCCCCGGCCAGCCCACGGCCACGGGCCGGCACGCCCGCCACGCGGCCCCGCCACCCCCACCACCCGCCCCGGCCCCGGACCGGCCCCAGGCCCCGGAGCCGGAAGCCGGGCCCGGGCCCGGGCCGGCGGACGTCACCGGCACGGGCCTGCCCAAGCGGACACCCAAGGCCGTGCCGCGCAAGCCCCCCGCACCACGGGTGCGCCAAGGCGTGGACGCGGAGGCGCTGCGGCGCAAGCTCGCCGGGTTCCAACAGGGCGCGCGCGACGGGCGGCGCGATGTGGAAGCCGAGCTGGTGGACCGGAATACTGATCAACACCCAGCGGGGGCGCGGGACGAGGGTGGCACTGTCGAGGAGGCACGCGGTTGACTGCATTTTCCCGGGGGGCGACCCCCGTTACCCCCGCCGGTCCCACCGGTTACGGGCTGAGCAACGAAGCCCGCAATCTGCACTGGCTGCTGACCGACCTCGTCGAGGAGGTGCCCGGCGTCGAATCCGTCGCCGTCGTCTCCTCCGACGGTCTGATGCTGCTCTCCTCCGACCCGGCGGCGCCCGCCGCCGACGGCGAACAGCCGGAGAGCCCCCGGGGATCCACCGCCGACCTCGCCACCATCGTGGCCGGCCTCGGCAGCCTGACGACCGGGGCGGCGGCGCTGATGGACGGCGGCTTCGTCAAGCAGACGATGGTCGCCATGGACGGCGGCAGCCTCTTCGTCATGACCATCAGCGACGGCTCGCTGCTCGGCGTCCACACCTCCCCCGACTGCGACATGAGCGTCGTCGCGTACCACATGGCCCTCTTCGTCGGCCGGGCCGGCCACGTCCTCACCCCCGAACTGCGCAGGGAGCTACGGCGGTCGGTGGAGGCGGTCAAGTGACCCTCACCCACCCCCTGCCCCTCCGCGTCCCCGAACGGGTCGCGACGGGCAGGAGACCGGCGCGGGTACGTCCGTACTCGCTCACCGGCGGGCGGTACCGCTTCGGCCACGTCCTGCGCGTGGAGACGTTCGTGGCGGCGCTCGACGACCCCGGCGAGTGGCCCGAGCCGGTCACCGGCGGACTGGCCGCCCTGCTCATGCCCGAGGTGCGCGCCATCATCGGGCTCTGCCGCCGACTGCGGTCGGTCGCCGAGGTCTCCGCGCTGCTGAAGATGCCGCTGGGCGTCGTGCGCGTCCTCCTCGGCGACCTGGCCGACCAGGGAAGGATCCGCGTGTACGGCATCGGGTACGGCGGCTGCCGGCCCGACCGCGCGCTGCTCGAAAGGGTGCTGAGTGGACTTTCCGGACTCTGACACGATAGCCGCGAAGACCGCGGCCCCCGGCGACGAAGAAGAACCGCGGGCCTGGCAGACCGACCGGTCGCGGGCCCCCGCCGCCACGAAGATCGTCGTGGCGGGTGGCTTCGGCGTCGGCAAGACGACCTTCGTCGGCTCCGTCTCCGAGATCACCCCGCTGCGTACCGAGGCGGTGATGACGGTCGCCAGCGAGGGACTCGACGACCTCGTCGCCATCCCGGAGAAGGCCACGACCACCGTCGCCATGGACTTCGGCCGCATCACCCTCGACGCCGACCTGGTGCTGTACCTCTTCGGCACCCCCGGCCAGAAGCGCTTCTGGTTCATGTGGGACGACCTGGTGCGCGGGGCCATCGGCGCGGTGGTGATGGCCGACACCCGGCGGCTGACGGAGTGCTTCCCCGCCCTCGACTACTTCGAGAGCTGCGGACTGCCGTACATCGTCGCGGTCAACCACTTCGAGGGCGCCGCCCGGTACGCGCCGCAGGACGTGCGGGAGGCGCTGTCCCTGCCGGAGTACGTGGCCGTCGTCGACATCGACGCCCGGCGGCGCGAGACCGTCGTCGACGCGCTGCTGACCCTGGTCCGGCAGGCCCTCGACGCGGCCCCCGCGTAACCGCGGCGGCCGCGTACCGGCGGTCGCCGGAATGAGCCCGCCACGAGCCCGGGGCCCGACAGGAGAGAGGCGGCACCGGGCCAGGACCTCGTACCGAGCCAGAGCGGGAGTCAAGACAGACCATGCGACGGATCCTCATCGTCGGAGCCGGCCAGTCCGGCCTCCAGCTGGCCCTCGGGCTCCAGTCCAAGGGGTACGACGTGACCCTGATGTCCCACCGCACGGCCGACGAGATCCGTTCCGGCCGGGTCATGTCCACCCAGGTCATGTTCGCCACCGCGCTCGACCACGAGCGCGACCTCAAGCTCAACTTCTGGGAGAACCGGGCGCCGCGCATCGAGGGCCTCGGCATGTCCGTGGCCGGGCCCGGTCACGGACCGGGCGGCGGGCGGCGGACCGTCGACTGGGCCGGCGGTCTCGACGGCTACGCCCAGTCCGTCGACCAGCGCGTGAAGATGGCCGGCTGGATGGACGTCTTCGCCGAGCGCGGCGGGCGGCTCGTCATCCACGGCGCGGCCGTCTCCGACCTGGACTTCCTCTCCCGTCGCTACGAGCTGGTGCTGGTCGCGACGGGCAAGGGCGAGCTGGCGTCGATGTTCGGCCGCGACGCCGCCCGCTCGCCCTACGCCACCCCCCAGCGGTCACTGGCCGTCGCCTACGTCCACGGGCTCGGCCCGCGCCACGAACACCCCGAGTACGACGCCCTGCGGTGCAACTTCGTACCGGGCGCCGGCGAGCTGTTCGTGATGCCCACGCTCACCACCTCCGGCCACGCCGACATCCTCTTCTGGGAGGGCATACCGGGCGGCCCGATCGACGTCTTCCAGGGCGTCAAGGACCCGGGCGAGCACCTGGTGCGCACCCTGGAACTGATGGAGCGCTTCACCCCCTGGGAGTACGCGCGTGCCACGAAGGTCGAGCTGACCGACGCCAACGCCACCCTCGTCGGCCGCTACACCCCGACCGTCCGGCACCCCGTCGGACGGCTGCCGTCGGGCGGGGTGGTCCTCGGCGTCGGTGACGTCGTCGTGGCCAACGACCCGGTCACCGGCCAGGGGGCGAACCTGGCCGCCAAGTGCGCGGCCTCCTACCTCGAAGCGATCGTCGCGCGCGGCGGCGCGCCCTTCGACGCGGTGTGGATGCGAGCGGTCTTCGAGCGGTTCTGGGCCACCGCCCGGCCCGCGACGAAATGGACCAACGCGATGCTGGCGCCCCCGCCCCCGCACGTCCTGAACCTCATCGGCGCGGCGGGCCGCCTCCAGCCCGTCGCGGACCGCATCGCCAACGGCTTCGACGACCCCGCGGACTTCGAACACTTCTTCTTCGACTCCGCGAAGGCCGACGCGTATGTGCGGGACACCGGCGAGGCGGAGGGCGACGGCGAAGAGGGCGACAGCGGGGAGGACAGCGGGGAGGACGGCGGTGAGGAGGGCGACAGGGCGGCGGGCGTCGGCGCGGAGGAGGCGGGCTGACCGTGCCGGGCTACCGGCCCGGCGCGCCCGCCGAGCCGTACCCGGTGTCCGCACCGGCCCCGGCGCCCTCGGGCAGCTTCGGCGGGACGTACGCGCGCAGCGGGGCCTTGCCCGCGTCCGGACGCACCGCGCCGAGCAGCGGGTTCGCCGCGATCGGCGAGACCTTCACGAACGCGCCGGGCCGGGGTGCCTGTATCACCCGGCCGTCGCCGATGTAGAGCGCCACATGGGTGGCACCCTCGAAGTAGAGGATCAGATCGCCCGGGCGCAGCTCGTTCAGCGGCACCCTCGGCAGCGTCTTCCACTGCTCCTGGCTGGTCCGGGGGATCGCGCCGCCGGCGTGCGCCCACGCCTGGGAGGTCAGCCCCGAGCAGTCGAAGGAGTCCGGGCCCGCGGCCCCCCACACATACGGCTTCCCGACCTGGCGCATGGCGAACTCCACGGCCTTCCCGCCGACCTCGGAGGGGTTCACCGAGCCGCCCAGCTTCCCCGAGTCGACCAGCTTGCGCTGCGCCTCGGTGATGCCCTGCTGCTCCAGCTTCCGCAGCCGCTCCAACTGCTCGCCGGTCATCGAGGCGAGCAGCCGCTCGACGGCGTCCAGCCGCTTGCGGACGGTGTCGCGCTGCTGCTTCTGCTTGGCCGCGAGCGCCTCCTGCACATTGAGCGCGTCGCGGGCCTGCGCGGCGAGGGAGGCGGCCCGCTTCTCGCCCCCGGTGAGGCGCTCGACCGTGGCGGCGCGCCGGCCCGCGGCCCGCTTCAGCTCGTGCCCCTGGTCCAGGGCCTGCCGGGCGTCGCCGCTGAGCAGGAAGCGCATGTAGGGGGAGAGCGGGTTGTCGACCCCGCGGTACTGCTCCCGGGCCAGCCGTCCCGCGTCGTTGCGGCTGCCGTCCAGCGCGACGCGGGCGTTGGCCAGGTCCTCGTTGAGCCGGTTGACCTTGGCGCGCTGCTTCTTCAGCTTCTCCTCGGTCGCGTTGTAGGTCTCCGTGGCCTCTTCGGTCTGCTGATAGAGGGTCTGAAGACGGCTGAGGAGGGCGCTGACCGACTGGTCGGGCGGGTCGGCGGGCGCGGCCACCGCCGACGGCGCGGGCAGTACGAGTGTGGCGCTCGCGACGAGCGCCGCCGTGCAGACCGCTTGCACGAACCGCCCTGACCGTCCTGACACAACTACACCTCCGGTAATGGGGCGTAGTCGTCAGCCCCAGGAGGATCGTGCCATGTCAGTAGTACTAATGGCAGTCCGCTGGGCGAATCCGCCTAACCCGGTCACTCCTTGGTTGACTGTTCGTCACCCACCCGGCGTGGCGCCTGGTGACGGGCCGGCCCCCCCGGCGGCTACGGCCGGGCGCCGGGCCGCGACCACGGCCAGGCAAGGCCGCCGCCGCGCCGGCCCTCCGGGTCGTACTCGTACCGCCAGCCCTTGTGCAGATGGAGCCGCCGCGTGGTGCCCGCCTGCACCCGGCGGTAGACCAGCACGGTCGGCTCCCCGCCGTCGGCGTCCGGCACGGGGATCTCGTACCGCTTCGGCGGATGGCCGGTGGGGCCCAGGAGCACCGGCAGAACGCGGCCGTCCAGTGGCCCGCCCACAAAGGGCGTCTCTTCGCTTCTCACCTCACCAGTCTCCGCTGTCCCGGGCCCGGACGGGGCACCGGGCGCGCGTCAGCCGTGCCCGTCCTCCGAAAGCACGGGCCCGTCCTCGGGGCCGGGCGGCGGATGCGCCGCCACGTCCTCGACGACCTCCAGCACCCGGCGGCCCAGCCGCCCGGCCGGGCCGTCCGGCCGTTCCAGGGCGAGCGCGGCGCGGGCGGCCGCCGCGGTCTGCGGGTCGCCCGCCGCGGTCACGGCCAGCAGGGCCACGAAGTGGTCCACCAGCCAGTCGCGCAGCTCCGCCGCGGGGGGCTGCTTGCCCTCGTCCAGCCAGATCAGCGACGCGGCCTCGACGGCCGATATCCACGTGCGGACCATCATCCGCAGCCGTGGCCCCGGCTCCGCCACCCGCAGGTGCGCCAGCACCTGGTCGGTGGCCGTCCGCCGCACCTCGTCCACGATCGCGCCCGTACGGGAGGTCTCGACGACGCTGCCGCCCTGCAGCAGTGCGCTGAACCCCGCGTCGTGCCCGTCGACGAAGGCCAGATAGCGGTCGAGCGCGGCGCCCAGCCGGACGGTGACCGGGCCGCTCTGCGGCTCGGCGAAACACTGCCGGAGGTCGTCGGCGGCGCTGCGCAGCGCCGCCTCGTAGAGCTGCGGCTTGCCGCCGGGGAAGTAGCGGTACACCAGCGGCCTCGACACCCGCGCGGCCACCGCGACGTCGTCGAGCGAGACGTCCTCGGGCACGCGGTGCCCGAACAGCCCGAGCGCGGCGGTGATGAGCTGCGCGCGGCGCTCGGTGACGCTGAGCCTGCGGTAGGCGCCACGGGCGGCCGGAGCGGTGGCCGGAACGGCTGCCTCCGGGGCCGGAGCGGGGTCGGAGGGTGCCGCGGGGGCCGGTACGGCCGGGGTCGGTGCTGCCGGGACGCGTCCGCTGCCGTTCATGGAACGCAGCGTAACGGTCCTGGTCGGCGCGTGCGGCGGCCTTCGGACGCGGGGTCAGGCCAGCAGCCCGGAGCTTCGCCACAGCCGTCGTCCGACGCCCCGCAGGACCCCGACGTCCTCCAGGAAGTCGGTGAGCCGCTTCGCCCCTGCCTGCAGGACCTCGCGCCGGTGCCCGCTCTCCCGCACCTGGGCGACGGCCTCGCGGCGGTCGAGACCGACGTTCGTGTACACGGCCGGGTTGACGAGGGCCGAGGAGAAGACGCGGGCCGCCTCGCCGCAGCTGACCCGGGTCAGCTCCGCCTCCCAGCGGGGGCAGGTGACCATCTGGCGGCGCAGTTCCTCCCGCGCGTACCGCACGTGCCGCGACTCCTCGACGACGTGGATGCGGGTGACGCCGCGCACGAGGGTCTGGACGCGCTCGTCGGGGAACGTCAGCCGCTGCATGTGGTCGAGGATCTCCTCACCGAGCAGTATGGCGGCGAACGAACCGGGCGTGGTGGAGACCGTCTTGAGGAAGCGGCCGAGGTTGTGGTGCAGCCGGCGGACCGGGTAGGCCGGTGACTCCGTCTTGTCGATCATGCGCGCGAACATCTTGGAATGTCTGCACTCGTCCTCGATCTCGGTCAGCGCGTACCGGACGTGGGCGCTGGTCACGGGCTTGTCGTAGATGTGCCGGGCGAGCAGCTGCATCAGGATGATCTCGAGCCAGATGCCGAGGGACGCGACGGCGGCGGCCTCGTGCCGGGCCAGCTCCATCCGCTGCTCCTCCGCCATCCGGCGCCACAACGGGGTGTCGTAGAGGGAGACCAGCTCCGGGGGCCAGAACCACTTGCCCCCCTCGAGCGGCGCGGCCCAGTCCAGCTCGGCGTCCGGGTCGAAGGAGTGCCGGGCGGAGGATTCCAGGAGTCGCCCGGCGACCTGCTCGCGGTCCTTGAGCAGCCCCAGCGCATCCCGGGGCGGGGTCTTTCGGGTCACCGTGGTCATGGCTGAGGACACCTCGTCTGTGAGTTACCCGTGGTACGGCGTTCGGTTCCCCCTTATGAGACTGCTTGTCAGCAAGAACGTCAATGCTTCCGGTACGACAAGTCACACGACATGCCCAGAGAGCTGACGGCCCATCATTGACCGGGTGGTAAGCGGCGTGTGAGCCTGCCCCTCAGCCATGCGCGCGAGGGACAGGAGACGTCCATGACGACGCGAAAGCTCTACGCACACGACCCCGGGGCCGACATCTGGGAGATTCCGGCCGGCGGCGCGGCCCGGTTCGACTGGGACTACGAAGGCGGCCGCGACCGGCTCCTCGCCCTGTACCAGAAGGGCAAGGACAAGCAGTGGGACTCCGTCAAACGGATCGACTGGGACATCGAGGTCGACCCCTACGACCCGCTCGGCGTCCCCGACGAGAACATGCTCATCCACGGCTCCCCGTACTGGGACCGGATGAGCGAGGCCAACCGCCGCGACATGCGCCGCCACTTCGCCTCCTGGCAGTTCAGCCAGTTCCTGCACGGCGAACAGGGGGCGATGGTGTGCGCCGCGCGCATCGTGGAGTCCGTGCCCGACCTGGACGCGAAGTTCTACTCCGCCACCCAGACCATGGACGAGGCCCGGCACGCCGAGATCTACAGCCGGTTCCTGCACGAGAAGATCGGCATGCTGTACCCGATCAACGACAACCTCCAGTCGCTGCTGGGCGACACCCTGCGCGACTCCCGCTGGGACATGCCCTACCTCGGCATGCAGGTCCTCATCGAGGGCCTCGCCCTCGCCGCCTTCGGCATGCTGCGCGACACCACCGACAAACCGCTGCCCCGGCAGATCCTCACCTACGTCATGCAGGACGAGGCCCGGCACGTCGCCTTCGGACGGATGGCGCTCCGCGACTACTACCGCCAGCTCACCGACGCCGAGCTGCGCGAGCGCGAGGAGTTCGTCATCGAGGGCTGCCATCTCATGCGCGACCGGCTGCGCGGGGACGAGGTCCTGGTCGCCTTCGGCATCCCGGAGCGGGAGGCCCAGGAGCTGAGTGAACGCTCCGAATACCTCCGGCTCTTCCGGAAGCTGCTGTTCAGCCGCATCGTCCCGTGTGTCAAGGACATCGGCCTGTGGGGCGAGCGACTCCAGCGCGCCTACGTCGACATGGGCGTCCTGGAGATGGGCGACGCCAACCTGGACCTCCTCATGGCACAGGACGAGGAGATCGCCGAACGCTACGACGCGGAGCGGTTCGCGGCGGAGGAGGCGGCCCGCACGGCGGAGGTGGCGGAGGCGATCGCGGAGGGCGGGGGAGGGGCCCGGCCCTGACGGGCCCGGACCGACTCCCGTCGGCTCGGGCCGGGAGCGGCGGGGCGAGGCCGGGTGCGAACGTCTCGCGCCGGTCCCCCTGACGGCCCCACCTCCGTGTCTCCCGATCACGCCCTTCGTTGTTTCGCCACGAACCGCGGCATCGTCCGACGTCAGGTCCCGGCCGCACGTCCCGACCGCACACCCCGAGTTCACAGGAGGCGCACGTGGCAGGTTTTCTCGACCGGGCCAAGGAGCAGGCGCAGCGCAGCATGGCGCAGGGCAAGGAAAAACTGGAGGAGGTCCAGGCCCAGCGCGCCGGAGGGGACCTGCTGAAGAAACTCGGCGCCGCCTACTACGCGGAAAAGCGCGGCGCGGGCACCCCCGAAGCGACCCAGCGCGCCCTGGCCGAGCTGGAGGCCCACATCACCGCCCACGGGGACGGCTTCCTGCGCGGCGCGTGACACCGAGCGGCCGCCGCCGGCCCCAAGGCACCCACCGCCGCCCGGACTTGCCACGGCGGCACCCGGCGGCATCTGGGCCGTACATACGCGAAGACCCCGTCCTCGGCGTCACCGCTGAGGACGGGGTCTTCGGGCACTTCCTGCGAAGTGCCCCCGGCAGGATTCGAACCTGCGCACACGGCTCCGGAGGCCGTTGCTCTATCCCCTGAGCTACGGGGGCGTGTCGTCCGCGTTTCGCGGCGACGGGTAGAACACTACCAGCTCTCGTCGGGTGCGAAGTAACAGGTGGTCGGGGGCGGTCGGAGTGGGTGGGCGGGGGCCGGGGCGGCGGGGGTTCGGGCAGTTGGGGAAAGCTCGCTCGCACGGGGTGGAAGTGGGGAAAACCCGGACGCGGCGCGGCGGGCGCGCCTACTCTCAGGGGTGTGCCTGGCTTGTCCGGCCGGGTCCTCGTTGTCGACGACAACAAGGTCATCCGGCAGCTGATCAGGGTCAACCTCGAGCTCGAAGGCTTCGAGGTCGTGACCGCGGCCGATGGTGCCGAGTGCCTGGAGATCGTGCACCGCGTGCGTCCCGATGTCGTGACACTGGACGTCGTCATGCCGCGACTCGACGGGCTGCAGGCCGCCGCCCGGCTACGGGCCGATGTCCGCACGCGGGACATACCGATCGCGATCATCAGCGCCTGCACCCAGCTGGAAGTGGACGGCGGCCGGGCCGCCGGAGTGGACGCGTTCCTGGCGAAGCCGTTCGAGCCCGCCGAGATGGTGCGGCTCGTCCGCAGGCTCGGGGGACGCGGTCACCTGGACGGCGAGGACGGGCTGTCGGGGGTCCGCACCCCCGGGGAGGCGCAGCCGGCCGTGCGACCTGCCGGGTAGTGGCGGCGTCGCCGTCCGTCCCGTCTGGTGAAACCTGTTCGCGAAGTGGCCCCCCACCTCCCCTAGGCTTGGCCCTGTGACCCCCGCCGATCTCACCCGCACCGTGCTGCACACCGTGCGTCGCGCCGTCGAGGCAGACGAACTGTGCGCCGTCGTGCCGGAGCGGGTCACCGTGCGGGTTCCGCCCCGGCCGGGGTGCGGGGACTACGCCACCAACGTGGCCCTGCGGATCGCCCAGGACACCGGCCGCCCCGCCCTCGACATCGCCGAGGTACTGCGACGGCATCTCGTGCGGGAGCCGGGGATCGCGGCGGTCGACATCGCCGGGCCCGGCTTCCTCAACATCACCCTCGCCGGCACCACCCAGGCGGAACTGGTGCGCGAACTGCTGGCGAACCGGAAGACGAACCCGCCCCTCCCGCTCCCCGAGCCCGGCCCCGCACTGCTGCGCCGGCTCGGCACGGACGCCGCCCGGTGGAGCCTGCTCAGCCCGCCCGGCCTCGACCGCGACCTCTTGCTCGTACAGCGCGAGGCCAACCCCCTCTTCCGGGTCCGCTACGCCCACGCCCGCAGCCGGGCCCTGCTGCGCAACGCCCGTGACCTGGGCTTCACGCCCGAGGCCGGGGAGCTGCGCAGCGAGACCGCCGGTGCGCTGCTGGCCGCCCTCGCCGACCACGCCCGCGTCAGCGCCACCCGCGCCCCCGACCGGCTCGCCCGGCACCTCGAACGGGTCGCCGACGCCTTCCTCCGCTGGACCGCGGCGTGCCCCACGCTGCCCCGCGGCGACGAGAAACCCTCGGCCGTTCACCGCGCCCGACTGGCCGCCGCCGAGGCCTCGGGCAACGTGCTCGCCGACGGCCTCCACCAGCTCGGCATCACCGCACCCGCACACCTCTGAGGAGATCAGAGCCCATGAGCCGCTCCGCCCACCCCGCCGGGCCCCGCTACGCCGACGTCCTTCCCGAGGGGCACTACACCGCTCCGCCCACCGACCTCAACGCGCTCGACCCGCGGGTGTGGTCCCGCACCGTCTCGCGCGACGCCGAAGGGGTCGCCACCGTCGGCGGGCTCGATGTGAAGCGGCTCGCCGAGGAGTTCGGCACCCCCGCCTACTTCCTCGACGAGGACGACTTCCGGGCCCGCTGCCGCGCCTGGCGGGACGCCTTCGGCGACGAGGCCGACGTCTTCTACGCCGGCAAGGCGTTCCTCTCCCGGGCCGTGGTGCGCTGGCTGCACGAGGAGGGCCTCAACCTCGACGTCTGCTCCGCCGGGGAACTCGCCACCGCCCTCGACGCCGGGATGCCCGCCGAGCGCATCGCGCTGCACGGCAACAACAAGTCGGCCGAGGAGATCACCCGCGCCGTCGAGGCCGGCGTCGGCCGGATCGTCCTCGACTCCTTCCAGGAGATCGTCCGCGTCGCCCACATCGCCGAGCGGCTCGGCAAGCGCCAGCGCGTCCAGATCCGGGTCACCGTCGGCGTCGAGGCGCACACCCACGAGTTCATCGCCACCGCCCACGAGGACCAGAAGTTCGGTCTCGCGCTGGCCGGCGGGCAGGCGGCCGAGGCCGTCCGCCGCGCGCTCAAGCTCGACGGGCTCGAGGTCATCGGCATCCACTCGCACATCGGATCGCAGATCTTCGACACCTCCGGCTTCGAGGTGGCCGCCCACCGCGTCGTCGGGCTGCTGAAGGACATCCGCGACGAGCACGGCATCGAACTCCCCGAGATCGACCTCGGCGGCGGCCTCGGCATCGCCTACACCCCCGAGGACGACCCGCGCGAACCGCACGAGATCGCCAAGGCGCTCGGTGACATCGTCACCCGCGAGTGCGCGGCCGCCGGACTCGCCGTGCCGCGGCTGTCCGTCGAGCCGGGCCGCGCGATCGTCGGCCCCACGGCCTTCACGCTCTACGAGGTCGGCACCATCAAGGAACTGCCCGGCCTGCGCACGTACGTCAGCGTCGACGGCGGCATGTCCGACAACATCCGCACCGCGCTCTACGACGCCGAGTACTCCGTCGCGCTGGTCTCCCGCACCTCCACCGCCGCGCCGATGCTCTCCCGCGTCGTCGGCAAGCACTGCGAGTCCGGTGACATCGTCGTCCGCGACGCCTTCCTCCCCGCCGACCTGGCCCCCGGCGATCTGCTCGCGGTGCCCGCGACCGGCGCGTACTGCCGCTCGATGGCGAGCAACTACAACCACGCGCTGCGCCCGCCGGTCGTCGCGGTGAAGGACGGTGCCGCGCGGGTCATCGTGCGGCGCGAGACGGAGGAGGACCTTCTCCGGCTCGACGTCGGCTGAACCACGCCGGGCCCTCCCGGGCCGGCCGGACCGCGCCGGCTGGCATTTAGCTGACAGATGACCGCGTTGCCGGACGGATGTCGGCCCGCGGAAACAAAGATCTCGAATACTGGACCCGGGGAGGGAAACCCCCGTCCGGTGAGTGAGACTGGTGAACTACCGAAGATGTACAGAAACGAGGTCGGATGATGCGTACGCGTCCGCTGAAAGTGGCGCTGCTGGGCTGCGGAGTGGTCGGCACAGAGGTGGCGCGCATCATGACGACGCACGCGGACGACCTCACGGCACGCATCGGCGCGCCCGTCGAGCTCGCCGGCATCGCCGTCCGCCGCCCCAGCCGGGTGCGCGCCGGGGTGCCCGCGGAGCTGATCACCACCGATGCCACCGCGCTCGTCAAGCGCGGTGACATCGATGTGGTCATCGAGGTCATCGGCGGGATCGAGCCCGCCCGCACGCTGATCACGACCGCCTTCGAGCACGGCGCCGGCGTCGTCTCCGCGAACAAGGCGCTGCTCGCCCAGGACGGTGCCGCCCTGCACGCCGCCGCCGAGAAACACGGCGCCGACCTCTACTACGAGGCCGCCGTCGCGGGCGCCATCCCGCTCGTCCGGCCGCTGCGCGAGTCCCTCGCCGGCGACAAGGTCAACCGGGTGCTCGGCATCGTCAACGGCACGACCAACTTCATTCTCGACAAGATGGACACCAGCGGCGCGGGCTACTCCGAGGCGCTGGACGAGGCCACCGCCCTCGGGTACGCCGAGGCGGACCCGACGGCCGACGTCGAGGGCTTCGACGCCGCCGCCAAGGCCGCGATCCTGGCCGGCATCGCCTTCCACACCCGGGTCCGGCTGGACGACGTGCACCGCGAGGGCATGACCGAGGTCACCGCCGCCGACTTCGCGTCCGCGAAGCAGATGGGCTGCACCATCAAGCTGCTGGCCATCTGCGAGCGGGCCGCCGACGGGCAGTCCGTCACCGCCCGGGTGCACCCGGCCATGAT
Organism: Streptomyces sp. NPDC042259; assembly: GCF_055582085.1. Taxonomy (NCBI): domain Bacteria; kingdom Bacillati; phylum Actinomycetota; class Actinomycetes; order Kitasatosporales; family Streptomycetaceae; genus Streptomyces; species Streptomyces sp. NPDC042259. Next base: position 378,399 of record NZ_JBVJDW010000005.1, on the reverse strand, counting down.
CCCGCTGAGCCACCCCCTCGCCTCCGTGCGCGAGGCGTACAACGCGGTGTTCGTCGAGGCCGAGGCGGCCGGACAGCTGATGTTCTACGGGCCGGGCGCGGGCGGCCCGCCGACCGCCTCCGCGGTCCTCGGCGACCTCGTGGCCGTCTGCCGAAACAAGCTCGGCGAGGCCACCGGCCCCGGCGAATCGGCCTACACCCGACTGCCCGTGAGCCCGATGGGCGAGGTGGTCACCCGCTATCACATCAGCCTCGACGTCGCCGACAAGCCGGGTGTCCTCGCCCAGGTCGCCACGGTCTTCGCCGAGCACGGCGTATCCATCGACACGGTCCGCCAGACGGGCAAGGACGGCGAGGCGTCCCTCGTCGTCGTCACCCACCGGGCCCCCGACGCCGCCCTCTCGGCGACCGTCGAGGCGCTGCGCCGGCTGGACACGGTCCGCGGCGTCGCGAGCATCATGCGCGTTGAAGGCGAGTAGGGGAGTTACGAAAGCAATGTCTGCCAACAACGGTCGCCAGACCTCCCGCACCCCGCAGTGGCGCGGCATCATCGAGGAATACCGCGACCGGCTCCCGGTCTCCGCCGACACGCCGGTCGTCACCCTCCGCGAGGGCGGCACCCCGCTCGTACCGGCCCAGGTGCTCTCCGAGCGCACGGGCTGCGAGGTGCACCTGAAGGTCGAGGGCGCCAACCCCACCGGGTCCTTCAAGGATCGCGGCATGACCATGGCCATCACCCGGGCCAAGGAGGAGGGCGCGAAGGCCGTCATCTGCGCCTCCACCGGCAACACCTCCGCGTCGGCCGCCGCCTACGCCGTACGCGCCGGAATGGTCTGCGCCGTCCTGGTGCCGGAAGGCAAGATCGCCCTCGGCAAGATGGGGCAGGCGCTGGTCCACGGCGCGCGCATCCTCCAGGTCGACGGCAACTTCGACGACTGCCTCACGCTGGCCCGCAATCTGTCCGACAACTACCCGGTGGCGCTGGTCAACTCCGTCAACCCGGTACGGATCGAGGGGCAGAAGACGGCGGCCTTCGAGATCGTCGACATGCTCGGCGACGCGCCCGACATCCATGTCCTGCCGGTCGGCAACGCGGGCAACATCACCGCCTACTGGCGGGGCTACCGCGAGTACGCCGCCGACAAGATCTCCTCCCGGAACCCCCGGATGTGGGGATTCCAGGCCTCCGGTTCCGCGCCCATCGTGCGCGGCGAGCCGGTCAAGGACCCGCACACCATCGCCACCGCGATCCGCATCGGCAACCCCGCCTCCTGGCGGTTCGCCGAGGAGGCGCGGGACGAGTCGGGCGGGCTCATCGACGAGGTGACCGACCGACAGATCCTGGCCGCCTACCGGCTGTTGGCCTCGCAGGAGGGCGTCTTCGTCGAGCCCGCCTCGGCGGCCAGCGTCGCCGGTCTGCTCAAGGCCGCAGAGCAGGGCCTGGTCGACCCGGGCCAGCGCATCGTCTGTACGGTCACGGGCAACGGCCTCAAGGACCCCGACTGGGCGGTGGCCGGCGCGCCCCAGCCCATCACCGTGCCGGTGGACGCGTCGGCCGCGGCGCGGCAGCTGGGTCTCGTCTGACGGCTCGTACCCGGGGCTCCGCCCCGGACCCCGGTCCTCAAGCGCCGGACGGGCCGGCCCCGGCTCCGTGTCCTCAATCGCCGGACGGGCTGCATTCGCGGCTTGTCCGGCGATGGAGGACCGCCGTAACCAGCACATCCACCCCACGCCGCCACATACCCGGCGCGCCGCAGGCGACACGCTTCGTGCGCCTCCCGTGCGCCCTATGTCGCCGCAGAACCTTCCTTCGATAGGCTGTACTCACTCCGCCCCGTCGCAGACCCCTGTCGCCCCCACGCGGCATCACCGTCGCGGCCCTTGCGGACGTTGCACGCCCCACCGAGGCCACACCAAGGAGAGTCTTCGAGCGATGGCCGGTCCCGCGTTCCGCGCCGCCGCCGTCCGAGTGCGCACCCCTGCCACCAGCGCAAATCTCGGTCCCGGCTTTGATGCCCTCGGCCTGTCCCTGGGGCTCTACGACGATGTCGTCGTCCGGGTGGCCGAATCCGGGCTGCACATCGACATCGCGGGCGAGGGTGCCGAAACCCTGCCGCGCGACGAGAGTCATCTGCTCGTACGGTCCCTGCGTACCGCCTTCGACCTGCTCGGCGGCCAGCCGCGCGGCCTCGAGGTCGTCTGTGCCAACCGCATTCCGCACGGGCGGGGCCTCGGTTCCTCCTCCGCCGCCATCTGCGCGGGCATCGTCGCCGCCCGCGCGGTGACGATAGGCGGGGCCGAGCGGCTCGACGACGCGGCGCTGCTCGAGCTGGCCACCGAGATCGAGGGCCACCCGGACAACGTCGCCGCCTGTCTGCTCGGCGGGTTCACCCTGGCCTGGACCGAGGCGGGGGCCGCGCGCGCCATTCGGATGGATCCTGCGGATTCCATCGTTCCGGTGGTGTTCGTGCCCGCCAAGGCGGTACTGACCGAGACCGCGCGCGGGCTTTTGCCCCGGACCGTCCCCCATGTGGACGCGGCGGCCAACGCCGGGCGCGCGGCGCTGCTCGTGGAGGCCCTGACCAGGCGTCCCGAGCTGTTGCTGCCGGCCACCGAGGACCGGCTCCACCAGGAATACCGCGCTCCGGCGATGCCGGAGAGCGTGGCCCTGGTCAACCGACTGCGGGCGGACGGCGTCCCCGCGGTCATCTCCGGCGCGGGCCCCACGGTGCTCGCGCTGGTCGAGGACGGTGCGGCCGACAAGGTCGCACGACTGGCGGGCGAGGGGTGGGCGGCCAATCGGCTGACTCTCGACGCCGGGGGGACGAGCGTGCTGCCGCTGTCCTGACCAGCGGTGTCCGGGGGGCGACCCCGGCCACCCGAAATTCGCGGTTGCCGGTCATTGAGAGGGGGAATGTTTGTGGGATCCGGTAGTGTTAACCTCAAGTCTGCACTCGAAGCCACATCGGCTCGGTGCTCTGTGTCCCGATCAGGGACCGCTTTTCTTCCGGGAGCCTCCCAAACTGCCTGAGCAGCCTGCCTGAGCAGCTTCGAGCACGCTCCGGAATCGGCGTGGGTGACATGAGTGAAGTAAAACGCCATGTCTTCACTGATTCCTTCACGCCGAAACCTATGAACCTGATTCCTCCGCCGTACCGGCGGACCACCGCCCAGGCCCGGTCCGCATACCAGGACCGCAGCCGGACAGCACAACCGGTCGCCGAGCCAGACAGGCCGACGCCCGCTCCAGGGAAGGACCCTTCGTGAGCGACACCACCGATCTGATGGGCGTGAACGCCGACAGTTCCGTCGGCAATGCCTCCGCGCCCGCCACGGACGCTCCCGCCGCGCCTGCCACCGGTGCCTCCGCCGCCCCCAAGCGGCGCCGTTCGGGCACCGGCCTCGACGGCATGGTCCTGGCCGAGCTCCAGCAGGTTGCCTCCGGCCTCGGCATCAAGGGCACCGCGCGGATGCGCAAAGGCCAGCTGATCGAGGTCATCAAGGAGAAGCAGGCCGGCTCCGCCGCGTCCGCCAAGGCCACCGAGACGGCCTCCGCCGACGCCGAGACCAAGCCGAAGCGCCGTGCGACCTCCAAGGCCCGCACGGGTGAGGCTGCCGCGGCCGCCGAGAAGCCCGCCGAGAAGGCCGCTGCCCAGCAGCAGATCGAGATCCCGGGCCAGCCGAGCAGCGACGAGCAGCCGGCCGGTGAGCGCCGTCGCCGTCGTGCGACCGCTCCCTCGGGCAGCCCCGAGACGGCCACCGAGGCCAAGACCGACGTCAAGGTCGAGGAGCGCACCGAGGCCAAGGCCGAGACGGCCGTGGACACCGCCGAGGGCAAGGCCGCCAAGGGCGGCGAGCGCGGCGAGCGGGCCGGCAAGGGCGACCGCCGTGACCGTGCCGAGCGCGGTGAGCGCGGTCAGCGCGGCGAGCGTGACCGGGGCGAGCGCGGCGAGCGTGACCGTGACCGCCGTGGCAACCGTGACGGCGCCGGCCAGCAGGGCGGCGACCGCCAGGACCGTCAGGACCGCCAGCAGCAGCGCGACAACCGCGGCCCGCAGGGCGGCGGCCAGGGCGGCCCGCAGGACGACGGTTACGACGACGAGGCGGGCGGCCGTCGCGGCCGTCGCGGCCGCTACCGCGACCGCCGTGGCCGTCGTGGCCGCGAGGAGGCGGGCTTCGGCAACGAGCCGCAGGTCTCCGACGACGACGTCCTGATCCCCGTCGCGGGCATTCTCGACATCCTCGACAACTACGCGTTCATCCGGACCTCCGGTTACCTCCCGGGCCCGAACGACGTCTATGTCTCCCTCGCCCAGGTCCGCAAGAACGGCCTGCGCAAGGGTGACCACGTCACCGGTGCGGTCCGGCAGCCGAAGGACGGCGAGCGGCGCGAGAAGTTCAACGCCCTCGTGCGTCTGGACTCGGTGAACGGCATGGCGCCCGAAACCGGCCGTGGCCGCCCGGAGTTCGGCAAGCTCACCCCGCTCTACCCGCAGGACCGCCTGCGGTTGGAGACGGACCCGGGCGTGCTGACGACCCGGATCATCGACCTGGTCGCGCCGATCGGCAAGGGCCAGCGTGGTCTGATCGTGGCCCCGCCGAAGACCGGCAAGACCATGATCATGCAGGCGATCGCCAACGCGATCACCACCAACGCCCCCGAGTGCCACCTGATGGTCGTCCTGGTCGACGAGCGTCCGGAAGAGGTCACCGACATGCAGCGGTCGGTCAAGGGCGAGGTCATCTCCTCGACCTTCGACCGCCCGGCCGAGGACCACACCACCGTCGCCGAGCTGGCCATCGAGCGCGCCAAGCGCCTCGTGGAGCTGGGTCACGACGTGGTCGTCCTGCTGGACTCGATCACCCGTCTGGGCCGTGCCTACAACCTGGCCGCCCCGGCCTCGGGCCGCATCCTGTCCGGTGGTGTCGACTCGACCGCGCTCTACCCGCCGAAGAAGTTCTTCGGTGCCGCGCGCAACATCGAGGACGGCGGCTCGCTGACGATCCTGGCCACCGCGCTCGTCGAGACCGGCTCGCGCATGGACGAGGTGATCTTCGAGGAGTTCAAGGGCACCGGCAACATGGAGCTCAAGCTCGACCGGAAGCTCGCCGACAAGCGCATCTTCCCGGCGGTCGACGTCGACCCGTCCAGCACCCGCAAGGAGGAGATCCTCCTGGGCGCCGACGAGTTGGCGATCGTCTGGAAGCTCCGCCGGGTGCTGCACGCGCTCGACTCGCAGCAGGCCATCGAGCTGCTTCTCGACAAGATGAAGCAGACGAAGTCCAACGCCGAGTTCCTGATGCAGATCGCGAAGACGACGCCCTCCTCGGGCAACGGCAACGACTGATCCCTCGCGACCGACCCGTCCGGCCCCGCCGTCGGACGGCTCGTCACTCGCGCATCACCACGACCGCCCCGCCACTTGTGTGGCGGGGCGGTCGTGCGTTCGGCTCCGGGCCCGTCCGCCCCGCCGTGTCCCCGCCGTGATCATCTTGAGTCCGCCTCGTGACCGGCTGAGATTTGCGCCACAACGCAACTGTTGAACATTGGCTTGAACGTTTGCCCGTTTCTGGCCGAAATCGCAGGTGAGCGGGGTTGTGGCCGGTTCGCACGGGGTCGCTGTCCCCCACGCTTCCTAAGAAGGTCCTCAGAACCCGCTGTGCAACCCTGGCGCAGGCTCTCCCGTCTGACCGGATGACGGGACACCATGCCTGACCAAGGCGGCAGGGGGTAGCCGGAGAGCAGCGGAGGACTGAGGGCGTATGGCTGACGACAGCAGGGGCACAAGGGCGGGATCGCGCCGTCGGCGTGCCGGCGGGCCGCGCGGCCGGCGCCGTAAGCCCCCGGCCCGTCGCAAAGGCTGGCGAATAGCCGCCTGGGCCCTCGCCGGGCTCGTTCTGCTCGGAGGCGGCGGCCTCGGGTTCCTCTACCTCAAGTTCAACGGCAATCTGACCGGCGTCGACATCAACGCCGCGCTGGGCAAGAACCGCCCCAAGGACATCGACAACGGCTCGCAGGACATCCTCGTCCTGGGCTCCGACTCCCGGGCCGGCGCCAACGGCAAGTACGGCACGGACGAGGGCAGCGCCCGCTCCGACACCGCGATGATCGTGCACGTCTACGAGGGCCACAAGAAGGCCAGCGTCGTCAGCATCCCGCGCGACACGATCGTCTCCCGCCCCGAGTGCAAGACCTCCGAGGGCAAGACCAGCCCGGCCGTCAAGCGCGCCCAGTTCAACGAGGCGTACTCGATCGGCGGCCCGGCCTGTGCGGTCGCCACCGTCGAGAGCATGACCGGCATCCGGATGGATCACTTCCTGGAGGTCGACTTCTCCGGGTTCCAGAAGCTGATCGACAAGCTCGGCGGGGTGGAGGTCACCACCGCCAAGCCCATCCACGACAAGTGGAGCCACCTCGACCTGGCCGCCGGCACCCACACGCTCGACGGCGAGAAGTCCCTCGCGCTCGTCCGTACCCGCAAGGGCGTGGGGGACGGCAGCGACCTCGGCCGGATCAAGCTCCAGCAGACGTTCATCAAGGCGCTGCTGGACCAGATCAAGTCGGTGGGCCTGTTCACCAGCCCCACCAAGCTCTACGGGCTGGCCGACACCGCCACCAAGGCCGTCACCACCGACCGTGAGCTGGCGTCCCTCGACAAACTGATGAGCTTCTCCAACGGGCTCAAGGGCATCCAGTCCGAGGACATGCACATGGTCACGCTGCCGGTCACCTACGACCCCCGGGACCCCAACCGGGTGGTGCCGCTGGAGGCCGAGTCCGCCGAGGTCTGGAACGCGCTCCGTGCCGACCGGGAGATACCGCGGTCCGCGCTCAAGGACGGCGCGGGCACGAAGACCGAGGCGGACGACGCCGTCCGGCAGGCCTCGGCCCGGCAGGGCACCGACGGCGAGAAGGCACCCGAGAAGAGCCCCTGAGAAGAGCCCCGTCGAGTAGCCGGTCGGCCGGGTGGGAACCGGCCGAAGCGGCCCGGCGCCCCCCGCCGCGGCCCCGCCCGGCCCCCACCTGCGGCTTTCCCGCCACGGCGGCGGCCGGCCCGGGGCCCGGACAACGGGGGAATACCTGGCCGCCACCCCACGTTTTGGGGGATACGGCCAGTACTGGCAAACTGGTACGTCGGCCCCGGTTCACGTAAGGCAATCCCGCCTCTGCGACCCGGCGCCCTCCCGAACCTAGGAGATCCCTTGAAGCGCGACATCCACCCGGAGTACGTCGAGACCCAGGTCAGCTGCACCTGTGGCGCCTCGTTCACCACCCGTAGCACCGTCGCGGACGGCACCATCCGTGCCGACGTGTGCTCCGAGTGCCACCCGTTCTACACGGGCAAGCAGAAGATCCTCGACACCGGTGGCCGCGTGGCGCGGTTCGAGGCCCGCTTCGGCAAGGCCGCCGCTGCCAAGAAGTAGCGACCCGCAGGCGCCGGATCCCGGTCGCCCTTCGCGCGCGAGGGGTGACCGGACCGGCGCTTTGTCGTCCAGCAGGCCCGTCACTTCCAGCTAGGGAAACTTGATGTTCGAGGCAGTCGAGGAACTGATCGGTGAGCACGCCGACCTCGAGAAGCGGCTCGCCGACCCCGCCGTGCACGCGGACCAGGCCAACGCCCGCAAGCTCAACAAGCGCTACGCCGAGCTGACCCCGATCGTCGGCACCTACCGCTCCTGGAAGCAGACCGGCGAGGACATCGAGACCGCGCGCGAGTTCGCCCAGGACGACCCGGACTTCGCGACCGAGGTCAAGGAACTGGAAAAGCAGCGCGAGGCGCTCACCGAGAAGCTGCGCCTGCTGCTCGTGCCGCGTGACCCCAGCGACGACAAGGACGTCATCCTCGAGGTCAAGGCGGGTGCGGGCGGCGACGAGTCGGCGCTCTTCGCCGGCGACCTGCTGCGGATGTATCTGCGCTACGCCGAGCGCGTCGGCTGGAAGACCGAGATCATCGACGCCACCGAGTCCGAGCTGGGCGGCTACAAGGACGTCCAGGTCGCCGTGAAGACCAAGGGCGGCAACGGTGCCACCGAGCCCGGCCAGGGCGTCTGGGCGCGGCTGAAGTACGAGGGCGGCGTGCACCGCGTGCAGCGCGTGCCCGCCACCGAGTCGCAGGGCCGGATCCACACCTCCGCCGCCGGCGTGCTCGTCACGCCCGAGGCCGAGGAGATCGACGTCGAGATCCACGCCAACGACCTGCGCATCGACGTCTACCGTTCGTCGGGCCCCGGCGGCCAGTCCGTCAACACCACCGACTCCGCGGTGCGCATCACCCACCTGCCGACCGGCATCGTCGCCTCCTGCCAGAACGAGAAGAGCCAGCTCCAGAACAAGGAGCAGGCCATGCGCATCCTGCGGTCCCGGCTGCTCGCCGCGGCCCAGGAGGAGGCGGAGAAGAACGCCGCCGACGCCCGCCGCAGCCAGGTCCGCACCGTCGACCGCTCCGAGAAGATCCGTACGTACAACTTCCCGGAAAACCGCATCTCCGACCACCGGGTCGGGTTCAAGGCGTACAACTTGGACCAGGTGCTTGACGGCGAGCTGGACCCGGTCATCCAGGCGTGCGTCGACGCCGACTCGGCCGCCAAACTGGCGCACGCCGGCTGACCGACTGAGACAATGCCCAACGGCGTGCGACGCGTCCACGACCGCCGGGCGGGCTCGACGCACCGAGCCCGTGCGACGGCCGAGGACGGCCGCCGTGACGAAAGCGCGAGAGGATCAACGTGAACCTGCTGCTCGCCGAGGTGGCGCAAGCCACCCAGCGGTTGGCCGACGCCGGCGTACCTTCTCCGCGCTTCGACGCGGAGGAGCTGGCCGCGTTCGTGCACGGCGTCAAGCGGGGTGAGCTGCACAACGTGGCCGACACCGACTTCGACGCCCGCTACTGGGAGGCCGTCGCCCGCCGCGAGGCCCGGGAGCCGCTCCAGCACATCACCGGCCGGGCCTTCTTCCGCTACCTCGAACTCCAGGTGGGCCCCGGAGTCTTCGTGCCCCGCCCCGAGACCGAGTCGGTCGTCGGCTGGGCCATAGACGCCGTACGGGCCATGGACGTCGTCGAACCCCTGATCGTCGATCTGTGCACCGGCTCCGGGGCCATCGCGCTGGCCCTCGCGCAGGAGGTGCCGCGCTCGCGCGTGCACGCCGTGGAGCTGGACGAGGGCGCCCTGAGCTGGGCCCGTAAGAACGTCGAGGGCTCCCGGGTGTCCCTGCACCACGGCAACGCCCTGACCGCGCTGCCGGAGCTGGACGGCCAGGTCGACCTGGTCATCAGCAACCCGCCGTACATCCCGCTCACCGAGTGGGAGTTCGTGGCGCCCGAGGCCCGCGACCACGATCCGCAGCTCGCGCTGTTCTCCGGCGAGGACGGTCTCGACACCATCCGCGGCATCGAGCGCACCGCCCACCGGCTGCTGCGCCCGGGCGGCGTCGTCGTCATCGAGCACGCCGACACCCAGGGCGGCCAGGTCCCGTGGATCTTCACCGAGGAGAAGGGCTGGGCGGACGCTGCCGACCACCCCGACCTCAACAACCGCCCGCGCTTCGCGACGGCCCGCAGGGCGACGGCGTGACCGGGGCAACGGCACCTAATCGCTTCGCGAAGGAGATGTGATGGCACGGCGATACGACTGCGGCGACGCGACCGACCGCAAGACCGGTCTGCGCGAAGCCGCCGCGGCGGTCCGCCGCGGTGAGCTGGTCGTGCTGCCCACCGACACCGTCTACGGCATCGGTGCGGACGCCTTCAGCCGCGAGGCCGTCGGCGACCTCCTGGAGGCCAAGGGGCGTGGCCGCAACATGCCCACGCCCGTGCTCGTCGGCTCTCCCAACACCCTGCACGGGCTCGTCACGGACTTCTCCGAGCAGGCCTGGGAACTCGTCGACGCCTTCTGGCCCGGCGCGCTCACCCTGGTCGCCAACCACCAGCCGTCGCTGACCTGGGACCTGGGGGAGACGCACGGCACGGTCGCGGTGCGGATGCCGCTGCACCCCGTCGCCATCGAGCTGCTCACCGAGTTCGGCCCCATGGCCGTCTCCAGCGCCAATCTCACCGGCCACCCGGCCCCGCAGGACTGCGACTCCGCGCAGGAGATGCTCGGCGACTCCGTCTCGGTCTACCTCGACGGCGGCTCCACCCCGGCCAACGTGCCCTCCTCCATCGTCGACGTCACCGGCAAGGTGCCCGTGCTGCTGCGGGCCGGCGCGCTCAGCGCCGAGCAGCTGCGCGAGGTAGTCCCCGATCTCGAGGTGGCCAATTGATCGCCCCGCAGGGGCGTGGCATAGCGGGACCGGACACCCATGACCCCGGCCACCGGCCCGGGGTACCCACCTTCCGCATCCTCCACGTCAGCACCGGCAACGTCTGCCGCTCGCCCATCACCGAGCGGCTGACCCGCCATGCCCTCTCCGACCGCCTCGGCGACCCCCTCACGGGCGGTCTCGTGGTGGAGAGCGCGGGCACCTGGGGACACGAGGGCGCCCCGATGGAGGCGCACGCGGCGACCGTCCTGGCCGACCTCGGCGCCGACCCGGACGGATTCATCGGCCGCGAGCTGCTCGACGAGCACGTCATCCGCGCCGATCTCGTACTCACCGCCACCCGCGACCACCGCGCCCAGGTGATCTCGATGGGCCACTCCGCGGGGCTGCGCACCTTCACGCTCAAGGAGTTCACCCGGCTGGTGCGGGCGATAGACCCCGCGACGCTGCCCGACCCCGAACAGGCCGGCGGCGTGGTCGCCCGCGCCCGCGCCCTGGTGCAGGCCGCCGCCGCGCTGCGCGGCTGGCTGCTCGCCCCGAACGCGGAGGCCGACGAGGTCCACGACCCCTACGGCGCCCCGATCACCTTCTTCCGCTCCATCGGTGACGAGATCAACCAGGCACTCGACCCGGTCGTCACCGCGCTCACCGGCGTACCGACCCGGGCGTAGACCCGCCTGCGGATTTCCGGCTGCGGGCCGGACGGGCTGGTGGTGGCCGAGGTCAGCCAAAACCAGCCCGTCCGGCGATTGAGGACGCGCCCGCAGGGCGCTCACCGCCGCAGGCGGTAAAAGCGGGGCCGCGGCCGCACCGGGCAGACGCGCCAGCGGACCGCCCCCGGCCTACATTGGGGGGTGAAGAGCCCATCGCACCCGCACAGCCCGGAGCCAGCGATGACCGTCACCCCCACGCCCCCGAGGGGCGCCGGCGCGGAAGGTGCCCTCGGTCACCCCGCGTGGGGCCCCGGCTTCGAGGCGCTGTCGCGCCAGGACCCCGAGATGGCCGGAATCCTCCTGGCCGAGGCCGACCGGCAGGCGACGGGGATCCAGCTCGTCGCCGCCGAGAACTTCACCTCGCCCGCCGTCCTGGCCGCCCTCGGCTCCCCGCTGGCCGACAAGTACGCCGAGGGCTACCCCGGCGCCCGCCACCACGGCGGCTGCGAGCTGGCCGACCTCGCCGAGCGCACCGCCGTCGCACGCGCCAAGGACCTCTTCGGCGCCGCGCACGCCAACGTCCAGCCGCATTCCGGCACCGCCGCCGTGCTGGCCGCCTACGCCGCCCTGCTGCGCCCCGGGGACACCGTCCTGGCCATGTCCCTCACCGACGGCGGGCACCTCAGCCACGGCTCACCGGCGAACCTCTCGGGCCGCTGGTACCGCTTCGTGGGGTACGGGGTCCGCGGGGACACCGGTCTGATCGACTACGCGCGGGTCCGGGAGCTGGCCCGCGCGCACCGGCCCAAGGCGATCGTCTGTGGCTCGATCTCGTACCCCCGGCACCCCGACTACGCGGCCTTCCGCGACATCTGCGACGAGACCGGCGCCCGTCTCGTCGTCGACGCCGCGCACCCCATCGGGCTGGTCGCCGGGGGAGCGGCGCCCAGCCCGGTGCCGTACGCGGACGTGGTGTGCGCCACCACGCACAAGGTGCTGCGCGGCCCGCGCGGCGGACTGCTGCTGTGCGGCGCGGAAATGGCGGACCGGATCGACCGGGCGGTGTTCCCGCTCACGCAGGGCGGCCCGCAGATGCACACCGTCGCGGCGAAGGCCGTCGCCTTCGGCGAGGCCGCGACCCCGGCGTTCACCACGTACGTCCATCGGGTGGTGGCCAATGCCCGTGTGCTGGCCGCCGCGCTGGCCGCGGAGGGACTCACCGTGACCACGGGCGGCACCGACACCCACCTGATCACCGCCCACCCCGGCGCGCTCGCGCCGGACGCCGCGACGGCCCGCGGGCGGCTCGCGGCGGCGGGCGTCGTCCTGGACACCTGCGGGCTGCCCCAGGGCGCCGGTCACGGCCTGCGGCTGGGGACCGCGGCCGTCACCACCCAGGGCATGGGAGAGGCCGAGATGGAGGCCCTCGCGGCGCTCATGGGGGCCGCGCTGCGCGGGGACGGGCCGGTCGGCTCCGTCCGCGACGCGGTGCTGCGCCTGGCGGCGGACTTCCCGCCCCGGCCGGACCGTTTCTGACCCTCCGCAACCACCGGGGCGTGGCCAACGTCTCCCACCACATTCACCGATCGGGGGCGGACGCGAATATGGTGTGGGGCTGTGATGTCCAGCGAAAACTCTGGGGCAGCCCGTGCGTGAATATCTGCTGACGCTGTGCGTCACCGCAGCGGTCACCTATCTGCTGACGGGTCCGGTGCGGAAGTTCGCCATCGCGGCCGGGGCGATGCCGGAGATCCGCGCGCGGGACGTGCACCGTGAACCGACGCCGCGGCTCGGCGGTATCGCGATGTTCGGCGGGCTGTGCGCGGGGCTGCTGGTGGCCGCGCACCTGTCGAACCTCAAGAGCGTCTTCGAGCTGTCCAACGAGCCCCGGGCGCTGCTCTCCGGGGCCGGGCTGATCTGGCTGCTCGGGGTGCTGGACGACAAGTGGGGCGTGGACGCCCTGGTCAAGCTCGGCGGACAGATGATCGCCGCCGGTGTGATGGTGCTCCAGGGTCTGACGATCCTGTGGATCCCGGTGCCCGGTGTGGGCCCGGTCTCGCTCACGCCGATGCAGGGCACCCTGCTGACCGTCGCGCTGGTCGTCATCACCATCAACGCCGTGAACTTCGTGGACGGTCTGGACGGGCTGGCGTCGGGCATGGTCTGCATCGCCGCGGCCGCGTTCTTCATGTACACCTACCGGATCTGGTTCGGCTACGGGCTGGAGGCGGCCGCCCCCGCGACGCTGTTCGCGGCGGTGCTGATGGGCATGTGCCTGGGCTTCCTGCCGCACAACATGCACCCCGCCCGGATCTTCATGGGCGACTCCGGGTCGATGCTGATCGGCCTGGTGCTGGCGGCGGGCGCCATCTCGGTGACCGGGCAGCTCGACCCCGACGCCCTCAGCCTCTTCGTCGGTTCCGAGCGGGCCGCCGTGCACGCCACGGTCCCGGTCTACATCCCGCTGCTGCTGCCGCTGACAGTCATCGCCGTGCCGGTGGCGGACCTGCTGCTGGCCATCGTGCGCCGGACCTGGAACGGCCAGTCGCCGTTCGCCGCCGACCGCGGGCATCTGCACCACCGGCTGCTGGAGATCGGCCACTCGCACAGCCGCGCCGTACTGATCATGTACTTCTGGTCGGCGCTCATCGCCTTCGGCACCGTCGCGTACTCGGTGCACTCCGCGAGCGTCTGGATCCTGCTGCTCATCGTGGCGCTCAGCGCGGTCGGTCTGGTCCTGCTGCTGCTGCCGCGCTTCACCCCGCGCGCCCCGCGCTGGGCCGAGGCCTTCGTGCCGCCGCGCTACCGCCGCCGCAGGTCGGTCGTGGTCGCGGTGGCGGGCGGCGCCCCGGGAGCCGAGGGCGCCGGCATCGGGGAGCAGCGCGAGCCCGTCCCGGCGGGACTGCACGGGGCGACGGCCATCGGCGACCGCTCGCGCTTCCCGCACACCAGGAAGATCAGCAGCCACCGCTGAACCGGGCAATGTGGGAGCGGGCGGCACCTTTTAGCAGAGAAATCAGGGGCCCGTCAGCCCTCCAACCAGCACATTCACCCGTGCGTGTGAGGGTCAGCACACGATGTAGGTAAAGACCTCATCAAATAGTTTGTGATACCGTTCACTAAACCCGGTGCTAGAGCCGAAGGACCGTAGTGCGGCGGCCCTTCGTCGCGAGTCACGTCTCACTCCCGGGGATACGCTCGTCCACGACGAATCGTTGCTTCCGACCTCTCGCCGGAGAAACCCTTCATGCAGTCCAACGACGCTCGAACACTCCTGCGCTGCGCCGTCCCGACCGCCCTCGCGGGTGTGGTCGCTGTCGCCGTCAGCGGTGTCCTCGCCGGTGGCAAGGGTGCGATCGGCGCCGCCGTCGGCACGGCCGTCGCGGGTGGCGTCATGGCCCTGGGTCTCTATGTGCTCCAGCGCACCGCGAAGTCGTTCCCGCACCTGTTCCAGGCCATGGGCCTGGTGCTGTACGTGACCCAGTTCCTGATCTCCGCCGTCGTGCTGGCGGTCTTCCGGGACACCTCGCTCTTCAACACCCGGGCCTTCGCCTTCGCCCTGCTCGCCGCCGTCCTGGTGTGGACGGCGGCGCAGACGCGCGCCTATCTGAAGGCCAAGATCCTTTATGTGGAACCGGAATCCTCCGAGGCGAAGAAGTCCGCGCCCGCAGGGTCTCCGTCGTGACCGGTAGGGCCGCCATAAAGGTGCCGGCGCTCACCTGCTATCGTCCGGTGCCATCTGAGGCACAGTGGGCGCAGGCAGCTGAACTCCCGAGTAATCCGGGACGGAATCGGCGGTCCATGCAGCTGATGCCGCTTACGCCGGCCGGTTCCGCACCGGTCACCTGCCCCCCCATCCGCAAGACCAGTCCAGTGCCGTTCCGCGGCTGTGCGCCGCGCCGACACAACGAGGTTGCCGTACCTATGCGCCACGCTGAAGGAGCTCGCGGTGAGTGCTGAACAGATGCTCGCCTTCGAGACCGATTGCCACATCTTCGATGGGTGCGGCTTCCCAGCCCCAGGCCTTCACTCGTTCTTGTTTGAACCGATCTTCAGCATCGGTGGCTTCGACTTCAACAAGCCGATGCTGCTGGCCCTGCTGGGCACGCTTCTGATCATCGGTTTCTTCTGGGCGGCGTTCGGCCGGGCGAAGGTGGTCCCGGGCAAGCTGCAGATGGTCGGTGAGGCGGGTTACGACTTCGTACGCCGCGGCATCGTCTACGAGGCGCTCGGCAAGAAGGAGGGCGAGAAGTACGTCCCCTTCATGGTCTCGCTGTTCTTCTTCGTCTGGATCATGAACCTCTGGTCGGTCATTCCGGTCGCCCAGTTCCCCGTGACCTCGATCATCGCCTTCCCGGCGGCGCTCGCGCTGATCGTCTACGTCCTGTGGATGTACCTGACGTTCAAGAAGCACGGCTTCGTCGGCGGTCTGAAGAACATCACCGGCTACGACAAGTCGCTCGGTGGCGTCCTCCCGCTCGCGGTGACCCTGGAGTTCTTCTCCAACGTGCTGGTCCGGCCGTTCACCCACGCGGTGCGACTCTTCGCCAACATGTTCGCCGGCCACCTGCTGATCCTGATGTTCACCATCGCCAGCTGGTACCTGCTGAACGGGATCGGCATCGCCTACGCGGGTGTCTCGTTCGTGATGACCATCGTGATGACCGCCTTCGAGCTGTTCATCCAGGCCGTCCAGGCGTACGTCTTCGTGCTGCTGGCCACCAACTACGTCCAGGGCGCGCTCGCCGAGCACCACTGAGTGCCCTCGCCTCCCAGTCCAACAATCGTCCGGTGGCCAACCCCCACCGGTCCGTGAAAGAGAAGGAAGAACGAGCATGTCTGCTGCTCTCCAGACCATCGCCGCTGGTGTCGAGATCAAGGGCAACCTCGGCTCGATCGGCTACGGCCTCGCCGCGATCGGCCCCGGCGTCGGCGTCGGCATCGTCTTCGGTAACGGCACCCAGGCGCTGGCCCGTCAGCCCGAGGCCGCCGGCCTGATCCGCGCCAACCAGATCCTCGGCTTCGCCTTCTGTGAGGCGCTCGCCCTGATCGGCCTGGTCATGCCGTTCGTCTACCCGTCTGCCTGATCACGGTCCGACGACCACTGTTTTCGACGGAAGGCATTGATGTGAAAGCCCTGCTCTTGGCGAGCGAGGGGGAAGTGGAAGCTCCCCTTCTGCCGCCGATCCCAGAGCTCGTCATCGGTCTGATCGCCTTCGCCATCGTCTTCTTCTTCCTGGCCAAGAAGCTCTCTCCGAAGATCAACAAGGCTCTGGAAGAGCGCCGCGAGGCCATCGAAGGCGGTCTGGAGAAGGCCGCGGCCGCGCAGGCCGAGGCGCAGCAGGTGCTCGACGACTACCGGGTACAGCTCGCCGACGCCCGCCACGAGGCCGCGCGTCTGCGCCAGGAGGCGCAGGAGCAGGGCGTCGCGATGATCGCCGAGATGCGGTCCGAGGGCCAGCGTCAGCGCGAGGAGATCATCGCGGCCGGCCACGCCCAGATCGAGGCCGACCGCAAGTCCGCCGCCGCTTCGCTGCGACAGGACGTGGGCCAGCTGGCCGGCGACCTGGCGGCCAAGCTCGTGGGTGAGTCCCTCCGGGACGCCACCCGGCAGAGCCGGACCATCGACCGCTTCCTCGACGAACTCGAGAACAAGTCGGCCGGTGCGGCGAAGGCAGAGGTGACCCGATGAGCGGAGCGAGCCGCGAGGCCCTGGCCTCCGCACGCGAGAGCCTCGACGCGCTGGCGGACAACACGTCCGTGGACGCGGCGAAGCTCGCCGACGAGCTGGCCGCCGTCACCGCGCTGCTCGACCGCGAGGTGTCGCTGCGTCGGGTCCTGACCGACCCGGCGCAGCCCGGCGAGGCCAAGGCCGAACTGGCCCGGCGCCTGCTGGGCGGCCAGGTGGGCGGCGAGACCGCTGATCTGGTGGCCGGCATGGTCCGTTCCCGCTGGTCGCGCTCGCGTGACCTCGTGGACGCCGTCGAGGAGCTGGCCGACAGCGCCGACTTCATCGCGGCGCAGCGGACCGACGTCCTGGACGACGTCGAGGACGAGCTGTTCCGCTTCGGCCGGATCGTCGCCTCCAACGCCGAGCTGCGTTCGGCGCTGACCGACAAGGTCGCGAGCCGTTCGGCCAAGGCCGAGCTGCTGCACCGCCTGCTGGGCGGCCGGGCCAACCCGGTCACCGAGCGACTGGTGATCCGTCTCGTCACGCACCCGCGTGGACGTAGCCTGGAAGCGGGGCTCACCGCCCTCTCCAAGCTCGCCGCCGACCGCCGGGACCGGATGGTCGCGGAGGTCAGGTCCGCGGTACCGCTGAACGACCGGCAGAAGCAGCGCCTCGGTGAGGCGCTCGCCAAGCTGTACGGACGGCGTGTGCACCTCAACCTGGACGTGGACCCCGAGGTCCTCGGTGGTGTCCAGGTGCGGATCGGCGACGAGGTCATCAACGGCACCATCGCGGACCGTCTCGCCGAGGCGAGCCGCCGCATGGCCGGCTGACAGCCACCAACTCAAGAGCATGACTGACGGCCCGAGTTGGGCCGACGGTGTCCTCTGGAGGGCTTCCTCCAGAGAAGAAATACTTCGGGCCCAACAAGGAGAGCAGGGAACCCAGATGGCGGAGCTCACGATCCGGCCGGAGGAGATCCGGGACGCGCTGGAGAACTTTGTCCAGGCGTACAAGCCGGACGCGGCCTCGCGCGAGGAGGTCGGTACGGTCAGCGTTGCCGGCGACGGCATCGCGAAGGTCGAGGGTCTTCCCTCGGCCATGGCGAACGAGCTGCTGCGGTTCGAGGACGGAACCCTCGGTCTCGCCCTCAACCTCGAGGAGCGCGAGATCGGTGCGGTCGTCCTCGGCGAGTTCAGCGGTATCGAGGAGGGCCAGCCGGTGCAGCGCACCGGTGAGGTGCTCTCCGTCGCGGTAGGCGAGGGTTACCTCGGCCGCGTCGTCGACCCGCTGGGCAACCCGATCGACGGCCTCGGCGAGATCGCGACCGAAGGTCGCCGCGCCCTGGAGCTGCAGGCTCCTGGCGTCATGGTCCGCAAGTCGGTGCACGAGCCGATGCAGACCGGCCTCAAGGCCGTCGACGCGATGGTGCCGATCGGCCGTGGCCAGCGTCAGCTGATCATCGGCGACCGCCAGACCGGCAAGACCGCGCTGGCCGTCGACACGATCATCAACCAGCGCGACAACTGGCGCTCCGGCGACCCGAAGAAGCAGGTTCGCTGCATCTACGTCGCCATCGGCCAGAAGGGCTCCACCATCGCGTCCGTGCGCGGTGCGCTGGAGGAGGCCGGCGCCCTGGAGTACACGACGATCGTCGCCGCTCCGGCGTCCGACCCGGCGGGCTTCAAGTACCTCGCCCCGTACACCGGTTCGGCCATCGGCCAGCACTGGATGTACCAGGGCAAGCACGTCCTGATCGTCTTCGACGACCTGTCGAAGCAGGCCGACGCCTACCGCGCCGTGTCCCTGCTGCTGCGCCGCCCGCCGGGCCGTGAGGCCTACCCGGGTGACGTCTTCTACCTGCACTCGCGTCTGCTGGAGCGCTGCGCCAAGCTCTCCGACGACATGGGCGCCGGTTCGATGACGGGTCTGCCGATCGTCGAGACCAAGGCGAACGACGTGTCGGCGTTCATCCCGACCAACGTCATCTCCATCACCGACGGCCAGTGCTTCCTGGAGTCCGACCTGTTCAACGCGGGCCAGCGCCCGGCGCTGAACGTCGGTATCTCGGTCTCCCGCGTCGGTGGTTCGGCCCAGCACAAGGCCATGAAGCAGGTCTCCGGCCGACTCCGTGTCGACCTCGCCCAGTACCGCGAGCTGGAGGCGTTCGCCGCCTTCGGTTCCGACCTGGACGCGGCCTCGAAGTCGCAGCTGGAGCGCGGTAAGCGCATGGTCGAGCTGCTGAAGCAGGGCCAGTACGCCCCGTACTCGGTCGAGAACCAGGTCGTCTCCGTCTGGGCCGGCACCACCGGCAAGATGGACGACGTGCCGGTCGAGGACATCCAGCGCTTCGAGCGCGAGATGCTCGACTACCTGGGCCGCGAGCACAAGGGCCTGATGGACAGCATTGTCGAGGGCGGCAAGATGTCCGACGACACCCTCCAGGCGCTCGCCGACGCCATCGCCACCTTCAAGAAGCAGTTCGAGACCTCGGACGGCAAGCTTCTCGGTGACGACGCCACGGCCGGCTCCGCGAAGTGACGACGACGGAAGGGACCTGATCCATGGGAGCCCAGCTCCGGGTCTACAAGCGTCGCATCCGCTCCGTCACCGCGACCAAGAAGATCACCAAGGCGATGGAGATGATCGCCGCCTCGCGCATCGTCAAGGCGCAGCGCCAGGTGGCGGCATCGACGCCGTACGCGAGTGAACTCACCCGCGCGGTGACGGCGGTTGCCACCGGTTCGAACACCAAGCACGCCCTCACCACCGAGGTCGAGAACCCGGTCCGCGCCGCGGTGCTGCTCGTCACGAGCGACCGCGGTCTGGCCGGCGGCTACTCCTCCAACGCCATCAAGGCCGCGGACAAGCTCACCGAGCGCCTGCGCGCGGAGGGCAAGGACGTCGTGACGTACATCATCGGCCGCAAGGGCGTGGCGTACTACGGCTTCCGGGAGCGGCCGGTGGCCGAGTCGTGGACCGGCTTCACCGACAGCCCGACCTACGCGGACGCCAAGAAGGTCGCGGGTCCGCTCATCGAGGCCGTCCAGCTGGACACCGCCGAGGGCGGCGTCGACGAGCTGCACATCGTCTTCACCGAGTTCGTCTCGATGATGACGCAGTCGCCGGTGGAGAAGCGGCTGCTGCCGCTCAGCCTCGAGGTGACGGAAGAGGCCGAGGAAGCGGGCAAGGGCAAGATCCTTCCGCTCTTCGACTTCGAGCCGTCGGCCGAGGGTGTCCTCGACGCGCTGCTGCCGCGGTACGTCGAGAGCCGGATCTACAACGCGCTGCTGCAGTCGGCTGCCTCCGAGCACGCCGCCCGCCGTCGCGCGATGAAGTCGGCGACCGACAACGCCGGCGAACTCATCAAGTCGCTCTCGCGGCTTGCGAACGCGGCCCGCCAGGCCGAAATCACCCAGGAAATCAGCGAGATCGTCGGTGGCTCCAGTGCCCTGGCCGACGCGAACGCGGGGAGTGACTGACCACTATGACCACGACTGTTGAAACCGCCACGGCCACCGGCCGCGTCGCGCGGGTCATCGGCCCGGTCGTCGACGTGGAGTTCCCCGTCGACGCGATGCCGGAGATCTACAACGCGCTGCACGTCCAGGTCGCCGACCCGGCCGAGAACGGCAAGCTCAAGACGCTGACCCTCGAGGTCGCCCAGCACCTGGGCGACGGCCTGGTCCGCGCCATCTCCATGCAGCCCACCGACGGTCTGGTCCGCCAGGCCGCGGTGACCGACACGGGTGCGGGCATCACCGTGCCCGTCGGTGACGTCACCAAGGGCAAGGTGTTCAACACCCTCGGCGAGATCCTGAACGTGGACCCGTCCACGGTCGAGGTCACCGAGCGCTGGCCGATCCACCGCAAGGCCCCGAACTTCGACCAGCTCGAGTCCAAGACCGAGATGTTCGAGACCGGTGTCAAGGTCATCGACCTGCTGACCCCGTACGTCAAGGGCGGCAAGATCGGTCTGTTCGGTGGTGCCGGTGTCGGCAAGACCGTGCTGATCCAGGAAATGATCTACCGCGTGGCCAACAACCACGACGGCGTGTCGGTGTTCGCCGGTGTCGGTGAGCGCACTCGTGAGGGCAACGACCTCATCGAGGAAATGACCGACTCGGGCGTCATCGACAAGACGGCGCTCGTCTTCGGCCAGATGGACGAGCCCCCGGGCACCCGTCTGCGCGTCGCCCTGGCCGGTCTGACCATGGCGGAGTACTTCCGCGATGTGCAGAAGCAGGACGTGCTCTTCTTCATCGACAACATCTTCCGGTACACCCAGGCCGGTTCCGAGGTGTCCACCCTGCTCGGCCGTATGCCGTCCGCGGTGGGTTACCAGCCGAACCTGGCGGACGAGATGGGTCTGCTGCAGGAGCGCATCACCTCGACGCGTGGTCACTCGATCACGTCGATGCAGGCGATCTACGTCCCCGCGGACGACCTGACCGACCCGGCCCCGGCCACGACCTTCGCGCACCTCGACGCGACGACCGTGCTGTCGCGTCCGATCTCGGAGAAGGGCATCTACCCGGCGGTCGACCCGCTGGACTCGACGTCCCGCATCCTGGACCCGCGCTACATCGCGCAGGAGCACTACGACGCCGCCATGCGCGTCAAGACGATCCTGCAGAAGTACAAGGACCTCCAGGACATCATCGCGATCCTCGGTATCGACGAGCTGGGCGAGGAGGACAAGCTCGTTGTCCACCGTGCCCGTCGCGTCGAGCGCTTCCTGTCGCAGAACACCCACGTGGCGAAGCAGTTCACCGGCGTGGACGGTTCGGACGTGCCGCTGGACGAGTCGATCGCCGCGTTCAACGCGATCTGCGACGGCGACTACGACCACTTCCCCGAGCAGGCGTTCTTCATGTGCGGTGGCCTCGAGGACCTCAAGGCCAACGCCAAGGAGCTGGGCGTCTCCTGATCCCCGGGCTCGCGGAGCCCTGTGATCAGCGGTCCGGGGGCGGGGCTGTCCCGCCCCCGGACCGTACGTCCCCTATTCTTTGACCCAACACCTGTCAGACCCGGCAGGTGGAGACCCGAGGAGCCACGTTGGCTGCTGAGCTGCACGTCGAGCTGGTCGCGGCGGACCGAAGCGTCTGGTCCGGCGAGGCCACTCTGGTCATCGCGCGTACCACATCGGGCGACATCGGCGTCATGCCCGGCCACCAGCCGCTGCTCGGTGTGCTGGAGTCCGGCCCGGTGACGATCAAGACCGCGGACGGCAATGTCGTCGCAGCGGTGCACGGTGGATTCATCTCGTTCGCGGACGACAAGCTCTCGCTGCTCGCCGAGGTGGCGGAGCTGGCCGACGAGATCGACGTCCAGCGGGCGGAGCGGGCGCTGGAGCGCGCGAAGGCCGACGCCGACGCGCACGCCGAGCGCCGTGCGGATGTCCGGCTGCGTTCGGTCACGGGCGTTCACTGAACCCCGCGACTCACTGAGTTCGTCCCTCAGCCGCGGACCGCACTGGAGTTCTCCAGGGCGGTCCGCGGCTGAGGCAATACAGGTGCGGTTGCTCTAGATGATGCGAGGAGGTCGGTGGAGATGGTCCTCGCTCTGCTCGTGAGCGGCATCGTCGTCTTGCTGGTTTTGGTGGGACTCTTCGTCTTCGGGCTGCGCAGACGGCTCATCCAGCGGTCGGGGGGAACCTTCGACTGCAGCCTGCGCTGGAACATCCCCGACGAGGACCCCGAGCCGGCGGGCAAGGGGTGGGTGTACGGCGTCGCGCGGTACAACGGTGACCGGATCGAGTGGTTCCGGGTCTTCTCGTACGCGTACCGGCCCCGCCGGGTCCTGGAGCGCGCCTCGATCGAGGTGCTGGAGCGGCGTACGCCGCAGGGCGAGGAGGAACTGGCCCTGCTGTCCGACGCCGTCGTCCTGGTCTGTATGCACCGCGGTACCCGGCTGGAGCTCGCGATGAGCGAGGACGCCCTGACGGGCTTCCTGGCCTGGCTGGAGGCGGCGCCTCCTGGCCAGCGGGTGAATGTGGCTTAGGTTCCTGCGGCCTCGATCGCCGGCCGGGCTGGATATATCCAGCCCGGCCGGCGATGGTCATTTCAGCCCGCTGTCGACGGCGGTCATCAGCGTCCCACTGTCGCCCGACATCTCCCAGATCATGACGCCGCCCAGCTTCTGACCCTTGAGCCAGGCGGTCTTCTTGTTGATGGACCAGACGTCGTCGAAGGTCCACCACTGGCCCTTGTCGCCCGTGTAGCCGTAGGTCGCGACGGACTGCTCGTCGTGGTACACGGTCAGATTGGGGACGGACGCGAGCAGGTTGTCGTAGCCGCGGGTGCCCGCCTCCTCCGGGAACTGGCCGGGGGCCGCGCCGCCCGCCGCCTGCCACTCGCCGCGCGCGCCGCCGTCGGCGACCTGCTGCCAGCCGCGTCCGTAGAACGCGAGGCCGAGGACGACCTTGCGCGGGTCGACGCCGGCGTCGAGGTAGGCCCGGACGGTCGACTCGACACTGAACTTCGTGGGGTACGGGTCCTGGGCGTCGGTGTAGAGATTGCCTTGGTGGCCCGTACGGTTCGGCTCCCAGCTGTTGTCGCTGCCGGAGCCGTGGAAGTCGTAGCCCTGGACGTTGGCGTAGTCCATGTAGTCGAAGACGCTGGGCGTGCCGTCCTTGGTGGTGATGTCCCAGCCCGCCTCGATCTTGCCGGGGTCGGCCGGGGTGAAGGCCGTGAGCAGGTACTTCTTGCCGGTCGTGGTGCTCAGCGCGTCGAGCTGACGGCGGAACTCGGCGAAGAGCAGGGTGTTGTTGGCCTTGTCGTCCTTCGAGACGTGGTTTCCGGCGTGGCCGTCGGAGCCCGGCCACTCCCAGTCGAGGTCGAAGCCGTCGAAGACGCCCGCCGCGGCTCCGGCGCCGCCGCGCCCGCCGGTGGGCGGCAGATTGCCCTTGATGTACATGTCGACGCAGGACTTCACGAACTTCTGCCGGGAGGCCTCCGTCCTGGCCACGTCGGAGAAGTACTTGCTGTAGGTCCAGCCCCCGACCGAGATCAGCGTCCTGAGCTTGGGGTACTTGGCCTTGAGCTTCTTGAGCTGGTTGTAGTTGCCCGCCAGCGGCTGGTCCCAGGTGTCGCCCACCCCGTCGACGGACTCACCCGCCCCGAAGCCCTTCTCGTAGTCGGCCCAGGCGTCGCCCGCGCCGTCACCCTGGTTGGGGTCCTGGGGGTTGGGCGTAGTGGCCTTGGTGACGCCGTTGAGGCAGGTGAGGTTCACCGGGTCGATGTTGGAGAAGGAGTAGTTGAGGTGCGTGAGCTTGGCGGCGGCGCCCGTGGTGTCCAGGGACTTCACCGTGTAGCCGCGCCCGTAGATGCCCCACTGCACGAAGTAGCCGACCTTGGCGTAGTCGCCCGGCTGCCCGCCCCCGCCGGTGGTCCGGACGGTCAGCGGGGCGCTGGGCTTGCCGGTCTGGTCGGCGGTGTCGCGGGCCACCACGGTGTAGGCGTAGTCGGTGCCGGGGGTGAGCCCGGTGTCCTGCCAGCCGAGCTTGGCCACGGTCGCGACCTTCGCGGGCCCGCGGTAGACGTCGTAGTTCTTGATGCCCTTGTCGTCGGTGGCGGCGGTCCACTTCAGCGAGACCGTGGTGTCGGTGACGGCGGTGGCCTGCGGGGTGCCGGGGGCGGAGGGCGGTTTGTCGGTGCCGTCACCCGTGCCCGTCCGCACGGTGACCGGCGGGGAGGCGGGACCGGTCTGGCCGGCGGTGTCCCGGGCGACCACGGTGTAGGTGTACTCGGTGTCGGCGGTCAGGCCGGTGTCGGTGAACGTGGTGCCGGACACCGTGCCGACGACGGCCTTGCCGCGGTAGACGTCGTAGTTCTTGACGCCCTTGTCGTCGGTGGCCGCCGGCCAGCTCAGCGAGACGCTGTTCTCGGTGACACCGGTGGAGACGGCCTGGCCGGGCGCGCTCGGCGGGTCGTCGCCCGAGGAGCCGTCGCAGGGGCCGCCGTCCAGCCTGCAGCCGCTCGGCTCGCCGTCACCGGAGGCGACGAAGCCGAAGGAGACGCTGGCGCCCGGGGCGATGGTGCCGTTGTACTCGCGGTTCTTCGCGGTGTGATGGCCCCCGGCGGAGGTGATCAGGGCGTCCCAGTAGGCGCCGACGGTGGTGGTGCCGGGGAAGTCCCACTCGACGGTCCACGCGTTGATGGTGGTGGTGCCGGTGTTCTTCACCGTCCACTGGCCCTGGAAGCCGCTGCCCCACTCGGAGGTCTTGGTGAAGGAGGCCGTCGCGGAGGCCGCCGCCTGGGCCGGCGCGGCCGCCAGGCCGACCAGCGTGGCGAGCGGAAGCAGCAGCACGGCGAGCACCGCGACGGCCTTGGAAGTGATGCGTTTGGTGTGTCTGGTACGTCCTGAGGTTCCTGTGCTCAAGGCAAACTCCTTGAGTGTGGGGGCACCTCCCAGCGGTGGGCTGGGGGAGTCCGGACCGATGGGTGGGGGAGGAACGGAACCTGTGCGCAGCCCGGTGAGTGTGCGTTATCTGAACACCCTCACCACAGTTGTGAGGGGAGGGTAAGAAGGTCTGGACCAACGGTCAAGAGGTCTGGACCAGGCCCAACTCCTGTGCCAGCACGGCCGCTTGCACCCTGCTGCGCAGCTCCAGCTTCCCGAGCAAGCGGCTGACGTGCGTCTTCACCGTGGCCTCCGCCATGCGCAGCCGTCCGGCGATCTCCGCGTTCGACAGCCCCGCCCCGAGCGCCGCCAGCACCTCGCGCTCCCGCCGCGTGAGCGCGTCGAGGACGGCCGGGTCGGGCGCGTTCGCCGGCCGCCCGGGCACGGGACGGGCGAACTCCGCGATCAGACGACGCGTCACGGCCGGGGAGATCAGGCCCTCGCCCCGCGCCACCGTCCGTACGGCCGCGACCAGGTCGGCGGCCTCGCTGTTCTTGAGCAGGAACCCGGCCGCCCCCGCGCGCAGCGCCCCGAAGACGTACTCGTCCAGATCGAACGTGGTCAGCACGAGGACGTCCGCCAGCCCCTCGGCGACGATCAGCCGGGTCGCCGACACCCCGTCCAGGCGCGGCATCTGCACATCCATCAGCACCAGATCGGGCCGCAGCGCACGGGCCAGCCGTACGGCCTCCTCGCCGTCGGGGGCCTCGCCGACGACCTCGACACCGGGCGCCGAACGCAGGATGAGCACCAGCCCGGACCGCACGGCCGCCTGGTCGTCGGCGACCACCACACGGATGTGCCCGGTGTCCGTCTCGTGGTCCGTCATGGTGTGGCCTCCTCGTCCACGGGCAGTTCCGCCCGTACCTCCCAGAACTTCTCCCCCTCGGAGCCGGCCACCGGGCCGGCCTCCAGGGCCCCGCCCAGCAGGGCGACCCGCTCCCGCATGCCGACCAGGCCCGCCCCCGCGCCCGGCGCCCGGGGGCCGCGCTGGTCACCGCCGAGCGGGCTGGTCACCCGCACCGTCAGCGGCCCGGCGCCCGCACCGCCCCCCTGGCCGTCGCGGGACAGCTCCACCGCCACCTCGCCCGGCGCCGCGTGTTTGACGGCATTCGTCAGCGACTCCTGCACGATGCGGTACGCCGCCAGCTCCACCGGCGCCGGGAGGGCGCCGGGGCCGCGTTCGTCCCGCAGGACGAAGACGAACCGGTCGTCACGCACGGTGGTGCGGGCCCGGGCGAGCAAAGCGTCCACGCCGTCGAGCCGGGGCGAGGCGGCGGGCTCCTCATCGGGGACCGCGTGCCGCAGGAGCCCGATGAGACGGCGCATCTCGGCGAGCCCCTGCACGCTGTTCTCCCGGATCACGGTCAGCGCCTCCCCGGACGCCTTCGGATCGTCTATCGACAGCGCGGCCGTGGAGTGGATCGCGATGGCCGACAGATGCCCCGCGACCATGTCGTGCAGCTCGCGCGCCATCCGGGCGCGCTCCGCGCCGACCGCCTCGCGCCGGTCCAGCTCGGCCAGCAGCGCGGTCCGTTCGGCCTCCAGCCGCGCGGACCGGGCGGCGTCCCGGTGCTCACGGATACCGATGCCGGTCCAGGCGGGGGCGACGGTCAGCACCCCGACGCCGAAGCCGATGAGCAGCGCCTCCGGCTCCCGGATGACGGCCAGGGCCAGCAGCGTCGCGATGCCCGTCACCAGCTCGCAGGCGCGCGGAATGCGCCGGGCGACGGAGAGCCGCCCGTACAGCGCGGCCGCGTAGACCACGTCCGTGTACATGGCGATCGTCGCGACGAGCGACCCGGTACAGATGTCGAGCAGGACGGTGACCGTGCCGATCGCGAGCCCGGTCAGCGGGGCGCCGCGCCGCAGCAGCTCGGCGCCGCACATGATGCCCAGCGCGACCAGACTCAGCCACCTCGGCAGCCCGGGCATCGGCGGGTTGCTGCTCAGCCCGAGGAACCACAGGGTGAGCCCGCCGAGCAGCCCGGCGGCCGCGATGAGCACGTCATCGCGGTGGGGACGGCGGGGAAGCCTGGGGGTGCTGGCCGGCATGGGTCCATCACAGCACGTCGCAGGGGGTGCGGGCGTCCCCCGCCGGGCGCCTTGTGAGGGGCCGCGGTACATCGAAGGATGCAGCGCGGGATCCTCACGCGCGACGACGAAACGCGGCCGGGCGGCGGCGACGCTGGAGGGGTCCCGTACGAGGGGGCGGCAAGGGAAGGAGAGACCCGTGATCGTCACGCTGATCATCGTCTGTGAGGTCGGCTTCTGGGTGCTGCTGGCCGGGGGGCTCAGCCTGCGCTACCTGGCGAAGATGCGCCGCACCGGCGCGGCCGTGCTCTTGATGGAACCCGTGCTGGAACTGGTGCTGCTGATCGCCACGGCGATGGACCTGCGGGGCGGCGCGGAGGCCGACTGGAAGCACGGCCTGGCGGCGGTCTACATCGGCTACTCGGTCGGTCTGGGCCACGCCACGATCAAATGGGTCGACCAGCGCTTCGCCCACCGCTTCGCGGGCGGACCGCCGCCGGTCAAGCCGCCCAAGTACGGCATGGCCCGCACGGTCCACGAGTGGAAGACCGCCGGGCAGTGGGTCCTGGCGGCGGTCGTCGCCATGGCCCTGCTCCAGGCCGCGATCTGGTACGTCGGCGACTCGGGCGACATCAGCTCGCTGCGCGCCTGGCAGACGAAGATGCTCTTGGTGATCGGCATCAACGTGGCCATCGCGGGGAGCTACACGATTTGGCCGAAACGGCCGAAGGACGACGCTGCCCGGCGGATCATGTGAGCGCGCACCACCGCTGCGCGGCGGTGTCCTCAAACGCCGGACGGGCTCAAATTGAGCCCGTCCGGCGTTTGAGGACGCGCCCGCAGGGCGCTCGCCGCCGCAGGCGGCACGGACGGCCCGCAGGTGATGAGGCCGCCGGCCAGGCAAGAGGCGCTCAGCCGCCGCAGGCGGCAAGGACGGCCCGTAGCCGACGATCGCCGGCCAGGCTAACGGTCACCGCCCGGTACCCAGAGGACATCGCCCAGTTCCTTGTTCGCCGTCCTCGCCAGAATGAACAGCAGGTCCGAGAGCCGGTTGAGGTACGTGGCCGTCAGGGGGTTCATGATGTCGCCGTGCAGTTCCAGCGCCGCCCAGGTGGAGCGCTCGGCGCGGCGGACCACCGTGCACGCCTGGTGCAGCAGGGCCGCGCCGGGCGTCCCGCCGGGCAGGATGAAGCTGCGCAGCTTCTCCAGGTCCGCCAGGAAGCGGTCGCAGTCCGCCTCCAGCTTGTCGACGTAGGACTGCTCGACCCGCAGCGGCGGGTACTTCGGCTCCTCCACGACCGGCGTCGCCAGATCCGCGCCGACGTCGAAGAGATCGTTCTGCACCCGGACGAGGACCTTGACGACCTCCTCCGGCAGCTGCCCCAGCGCGATGGCCACGCCGATCGCGGCATTCGCCTCGTTCGCGTCGGCGTACGCCGCGATCCGGGTGTCGGTCTTCACGGTGCGGCTCATGTCGCCGAGGGCGGTCGTGCCGTCGTCCCCGGTGCGGGTGTAGATGCGCGTCAGATTGACCATGGGGTCGAGCCTAGCTACGCACCGGCCGCGCGGAAGAGCCGTGTGCCCGCCGTCACGGACACGGCGGCCAGGGCCACCGCCGCCAGGGCGCCGTGGAGCACCGCCGGCGCCGTGTAGTGGCCGACGAACGCGGCGCGCACCGCGTCGACCGGATAGCGCAGCGGCATCAGGTGGGAGAGGGCGTCGAGCCAGCCGGGCGCCAGCGACATCGGCAGCATCAGGCCCGACAGCAGCATCGCGGGCAGGTTGACGGCGTTGACGACCGGGGCGAACGCCTGGGGAGCGGCGGCCTTCATGGCCAGCGCGTAGGACAGCGACGCCATTGCGACCGACAGCAGGGCCACGAAGGCGAAGCCGATGAGCACGCCGGGCAGTGGCGCGCGCAGGCCCATCGCGACGGCGGCGAGGACGAGCAGCCCGGCCTGGAACGTCAGCAGCACCGCGTCGCGTAACACCCGCCCCAGCAGCAGGGCGAGCCGGCTGACCGGGGTCACCCGCATCCGCTCGACCACCCCGTGCTGCTTCTCCATCATCAGCCCGATCCCGGCGAAGCCCGCGCCGAACAGCGCGAGTTGGAGCAGCAGGCCGGGGACGAGGATCTGCCAGGAGCTGCCCGTGGTGCCGAGCGGCACATCGGTCAGCAGCGGCCCGTAGAGCACGAGGTAGAGCAGGGGCATGAGCATGCCGAAGGTGACGGCCATCTTCGAGCGCAGGGTCTGCCGGGCGTAGCGGCCGAAGACCAGCGCCGTGTCGGTAAGGAGTCGGGGGACGGAGGGCATCGCGATGGCTCCTAGACGGCTACGGGGGCGGTTTCCCGGGGTGCGGGGGCGCGCCCGGTGATGGCGAGGAAGGCGTCCTGCAGGCTCGCGCCGGGGGATCCGGCGTAACGGGCCTTGAGGGCGGCCGGGGTGCCTTCGGCGGCGACGGCGCCCCGGTCGACGACGACCAGCCGGTCGGCGAGCGCGTCGGCCTCGTCGAGGTAGTGGGTGGTGAGGACGATGGTGGTGCCCCACTCGGCGCGGATGCGGCGCAGCAGGTCCCACAGGTCAGCGCGGCTGCCGGGGTCGAGCCCGGTGGTGGGCTCGTCGAGGAAGAGGACCTCGGGCCGGTGGGTCAGGGCCATGGCGACATCGAGGCGGCGTCGCTGGCCGCCGGAGAGGGCGCCGCAGGGGCGGTCCAGGAGCCCGGACAGTCCGAGTTCGAGGGTCAGTTCCGCCACCCGGGCGACGGCTTGGGTCTTGCGGAGCCGGTAGAGGCGGGCCTGGGTGAGCAGTTCCTCGCGTACGGACACGGTCGGGTCGACACCGCCGGACTGGGCGACGTACCCCGTGCGGCGCCGTACGCCCGCCGGGTCGCGTGCCAGGTCGTGGCCGGCGACGGTCGCGGTGCCACCGGTGGGGGTCAGGAGGGTGGTGAGCATGCGCAGGGTGGTGGTCTTGCCCGCGCCGTTGGGGCCGAGGAGGCCGAGGATCTCGCCCTCGGTGACGGTGAGATCGATGCCGCGTACGGCTTCGACGGGGCCTCGCCCGGTGTGGAAGGTCCGGGTGAGCCCGGTGGCGCTGATGCTGAGCCGGTCGGGTGCGTCCATGACCGCAAGAAAAGCAGAGTCTTTTAAAGTTTGCAATGACCCCAAGTTTTCAGAGGGTGCAGCGAAGTTACGATGGGGCCATGACCGAGGGGCTCAGGGAGCGGAAGAAGCGGCAGACCAGGCAGCACATCTCCGATGTCGCGACCGGCCTGTTCCTGGAGCGCGGCTTCGACGCCGTGACGATCGCGGAGATCGCGGCGGCGGCCGACGTGTCCGTCAATACCGTCTACAACTACTTTCCCGCCAAGGAGGACCTCTTCCTCGACCGGCAGGACGACGTCGTCGACTGGCTGCCGTCCGTCGTCCGGGGCCGGGCCCGGGGTGAGTCGGCGGCCCGGGCCGTGCTGCGCGCGCTGCGCGCCGAGGCCGTGGCCGTCTCGCCGCGCCTCGGACTGATCGACGGCTACGACCGCTTCCTGCGGGTCGTCGGTGAGTCACAGGCCCTCACCGCCCGTCTCGCCGCCATGGACCGGCAGGCCACCGAGGCGCTCACCGTCACCCTCGCCGAGGAGACCGGTGCCGCGCCCGGCGACGTGCTGCCGGAGCTGGTGGCCGGTCAGCTCGGCTGGGTGCGGGCCCGGCTCGCCGAGCACATCGGACGCGCGCTGTTGACGGGCCGTACGGCGCGGGACGCCTCCCGCGACGCGCTCGCCCTGCTCGACGAGATGGAGGAGCTGATGGGGGAGAAGCTCCTCGGCTACGCCGCCGGCCCGGTACGGCCAGCCGTGTGATTCCTGGGGCTGGAGTGGCTCAACTGCGGGGTGTGGCCGGGCCGCTGGGCCGTCCAGTGTGATGTCCGTCATTTGGGACGTGACGCGTATCTCTTCCTTCCCAACGGCGCGCCCACTGACGCTAAGGTCCGGGCCAGAGACCGTAAGTGAACAGGGAGTAAGGGGACAGCAGTGGCCAAGAAGCTCGCCGTCATCGGAGCCGGTCTGATGGGTTCCGGGATCGCACAGGTCTCCGCCCAGGCCGGGTGGGACGTCGTGCTGCGGGACGTCACCGGCGCCGCGCTCACGCGGGGCACGGACGGCATCAAGGCCTCGTACGACAAGTTCGTCTCCAAGGGCAAGCTCGACGCGGACGTCGCCGAGGCGGCCCTCGCCCGGATCACCGCCACCACCGACCTGGACGCGGCCGCCGACGCCGACATCGTCGTCGAGGCGGTCTTCGAGGACGTCGATACCAAGCGCGAGATCTTCCGCACGCTGGACGGTCTGGTGAAGGACGAGACGGTCCTCGCCTCCAACACCTCCGCCATCCCGATCACCAAGATCGCCGCCGCCACGCGGCGCCCGGAGCGGGTCGTCGGCACGCACTTCTTCTCGCCGGTGCCGATGATGCAGCTTTGCGAGCTCGTTCGCGGGTACAAGACCAGTGACGAAACACTCGCCATCGCGCGGGAGTTCGCCGAGGGTGTCGGCAAGACCTGCATCGTCGTCAACCGCGATGTCGCGGGCTTTGTCACCACACGCCTCATCTCGGCGCTCGTCGTCGAGGCGGCCAAGCTGTACGAGTCCGGGGTGGCCAGCGCCGAGGACATCGACATCGCCTGCAAGCTGGGCTTCGGTCACGCGATGGGGCCGCTGGCCACCGCCGACCTGACCGGTGTCGACATCCTGATGCACGCCACGGACAACATCTACACCGAGTGCCAGGACGAGAAGTTCGCCCCGCCGGAGCTGATGCGCCGCATGGTGGACGCGGGCGATCTCGGCCGCAAGAGCGGGCAGGGCTTTTACCAGCACTGAGTCTGTAACGCCTAATCGAATTCACCCCACGGGGTGAATTCGGTATCGGTTCGCTTACAGGCGGCAACTTTGTCGTGTGAGAGGCAGTCAGTTCAGTACGGCCACACCCACATCACGGACCACTCCCGGGAGCGCATATGCATATCAGGGGCGACCACGCCGAGCTGGTCGTCGGGGGGCGCCTCGACGTCCGTAACGCGGCGGACGCCCGAAGCCTGCTGCACTCCGCGCTCGACGCGGGCCGGGGCGACCTCGTCCTGGACCTGACCGAGCTGGACTCCTGGGACGCCACCGGACTCGGGGTGATCATGGGAGCCCACCGCCGGGCCGGCCGCACCGGCAGGCGGCTCGTCCTGCGCGGGGTCCCCGACCGGATGCAGCGGCTGCTGGTCGCCACCCGGCTGCACCGCATCCTCGCCATCGAGGGCGGCATCGAGGCGGAGTCCCTGCCCCGCGTGTGACCGGGCCCCCGGGCGTCCCGAAGGCCCCCGGCGTCAGATCCTCATAAGACTGTGATCTGCCCCGGCGGCATCCGCCCCCGCCGGTCGTAGATACTGGGCGCAGGTCTGAGGTTCGGTTTTCCGCCGCACACACAAAGGCCGCATAAGTAAGCCCACGGCGGGCACCGGACCAGAAGCGAAGGTCAGGCCGAGAGGGCAGGACGGCACGCCACGCATCTGGGGGGCTTTTGACCATGGACCCGACGAACCGGGGATCCGCGGACTTCCACGACGACGACCGCACGCCCGCCGACGGCGGCCCGCTGCTGCCGTCGCGGTCGGAGCCCACGGCCGCGTCGTCGAGCGCGCCCGACCCCGCGCACCAGGGGCCCGTTCGCGTCGTCCAACTGGTCACCGGCGACTACCTGCTCACCGTCAACCCGGTCGACGGCAGCGAAATAGAGCCCTGCCCGCCCGGCAGACTGACCGCCCGCCCCGAGCGCCACGGCGCCGACGAGCGGGCCGAGCTGCGCCGGGCCGCGGCCCCGCCGCCGCCCGCCCGCCCCGTCGGCCCCGAGCTGCCGCTGGTGGAGCGGGACGAGGAGCGCGAGCGGCTGACCCGGCTGCTCTCCCGCGGCCGTTCCGTGCGCCTCACCGGCCCCGCCGGCTCCGGGCGCACCGCCCTGCTGGACGCCGTCGCCGCGGACGTCGAGGGCCTGGCCCCCGACGGCGTCGTCCGCCTCAGCGGCTACCACCGCACCACCGCCGACCTGCTCTACGAACTCTTCGCCGCCGTCCACCACGCGCCGCTGCACCGCCCCGACCGGGCCGGGATCCTGGCGGCGGTGCACGAGATCGGCGCGGTCGTCATCCTGGACGATCTCGAGTTCGGCGGCAGCGCGCTCGACGAGCTGCTCGACGCGACCCCCGAGTGCGCCTTCCTGCTCGCGGCCACGCCCGACGTCGCCGCGCCCTCCCCCGACTGCCACCTCGAAGAGGTCTTCCTCGGCGGCCTCGACCGCACCGGCTGCCTGGAGCTGCTGGAAGGTGCCGTGGAGCGGCCGCTCACGGACGAGGAAGCCGACTGGGCGGCGGACCTGTGGTTCGAGTCCGAGGGGCTGCCGCTGCGCTTCGTCCAGGCCGGGGCCCTGCTGCGGCAGCGCGACCGGGCCGCCGCCGACCCCGCCGCCGTGGACGAGTTCGGCGTCTTCGCCGAGCGGCCCTACGTGGCCGAGGCGACCGGCGGCTTGGAGGAGAGCGGCGGTGGCGCCAAGCCGCCGCTGCCGAGCCTCGCGGTCAGCGCGGCGCCCGTCGGCGTGCTCGCCTCCCGGCTCAGCGAGGTCGCCCGCGACACTCTGAGCTTCGCCCTCGCCCTCGGTGGCGAGGTCCCCCACCAGGCCCATCTGCCCGCGCTGGCCGGTGACACCCACGCGGACGCCGCCGTCGGCGAGCTGCTCGCCAGCGGGCTGATCACCGCCGTCGGCGGGCACTACCGGCTCGCGGCCGGCGTCGCCGACCAACTGCTCGCCGAGGGCTACGGCACCGACAGCGCCGAGCGGGCGCACTCCGCCGCCCAGCACTACGCCTGGTGGGCCGGGCACCCCTCCGTCGCGCCCGAGCGCGCCGCCGCCGAGGCCGACGCGATCCTCGCCGCGATGGCCGTGCTGGTCGCCGACGGCGAGGCCGGACACCCGGCGGCCGCGGTGCTGCTGGCCCGTACGGCGGCGCCCGCGTTCGCCGCGGCCTGCCACTGGAGTGCCTGGGAGCGCAGCCTGCGGCACGGCCAGGAAGCCGCGCGCATGTCGGGCGAGGTAGGCGAAGAAGCGTATTTCCACCACGAGTTGGGCGTGCTGGCGCTGTGCACCGGCAACCTCGACCGGGCCCGCGCCGAACTGGAGGCCTCCATCGGGCTGCGCGGTGTGATGGCCGACAAGCGCGGCGCGGTCGCCGGCCGCCGGGCGCTCGCGCTCGTCGCCGACCGCTCCGGGCTGGCCATGGGCATGCGCGGCGTCCCCGGCGTGCCACCGCTGCCGCCGCTGCCCGGCGAGGACGGCCCCGCCCCGGCGGGCGAGGAGACCCCGGCCGCGCGGAGCGAGCAGTCCGCCACCCCGCCCTACGCCATGCCCGCCGGCCGCGCCCACGACTCGGGGGCGACCACGGTCGTCAACCACTACGGCACGGACAGCGGCAAGGCGGGGCCCCCGGCGGCGGCCGCCGGGCCCGTGGCGTCCGGCGGATCGGGCCGCCCCGCCCACCGCGAGCCCTGGACCAGGAGACTCCTGGCGGTCCGGGCCCGGCGCAATCTGCTCGCGGCGGGCGCGGGCGCGCTCCTCGCGGGCGTCCTCGGTACGGTCGTCACGCTCGGCGCCGCCTCCGGCGGCCCCAGCCACCGGCCGTCGGACCAGGTGAAGCCGGACCAGTCGGCGTCCCGGCAGGACGGTGACAACACCCTCAACGCCGATCAGCCGGCACCGGGCGCCACCGGCCGTCCGCAGGTACCGGGCAGCAACGGCAAGCCGGGCCGGT
This sequence comes from Streptomyces sp. NPDC042259, assembly GCF_055582085.1. NCBI lineage: Bacteria > Bacillati > Actinomycetota > Actinomycetes > Kitasatosporales > Streptomycetaceae > Streptomyces > Streptomyces sp. NPDC042259. The sequence goes on along the minus strand of NZ_JBVJDW010000005.1, from coordinate 343,537 downwards.
CGCAGAGCCCCGGCGCCACGCCGTCCTCGCCGGGCGCCTCCGGAAGCACGACGCCGAGCCCCGGCGACAGCGGTTCGCCGTCGGCCTCACCGTCCTCCTCGGGCGAGCCGACGAGGACCCCCACGCGGACGCCGGGCGGTGGCGACCCCACGACGCCGACGCAGAAGCCGACGCCGACCAAGACCCAGGAACCCACGAAGGACCCCCAGACGCCGACCGGGAACCCGACGACGCCCACGTCCCCCGCCGACGGCTCGAACTCCGCGAGCGGCCCGGCGCCGGGCGGGTCCGGCAGCGGGAGCGCGCCGGCGGTGTAGGCGCGGAAGGACAGCGAGGGGCCCGTGGGGTCCGTGTCATCGACACGGTCCCCACGGGCCCCTCGTCCGCTACGTCGCGGTACTTCCTAGAACAGCCGGAGCTTGTCGTCCTCGATGCCGCGCATCGCGTTGTAGTCCAGGACGACGCAGCCGATGCCGCGGTCCGTGGCCAGCACGCGTGCCTGCGGCTTGATCTCCTGCGCGGCGAAGATCCCCCGTACGGGGGCGAGGTGCGGGTCGCGGTTGAGCAGCTCGAGATAGCGGGTCAGCTGCTCGACGCCGTCGATGTCACCGCGCCGCTTCAGCTCCACGGCCACGGTGGCGCCGTCGGCGTCCCGGCAGAGGATGTCCACGGGCCCGATGGCCGTCGGGTATTCGCGACGGATCAGGGTGTAGCCGTCACCGAGCGTGGTGATGCGGTCCGCGAGCAGTTCCTGAAGGTGCGCTTCCACGCCGTCCTTCACCAGACCGGGGTCGACGCCCAGCTCGTGCGAGGAATCATGGAGGACTTCCTCCATGGTGATGATCAATTTCTCGCCCGCCTTGTTCACCACCGTCCACACGCTGCCGTCGCCCTCCTTGAGGGTGCAGGGCGGGGACATCCAGTTGAGGGGCTTGTAGGCCCGGTCGTCCGCGTGGATCGAGACGCTGCCGTCCGCCTTGACCAGGATCAGACGCGGGGCGGAGGGAAGGTGGGCGGTGAGCCGGCCCGCGTAGTCCACGGAGCAACGGGCGATGACGAGACGCATGGTGGGTCACGCTACTCGACTCCTGCCACTCCACGCGATTCGCCCCGGATGAACCCGTTCGACGAAGGACAGCGGATGGCCAGTTGTATTGCGTTCTCCTGGTGCGGCAGCAGTGGCCGATTTACCGTTGAGGCGGGCGGCCGACGTACGGGCACAGGGCGTCGTCGTCCGCCCGCCCATCCCTGTGACCCCGCTGGCGGGGTCCTCGAGAGGAGAACCCATGTCGCTCGACGTCTCACCGGCCCTCCTTGAACAGGCCGAGCGAGGCGAGGTCGACGAAGCGGAATTCGTCGACTGCGTCCGGAACTCCCTGCCCTACGCGTGGGAGATGGTCAGCTCCCTGGTGCTTCAGCTCAAGTTGGAAGGCGGCGGGTTCGCGGACAACCGGACACCGCCGCCGGACGAGCAGGCGCGCGGTCAGCTGCTGCGCGCTCTGGCGAGCGACGCGATCCGCGGTGCGCTCCAACGGCACTTCGGGGTACGCCTGGCGTTCCAGAACTGCCACCGCGTGGCCGTCTTCCCGCTCGACCCGGCGGCGGACGACCGCCTGGTCCGCTTCACCTCGATCCGGGGCCAGCTGCTGAACCAGTCGCCGGAACTACGGGACTGCTGACCCGCCTCGCTGCCGCTCCACGCGGGGGGGGAGGTGGGCGACGAGCGGTGGGCGGCAGCTCCGCACGGTCCGCGAGGGCGGGTGGCACGGTACGCGGGGGACTCGGGGGGGAAGTCGGGCGAAGGGGCGGGAAGAGGGGGTGCGGCCGGGGGCGGTTCAGAGGAGCAGCGGCAGGACCTCCGCGCCGAGCCGACGGAGATTGTCCTCGGTGGCGGCGAGATCCCCCGAGCCTTCGGTCAGCAGGGCGAAACGGCTGATGCCCGTGCGCTCGGAGGTGGCGGCCAGCCGGTCGGCGCACAGCCGGGGCGGCCCCACCGGATGAAGATCGCAGAGCAGTTCCGTGTAGTCGTACGGATCACGCATCCGCCGCGCGCGGCCGTCGACCGTCACATGCGCCGTGAGCCCCTTGTGCAGCCAGCCCGGCATGGCCTTGAGCAGGGTCTCGGCCGCGGCGGCCCGGTTGTCGGCGATCTGCACGACACCGGCGGCCACGTGGTCCGCCGTGGCGATCTCCTCCGGTGAAGTCCCGTACTCCCGGGCGCAGGTGCGCCACGCGGCGACCATCTCCGCCTTCTCCTCGTCCCCGATGTGCATGCCGAGCAGCATCGGCAGCCCGTGCCGGGCCGCGAGCCGCACGCTGTCGGGCGAGGTGCATGCCACCATCACCGGCGGGCCGGGGCGGCCGGCGCCGGTGGGGTCGAGGAGTTCGTCCGGGCGCGGGACGACCGGGACCTCGCGGAAGGCGAATCGTTTCCCGTCAGCGCTCACGCGGGGTTCGCGCAGCCAGCGCATCAGCAGTTCGAGCGACTCGGGGAACCCCTCTTCGTACGCCGCGAGGCCGGAGTTGAACACCTCCAGATCCACCCACGGCCCACCGCGTCCCACCCCGAGGGTGAACCGGCCACCGGAGGTCAGATGCAGGAGTGCCGCCTGTTCACCGAGTGCCACCGGGTGCGCGGTCGGCAACACGCTGACGGCCGTGCCCACTTCGATGGAATGTGTGCGCCCCAGCAACAGCGCGGCCAGGGTGACGGCCGACGGGCAGACTCCGTACGGTACGAAGTGGTGCTCGGCCAGCCAGACGGCGTCCAGCCCGGCCTCCTCGGCGACCTCCGCCGACCGCACCGCTCGGTACAGCGCTTCTCCATGGCCCTGACCGGGGAATTGGGCGGCAAGGACAAAAGCTCCAACGCGCATCGCTCTGACTCCTCCTAAGCGACCGACGCGGCCTCCCCCCAAAGGCAATAACGCCCGACACGTGCCAAGGGCACGGCGAAGCGGGAAGTTTTCATGATGATCGGAGAGCGGGCGGGGTGGTGCCGGAGCGCGGGTGCCCGGGCGGGCCTCCGCAGCGCGCAATACTGGTGACGGCCCGTGTTTCCAGACCTCCGAGGTGCTCCGTGTCCCCGCGCCGAAACCGCCCGCGAGGCGGCGCCGACAAACAAGCCGCCGGTCCGCGTGACGAGCGCGAACCGGTCGGCAGCCGTTACGGGCTGGAGCGCACGGAGAGCTGGCAGGGTGAGGAGTGGAACGTCCGCGTGATCGGCGGCGGCTCGGCGGCCAAGCATTACCGCTGCCCGGGCTGCGACCAGGAGATCCCCCCGGGCGTGCCCCATCTCGTGGCCTGGCCGCAGTACGGGGCCGGCGTCGAGGACCGGCGCCATTGGCACAAGGCCTGCTGGAACGCGAGGGACCGCCGGAGCGCGAGGCTCCAGCGGTCCCGTAACGCGCCGCGGTACTGATCGCGGCCGGTTCCGCTGCGCGGGGCTTGACCTTGATCGCCGGGGGCTGCTGTGTGGTGTCCTCAATCGCCGGACGGGCTGCTGTGCTCTGTCCTCAAACGCCGGACGGGCTGGTCTGGGCTGATGTCGGCTGAGCCCAGCCACATCAAGCCCGTCCGGCGATTGAGGACGCGCCCGCAGGGCGCCCTGCCGCCGCAGGCGGCGAGACGGGCCGGTAGTCGAAAAACCGCCGGAGGCCGCCGCGACGGTTGTCCTCAATCGCCGGCCGGGCTCAATTGGGCTGAGCCCGGCCGCAATCAAGCCCGTCCGGGCCGGGCTGGTGCGCTGAGCCCAGCCACTTCCAGCCCGGGCAGGGCTGGCGGTCGGGCCCAGCCACCTCCAGCCCGTCCGGCGATTGAGGACGCGCCCGCAGGGCGCCCGCCGCCGCAGGCGGCTACGACGGGCCGCACCCAATGGCCCGCCGCAGGCGAGAGGCGGTAAGGACCGGCCGGACCGGCCCAAGGCCGAGGTCAGCCCAAGGCCCAGCGCCCAGCGTCACGCGTCGCGCTTCACCAACGCCACATACGCACCGCCCAACGCCACCGCCGCCGTGCCGATCATGACCCACAGGGGTTCCCAGCCGGTCAGGCCGTCCCCGGTGCCGGTCTCCGTGGCGAAGATGCCGACGAGCTGGCTGGGGATCGAGTACTCGAAGAGCCACTCACGCACGTCCGAGAGGCTGTCGGACATCATGAACATCGCCACCACCACGGGCAGCAGCACCAGGCCCAGCATGGCCGTGATCGCCCCGGCGGAGTGCCGCAGCAGGGTGCCCACGGCGAGGGCCAGCAGCCCCAGGGTGCCCATGTAGAGGCTCACACCGACGGTGGCCCTGAGCCACTCGGCGCCCGTCGCCTCCAGGGCCAGATCGCCCACCATCGCCGTGTTGATCACGCTCACCAGCGCGGTGGAGACCAAGGTGATCACGAACGTCAGCGAGAAGAAGACGATCGCCTTGGCCGTCAGCACCCGGCCGCGGTTCGGGCAGGCGGTCAGGGTCGTGCGGATCATGCCCGTGCCGTACTCCGAGGCGATCGTCAGCACCCCGAGCGTGATCACGCAGATCGAGCCCAGCAGCAGGCCGAAGACGCCGAGGCCGAGTGCCGAGGTGTCGACCTCCTTGTTCACCGCCTTGAAGATCGTCCCGATCAGGATGCCGATGCCCACGACGAGCACGACCATGACGCCGAGCGTCCACATCGTCGAGGGAACCGACTTGATCTTGGTCCACTCGGAGGCGAGCGCGTCCCCGAGGGTGGCCTTGCGCATCGGTATCGGTGAGACGTAGCCGCCGGAGGGCGCGGTGCCCGGCCAGTAGCCCTGCTCGTGCTGGGGCTGCCCGCCGGGCGGCTGCCCCTGCGGCTGTCCCTGCGGCTGGGCGTAGCCCTGCGCGGGCCCCTGCGGGGCGGACTGCGGGGGCGCGGGGTGCTGGGGGGTGGTCATCGGGCGTCCTCGCTGTCGTGCTTGGTGAGGTCGGCGGGGGCGGGTGCGGAGGCGGGTGTGGAGGCGGGCGCGGCGGTCGGCTGCGCCGGGGCGGCGGCCGGAGCCGCGGCGGGCGGCTGAGGCTGCTGATACTGCGGTGCGGCAGGTGCGGCAGGTGCGGCAGGTGCGGCAGACCCGGCAGGCGCCGCGGCGAACTGCTGCTGCGCGTACGGATTGGGCTGTTCACCCGGCAGCACCGGATAGGGCTGGCCCTGCGGCGGGGCCCAGCCCTGCGGGGCGCCCGGCTGCCCGTACCCGGGGGCGGGCTGCTGGAAGCCGGCCATCTGGTCGGCGGTGGAGCGGTAGTCGACCGCGCCCTGGGTGAGACGCATGTAGGCCTCCTCCAGGGACGCCCGGTGCGGCGAGAGTTCCCACAGACGGACGTCCGCGCCGTGCGCGAGGTCGCTGATCCGGGGGAGGGGCAGGCCCGTGACGCGCAGCGCGCCGTCCGGCTCGGGCAGCACCTGGCCGCCCGCCTCGACCAGCGCGGCCGTGAGCTTCTCGCGTTCCTGCTGCTCGCCGTCGGGCGTGCGGACGCGGGCGAAGTCGGCCGAGTTCGCGGAGATGAAGTCGGTGACGCTCATGTCGGCCATCAGCTGGCCGCGCCCGATGACGATCAGGTGGTCGGCGGTCAGCGCCATCTCGCTCATCAGGTGCGAGGAGACGAAGACCGTGCGGCCCTCCGCGGCGAGCCGCTTCATCAGGTTGCGGACCCACAGGATGCCCTCGGGGTCGAGACCGTTGACCGGCTCGTCGAAGAGCAGCACCTGCGGGTCGCCGAGCAGCGCGGCGGCGATGCCGAGCCGCTGGCCCATGCCGAGCGAGAAGCCCTTGGAGCGCCGGCGGGCCACGTCCTGGAGGCCGACGACGCCGAGCACCTCGTCGACCCGGCGGGCCGGGATGCCGGAGAGCTGGGCGAGGGACAGCAGGTGCTGCCGCGCACTGCGCCCGCCGTGCACGGCCTTCGCGTCGAGGAGGGCACCGACCTGGCGGGGGGCGTTGGGCAGCTTGTTGAACGGGTGGCCGCCGATGGTCACCCGCCCCGACGTCGGGTTGTCCAGGCCCATGATCATGCGCATCGTCGTCGACTTGCCGGAGCCGTTGGGCCCCAGGAAGCCGGTGACGGCACCCGGCCGTACCTGGAACGACAGGTTGTACACGGCCGTCTTGGCGCCGTAGCGCTTCGTCAGGCCGACTGCCTCGATCATTCTCCGCCCCTCGCGAGCTGGTCGGGGCAATAAGCCCCCGTGAGGGTTAGGAGGATAGACGAGGGTTGACGGTTCCCGATTTGTGAGATTCCGGGGTCGGCCGTGGGTGGGGGAGCGGTCACCGAGCGCTCATGCGTCGCGCCTCTTGAGCAGGACATAGGCGCAGATCAGCGCGGCGACCACCCAGACCACCATGATCGCGAACCCGCCCCACGGCCCGTATGGGGAGTCGTCGTCGAACGTGACGACCTGCATGACCTTCTGCCCTGCCTGGTCCGGGAGGTACTGGCCGACCTTCTTGGTCGCGGAGACGTTGCCGAGGACGGCCGAGATGAGGAAGAAGAACGGCATGAGGATGCCGAGCGAGAGCATCGGGCTGCGCAGCATCGTCGCGACACCCATCGAGAAGACCGTGATCAGCGTCATGTAAAGCCCGCCGCCGAGCACCGCGCGCAGGACGCCGGGGTCGCCGAGGGCCGCTTTGTGGCTGCCGAGCATCGCCTGACCGACGAAGAAGGCCGCGAAACTCGTGATCATGCCGACCACGAGGGCGAGCAGCGTGGCAATAGTGATCTTGCTGAAGAGGAAGACGCCCCGCCGGGGAACGGCGGCCAGGGAAGTGCGGATCATTCCGGTGCTGTATTCGTTCGACACCACCAGCACCCCGAAAACGATCATCGCAAGCTGGCCGAGGCCCATCCCCGCGAAACTCGTGAAGGTCGGATCGAAGGTCAATTTCTCGCGCGCGGAGAGTTTGTGGAACTCGTTTTTCGACAATGCGCTGATCAGCGCGCCGAGCGCGACCGTCACCAGCACGGCCAGACCGAGCGTCCACACCGTGGAACGCACCGATTTGATCTTTGTCCATTCCGATTGCAGGACCTGCGTCACCACCGCCATCGTCAGGCCCCTTTACTTCCGTTGCTTCCGTTCGCTCCGCCGGACTTCCGCCAGTCGGCTCCCCAGCCGGCCCGCCCGCCCGGTGGCGTGGCCGCGGGGCCCCGCGCGACGTCGTTCCCCGGTGGCCGGCCGTCGTGCGCGTGGTACTCCACCGACTCGGCGGTGAGCCGCATGAAGGCCTCTTCCAGGGACGCCCGCTGGGGGCTCAGCTCGTGCAGCGTGATCCGGTGCCGCGCGGCCAGCTCGCCGAGGTGCGGCGCGTCCTCGCCGTCCACGTCCAGCGAGCCGTCGGACGCGGGCCGGGCGGTGATCCCGGCCCCGGAGAGCACGTCCCGCAGCCGCTCGTGATCGGGCGAGCGCATCCGGACGTACGAGCGGGAGTTCTCCGCGATGAAGGCGGCCATGGAGGTGTCGGCGAGCAGCCGGCCCTGGCCGATGACCACCAGGTGCTCGGCGGTCAGCGCCATCTCGCTCATCAGGTGCGAGGAGACGAAGACCGTACGGCCCTGGGCCGCCAGGTTCTTCATGAGATTGCGGATCCAGTGGATGCCCTCGGGATCGAGCCCGTTGACCGGCTCGTCGAACATCAGGATCTCGGGGTCGCCGAGCAGCGCGGCGGCGATGCCGAGCCGCTGGCCCATGCCGAGCGAGAACCCCTTGGTGCGCTTCCTGGCCACCGAGGTCAGACCGACGGTGTCCAGGACCTCCCGCACCCGGTCGCGGGGGACGCCGTTGCTCTGCGCCAGGCACAGCAGGTGGTTGCGGGCGCTGCGGCCGCCGTGCCAGGCCTTGGCCTCCAGCAGGGCACCGACGACCTTCAGCGGGTCCTTCAGCGAGCGGTAGTGCCTGCCGTCGATCCGCACCGAACCGCTGGTCGGGTTGTCCAGGTCGAGCATCATGCGCATGGTCGTGGACTTGCCCGCGCCATTGGGGCCCAGGAAACCGGTGACGATCCCGGGGCGCACGGTGAAGGTGAGGTGGTCCACGGCGAGCTTCTCGCCGTAGCGCTTGGTCAGCCCCTCAAGCTCGATCATTCACCCACGCTAAGCGCGCCCGGGACGCCTCGCCACCGGTGGCGGCGGGTCCGGAACGCGGGTGGCCCCCGCCGGATCGCGATCATGGACCGGTCGTGCGTCGACGGAAGGGGCCGACCGGAAAGCGTTTCGCATCGTGGCCGGAAAGCGACCACGAACCGTCCGCGGGGCCGACCGGAACGCCTCGTGAATCCGGCCGAAACTATGGCCGGAAACGGCCCAGCGCCCCGTGCGCCACAGGGGTTCGCGCACGACGCGCTGGGTACATACAGGCCCTCGGCGGGCGTCGCTCAAGCGTCAGCGGCTCTGCTGGGCCGGGACGCCGCGCGAGATCGGCTCGTCGTCACCGGGAACGCCGGCCGCGGCCACCGCCGCGCCGGTCAGCGTGGCCAGCATCTCCCGCACGTTGGTCAGCTGGGCGTTGATGCTGTCGCGGCGGTTGGTGAGGGCCGCCAGCTCGCGCTCGGATTCGCTGCGGATCCGGTCGGCCTTCGCGTTGGCGTCGGCGACGATGTCCTCGGCCTGGCGCTGCGCGGTCTCCACCGTCTGGCGGGCCCGGCGCTCGGCGTCCGTACGCAGCTTCTCCGCCTCCAGGCGCAGCTGCTCGGCCCGGTGCTCGATCTCCGCGAGCCGCTTCTCGGCCTTGGCCTGGCGGGACGCCAGATCACGCTCGGACTGCTCGCGGCGCTTGGCGAGATTGGTCTCGAAGTCCGCCGCGGCCTGGGCGGCCTTGGCGCGGGTCTCCTCGAAGAGGGAGTCCGCCTCCTCCCGCTTGGACTGCGCGTCCTTCTGTGCCTCGGCCCGCAGGGAAGCGGCGTCGCCCTTCGCCTTCTCGACGATCCGGGCGCCCTCGTCCTCCGCCTTCGCCTTGCGCTCGGCGGCGAACGACTCGGCGTCGTTGCGCACCTGCTGCGCCGCCGACTCGGCCAGCTCGCGGTGCTGCTCGGCGGCCCGACGGGCCTCCTCGCGCAGGTCCTTGGCCTCCTCCTCGGCCAGCCGCAGGATCTTCTCGACCCGTGCCCCGAGACCCGCGTAGGACGGCTCCGCGTCATTGACCTGGGCCTGAGCGTTCTGCGTTTCGAGGTGCAGCTCCTCGATCCGCTTTTCCAAAGACGTGATACGAGCCAGTGCGCTGTCACGGTCGGCAACGAGCTTCGAAATGCGGTCGTCCACCTGGCCGCGGTCGTAGCCACGCCGCACGAGCTCGAAGCCGAAGGGGGAGGAAGTGTCACTCATGGGGTTCCTGTCGAAAGAGACCGGTGAGGTGATAGAGGGAATCCTAGGGGTGCGAGCGGCGTGTCAACGAGGGGATGGGAGGGACAACCGGAGAATGTCCGCCCGTTTGAGTGGCTACTTCTCGGACTGTTTGCCACTCGATCGAGTTGCCCCCGCGCCCGCAGCCGCCTTCACCCCACCGTCCTTGCTGCCGCCTGCCCCCGGGGCCTCAAATGATTCCAACGCTTCCAACACGTCCTGGACACGGGAAATCTCGGCATTGATGTCCTCCCGACGGCGCACCAACACCTCCAACTCCCGCTTTCCCTCCTCCACGAGCCGCTTGGCCTCCTCCGCACCCTCGGTGCGCAGGCGCTCGGACTCGCGTACAGCGGCCGCCTTCTTCTGCTCGGCCTCCTTGAGCAGCCCCTCGGCCTTCCGCACGGCGGCGATCCGGACCTTGTTGGCCTCGGCCCCGGCGTCGGAGACCAGCTTCTTCGCCTTCTCCTCCGCCGCCGCCAACTGCTCGGTGGCCGCCGCGACGAGCTTGTCGCAGCGCTCACCGGCCGACTGCATCGCCTCGGCCGCCTCCCGGCGGGCCCGGTCGTGCAGTTCCTCGACCTCTCCCTCGAGCCGCGAGCGCAGCTCCTCGGCCCGCTCCCTTATGGCCGTCGCGTCCCCGCGCGCCTCCGCGAGCATCGTGTTCGCGTCGGTACGGGCCTGCTCCACCAGCGCGTTGCCCTCGCCGGTGGCCTCCTTCACGATCCGCTCGGCCTCCCGGCGGGCGGCGCCCACCATGGTGTCGGCCTGCTCCTCCGCGGCCGCGGCGGCCCGCAGGGCCTCCTCCTGGGCCTTGGCGATCAGCGCGTCCGCCTGCTCCGCGGCCTCCGTGCGCTTCTGCGCGGCCGCGTCCCGCGCCTGGTCGATGGTCCGCTCGCCCTCGGCCCGCGCCTCGGCCCGCAGCCGCTCCGCCTCCAGCACCGCGTCGGCCTTGATCTTCGCGGAGTCGGCACGCGTGCTGTTCGCGTTCTCCTGCGCGGAGTTGAGCGCGGCCTCGGCCTCCAGCCGCATCCGCTCGGCCTCCGCCGTCGCCTCCGCGACGAGGGCGTCCGCCTGCTCGGCGGCCTCCGTGCGCCGGGCGTTCGCGGCCTCCCGGGCCTCGTCCAGGGCCTTGGCGGCCTCGCCGCGCAGCCGCTCGGCCTCGGCCGTTGCCTCCGCCATGAGCGCGTCGGCCTGCTCGCCGGCCTCCGTGCGCCGGGCGTCGGCGGCCTGACGGGCCGCCTCCGCCGTCCGGGCCGCCTCGGCCCGGGCCGTCTCAAGGCTCTCCTCGGCCTCGGCCCGCATCCGCTCGGCCTGGGCCGTCGCCTCGGCGATCAGCTCGTCGGCCTGCTCGGCCGCCTCCGTACGCCGCGCCCCCGCGGCCTCGCGGGCCTCGTCGACGATGCGGTCCGCGTCGTCCTGTGCGGAAGAGGTCAGCTCGGTCGCCGCGTTGACGATCCGTTCGGCCTCGGCGTGGCCCTCGGCCCGCATCTTGTTCGCGTCCTCGCGGGCCTCGGCGCGTGCCCGCGCCGCGTCCTGCTCGGCCGTCGCGAGCGCGTCGGAGGCGTCGATACGCATCTGCTGCGCCTTGGCCGACGCGTCCGAGACCATCCGCTCGGCCTCGGCCGTCGCCTTGGCGAGCAGCGCGTCGGCCTGCTCGGCGGCCTCCGTGCGGTGCGCGTTCGCGGCCTCCCGGGCCTCGTCCACCGTCCGCTCGGCCTCCGTGACCAGCCGCTCGGCCTCGGCCGTGGCCTCCGCCTTGTGCGTCTCGGCGAACTCCTGGGCCTCGTCGAGGGCCTGGGCGGCCTCCGCGCGCAGCCGCTCCGCCCGCGCGTTCGCCTCGGCCACGAGGGCCTCGGCCCGCTCGGCGGCCTCCGCGCGATGCGCCTCGGCACTGGCGCGGGCCTCGTCCACCGTCGCGGTGGCCTCGGCCACGAGCCGCTCGGCCTCCGCGGTCGCCTCGGCCAGCAGGGCGTCCGCCTGCCCGGCGGCCTCGGTGCGCCGCGCGTTCGCCGCCTCCCGGGCGTCGTCGAGCACCTGGGCGGCCTCGGCCCGCAGCCGGTCCGACTCGATCGTGGCCTCGACCACGAGGGTGTCGGCCTGCTCCGCGGCCTCCGCGCGCTTGGCGTCGGCGGCCTTACGGGCCTCGTCCGCCGTCCGGGCCGCCTCGGCCCGGGCCAGCTCGACCGTCTCCTCGGCCTCCGTGACCAGCTTCTCCGCCTCGGCCATGGCCTCGGCGAGCAACTGGTCCGCCTGCTCGGCGGCCTCGGTGCGCCGGGCGCCCGCGGCCTCCCGCGCCTCGTCCAGCGTGCGGGCGGCCTCGGCCTCCAGCCGCTGCCCCTCGGCGACGGCCTCCTCGACCGTCCGCTCCGCCTGCGCCTTTGCCGCGTCCTTCGCCGCCTGCGCCTCGGCCCGCATCCGGGCCGCGTCCTCGCCGCCGCGCTCCCGCTCGGCGTAGGCGTCGGCACGGACCCGGTCCGCTTCCTCCTGCGCCTCGGTACGGGTCCGCTCGGCGTTGTGCTCGGCCGCCGAGCGCAGCCCGGCGATCTCCTCCTCGGCCTGCTCGTGCAGCCCCGCGACCGCGTCCCGCACCTGCTGGGCCGTCAGCTCGGCGGCGGCCACCAGCTCGGTGGCACGCTGCTCGGCCTCCTCGACCAGCCGGCGCGCCTCCTCCTGCGCCTCCGTGACCCGCTTACGGGCCGACGCGAGCAGCTCCTCGCTCTGCTCGTGGGCCGCCGCACGCTCGGCCTGCGCCTCCGCGCGGGCGTCACCGAGCAGCTCCTCGGCCTCGCGGCGCCGGCGGGCGGCCTCCTCCTGCGCGGCCGTCAGGGCCTCGGCGGCCTCTGCGGCCGTCCGCTCGGCCGCGGCGTTCGCCTCGGCCCGTACCCGGTCGGCCTTCTCCCGCGCCTCGTCACGCAGCCGCTCCGCCTCCGTGGCGGCCTCGGCCCGCAGCCGCGACGCCACGGCCTCGGCCTCGGCACGCGCCCCGGCCGCCTCCTCGGCGGCCTCGCCCCGCAGCCGCTCGGCCTCGGTCTCGGCCTGCGCCTGGAGCGTACGGATCCGCTCCGCGGACTCCGTCCGCAGCCGCTCGGTCTCCTCGGCGGCCTCCCGGCGCAGCCGCTCGGCCTCCGTACGGGCCTCGCGCAGCGCCGTCTCCGCGGCCTCCACCCGCTGCTCGGCCTCGGTGTGCAGCCGCGTCAGCTCCGCGTCCGCCTCCTCGCGCCGCGCCTTCGCGGCCCGCTCGGCCTCCTCGCGCAACCGCCGGGCGGCCTCCGCCGCCTCGGAACGGGTACGGCTCGCGTGGTCCTCGGCCTCCTCGGCCATCTCCTCGGCCTCGGCCCGGGACCGCTCCAGCACCTCCTCGGCCTGCTTGCGCAGGCCCGCGGCCCGCTCGGCCGCCTCGGCCCGCACCCGCTCGCTCTCGGCACTCGCGCCGGCCCGGGTCTCCTCCGCGTCGGCCTTCGCCTTGGCGAGCAGCTCCTCGGCGGTGCTGGCCGCCTCCTCGATCTGCTGGAGGGCCTCACGGCGCGCCTCGCCCCGGATCCGCTCGCCCTCGGCGACGGCGTCGGCCCGCAACTGCTCGGCCTCGCCGCGCAGCCGCCGTGCCTCCTCCTGGAGCTCGACGGTCTTGGCGCGGTACTCCTTGGTGTCGTCCTTCGCCTCGCCCTTGAGCTGCTCGGCGGTGTCCGCCGCCTGCGCGCGCAGCCGCTCGGCCTCGGCCTCCGCCTCCCGGCGGATCCGCTCGGCCTCCTCGGCGGCCGCCTTCGTCGCGGCGCGGGCGTCCTCGGACGCCTTGGTGAGGACCTCCTCCGCCGTCCGGGCGGCCTTCGCGAGCTGCGCCGCGGAGTCCTCCGCGGCGGCGCTGCGGGCGTTGTCGGACGCCTCGGCCAGCAGCCGGTCGGCCTCCGCGCGGGCGTCGGCGCGCAACTGCTCCGCCTCGGCCTTGAGGGCCTCGGCCTCCTTCGTCGCCTCGCCCACCAGCCGGGCGATCTCGGCCTTGGCGGTACGGGTGCGCTGCTCGTTCTCCGACTCCGCCGACGTCAGCCGGCGGGCGGCGGACTCCTTCGCCTCGGTGACGAGCTTCTCGGCCTCGGCGCGCGCCTCGCGCAGCGCCGTGTCGGCCTCCTGCATCCGCGCCTCGGCGCCGCGCGTCAGCTCCGCCGCCGTCGTACGGGCCTGGTCGGACTCCGCGCTCGTGGCCGTCCGCAGCTGCTCGGCGTGGTCGGTGGCCTCCTGGGCCTGCGCGGACGCGGCGGTCAGCAGCCGCTCGGCGTCGGTGCGCGCCCGGCGCAGTATCGCTTCCGCTTCGGCGCGCGCCTCCTCGGCGGCGGCCCCGAGCCGGGCCCGGGCCTGCTCGGTCAGCCGCTGGGCCTCCGCGCGGGCGGCGGCCAGCGCGGCCTCCGACTCCGCCCGGGACTCCTCCAGCAGCCGCCGCGCCTGCGCCTCCGTGCGGGCACGCAGCTGCTCGGCCCAGGCGACGTTCTCGTTGACGTGCGACTCGACGGTCTGGCGGCGCTCGTTGAGCTCCTCGTCCAGCCGCTGCCGGCGCGCGACGGCCTCGGCGTGCAGCTCGGCTTCCATCCGGGCCTGGCGCTCGGCCTGCTCCTGGAGGAGACGCTGCGTCTGGGCCCGGGCCTCGCGCAGCTCGCGCTCGGCGTCCGTGCGCAGTTGTTCCGCCTGAATCTGGGCATTACGGAGCAACTGCTCCGCCTGGTACCCGATGTCGGCGGTGTCGTATGCCGGACGGTGGGCGAGAGTGCGGCGCGCCTCGTGGAGCTTGGCGCGCAGCACCTCGACCTGGTAGCCGAGGTCGTCGGCGTGCTGGACCGCCTTCTCCCGCTCCTTCTTCAGCCGCTCCATCTCGGCTTCGAATTGCGAGAGGTGGTCGTCAGCCTCGTAGCGGTCGTTGCCCCGCACTGCGCGGTCCCATCCGTCCCCTGGTCGCGTTGGCGGCCGGCCCCGTCCTGCGTACTGGTGGAACCCCGGAGCCCGCCCTTCCGAAGAAATGGTGTCAGATCATCGGTACAGCCTGGGCCGGGCCCCACCCGTACCCCGGCTGAGCCTGCACTCTACCGGCCGGGGGAGGCGGTGGTCAGTGCTCCGCCCCGGGGGCGGCCGCCGAGGTGACCAGTTCGGTGAGCACACCGTGGCAGTCCTTGGGGTGCAGGAAGGTGATCCGCGAGCCCATGGAACCGATCCGCGGCTCGTCGTAGAGGACCCGGACGCCCTTGTCCCGTACGGCCTCGGAATCACCGTCGACGTCGGCGGTGCCGAAGGCGATGTGATGGACGCCTTCCCCGTTCTTCGCAAGCCACTTGCCGACCGCGGAGTCCTCCCGCGTGGGCTCCAGGAGCTGGAGGTACGAGGCGCCGCCGTCGGACGTCTCATTGATCTTGAGCATGGCCTCGCGCACGCCCTGCTCCTCGTTGACCTCGCTGTGGAACACCTCGAAGCCATACGTGGCACGGTAGAACTCGACAGTCCTGTCGAGGTCGAAACAGGCGATCCCGATGTGGTCGATTCGCGTCAGCATGGCTCCAGTGCACCGCCGTGGGGCCGGTTACGCAACGTGCGCGCGATCACACCCGCCGCCCGGTGACCGGGCGGGTACCGCTCAGTACATTGACGGAAACCATCGTTAACCCACTCCGCTCGAAGGGGCCGCGCCTCATGACCGGTACGAACGGTTCCACCGACAAGACCTCCGTGATCGTCGCGGGCGCCCGTACTCCCATGGGCCGCCTCCTCGGATCGCTGCGCACCTTCTCCGGTGCCGACCTGGGCGGGGTGGCCATCAAGGCGGCCCTGGACCGGGCGGGCATCGGCGGCGACCAGGTCCAGTACGTGATCATGGGCCAGGTGCTCCAGGCCGGCGCCGGCCAGATCCCGGCCCGCCAGGCGGCCGTCAAGGCCGGCATCCCGATGAGCGTGCCCGCCCTCACGATCAACAAGGTCTGCCTCTCCGGGCTGGACGCCATCGCCCTGGCCGACCAGCTCATCCGCGCGGGCGAGTTCGACATCGTGGTGGCCGGCGGCCAGGAGTCGATGACCAACGCCCCGCACCTGCTCCCCAAGTCCCGTGAGGGTTACAAGTACGGCGCGATCGAGATGCTCGACGCGATGGCGCACGACGGGTTGACGGACGCGTTCGAGAACATCGCCATGGGCGAGTCCACCGAGAAGCACAACGCCCGGCTCGGCATCGCCCGCCCCGCGCAGGACGAGATCGCCGCCCTTTCCCACCAGCGCGCCGCCGCCGCGCAGAAGAACGGCCTCTTCGAGGCGGAGATCACCCCCGTGGAGATCCCGCAGCGCAAGGGCGAGCCCGTCATCTTCAGCAAGGACGAGGGCATCCGCCCGGAGACCACGGCCGAGTCGCTGGCCAAGCTCCGGCCCGCTTTCGCCAAGGACGGCACGATCACGGCCGGTACGTCCTCGCAGATCTCCGACGGCGCCGCCGCCGTGGTCGTGATGAGCAAGGCCAAGGCCGAGGAGCTGGGCCTGGAGTGGATCGCCGAGATCGGCGCCCACGGCAATGTGGCCGGCCCCGACAATTCCCTCCAGTCCCAGCCGTCCAACGCGATCAACCACGCGCTGGGCAAGGAGGGGCTCGCGGTCGGGGACCTCGATCTCATCGAGATCAACGAGGCGTTCGCCGCGGTGGCCGTGCAGTCAATGAAGGACCTCGGGGTGTCCCCGGAAAAGGTGAACGTCAACGGTGGAGCCATCGCGCTCGGGCACCCCATCGGTATGTCGGGTGCCCGCATCGTGCTGCACCTCGCGCTGGAGCTGAAGCGGCGCGGCGGCGGCGTGGGCGCGGCGGCGCTGTGCGGTGGCGGCGGCCAGGGCGACGCGCTGATCATCCGGGTGCCGGGGAACTGACCCTCCCGGGCGGGCGGCACACGGGTCCGGGCCTTCCCGGACCTCAAGGATCGGATCGGAACGGAGCAGTCATGGCGGACGTCCCCACGCTGGTCGAGCAGGCACGGGCAGGGCGGCCACGGGCCGTGGCCCGGCTGATCTCCCTGGTCGAGGGGGCGTCGCCGCAGCTGCGCGAGGTGATGGCGGCGCTCGCCCCGCTGACCGGCGGGGCGTACGTCGTCGGTCTCACCGGCTCGCCCGGCGTCGGCAAGTCCACCTCCACCTCGGGTCTGGTCGCCGCCTACCGCCGGGCGGGCAAGCGGGTCGGCGTCCTCGCCGTCGACCCGTCCTCCCCGTTCTCGGGCGGCGCCCTGCTGGGTGACCGGGTACGGATGTCCGACCACGCCTCCGACCCGGGCGTCTACATCCGCTCGATGGCCACCCGCGGCCATCTGGGCGGTCTGGCCTGGGCCGCCCCCCAGGCCATCCGGGTGCTGGACGCGGCGGGCTGCGACGTGATCCTCGTCGAGACCGTGGGCGTGGGGCAGTCCGAGGTCGAGATCGCCTCCCAGGCCGACACCAGCGTGGTGCTGCTGGCCCCCGGCATGGGGGACGGCATCCAGGCGGCCAAGGCGGGCATCCTGGAGATCGGCGACGTCTACGTCGTCAACAAGGCCGACCGCGACGGCGCCGACGCCACGGCCCGCGAGCTGAACCACATGCTGGGCCTCGGCGAGTCCCGGGGCCCGGGCGACTGGCGGCCCCCCATCGTCAAGACGGTGGCCGCCCGCGGTGAGGGCCTCGACGAGGTCGTCGAGGCGCTGGAGAAGCACCGGGCGTGGATGGAGGAGCGCGGCGTCCTCGCGGAGCGGCGCGCGACGCGGGCGGCCCGCGAGGTGGAGACCATCGCGGTCACGGCCCTGCGCGAGCGCATCGGCGACCTGCACGGCGACCGCCGCCTGGACGCGCTGGCGGAGCGCATCGTCGCCGGCGACCTGGACCCGTACGCGGCGGCGGACGAGCTGGTGGCGGGCCTCACGGAGTCGGCTCCGCCGGGGGAGTAGGCCGGGCGCGCGGCCGTCGCACGGGCGGGCGCGGACCGGCGTACGTCCCCGGCCCTCGCCCGCGCTCGGATTCGTCCCTCCCGCCGGGCGGGCCGAAGCCGCCGTCAGCCCTCGATGCCCGTCGCCGTGTGGGCCGCGCCCACCGGCTTGGACTCCGGGGAGCCCCGCTGGCGCAGGTAGATCGACAGCACCGCCATGGAGGCGACGGCGAGCAGTTCGGACTGCCAGTTCTGCAGGGTGCGGTCCCAGAAGTCCGGCAGGAGAAGGTATTCGCCCCAGCTGTGCGGGGCCTGGAGTTCGCGCAACTGGCGTTCGTTGTAGGCCGCCACCCCGGTGATGGACTGGGCGAGCCAGCACAGCAGGAAGATGACACCCATGACCCAGCCCAACGAGGCCGCGTAGACGCTCTGGCGCCAGCCGGTGGCCCTGGCCCAGCGGGGGGAGTCCTCCTTGGCGTGCGGGCCGACCATCTGGTCCTTGTCGGACTCCGGGCCGGCCTGGTGCGGCTTCTTCGACTCGGGCGAACCCCGCTGCACGAGCCACACGGTGACGAAGATGTACAGGAAGAACTGCAGGTACTCCGACTGCCAGTTCTCGGTGACGTCGACCGCGAAGTCGGAGGACGTCAGATAGGCGCCGAAGCCGACGCGGGCCAGGCCCTCGTCGGCGAGCTGCTGGTTGAACTCGGCGTGCCCGGCGAACGCCTGGCCGACGAGCGCGAGCAGGAAGCCGGTGCCGAAGGCCAGGCCGAGCCCGTTCTCGCGCAGGAAACCGCCACCGGACCGGGCGTTCCTCTCCGTCGGGCGGCTCATCGGTACATCAGCCCCAGCGTCGTGAAATACGCCAGGCCGCCGGCGATGACCAGCAGAATGCCGATGAACATCACTCTCATCCGCGGTCACCCGCCCTTGATCTCGCACCGGTACGGCTTCTCCGGGCGTTCCTCGCAGCCCGCCGCGGTGATCTTCCAGCCGTTGGGGAAGTGCGACAGGAACACGGTGTCCGTCGCGAGGACGGCACGGGCCTGGTTGCCGTACACGTCGACCTGCCGGACGGCACCGCCCCGCGGCAGCCGCTCCTGCCCCACGCCTTCCTCGCACGAGGTGCGGGCCGACCGCGCCAGCTCCTCACGGGTGGCGGGGGCCAGGGCGGCGCAGACCGCCGCGTACTGCCGCGCGCGCAGCGCCGTCTCGAAGGCGGCGGTGGCCGCCCTGGCGCCGTCGCGGCGCTCGCCCACGGTGCCGCACCCGCCCACCGCGGACACGGTCACCGCGCACACGGCCACCACCGCGATCACCACGCCGAACCGTCGGCCGGTCACTGGCCACCTCGCTCACCGGCCCGGGCCGGTGACGCCGCCCGTGGTCCGCCCTGTCGATCAGTGGAGGACGGGTACCCGGTCGCCGCTCCCGCTACGCTGGGCCTGGGCCGTTCGGCCCAAGGGGCGCGGCGGCCTCACCAGGGCCGGGAGCGGGCCGGTCGGGGTCTCGGTCAGATCGGCCGGCGGCCCCTGGCCGACGGTGAGCGCGCGGCTCCCCGTGACGGCCGTCGGTCAGGCGTACTTGCCGAGGTCGCTGGCCTTGAGGGCGGCCTGGTCGTTGATGCCGATGACGTAGCCGTCCGGGTCGCGGAAGTAGAACATGCGCTGCCCGGTGTGGTCGGTGCCGGTGTCCTTGACGATCTCGGCGTTCCGGGAGATCCGCTCGTGGGCGCCGTCGAAGTCGTCCACGCCCAGGTAGAACATGCCGGCGAAGCCGACGGGGGTGTCCGCGAGGACCGGCAGCCAGTTCTTCAAGTCGGCGTTGCTGTAGAGCATCCCGCAGAATCCGCCCTGGTAGAGCAGCATATGGATGTCGTCCCCGGGGCGGGCGGTGCTGGAGTCGACGTCGAAGCCGAGCTTCTTGTAGAACGCGACGCTGGTCGCGGTGTCCTTGACGCTCAGGCAGGGGGCGAACGGCATGGGTCCTCCATCGGCGGTGGCGGCTCTCAGGCGCGCTGCGCCCTGTGCTCCTTTCTCCGTCATCGCAGGGGCCACCGCATGGCGGGGGCCGCCGTCCCGGTGACGGCGGGCGCACGGACGGGACTTCCCGTGCCACCGGGAGTGCGCAAGGAAAGACGCGGACCGCGCGCCCCGCTCGCCGCGTGCGAGGAGACAGGAGAGCCGGAGCTGGACCGGGACCGACACGGCGCCCGGCGCCCGGTCCGGATCCGGGCGGGTGGCGGCAGAGGGTCAGGCCCGGCCGCGCGCCGTGCGCAACCGCTGCGCGATCGGGGCGAGCGCGGAGTGCAGCGCCTTGAGGTCCTCGGGCGACAGCAGATCGATGAAGTGCTCGCGCACGGAGGTGACATGGTGCGGGGCGACCTCGCGCATGGTCTCCCAGCCCTGTTCGGTGAGGACGGCGAAGAGGCCGCGCCGGTCCGACTCGCAGTTCTCGCGGCGGACGAGTCCCGCCGTCTCCATGCGGGTGATCTGGTGCGAGAGACGGCTCTTGGACTGGAGGGTCGCGGTGGCGAGGTCGCTCATCCGCATCCGGTGGTCCTCGGACTCCGAGAGGTTGACCAGGATCTCGTAGTCGTTATTGGTGAGTCCGAACGGCTGGAGGTCCCGTTCGAGCTGATGCATCAGCAGCCGGCTGACCTCCAGGTGGGCACGCCAGGCGCGCTGTTCCTCGTCGCTGAGCCAACGGGGGCCGTTCTCGGTGTCCATAGATGGATTCTACCTAAGAAAGTTGAAAGATGAACCAATGTTGGTGTGGCGATCGGGGCTGAGGGATCACTCGTTCGACGTCACCCTCCGCAGGGTACCGCTCACAGCCCGAAGCGACGCTGGAGGTCACCGAGCTGGCCGGGCATCCGGGGTGTCATTGGCTGGTTTGCCGGGGTTGCGTTCGGAACGCCGTCCTGCTGTGGGGTGACGCCCGCGTTCCGCTCCTCCATCAGCTGTTCGGTGGACTGCAGGAGGACCGTGCCGGCACCGACGAACTCGAATTGGTGCTCCTCGCCCGACGTGCCGCCGAGCCCGGTCAGGGAGCGGACCCCGCCGAGGACGCCCGTCAGGTACTGGTGGTCGTAATGGTGGCAGGGGGAAGGGCAGTCGGCCCAGCCGACGAGGGCCTGGGGATCGACGCGGATCGGGGGTTCGGCGAAGTGGACCGGGCCGTTGGAGGCCGCCACGAACTTGCCCGTGCCGATGAGCGTCAGAAAGCCGGGGATGATCGACTGCTTCAGTGACAGCGAGGGCTGGAAGGCGAGGAGATTGCCCGAGCGAACGGTGAGGTTTCCGTCTTCGAGGTCGAAGGAGTTGACGTCGAAGCTGCGGTCCGCGAGGAGCATCTTGCCCCGGCCCTCGGCGACGACCCAGTCCGAGGCGTGCAGCGGGGAGTGGAAGCTGCTGCGGATGAGACGGTCGAGGGGGCCGTGGCCGATGCCGTGGAAGTCGATGCGCCCGTAATAGGCGATCATCTTCCCCTTCTGCAGGAACCACTGGCCGTCGAGGTCGACGGAGAACGTGTACGGATTGACGTTGTCGTCGACCGGAAGCGTGGTCGCGTCATGGATGACCGGGCCGTTCACAGCTTCTCCTCCGACGCCTGTACGTACACCGTGCCGCTGCCGGACAGCTCCAGCTGGAAGCCCTCGCCCGAGCCGCGGCCGACCATCTCGCGCCAGCCGAGGGCGGTCGAGAGCTTGTTGCGCACGTCGCCCCGGTGGGCGACGTAGGCCTGCGGGTCCACGTGGACGGGGCGCCCCGGAGTGATGGGCAGCTCGATGAAGCCGCCGTGCGCCATCACCGCCACCGCCCCATGGCCCTTGAGGGTGGTGGTGAAGAGGCCCTGGCCGGTGACCTGGCCGCGCACCATGCCCATCACACCCCCCTGGGATCCCATGAACATCGTGCCTTGCTGGAGCGTGCCGTCGAAGGCGAGCAGCCGGTCGGCCTCGACGTAGAGGGTGTCGCCGGACAGCTCGATCACCGAGACGTGGTGACCGCCGTGGCCGAACATGACCGTGCCACTGCCCTCGACGGTCATCAGCGGGGTGGCCTCGTTGGCGATCCGGCGGCCGATCATCCCCATGACGCCGCCCTGGCCGCCGGTGATGCTGGGGGTGAAGGAGACGTCGCCGCGGTAGGCGAGCATGGCGCCGCGCTGGCTGAAGAGCCGCTGGCCCGGCAGGACGCTCGCCTCGACCATGCGCGAGTTCAGCAGACGGAAGGGCATCAGACGTCACCCCCGATGGTGTTGCGCTCGCTGGGTTGCACGTAGACGAGCCCCTCGCCCTCGAAGCGGATCTGAAAGGCCTCGCCGGAGCCCTCGCCCATGAACGTCCGGAAGTTCACCCCGGACTGGAAGTGCTGCTTGAGCTTGCCGGTGTGGGCGATATAGGCGCCGGGGTCGACCTGGAGCGGCATGTTCGGCGTCACCCGCAGGACGACGGCCGTGCCGGCCGACATGATCGCGGCCTGGCCGGAGCCCTCGACGGTGGTCGTGAACAGTCCGGTGCCCTGTGAGGCCCCGCGCAGGCCGGTGAACGAGGTGCCCGTGCGGAGGCCGCTGTCCGTGCACAGCAGATTGCTCGACTCGACGTACAGCGTGTCGCCGTGCAGCGTGACGAGGTTGATCTCGCTCGCACGGTCGGCGAAGTAGCAGGTGCCGTGTCCCTTCACCTCCATGACTTCCATCTGTTCGCCGGTGAGCCGGCGGGTGACCATGCCGCGCAGGCCGTCACCGCCGCCGGTCATCTTCTTGAACGTCATCTCGCCCTCGTACGCGACCATGGCGCCGTTCTTCGCCTTGACCGCGTCACCCGCCATGTCGACGGCGAGGACTTTGCTCCCTTGGAGCCGAAACTGAGCCACGGACCAGACGCTAGCGGCAGGACATACCGCTCCAACAGGCCCCACGGTCCCGGAACGGTCCCGAAGAGGTCCCGAAGGGAGACCGGTGGGTGCTCAGGGCGGCCCCGGACTACGTGATCCACTTGTGGGCTGCGACAATGGGGTGGTTTGTGAATGCCCTCACAAGCCGTAGCCGATCCGCCACTCGCTTATCGAAGGTGCGTGCCCCCGTGGACATGACGACCGCATCCGCCCTGCGCCGACTCCGCCTGGTCTCCGCCCCGGAGGCCGTCTCCTTCCTGTTGCTGCTGCTCTGCTCGGTGCTCAAGCGGACCACGGACTTCAACGCGGTGCCCGTGATGGGCTACATCCACGCCGCGCTGTTCCTCGTCTACGTGCTCTTCTGGCTGGACGCCTGGAACAAGACCAAGTGGCCCCTGAAGACCGCCGCCCTCTACTTCGTCCTCTCCGTCCTGCCCACCGGCGGCTTCTTCGCCGACCGGATGCTGCGCCGTGAGGCCGAGGCGAGCGTCATCGCCGCCCGCGCCCGCAAGGAAGGCGTGGTCAACGCATGATCGTCGCCTTCTCCGTCTCCCCGCTGGGCGTGGGTGAGGACGTCGGCGAGTACGTGGCCGACGCGGTGCGCGTCGTGCGCGAGTCCGGGCTGCCGAACCGCACGGACGCGATGTTCACGTCCGTCGAGGGCGAGTGGGACGAGGTCATGGACGTCGTCAAGCGCGCGGTGGCCGCCGTCGAGGCCCGGTGCGGCCGGGTCTCGCTCGTGCTGAAGGCGGACATCCGGCCGGGCGTGACGAACGGACTGACGTCGAAGGTCGACACGGTGGAGCGGTACCTCTCCGAGGGGTGACCGGGAGTGTGGTCAACGGCCCGGCCCGGGGCGCGCAGTGTGCGCGCCCCGGGCCGGGCCGTTTCGCGCGTGCGTGAGCCGATGCGGCGCGCCGCGCGACGAGTCGCGCGGCGGATGGTGCCGGCCGGGTGCTTCATCTCCCGGCCAGCGCCATCCCCAAGGGAGTGCGCTCGTACAGGACCTGGTGGCCATGGCGGCGGGACGTCAGGAGGCCGGCGGCGCGCAGTACCGACAGATGGGCGGAGACCGACGACGGGGCGAGGCCGTGGTGGTGGGCCAGGGCGGTGGTGGAGGCGGGCTCGTCCAGGGCGGACAGGACGGCGGCACGGTGCGGGCCCAGCAGGCGGACGAGCGCGTCCGACGGCCGTGCCTCCGGCTCGGACCACAGACCGCCGATGCCGCGCGCCGGGTAGATCACGGTCGCCTGCCAGGGCGGATCGAAGCCGCCGATGACCTCCGGCCACGCGAAGACGCTCGGCACCAGCATCAGGCCCTGCCCGCCCAGCTCCCGCACGTGATCGCCGCGACGGGTGAGCGTCAGGGTGCCGTCCGACCAGGTCAGCCGTGGATGCAGAGCGGCGAAGAGCCGCTCCAGGCCGCCTTCCGCCAGCCGCCGCGTATGGAAGGCCACGTCCGCCTCCAGCAGGGCGCGCAGTCTCGGCCAGACGGGGGCGAGCAGGGTGTGCCAGGCATCTTCCAGCAGACCGGTCAGCTCACCGAGGGCACGTTCGGGGTCGGCCAGCAGGGCCCGGCCGGGCGCGGACCCGGCCGCCCCCGGGGTGTCGGCCATCGACCGCGCCAGCTCCGCGCGGACGACGGCCGGATCGGTGGCCCGTACGCGCGTCAGCTCGTCCTCGAACGACGCCAAGGGGCCCATCGGCGGCGGGCAGAGGAAGTCCGGGTGATAGCCGCCGGGGGCGGCGGGGGCCAGCAGCGCCATGGACGTGAGATCCAGCCGGCCGGCGGCCTCCCGCATCCGCCGCAGCCACGGCAGGTGGTAGCCGTGCCGCTCGGGGCGCAGCAGGGTGTACAGCGCCTGGTGGGTCTCCCAGAGCGGGGAGATCCCGAACCGGCAGCGCAACAGATCGTCGGCCCCGAACCGCATATGAAACGCCATGCGCCCCCCAGGCATTCGGCTCCGGCCGAAACACTAGTGGTCCGGTGCCGGGCTCGCCACGCTGACCGGCATGTCTTCCGCCACCACCGCCCCGCCCGCCGTCGGCTACGCCGCCGTCTTCGCCGTCCGGGAGTTCCGCGCCGTCTTCGCCGCGCACCTGCTGTCCCTGCTCGGCATCGTCGTCGGGGAGATCGCGCTCTCCGTCCTCGTCTACCGGCTGACCGGCTCGCCGATGCTGACCGCGCTGACCTTCGCCCTCGGTTTCCTGCCGTACGTCGCGGGCGGCACGCTGCTGTCCGGCACAGCCGACCGGTACCCCGCCCGGCGGGTGCTCGTCGTCTGCGACCTGCTGTGCGCGGCGGCCGCCGCGACCATGGCCCTGCCCGGCACCCCGATAGCCGGGCTGCTCGCCCTGCGCTGTGTCCTCGCCGCCATCGCACCCGTCTTCGGCGGGACCAGGGCGGCGACCCTGGGGGACATCCTCGGCGAGGGCGAACTCTTCGTGCTGGGGCGCTCGTTGATCCGGATCGTGTCGCAGGGCGCGCAGCTCGCCGGGTTCGCGGCGGGCGGGGTCCTGCTGACGGTGGCGTCACCGCGCGCGGTGCTGGTGGCCACGGTCGCCGGATTCCTGGGCTCGGCCGTACTGCTGCGCTTCGGGACGCGCCGGCGGCCCGCGCGTACGGGCGCGGGCGGGGCGCTGGTGAAGTCCTCGCTGTCGGGCGCCCGGCGGCTCTTCGCCGACCGGCGCGTCCGGGCGCTGCTGCTGCTCTCCTGGGTACCGCCGTTCCTCCTCGTCGCTCCGGAGGCGCTCGCGGCGCCGTACGCGGACGCGATCGGGGCGGGGCCGGTGGGGCTGGGGCTGCTGATGTGCGGGATGCCGGTGGGTTCGATCGTGGGGGAAGTGCTCGCGGGGTGGGCGCTCAGCGCCCGGGCCCGGGAGCGGATCACCTTGCCGGTGGCGGCCGTGACCCTGCTGCCGTTTCTCGCCTACGTGTTCCGGCCGTCGCTGGGGTGGGCCCTGCTGCTCGTGGCACTGGCCGGCACGGGCATGGCGTACACGCTCGGCCTGGACCAGTGGTTCGTCGCGGCCGTGCCGGAAGAACTGCGCGGACGGGCGATGACGCTCCAGACGGCCGGGACGATGACGATCCAGGGACTGGGCATGGCACTGGCGGGCGTCGCGGCGGAATACGCACCGGTGCACGGGGTGGTGGCGGGGGTGGGACTGCTGGGCACGGCGGCGGTGGGAGCCGTGGTGCGGCTTGTCGTACGCTCGGCGTCCTGACCAAGATCAAACAAGGTGGGGGTGACTCCTGATGCTGGAGTTCCTGAGCGGCAACGGCGGCCGGAAGACCGGGATCGAGCACGAGGTCCTCGTGCTGCGCGACACCGAAGCGGTCGCCGACGCGATACGCGAGGCACTGGAGGTTGCGAGCGACGCGGAACGTCCGGGCCTGGAGCGCGCCGCCGCGCTGGTCGACCGGTACGGGGCCCGCTCGGAGGCGGAGGCACGCGTCGCGTGGGTGCGGGGTGTTCTCGCGAAGGCGGGAGTGGACCCGGTCGAGCAGGAGATCCACGCGGTCAAGGCGGTCCGGCAGGCGGAACGCGGCCTGAGTCTGCGGGCTGCGGTGGCTCTGGTGAACGAGGCGAAGCCGAGGTAGGCCGTAGGCCTTTGGGTTGTCGCGTGTGGCGCCCTCCGCTGCGCGCGGCGGTGTCCTCTGAGGCCCGCCACATCCAGCCCGTCCGGCGTTTGAGGACGCGCCCGCAGGGCGCCTCGCCGCCGCAGGCGGCACGACCGGCCGGTGGCCGACGAACCGCCGGAGTCCGTCGGCACCACCGCTGCGCGGCGGTGGTCCTCAATCGCCGGACGGGCTGGAATGGCTGAGGCCGGCCAAATCGCTGCCCGCGCTGGCGGCTGAGACCAGCCGAATCAAGCCCGTCCGGCGCTTGAGGACGCGCCGGCAAGGCGCTCGCCGCCGCAGGCGGCACAACCCGCCCGGCCAGGGCAAGCGCGTCCGAAGTGCGAGATAGCAGCGACCAAGATATGGCCGCCCGGTACCCTCGGTGGCGTGCCGAAGCCCCTCAGCCTTCCCTTCGAT
Organism: Streptomyces sp. NPDC042259; assembly: GCF_055582085.1. Lineage (NCBI taxonomy): Bacteria > Bacillati > Actinomycetota > Actinomycetes > Kitasatosporales > Streptomycetaceae > Streptomyces > Streptomyces sp. NPDC042259. Next base: position 317,353 of record NZ_JBVJDW010000005.1, on the reverse strand, counting down.
CCCATCGCCCGAGCCGACGAGCTCTGGAAGCAGCGCTGGGGATCCGTGCCCTCCATGGCCGCCATCACCTCGATCATGCGCGCCCAGCAGATCCTGCTCGGCCAGGTCGACGCGGTCGTCAAGCCGTACGGGCTGACCTTCGCGCGCTACGAGGCCCTGGTGCTGCTCACGTTCAGCAAGGCGGGCGAGCTGCCGATGTCGAAGATCGGCGAGCGGCTGATGGTCCACCCGACCTCGGTCACCAACACCGTCGACCGGCTGGTGACCGCCGGCTTCGTCGACAAGCGGCCCAACCCCAACGACGGGCGCGGCACGCTCGCCTCGATCACCGACAAGGGGCGCGAGGTCGTCGAGGCCGCCACGCGCGATCTGATGGCCATGGACTTCGGGCTCGGCGCGTACGACGCGGAGGAGTGCGCGGAGATCTTCACCATGCTGCGGCCCCTGCGGGTGGCGGCGAACGACTTCGAGGACGCCCCCGCCGCCGACTGAGCCCGTCCGGCGATCGAGGGCACCACCGCGCAGCGGCGGTGGTGCGCCCGCATCGCACGGCGCAGCCGGAGGGCGCAGCCGGAGGGGCGGCGAAGATCGCCCCGGAACGTGCCGTTACGCTCGTCTACTGCCGTGGTCTCCCGTCCGGGAGGCGGCCGCTCCGAGACGGTAATTGCGAGGAACCCCTCAGTGAAACGAAGCGTGCTGACCCGTTACCGCATCCTGGCGTACGTCACGGGTGTACTGCTGGTCCTGCTGACGATCGGCGTCGTCGCCAAGTACCTGCTCGAGATGGACGGCGCGGACGGCTTCGTCAGCCTCGTCGGCATCGCGCACGGCTGGCTCTACGTCCTCTACCTGATCTTCGCCTTCGACCTGGGCTCCAAGGCCAAGTGGCCGTTCGGCAAGCTCGTGTGGGTCCTGCTCGCGGGGACGATCCCCACTGCCGCGTTCTTCGTCGAGCGCAAGGTCGTCCGCGAGGTGGAGCCGCTGATCGCGGACGGCGCGGAGCCCGTCGGCGCCTGACGCCGCCCCCGGCCCGCGCGGCCGGACGCCACACCGCCCCGGACAAGCCTTGTGTCCGGGGCGTTTGTGCGCGACCATTTACTAGGACGTCCTAGTAAATCTGGCCCCGCGAGGCGGCGGGCAGCGCGAGAGGCGGCAGGCAGCGTTATGGACGCAGAGGCGATCGAGGCAGGGCGCAACCGATGGCAGGCCCGTTACGACGCGGCGCGCAAGCGGGACGCCGACTTCACCACGCTCTCCGGTGATGAGGTCGCCCCGGTCTACGGGCCCCGCCCCGGCGACTCCTACGAGGGGTTCGAGCGGATCGGCTGGCCCGGCGAGTACCCCTTTACCCGGGGGCTCCACGCGACCGGCTACCGCGGCCGGACGTGGACGATCCGCCAGTTCGCCGGTTTCGGCAACGCCGAGCAGACCAACGAGCGGTACAAGATGATCCTCGCCGCGGGCGGCGGCGGACTCTCGGTCGCGTTCGACATGCCGACCCTCATGGGCCGCGACTCCGACGACGCGCGCTCGCTCGGCGAGGTCGGCCACTGCGGTGTCGCCATCGACTCCGCCGCCGACATGGAGGTCCTCTTCAAGGACATCCCGCTCGGTGACGTGACGACCTCGATGACGATCAGCGGCCCCGCCGTGCCCGTCTTCTGCATGTACCTGGTCGCCGCCGAGCGGCAGGGCATCGACCCCGCCGTGCTCAACGGCACGCTCCAGACCGACATCTTCAAGGAGTACATCGCGCAGAAGGAGTGGCTCTTCCCGCCCGAGCCGCACCTGCGCCTGATCGGCGACCTGATGGAGCACTGCGCCCGCGCCATCCCCGCCTACAAGCCGCTCTCCGTCTCCGGCTACCACATCCGCGAGGCCGGGGCCACGGCCGCGCAGGAGCTGGCGTACACCCTCGCCGACGGCTTCGGCTACGTGGAGCTCGGGCTCTCCCGGGGTCTGGACGTGGACACGTTCGCGCCCGGCCTCTCCTTCTTCTTCGACGCGCACCTCGACTTCTTCGAGGAGATCGCCAAGTTCCGCGCGGCCCGCCGCATCTGGGCCCGCTGGATGCGGGACGTCTACGGCGCCAAGACCGACAAGGCCCAGTGGCTGCGCTTCCACACCCAGACGGCGGGCGTGTCACTGACCGCGCAGCAGCCGTACAACAACGTCGTCCGCACGGCCGTGGAGGCCCTGTCCGCCGTCCTCGGCGGCACGAACTCCCTCCACACCAACGCCCTCGACGAGACCCTCGCCCTCCCCAGCGAGCAGGCCGCCGAGATCGCCCTGCGCACCCAGCAGGTGCTGATGGAGGAGACCGGCGTCGCCAACGTCGCCGACCCGCTGGGCGGTTCCTGGTACGTCGAGCAGCTCACCGACCGGATCGAGGCCGACGCGGAGAAGATCTTCGAGCAGATCCGCGAGCGCGGCACCCGTGCCGTGCGGGACGGCGGCGAGCACCCCATCGGCCCGATCACGTCCGGCATCCTGCGCGGCATCGAGGACGGCTGGTTCACGGGCGAGATCGCCGAGTCCGCCTTCCAGTACCAGCGGTCCCTGGAGAAGGGCGACAAGCGCGTCGTCGGCGTCAACTGCCACCACGGGTCGGTGACCGGCGACCTGGAGATCCTCCGGGTCAGCCACGAGGTGGAGCGGGAGCAGGTCCGGGTCCTGGCCGGGCGCAAGGCCGGGCGCGACGACGCGAAGGTGCGGGCCTCGCTGAGCGCGATGCTGGATGCCGCGCGGGATGGCTCCAACATGATCGAGCCGATGCTGGAGGCGGTGCGGGCCGAGGCCACGCTGGGGGAGATCTGTGACGTGCTGCGGGACGAGTGGGGGACGTACGTCGAGCCGGCGGGATTCTGACGGCTGTTGTCCGGGGCTCCGCCCCGGACCCCGGTCCTCAGACGCCGGACGGGCTTGATTGCGCCAGTCCGCCCACCACCAGCGCCGCGAAACTCCGCGCCCACTCCTCGTCCACCGGCTCCGCGCTGACCAGCGTGCGGTGCACCACCGCGCCGGCGATCACGTCGAAGATCAGGTCCGCGTCGCGGCCGGCCGCGGCCGGGTCCGGCTCGGGGGGCAGTTCGCCGCGTGCCTGCGCACGCTCCCGCCCCAGCAGCACCAGCGTCTTCTGGCGGTCCACGATCGCGGAGCGGATCCGGGCGCGCAGGGCCTCGTCGCGGGTGGATTCGGCCACCACGGCCATCAGCGCCGTCTTCGTCTCCGGGCGCTCCAGCAGGGCGGCGAACCGCAGGACGACGCCCTCGATGTCGGCCTGGAGGCTGCCCAGGTCGGGAAGGTCCAAGTGGTCGTCGAAGAGGGCGGCCACGGCGTCCACGACGAGTTCGCTCTTGCCCGCCCAGCGCCGGTAGAGGGTGGTCTTCGCGACCCCGGCGCGGGCCGCCACATCGCCCAGCGTCAGCTTTCCCCAGCCGAGTTCGACCAGCGCCGCGCGCGTCGCGTCGAGGATCGCGCGGTCGGTCTCGGCGCTGCGCGGGCGGCCCGTGCGACGCCCGGAGGGGGAGGCGGGAGTCATGCCCGCGACCTTACCCGTGAGTACGGCCGACGGCCCGTGCTCCTCACCCGTCGCTTCGTGCGCCCCCTGTGTGCGCCTGTCCGTGAGGCAGATCACCGGAAATGCTTGCGGTGGGGCGTGGGGTTGCAGTTACGCTACGACTCGTAGCGAAAGAGCGACAACCACGGATGCCGGGTGGGGACCCGGTGTCGACTGCGAACCGCTATGAGACCACGTGACGACGCGCTTTTTCCGATCGCCGCGCGGAGGGGGGAGGATAGGCCCATGCAGCCACGGAACATGTCCATGAGTGGAGTGGTCGACCTCGCCGCGGTGAAGGCCGCCGGGGAAGCCAAGCAGAAGGCCGAGCAGGCGCGCGCCGAGGCGGCGCGCCAGGGTGTCACGCCGCCCGCCGGCGGTGCCGGCCTCGTCTTCGACGTCGACGAGGCGGGTTTTGAAGCGGAGGTACTGCAGCGCTCCGCCGAGGTGCCGGTCGTCATCGACTTCTGGGCCGAATGGTGCGAGCCGTGCAAGCAGCTCGGCCCGCTGCTGGAGCGGCTGGCGGCGGAGTACGCCGGCCGGTTCGTGCTCGCCAAGGTCGACGTCGAAGCCAACCAGATGCTCTTCCAGCAGTTCGGCGTGCAGTCCATCCCCGCGGTCTTCGCGGTGGTGGCCGGGCAGGCCCTGCCGCTGTTCCAGGGTGCCGCGCCGGAGGGGCAGATCCGGCAGGTGCTGGACCAGCTCATCCAGGTCTCGGAGCAGCGTTTCGGGATCGTGGGCGCACCGGTGCAGCCCGGTGCGGCCGACGAGCCGGCCGCTGCGGCCGTCCCGCAGTCGCCCGCGGGCCCGCACGACAGCGCGCTGGCCCTGGCCCACGAGGCGCTGGACGCCGGTGACCTCGGCGGCGCCCTCCAGGCCTACAAGAACGTGCTCTCCGACGACCCGGGCAATCTTGAGGCGAAGCTCGGGCTGGCCCAGGCCGAACTCCTCCAGCGGGTGGCGGACCTGGACCCGCAGAAGGTCCGCCGGGAGGCCGCCGAGCGCCCCGCCGATGTGCGGGCGCAGCTCGCCGCCGCCGACCTCGATCTGGTCGGCGGGCACGTCGAGGACGCCTTCGGCCGGCTGATCGACGCGGTGAAGCGGACGGCCGGCGAGGACCGGGACGCGGCGCGGGTGCGGCTGCTGGAGCTCTTCGAGGTGATCGGCCCGGACGATCCGCGGGTGACCGCGGCGCGTACGGCGCTCTCCCGCGCGCTGTTCTGACGGCAGGGCCGGTTTCGCCGGCCGCGCTGTCTCCGGAGGCCGCGCTGTCCTGAAAGGGCCTCCGCACCTCCCGTCACACCCACGAACGATCGCGGCACTTTGCCAAAACTTGGCAATCGGATCCGCTGTTACTGCCAGTAAGAAAACCCGGGCTCTTCGCCCGGGTTTTCGCTGTTTGCTCCCCGCATTCCCGGCCACGCTCCGGCGCTCTCCCGCACCCGGTCGATGCGAGGCGGTCGCCCTTCGGTTATCGGCCCGTTACTCGCTAGTAACGAACCTCTTGTGCCCCGGCCGGGAATGGACCACGATCGGCCAAGCTCGGTCCATTCCCCCGAACGCGGCTCCCAACGGGTCGGCGCCCGGGGGTGATGGGTCCCCACCGAGTGGCCGGCGGCACCATCAGCCGGCCTTGGGACAGGGGGGTCTCCGTCATCAACGACGGTGCCTGTCCCCGAGGTTGCGCGAAGGCGTGGCCAGTGGTTGTCGCTCGGGGGTGATCGCCGGAGAGTCGGGTGCGGAGCGGTTGGCGCCACCGAAGCGACGGTGCTCCTTCCCGAGGACGTAGCACTTCTCCCATCCCGGGCACGGGTCCCAGCCCTTGCCGGAGATGTACGTCCGAGAAGGAGGAAAGTCATGGAGTCGATGACGACTCGCGGTGGCACCAGATGGAGGCGGTTCGCCGTCGTCATGGTGCCCAGCGTCGCGGCGACCGCCGCGATCGGAGTGGCCCTCGCGCAGGGCGCCCTCGCGGCGTCGTTCAGCGTGTCGGGCCAGCAATTCGAAGTGGCGGCCGAGAGCCTGCACGGCTGGGGTTTCGTCCAGTACGGGGCGAACGACGTCACCAAGCAGGGCAACAAGCCGGTCGCGGTGGTCGGTATCGAGAAGGCGGAGATCACCAAGCTCTGCCAGGCGGTCACCATCCCCACCCCGTTCGGCAGGGTGTCGATGAAGCTGCAGGCCGGGACCGGGAAGGACAAGGTCAAGGCGGAGAAGCTCTACATCGACGCGGACGACCTCCAGGCCAACGCCAAGTTCACCAACGTGGACATCGGCGTCTCGGTCACCGACACCACCAAGGGTCCCGGACCGGCCAAGCCCGGCGGGGAACACGGCGAGCGCGGCGGTTACGTACCGGGCTCGTTCGCCCAGCAGGCCGACGAGGTGGAGTTCTCCGACGTCCACCAGCGTGCCTGGGCGACCTCGGCCGGTTCGTTCACGCTCCCCGGCCTGAAGATGGGCGTCAATATGGGCGAAGCCGACTGCAAGAGCAACTGACGCACTGAACGGGCGGGTGCGGGAGGCGAGTTCGCACTCCCGTACCCGTACCGCGCCGCACCCCGGACCGTCGGAGTGGTGGCGCCGGGTTCAGGTTCCACCGATTCGCCGGTTCCGAGGAGCTGTACGCCATGAGCGCCGACACGCGCCCCCAGCCGATCGACAATTTCCGCCGCTTCCGTCACTCGTTCCGGCACTGGCGCGGACAGCGCCCCTTCTGGGCCGGGCTGTTGACCTTGCTGGCCGGGATTCCGATCATGTACATCCCGTACCAGACCATGACGCTGGGCGACTTGAGCATCCGCATGGCCACCACGGCGGGCGCCGGCTCGCTGATCATCGGTGTGCTGCTGGTCGTGCTGGGCCTGACCATGTGGTTCCAGCAGCAGTCACGCATCTTCGCGGGCGTCGCGGCGATCCTGCTCGCGCTCGTCTCCCTGGTGGTGTCCAACATCGGTGCGTTCCTCATCGGTTTCCTGCTGGCCCTGATCGGCGGCGCGCTCAGCGTGTCCTGGATGCCCGGCAAGCCGATCGCCGCCCCGGCCGAGCCCGCCGACGAGCCGGTACGGCTGACGAAGGACACCTCCCCCCGGGACGAGGTGTCAGGACCGACGCCGGACGGCGCATTCGACGGAGGGCACCGTGGCGACTGAAGACGCGCACGACGAAGCGGCGGCCGCCCGGCCGTCCGGCCGGCCCAGAACCGGGCCCAAGCACGCCGCGCCGCGGAAGCCGTTGCTGACCCGGCTGCACATGCCCGCGGGCAAGGCCGTGGCGCTGGCCGCGATGCCCACGGCGGTGCTGATGGGAATGGGCCTCACGCCCCAACTGGCCCAGGCCAAGCCCGCGCCGAAGAACCCCTTCCTGGACGGGCCGTGTGTCACGGCGCCGGACCGGACACCGGACGAGTCGCCCAGCGGGTCGCCCGGCGCGACGGCCGACGCGAGCCCCCGCCCCAAGAGCCCCGGGACGGACGAACCCACGAAGGACGCCGAGGAACCGGACGGGGCGACGAAGCCCGGCAAGCCCGCCCCCTCCGCGTCCCCCGGTGCGCCCGGTGTGCCCCGCAAGCCGACCGCCGAGCCCAAGACGCCCCCCACGGCGACGCCGACCCCCACTCCCACGCCGTCGGCCGCCAAGCCGGTGAACCCGCTCGATCCGCTGGGGCTCGGCGAGAAGCTGGGTGACATCCTCACGGGCAGGAAGGCGGACAAGGAGGACGGCCCCGCCCCGGTGCGGCCGCCGAGCGCCTCGCCCAGCCCGTCCGCCTCCCGGACGGCCGGTCCGTCGAAGCCCGCGCCCTCCACCGGGGCGCCGGGCGGCCGGGCCCGGCCGTCGCAGAAGGCCACGGCCGAGCCGGACCCCACGCCGTCGGGCTCCGCCTCCCCGTCCGGCTCCGCCTCCGCCTCACCGTCGCCGTCGTCGAGCGCGAGCGGCGACGGTGACGGGGAGACGCCCTGCCCCAGCCGTGCCGTGACGGACGAGAACGAGCGGCACGCCTTCCCGACTCAGCCCTGGTACCTGGAGACGAGCAAACTCTCCCTGCACGGCCTGAAATACGAGGGCATCAAAGAGATCACGATGGTGAACGGGCAGCGGAAGAAGGCCCTGAAGTTCACCGCGACCGGGCTGGACATCAAGGATCTGCACCAGATCGTCAACAGCGGCGGCAAGCAGTACCACGTCACGGGCATGGGGCGGACGTCCACGATCCGCGACGGCAAGGTGACCATGTACACCGAGGAACTCAAGGGCACCCTCAACCTACTGGGCATCCCCACGCTCAAGGTCACCTTCAGCCCGGAGACCCCGCCCCCGCTGTCCCTCCCCGAACTCGTCTTCACCGACGTCAAGATCCGGCAGGCGGGCCAGTTCGGCGGCACGCTCGCCGTACCGAATCTGCATCAGTATCTGACCGATGGGACGTATCCGTAGCGGCCGACCCGCCGTTTCGCCCGCAAACGCCGGACGGGCTTGATGTGGCTGAGCCCAGCCACATCAAGCCCGTCCGGCGTTTGCGGACACCGCGAATACGGTCAGCGGTTCTCGCCCAGGTGGTGCACCCGCACCATGTTCGTGGTGCCGGGGACGCCGGGGGGCGAACCGGCAGTGATGATCATGGTGTCGCCCTCGCCGTAGCGGTTGAGCTTGAGCAGCTCGGCGTCCACCAGGTCGACCATCGCGTCGGTGTTCTCCACGTGCGGCACGACATAGGTCTCGACGCCCCAGCTCAGCGTGAGCTGGTTGCGGGTCGAGACGTCCGTGGTGAAGGCCAGGATGGGCTGGGCCGTGCGGTAACGGGACAGCCGGCGGGCCGTGTCACCGGACTGGGTGAAGGCGACCAGCGACTTCGCGCCCAGGAAGTCCGCGATCTCGCAGGCCGCGCGGGCGACCGAACCGCCCTGCGTGCGCGGCTTCTTGCCCGGCACCAGCGGCTGGAGGCCCTTGGAGAGCAGCTCCTCCTCGGCCGCCTCGACGATGCGGGACATCGTCTTGACGGTCTCGATCGGGTACGCGCCGACACTGGACTCGGCGGACAGCATGACCGCGTCCGCGCCGTCGAGGATCGCGTTGGCGACGTCGGAGGCCTCGGCGCGGGTCGGCCGCGAGTTGGTGATCATCGACTCCATCATCTGGGTCGCCACGATCACCGGCTTGGCGTTGCGGCGGCACAGCTCGATGAGGCGCTTCTGCACCATCGGGACCTTCTCCAGCGGGTATTCCACCGCCAGGTCGCCACGGGCCACCATCACACCGTCGAACGCCATGACGACGTCCTGCATGTTGGCCACGGCCTGCGGCTTCTCGACCTTGGCGATGACCGGCACCCGGCGGCCGACCTCGTCCATGACGCGGTGCACGTCGAGGACGTCCTTGGCGTCGCGGACGAAGGACAGCGCGACCATGTCGCAGCCCATGGCCAGGGCGAACTTCAGGTCCTCGATGTCCTTCTCGGACAGTGCCGGGACGTTGACGGCCGCGCCGGGCAGGTTGATGCCCTTGTGGTCGGAGATCACACCGCCCTCGATCACGATGGTCTTGACCCGGGGGCCCTGGACCTCGGTGACGCGCAGCTCGACGTTGCCGTCGTTGATCAGGATCTGGTCGCCCTTGGAGACGTCGCCCGGCAGGCCCTTGTAGGTCGTGCCGCAGATCGTCTTGTCACCGGGGACGTCCTCGACGGTGATGGTGAACTCATCACCGCGCACCAGCTCCACGGGGCCGTCCGCGAAGGTCTCCAGGCGGATCTTCGGGCCCTGGAGGTCGGCGAGGACGCCGACCGCGCGGCCGGTCGCCTCCGTGGCCTTGCGGAGGCGGTCGTACCGCTCCTCGTGCTCCTGGTGGGTCCCGTGGCTCATGTTGAAGCGGGCCACGTTCATACCGGCCTCGATCAGCGTCTTCAGCTGGTCGAAGGAGTCGACGGCGGGGCCCAGGGTGCAGACGATTTTGGAACGGCGCATGGGGCAGATCCTATCGGTTTGTTTCGGAGCGGAATATTCGAGCGGGGGAATGACCGGGAGCCGGCCGTCGATCAAGCGCTGACCAGGGCGTACGTCTGAGTGGCGATCTCCAGCTCCTCGTCGGTGGGGACGACGGCCACCGCGACCCGGGCGTATTCGGGGGAGATCAGCCGCGCCGCGTCGCCCCGGACGGCGTTGAGATCGGCGTCCACGGCCAGGCCCAGCTCCTCCAGACCGGCCACGGCGGCCTCCCGCACGGGGGCCGCGTTCTCGCCGACGCCCGCCGTGAAGGCCACGGCGTCGACCTTGCCGAGGACCGCGTAGTAGGCGCCGATGTACTTCTTCAGCCGGTGCACGTAGATGTCGAAGGCGAGCGCCGCCCGCTCGTCGCCCGCGTCGACGCGCCGGCGGATCTCGCGCATGTCGTTGTCGCCGCACAGTCCGATCAGACCGCTCTTCTTGTTGAGGAGCGAGTCGATCTCGTCGATGGACATGTTCGCGTTGCGCGCCAGGTGGAAGATCACCGCCGGGTCGATGTCCCCGGACCGGGTGCCCATGACCAGGCCCTCCAGCGGGGTCAGCCCCATGGAGGTGTCGACGCAGCGACCGCCCTTGACGGCGGAGGCGGAGGCGCCGTTGCCCAGGTGCAGCACGATGACGTTGACCTCGGAGGGGTCCTTGCCGAGCAGCTTGGCGGTCTCGCGCGAGACGTACGCGTGCGAGGTGCCGTGGAAGCCGTAGCGGCGGACGCGGTGCGCGTCGGCGGTCTCCACGTCGATCGCGTAGCGCGCGGCGGCCTCGGGCATCGTGGTGTGGAAGGCGGTGTCGAAGACCGCGACCTGCGGAAGGTCGGGGCGCAGCGCCTGGGCCGTGCGGATGCCGGTGATGTTGGCCGGGTTGTGCAGCGGCGCGACCGGGATCAGCCGCTCGATCTCCGCCATCACCTCGTCGGTGATCACGGTCGGCTCGGTGAACTTCTTGCCGCCGTGCACCACACGGTGGCCGATCGCGGCCAGCTCCGGGGAGTCCAGGCCCAGCCCGTCCGCCGCCAGCTCCCCGGCGACGGCCTTCAGCGCGGCCTCGTGGTCGGCGATCGGCTGCTCGCGCTCGCGCTTCGCGCCGCCCGTCGCGAGCGGGGTGTGCGCCAGCCGGGAGGTCTCCTCGCCGATGCGCTCGACCAGCCCGACGGCCAGCCGGGCCCCGTCGGCCATGTCGAGCAGCTGGTACTTCACCGACGAGGAGCCGGAGTTGAGGACGAGGACGCGGGTCGCGTTGGCAGTCATGAGGGGCTTTCCGGGTTGGGTGCGGTGCTTGGCGTCGTGGGGGGGGCGGCCGTACGGGGACCGGGCGGTCCCCGTACGGCCGTACGGGCGTCAGGGGCGCTGCTCGCCCTGGGCCTGGATGGCGGTGATGGCGACCGTGTTGACGATGTCCTGCACGAGCGCGCCGCGCGAGAGGTCGTTCACGGGCTTGCGCAGGCCCTGCAGGACCGGGCCGACCGCGACGGCGCCGGCCGAGCGCTGGACGGCCTTGTAGGTGTTGTTGCCGGTGTTCAGGTCCGGGAAGACCAGCACGGTGGCCTTGCCCGCGACCTCCGAGCCCGGGAGCTTCGTCGCCGCGACGGCCGCGTCCACGGCGGCGTCGTACTGGATCGGGCCCTCGACCAGCAGGTCCGGGCGGCGCTCACGGACGATCTCGGTGGCCTTGCGGACCTTGTCGACGTCCGCGCCGGACCCGGAGGTGCCGGTGGAGTACGACAGCATCGCGATCCGGGGCTCCACACCGAACTGGGCGGCCGTCGCGGCGGACTGGATGGCGATGTCCGCGAGCTGCTCGGCGTTCGGGTCCGGGTTGACCGCGCAGTCGCCGTAGACGAGGACCCGGTCGGCCAGGCACATGAAGAAGACCGAGGAGACGATCTGCGCGCCCGGCGCGGTCTTGATGATCTCGAAGGCGGGCCGGATGGTGGCGGCCGTGGAGTGCACCGCGCCCGAGACCATGCCGTCGGCCAGCCCCTCCTGGACCATCAGGGTGCCGAAGTAGGAGACGTCGGCGACGATGTCGTGCGCCAGCTCGACGGTCATGCCCTTGTGGGCGCGGACCGTCGCGTACAGCTCGGCGAAGCGCTCGCGCAGCGGGGACGTCTGCGGGTCGATCAGCTGCGCCTCGGCCAGGTCGATGCCCAGCTCGGCGGCGCGCTTGCGGATCGTCTCCTCCTCACCCAGGAGGGTGAGATCGCAGACGTCGCGGCGCAGCAGCACGTCGGCGGCGCGCAGCACGCGCTCCTCGGTGCCCTCGGGCAGCACCACCCGGCGGCGGCCGGACCGGGAGCGTTCGATCAGCTCGTGCTCGAACATCATCGGCGTGACCCGGCTGGAGCGGGCCACCGAGATGCGGTTGGTCAGCTCGGCGGTGTCCACGTGGCGCTCGAACAGGCCGAGGGCGGTCTCCGACTTGCGCGGCGACGCGGCGTTCAGCTTGCCCTCGACCGCGAACAGCTCGGCCGCGGTGGGGAAGGAGCCGCCCGGCACGGAGACCACCGGCGTGCCCGGGGCCAGCCGGCCGGCCAGGGCCAGGATGTCCGGGCCCGGCCGCTCGTCGAGGGTGAGCAGCAGCCCGGCGATCGGCGGGGCGCCCGCGCTGTGCGCGGCCAGCGCGCCGATGATCAGGTCGGTGCGGTCGCCGGGGGTCACCACCAGGCAGCCGTCGGTCAGGGCGGGCAGGAACGCGGGGAGCATCGCGCCGCCGAAGACGAAGTCGCGCACATCGCGGTTGAGCCCCGCGTCGTCACCGAGCAGCACCTCGGCGCCCAGCTTGCGGACGATCTGCGCCACGGTCGGCGCGGACAGCGAAGCGTCCTCGGGGAGCGCGTAGCAGGCCACCGGCAGGTGCGCGGCGAGCCCCTCGGCGACGGCCGCGCGATCGGCGGGTGCCACGCGGTTGACGACGAGCGCGACGACGTCGCAGCCCAGTGCCTCATAGGCGCGGTAGGCGTTGGCCGCCTCGGCCCGTACCGCCTCGGCCGCCTGGTCCTGACCGCCCACGACGGTGATCACGGAGGCGCCGAACTCGTTCGCCAGCCGGGCGTTGAGGGCCAGCTCGTCGGGGACGTTGGTGGCGGCGAAGTCGGTGCCGAGCACCAGCACGTACTCGTACTGCCGGGCGACCGCGAGGAAGCGCTCGACGAGGGCGGAGACCAGCTCGTCGATGCCGCGCTCCGCCTGCAGGGCGGAGGCCTCGCCGTAGGTCAGGCCGTAGACGGACTCGGGCGACTGCCCGAGGCGGTAGCGCGACCGCAGGAGGTCGAACATGCGGTCCGGGCCGTGGTCGTGAACGAGCGGGCGGAAGACGCCCACCCGGTCCACGTGGCGGGTCAGGAGCTCCATGACTCCCAGCTCGATGACCTGGCGCCCGTCGCCCCGGTCGGTCCCGGTCACGTACACGCTGCGCGTCACGCGTGCTCTCCTTGCTCCGTCGCTTGTTCTCATCGCCGAGTGCTGCTGCTGAAAAAATAGCCGTTAGGGTGGCCTTGCCCTCTTGACAATACCTGCGGCCGTGGATAAGGCGCTCGACGGTGGACGTCGAGGGAACGCCGGAGGGGCGTCCTTGGGGGTGCGGCAGTACCGCCCGGCCCGTGAAACAATCGGTTCCGGCTCACATGTACCAGTAGCGAGCAGGAGAAACAGCACGATGCGCATCGGAGTCCTCACCGCAGGCGGCGACTGCCCCGGCCTGAACGCTGTCATCCGCTCGGTGGTGCACCGGGCACTCGTCGGCCACAACGACGAGGTCATCGGCTTCGAGGACGGCTTCAAGGGCCTCCTCGACGGCCGCTTCCGCAAGCTCGACCTCGACGCCGTCAGCGGCATCCTGGCCCGCGGCGGCACCATCCTCGGCTCCGCGCGCCTCGAGCGCGCCCGGCTGCGCGAGGCGTGCGAGAGCGCCCAGGACTTCTCCCGTGAATACGGCATCGACGTCCTCATTCCCATCGGCGGCGAGGGCACACTGACCGCCGCCCGAATGCTGTCGGACGCGGGCATGCCCGTCGTCGGTGTCCCGAAGACCATCGACAACGACATCTCCGCCACCGACCGCACCTTCGGCTTCGACACCGCCGTCGGCGTGGCCACCGAGGCCATCGACCGCCTCAAGACCACCGCCGAGTCGCACCAGCGCGTCATGGTCGTCGAGGTCATGGGCCGGCACGCGGGCTGGATCGCCCTGGAGTCCGGCATGGCCGGCGGCGCCCACGGCATCTGCCTCCCCGAGCGCCCCTTCGACGTCGCCGACCTGGTCTCGATGGTCGAGGAGCGCTTCTCCCGCGGCAAGAAGTTCGCCGTCATCTGCGTCGCCGAGGGCGCCCACCCCGCCGAGGGGTCGATGGACTACGCCAAGGGCGCCATAGACCAGTTCGGCCACGAGCGCTTCGCCGGTATCGGCACCAAGCTCGCCGTCGAGCTCGAGAAGCGCCTGGGCAAGGAGGCCCGCCCGGTCATCCTCGGCCACGTCCAGCGCGGCGGCACCCCCACCGCCTACGACCGCGTCCTCGCCACCCGCTTCGGCTGGCACGCGGTCGAGGCCGCCCACCGCGGCGACTTCGGCCGGATGACCGCGCTGCGCGGCACGGACATCACGATGGTGCCGCTCGCGGAGGCCGTCACGGAGCTGAAGCGGGTGCCGGAGGACCGGATGGACGAGGCGGAGTCGGTCTTCTAGGGACGCATCACCGCTGCGCGGCGATGTCCTCAAAAGCCGGACGGGCTGGAGAAATCCAGCCCGTCCGGCGCTTGAGGACCGGGGTCCGGGGCGGAGCCCCGGTTACTGTGCCCCGATCGACTCCAGCATGTTGAGCTTCGCCGCCCTGCGGGCCGGCCAGACCGCGGCCAGGACGCCCACGACGAGCGCGAGCAGCAGGAACAGGCCGATCCGGCCCCACGGCACGACCATCTCGTACTGCGGGAACGAGGACCGCAGCAGCCGGCCGCCGGACCAGGCCAGGAAGATGCCGACGCCGACGCCGAGCACCGCGCCGAACATCGAGATCATCACGGACTCCAGCCGCACCATCCGCTTGACCCCGGTACGGGCCAGGCCGATCGCGCGCAACATCCCGATCTCGCGGGTCCGCTCGAACACCGACATCGCGAGGGTGTTGACGACGCCGATCACCGCGATGACGACGGCCATCCCCAGCAGCCCGTACATCAGATAGAGGACGTCGTCGATGTTGCCCGCCTCGGAGCGGCGCAGATCGTCCTGGCTCTGGACCTTGATGATCGGGTTGCCGCCCAGAGCCTCCTTGATCTTCTCCGGCAGGCCGCCGGCCCGCCCGGGGGCGGCCTTGACCAGCACCTCGTCGTCGCGGACCTTGTCCAGGTGCGGGTCGACCAGTGCCGGGGCGGCGAGGACCTCGGAGAGGGCGTCGTTCTCGGCGTAGACGGCGACGACGCGCGGGGCGGCCTTCTTGTCGTCGTAGAACTCCATGGGCAGCGTGGAGCCGACCCGCAGGCCGTTCTTCCGCGCGTAGTCCTCGGCCACCGCTACGGTGCTGGTGCCGCGCACCTCGCCGAGCGAGCCGCCGACGACCTTCAGATCGGTGACCTGCGCGAGCCGGGAGACGTCACTCGCCCGCAGCCCGGCCGGGACGCCCTTGGACTGGAAGCCGGTCGTCCGCATGGGCACCGAGGCGGCGACACCGGGCTGCTCGGCGATCTTCTCGGCGACCTCGGGGGAGAGACCGAGGAAGCTGCTCGCCGTGACCTTGTAGTCGGCCGTCAGATCCTGGGCACCCATCTTGTCCATGCCCTGGTTCGCGGAGACCGCGGCCACCGTCAGACCGGTGATCAGGGTGAGGCCGATCATCAGCGCGGAGGCGGTGGCGGCCGTGCGGCGCGGGTTGCGCAGCGCGTTCTGCGTGGCGAGCTTGCCGCTGACCCCGAAGCCGCGGACGGCGAGCCTGCCGAAGAGGCTCACGAACGGGCGGGACAGCAGCGGCGCCAGCACGATGACGCCCGCGAGGGTCAGGGCCGAGCCCGCCATGGCGGTGGTCAGCGCACCGCTGTCGCGCAGCGTGGACACATACAGCATGACGGCGACGCCCGCAGCGGTCAGGGCCGCGCCGATGGAGTTGCGGACGACGAGACCACGGGTGGTCGGCGCCTGGTCCACGGCCGCCAGCGCCTCGACGGGGGCGATCTTCGCGGCCTTGCGGGAGGGCAGCCACGCGGCCAGCACGGTCACCACGACGCCGACGGCGAGGGCGGTCAGCGCGGCGTTCGGCTCGACGACCAACGGGCCCTCGGGCAGCGCGGCGCCGCTGGAGTTCAGCACCGACCACAGGCCCGTGGCGATGCCGAGGCCCAGCACGAGGCCCACCGCGGAGGCGACCAGGCCCAGCAGCCCGGCCTCGACCATCACCGAACGGACGACCTGGCGGCGGGAGGCACCGACCGCGCGCAGCAACGCGATCTCGCGAGTGCGCTGGGCGATGAGCATGGTGAAGGTGTTGGCGATGATGAAGATGCCGACGAAGAGGGATATCCCCGCGAAGACCAGGAAGGTGTTCCGGATCGAGCTGGTCTGCTCGTCGATGACCTTGGACTGCTCGGCGGCCAGCTCCTTGCCGCTCTGGGCGCGGAAGCCGTCCTTCGGCAGGACGTCCCGGACCTCGCGGGTCAGCGCGTTCTGGTCGGTGCCGGGGGCGGCGGAGACGACGAGTTCGCCGAACTCGCCCGGCTTGCCGAAGAGCTTCTGCGCCGTCGCGGTGTCGAACAGCGCCAGGCTGCCACCCGCGCTCACCCGGGGGTCGTCGGTGTCGACGATGCCGACGAGCTTCTTCGTCAGCACCGGACCGTCGACGGCCAGCCGGACGGTGCCGCCGACCCCGGCGCCCGTCTTCCGGGCGGTCTTCGCGTCCAGGGCGATCTCACCGGCGGCGGCCGGGCCCCGGCCCTTCAGCAGCGGGTACCGGCTGTCCTTGCCGTCCTTGCCGGCGACGTAGTTGGCGGCGGTGCTGCCCCACTCGCTGCCCGCCGGGTCATTGTTCTTGTCGGCGACCGTGGCGACACCGCTGACCGAGGGACGCACGGATGTCACGCCGGGCAGCGCGCGGACGGTGTCGACCATCCGGTCGTCGAGGACCCGGTGGTCCGCGCCCGGCGCGGTGTTGGAACGGCCGATCTCCGTCACGGAGACGGCCACGTCGTCCAGGCTCTTGGACGTCATGTCGCGGTAGGCGCTGCCGACGGAGTCGCTGAAGACGAGCGTGCCGGAGACGAAGGCGGTGCCGAGGAGGACCGCGAGGGCGGTCATCATCAGCCGGGCTTTGTGCGCGAGGAGATTGCGCAAGGCGGTACGGAACATGGCGGGTCCTGGGGGTTTTCCCTCGCGCTCGCGCCTGCGGCCGTGGCGGCAGGGGGCGAGGGGAAGTCGGGTGACGGGGGCGGGGCGGGGCAGGGGCGGCGGTGCCCGTGCCTCAGCTCGTGCGGCCCTTGGCGTCGAACAGGCGCATCCGGTCCAGGACCGCGTCGGCGGTCGGCTCGCGCAGTTCGTCGACGATGCGGCCGTCGGCCAGGAAGATCACCCGGTCCGCATAGGAGGCGGCGACGGGGTCGTGGGTGACCATGACGACCGTCTGCTCCAGCGCCCGTACGGAACCGTGCAGGAAGCCCAGCAGTTCGGCACCGGAGCGGGAGTCGAGGTTCCCGGTCGGCTCGTCCGCGAAGATGATCTCGGGGCGGCAGGCCAGCGCCCGGGCCACCGCGACGCGCTGCTGCTGGCCGCCGGAGAGCTGGTTGGGGCGGTGTGCGAGCCGGCCGGACAGACCCAGGGTCGTCACGATCTGCTCCAGCCAGGCGCGGTCCGCCTTACGGCCCGCGATGTCCATCGGCAGCGTGATGTTCTCCAGCGCGGTCAGCGTCGGCAGCAGATTGAACGCCTGGAAGACGAAGCCGACCTTGTCGCGACGGAGCCGGGTCAGCTGCCGGTCACCGAGGGAGGCCAGCTCCACGTCACCGATCCGGGTGGAACCGGAGGTGACGGAGTCCAGGCCCGCCATGCAGTGCATGAGCGTCGACTTGCCGGAACCCGAAGGACCCATGATCGCCGTGAATTCCGCGCGGCGGAACTCCACGGAGACCGAGTCCAGGGCGGCCACCCGGGTCTCGCCCTGTCCGTAGACCTTGCTCAGGCCGGTGGCCCGGGCGGCGACGGAGCCGTGGGGCGCGTGGAGGGCGGACGGAACAGGGGACGGCGTCGCACGGGGCACGGGGCTCCTCCGGAGGGGTGGGGGAAACGAGGGGGGAATCAACGCTTCCCATTCTCGGAGCGGCGATCGGCTGCCGCCTCAGCCGTATGGTCTGAACCCGGTGTCGGACTTTAGGTCCGTGGGGGTGCGTCGCCGTAGTCCTTCCGACGGACACGGTCATCCTGGAGTTGGCCTCTCGCCTGGCCGGCGGTCTCTTCGACTGCGGGCCCGTCTTGCCGCCTGCGGCGGCGGGCGCCCTGCGGGCGCGTCCTCAATCGCCGGACGGGCTCAATTCGAGCCCGTCCGGCGATTGAGGACACCGCACGGCAGCCCGCCCGGTGACGGGCAGTGGTCAGGCGGCCGTCAGGCCGCCTTCGCAGGGGAGGACCGTGCCCGTGGTCCAGCGGGACTCGTCGGAGAGGAGGAAGAGCGCGGCCCGTGCCATGTCGTCCGGGTCGGCGACGTAGTTCATCGGGAACCGGTCGGCCAGGGTGGCCCGTGCCTCGTCCGTCGGCATCCAGCGGTCGAACATCTCCGAGCGGGTCGGCCCCGGCGCGATGGCGTTGACCCGGATGTTGTCCCGGGCGTAGTCGAGCGCGGCGCACTTCACGAGTCCGGCCAGGGCGTGCTTGCTGGTGGAGTAGTCGGTGTTCAGCGGGCTGCCCACCAGTCCGGCCACCGACGAGGAGATCACGACGGATCCGCCGCCGTTGTCGAGCATGGCCGGAATCTGATGCTTCAGGGACAGGAAGACGCCCCGCACGTTCGTGGCCATGACCGTGTCGAAGTGATCCGTGTCCAGCTCGTGCAGCCGGGCCCGGGCGCCGCCCGCGCCCGCGTTGTTGAACGCCCCGTCGAGTCGGCCGAAAGTACGTACGGTCTCCGCCACGGCGTCGGCCACCGACCGCTCGTCCGTCACGTCGCACTCCAGGCCCAGCGCCTCCTGGCCGGCCGCGCGCAGCTCGGCGGCGAGCGCGGCGACCCGGTCGGCGCGGCGGGCGGCCGCGGCGACGAGTGCTCCCTCGGCGGCGAACCGGCGTACGGCCGCGGCACCGATACCGCTGGACGCGCCGGTCACGAATATGACGCGCCCGGTGAGCCGCCCGGCGGTGAACGCCAGGGGCTCGGGCTGCTGGTAGGTCATCTCGGTCGTGCCTTTCTCGTGCCGCTCACATGCGCAGGGTGTGGGACGGTGAATGCCCGTAGCGCTGCTGGTAATACGCGGCGAACCGGCCCAGGTTGGAGAAACCCCAACGGTAGGCGACGTCCGAGACGGTGACGTCCCCGCTTCCCTGCGCGGCGACGAGTTCCTCGTGGGCCCGGCCCAGCCGGACCTCGCGTAAATAGCCCAGCGGCGTGGTGTCCAGATACCGCCGGAAGGCCTCCTGCAGGGCCCGCGGACTGCACCGGGCCACCGCAGCCAGCTCGTTCAGGGTGAGGGGCTCACCGGCCCGCTCCTCGGCCATGGCCATGACGCGGCGCACGGCGGGATGCGCGACGACGCCGGTGCGTCGGGCGTCGATGCCCTGGGTGACCAGATGATGGGTCTCCATGAGCATCGCGGCCGTCGTCTGGGTCAGATGTGACGCGAGAATAGGGCTGTTGCGCGCGATGCCCTCACCGAGCACTTCCCGGTGCACCGCCTCGGAGATCCCCTCCCAACTCTTCGCGGCCTTGCCGGAGACCGTGCCCTCCAGGGTGAACCGCGCCCGGACGGGCCCCTCGACGCCGAGCGCGTCGGCTGCGGCCTGCTCGACGGTCTCCCGGGAGAGCCGGACGGTCGTCATCCGGGCACCGGGGGTCCAGTGCACCTGGAACTTGCGGTACGGGTCGAGGACATACGTCTGGCCGGTGTCGACGAACCGCTCCTCCCGGCCGGGCGAGGACACCCGGACGCCGCCGTTCACCAGTCGGCACACCAGGAGGTACGAGCCCAGCGGCTGGGGGTCCACGAGCGTCTCGGCGCCGTACTGGAGCCCCGAGAGGGTGACCCCCGGAAATCCGCCCTCCGCGTACCAGGCGGAGAAGTCCTCGGGATCGCCCAGACAGCTGAGCCGGTACGGGCTGTACGCGGAACTGATGGCTTCCTGGGTTTCGTCGAGGTCATGACTGAGCACGAGC
The DNA here is from genome assembly GCF_055582085.1 of Streptomyces sp. NPDC042259. NCBI lineage: Bacteria > Bacillati > Actinomycetota > Actinomycetes > Kitasatosporales > Streptomycetaceae > Streptomyces > Streptomyces sp. NPDC042259. Next base: position 297,468 of record NZ_JBVJDW010000005.1, on the reverse strand, counting down.
GTGCGCATATTGCTGTTGTGAATGAGGTCATTGGGGCCATCGGGGCTGATGGATCCCGTGTCGGATTCACTCATCGGGCTTCCTCCCGGGATGACCGCGTTATCCGGCCGACAGCCGCGTTTCGCGAGTAGCCGACGGGTGGCCCCGTTAGTACCGTTCTGCTTGTTCGCAGTCAAGGCGCCGGCAAATCCCACAGCGGTTTCGGGACATGCCAGGCGCGGTCAGCGGACCCGGCCTTGGGTTAACGGGGGAGATTCAGGGCCGGCCATCCGCATTCGGATGGCACGCCCCGTCGTCTGGGCACGGACGGCGGGGCTTTCCGCGTTCACGGGCAGCCGGCCGGTCTCGCCGGGATCGGCCCCGTCCCCCCGCGTGATCCGCCGGACAGACCCGGGCGTCCCGGATAAGGTGATCAAACGATCGAATTCGACGCGTCCGTGCGAACCATGGCGCCTGCGGCGGCGAGCGCCCTGCGGGGCGCGTCCTCAATCGTCGGACGGGCTTGAGACAAGCCCGTCCGGCGATCCATATCGCTACCCCTTGACCGCGCCGCCGAGGGCGAAGCCGCCGCCGAGGCGGCGGGAGATCAGGGCGTAGAGCAGGATCACGGGCGTCGAGTAGAGGATCGAGAAGGCGGCGAGCTGGCCGTAGGCGACCTGGCCGTAATTGCCGAAGAACGTGTAGATGCTGACCGACGCGGGGAGCCGGTCGGGGGAGAGCAGCAGCATGAAGGGGACGAAGAAGTTGCCCCACATCATGATGAAGCTGTAGATCGTCACGACCGCGACCCCCGGCCCCATCAGCGGCAGGATCACCCTGACCAGCGCCTGCAGCCGGCTCGCGCCGTCCGTCCACGCCGCCTCCTCCAAGACGGTGGGCACACCGTCCATGAAGTTCTTCAGCAGCCAGATCGCGAACGGCAGTTGGGCGGTCGCCATGAACAGGGCCGTCCCGTACACCGTGTCGATGAGATCGATCCGTACGAACAGCCCGTAGACCGGCACCATGACCGCGGTGATCGGCAGGCACGTGGTGAACAGGACCCCCATCAGATACGGCCTGGCGAACCGCGAGCGGTAGCGGGAGAGCGGATAGGCGGCGAGGGTGGCGCACACGATGGTGAGGGCGGTGGCCCCGCCGCACAGCAGCAGGCTGTTGAGCATCGGCCGGAAGGTGATCTCATCGGTCAGTACCGCCGAGAAGTTGTCCGTCGTCGGCGCGGCGGGCGCGCCGACGCGCAGGCCCGCCTCGGCGTCGACGGAGGAGACCAGCAGCCACACGAGCGGGACGGCGAAGGCGGCGGCCACGGCGAGCAGCGCGAGGTCGGCGGCCAGCCGGTGACGGGAGCGGCGGGTACGGCGGGCGCGGGGCGGGAGCATGGCACCTCCGGGCGCGGCGAGCGCGGGCAGTGACCGGGGGACGGCACAACGGGGCGGGCGGCCCGGGCGTCATACCTCCTCTCGCATCATGCGCAGGTACACCACGGAGAACAGCGCCCCCACGAGCAGAAGCAGCAGCGCCACCGCCGTGCCGTAGCCGATCAGCGACTTCAGGAACGCCTGGTCGTACATGAACACCGGCAGCGTCTGGCTGCGGTTGCCGGGGCCGCCCCGGGTCATGGCCCAGATGAGGCCGAAGACCGACAGCGTCTGGAGGGTGTTGAGCATGAGATTGGTGCCGATCGAGCGCCGGATCATCGGCAGGGTGATGTGCCGGAAGCGGCGCACACCGCTCGCACCGTCCATCTCGGCCGCCTCGACGACGTCCCGGGGGATCTCGGCGAGGGCTGCGGAGTAGACGAGCATGGAGAAGGCCGTGCCACGCCAGACGTTGGCGAAGGAGACGGCGAGGATGGGCAGGGTGAACAGCCAGTTCTGCGCGGGCAGCTGGAGCCAGTCCAGCACGGCGTTGAGCGTGCCGCGCCGGTTGAAGAAGGTGTAGAGCAGGAAGCCCGCCACGATCTCCGGGAGCACCCACGCGGCGATCACGATCGAGCCGGTCAGGGAGCGCACGGGCTTCGAGGCGCGCCGCATCAGGGCGGCGAGGGCGAAGCCCAGGCTGTTCTGGCCCACGATCGAGGAGAGGACCGTGAAGAGGAGCGTGAGCACGACGGCGTCGCGGAAGCCGGCGTCGCCGAACGCGCGGCGGAAGTTGGCGAGGCCGACGAAGGACGCCGAGGCCTGACCGGTCAGCTGGGTGTCGGTGAAGGCGAGGTAGACGCAGTAGACGACCGGCCCGGCGAGGAAGAGGACCAGCAGGGCGGTCGCCGGGGCGAGGGGCAGCCAGCGGGCGGCCCGGCGGGGGCCCGGCAGCCGGGAACGCCCGGCGCGCGGTGCCGGGGCGGGCGGCGCGCTCACCGTGCCCGTCACCGCTTCCCGCCTCGTACGCCGCCGTCACCCGCGATCGACCTCAGCTGCTCGTCGTAGCCCCGCGCCGCCTTCGCCGCCGTCGCGTCGCCCGTCGTGACCGACTCCATCGCCTCCCCGATCGCCCCCGACACCCGCGGGTACACGGGCAGGGCCGGGCGATAGTGGGTGTACGCGACCAGTTGGGTGAAGAAGTCCGTGCCGGGCACCGACGCCCGGTACCGGGGGTCCGCCGCCACGTCGTCCCGTACGGCGATCTGCCCGTCCCGCACGGTCCGCTCGAGCGCGTTCTCCTTCGTCTGGAGCAACTCCACGAGCTGCCACGCGAGATCCGGCTTGGCGGACTTGGCGCCGATCGACCAGGCCCAGCCGCCGGAGAGGCTCACCTTGCCCGGTGCCGAGCCGTCCTGGGTCGGGAAGGCGGCGCGGCCCATCACGTGCGACCACTTGGGCCAGGGCCGGGCGCCGTCGGGGAGCCAGTTCTTGGCGAGCCAGTTGCCGTCGAGGGCGATGGCGAGCTTGCCGTCCGGGATCCACTCGGCGGTGACGCGGGTACCGACGTTGGGGTCCAGCGCGTCCGCCGGGTCGGGGCCGAGCTTCTCGCCGTAGACGGTCCGGACGAACTCCAGGGAGTCGGTGAAGCCCTTCGACCCGGCCACCCATTTCTTCGCCGCCGGGTCGTAGAGCGGGTCCTTCCCCGTGCCGTACAGCAGCATCTCGAAGCCCTGCATGACGGCGGCCTCGCCCGGCCCCTTGCCCGTGTAGACGTTGAGGGGGATGACGCCCGGGACGGCGCGCTTGACCGCGCGGGCCGCGTCGAGGACCTCCCGCCAGTTCTTCGGCCGCCAGTCGGCGGGGAGGCCGGCCTTCGCGAAGATCTCCTTGTTGAACCACAGGCCGCGGGTGTCCGTGCCGTCCGGTACGCCGTAGGTCTTGCCGTCCTCCGCTCTCACCGAGGACTTCGCGCTCCCGGCGTAGCGCGCCCAGTCCTTCCAGGCCGCCAGCTTGTCGTCCAGGGGACGCAGATAGCCGCTCTTGATGTCGGAGTTGATGAGGAAGGTGTCCTCGTGGACCACGTCCGGCGCCGTCTTCGGCGACCGCATCATCTGCTGGATCTTGGTGTAGTAGTCGTCCTGGGAAGCCTGTACCGGCACGAGCCGGAGCTTCTTTCCCCGGTGGCGCCGCTCGAACTGCTTCTTGACCACGGCCAGGTACTCGTCCATGATCCGCACCTTGTTGTCGGTGCTGCGGGGGTAGGCGACCTTCACGGTGTCGGGATCGCCGCCGGAATCACCGCCGCAGGCGGTGAGCGATGCCGCGGCGAGGGCTGTGACCAGGAGCAGCGGGGCGGTGGGACGCACGGGCACGACCTCCTACAAGCCTCGTGGGCTTGGCCGGCGGCCGTCGGGGACGGTCGGCAGCCTGGTGCAGTCGTACGTTCCCCGGCCGGTGCCGTCGCACGCTTCGGGGCCGGATGTGGCCGAGCTCGGCCACATCCAGCCCGTCCGGCGCTTGAGGACGCGCCCGCAGGGGGCTCGCCGCCGCAGGCGGCACAACCGGCCTGCAGTCGCAGATCTGTCGGATACGCCCTACCGCCGGCGCAGCCACCGGTAGCGCAGTTCGGGCCGGCCGATCTGCCCGTACTGCGGGGCGCGGGCGGCCCGGCCGCCGGTCACCAGGTGTTCCAGATAGCGGCGGGCGGTGATCCGCGAGATCCCGACGGTGGCGGCGGCCGCGCCCGAGGAGACGCCCTCGTCGCCCGCGGCGCGCAACACCTCGGTGATCGCCTGGAGCGTGTCCAGGCTCAACCCCTTGGGCAGCGCGGCGGGTTGCGGGGCGCGTAGCGCGGCGAGCGCCCGGTCCACCTCGTCCTGGCCGCTCGCCTCGCCGACGACGGCGCGGAACTCCGCGTAGCGGGCGAGCCGGTCGCGCAGGGTCGCGAAAGTGAAGGGTTTCAGCACGTACTGGACGACACCGAGCGAGACGCCCTCGCGGACGACGGCCAGATCGCGCGCCGACGTCACGGCGATGACGTCGGCGGTGTGCCCGGCGCTGCGCAGTGAGCGCACGAGCTGCAGCCCGTGGCCGTCGGGGAGGTACAGGTCGAGCAGCAGCAGATCGACGGGCGTCCGCTTGAGGAACTGCGAGGCGTCCGCGCGGGAGTGGACGACGCCGGCCACGGTGAAGCCGGGGACGCGCCCGACGTACAGGGCGTGCGCGTCGGCGGCGAGGGGGTCGTCCTCGACTACGAGGACCCGGATGGGCGGTGCGGCGGCCCCGGCCGCGGCTGCCTGCGGCGTGCTCATGCGGTGGCTCCTGGGGTAGGTGCGCTCGCGGGTACGAGCAGGGGCAGACGGACGGTGAACTCGGCGCCTCCGGCGGGGGACTCGCCGACCGTGACCGTGCCGCCGTTGCGCCGTGCGGCTTGCCGGACCAGCGCCAGCCCGAGCCCACGGCCGTGCGGCGCGGTCCCGGGCGACTTGGTCGACCACCCCCGGCGGAACACCTCGTCCACCACCTCGGCCGCCACCCCGGGCCCGGAATCCCCGACCCGCAGCAGCAACTCCCCACGATCCGCCCGCACGGTGACGGTGACCTGCGGCCGGCAGTGCGGTGCCGCGTGCGCGGGCGTGAGAACGAGCACGGGCCCGGGCCCCGCGTCCCGCCCTGCGGTCGCCATGTTGTGGCTGTCGGTCTCCGGGCGGTCCGTAACGGGCGTGTCCGGTCGGCCGGGCCGGGGGCGCGGGTGCCGTGCGTCGGCGTGTGCCGGCCCGGCGGGTGCGGGGACGAGCGCGGGCCCGGGCCTCGCGTCCCGCTCTGCGGTCGCCACGCCGTGGCTTTCGGCCTCCGGCCAGTCCGAAACGGGCGCGTCCGGGGCCGGGGCCCGGTTCGCTTCGGACGCGGACGCGTCCAGGGCGTTGTCGATGAGGTTGCCGAGGATCGTGACCAGGTCGCGGGGCGGGAGGGCAGGTGGGAGGACGCCGTCGTCGATGTGCGTGTCCGGGGTCAGCAGCAGTTCCACGCCGTGTTCGTTGGCCTGGGCGGCCTTGCCGAGGAGGAGGGCCGCGAGGACCGGTTCGGCGACGGCGGACATGACCTGGTCGGTGAGGGCCTGGGCGAGTTCGAGTTCCGCCGTCGCGAAGTCGACGGCCTCGTCCGCGCGGCCGAGTTCGATCAGCGAGACCACGGCGTGCAGCCGGTTCGCCGCCTCGTGGGACTGCGAGCGCAGCGCCTCGGCGAAGCCGCGCACCGAGTCCAGCTCGCCGGACAGCGCCTGGAGTTCGGTGTGGTCCCGCAGGGTAACGACCGTGCCGCGTCGCTCCCCGCCGGAGACCGGCGAGGTGTTGACGACCACGATCCGGTCGGCGGTCAGATGCACCTCGTCGACGCGCGGCGCGGTGTCCAGCAGGGCCCCCGTCAAGGCCGGCGGCAGGCCGAGCGCGTCGACGCGGCGGCCGACGACATCACCGCGCAGACCGAGCAGCTCGCGACCGCCGTCGTTGACGAGGGCCACACACCGCCGCCCGTCGAGCATCAGCAGCCCCTCGCGCACCGCGTGCAGCGCGGCCTGGTGGTAGTCGTGCATCCGGCTCAGCTCCGCGGCGTTCATGCCGTGGGTGTGCCGGCGCAGCCGGGCGTTCAGGAGGTAGGTGCCGAGGCCGCCGAGGGCGAGCGCGGCGAGGGCGACGCCGAGCAGCCCGGTGAGCTGCCGGTGCACGTCCGCGCTGATCGCGTCGACCTTGATGCCCGCGCTGACCAGGGCCACCACCCGGCCGTCGGGCTGATCGGTGTCGCGCACCGGCGTGACCGCCCGCACGGACGGGCCCAGGGTGCCGGTGTAGGTCTCGGAGAACGTGACGCCTTCCAGCGCGGGGCGGGTGTGGCCGAGGAAGCGCTCGCCGATCCGGGTGGGGTCCGGATGGGTCCAGCGGCTGCCGTCCGGGCGCATGATCGTCACGAAGTCGATGTCCGTGTCGCGCCGTACCTGTTCGGCGTACGGCTGGAGCGTGGACGTGGGGTCCGTCGAACGGATGGATTCGCGTACGGCGGGCGACGCGGCGACGGCGATCGCCGTCGCCGTCACCTGGCGGCGCGCGGCCGCCTCGGCCTGGGCCCGGTCGGTGAGGGAGGCGAAGACCGCGCACCCGGCCACCACGGCGGCGACCAGCACGGTCTGCATCGCGAAGAGCCGGCCGGCCAGGCTGCGGGGGCGACGTATGCGAGGTTTGCGCATGGCGGACAGTCTGCACTGCGGCGGGTTCGTGAACGTAATGCACGCAATCGTGACCGCGGTCACAAGGGGGTGCATAGTCGCCGGGACCCCACTCGTCGGGAGGGAGGGGTCCACGAGCCGCGACGACGAGGAGTCCCCCATGGCAGACGCAGCGGCGCAGCCACCCCCACCGGGCCGGGCGCGCAGCAGACCGGACCGGACGCACTATCTCTACCTCGCGGTGATCGCGGCGGTGCTGGCCGGTATCGCGGTCGGCTTCGCGGCTCCCGGGGTGGCCGTCGAGCTGAAGCCGCTCGGCACCGGCTTCGTGAACCTGATCAAGATGATGATCTCGCCGATCATCTTCTGCACGATCGTGCTCGGCGTCGGCTCGGTACGGAAGGCGGCGAAGGTCGGCGCGGTCGGGGGGCTCGCGCTCGGTTACTTCCTCGTCATGTCCACCGTGGCACTCGCCATCGGCCTGGTCGTCGGCAATCTCCTGGAGCCCGGCAGCGGGCTGCACCTGACGGAGTCGCTGCGGCACGCGGGCGAGGCGCAGGCCAAGGGCGCGCACGAGTCGACGGCCGACTTCCTGCTCGGGATCATCCCGACCACCATGGTGTCCGCCTTCACCGGCGGCGAGGTGCTCCAGACCCTGCTGGTGGCACTGCTGTCGGGCTTCGCGCTGCAGGCCATGGGCCCGGCGGGCGAGCCGGTGCTGCGCGGCATCGGGCATCTCCAGCGGCTGGTCTTCCGGATCCTGGCGATGGTCATGTGGGCGGCGCCGGTGGGCGCCTTCGGCGCGATCGCGGCGGTGGTCGGCGCGACCGGCGTGGACGCGCTCAAGTCCCTCGCCGTCATCATGATCGGCTTCTATCTCACCTGCGCGCTCTTCGTCTTCCTGGTGCTCGGCGCGATTCTGCGACTGGTGGCCGGGGTGAACATCTTCGCGCTGCTGAAGTACCTTGGCCGGGAGTTCCTGCTGATCCTCTCCACGTCCTCCTCCGAGTCGGCGCTGCCGCGCCTGATCGCGAAGATGGAGCACCTGGGCGTGAGCAAGCCGGTCGTCGGCATCACCGTGCCGACCGGCTACTCCTTCAACCTCGACGGCACGGCCATCTATCTGACGATGTCCTCGCTGTTCGTGGCCGAGGCGATGGGGGCGCCGCTCTCGGTCGGGCAGCAGATCTCGTTGCTGCTCTTCATGATCGTGGCGTCGAAGGGCGCGGCGGGCGTGACGGGCGCCGGACTCGCGACGCTCGCGGGCGGTCTGCAGTCGCACCGCCCGGAGCTGGTGGACGGGGTCGGCCTCATCGTCGGCATCGACCGCTTCATGAGCGAGGCCCGCGCCCTGACGAACTTCGCGGGCAACGCGGTCGCGACGGTCCTGGTCGGCACCTGGACCAAGGAGATCGACAAGGAGCGCGTCGCGGAAGTCCTCGCCGGGCGGCTGCCGTTCGACGAGACGACGCTGATGGGCGACGGGCACGGCCACCCGGAGCTGCCCGGGCCGCGCGGCGGCGCCAAGGAGGCCGCCGGGGTCTGAGACCGATGTGAGCGCGAGCGCTCACCCCGAGCCGCCGGAGGGCGGGGTGGACCGGAGTCCTACACCCCAATGTCCCCGCTTCCCGGCACCGTGGGGGGGGGGGGGGGGGGGGGGGGGGGGGGGGGGGGGGGGGGGGGGGGGGGGGGGGGGGGGGGGGGGGGAGTGGGGGGGGGGGGGGAGGGGGGGGGGGAGGGAGAAAACGAGGTGG
>NZ_JBVJDW010000005.1:128362-289125 GCF_055582085.1 Streptomyces sp. NPDC042259 | reverse complement strand
GCCCCCCCTCTCCTCCCCACCTCCCTCCTCCCCCCTTCCCCCCCCCCCGCCACGGCGTTCCCGGTTGCGTTCCCGGTCGCGGTCCCGGCCGTCCGCGCGGTGTCCGCCGCCGGGATGCGCGCCACCAGCTCGGTGGCCTCGGCGACGGGTACGCCCAGCGTGGCCAGCGAGGTGATCGCGGCGGAACGGCCCGCCTCCTCGGGGGCCAGCAGGCCCTCGTTGACGGCCTGCATCAGGCCGAAGATCACCTGCTCGCGCACATAGGCGAGGGCCGTGACGGGCAGCGGTGAGACGAACCGCCCCGCGTCCAGACCGCGCCGGAGCACCGCGGCGGCCTCGTGGCGCACCGGCTCCAGGCGCCGGTGGATGCCCTCCACCGTGACGCTGCGCTGGGCCAGTGAGATCAGCAGGCGGTAGCCGTCGGCGATCTCCCAGACGGCCAGGACGGACCGGGCCAGCGCCTCGGCCGGGTCGTCCACTCCGCGCAGCGCCGCCGCGTGGACCGCGCCGACGGTCTCGGCCACGTCGTCGACGAGCGCGCCGATCAGCGCGTCGCGGCTGGGGAAGTGGCCGTAGACCGTGCGGCGGACGACGCCCGCGGCGCGCGCGATCTGATCCATGCTCACATCCGCGTCGCGCAGCAGCTCCGCGAGCGCGATGTCCATGATGCGGCGGCGATTGGCGTCCGCTCTGCCGGCCATTGGGTCTCTTCTCGATCGGGCGTCCCCCGGACGTCACCGGCGAACTCGCGGCGGTCCGCTGGGTTCATTTTGCACAAGGCTGGGCAGACGCGTAAATTGCACAGCAGTGTGTAATTGCACAGTAGTGTGCAAGATCTGGAAAGGGGGGCCGATGGGCCTCGGGATGTCGACTCCGGTCGAAGAGATGGATGGTCCGTACAAGCGGCGCTGGGCGGCACTGGGGGTCCTGTGCCTGAGTCTGCTGATCATCGTCATGGCCAATACGTCGCTGACGGTGGCGGCCCCGGACATGGTCCAGGACCTCGGCCTCGGCAGTTCGGACCTGCAATGGGTGATCGACGGCTACACCGTGCCGTACGCGGCGCTGATGCTGATCCTCGGCGCCGTCGGTGACAAGTACAGCCGCCGCGGGGCGCTCGTCCTCGGCCTCTTCGTCTTCGGCGCGGCGTCCGTCGCCGGCTCGCTCGTCGACAGCTCCGGCGCCGTCATCGCCGCGCGCGCCGTCATGGGGGTCGGCGCCGCCATGATCATGCCGGCCACGCTGTCGCTGCTCGCCGCGACCTTCCCGCGCGCCGAGCGGGCCAAGGCGATCACCATCTGGACCGCCACCGCCGGCCTCGCCATCGCCGTCGGCCCGCTGGTCGCCGGTGCGCTGCTGGAGGACCACGGCTGGGCCTCGACGTTCCTGATCAACGTGCCGATCGCCGCCCTCGGCATCATCGGCGCGCTGCTGCTCGTACCGCCGTCCAAGGCGGCCAAGGTCGACCGGATCGACTACATCGGCGGTCTGCTGTCCGTCATCTGGGTCGGCTCGCTGATCTACATGATCATCGAGGGTCCGCACTTCGGCTGGGGCGCCAAGGCCATCACCGCGGCCGTGCTCGCCGGCGTCGGGCTCGTCTGCTTCGTCCTGTGGGAGCTGCGCCACCCGCGCCCGGTCCTGGACGTCCGCCGCTTCGCGCAGCGCGCCTTCGCGGGCTCCACGCTGGCCGTCGCGCTGTTCTTCCTCGCCGTCTTCGGCGCGTTCTACTACCTCACCCAGCACCTCCAGTTCGTGCTCGGCTACTCGCCGCTCGACACCGGCATACGGATGCTGCCGCTGGCCGGAGCCGTCTTCGTGGGCGGCGCCCTGACCGCCTTCCTCACGCCGAAGTTCGGCATGAAGATCACCGTCGCCCTCGGCATGACGGTCGGCACGGTCGCCATCGCGCTGCTCACCCGCATCGACGCCGGCTCCACGTACAACGACTTCGTCGGGCCGCTGATGATCCTCGGCCTGGCGATCGGCCTGTCCCTGTCGCCCTGCACCAACGCCATCATGGGCTCCTTCCCCGAGGACCAGCTCGGTGTCGGCGGCGCGGTGAACAGCACCTCCATCGAGATGGGCGGCTCGCTCGGCATCGCCATCCTCGGCACGGTGCTGGCCAAGACCTACTCCTCCAACCTCGCCGACACCGCCGCCAAGGTGGCGGCCGGCGGCGGTCCGAAGCTGCCGGAGAAGGCGCTGAGCGCCGCACAGGACTCGGTCGGCGGGGGCCTGTACGTCGCCAAGGAGGTCGGCAAGCAGGTCACGGCCGGCGCCACGCCCAAGATGGGCGCCGAGAAGGCGGCCGCGTACGGCGCGCAGCAGGCGCAGTCCGTCGTGGAAGCCGTGCACAAGGCGTTCGCGGACTCCGTCGCCCACACCAGCATGATCGGCGCGATCATCCTCGGCGTCGGCACCCTCGTGGTCGTCACCCTGCTGCCGCGCCACGCGGGCCAGGCGACGGCGGACGGCCCGGCCGCGCGGGACACCGAGGGCGCGAAGGACGCCCGGCGCACCGACGAGCGCGTCTGACCCTCTCCCGCTCCCGCACGGCCCGTCACCGGTGTCCCGCACCCCTTTCCCAGGGGTGCGGGACACCGGTGACGACGCGCTTCAGACCGGGCGCAGCCAGACCGTCGCCAGCGGGGGCAGGGTCACCGCGATGCTCGCCGGGCGGCCGTGCCGGCGGGTCGGCTCGGACTTGACCGGGTCGGTGCCCGTGACACCACTGCCGCCGTAACGCCCGGCGTCGGTGTTGAGGACCTCCTGCCACTCCGCGTACCGGGCCGGGACACCGAGACGGTAGGCATGCCGGACGACGGGGGAGAAGTTGCTGACGGCCAGCAGCGGTGAGCCCTCCGCGTCGAAGCGCAGGAACGCGAAGACGTTGTCCTCGCTGGCGTCCCCCTCGATCCACTCGAATCCGCTCGGGTCGGTGTCGCGCTGCCACAGCGCCGGCGTCGCGGTGTAGACCGCGTTCAGATCCCGCACCAGATCCCGCACGCCCCGGTGGTCGGCCTCCGCCGAGTACGAGGGGTCGAGCAGCCACCAGTCCGGGCCGTACCTCTCGGACCACTCCGCACCCTGTGCAAACTCCTGCCCCATGAAGAGCAGCTGCTTGCCCGGGTGCGCCCACATGAAGCCCAGATAGGCGCGGTGGTTGGCGCGCTGCTGCCACCAGTCACCCGGCATCTTGGAGACCAGCGCCCGCTTGCCGTGCACGACCTCGTCGTGCGAGATGGGCAGGACGTAGTTCTCGCTGTAGGCGTAGACCATCGAGAAGGTCATCTCGCCGTGGTGGTACTTGCGGTGCACCGGCTCCTTCGACACATACTCCAGCGAGTCGTGCATCCAGCCCATGTTCCACTTCAGACCGAAGCCGAGCCCGCCGAAGCCGCTGACGCCCACGTGGTGGGTGGCCCGGGTGACCCCGTCCCACGCCGTGGACTCCTCGGCGACGGTGATCACACCGGGGCACCGGCGGTAGACCGTCGCGTTCATCTCCTGCAGGAACGCCACCGCGTCGAGGTTCTCCCGGCCGCCGTGCTCATTGGGCGTCCACTGGCCGGCCTCGCGGGAGTAGTCGAGGTAGAGCATCGAGGCGACCGCGTCCACCCGCAGCCCGTCGATGTGGAACTCCTCGCACCAGTAGACGGCGTTGGCCACCAGGAAGTTGCGCACCTCCGTACGGCCGTAGTCGAACTCCAGCGTCCCCCAGTCCGGGTGCGTCGCCCGCGCCGGGTCCGCGTGCTCGTACAGCGGGCGGCCGTCGAACTCGGCCAGCGCCCAGTCGTCCTTGGGGAAGTGCGCCGGCACCCAGTCCACGAGCACCCCGATGCCCGCCCGGTGCAACGCGTCGACCAGGTACTTGAAGTCGTCGGGGGTGCCCAGCCGCGCGGTCGGGGCGTAGAAGCCGGTGACCTGGTAGCCCCACGAGCCGCCGAAGGGGTGCTCGGCGACCGGCATCAGCTCCACGTGCGTGAACCCCAGGTCCTTCACATACGCCGGGAGCTGCTCGGCCAGCTGCCGGTAGGTCAGCCCCGGACGCCAGGACGCCAGGTGCACCTCGTAGACGGAGAAGGGCGACTCGTGCACATGCCGCTCCGCGCGGCGGAGCAGCCACTCCTCGTCCCGCCACCGGTGGTGCGAGGCGTGCACGATCGAGGCGTTGGCCGGAGGGACCTCCGTGCGCCGCGCCATCGGGTCGGCGCGCAGCGTGTACGAACCGTCCGGGCGGGTGATCTGGAACTTGTACAGGGCGCCCTCGCCGATGCCCGGCAGGAACAGCTCCCACACCCCCGAGGAGCCCAGCGAACGCATCGGGGACCCGGTGGCGTCCCAGTAGTTGAAGTCCCCGGCGACCCGGACGCCCCGCGCGTTCGGCGCCCAGACCGTGAAACGGGTGCCGATCACGCCCTCGTGCGTCATCGGCTGCGCACCGAGCGCCCGCCACAGCTGCTCGTGCCGGCCCTCGCCGATGAGGTGCATGTCCAGCTCCCCGATGGCGGGGAGGAAGCGGTACGGGTCGTGCACCTCCAGCTCGGCATCGGCGTACGTGACCACCAGGCGGTAGTCGGGGATCTCCTTCAGCGGCAGCACACCCCCGAAGAACCCGTCCCCCTCGTCGTACAGCTCCGCCCGCAGCCCCTTCGCGGTGACCGAGACCGCACGGGCGTAGGGGCGCAGGGCACGGAACGCCACACCGCCCGGTACCGGATGCGCCCCCAGGAGGGCGTGCGGGTCGTGATGCGCGCCGTGCAGCAGGCGCTCGCGCTCCCCGGGGTCCAGCGGATCGGCCGGGCGTACGCCCCGGCGCGCCGCGGCCCGCGGTACGGGTGCGACGGCCGGGACCGGTGCGACCGGTGTGACCGGTACGGCCCCCGCCCCCTGCGCCGCCCCCTGCTCTGCCACCTGCTCTGCCACCTGCTCTGCCACCGGCGCGGCCTCCGGCTCCGCCACCGGTGCGGCCTCCTGCTCGGCTGCCCGCTCGGGCTCCGGCGCCCGCTCAGATGCCGGCTCCGGGACCGACGCGGTGTCAGGCGCGGTGTCGGGCGCCGACTCCCACTCCGTCGACCGGTACGCCGGCCCCGGCGCCCCCGTCCCCTCCGTCCGCCCCGGCCCCTCCGGTCCCTCCGTTTGTTTCGGTGGGTGCGGACGCGGGGGGAACGCCGGCAGGAACGTGGCCGGGACCGGGACGGGACCGCCGGGGCGGTCGCCCCCCGGCTCGCGGGGCGGTCGGCTGGACGGCGGACGAGCGGTCACGGGGCGGTCCTCCTCGATGTCCCCCGGACGGCGGCCCGGGGGCGGATCTGTCGTGCGGGTCGGTGGGTCATACGGGATTCCTCGGCTCCGGCCGCCGGTCGCCGCCCTGGGGCGGGCCGGCGGGCGCGCCGTCCGGCGCCGGCATCCCCGCGAGCCGCCGGATCGCGGCCATCGGGACAGGGAGCCAGTCCGGCCGGTGCCGGGCCTCGTACAGGACCTCGTAGACGGCTTTGTCCGTCTCGTGGGCGCGCAGCAGTCGCGGCTCCTCGCGCGGATCGTCGTGGACCGTGGCGTAGCCCTCGCAGAACGCGGCCCGGGCCCGGTCGGACCAGGCGGTGCCGGCCGCCCGGCCCACCGCCGCCGCGTAGTCGAAGGAACGCAGCATGCCCGCGATGTCCCGGGCGACCGGCTGCGGCCTGCGCCGCTCGGCCAGCGGGCGCGCGGGCTCGCCCTCGAAGTCGATGAGGGACCAGCGGCCGTCCGCGGCCGTGCGCAGGGTCTGTCCCAGATGCAGATCACCGTGGATGCGCTGCGCGGACCAGGTGCGCCCGGCCCGGCCGAGCCCCGCCAGCTCCTCGTACGCCCCGCGCAGCGCGGCCCGGTAGGGGCGCAGGGCGGGCACCGCGTCGGCGGCGGCGTCCAGCCGCCGGGTCATGGCGTCGGCGAGCCGCTCCAGCTGGGGGCGGCGCAGCACGACGGTGGGCAGCGCCTCCGCCAGCGCACCGTGCACCTCGGCCGTGGCGTGCCCGAGGGCCCGGGCGGAGGCGGTGAAGTCGGCCCGCACGGCCAGGGCCCCCAGGGCCAGCTGCCAGCCGTCGGCCGAACCGGGCAGGAAGGGCTGGAGCACCCCGAGCGTCATCGGCTCGTCGACGCCGCCGGCGGCCCCGACTGCTCCGGCCGGCCCGGGCAGCCCGGAAAGGTCGGCCTCGAACCAGGCGGCGGGCGTCGGCACCCGCCGGCAGCCCGTGCCGGCGAGCGCGCGCGGCAGTTCGAGATCCGGGTTGGTGCCGGGGCAGACGCGGCGGAAGAGCTTGAGGATATACGTTTCGCCGTAAACGACCGAGGAGTTGGACTGCTCCGAGCCGAGCAGCCGGGGCGCGAGACCCGCGGCGATGACCGTCCCTTCCTCCCGGGCGAAGCGCAGCGGCCCCAGGCGGCCCGGCAGCCGCAGCCGTTCCAGGATCACGGCCGCCAGACGGGGATCGGCGAGGCCCTCGTAGACGACGCGGCCGTGCAGCGGTCCGCCCGCCGGGCGGCCGATCAGGGCGGGCGCGAGCTGCGGGGGCAGTACGTCCTGGACTCCGAGGAGCAGCTGATAGCAGTCGTCGGTGCCGTGCGCCGGGGTGCCGCCTGGGCCCGTCGAGCCCAGCTGCTGGGCGCGGACGAGCAGATGGACCAGGCCGGGGGCGGTGCCGCCGGCCGGGGCCGGCAGCAGTTCGGTGGCCGCGACGAGGGTGAAACCGGTGATCGGGCGGCCCTTGCCGGCGAACCAGCGCTGCCGGGGCAGCCATTCCGAGAGCAACGGGACCAACGAGCCCAGCAGCCCCCCGTCGGCGGGGGGCGTCGCCGACCGCGCGGCCGTGGCCCGGGCCACGGCCGGCAGAGGTCCGGGAGGCGCCCCCCGGCGGGACGGTGCAGCGTCCGACATGGCGTCGCGTCCTTTCCCCGGGCACACGACAGGTAGGGCAAAGTGTCCCGGATTGCGGCTTTGACCGTGCGCGGTGCGGGACGTGTCGGGCGAGGATCGTCCGTACGGTCAGCGCCTTCAGGCCCCGGTGTGCGGTGTCGCTGGCTTCTGCGGACTGTGCGGCCACGTGTGGCGGAGTCGATCGGGGTCGAGCGAGGCCGATCGGGGTCGAGCGGTGTCGATGCGGTCGACCCGGGCCCCGCGTAGTAGTGAGGGTGCCCCGGGCCCGGGAGGGAAAACCGTCCGTGCGCGGTCGGACGACCACGGCCGCCGCGCACGGGGCGGGTCAGTGCCCGGCCGGTGGCGCGCCGCGCCGCAGCCGGAACCAGTAGAAGCCGTGACCGGCCAGGGTGAGCAGATAAGGCAGTTCACCGATGGCCGGGAAGCGCACCCCACCGATCAGCTCGACGGGATGCAGCCCGTTGAACGTCTGGAGGTCGAGTTCGGTCGGCTGTGCGAAGCGGGAGAAGTTGTTCACGCACAGGACGAGGTCGTCCTCCCGCTGCCCGGGCAGCCGCATCTCGCGCAGGAACGCGAGCACGGCCGGATTGCTCGACGGCAGTTCGGTGTACGAACCGAGGCCGAACGCCGGGTTCTGCTTGCGGATCTCGATCATCCGGCGGGTCCAGTGCAGCAGCGAGGAGGGGCTGCTCATGGCCGCCTCGACGTTGGTGACCTGGTAGCCGTAGACCGGGTCCATGATGGTCGGCAGATACAGCCGCCCCGGGTCGCAGGAGGAGAAGCCCGCGTTCCGGTCGGGTGTCCACTGCATCGGGGTGCGTACCCCGTCGCGGTCGCCGAGCCAGATGTTGTCCCCCATGCCGATCTCGTCGCCGTAGTAGAGGATCGGCGAGCCCGGCAGGGACAGCAGCAGGGCGGTGAACAGCTCGATCTGATTGCGGTCGTTGTCGAGCAGCGGGGCGAGCCGGCGGCGGATGCCGATGTTGGCGCGCATCCGCGGATCCTTGGCGTACTCCGCGTACATGTAGTCGCGCTCTTCGTCCGTCACCATCTCGAGCGTCAGCTCGTCGTGGTTGCGCAGGAAGATGCCCCACTGGCAGTGCTTGGGGATCGCCGGGGTCTTGGCGAGGATTTCCGAGACCGGGTAGCGGGACTCCCGGCGGACCGCCATGAAGATGCGCGGCATGACCGGGAAGTGGAACGCCATATGGCATTCGTTGCCGCCGGCCTCGTAGTCGCCGAAGTAGTCGACGACGTCCTCGGGCCATTGATTGGCCTCCGCCAGCAGCACCGTGTCCGGGTAGTGCTCGTCGATCTCGGCCCGCACCCGCTTGAGGAAGTCGTGGCTGCGCGGCAGGTTCTCGCAGTTGGTGCCCTCCTCGGCGAAGAGGTACGGCACCGCGTCGAGCCGGAAGCCGTCGATGCCGAGGTCCAGCCAGAACCGCAGCGCCGCCAGGATCTCCTCCTGCACCG
This sequence comes from Streptomyces sp. NPDC042259, assembly GCF_055582085.1. NCBI lineage: Bacteria > Bacillati > Actinomycetota > Actinomycetes > Kitasatosporales > Streptomycetaceae > Streptomyces > Streptomyces sp. NPDC042259. The sequence continues at coordinate 280,736 of NZ_JBVJDW010000005.1, read as the reverse complement.
CCGGGTTCTCGTAGTTGAGATCCGGCTGGTGGGAGAAGAAGCGGTGCCAGAAGTACTGCTGGCGCACCGGGTCGAAGGTCCAGTTGGAGGACTCCGTGTCGACGAAGATGATCCGCGCGTCCTGGTACTGCTTGTCGTCGTCCGCCCAGACGTAGTAGTCCCCGTAGGGGCCCTCGGGGTCGGCGCGTGACTGCTGGAACCACTCGTGCTGATCGCTCGTATGGTTCATGACAAAGTCGATGATGACGCGCATGCCCCGCTGGTGCGCCGCGTCCACGAACTCCACGAAGTCGGCCAGATCACCGAACTCGGGGAGCACCGAGGTGTAGTCGGAGACGTCGTAGCCCCCGTCACGCAGCGGCGACTGGAAGAACGGCGGCAGCCACAGGCAGTCGACGCCCAGCCACTGCAGATAGTCCAGCTTGGCGGTCAGGCCCTTGAGGTCGCCGACCCCGTCTCCGTCGCTGTCCTGGAAGGAGCGTACGAGCACCTCGTAGAAGACGGCGCGCTTGAACCAGTCGGGATCCAGGTCCTTCGCGGGTGTGTCCTCGAACGTGTCCTGTACGGGCTCATTGACGATCATGATGTGGGTGACCCTCCGATCGGTGAGGACGGTCGCAGCGAGAACACGTGCGCGGGCGCGATGGAACGGCCCGGCTCGAGGCGCACATAGTTGTCCCTGCCCCAGTGATAGGTCTCTCCGGTGAGCTCGTCGCGCACCGGGACGGACTCGTGCCATTCGAGGCCGAGTTCCGGCATGTCCAACGAGACCGTGGCCTCCTGGGTGTGGTGGGGGTCGAGGTTGACGACCGTGAGGACGCAGGAGTTCCCCGTGCGCTTCGAGTAGGCGATGACGGCGTCGTTGTCGGCGTCATGGAAGCGCAAGTTCCGCAGCCGGCGCAGGGCGGGCTGGCGGCGCCGCAGCCGGTTCAGCAGGGTGAGCAGCGGGGCCAGGGAGCGCCCCTCGCGCTCGGCGGTCTCCCAGTCGCGCGGACGCAGCTGGTACTTCTCGGAGTCCAGGTACTCCTCGCTGCCCGCGCGCACCGGGGTGTTCTCGCACAGCTCGTAGCCCGCGTAGACACCCCAGCTGGGGGAGAGGGTCGCGGCGAGCACCGCCCGGATCTCGAAGGCCGCGCGCCCGCCGTCCTGGAGATAGGCGTGCAGGATGTCCGGCGTGTTCACGAAGAGGTTCGGCCGCATGACGGCGGCGGATTCGCCCGACAGCTCCCGCAGATAGTCGGTGAGTTCCCGCTTGTCGTTGCGCCAGGTGAAGTAGGTGTACGACTGCTGGAAGCCGATCGCGCCGAGGGTGCGCATCATCGCCGGGCGGGTGAACGCCTCGGCGAGGAAGACCACATCGGGGTCGGTGCGGCCCACCTCGGCGATGACCTTCTCCCAGAAGACCACCGGCTTGGTGTGCGGATTGTCGACCCGGAAGATCCGGATGCCGCGGTCCATCCACACCCGCAGCACCCGCAGCGTCTCCGTGACCAGCCCGTCGAAGTCCTCGTCGAACGCGAGGGGATAGATGTCCTGGTACTTCTTCGGCGGGTTCTCGGCGTGCGCGATCGTGCCGTCCGCGCGGTGGTGGAACCACTCGGGGTGCTTGGCCACCCACGGGTGGTCGGGGGAGCACTGCAGGGCGAAGTCGAGCGCGACCTCCATGCGCAGATCGCGGGCGCAGGAGACGAAGTGGTCGAAGTCCTCGAAGGTGCCGAGGTCCGGGTGGATCGCGTCGTGCCCGCCGTCGGCCGAGCCGATCGCCCAGGGGCTGCCCACGTCGTGCGGGCCCGCGGACAGCGCGTTGTTGGGGCCCTTGCGGAAGGAGGTGCCGATGGGGTGGATCGGCGGCAGGTACACCACGTCGAACCCCATCGCCGCCACCGCGGGCAACCGCCGGGCGGCCGTGCGGAACGTACCCGGCCGCGGCCTGCCGTCCGCCGTCGTCGTCGCGCCCTCCGAGCGCGGGAACAGCTCGTACCACGAGCCGAACAGCGCCCGCTCGCGCTCCACGAGCAGCGGCAGCGACCGTGAGCTGGTGACCAGTTCACGCAACGGATGGCAGGTCAGGGCCGCGGTCACCGCCGGGGCGAGGGCGGCCGCGAGCCGGTCGGCGACCTGCCGGCGCCGGTCGCGCAGCGCGTCGGCCGCGGCCAGCACGGCCTCCCGGCCGTCGCTCTTCGGCACCCCGGCCGCCGCCCGCTCGTAGAGCAGGGCGCCCTCCTCCAGGACCAGTTCGGTGTCGATCCCCGCCGGGATCTTGATCCGCGCCTGGTGCCGCCAGGTGCCCACCGGGTCGCTCCACGCCTCGACCGCGTACGTCCAGCGGCCCTCGGTGTCCGGGGTGACGTCCGCGCCCCAGCGGTCCGTGCCCGGCGCCAGCTCCCGCATCGGTGCCCAGGGCCCCGAGCGGCCCGCCGGGTCGCGCAGCACCACATTGGCACCCAACGCCTCGTGGCCCTCGCGGAACACGGTGGCCGTGACCTGGAAGGTCTCGCCCACCACGGCCTTGGCCGGTCTGCGACCGCAGTCGACGAGCGGCCCGAGGTCCAGGACGGGGATGCGACCGATCATGGGATCACCTGGAGGTTCGACGGAATCTGGGGGTGTGGCGGGTTCTGTACTTTCTATCTGCTCCGTCGGCAGTCGGCTGGCTGCGCGCATGACTGCTCCTGTCCGCGCTTGCCCGGGTTCACCCGGGTGGGCGGAAGCGAGGGCGGGCAGTAGAGCGCGGGGACCGGGCCGGGGGACGCGTGACGGGCTGCATACCGGTTGAGCTTTCCCACCAGCCCCGGCCGGGCATGCCCGGACCGTGCGAACTGCCGGTGCGTAGATCCCGTGGCACCAGCTGAGGAGGGCGGCCGAAGCGCTTCACCCGTAGGGAGTCTCCTCGCTCGGCCGATCGTGTGCAATGTGACGAAACGGGGTAAGCGGCGGCCAATCGGCGGAACGGTGCCCCGGCCTCCTCGGTGACAGCCGTAGCGGTATTTCGCCGCCCGCACCCCTGCTGTACGCGTGGCGTAGATCCATCTCGTACCAACGCATCAGCCGATGATCGGCCGCCGGATTTCGGCCGCACCGTCCTGTCCAGCATGCGGACCGGTGCCTGTCTCCGCGCTTGTTTCGGCACCCGTTCGGGCGCCCGCGCCGGCCGCCCCACCAACGGGTGAGAGAAGGCCCGCCTCCCCGGGGCTCCCCGGGCACCCCCCGACACCCCGGCCGGCCCCGGACCCCGCCCGGCCGCGGCGAAACCCGGAACACCGGGCGTGTTCACCCGTTCCGGTCGACAACAGGGCGCACACCCGTCGTCCGCCCCGGTCGGTGACGGCCAGTTGGCGTCACTGCCGGAAACCCGGGGGGCCGCGCCGCTACCGTCGTGGGGGTGAAGGCCATTCGTCGATTCAGTGTGCGCCCCGTCCTTCCGGAGTCCCTACGACCGCTCAGTGAGCTGGCGCGCAATCTGCGCTGGTCCTGGCACCCCGAGACCCGCGAACTCTTCCAGTCCGTCGACCCCGAGGGCTGGCAGGCCGCGGGCGGGGATCCGCTGCGGCTGCTCGGCGCCGTGTCCGCCGCCCGGCTGGCCGCCCTAGCCGACGACCGCCGCTTCCGGCGGCGGCTCGCCGCGGCGGCCGACGATCTGCACGATTACCTCACCGGTCGGCGCTGGTACCAGGAGCAGCCCCCCGGACTGCCCGAGGCGATCGCCTACTTCTCACCCGAGTTCGGCATCACCGCCGCCCTCCCGCAGTACAGCGGCGGACTCGGCATCCTCGCCGGCGACCATCTGAAGTCGGCCAGCGACCTCGGCGTCCCCCTCATCGGCGTCGGACTGCTCTACCGGCACGGCTACTTCCGCCAGTCCCTGTCCCGCGAGGGCTGGCAGCAGGAGCACTACCCGCTCCTCGACCCCGACGAGCTGCCCCTGTCGATGCTCCGCGAGCCCGACGGCACCCCCAGCCGGGTCGCCCTCACCCTCCCCGGCGGCCGGTCCCTGCGCGCCTACATCTGGCAGGCCCGGGTCGGTCGGGTGCCGCTGCTGCTCCTCGACTCCGACGTCGAGGAGAACGGGCCGCGCGAGCGCGACGTCACCGACCGGCTCTACGGCGGCGGCAGCGAGCACCGGCTGCTGCAGGAGATGCTGCTCGGCATCGGCGGGGTCCGCGCCGTGCGGACGTACTGCCGGCTGACCGGCCACCCCGCCCCCGAGGTCTTCCACACCAACGAGGGCCACGCCGGCTTCCTCGGCCTGGAACGCATCCGCGAACTCGTCGAACAGGGCGCCGATTTCGACTCGGCCCTGGAGAGCGTCCGGGCCGGAGCCGTCTTCACCACCCACACCCCCGTACCCGCCGGCATCGACCGCTTCGACCGCGAGCTGGTCGCCCGCCACCTCGGCGACGACGGGGAACTGCCCGGCATCGACGTCGGCAAGGTCCTCCAGCTCGGTCTGGAGACCTACCCCGGCGGCGAGCCCAACCTCTTCAACATGGCGGTCATGGGCCTGCGCCTGGCCCAGCGCGCCAATGGCGTCTCCACCCTCCACGGGCAGGTCAGCCGGGAGATGTTCGCCGGGCTGTGGCCGGGCTTCGACGCCGAGGAGGTGCCGATCACCGCCATCACCAACGGCGTCCACGCCCCCACCTGGGTCGCCCCCGAGGTCTTCCGGCTCGGTGCCCGCCGGATCGGCGCGGGCCGCGCCGAGGACGCCCTGACCGTCGGCGGCAAACAACGCTGGGACACCGTCGCGGACATCCCCGACAGCGACATCTGGGACCTGCGCCGCACCCTGCGCGAACAGCTCGTCGAAGAGGTGCGCGAACGGCTGCGCGCCTCCTGGCGGCAGCGCGGAGCCGGCACGGCCGAACTCGGCTGGATCGACGGCGTGCTCGACCCCGACGTCCTCACCATCGGCTTCGCCCGCCGCGTCCCCTCCTACAAGCGGCTGACGCTGATGCTCCGCGACCCCGAGCGGCTGACCCGGCTGCTCCTGCACCCCGAGCGGCCGATTCAGATCGTCGTCGCGGGCAAGGCCCACCCCGCCGACGACAGCGGCAAGCGGCTCGTCCAGGAACTCGTCCGCTTCACCGACGACCCGCGCGTACGCCACCGCGTCGTCTTCCTCCCGGACTACGGCATGGCCATGGCCCAGAAGCTCTACCCCGGCTGTGACGTCTGGCTGAACAACCCGCTGCGCCCCCTGGAGGCGTGCGGCACCTCCGGCATGAAGGCCGCGCTCAACGGCTGTCTGAACCTCTCCGTCCTCGACGGCTGGTGGGACGAGTGGTACGAGCCCGACTACGGCTGGGCCATCCCCACCGCCGACGGCGCGGCCATGGACGAGGACCGCCGCGACGACGTGGAGGCCGCCGCCCTCTACGAGCTGCTGGAGGACCGGGTCGCGCCGCGCTTCTACGACCGGGGCTCGGGCGGGCTGCCCGGGCGCTGGATCGAGATGGTCCGCCGGACGCTGGGCACCCTCGGCCCGAAGGTGCTCGCGGGGCGCATGGTGCGCGAATACGTCGAGCGGCTCTACGGGCCCGCCGCCGAGGCCCAGCGGGCCCTGTTCCCGGAGGCCGCGCGGGAGCTGGCCGAGTGGAAGGCGCGGGTGCGGGCCGCGTGGCCGGCGGTGGCCGTCGACCATGTGGAGACGGTGGCCGACACCCCGCTGAACGGCACGGCCGAGCTGGGGTCCACGGTCTGTCTGCGGGTGAGCGTCACCCTCGGCGATCTCGATCCCTCGGATGTGGAGGTGCAGGCCGTCGCGGGCCGTGTCGACCCCGCCGACCGGCTGTCCGGGACCGGCACCGTGCCGCTCAAGCCCACGGGAGCCCCAGCGCTGGACGGCCGCCGCCAGTACGAGGGTTCGCTGACCCTCGACAGCACGGGCCCCTTCGGCTACACCGTCCGGATCCTGCCCGTCCACCGGTTGCTGGCCAGCGGCGCCGAGCTGGGTCTGGTGGCGCTGCCCCCGGAGTCCTCCGGAGAGCAGGCGGGCGTGCTGATGCGCTGAACGGCCGGCGCCCGGTGCGCACGGCCTTCACCGTGCGCACCGGGCGCCTGAGGTCGGTCAGCGGACCGTCAGCACGTCACTTGACGTTGACGCCGGTCCAGGCGGCCCCGACGGCCTTGTACTGGGCGCTGTTCTGCCCGTACAGCGCCTTGGCGGCCTTCAGGGTCGCCGCGCGGGCGCCCTTGTAGTTGGTCGTGGACGTCATGTACGTGGTCAGCGCCTTGTACCAGATCTTCTCGGCGGCGGCGCGGCCGATGCCCTTGACGGCCTTGCCGTCCTTGGTCGGGCTGTCGTACGTGACACCGTTGATGGTCTTCTTGCCGCTGCCCTCGGACAGCAGGTAGAAGAAGTGGTTGGCGACGCCCGAGGAGTAGTGCACGTCGAGGTCGCCGAGCTTGGAGTTCCAGTAGTCGGGCGAGCCGCCGTCCTTGCTGGGCTTGTCCATGTAGCGCAGCGGGGTGCCGTCGCCGTTGATGTCGATCTTCTCGCCGACGAGGTAGTCGCCCTTGTCGGCGGCGTTCTTGGCGTAGAACTCGACGGCGGCGGCGAAGATGTCGGAGGTGGCCTCGTTGAGCCCGCCGGACTCGCCGCTGTAGTTGAGCTTCGCCGTGGCGGAGGTGACGCCGTGGCTCATCTCGTGGGCCGCGACGTCGATCGAGGTGAGGGGCTTCTTGTCGCCCTCGCCGTCGCCGTAGCTCATGCAGAAGCAGTCGTCGTCCCAGAAGGCGTTGACGTACTCCTTGCCGTAGTGGACCCGGGAGTAGGCGGCCTTGCCGTCGTTCTTGATGCCCTTACGGCCCAGCACGTTCTTGTAGTAGTCCCAGGTGACGGCGGCACCGTACTGGGCGTCGACGGCCGCGGTCTGCGCGATGGTCGGCTTGCCGTTGCCCCAGATGTCGTCGGCGTCGGTGAAGGTCGCGCCCCGGCCGTCCTCGGCGTGCTTGAGGTTGTAGACCATGTGGCCGCCGCGCGCGTTGTCCTTCAGCAGGAAGGACTTGCCGCTCTTGAGCGAACCGACCTTGACCTTGCCGTTGTACTGGCCGGTGCCGGTGCCGGTCACGACGGCCTGGAACTCGTAGAGCTTCTTGCCGGTCGAGGCGTCGGTGATGACGTGCAGCTTGCTGGGCGTGCCGTCGTGCTGCACACCGGTGACCACGGTCTCGTACGCGAGAACGGGCTTGCCGCTCGCGGCCCAGATCACCTTGCGCGGCGCCTTGTCGGTCTCGGCCGTCTTGCTGCCGGCCGTCTTGGCCGCGGCGAGGGCGTGCTTCTCGGCGGCGGGGGCCTTGACCTTCGGGGTGGTGCTGGGGACCTTGATGTCCGCGTCGGTGGCCTTGGTGACCTCTTCGACCTTGCCGTTCTTGGCCTGGTGGACGATCAGGTCGCCGCCGAGCACCGGCAGACCGTCGAAGGTGCGCTCGTACCGGGTGTGGACCGTGCCGTCCGCGTCGGTGATGACGCCCCGGGCGATCAGCTTCTCCTGGCCGCCGAGACCGAGGGTCTTGGAATGGTCGCCCGCGCCGGGGGCGGCGGCGGCCTGGACCGGACCGGTGCCGAAGCCCGCGGCGAGCAGGGCGGCGGCAACCGTGGCGGCGCTGGCGGCGACGGCACGGCGGTGACCGGAGCGGGATATGCGGGAGGTGTGGCGCACGCGGTACTCCTCTGACTGTGGGGTGCCGGGCGCCGGAGATCACGCCCAACTGCGCACAGTCTGCTCGAACTTGCGTGCGTTCCGCTGGGAATATTGAGGCTTGGGTGATTACTGTCCTGTAAAGATTCCAACAACGCATCATTGTGGACGGTAGATAACGGGTCAAAACAGTACGAAGGCGCCGTCCGGGGGAGTCGAACTCTCCCCGGACGGCGCCTGGTTCAGTTGGTTCTCAGCCAGGTGCTTAAGGCTGTGAGATGTGGTCTCAGAACGTGAGCTTCCAGCTGTCGATGTAACCGGTGTCGGCGGAGTAGACGTCCTGGACCTTCAGCTTCCAGGTGCCGGAGGCCGCCTTGCCGGAGGCGTTGACGGTGTACGAGTCGACGACATCGGCAGCGGAGTCCCAGGAGTCGCTGTTCTTCAGCCGGTACGCCGTACCGTCGGGGGCGACCAGGTCGATCTGGAGGTCACCGCGGTAGGTGTGCTTGATGTTGACGTCCACCTTGAGGGCGGACGGGGCGTTGCCGCTGCGGGTCACGAGGACGGAGGAGGTCACGGCGGCACCGGCGTCGGGGATCGCCACGTCGGTGGTGTTCTCGAAGACGCCGCCTTCGCCCGAGGCGTTGACCGTCCACTTGAAGGTGGCGGTGCCCGTCTTGCCGTTCGCGTCCTTGACCGTCACGGTCACATTGCTGGTGCCGGCGGTGGTGACGGTGCCGGAGATCAGCCCGGTGGACGCGTTGATCGACAGACCGGCCGGGAGCCCGGTGGCGGTGTAGTTCAGGGCACCGGAACCGGTGGCCTTGATCTGCAGGGACACGGCCTGGTTCAGCACGCTCACCTGGTCGCCGGGGCTGGTGACCGAGACACCGGTGGAGGCCCGGGCGCCGACATTGATGGCGGCCCAGGCGTTGGCGGCGTTGTTGTACGTCTCGCTGCCGACGCCGAACAGCTCACCGGCGGCCCACAGCGTCGCGTCCCGGGCGCCCGCGTAGTTGGTGTTGGACTGCATGCGCTGGGACAGTGCCTTGAACCAGATCTTCGCGGCGTTGTCCCGGCCGATGGCGGCCACCGGCTGTCCGTCGGAGGTCGGGGAGTCGTACTTGACCCCGTTGATCTCCTTCTGTCCGCTGCCCTCGGAGGCCAGGTAGAACCAGTGGTTGGCCGGGCCCGACGAGTAGTGCACGTCGATGCCGCCGAGGCCGGAGTACCAGGCGTCCTTGGACTGGCCGTCCTTGCTGGGCTTGTCCATGTAGCGCAGCGGGGTGCCGTTGCCCCGGATGTCGATCTTCTCGCCGACCAGGTAGTCGCCGACGTCCTGGGCGTTGTTGGCCCAGAACTCGACGGCGGCGGCGAAGATGTCGGAGGTGGCCTCGTTGAGCCCGCCGGACTCACCGCTGTAGACGAGCTTCGCGGTGTTCGAGGTGACGCCGTGCGTCATCTCGTGCGCGGCCACGTCGATCGAGGTGAGCGGCTTGGCGTTGCCGCTGCCGTCACCGTAGGTCATGCAGAAGCAGTCGTCGGACCAGAAGGCGTTGACGTAGTTGTTGCCGTAGTGGACCCGGCTGTACGCGCCGACGCCGTCGCCCCTGATGCCGGTGCGGCCGTGCACGTTCTTGTAGTAGTCCCAGGTGAGCTGGGCGCCGTAGTGCGCGTCCACCCCGGCGGTGGCCGGGTCGGTGGTGGTGCCGTTGCCCCACACGTCGTCGGTGTCGGTGAACAGGGTGCCGGTGCCGGACGTGCCCCTGTTCAGGTTGTACGTCTTGTGGCCGCCGCGCGAGGTGTCGTTGAGCTGGTACGAGCCGGAGGTGCCGATGGTGACCTTGCCGCTGTACTGGCTGTTGCCGGTGCCCTGCTGGACGCCCTGGAACTGGAAAAGCTTCTTACCGGTCTTCGCGTCGCTGATGACGTGCAGCGCGTTGGGCGTGCCGTCGTGCTGGAGGCCGCCGACGACCGTCTCGTAGGCGAGGACGGGCTTGCCGCTCGCGGCCCAGATCACCTTGCGCGGCGCCCGGTCGGCCTTGGTGGCCTTCGAGCCCTGCGCCCTGGCGGCCGCGACCGCGTCCTTCTCGGCGGTGGCGGCGGCGAACGACGCACTCGTCGTGGCGATCGTCATGCGTGCCTTGGTGGCCTTGGCGACGGTCTTGAGCTTGCCGCCCTTGGCCGCGTCGACCACGAGGTCGCCGCCGAGCACGGGCAGGCCGTCGTAGGTGCGCTCGTACCGGGTGTGGGTCGTCCCGTCGGCGTCCTTGGTGACGTCCCGGACGACCAGCTTCTCCTTGGCGCCGAGGCCGAGGGACTTCGCGGTCGTCGCCCTGGTCGCGTTCGCGTCGCGTATCAGCTCCGCACGCTGCGACGGCGACAGCTTCACCGGCAGGGCGCCGGGATCGGCCTTGGCGAGGATCCTCGGCCCCGAACCCGCGTCATCCGTGCGGGCGTTGGCGGAACCGGTCTGTACTCCGACGGCGAGCATCGCCGTGACGGCGACGAGCGCGCCGGTCGCTACGGCGCGTCGATGGGGGGTGGGTCTCACGCTGACTCCTTCTGCGGTGGCCACGGTGGGCGTGGCCGGGGGGTGACCGGGCGCCCAAGTGGCCGACCGGGCAGAGCGAGGCAGAACTCGTGGAACGTTTCCCGTACGCCGCCGCGGCCGCCCGGTGCTGTCGGGCGAGGGGGCGGTGGCCGCGGTGAACGGGGGGTGTGGGGGGCAGGCGCGGAGAAACGGAAGTCGACGCGAGGCCGAGAGGCTGTGGGGAAGCCGTGCGTCGGTGGAGGGAAGAGTGCCACCGCAGGCATGTACGTGTCAGGACTGTGGACCCAAGTTGGCCAAAATCCGTCCGTTGAGAAAAGACCGCGGTCCGGATAGCGGGCGGATGCCGGTCGCTCGCCGCTCGGCTGATCGGCACCGAACCCGTGAGTACCACCGCTAAACATCCCGGACCCCATTTCGTCCAGGCGTACGAACCGGCCATGGCCGGTGGATGGTGCCGTCCGCACCCCTGCCGGACGGGCTGCTGTGCTCTGTCCTCAAGCGCCGGACGGGCTGCTGTGCTCTGTCCTCAAGCGCCGGACGGGCTGCTGTGCTCTGTCCTCAAGCGCCGGACGGGCTGCTGTGCCGAGCCCAGCCACATCCAGCCCGTCCGGCCGCTTGAGGACGCGCCCGCAGGGTGCTCGCCGCCGCAGGCGGCAAAGCCGGCCGACCAGGGTGGAGGATCAGACCAGACTGTCCCGCCACGCGCGGTGCAACGTGGCGAAACGCCCCGTCCCCGCCGTCAGTTCGGCAGGGGTGCCGTCCTCCACGACCCGGCCGTCGGCCATCACCAGGACTCGGTCGGCGATCTCCACGGTCGACAGCCGGTGCGCGATGACCACCGCCGTACGGCCGCGCAGCACCGTGCGCATCGCACGCTGCACCGCACGCTCGCCGGGCACGTCCAACGAGGACGTCGCCTCGTCGAGGATGAGCACCGCCGGGTCGGCGAGCAAGGCCCGTGCGAAGCCCACCAGTTGGCGCTGACCGGCGGAGATGCGGCCGCCGCGCTTGCGGACGTCCGTGTCGTAGCCGTCCGGCAGGGCGGTGATGAAGTCATGGGCGCCGATGGCCTTCGCCGCACGCTCGATCTCCGCACGGGTCGCCCCCGGGCGGCCGATGGCGATGTTCTCCGCCACCGTGCCGGAGAACAGGAACGCCTCCTGCGTCACCATCACCACCTCGCGGCGCAGCTCGGCTCCGGACAGCTCGCGCAGCGGGACACCGTCCAGCAGGACGCGGCCCTCGCGGGGGTCGTAGAAGCGGGCGAGCAGCTTGGCGAGCGTGGACTTGCCGGCACCCGTGGAGCCCACCACGGCCACCGTCCGCCCGGCGGCGAGGGTCAGATCGAAACGGGGCAGCACTTCGCCGCCCGTGCGGTACGCGAAACGCACCCCGTCGAAGACGACCTCGCGGCCGGGCCGGCCGGCCCGGCGCTCCGGCAGGGGGCGGGGCTCGGCCGGCTCGGGTACGGAGGGCCGCTGGGCGAGCAGCCCCGCGATCTTCTCCAGCGAGGCGGCCGCGGACTGGTAGGCGTTGAGGAACATCCCCAGCCGGTCGATCGGGTCGTACAGCCGCCGCAGATACATCACCGCCGCCGCGAGCACCCCGAGCGCCAGCCCGCCGGACGCCACCCGGTAGGCACCCCACAGCACGATCACGGCCAGGGCGGTGTTGGCCGCCAGCCGCGCGGAGACCACGTAGCGGGCCATCTCCCACATCACCTCGCCGTTGGCCCGCATGTGACGTTCGTTGAGCCGCCGGAACTCCGCCTCGTTGGCCCGCTCGCGGCGGAACGCCTGGACGGGACGGATGCCGTTCATCGTCTCGCCGAACTTCACGATGACGGCCGCGATCGCCGTGGACCGCCTGCCGTACACCCGCCCCGAGCGGCGTTGGTAGGAACGCACGCACAGATACAGCGGACCCAGGGAGACCAGCGCCGCGGCGCCCAGGCCCGGGTCCAGGTACAGCAGCATCGCGGAGACGTACACCACGGACAGGGCGACGCCGATCAGCTCCTGGAGGCCGTCGTTGAGCAGCTCGCGGATCGACTCGACGTCGGTGGTGGCGCGGGAGACGATCCGGCCGGAGGTGTAGCGCTCGTGGAAGTCGACACTGAGCGTCTGCGCGTGCCGGAAGATCCGGGCGCGCAGCTCCAGCAGGGCCCGCTGGCCGATGCGGGCCGCGAGCCGGACGAAGGCGAGCTGCGACAGCCCGGCGGCCAGCGCGCAGAGCGCGTACCCGGCGCCGACGACGAGGAGCGGACCGTGGTCGTGGCGGCGCGCGGCGGGCACCCCGTGGTCGATGGCGTACGCCACGAGCAGCGGCCCCGTCTGCACCGCGGCCTGCTGGAGCAGCAGCAGGACGACGGCGAGCCGCACCCGGGCCCGGGCGGGCGTGAGCAGCGAACGCAGCAGGGCACGGGAGGCACCCCTGGGGACGGGCAGCACATCCCGGTCGAAGGGGTCGCCCGGAGGTTCGCCGCCCTCCTTCTTCTCGTCGGCCGCCGGCCGGCCGGAGACATCGGTGGTCATCGCGTGGCGCCTCCGTCCTGCCCGTCATGTCCGTCCCGCTCGTGCCCCTCGAAGCCTTCCCGGCCGGACATCAGCGACGCGTACTCCTCGTTGCCGTGCAGCAGTTCATGGTGGGTGCCGACCGCCGCGATCCGCCCCCGGGAGAGCAACGCGACACGGTCGGCGAGCAGCACCGTCGACGGCCGGTGCGCGACGACGAGCGCCGTCGTGGTCGCCAGCACCTCGCGCAGCGCCGCCTCGACCGCCGCCTCGGTGTGCACGTCGAGCGCCGACAGCGGGTCGTCGAGGACGAGGAAGCGCGGACTGCCGACGACCGCCCGGGCCAGCGCCAGCCGCTGCCGCTGGCCGCCGGACAGGCTCAGCCCCTGCTCCCCGACCTGCGTGCGGTGCCCGTCGGGCAGGGCGTGGACGAAATCGGCCTGGGCGACGGCCAGCGCGCGCCGCAGATCCGCCTCGCTCGCCCCCTCCGCGCCCATCAGGACGTTCTCGCCGACGGAGGCGGAGAAGAGGGTGGGCTCCTCGAAGGCCACGGAGACCAGCTCGCGCAGCCGCTCGCGGGACAGCGCGGTGATGTCCTCGCCGTCGAGGGTGATGCGGCCCGCCGTCGCCTCGTGCAACCGGGGGATCAGCGCGGTCAGCGTGGTCTTGCCGCTGCCCGTGGCGCCGACGAGGGCCATGGTCTCGCCGGGCCGGATGTGCAGATCGACCCCCCGGAGAACGGGCGGCGCGTCCGGCGGCGCGTCGGGATACCGGAACCCGACCCCTTCCAGGCGCAGCCCGCGGTCCTCCGCCCCCGGCCGGCCCGACGGCCGGGGATCCGCCTCCGCGACGTCCATCACCTCGAAGAAGCGGTCCACGGCCGTCGCCGTCTCATTCGTCAGCGCGAGCAGGAAACCGAGCGACTCGACCGGCCAGCGCAACGCCAGCGCCGTGGACAGGAACGCCACGAGCGTGCCCGCCGTCAGCTCGCCGTCCGCGACCCGCACCACCCCGAGCAGCAGCGCCGCACCGATCGCCAGCTCGGGCAACACCATGATCAACGCCCAGAGCGTCCCCAGCAGGCCCGCCTTGCGCAGCTCCGTCGTCCGCAGCCGCTCGGACAACGCCGCGAACGCCCGCTCCTGCGCGCGGTGTTGACCGAATCCCTTGATGACGCGGATGCCGAGGACGCTCTCCTCGATGATCGTGGTCACATCGCCCACCTGGTCCTGGGCGGTGCGCGCGGCCAGCGCGTAGCGCTCCTCGAAGAACCAGCACAACGCGACCAGCGGGGCGACGGGCGCGAGCAGTACCAGCCCCAGCGTCCACTGCTGCGCCAGCAAAATGGCGAAGCCCACCACGATCGTCGTGGCGTTGACCAGCAGGAAGGTCAGCGGAAACGCCAGGAACATCCGCATCAGCATCAGATCGGTCGTGCCGCGCGAGAGCAGCTGTCCGGAGGACCAGCGGTCGTGGAAGGCGACGGGCAACCGCTGCAGATGACGGAAGAGCGCCGCCCGCATGTCCGCCTCGACCCGCGCCAGGGGACGTGCCACCAGCACTCGCCGCACCCAGAACAACACCGCCTCCGCGGCCCCGAGCACCAGCAGCACCACCCCGCCCAGCCACACCCCGGACGGATCCCGGTCCGCGACCGGCCCGTCCACGATCCACTTGAGCGCGAGCGGGATGACCAGACTCAGACACGACGCCACCACCCCCACGAACGCCGCCCCGGCCAGCCGCCCGCGCACCGGCCGCACGTACGGCCACAGGCGGTAGAGCGAGCGCACGGCGGAGCGCCGCTCGGGCGGACGGGTCTCCTCGGTCGTGGTCGTCTCAGTCATCACGGCGAGCGTACGGTCCGGCACTGACAACGCCCACTGGGATTTGTACCTAGGACTCAGGTTCGTGGTAAAGGTCTGGGTCGTCTGATTCATGGGAAAGCAGAGCGAGTTGAGGGGCGGGGCGCGATGCGTGGTGTTCGTGGCGGTCATGGTGGCCGAAGAGCGGTGGCGTTACTGGTGTTACTGATGGGGGCTGTCTCCTGCGGGACGCCGGGCGGTGACAAGCCCCCCAAGCCGGCGCACCCGGTGTTCGACGCCGAGCTGTCGATGCAGCTGCTCAAGGCCCGGGAGGCGACGCGGCAGGCGGGCCTGTCCCGCTTCACCTCGACCGTCGTCGTCGGATCCGCCGGAGGTGACGCGGTGGAGACGGTCAAGGGGGAACAGGACTGGGGCAGGGGAACCGCCTACGCGGAGCGGACCATGAGCATTCCGGACGACTTCCCCGCCGGCGCCACCGAACGTCTCGGCCCGCCCGGCGCCGGGACGTTCGCGATCGTGGCGCGTCAGGTGCTCGTCCGGGACGGCGCCGCCTGGCTCCACTACCGGCCCGTGGGAGTCGGCCCGGTCGCCGACGCGATCCGCTCACTGCAAGTGGTCGCGGGGGAGACGGCGCCGTACGGCGGCACCCTGGCCGAGGTGATCGCCTCGGCCAGGCCGCAGGGCCGGCCCGTGGTCCGCGACGACGGCGGGCGTGACTACCGGGCCGTGGTGCCCGGCGGAGTCGCGTCCAAAGCGCTGCCCGAACTGGGGCGGATGAAGGACGGCTGGAACAGCGAAGCCGGCAAGGGCCAGAACGGCATGTTCCCCATGGAGATCCGGCTCGACGCCCAGGGCCGCGTGTCCCGGGCCACGATGGACCTGACACCGCTGCTGGCTCATATGCGGGACGTGGGCGGGGTGAAGAGCGTCAGGGCCACGTACGAGCAGTCGGGTTACGGCGGCCGGCCCACCCGCCTGCTGCCCGACCGGGCAGCGGCACAGGACGCGACCAAGACCTTGACCTTGATAGGTGAACTGGCCCCCGGCGACTGCGCGCTGACCGCTCCGGGGCTCCCCTCCGTGTCGATGGTCCGCGTGGTCTCCTGCGACCGGCCGCACAGCCTGCGGGTGTTCGGCCAACTGCCCGTGGACGTCCAAGGTTCGGGAGCCGTCGACGGGCAAGCGGCGATGGACCGGGCCGGACAAGGATGCCGTGAGGAGTTCCGGGCGGCCCCCGAGGAGTGGCGGCGGGAAGCCGTCCCGGCGGGCCGCTACCGCATGACAGGTGGTTCCCGTTTCACCGGGCACCACGGTGCCGACGGCGAGAGCCACAGCAAGCTCAAGGGCCACCTCACCTGCTACATCCGCACCTCCGGCCCCGGCTCCTGAGCCGTCTCCCGGGCGTCCCCGCCGCCTGGCGGCACGGCTCGCAGCAGCAGGACCGTCCGGGGCGGCAGCGTGATCCGGGTACCCGCCTCGCGGCGGGTACCCGGCGCCGTGCGCTGGTCCTCCCGGGACGTGTCCACCAGCAACTCGTACGCGTCCGCCCAAGGAGGACCCGGAAGGGTGAAACGCTGCGGGCGGTGACCGCCGTGCAGGACGGCCAGGAAGCTGTCGTCCGTGACCGGCGCCCCCTGCGGACCGCGCTGCGGTATGTCCCGGCCGGAGAGGTACATCCCGAGGGTGTGGGCCGGCGCGTACCAGTCGGCCTCGGTCATCTCCGTGCCGCGCGGGCCGAACCAGGCCAGGTCCCGCAGTCCCTCCGCGCTCCGCGGGCGTCCCGAGAAGAAGGCGTGGCTGCGCAGCACCGGATGGGCGCGGCGCAGCGCGAGCAGCCGGGAGCAGAGGTCCGTGAGCGCCCGCCAGCCCGGGTCCGCGGTGTCGTCCAGCAGGGTCCAGTCGATCCAACTGGTCTCGTTGTCCTGGCAGTAGGCGTTGTTGTTGCCCTGCTGGGTCCGGCCCATCTCGTCGCCCGCCACGAGCATCGGCACCCCGGTGGACAACAACAGTGTGGTCAGCAGATTGCGGGCCTGCCGCAGGCGCAGGGACCGGACGGCCGGATCGTCGGTCTCGCCCTCGGTGCCGCAGTTCCACGACCGGTTGTCGCCCGCGCCGTCCCGGTTGCCCTCGCCGTTGGCCTCGTTGTGCTTCTGCTCGTAACTGACCAGGTCCCGCAGGGTGAAGCCGTCGTGCGCGGTGACGAAGTTGACGGACGCGTACGGACGGCGGCCGCCCCACGCGTAGAGGTCGCTGGAGCCCGAGAGCCGGTATCCGAGGTCCCGGACGTCGGGCAGCGCGCCCCGCCAGAAGTCACGCACCGCGTCCCGGTAGCGGTCGTTCCACTCCGCCCACAGCGGGGGGAAGGCGCCGACCTGGTAGCCGCCCGAGCCCACGTCCCAGGGCTCGGCGATCAGCTTGACGCGGCGCAGCACGGGGTCCTGGGCGATGACCGCGAGGAAGGGGGAGAGCATGTCCACGTCGTGCATCGACCGGGCCAGGGCCGCCGCCAGGTCGAAACGGAACCCGTCGACCCCCATGTCCGTGACCCAGTACCGCAACGAGTCGGTGATCAGCCGCAGGACGTGCGGCTGCACCACGTGCAGGGTGTTGCCGCAGCCCGTGTAGTCGGCGTAGCGGCGGGCGTCGCCCTGCAGCCGGTAGTACCCGCGGTTGTCGATGCCCCGCAGGGACAGGGTCGGCCCCAGCTCGCCGCCCTCGGCCGTGTGGTTGTAGACGACGTCGAGGATGACCTCGATGCCGGCCGCGTGCAGGGCCCGCACCATCCGCTTGAACTCGCCGACCTGCCGCCCCCGCGACCCGGAGGCGGCGTAGGCGGCGTGGGGCGCGAAGTAGCCGATGGAGTTGTAGCCCCAGTAATTGCGCAGGCCCCGCCGTAACAGGTGCTCCTCGTGGGCGAACTGGTGCACCGGCAGCAACTCAACGGCCGTCACCCCGAGCCGGACGAGGTGCTCCACGGCCGCCGGGTGCGCGAGCCCCGCGTACGTGCCGCGCAACCGCTCCGGGATGCCGGGGTGGCGCATGGTGAAGCCGCGCACGTGCAGTTCGTAGATGACCGAGTCGGGCCACGGGGTCTTGGGGCGGTGGTCGTCCGCCCAGTCGTCGTCATCGGCGACGACCACCCCCTTGGGGACGTGGGGGGCCGAGTCGCGCTCGTCCCGCACGGTGTCGGCGATGTGCTGCTGCGGCCAGTCGCGCACGTGCCCGTACACCTCGGGGGGAAGGGCGAAGTCGCCGTCCACCGCGCGCGCGTACGGATCGAGCAGCAGCTTCGAGGGGTTCCACCGGGCGCCCGTCCACGGATCCCAGCGGCCGTGCACGCGGTAGCCGTAGCGGCGGCCGGGCAGCACCCCGGGGACGAAGCCGTGCCAGATCTCATGCGTCAACTCGGCCAGCGCACAACGGGTTTCGCGCGGGGCCCTGCCCCTGTCCCCGCCCCCGTCTTCCTCGTCGTCGAACAGGCACAGCTCCACGGCTTCCGCGCCGCCCGCCCACAGGGCGAAGTTCGTCCCGGCCACCCCGTCCGCGCCCACCTTGAAGCGGGCCCCGAGCGGCTCCGGACTTCCCGGCCAGACGGGGGTGCCCGCACAGGGCCCCGGCACCGCGGGCCGATGGCCGTTCATCCCGGCCGGGACGGGCTCCGGTCCGGCCCCCGTGCCGGGCCGCCCCGGATCGTCCGCGGCCCTCTCGCCCTGTTCCGCCTCTTGCTCGGGTGCGCTCGACACGTGTTCGCCTCCGGCGGCTCTCGGGTAGCGCGCCGGGCACCCGGCTTCCCGTGCCGGGTGTCGGCGGTGCGTCCTTCCCCCAGTTCTGCCCAGATCCTCGGGTGCGCTCACCCGCGTGATCGGGCCCGCCGGGCGACCGCGGCCGCCGGGCCCGGGGCCCGGTCATCCGGCCCGCGCGGCTGAAATATGCTGCCCCGATCGAGCCACTGGTCAATCACCAGGCACACGGCTCGCATCACCACTCCCATTTGGGACCGAACGGTGACATACGCGGGGGGCGGAGTCGTCCGGGGCGTGTGGTTATCTATCGCCATGCGCGCGTGCCGCGCTCAGATGGGCGCCGCCTGGGCGGGCCGTGTGAGGGGAGACAACCGTTTTGAAGACGCAGCCGATACCGGGTCGGCGGGGGAGCCGCGGCGGCCCTCTCGCCGCGCTGCTCGGGGCCACATTGCTGCTGGTCACCGCCTGTGGCGGGTCGGATGACGCCAAGAAGGCCGGTGCCAGTGTCGGCGGCCCCTCCCAAGCCGTCGTCACCATCGCCCCCAAGGACGGCGCGAAGGACGTGGCGACGAGCGGCGCCCTGAAGGTCACCGCCGAGAAGGGCGGCATCACGTCCGTCAAGGTCGCCGACGCCAAGGGCAAGACCGTCGACGGCAAGATATCCGGCGACGGAGCGACCTGGGAGCCGACCAGTCATCTGGCCGCCTCCACGAAGTACACGGTCGACGCCGTCGCCAAGGACAAAGAGGGCAGGGCGTCCGCCAAGCACGCCACGTTCACGACCCTCACCCCGCAGAACACCTTCGTTGGCTACTTCACGCCCGAGGACGGCACCACCGTCGGTGTGGGAATGCCCGTATCGATCAATTTCAGCCGTGGCATCACCGATCCCAAGGCCGTCGAGCGGGCCGTGAAGGTGACCGCCGAGCCGTCCGTGCCCGTCAAGGGCCACTGGTTCGGCAACGACCGCCTCGACATCCGTCCCGAGAAGTACTGGGCGGCCGGCACCAAGGTGACCGTCCAGCTCAACCTCGACGGCGTCCAGGGCCGTGAAGGCGTGTACGGCACGCAGACGAAGACCGTGAAGTTCACCGTCGGCCGCAGCCAGGTGAGCACCGTCGACGCCAAGAGCCACCAGATGACGGTCGTGCGCGACGGCAAGGTCCTCAAGACCGTCCCGATCTCGGCCGGCGGCCCGGGCAACTCCACCTACAACGGACAGATGGTCATCAGCGAGAAGTACGACGTGACGCGGATGAACGGCGACACGGTCGGCTTCGGCGGCGAGTACGACATCAAGGACGTCCCGCACGCGATGCGCCTGTCCACCTCGGGCACGTTCCTCCACGGCAACTACTGGTCCGGCGAGGACACCTTCGGGTCCACCAACGCCAGCCACGGCTGTGTGGGCCTGTACGACCAGCGAGGCGGCGGCGACCCGTCCACGCCGGCCGCCTGGTTCTACAACAACTCGCTCATCGGTGACGTCGTCGTCGTGAAGAACTCCGACGACAAGACCATCCAGCCCGAGAACGGCCTCAACGGCTGGAACATGTCCTGGACGGACTGGGGCCGCAGCGGCTGAGTCACGTCCCCGCTCTCCCCGGGCGGGCCGGTTCTCGCCGAGTTCGGGCAGAACCGGCCCGCCCGTCGTGCGAAGGCGGGGCCGTAGCCCGAAGCACCACCGGCCACGGCCAGCGCCTAATCTGACGCCATGACTGTGCATCTAGAGGTCGCCGAAGGCGTCGGCACCATCCGGCTCGACCGCCCGCCGATGAACGCACTGGACATGGCCTCCCAGGACCGCATCCGTGAGCTGGCCGAGGAGGTCACCCGCCGCGACGACGTACGGGCCGTCGTGCTGTGGGGCGGGGAGAAGGTGTTCGCGGCCGGGGCGGACATCAAGGAGATGCGGAACATGGACCACGCCGCCATGGTGGCGCGGTCCCGCGGACTCCAGGATTCCTTCACGGCCGTGGCCCGCATCCCCAAGCCCGTCGTCGCCGCCGTCACCGGCTACGCCCTGGGCGGCGGCTGTGAGCTGGCGCTGTGCGCCGACTTCCGGATCGCGGCCGAGAACGCCAAGCTCGGCCAGCCCGAAATCCTGCTCGGGCTCATCCCCGGCGCGGGCGGCACCCAGCGGCTGGCCCGGCTCATCGGCCCGTCCAAGGCCAAGGACCTCATCTTCACCGGCCGTCAGGTGAAGGCCGGGGAAGCGCTCTCCCTGGGCCTCGTCGACCGGGTCGTCCCGGCCGAGGAGGTCTACGAGCAGGCGCACGCGTGGGCGGCCAAGCTGGCGGCCGGTCCCGCCATCGCGCTGCGCGCGGCCAAGGAGGCCGTGGACGCCGGGCTGGAGACCGACATCGACACCGGGCTCGCGATCGAGCGCAACTGGTTCGCCGGGCTGTTCGCGACCGAGGACCGCGAGATCGGGATGCGCAGCTTCGTCGAGGACGGGCCGGGCAAGGCCAAGTTCGGCTGACCCGCGCCGGGTTGCCGGCCGCGCCACCCCCGTCGGGGGCGCACGCCGGAGGCTTGCCTCTTGTGGGGGAATTCTCTCCGGCGTGCGTACCCCCTGGATTGACCCCGTTCCAAGCCCCCGGCCGCCCCGCGCGGACCGGGCGTCGCCGCAGGTCGGTGAACGTTTCCCGGGCCCCCTGCTGCCCATGGCATATGTCGGTGGGGGCGCATGGAATCGCAGGTTCCGGTGCAGTGAATCCCTGGGTTCCACTCCGTGGCGGCTTTACGGCGGCCATGATGGGGGCATGGCGGGCCTGGAGGGATCGGAGCAACCGCGGCAGCGGGTCGGTACGGCCGCTGTGCGATGGAGCCCGACCGTTGAGGATGAACTGGCGCTGAAGGCGCTCGAACTGTTCGGCAACCCCACACTCGGTGAGGTCCGGCTGCCCTCGCGTCCGGAGTCGGCGGCCGCGGCCCGGCGCCTGACCCAGACCGTCGTCCTGCGCCAGTGGGGCCTCTCGGCCCAACTCACCGAACACGCGGTCCTGCTGGTATCCGAACTCGTCGGCAACGCCGTCCGGCACACCGGTGCCCGCTGCTTCGGGCTGCGGATGCTGCGCCGCCGCGGCTGGCTGCGGATAGAGGTGCGCGACCCCTCGCGCGGGCTGCCGTGCCTGCTGCCCGTGCGCGAGCTGGACACGAGCGGGCGCGGGCTGTTCCTGGTCGACAAGCTGTCCGACCGCTGGGGCGTGGATCTGCTGGCACGCGGCAAGACGACGTGGTTCGAGATGCGGGTCGCGGACCGCTGACCCGCGCGGCCGGGTGAAGGGCGCCACGGCGACGCGGAGCGGGCGAAAACGAAGAGGCCCCCGTGCGTCGGTGTCCGACGGGCCGGGGGCCTCTTCGTGGGCCGCGGAACGAATTGGGGTGTATTCCGCGGCGTAAGACGACCTGGCCCGGGTCAATGGGGGTCGTTGCCCCGACTATGTCACGCGCAGTGGTCGGGAGCCAATGGTGCAATAGCCCTTAACGGGACATCGCTGGCAATACCCTTCGGTAATCCAAGGTGAGCTGCGCCACCCACCTTGTATTCCATGAATGATTCGCCGAAGCCGCTTATCTTTATGCGGCTTCACTGTGTGTGACAAGGGCTTGGCGCGGTGGGTGGTCCGCCCATGTGACCGGCCCGGCGCGGCCCCGCTCCGGGGGCCCGGCGGCCGTCGGCCGAACCGCCCGACCGGCGCCCGGAGGAGACGGCTAATCTGTGCCGGTCACACCAGCACACCAAGGGGAGGCCCGCATGGCCAGCATCGATGCAGCGCGCAAGGCGTTCGACCGGTTCGACGTGGACGGGGACGGTTTCATCACCGCCGCCGAGTACAAGAGCGTGATGGCCGAACTCGGCGACTTCAACGTCACCGAGACCGTGGCCCAGGCCATCATCAACAAGAAGGACGGCAACGGCGACGGCGTGCTGTCCTTCGAGGAGTTCTGGAACTCCCTCAACGCCTGACCCGGCCCGCGCCACCATGCGGACCCGGCCACCGGGTCAGCGCCAGCCCCGCCGCTGCGCGCTGGCCCGCCGCCGCCGGTCGTTGCACAGCAGACACCGCCCCCAGCCCGGCGGCAGCGGATCGGCCTTGTCCCCGTACAGCGGATCGACGGCTCCCCGGGGATGCTCGGCGCAGCCCGTCGCCCCGAACCCGGCCCCCAGGGCATTGGCCGCGGCCAACGCCCGGCGCAGGGCGTCCACGAGCTGGTCGGCCTCGTGCGCCGAGGGCGCGGCGTCCAGCGAGAAGGCGATGTCCGAAGCGGTGTTGAGCGCGCTCTGGAGTTCGCGCAGATCTGCGTAACTCATGCTTGCGAGCCTACGCGGCGCCACTGACAACGCCGCTCCCACGCCGCGATACGGTCGGCGCCATGCCGGACACCCAGTACCTCGCGGTGAGCACCACGACCGACAGCGCCGACGACGCGCGCCGGCTGGCCACGACCGCGATCACCCGCCGCCTCGCCGCCTGCGCCCAGATCGACGGCCCCGTCACCAGCGTCTACCGGTGGCGCGACCGGATCGAGACGGCCACCGAATGGCGCGTGCTCTACAAGACCACGGCCGCCCGTTACGCCGAGCTGGAAGCCCACCTCCGGGCCGAGCACGGCTACGAGACCCCCGAAATCATCGCCACGCCCGTCACGACGGGCAGTGCCGACTACCTCAGGTGGCTGACGGAGCAGACGGAGCAGACGGGGGAGTAGCGGGCACGCCGGGCCCGATCAGGTCCCAGAGGTTCCCGTACAGGTCCTGGAAGACGGCCACCGTCCCGTAGGCCTCGCTCCGGGGGTCCTCCCGGAACTCGACCCCCGCCGCCCGCATCCGCGCGTGGTCGCGCGCGAAGTCGTCGGTGTGCAGGAAGAGCCCGACCCGGCCGCCCGTCTGATCGCCCACCCGCGCCTCCTGCGCGGGGCCCGAGGCCCGGGCCAGCAGCAGTCCCGTCTCCCGGGCGCCCGGCGGGCGGACGACCACCCAGCGCTTGCCCTCGTCGATGACGGTGTCCTCGACGAGTTCGAAACCGACGGCGTCCACGTAGAAGGCGATGGCCTCGTCGTAGTCCCGCACGACGAGGGTCACCAGTCCGAGATGAGGCATGAGGTGATCATGCCGTAAACGGCCCTGCCCCCCGCCACGGGGGGCAGGGGGCAGGGTTTCAGACGGTCGCGGCGCAGAACGGCCGGATCAGCACTCGATGACGTTGACGGCGAGGCCGCCGCGGGCCGTCTCCTTGTACTTGACCTTCATGTCGGCACCGGTCTCCTTCATGGTCTTGATGACCTTGTCGAGGGAGACGTGGTGGCGGCCGTCGCCCCGCAGCGCCATCCGGGCGGCGGTGACGGCCTTGGCGGCCGCCATGCCGTTGCGCTCGATGCACGGGATCTGGACCAGACCGCCCACCGGGTCGCAGGTGAGGCCCAGGTTGTGCTCCATGCCGATCTCGGCGGCGTTCTCGACCTGCTCCGGGGAGCCGCCGAGCACCTCGGCGAGACCGCCGGAGGCCATCGAGCAGGCGGAGCCGACCTCGCCCTGGCAGCCGACCTCGGCGCCGGAGATCGAGGCGTTCTCCTTGAAGAGCATGCCGATCGCGCCCGCGGCCAGGAGGAAGCGGACGATGCCGTCCTCGTCCGCGCCGGGCACGAAGTCCAGGAAGTAGTGCAGGACCGCGGGGATGATGCCGGCGGCGCCGTTGGTGGGCGCGGTGACGACCCGGCCGCCGGCGGCGTTCTCCTCGTTGACGGCCATGGCGTAGACCGTGATCCACTCCATGGCGCGGGCCTGTGCGTCACCCTCGGCACGCAGCTGGCGGGCGGTGCTCGCGGCGCGGCGGCGGACCTTGAGGCCGCCGGGGAGGATGCCCTCGCGGGACATGCCGCGCGCCACGCACGCCTGCATGACGCGCCAGATCTCCAGCAGCCCCTCGCGGATCTCCGTCTCGGTGCGCCAGGCCTTCTCGTTCTCCATCATCAGCGCGGAGATCGACAGACCCGTCTCGCGGGACAGGCGCAGCAGCTCGTCACCGGTGCGGAAGGGGTACTTCAGCACGGTGTCGTCCAGGACGATCCGGTCCTCGCCGACCGCGTCCTCGTCCACGACGAAGCCGCCGCCGACCGAGTAGTACGTCTTCTCCAGCAGCGGGGCACCGGCCTCGTCGTAGGCGAAGAGGGTCATGCCGTTCGCGTGGTACGGCAGGGAGCGGCGGCGGTGCAGGATCAGCTGGGTCGACTCGTCGAAGTCGATCTCGTGGTCCGCACCGATCTCCGCGCCGAGCAGCCGCAGCCGCTTCGTGGTGCGGATGCGCTCGACCTCGTCGTCGGCGGTCTCGACGTCGACCGTGCGGGGGGAGTGGCCCTCCAGACCCAGCAGGACGGCCTTGGGGGTGCCGTGGCCGTGGCCGGTGGCACCGAGCGAGCCGAACAGCTCGGCCCGCACGGACGTGGTGTGCGCCAGCAGGCCCTCGTTCTTCAGCCGCCGCGTGAACATCAGCGCGGCGCGCATCGGGCCGACGGTGTGGGAGCTGGACGGGCCTATGCCGATCGAGAAGAGATCGAAAACGGAGATGGCCACGGTGGCGGCTTCCTTCTGCTGGTGGGTGGTACTGGGGGGACGTGCGGTGACGCACGGGGCGGGCGCGACGCGCCGACCTACGGGACGGGCACGCTGCACGGTTCTACGGCCGTATGTCCAGTGTGCGCTGTGCGGACGCCTCTCCTGGGGGCGAGGAGCGTGCGCTGCGCCACACGGTGCGGGGCACCGCGCTCACCTCTCAGTGTGCGCGATGCCCCGTACCGGCGGGTGAACCCGGACCGCTTTCGTTACTTCAGGCCGGCGTACAGCGGGTGCTTGTCCGCCAGGGCCGTGACGCGGCCGCGCAGGGCCTCGGCGTCGTAGACCGGCTTGAGGGCCTCGGCGATGATGTCCGCGACCTCGCGGAAGTCATCCTCCTGGAAACCGCGGGTGGCCAGCGCCGGGGTGCCGATCCGCAGGCCCGAGGTGACCATCGGGGGGCGCGGGTCGTTCGGGATGGCGTTGCGGTTGACCGTGATGCCGACCTCGTGGAGACGGTCCTCGGCCTGCTGGCCGTCCAGCTCGGAGTTGCGCAGGTCGACCAGGACCAGGTGCACGTCCGTGCCGCCGGAGAGGACGGAGACGCCCGCCTCGGCCACGTCGGCCCGCGTCAGACGCTCGGCCAGGATCCGCGCGCCGTCCAGGGTGCGCTGCTGGCGCTCCTTGAACTCCTCGCTCGCCGCGACCTTGAAGGACACCGCCTTCGCCGCGATCACGTGCTCCAGCGGGCCACCCTGCTGACCGGGGAAGACCGCGGAGTTGATCTTCTTGGCCAGCTCGGCCGTGGAGAGGATCACGCCACCGCGCGGACCGCCGAGGGTCTTGTGCGTGGTGGTGGTCACGACGTGCGCGTGCGGCACCGGGGAGGGGTGCAGCCCGGCGGCGACGAGGCCCGCGAAGTGGGCCATGTCGACCATCAGGTACGCGCCGATCTCGTCCGCGATCCGGCGGAAGGCGGCGAAGTCCAGCTGGCGCGGGTACGCGGACCAGCCGGCGATGATCAGCTTCGGGCGGTGCTCCTTGGCGAGGCGCTCGACCTCCTCCATGTCGACCAGGTTGGTCTGCTCGTCGACGTGGTAGGCGACCACGTTGTAGAGCTTGCCGGAGAAGTTGATCTTCATGCCGTGGGTCAGGTGCCCGCCGTGGGCGAGGTTCAGGCCCAGGATGGTGTCGCCGGGCTTGATCAGGGCGAACATCGCCGCGGCGTTGGCCTGTGCGCCGGAGTGCGGCTGCACGTTGGCGGCCTCGGCGCCGAAGAGCGCCTTGATCCGGTCGATCGCGATCTGCTCGACGACGTCCACGTGCTCACAGCCGCCGTAGTAGCGGCGGCCCGGGTAGCCCTCGGCGTACTTGTTGGTGAGGACCGAGCCCTGCGCCTCCATGACCGCGACCGGAGCGAAGTTCTCCGAGGCGATCATCTCGAGGGTGGACTGCTGGCGGTGGAGTTCGGCGTCGACAGCGGCGGCGACGTCGGGGTCGAGCTCATGGAGGGAGCTGTTCAGAAGCGACATGAGTTCTTCCTGGACTTCCTGGGTGGGGCGGAGGCGGGGTACGGGCTCAGCCGGCGAAGGCGGTGTACTCGTCGGCGGACATCAGGTCCGCCGGCTCGTCCGTGATCTTCACCTTGAACAGCCAGCCGCCCTCGAAGGGGGCGGAGTTCACCAGCGCGGGGTCGTCCACGACGTCCTGGTTGGCCTCGACGACCTCGCCGGTCACCGGGGAGAACAGGTCGCTGACCGACTTGGTGGACTCCAGCTCGCCACAGGACTCACCCGCGGTGACGGTGTCGCCGACGGCGGGGAGCTGGGCGAAGACGACGTCACCGAGCGCGTTGGCCGCGAACTCGGTGATGCCGATCGTCGCCACACCGTCCTCGGTGGCCGACAGCCACTCGTGCTCCTTGCTGTAACGCAGCTGCTGGGGGTTGCTCATGGCTTGATTCTCCTGGATGCGCGTGGGTGCTTGTGCAACGGGTCTTGACAGGTGGGACGAAAGCCGATCGAAAACTGATCGACAACCGATCGGGAAGGTCAGCGCTGACGCTTGTAGAACGGCAGAGCGACGACCTCGTACGGCTCGTGGGTACCGCGGATGTCCACAGCTACACCCTGCGTGCCCGGCTCGGCGTGCGCCGCGTCGACGTACGCGATGGCGATCGGCTTCCCGA
The DNA here is from genome assembly GCF_055582085.1 of Streptomyces sp. NPDC042259. NCBI lineage: Bacteria > Bacillati > Actinomycetota > Actinomycetes > Kitasatosporales > Streptomycetaceae > Streptomyces > Streptomyces sp. NPDC042259. The sequence goes on along the minus strand of NZ_JBVJDW010000005.1, from coordinate 253,716 downwards.
GCGTGGGGGAGGGGGCACCCGAGGTGACCTCGCCGACGACCTGGCCGCCGGCGACGACCTGGAACCCGGCGCGCGGCACCCGGCGGCCCTCGGCGATCAGCCCGACCAGCTTGCGCGGGGCCTGGGCGGCGGCGCGCTCGGCGGCGGCGGTGAGGGCCTCGCGGCCCACGAAGTCGCCCTCCTTGTCGAACTTCACGACCCGGCCCAGACCCGCGTCGAAGGGCGTGGTGGCGGTGGTCAGCTCGTGCCCGTACAGCGGCATGCCCGCCTCCAGCCGCAGCGTGTCGCGGCAGGACAGGCCGCACGGCACCAGACCGGCGTCCGCGCCCGCCTCGGTGAGCGCCTGCCACAGCTTCTCGGCGTCGGCCGGGGCGACGAACAGCTCGAAGCCGTCCTCGCCGGTGTAACCCGTACGGGCGATCAGCGCCGGCACGCCCGCCACCGTGCCCGGCAGACCCGCGTAGTACTTGAGGCCGTCGAGGTCGGCGTCGGTCACGGACTTGAGGATGCCGGGGGACTCGGGGCCCTGGATCGCGAGCAGCGCGTAGTTCTCCCGGTCGTCGCGGACGGCCGTCTCGAAGCCCGCGGCGCGCTCGGTCAGCGTGTCCAGCACGACCTGCGCGTTCGAGGCGTTGGCGACGACCATGAACTCCTCGTCGGCCAGCCGGTAGACGATCAGGTCGTCCAGGATGCCGCCCGCGGCGTCACAGATCATGGTGTAGCGGGCCCGGCCCACGGCCAGCGCGGACAGATTGCCGACGAGCGCGAAGTCCAGCGCCCGGCCGGCCTGCGGGCCGGTGAGGGTGATCTCGCCCATGTGCGACAGGTCGAAGAGACCGGCACGGGTCCGCACGGCGACGTGCTCGTCGCGCTCGCTCCCGTAGCGCAGGGGCATGTCCCACCCCGCGAAGTCGGTCATCGTCGCGCCGAGCGCGCGGTGGAGCGCGTCCAGGGCGGTGCGGCGGGGGGCTTCGGTCATGGTTCAGGCTCCCAGGCGTGGTCGCGAGACTCGCGGAAGGCTCGCGAAAGAGGGGTCACGGCCTCCCCATCTGTCATCGGAACCTGAGAGGTTCACCGAGAGCCCCGAAACGAACGGGTCCCCGGCTTGCACCTTGGGTGGAGGTCGCCCGGGGGCGCCTCGCTTTTCAGATCTGCCTCACCCGCGCGGTACGGGGCCTGAGAGATTCAAGGGAGGAACTTGCTCCTTCGGCGCCCAGCACACATAGTGCTGGGACTCTCCCGCGCGGATTCGAGCGGCCGGTATGCAGTTGGCGCGCACATCATTGCACGTACAGGCGTGCGACGGACGGCCCGAGACCCCCTGATTTGGATTACCTTTCCTTTACGTTCGGTGGGTAGGGGGCCGGGGGGCCGGACAGGGGAGGCCGAAGGAGGGGGAGCACGGTGCGGGCGCGGGGTACGGACACGACACGGGTGGGGTCCGTGCCGCCTGGGCCGCCGAGGGCGCAGGGGGCGCGGCGAAACGTGGGACCGACGGGTGTGCGCGATCTCCGCGGGGGCACGGCCCCCGCGATCCTGCGATATCCGGCCGGGGACCTGCTCGTCGTCTCCGGACTCCCCGGAAGCGGCAAGTCGACACTGATCCGGCGGTCCGTGGCCGCCCTGGACGGCCGGGACGCGGTGGTCTGGTGCGTCGACTCCCAGGACGCCCGCGACCGGCTGGAGCGCCGCACCCCGCCCTGGCTGCCCTACGGGGCCTACCGCCCGCTCGTACGGATCGCCCACTACGCCGGGCTGCGCCGGGCCCTGCGCTCGGGGGCGAGCGCGGTCGTGCACGACTGCGGGCAGCGCGGCTGGGTCCGCCGCTGGCTCGTCCGGGACGCGCGGCGGCGCGGCGGCTCGGTCCATCTGCTGGTCCTGGCCGTGGACCCGCCCACCGCGCTCGCCGGCCAGGCGGCACGCGGCCGCACCGTCTCCGCACGCGCCTTCGCCCGGCACTGCCGGGCGATGTCCCGACTGATCACGGACACCGCCGCCGGCCACCTGCCGGATGGCTGCGCCTCTGCCGTGCTGCTTGACCGGGGGGCTGCCGGGACGATCGAAAGGATCGTCTTCGACGGCTGACGGTCCGGGAGGGCGGTCTTGCCGCCTCTCGCCGGGCCGGCGGTTTGTCGGCTGCGGGCCGCCTTGGCCGCCTGCGGCGGCGAGCGCCCTGCGGGCGCGTCCTCAAACGCCGGACGGGCTGGTTTTGGCTGGCCTCAGCCAAATCAAGCCCGTCCGGCGATTGAGGACAACCGCCGCGCAGCGGTGGTGCACCTGCCACGGCCCGCAGGGAAAGCTGGCCACATTGAGCCCGTCCGGAGGACACCCCGCGCAGCGGTGGTGCACATGCCACGGCCCGCAGGGCATCCGCGCCGAACATCCGGATCGGCACCGAATTCGGCTGCCGACGAGAGCCGTGGCCCCCGGAGCCGCTAGGGTTCGGATGCGGCTTTGTCGATACGGTGGTTGGACGGCGTTGGGCGAGTTGGACGAGATGAGCATCCCCGAGCAGTACGGCTGGACCCCCGCTCAGGGCGGTGTCCCCCAAGGCGTGACCGCCGGCGGCCCCGGCGCCCCCGCTCTCCCCCAGGGCTGGCCCGCCAACGAACTCGAAATGGTGCTCGCCGGCTCCCTCGGTGACCCCGGTGCCGGTCCGGCGATCGTCGACGTCCTCGGCCGCAGCCACCTGTGGATACCGCTGCCGAACGGCGGCGGCCCCGACAGCCCCGACCTCGATGTCCCCACGCTCGAACTCGACGGCGCGGCGTTCGTCCCCGTCTTCAGCTCCGAGGCGCAGTTCCGGTGCGTCGTCGGGGACCGGATGTCCTTCACCGTGGCGCCCGCCGTGGAGTTCGCCCGGGGGCTGCCCCCGCAGGTGGGCATCGTGGTCAATCCCGAGGGCGCGGTCGGTGTCCCCCTGCCGCCGGTCGCCGTGGCCGCGCTGTGCCGGGCCGGGCGCGGCACGCTGGAGGGCGATCCGACGGGCGGGCGGGTCCGGCTCTTCGAGCCCGACTGGCAGGACGAGCCCACCGCCTTCCTCGCCGCCGCCGGACTGGAATTCGCGGCCGCCGCCGTCGTGCGGACCGCGCGCCGCACCCTGGCGAGCGTCGAGGGAGGTGCCCCGGCGCTGTTCGTCGGCGTCGAACTGGACCTGCCCGACCCCGGGAGCCGCACCGCCGCCCTGGACGCCCTCGGCCGGGCCCTCGGCACCGTCCCGGTGCCCTGGCCCGTACAGCTGGTCTTCCTCGACGTCGCGCAGGACCCCGTCGGCGACTGGCTGCGGGAGAGGGTCCGCCCGTTCTACGACCGTGACCTGTGACTCCTCCCGTGCCCGCCGTCGCGGGCTCGTAAGCTGGTTGGATGACGACAGGGGGTGCGCGATCACGCCCCCCTGCGGTGGAGAGACGGCCGAGAGAAGAGGCGGACCCAGGTGAGCGCGGGCGCGGAGAGCGGCGTGGAGCAGATGCTGCGCCAAGTGGCGCCCGGCAGGTACGACGCGTACGAGGCACTCCTGCACGCCCTCGCCGAGGGCCAGGTGTGGATGCTGCTGTGGCACGGCCAGGCCGGATCGCCCGACGCCCAGTACGGGAACATGGAGGTCGACGGGCTCGGCTACGCGCCCTGTGTGACTTCCGCGCAGGAACTCGCCGCCAGTGGCTGGAACCGCGCCCACGAGGTCGCCTCCGGGCGCTCCATCGCCGCCGCCCTCTTCCCCGACCGCTGGGGCCTGTGGCTCAACCCGCACGCGCCCGGCGGCGGTGTCGGCATCCCGTGGCTCGACCTGCGGCGCATCACCGGCGGACTCGACCGGCTGCCCGCCGGGCCGCTGCGCCTGAGCGAACCGGCCATAGACATTCCGCAGTTCTACGCCCTGCTCGGGCAGAACGCCCACCGCACGCCCGCCGTCCGGGCGCTGCGCCGGGCCTGGGTGCAGCCCGCGCTCGGCACCCCGTACCTGGCGATCGGCCTCGATCTCTATGACACCTCGCAAACCGCCGTGGAATCCGTGCGGTTGATGATGCAGCAGTCGATCAGTGTGGTGCCCGAGGGGCTGCCGGTGTCGACGGTGGCGATGTCGGACGACTACGACCCGGTCGCGATGTGGATGCGGGCCAACACACGGCCCTTCTTCGACCGCGACGCCTACGGCCCCGCCGCCCCCGCCGCCTCGGCCGGCTACGGCTACCCGCCCCAACAGGGCTGGCAGGGCTAGGGCCTGACCGACGGATCGTGGGGTGGGCTTGAATTAAGCCCGTCCGGCGTTTGAGGACGCGCGCCCGCAGGGCGCCCCCCCCCCGCCGCAGGCGACAGGTGTTCGCATCCGCTGGAGAACCCGGGATGTCCGTATAACGGAACCCTTCTCTACACATCACGGTTGCGCATCCATTGCCGGTCAGGTCTGGCGGGTGATCGTGAACGCGTTGAAGACTCCGGCAACAAGGCCCGCAACAAGGCCCGCAACAAGGGCCGTCGGCTCCCGCTCTCCGGGCCATCGGCCCTGCGTACGACCTGCTCCGCGTGTACTTCCCGCACCATCGCACCATCCGCGCACCATCTGCACCAAGTGATGCACCAGTGATGCACCAGTGATGTGATCCAGCCGCCTTTCGGGCGGCGGGCGTTGGGCCGGTTGGCGCCGGCCGAGAGGGGTCCACCAGACGATGACGGCACCATTGCACGACACGAGCGCGGCGGAGACCGCAGCCGTCGATGTCGCCGCCGGCGTCCCGGCGAAGGCGATCGAGGGGCGCTCCCCCTGGCGTATCGCCTGGATCCGGCTGAAGCGCGACAAGGTGGCCCTGTCCGGCGGCATCGTGGTGCTGCTGCTCATACTGGTCGCGGTCTTCGCCCCGCTCATCGTGAGCGCGTTCGGGCATCCGCCGAACGAATTCCACGAGGAGACGATCGACCCGCTGTTCAGCACCCCCAAGGGCGACTGGGGCGGCATCAACGGCGACTTCCTCTTCGGCGTCGAGCCCGGCAACGGCCGCGACGTCTTCAGCCGAGTCGTCTACGGGGCCCGGATCTCGCTGCTCGTGGCCTTCCTCTCCGCGGTCGTCGCCGTCGTGGTCGGTACGGTCGTCGGCATCGTCGCCGGCTACTTCGGTGGCTGGGTCGACGCCGTCATCAGCCGGGTCATGGATCTGCTGCTGGCCTTCCCGCAGCTGCTGTTCATCATCGCACTGGTGTCCGTGGTGCCCAACACGCTATGGGGAATGTCCGGTTCGGGCGTGCGCATGGCCGTGCTGATCGTGGTGATCGGCTTCTTCGGCTGGCCGTACGTGGGCCGCATCGTCCGAGGTCAGACGCTGTCCTTGCGGGAGCGTGAGTACGTCGAGGCGGCCCGCAGCCTGGGTGCCGGACAGTTGTACATCCTCCTGCGCGAGCTGCTGCCCAACCTGGTGGCACCGATCACCGTGTACGCCACGCTGATGATCCCCACCAATGTGCTCACCGAGGCCGCGCTGAGCTTCCTCGGCGCCGGCGTCAAGCCGCCGACCGCGTCCTGGGGGCAGATGCTCTCCAAGGCCGTCGGCACCTACGAGTCCGACCCGATGTTCATGATCATCCCGGGTCTCGCCATCTTCGTCACCGTACTGGCGTTCAACCTCTTCGGCGACGGCGTGCGTGACGCGCTGGACCCGAAGGGTTCGCGCTGACCCCTACAGCCAAGTCCGCTGTCGTACACCGCCCCTGTCGTTCCGTCAGGAGGCCGTTCCCGAAACAAGCCGGCTCGTCCCACGGGCCGCGTCGATCACGGAGGTCGCGACATCTTGACAACTCAGAGCACTTCGAGGCGGAGACTGGCCGCAGGGTCGGCCCTCGTGGTCGCGGCCCTCGTCGGCACCGCCGCCTGTGGCGGCGGCGGGAGCGACGACGGCAAGGGCGGCAAGGCCGCGGGCTTCAACGCCGGTGTCGGCAAGGTGGCCAGCGTGTCCGACAAGAAGGGTGGCGAGCTGAAGTTCATCGGCACCCAGGACGCCGACTCATGGGACCCGCAGCGCGGTTACTACGGATTCATGTGGGACTTCGCCCGCTACTACGTCCGTACCCTCGTCACCCCGAAGGCCGCCCCCGGCGCGCAGAGTTCCACGCTCGTGCCGGACATGGCCACGGACACCGGCCGGATGTCGGCCGACAAGAAGACCTACACTTTCACCCTGCGTGACGGCCTGACCTGGGAGGACGGCCAGCCCGTCACCACCCAGCAGATCAAGTACGGCATCGAGCGCACCTGGGCCACGGACAAGATCTCCGGCGGTCCGACCTGGCTGAAGGACACCCTGGACCCGGGCAACGAGTACAAGGGTCCCTACAAGGACACCTCCAAGGACAAGCTGGGCCTGAAGGCGATCGAGACGCCCGACGCGAAGACGATCGTCTTCAAGCTGCCCAAGCCCAACGGCGACTTCCTCCAGATGCTGGCCCTGCCCGCGGCCGGACCCGTCCGCCCGGACAAGGACACCGTCGAGAAGTACGGCAGCAAGCCCTTCTCCAACGGCCCCTACAAGTGGGTGTCCTACACCCCGAACAAGGGCCTGGAGCTGGTCCGCAACGACAAGTGGAAGAAGGAGAGCGACCCGGTCCGCAAGGCCCTGCCGGACAAGATCACGCTCAAGCTCACCACCAACGCCGACGACATGGACAACCGGCTCATCGCCGGTGACTACGACCTCGACATCAACGCGACGGGCATGGGCTCGGCGGGCCGCCAGAAGGCCCTGCAGTCGAACAAGGCCAACGTCGACAACCCCGACACCGGCTTCATCCGCTACGCCGCCTTCCCGAAGACGGTCGCGCCGTTCGACAACGAGCACTGCCGCAAGGCCGTCATCTACGCCGCCGACCACACCTCGCTGCAGACCGCCCGCGGCGGCCCGCAGGCGGGCGGTTCCATCGGCACCAGCATGCTGCCGCCGTCGGTCAAGGGCTTCGACGCCGCCTACGACCCGTACGACGTCAAGCAGGGCAAGCCCAACGAGGCCAAGGCCAAGGAGGAGCTGAAGGCCTGCGGCAAGCCCACGGGCTTCAAGACCACGATCGCGGTCCGCAACAACAAGCCGCCGGAGGTCGCCACCGCCGAGTCGCTGCAGGCGGCCCTGAAGAAGGTCGGCATCGACGCGCAGATCGACCAGTTCGACGGCGCGCAGTCCACCGGCATCATCGGTGCGCCGAAGAACGTCAAGTCCAAGAACTACGGAATCATCATCATGGGCTGGGGCGCCGACTTCCCCAGCGGCCAGGGCTTCCTGAAGCCCATCGCGGACGGCCGCTTCATCCAGCAGAGCGGCAACCAGAACTACCCCGAACTCGACGACCCGGCGGTCAACAAGCTCTTCGACGACGGTGTTGCCGAGACCGACCCGGAGAAGGCCGGGAAGATCTACCAGGAGGCCAACAAGAAGGTCATGGAGGGCGCCTGGTACCTGCCCTTCACCTACGAGAAGAACATCATCTGGCGCAGCTCCCGGCTGACCAACGTCTACACGGCCGACGCCTACAACGGCCGCTACGACTACGCCTCGCTCGGTGTCGTCAAGTGACAGTCCGTCCGCTCCACCGGCGCACCCGCCGCTAGGCCCGAAGGGCAGGTGAGGGCCGCGCGTGGCGGTCCGGGCGCCCCTTGACCGAGGGGTTCCCGGGCCGCCGCCGGGCCGACCGCAGTGTTCGCTTATATCGTCAGGCGGCTGATCGCCGTCATCGTGATGCTGCTCGTGGTCACCCTGGTGACCTTCGGCATCTTCTTCGCGATTCCGAAGCTCACCGGAGCCGACCCCGCCGCCCTGTACGTCGGCAAGCAGGCGGACCCGGCCACGATCGAGGGCATCCGGGAGAAGCTCGGACTGGGCAAGCCGATCCTCGTGCAGTTCTGGGAATTCGTCACCGGCATCTTCGCCGGCCGGGACTACAGCGGCGGCGGCACCTCCGTCCGCTGCGACGCCCCGTGCTTCGGCTACTCCTTCCGCACCGAGCAGGCCATCTGGCCCGTGCTCCAGGACCGGTTGCCGGTCACGCTCTCGCTGGCCGGGGGCGCCTGTGTGCTGTGGGTGCTGGGCGGCGTCACCACCGGCATCGTCTCCGCCCTCAAGCGCGGCAGCGTATGGGACCGCGCGGCCATGACCGTCGCACTCAGCGGTGTCTCGCTGCCGATCTACTTCACCGGTCTGCTCTCGCTCGCGATCTTCCATTACGGACTGGGCTGGGTGGACGGTGAATACGTCGACTTCGCCGTGGATCCGGGGGCGTGGTTCGGCGGGCTGCTCCTGCCCTGGATCACCCTCGCCTTCCTCTACGCGGCGATGTACGCCCGGCTGACCCGGGCCACCATGCTGGAGATCCTCGGCGAGGACTACATCCGCACGGCCCGCGCCAAGGGCCTGCGCGAACCCGTCGTCATCGGCAAGCACGCCATGCGCTCCACGATGACCCCCATCCTGACCATCCTCGGCATGGACCTCGGCGCCCTCGTCGGCGGCGCGATCCTCACCGAGTCCACGTTCAACCTGCCGGGCCTCGGCCAGGCCGCGGTGAAGGCCATCAGCGACCGCGATCTGCCGCTGATCCTCGGGGTGACGCTCGTCGCCGCGGTCGCCGTCGTGGTCGCCAACCTCGTGGTGGACCTCCTGTACGCCGTGATCGACCCCCGAGTGAGGCTCTCGTGACGGACCTTTCCCCCAGCGGCGCCGTCGGCGAGCCCGTCCGCACGGCCGCCGCGGCACCCACCGCCTTCCTCGACGTACGCGATCTGCGGATCCACTTCCCCACCGACGACGGCATGGTGAAGTCCGTCGACGGGCTCTCCTTCCAGCTGGAGAAGGGCAGGACCCTCGGCATCGTCGGCGAGTCCGGCTCCGGCAAGTCGGTCACCTCGCTCGGCATCATGGGCCTGCACACCGTCGGCCAGTACGGCCGCCGCAAGGCCCGGATCACCGGCGAGATCTGGCTCGACGGCAAGGAACTGATGACCGCCGACCCGGACGAGGTACGCCGGCTGCGCGGCCGCGAGATGGCGATGATCTTCCAGGATCCGCTGTCGGCCATGCACCCGTACTTCACCATCGGCGCACAGATCGTCGAGGCCTACCGGGTCCATCACGACGTGGACAAGAAGGCCGCCCGAAAGCGCGCGGTCGAGCTGCTGGACCGCGTCGGCATCCCCCAGCCCGACCGGCGGGTGGACGACTACCCGCACCAGTTCTCCGGCGGCATGCGCCAGCGCGCGATGATCGCGATGGCGCTGGTCAACAACCCCGAGCTGCTCATCGCGGACGAGCCGACGACCGCCCTGGACGTGACCGTCCAGGCGCAGATCCTCGACCTGATCCGCGATCTGCAGAAGGAGTTCGGCTCCGCGGTCATCATCATCACCCACGACCTGGGCGTCGTCGCCGAGCTGGCCGACGACATCCTGGTGATGTACGGCGGCCGCTGCGTCGAACGCGGCCCGGCCGAGAAGGTCTTCTACGAACCCCAGCACCCCTACACCTGGGGGCTGCTGGGCTCGATGCCGCGCATCGACCGGGACCAGACCGAGCGGCTGATCCCCGTCAAGGGCTCGCCGCCCAGCCTCATCAACGTGCCGTCCGGCTGCGCCTTCAACCCGCGCTGCCCCTACGCCGACCTGCCCAAGGGCGGCGTCACCCGCACCGAGCGGCCCGAACTGCGCCTGGTGACCGGTGACGAGGGCGGCAGGCACCACTCCGCCTGTCACCTGCCGCAGGAGGAGCGGACGCGCATCTGGACCGAAGAGATTGCGCCCAAGCTGTGAAGGACCGACCCGTGCCCGATAACGCCGTACCCGACGAGACCGCGCCCGATCACCGGGCGACGATTCCCCGCCAGGGGCCCGCGAAGGCGGCGGGTGAACCCCTGCTCAAGGTCGAGGGCCTGGTCAAGCACTTCCCGATCACCAAGGGGCTGCTGCGCCGCCAGGTGGGCGCGGTGCAGGCCGTGGACGGCATCTCCTTCGACGTGCGGCCGGGGGAGACCCTGGGCGTGGTGGGGGAGTCCGGCTGCGGCAAGTCCACCATGGGCCGGCTGATCACCCGGCTGCTGGAGCCCACCGGCGGGCGGATCGAGTTCGAGGGCAAGGACATCACGCACCTGGGGGTGGGCGGGATGCGGCCGCTGCGCCGCGACGTCCAGATGATCTTCCAGGATCCGTACTCCTCGCTCAATCCCCGGCATACGGTCGGCTCGATCGTCAGCGCGCCCTTCAAGCTCCAGAAGATCACCCCCGAGGGCGGGGTGAAGAAGGAGGTCCAGCGACTGCTGGGGCTGGTGGGCCTCAACCCGGAGCACTACAACCGCTATCCGCACGAATTCTCCGGCGGCCAGCGGCAGCGCATCGGCATCGCCCGGGCGCTCGCGCTCAAGCCCAAGCTGGTGGTCGCGGACGAGCCGGTCTCCGCGCTGGACGTGTCGATCCAGGCCCAGGTGGTCAACCTGCTGGACGACCTCCAGGACGAGCTGGGCCTGACGTACGTCATCATCGCGCACGACCTGTCGGTCATCCGGCACGTATCCGACCGGATCGCGGTCATGTACCTCGGGAAGATCGTGGAGTTGGCCGACCGCCAGGCGCTGTACGCGACGCCGATGCACCCCTACACCAAGGCGCTGATGTCCGCGGTGCCGGTGCCGGACCCGAAACGACGGGCGAAGCGGGAGCGCATTCTCCTCAAGGGCGATGTGCCCTCGCCGATCTCCCCGCCGTCGGGGTGCCGCTTCCACACCCGGTGCTGGAAGGCGACGGAGGTGTGCGAGCGGCAGGAACCACCGCTGATCCCGCTGGTGACAGGGCATCAAGTGGCTTGCCATCACCCGGAGAACATTCCGGACGAGGCTGTGACGAACGTCCCGGTATGACAAATCGGTAAAGCTCTTGGCTGGTTGGGGCGGGAGGGGGCAGAGTCGGCGCGTGCGCTGCATTGGCGTTCGCGTGTTCGAAAGGAACGACTCATGGCTCTCTCCCGCCGCTCCGCCCGGCACCGCTCGACCAGACTTCTCGCCCTCGCCACCGCCGCCGCGTCGGTATGGGTGATCTCCGCCGCCCCGGCGCCCACCCCGGGCGCCCCCGGGGTGGGGGACTCCTACTTCCCGAACCTGGGCAACGGCGGCTTCGACGTCCGGCACTACGGGCTCGATATCGGCTACACCCCCGAGACCGGGCGGCTCGACGGCAAGGCGACCGTCACCGCGCGGGCCACGAAGTCGCTCTCGTCCTTCCACCTCGACCTGCAGCAGCTGAAGGTCACCTCGGTCGAGGTGAACGGCCGGCGCGCCGCCTTCACCCGCACCGGCGACGAGATCAACATCCGCCCCCGCAACTCCCTGGCCAAGGGCCGGACCTTCACCACCACGGTGACGTACGGCGGTATACCCAAGCCGCTCAGCGGCCCCATCATCTTCGGCTCCAAGTACGGCTGGATGAAGACCCCCGACGGCGTCTTCGTCGCCTGCGAGCCCAATGCCGCCTCCACCTGGTTCCCCTCCAGCGACCACCCCTCGGACAAGGCCGCCTTCGACGTCCGGATCAAGGCCCCCAAGGGCCTCACCGGCATCTCCAACGGCCGGCTGGTCTCCACCCGCACCCAGGGCTCCAAGACCGTCTCGCACTGGCGGGCCACCCGGCCCATGGCGCCCTACCTCGCCACCGCCACCATCGGGAAATTCGACGTGCGCACGGGCAAGACCCCCGCCGGCACCCCGATCTACGTGGCCGTCGACCCGGTGCTCAAGGGCAAGAACCCCGTCGACTTCTACGGGATCACCGCCGAGGCCACCGACTACTGGTCGAAGGTCTTCGGTCCGTACCCCTTCGAGGAGACGGGCGCCATCGTCGACGACATGCCGGACGCCGAGTTCTCGCTGGAGACCCAGACCAAGCCGGTCTACTCGGCGGTCCGGGACGAGGGCACCATCGTCCACGAGCTGGCCCACCAGTGGTTCGGTGACTCCGTCTCGGTGCGCGAGTGGAAGAACATCTGGCTCAACGAGGGCTTCGCCTCCTACTCCGAGTGGCTGTGGGACGAGCACAAGGGCCGCAAGAGCGCCCACCAGTCCTTCCTGGACGCCTACAACCGCTACGGCGCCGACGACCCCTTCTGGAAGATCGTCGTCGCCGACCCGCAGCGCGACACGATGTTCTCGCGGGCGGTCTACCAGCGCGGGGCGATGGCCCTGCAGGCGCTGCGCGAGCGGATCGGCGACAAGGCCTTCTTCAAGCTGCTGCCGCTGTGGACTTCGCAGCACCGCTACGGCAACGCCGACATCAAGCAGTTCATCGCTCTCGCCGAGAAGGTCTCGGGCCAGAAGCTCGGCGGTCTCTTCGACACCTGGATCGGGAAGCCGGGCAAGCCCGCGAAGCCGTAGCGCCGAGGGACATGGGGCTGGGTAGAGTCGGTGAGGACGCTGGGGACAGTGGGGAGGTCGGGACCACTGTCCGCGACGGGTAAGAATGTCGCGTGCTCACCGATCTGTTCAGCCCCTCAGTCCAGCATTCCCTGGACCTCGTCGGGATCTTCGTCTTCGCCATCTCGGGTGCGCTGCTCGCCGTGCGGAAGAACTTCGACGTCTTCGGCATGACCGTGCTCGCCGAGGTCACGGCGTTGGGCGGCGGGGTGCTGCGGGACCTGATCATCGGTGCCGTGCCGCCCGCCGCCTTCACCGACCTCGGCTACTTCCTGACCCCGATGCTGGCCACCCTGCTCGTGGTCTTCCTGCATCCCGAGGTCGAACGGATCACCAAGGCGGTGGGCGTCTTCGACGCCGCCGGACTGGGCCTGTTCTGTGTCACCGGCACGATGAAGGCCCATGCCCACGGCCTCGGCCTGACCTTCGCCGCCGCGCTCGGCGTGGCCACGGCGGTCGGCGGCGGCGTGCTGCGCGACATCCTCGCCCACGAGGTGCCCTCGCTGCTGCGCTGGGACCGCGATCTGTACGCCGTGCCCGCGATGATGGGCGCCACCATGGCCGCCGTGCTGATCCACTTCGACGCGCTGTCCGCCACCACCAGTGTGATCCCGGTCCTGACGGCGTTCGTGCTGCGGCTGCTGTCGATGCGCTTCCACTGGCGGGCGCCGCGCGCCTGGCACCGGCGCAGCGCCGCCGCCGAAGAGGTGTGACGGGGGCTCGGCCCAGGTCGGCCCCTTGCTGGACCTACCAGTCAGTAACTTCCGGGTGTAGCGTGCCGACATGGCACAGGGAACCATCGGCACCAGCGAATTCGACCGGGACACCGCCCTCGCGCGGCGCGCACCCGGCACCCCCGGCACCTCCGCGGTGTTCGACGCGGACCTCTCCGCGGGGTGGACCATCGGTCACGCCGTCAACGGCGGCTACCTCCTCGCCCTCCTGGGCCGGGCCCTCGGCGAGACGCTCCGGCACCCCGATCCCTTCTCCATCACCGCCCACTACCTGTCCGCCTCGCTGCCCAGCCCCGCCGAGATCCGCACCGAACAGATCCGCGCCAGCCGCTCGCTTTCCACGGGCCAGGCCACGCTGCTCCAGTTCGACGAGAACGGCGCCGAGGTCGAGCGCATCCGCGTCCTGGCCACCTACGGCGAGCTGGACGCCCTCCCCGACGACGTCCGCACCACCGCGAAACCGCCGGCCCTCCCGCCGTACGAACGCTGCCTGAGCAGCGCGGACGGCGACCCGGCGACCACGCCCGAGATCGCCGGACGCCTCGACATCCGGCTCGACCCGGCCACGGCCGGCTGGGCGCTGGGCACCCCCGGCGGCCAGGGCGCGATGCGCGGCTGGTTCGGCCTGGCCGACGGCCGCGACCCCGACCCGCTCGCGCTGCTGCTGGCCGTCGACGCGCTGCCGCCCGCCGTCTTCGAGCTGGGCGTGACCGGCTGGGTGCCCACCATCGAACTCACCGCCCACATCCGCTGCCGTCCCGCCCCCGGCCCGCTGCGGGTCTCCCTCACCACCCGCAACCTCGCGGGCGGCTACCTGGAGGAGGACGCCGAGGTCTGGGACAGCCAGGACCGCCTGGTGGCACAGTCACGCCAGCTGGCCCGGGTGCTGCGCGCCTCCTGACCCGCGGCCGGCCGCGGATCGCGGGAGCGGGCCCGGGGAGGCCGCGGCCCGAAGCGGAGCCGGCCCGCGCCCCGGCCCGCACCCCGGCCCGGGCACCGCTTCGAGGGAGACCGGGAACGCCCGGTACGGAGCCCCGGCCCAGCTCGTAGAATCGTCCCACCATGGCCTACCTCGACCACGCCGCCACCACTCCGATGCTCCCGGAAGCGGTGCAGGCGATGACCGCCCAGCTCGCCCTCGCCGGGAACGCCTCCTCGCTGCACGCCGCCGGACGTCGCGCGCGCCGTACCGTCGAGGAGTCGCGCGAGTCGCTCGCGGCGTCACTCGGCGCGCGGCCCAGCGAGGTGGTCTTCACCGCGGGCGGCACCGAAGCCGACAACCTCGCCGTCAAGGGCCTGTACTGGGCACGCCGGGACGCCGACCCCGCCCGGCGCCGGATCCTCGCCAGCCCCGTGGAGCACCACGCCGTGCTCGACGCCGTCGACTGGCTCGCCGAGCACGAGGGGGCGACGGTGGAGTACCTCCCCGTCGACTCCCTCGGGCGGGTGCGTCCCGACGCGCTGCGCGAGGCCATAGCCCGCGACCCGCACGACGTGGCCCTCGTCACCGTCATGTGGGCCAACAACGAGATCGGCACGGTCATGCCGGTCCGCGAACTGGCCGACGCCGCGGCCGAGTTCGACATTCCCCTGCACGCCGACGCGGTGCAGGCGTTCGGCCAGCTGGACGTCGATTTCGCCGCTTCGGGGCTGGCCGCCATGACCGTCAGCGGCCACAAGGTCGGCGGCCCGTACGGCATCGGCGCCCTGCTGCTGGGCCGCCGCTACGCGCCCGTACCCCTGCTGCACGGCGGCGGGCAGGAGCGGCACGTCCGCTCCGGGACGCTCGACGTGCCCGCCATCGCCTCCTTCGCGGTCGCGGGCGTGCTCGCCGCCGAGCGGCGCGAGGACTTCGCGCGCGAGGTCGGCGCGCTCCGTGACGAGCTGGTCGAGGCCGTCCGGGCGGCCGTGCCCGACGCGGTGCTCGGCGGCGACCCGGACCCGGCGGGCCGGCTGCCCGCCAACGCCCACTTCTCCTTCCCCGGCTGCGAGGGCGACTCGCTGCTCCTGCTGCTGGACGCCCAGGGCATCGAGTGCTCCACCGGCTCCGCCTGCACCGCCGGGGTCGCCCAGCCCAGCCACGTGGTCCTCGCCACGGGCACCGACCCGGACCTGGCCCGCGGCACCCTCCGCTTCTCCTTCGGCCACACCTCCACCAAGGAGGACGTGGCCGCCGTCCGGGACGCCATCGGCCCGGTGGTGGAACGAGCCCGATCGGCCGGCCTCAGCTGACCGTCGCCGGTCAGGGGCGCCGTGCGCGCCGTACGAGCGCCACGTACCGGTCCCAGTCCCAGTGCGGACCGGGATCGGTGTGGTCCGTCCCCGGTACCTCGGAGTGGGCGACGATATGAGCCCGGTCCGCCGGGATCCCGTAGCGCGCGCAGATCCCGGCCGTGAGCCGGGCCGACGCCTCGTACATCGCGTCGGTGAAATCGGCGGGCCGGTCCACGTAGCCCTCGTGCTCTATGCCGACGCTGCGCTCGTTGAAGCGGCGGTTGCCGGAGTGGAAGGCCACGTCCAGCTCGCGGACGGTCTGCGCGATGTGCCCGTCCTTGCGCACGACGTAGTGCGCGGCGGCCTCGTGCAGGGGGTCGCGGAAGACCCGCAGGGCGTCGCCGTAGCTGCCCTGGACGACGTGGACGACGACCCGGTCGACGGTGTAGTCGGCCGGCCGGTCCGCGCGCCGCCAGTTCGCGGACGAGGCGGCGACCCACTCGGCGCCCGCGTGATCGAGCACGCCGTCCGTGCGAGGGCGCTCCAGCCCGGCGGCGCCCCAGCACCACCGCGCGAACCCGTTGCGCCCGGCGTACCCCGCCGCGCCCGCGGCCGCCACGGCGGCTCCGCCGATCAGCAGCCCGCGACGGCTTATGCGTTCTCGTTCCACGTCCGACCCCCTGATGCGCAGAACGCGTACGGCGTCCCCCTGGTTCCAGCCGGGGCTCCGCCCCGGACCCCGGTCCTCAATCGCCGGACGGGCTGGAATATCCAGCCCGTCCGGCGAGCAAGGCCCGGCAAACCGCCGGAGGCACACGGCACCCCGCCGGTTCCGGCGAAGTCCAGCCCGTCCGGCGATTGAGGACACTGGAACAAGCCGGTCCGGCGATTGAGGACATCGGTGACCCGCACCACGACGGTGGGCGACCGGCATCCCGGCCAGCAGCCACCCCGTACCCTGGTACAGCTATGACTGACTTCCCCGGTGCACCCTCAGGGCCTCGCGACGGCCGTCGCCTGCGCGTACTCGCCGCCATGTCCGGCGGCGTCGACTCCGCCGTGGCGGCCGCCCGTGCCGCCGAAGCCGGGCACGACGTGACCGGCGTGCACCTCGCCCTGTCCGCGAACCCGCAGTCCTTCCGCACCGGAGCGCGCGGCTGCTGCACCATCGAGGACTCGCGCGACGCCCGCCGGGCCGCCGATGTCATCGGCATCCCCTTCTACTGCTGGGACCTCGCCGAGCGCTTCCGCGAGGACGTCGTCGAGGACTTCATCGCCGAGTACGAGGCCGGGCGCACGCCCAACCCCTGCCTGCGCTGCAACGAGAAGATCAAGTTCGCGGCGCTGCTCGACAAGGCCCTCGCGCTCGGCTTCGACGCCGTGTGCACCGGCCACTACGCGACGGTCGTGCTGAACGAGGACGGCACCCGCGAGCTGCACCGCGCGAGCGACATGGCCAAGGACCAGTCCTACGTGCTGGGCGTGCTGGACGAGAAGCAGCTGGCGCACGCGATGTTCCCGCTGGGCGACACCCTGACGACCAAGGACGAGATCCGGGCCGAGGCGGAGCGGCGCGGCCTGGCCGTGGCGAAGAAGCCCGACAGCCACGACATCTGTTTCATCGCCGACGGCGACACCCAGGGCTTCCTCGCCAAGCACCTGGGCACGTCCGAGGGGGACATCGTCGACGAGTCCGGCACCAAGATCGGTACCCACGAGGGTGCGTACGGCTTCACCATCGGCCAGCGCAAGGGCCTGCGCATCGGCCACCCGGCACCCGACGGCAAGCCGCGCTACGTCCTGGACATCTCCCCGGTGAACAACACGGTGACGGTCGGCCCGGTGGAGGCCCTGGACGTCACCGCCCTGACCGCGATCAAGCCCCGCTGGTGCGGGGTGGCGCCGGAGGGTGCCGGTACGTACACCGCCCAGCTGCGCGCGCACGGCGGTGAGACCGAGGTGACGGCCGAGCTGATCGGCGACGAGCTGCGGGTGTCCTTCGCCGAGCCGGTCCGCGGGGTGGCCCCCGGCCAGGCGATCGTGCTCTACGACGGCACCCGTGTCGTCGGTTCGGCCACGATCGCGGCGACGGACCGCGCCCCGGCGGGCACGGCCCACCGCGGCTGACGACGCCCGCACCCGCTTCGCCCGGCCCGCGCACACGGCGGCGCCGGGCGCCGGTGTCATCCGGCACCCGGCGCCGCCGGATGAACAGGTGGTGCCCCCCGAGGGGAGGGGCGCCGGGTCAGTGCTGCGTCGTGGTGCGCGAGACGTCCGTGACCTCGCACTTGCCGCCGCTCGTCGACGCGCCCGGCTTGGGGACGTAGGGGGTCGACACGTCGAGGTTGCTCGTCTTGCCCGGCTGGACCCACGGGATGGTCGGGTTGCGGGTGCCGATGAGGGCGCCGTCCGGACCGGTGAACTTCACGGTGACGCGGTAGTCGTAGGAGGCCGTCGAGCTGCTGTTGGTGGCGGCCAGCTTCGCGGTGATGCCCAGCCGGTCGGTGTACGCGCAGTCGAGGATCTTGATGTCCCGCATCGCGGAGTTCCGGCTTCCGCTGCCGCCGGTCGAACCGAAGGTGGTCGAGCCCGACGAGGTCGTCGAGTCACCGGACGTGCCGCTCGTCGTGCCGCTCGTCGTGCCGGACGAGGTCGTGCCGCCGCTCGTGAGACCACCGGTGGAGTCGCCCGAGGTGCCGCCCGAGGTGCTGCCGCCGGAGGAGGACGAGGAGGAGCTGTGG
Organism: Streptomyces sp. NPDC042259; assembly: GCF_055582085.1. Lineage (NCBI taxonomy): Bacteria > Bacillati > Actinomycetota > Actinomycetes > Kitasatosporales > Streptomycetaceae > Streptomyces > Streptomyces sp. NPDC042259. Next base: position 235,610 of record NZ_JBVJDW010000005.1, on the reverse strand, counting down.
TGGCTGGACCCGCCACAGCTGCCGCCGTGGCTGCCGCGCGCACCGGTCAGGGCGACGACGGCGATGACGAATACCGCGGCGCCGCGGACATGACGAAGCTTCACGTGAGAACTCCCCCGAGGAATTGGCTTGAATCGTGCCCGCTTGACGAGCGCACGTCAGGCTAGCAATGCCCGGCGCCGCCCCCAAATCGCGGCGGATACTGTGACGAGGCCGCGACGGAACAGATCCGGAAACGGGACAGAGGATGTCCGAAAGCAGGTCATAGCGGGGGTCCGCACGATTCGCGCCCTAGTTCCGGTGGGTGCCGAGTCGCCGTCGGGCCGTATATCCCGGCGCGTACCGTGGGCTTATGCGTATTTCCGTCTTCTGCTCCGCCGCCGACCTCGCCGACCGCTACACCGTCCCCGCCCGGGAATTCGCCGAACTCATCGGCAAAGGCGGGCACACCCTGGTCTGGGGCGGTTCGGAGTCGGGCCTGATGAAGGTCGTGGCGGACGGCGTCCAGGAGCACGGCGGGCGGCTGGTCGGGATCTCGGTGGAATTCCTCGCGGCGAAGGCCCGTGAGAACGCCGACGAAATGGTGATCACCAAGGATCTCGCCGAGCGCAAGGCGCAGCTGCTCGCCCGGGCCGACGCCGTAGTGATCATGGTCGGTGGTACGGGAACCCTCGACGAGGCGACGGAGATCCTGGAGCTGAAGAAGCACGGAATGCACACCAAGCCCGTGGTGCTGCTGAACGCCGCCGGTTTCTACGACGGGCTCAAGCAGCAGTTCCAGCGGATGGAGGCGGAGGGGTTTCTGCCGATTCCCCTGACCGACCTGGTCTTCTTCGCGGAGGACGGGGTGGGGGCCATGGCGTACCTGGAGGAGTCGGCCGGGACGCTGTAGGGCAAGCTGGGCGGTATGGCAACACATCTGATCACTGGGTCCGGTTCCGGCATCGGGGCGGCGGTCGCCCGGCGGCTGCTCGAGCGCGGCGACGAGCTGTATCTGTTCGCCCGGGACGCGGGCCGGGCGAAGGAACTGGCCGCGCTGTTCCCCGGCGCCCGGACGCTCGTCGGCGACCTGTCCAACCCCGACCGGCTGGCCTGGGCCCTCAGCCAGCAGACGCTGCCCGACCACGTCGATTCGCTGCTGCACATCGCCGGTGTCTGCGACCTCGGCGGCGTCGGCGACCTGGCGCCCAAGGCGTGGAACCGTCAGCTCGCCGCCAACCTCGTCTCCCCGGCCGAGCTGACCCGGCTGTTCCTGCCGCAGCTGCGGATCACCAAGGGGCACGTGGTCTTCGTCAACTCCGGTGCCGGGATGCGCGCCCACGCCAACTGGGGCGCCTACGCGGCGAGCAAGCACGGCCTCAAGGCGCTCGCGGACGCGCTGCGCGAGGAGGAGCACGGCAACGGCGTGCGGGTCACCAGCGTCTACCCCGGGCGCACGGCCACCCCCATGCAGGCGAAGGTGCACCAGCAGGAGGGCAGGGCCTACGACCCGGAGGCGTACATCGACCCCGAGTCCGTCGCGACGACCATCCTGCTGGCCGTCGACCTGCCCCGGGACGCGGAGATCAACGACCTGACGGTCCGGCCGGGCCGCTGAGCCGGCGGCCGGCGGACACCGGCGCGGGCGGGACCCCGGCCGGGCCCCGTACCCTTCCTGCGTGAGCGAGAAGAGCAAGTTCAGCTGGGGTGCGGGCGTCGCCACCGGGGTCGGTTCGATGCCCGGGACGGACGCGCGCGAGGCCGCGAAAACCGTCACGGGGTCGCTGGAGGCCCTGCCGTATCTGCCGGAGCTGCCCGCGCGCGGGCCCGGCGCCGACATGATCGGCAGGACCGCCGGGCTGCTCGTGGAGGTGTTCGCGCACGTCGAGCCGAGCGGATGGCGGATCAGCGACCGGCCGGGCCGGGACACCCGGCGCGCGCGGTCGTGGCTGGGCGAGGACCTGGACGCGATCGAGGAGTTCACCCAGGGCTACGAGGGCCCCCTGAAGGTCTCGGCCGTCGGCCCGTGGACGCTGGCCTCCGCTCTGGAACTGCGCGGCGGCGAGGCGGCGCTCAGCGACCCCGGTGCCTGCCGGGACCTGGCCGCCTCCCTCGCGGAGGGCCTGCGGAACCACCTGACCGAGGTACGACGCCGGGTACCCGGCGCCCAGGTGGTGCTCCAGCTAGACGAGCCGTCCCTGACCGCCGTGCTGCTCGGCCAGGTCCGCACCGCCAGCGGCTACCGCACCCACCGCGCCGTCGACCGGGCCGTCGTCGAGGGCGCGCTGCGCGACCTGGTGAGTCTCGCGCGGGACGTCACCGGCGCACCTCCCGTCGTACATTCGTGCGCCCCCGGCGTGCCGTTCGCGCTGCTGCGCCGGGCCGGCGTCGAGGGCGTCTCGTTCGATTTCTCCCTACTCACCGAGCGTGATGACGAGGCGATCGGCGAGGCCGCCGAGGCCGGCACCAAGCTCTTCGCTGGCGTGGTGCCGGGCGTGGACGGCCCATTGTCGGACCCTGCCGGTAGCGTCATGGGTGTCAGGACGCTGTGGCGCAGGCTGGGGCTTTCGCCGGGGACTCTCGCGGAGTCCGTGGTGATCACCCCGTCGTGCGGGCTCGCGGGCGCTTCGCCCGCATATGCCCGGGCGGCCCTCGCCCACTGCGCCCGGGCGGCGAGATCACTCGCAGACAACCCTGAGTGACTGCGCTCTTGGAACACACGGGAGGACGAGACGGTGGCTGGCGAACAGCACGGCGGACAGCTCGAGGCGAGGACGCCGCTCGCTACGGCACCCGCGGAGGCGCGGGAGAAGCACGCGCTGCTGGCCGAGCAGATCGAGGAGCACCGCTTCCGGTACTACGTGAAGGACGCCCCGGTCGTCAGTGACGCCGAGTTCGACCGGCTGCTGCGCTCGCTGGAGGCCCTGGAGGAGGAGCATCCGGAGCTGCGCACACCCGACTCGCCCACCCAGAAGGTCGCCGGCTCCTACGAGACGGAGTTCACGGCCGTCGAGCACCGCGAGCGCATGCTCTCCCTCGACAACGCCTTCGACGACGAAGAGCTGGCGGGCTGGGCCGAGCGCGTCGCCAAGGACATCGGCGAGGGCACCCCGTACCACTTCCTGTGCGAACTCAAGGTCGACGGCCTCGCCGTCAACCTCACCTACGAGCGCGGCAGGCTCGTCCGCGCCGCCACCCGCGGCGACGGCCGCACCGGCGAGGACATCACGCCCAACGTGCGGACGATCGACGGGGTGCCCCGCGAGCTGACGGGCGACCGGGTCCCCGCCCTGGTCGAGGTGCGCGGCGAGGTCTTCTTCCCGATGGAGAAGTTCCAGGAGCTGAACGCCCGCCTGGTGGAGGCCGGCAAGCCGCCGTTCGCCAACCCGCGCAACGCGGCGGCCGGCTCGCTGCGCCAGAAGGACCCCAAGGTCACCGCGTCCCGCCCGCTGCACATGGTGGTGCACGGCATCGGCGCCCGCGAGGGCTTCGACATCGACTGCCAGTCGCACGCCTACGAACTGCTGCGCGAGTGGGGCCTGCCCACCGCCGCGCACGCCAGGGTCGTCGACTCGCTGGAGGGCGTGCGGGAGTTCATCGCCCACTACGGCGACCCCGAGGTCCGGCACTCGATGGAGCACGAGATCGACGGCACCGTCGTCAAGGTCGACGAGATCCCCCTCCAAGGGCGGCTCGGCTCCACCTCGCGCGCCCCGCGCTGGGCCATCGCCTGGAAGTACGCCCCGGAGGAGGTCAACACCAAGCTGGTCGACATCCGCGTCGGCGTCGGCCGCACCGGGCGTGTCACCCCCTACGCGGTGGTGGAGCCCGTCACGGTCGCGGGCTCCGAGGTCGAGTTCGCCACCCTGCACAACCAGGAGGTCGTCAAGGCCAAGGGCGTCCTCATCGGTGACACCGTCGTGCTGCGCAAGGCCGGCGATGTGATCCCCGAGATCCTGGGCCCGGTGGTGGATCTGCGCGACGGCACCGAGCGGGAGTTCGTGATGCCCGCCGAGTGCCCGGAGTGCGGGGCCGGGCTACGCCCGATGAAGGAGGGCGACATCGACCTCCGGTGCCCCAACGCCCGGTCCTGTCCCGCCCAGTTGCGCGAGCGCATCTTCTACCTGGCGGGGCGTAAGGCACTCGACATCGAGGCGCTCGGCGAGGAGACGGTCCGGGCGCTCACGAGCCCCGACGAGGGCCCCCGCGCGCTCACCACCGAGGCCGACCTGTTCGACCTGAAGGTCGAGGACCTGCGCGACATCCGCATGTGGCGCCGCGACACCCGCAAGGGCGCGGCCGACGACGACCGCCTCCTCGTCCCGTACTTCTACGGCCAGGGGAAGACGGTGGGCCGGGGGGAGGAGAAGCGCACGCTGCCCCCCGAGCCGAAGGAGAACACCAAAAAGCTGATGAACGAGCTGGAACGGGCCAAGTCCAGCCCGCTGTCCCGCATCCTCACCGGCCTCTCGATCCGCCACGTGGGCCCGGTCGCGGCGGTCGCGCTGGCGCGGGAGTTCCGCTCGCTGGACCGGATCGCCGAGGCGAGCGAGGAGGAACTGGCGGCCGTCGAGGGCGTCGGCGGCACCATCGCGGCCTCGGTACGGCAGTGGTTCGCCGAGGACTGGCACCGCGAGATCGTGGAGAAGTGGAAGGCCGCCGGGGTCCGCATGGAGGAAGAGGCCGGCGAGGACGAGGGGCCGCGCCCGCTCGCGGGGCTGACCGTCGTCGTCACCGGAACGCTGGCCTCCCACACCCGTGACGGGGCGAAGGAAGCCCTCCAGAGCCGGGGCGCGAAGGTGACCGGATCGGTCTCCAAGAAGACGGACTTCGTGGTCGTGGGTGACAACCCCGGGTCGAAGTTCGACAAGGCCATGCAATTGAAGGTCCCCGTCCTGGAAGAGGACGGCTTCGCCGTACTGCTCGCGGAAGGGCCGGAGGCCGCCCGCGCGGCGGCCGTCCCCCAGGAGGGTGACACGGACGCCGGCACGGACGACAGTTCGGGTGACGGCAAGCCCGGCGATCCGGCCTAGGGCGTGTCCGGCGATGGAGGACACCGCCGGTAGCGGTGGTACGGGCGAGCCGGCCCGGCCCGCTCCCCGGCTCGCCCGGGGGCGCGCGGCGGCGGCGGGACCCAGCCGCCACCCCTGCGGAGTAATGCCCGCATAGTCAGTGGGCATTACCTCTACAGCGCCTACCAAAGGCCGGAGGAGGGCGGACCGCAATCGGGCAACCGCTGCCGATCGCTGCCCGTCGTGCCCTTCCGCGGCCTACTGTTGAGATGTGCGCCTGCCGTGGCGCGGGCACCGCCGGCTGTGAGAGGGACGGGCATGAAACCCACCGACAGCGCCGAACCGGCCTCGCGGCTGCGCCGGGTCCCCCCGCCCGCCCTGCCGGCGGTCTGCGTCCTGATGGCCGCGCTCGCGCTCGCCGCCGGGATCTGCTGGGCACTCACCAGCGGGCACGGCCTCTTTCCCGGCCGTGCCGTCGGCTGGTCGCTGGCGACCCTGACGGCGCTCATCGTCGCGCACCTCGTCGCCCTCGGCCGGGACCGCTGGTGGGGCGGCACGGGATCGGGCGCCGCCCTCACCCTCGCCGTCCTGCTGCTCTACGGCTGGGTCCCGGCCGCCCTCATCAGCATCGCCGTCGTCACCCTGGTCGCCACCGCGCGCAGGCACCGCTGGCGGCAGGCGTTACTCCACGGCGCGGTCGACATCCTCGGCATCGTCGCCGCCGGTCTCGCCCTCGCCCTGTGCGGGACGGCCGCCAGCGTCGAAGACCCCTGGCTCCCGGACAGCTGGCAGCTCACCGACATCCCCCCGATCGCCGTCGCGGCCTTCCTCTATCTCGTCGTCACCCGCGCCCTGCTCTGGTACTCCATGGCCCCGCGCAACGGCGGCATCAGCAGCATCGCCCGCACCGCCCTGGTCCGGCAGGCCCTCGTCGGGGGCGCCCTCCTCGGCATCGCCCCGCTCATCGCCGTCGTCGCCGATCACGCGCCCCTGCTGCTGCCGCTCTTCGCGGTGCCGCTCATCGCCTTGGACTCCACCCTGTGGATCGCCCACGCGCGTGCCGAGGAACAGCTCCGCGACCCCCTCACCGGGCTGCCCAACCGCCAATGGCTGCTGGAGAGCACCTGGAACGCCCTCGACGAGGCCGAGCAGGCCGGCGACCGCGCCGCCCTCGTCCTCATCGACCTCGACCGGTTCCGGTCCGTCAACGACACCCTCGGCCATCTCGCCGGCGACCGGCTGCTGCTCCAGATCGCCGATCGGCTGCGGCTGGCCCTGCCGCACGGCGCGGAGGCCGCCCGGCTCGGCGGCGACGAGTTCGCCGTCCTGCTGCCCACCACCGACTCCCTCACCAGCGCCCAGCGGGTGGCCCGGTCGCTGGTCGCCGCCCTCGGCTCACCGCTCGACCTCGACGGCCTCACCCTCGTCCTGGAGGCGAGCGCCGGCGTCGCCGTCTACCCCGACCACGCCCTCGACGCGGAAGGGCTGCTGCGCCGCGCCGACGTGGCGATGTACCAGGCGAAGCGGGACCGCAGCGGAGTCGAGGTCTACGAGGCCCGCCGCGACGGCAACACCCCCGACCGGCTCGGCCTGTTGGGCGATCTGCGGCGCGCCCTGGACGCGGGCGAAGTGGAGCTGCACTACCAGCCCAAGGTCGGCTTCGACGGGCACGTGGCCGGGCTCGAGGCGCTGGTGCGCTGGGTCCACCCCGAGCGCGGCCGGGTCTCCCCGGACGAGTTCATCGCGATAGCCGAATCGTCCGGCCTGATGCCCCGGCTCACCGAATACGTCCTGGAGACCGCCCTCGGACAGGTCGCCAAGTGGCGGGCCATGGGCCTGGAGGTACCCGTCGCGGTCAACGTCTCGCCGCGCGACGTCCACACCCCGGGCTTCGCGGGTTCGGTCGCCGCCCGCCTCGCCCGGCACGGCGTCCCCGCCGGGTCGCTCCAGCTGGAAATAACGGAGCACGTCCTCCTGGAGGACCCGCAGCGCGCCGCCGACACCCTCGCCGGGCTCACCGGCCACGGCGTGAAGATGTCCCTGGACGACTTCGGCACCGGCTACTCCTCCCTCGTCCACCTGCGCCGGCTGCCGGTCAGCGAACTCAAGATCGACCGTTCCTTCGTCGCCCGCCTCGCCATCGACAACGAGGACGCCGAGATCGTCCGCTGCACGCTCGACCTGGCCCACTCCCTGGGCCTGGTCGTCGTCGCCGAGGGCGTCGAGGACGACGAGACCTGGGAACGCCTGCGGGACCTGGGCTGTGACGCGGTCCAGGGCTGGCTGGTCGCGGCGGCGATGCCGCCGGACGAGACGACGGCGTGGCTGCGGCTGCGCAGCGAATGCGGCTGGCACCGCGAGGACGAGCCCCTCCACGCCGCCGCCGCGGCGGCGGCCGCGACGTCCACCGCACCGGCGGAGGAGGAAGCGGACCAGCCGGTGACCTAGCCGGTCGGGCAGGTACGGCGGTTCCCCCCGCGGGTCGGCTCCGCCGGGGGGCCAAACCAGCCCGTCCGGCGTTTGAGGACGCGCCCGCAGGGCGCCCGCCGCCGCAGGCGGCAACGACGGACCGCCGCCGCAGGCGGCCCGCGCGCAGCTGCGAATCCCTCCCCCGGAGGCCCGGAATCCGGCACCGGCACAGCGCCCAGCGAAACCGTTTCGCGGGCAGTGCGTGCGGCGCCATAGGATTGGGCGCATCAACCCGCCCAGTACCGTCACGAACCCTGAGGATCGCCGCATGCCTGGCATCACGCGCGAGGAGGTCGCCCACCTCGCACGGCTGGCACGTCTGGAGCTGAAGGACGAAGAGCTCGACCACTTCGCCACGCAGCTCGACGACATCATCGGCGCGGTCGCCCGCGTTTCCGATGTGGCCGACGAGGACGTACCGCCGACGTCCCACCCGCTGCCGCTGACCAACGTCATGCGCTCGGACGAGGTCCGTCCGTCGCTGACCCCGCAGGAGGCGCTGTCCGGCGCCCCGGCCCAGGAGCAGCAGCGTTTCAAGGTGCCGCAGATCCTGGGGGAGGACTGACATGACCGACCTGATCAAGCTCACCGCGGCCGAGACCGCCGCGAAGATCGCTTCGGGCGAGGTCACCGCCGTACAGGTGACCGAAGCGCATCTGGCCCGGATCGAGGCCGTCGACGAGAAGGTGCACGCCTTCCTGCACGTCGACCGCGAGGGCGCGCTCGCCCAGGCGCGCGAGGTGGACGCCAAGCGCGAGCGCGGCGAGAAGCTCGGCCCGCTGGCCGGTGTGCCGCTGGCGCTGAAGGACATCTTCACCACCAAGGGGATCCCGACCACCGTCGGTTCCAAGATCCTCGAAGGCTGGATCCCGCCGTACGACGCGACGCTGACCCGCAAGCTCAAGGAAGCGGACGTCGTCATCCTCGGCAAGACCAACATGGACGAGTTCGCCATGGGGTCGTCGACGGAGAACAGCGCGTACGGCCCCACCGGCAACCCCTGGGACCTCACCAAGATCCCCGGCGGTTCCGGCGGCGGTTCCTCCGCCGCGCTGGCCTCCTACCAGGCGCCGCTCGCCATCGGCACGGACACCGGCGGTTCCATCCGCCAGCCCGCCGCCGTCACCGGCACCGTCGGCGTCAAGCCGACCTACGGCGCCGTCTCCCGCTACGGCATGGTCGCCTTCTCCTCCTCCCTCGACCAGGGCGGGCCCTGTGCCCGTACGGTCCTGGACGCGGCCCTGCTGCACGAGGCCATCGCCGGCCACGACCCGCTGGACTCCACCTCCATCGACGCCCCGGTCCCGCCGGTCGTCGAGGCGGCGCGGAACGGCGACGTCAAGGGCATGCGCGTCGGTGTCGTCAAGCAGTTCCGCGGCGAGGGCTACCAGGCCGGCGTCCTGCAGCGCTTCGACGAGTCCGTCGAGCTGCTGAAGGAGCTGGGCGCCGAGGTCGTCGAGGTGGACTGCCCCTCCTTCGACCTGGCCCTGGCCGCGTACTACCTCATCGCGCCGTCGGAGTGCTCCTCCAACCTGGCCCGCTTCGACGCCATGCGCTACGGCCTGCGCGTCGGCGACGACGGCACGAAGTCCGCCGAGGAGGTCACCGCGCTCACCCGCGAGGCCGGCTTCGGCGACGAGGTGAAGCGCCGCGTCATCCTGGGCACGTACGCCCTCAGCTCCGGCTACTACGACGCGTACTACGGCTCCGCGCAGAAGGTCCGTACGCTCATCACGCGCGATTTCGAGAAGGCCTTCGGGGAGGGCGGTGTCGACGTGCTCGTCTCGCCGACCACCCCGACCACGGCGTTCCCGATCGGCGAGCGGGCCGACGACCCGATGGCGATGTACCTCGCCGACCTGTGCACCATCCCGACCAACCTGGCGGGCAACGCGGCCATGTCGCTGCCCTGCGGTCTGGCACCCGAGGACGGGATGCCGGTGGGTCTGCAGATCATCGCGCCCGCCATGGCCGACGACCGGCTCTACCGGGTGGGCGCGGCCGTCGAGGCCGCGTTCAACGCCCGCTGGGGACACTCGCTGCTCGAGGAGGCACCGTCACTGTGAACACCGAAAAGGGCGGAAAGCTCGCGAAGGCCAAGGGCTTCAAGAAGTCCCGGCCCGGTACGTACCTGTCCATCGGCACCACGCTCTTCGGCGCCGTGAGCGTCATCAAGCAGGCGAAGAAGGCCCGGGGCGAGCAGGACACCCTCCAGCTCGTGGACGCCGTCGTCTCCGCCGCCGCCATCGCCACCGGTGTCGCCCTGCTCGTGCGCGAACTGCGCCGGATGAGCAGCGACGACGTCCTCGCGGACTGAGAGGTTAGTTTTCCGTGACCACCATTGATCTGGTGTCGTACGAGGACGCCCTGGCGTCCTACGACCCCGTCATGGGCCTCGAAGTCCATGTCGAGCTGGGCACCAGGACCAAGATGTTCTGCGGCTGCTCCACGGAGCTGGGCGCCGAGCCCAACTCGCAGACCTGCCCCACCTGCCTCGGCCTGCCCGGCTCGCTGCCGGTCGTCAACGCGATCGGCGTCGAGTCGGCCGTGAAGATCGGTCTGGCGCTGCACTGCGAGATCGCCGAGTGGTGCCGCTTCGCCCGGAAGAACTACTTCTATCCGGACATGCCGAAGAACTTCCAGACCTCCCAGTACGACGAGCCCATCGCCTTCAACGGCTACCTGGACGTCCAGCTGGAGGACGGCGAGATCTTCCGCGTGGAGATCGAGCGCGCCCACATGGAGGAGGACACCGGGAAGTCGCTGCACGTCGGCGGCGCCACCGGCCGTATCCACGGCGCGTCCCACTCCCTGCTCGACTACAACCGGGCCGGCATCCCGCTCATCGAGATCGTCACCAAGCCGATCGAGGGCGCGGGCGAGCGGGCCCCCGAGGTCGCCAAGGCCTACGTCGCCGAGCTGCGCGAGCTCATCAAGGCGCTCGGCGTCTCCGAGGCCCGCATGGAGCAGGGCCAGATGCGCTGCGACGTGAACCTGTCGCTGCGCCCGAACGGCACCGAGAAGTTCGGCACCCGTTCGGAGACGAAGAACGTCAACTCGCTGCGTTCCGTCGAGCGGGCGGCGCGCTTCGAGATCCAGCGGCACGCGGCGGTGCTGTCCTCCGGCGGCACGATCGTGCAGGAGACCCGGCACTTCCACGAGGAGGACGGGTCGACCACGGCGGGTCGCATCAAGGACAACGCCGAGGACTACCGCTACTTCCCCGAGCCGGACCTGGTGCCGGTCGCTCCCTCCCGGGAGTGGGTCGAGGAGCTGCGCAAGGCGCTGCCCGAGCTGCCGCGCGTGCGCCGCAACCGGCTCCGCGAGGAGTGGGGCGTCTCCGCGCACGACATGCAGTCCATCCTCAACGCGGGTGCCGTCGATCTGATCGTCGCCACCATCGACGCGGGCGCGGACGCCGCGGCCGCGCGCAAGTGGTGGATGGGCGAGCTGGCCCGCCGGGCGAACGAGGCGGGTACCGACCTCGCCGCCCTGAAGATCACCCCGGAGCAGGTCGCCCGGGTGTGCGCGCTGGTCGCCGAGGGCTCCCTCAACGACAAGCTCGCCCGTCAGGTCATCGAGGGCGTGCTCGCGGGCGAGGGCGACCCCGACGCGGTCGTCGCCGGTCGCGGCCTCGCGGTCGTCTCCGACGAGGGCGCGCTGGGCACCGCCGTGGACGAGGCCATCGCGGCCAACGCGGGCATCGCCGACAAGATCCGCTCCGGCAAGGTCGCGGCGGCGGGCGCGCTCGTCGGCGCGGTCATGAAGGCCACCCGTGGCCAGGCGGACGCGGCACGGGTTCGGGAACTCATTCTTGAGCGGCTTGCCGTGAAGGAATAGTCGGCACAGCCTTGAGCGGCTAGCCGCGAAGGAATAGTCAGTACAGCCTGAAAGAAGAACGCAAAAGGCCGCCCCTCTCACCGAGGGGCGGCCTTTGCGCATGGGTGCATTGGCCGGAATTGGTCGGTGTGGGATGTGCGTTCCGAATGGTCCGGCATGATCCCGGGAAACGGGCGGGTTCAGAGGTCCGTACGCGAAGGCTGGGGGTAGGTGCATGCGACGGTGGACTACAGCGCTGGCCGCGCTGGTACTGGCGGGTGCCGGGCTGACGGCGACGACGGCTCCGGCCTCGGCGTCCCGGGCCCCGGCGGGGACCGATCCGTTCTCGGCGAGGTGCGAGGCCGGCTGGGGAAGCCAGGGCAAGACCAGTGTCGACACCTCGTACAAGCCGCTGACCGAGGTGAGAACCGGGCGGCACGAGTGTTTCGACCGGATGGTCCTCGACGTACAGAGCGCGGGACACCGCCCGATCGGGTACCGGGTCGGCTACGTCGACAAGCTGAATCAGGACGGTTCCGGCGATGTCATCCCCGTCGCCGGCGGCGCGATCCTGGAGGTCCGGGTCGCGGCGCCCAGCTACGACCCGGCCACGGGCAGGGCGACCTACCCGGCCAGGGCCGGGCAGCGGCTGCCGGGGGTGGACATCACGGACTACCGCACCTTCAAGGACACCCGGTTCGCCAGCAGCTTCGAGGGTGAGACCCAGATCGGTCTGGGGGTCCGGGCGCGGCTGCCGTTCCGGGTCTTCCAGTGGGACCACCGCATCGTGATCGACGTCGCCCACCGGTGGAGTGTGCTGCGCTGATGTGATCGCGCGGCGGTGGCGCGGGAACACCGCGACGACGGTGACGGCGGGTGGCCGGGGGCGAGAAGCCCCCGGCCACCCGCCGTCATCCGCTGACACGCCTGTCCGGCCTATTGTCAGCTCCTTGTGGGCTAACCCACAAAAGGGACAAATGATCTTTTCTGGCTGTCAGAGTTGCTCGGCATGGGACCCCCGGTCATTATCGGCGGCGCCCCATCCGTCCCAGTAGCCATGCGATCGGCACCACGGGTTCCGCCCGGTGAGATCGACGCGACACCCGGGAAGCAGCGATCTTGACCTCACTTGCCCGGTGGTGCCTGCGCCGCCGTTTCGTCGTCATCGTGCTGTGGCTCGTCGCCCTCGGGGGCGCGACGGCCGCCGCCATGCTGACGGGGTCCGCGTACTCCAACGACTACACCGTCCCCGGCACCGAGGCGTCCCGTGCCACGGCCCTCCTGGAGAAGGCGTTCCCCGGCCAGGGCGGCGACAGTGCCACCCTGGTCTGGCACACCGACCACGGCACCGTGCGCGCGGCCGACGTCGAGCAGCGCATGACCGACACCCTGCGCGAGATCGCCGAGCTGCCCGGTGTGGCGTCGGTCGGCGGCCCCTACGGCAGCGACGGCGCGGGCCGGATCAGCGCCGACGGGCACACCGCCTACGCCTCCCTCAGCTTCGCCCACGCCTCGGGCCGGCTCGGCGAGGGCCAGGTCCAGCGGGTGATCGACACCGCGCGGTCCGCCGCCACCGGCCATCTGGACGTCGCGGTCGGCGGCAGCGCCGCCGGCTCCGCCGAGGGCAAGAGCGGCCACCTCAGCGAGATCATCGGCGTCGTCATCGCCGCCGTCGTGCTCTTCCTGGTCTTCGGCTCGCTGGCCGCGAGCCTGCTGCCCATCGCCACGGCCCTGGTGGGCGTGGGCACCGCCGCCATGGGCACCGTCCTGCTCGGTCATCTGATGACCGTCGCGGACTTCGCACCCATGCTGGGCACCCTCATCGGGCTCGGGGTGGGCATCGACTACGCCCTCTTCATCGTCACCCGGCACCGGCGGGGCCTGCGGGCCGGGCTGCCGGTGCACATCGCGGCGGAACGGGCCGTCGCCACCACCGGGCGGGCCGTCGTCTTCGCCGGCGGCACCGTGTGCGTCGCCCTGCTCGGCATGCTCATCCTGCGGCTCGGCTTCCTCAACGGCGTCGCCATCGCCGCCTCCCTCACCGTCGTCCTCACCGTCGCCGCCTCCGTCACCCTGCTGCCAGCCCTCCTCCAGGTCATCGGGCCGCGCGCGCTCGGCCGCCGCGAACGCCGCCGGCTGGCCGAGCACGGCCCCCGGCCGGAGGTCCCCACCGGGCTCGCCGCCCGCTGGTCCGCGTTCGTCGAGCGCCACCCCAAGCTGCTGGGCACCCTCGCCGCGACCGTCATGCTGGGGCTGGCCCTGCCCACCCTCTCCCTGCATCTGGGCACCTCCGACCAGGGCAACAACCCGGCGGCCTCCTCCACCCGCCAGGCGTACGACATGCTCGGCGCAGGCTTCGGCCCCGGCGTCAACGGCCCGCTCACCCTCGTCGCCGACCTCGGCGGCGCCGCCGACCGGCTCGCCTTCGACAAGCTGCCCGACACCCTGCGCCAGACCGAGGGCGTCGCCTCCGTCAGCTCCTCCACCCTCAGCGGCAGCGGCGACACCGGTGTGATCACCGTCGTCCCCACCACCTCTCCGCAGTCCACCGAGACCAGCGACCTCGTCCAGCGGCTGCGCGCCGACGTCCTGCCGAAGGCCACCGCCACCAGCGGCATGGACGTCCACGTCGGCGGGGTGACCGCCAGCTACGACGACTTCGCCCGGGTCATCCTCGGCAAGCTGCCGCTGTTCGTCGGCGCGGTCGTCGGCCTCGGCTGCGTGCTGCTGCTCCTGGCGTTCCGCAGCATCGGCATCCCGCTCAAGGCCGCCGCGATGAACATCGCCGCCGTCGCCTCCTCCTTCGGAGTCGTCGTCGCGATCTTCCAGTGGGGCTGGGGGAGCGAGCACCTCGGCCTCGGTGCCGCGGGCCCGATCGAGCCGTTCCTGCCGGTCGTGATGGTGTCGGTGCTCTTCGGGCTCTCCATGGACTACCAGGTCTTCCTGGTCAGCCGGATGTACGAGGAGTGGCTCGCCACCCGCGACAACACCCGGGCCGTACGGGTCGGCCTCGCCGAAACCAGCCGTGTCATCAACTCCGCCGCCGTCATCATGATCGTCGTCTTCCTGGCCTTCGTGCTCAGCGGCGACCGCGTCATCGCGATGTTCGGCATCGGACTGGCCTCGGCCGTCGCCCTGGATGCCTTCGTCCTGCGGACCCTGCTGGTCCCGGCCCTCATGCACATGCTGGGCGGCGCCAACTGGTGGCTGCCGAAGTGGCTGGACCGCGGGCTGCCGCGGATCAGCATCGAACCGCCCGAGCACAGCCCGGCGAGCCCGGCCGGACCACCGAGCCCGGCCGGCCCGGCCGGACCGGCGGACCTCATCCCGGTCCCGACGGCGGCAGCGCCCGGCCAAGGACCCCTCCCTACCTCTCTGAGCAGGGTCTGAGGCAGGTCTAAGGCCCCACCGGGGCCGTGGATGAGGCAGTCGCCCGATGTGCGCGACCCCCCTGGGAGACGAAGCTTCTCTTGGGCCGGAAAACAGGCAGCAACGGCCCGCCGAAACCGAGAAGCCCGTCCATACCTGGGGGAAACACCATGTTCGACTTCAACCTCGCACTCCACCACTTCCGTGCCGCCGACTTCGCCCGCGACGCCGCCGACCACCGGCTGGCCCAGGAGGCCCGGCTCGCCGCCCGCACCGAGGACACCCGCGAGACCCGCCGGGTACGCCGGGAAGCCGAGGGGCGGGCGAAGACCACCGGTACCCGGCGCCTCGCCCGGCACCACGGCCGTGCACACCGCGCCACCGCCTGAGCACCGTGGCGGCGTTCATGCCCACGCAGCCCACGCAGCCCATGCCGACCGGTCCGGCGGCCACCGCGCCCGTCCACAGTGGGCCCGCGCCGACCGGGCCGGCCCCCGGACCCGCGGAAACCCGTATCCCGTCATCGGACGGCTGTGCGATGCTCGGCACCGTGCAGAACACCAACGTCAGCCCCGTGTTCGTCGGCCGCACCGACGAACTGGCCGCGCTCACCGACGCCCTCGCCCGTGCCGCCGAGGGCGAGCCGCAGGCGGTGCTCATCGGCGGCGAGGCCGGCGTGGGCAAGTCCCGGCTCGTCGAGGAGTTCCTCTCCGCCGCCGTGACGGCGGGCGCCGTCACCGCCGTCGGCGGATGCGTGGAGATCGGCGCCGACGGACTGCCGTTCGCGCCCGTCTCCACCGCCCTGCGCGCCCTGCACCGCAAGCTCGGCGACGCCCTCGCCGTCGCCGCCGCGGGCCAGGAGGGCGAACTCGCGCGACTGCTGCCCGAACTGGGCGAGACCGCCCACGCGGCCCACGACGAGGACGGCCGCGCCCGGCTGTTCGAGCTGACCGCCCGGCTGCTGGAGCGGCTCACCGCCGACCGCACCCTCGTCCTCGCCATCGAGGACCTGCACTGGGCCGACCGCTCCACCCGCGAACTCCTCGGCTACCTCTTCCGCTCGCTGCAGACCGCCCGGCTGGTCATCGTCGCCACCTACCGCTCCGACGACATCCACCGCCGCCACCCGCTGCGCCCCTTCCTCGCCGAACTCGACCGCACGCGCAGCGTGCGCCGCGTCGAACTCTCCCGCTTCACCCGCGACGAAGTGGGCGCCCAGCTCACCGGCATCAGCGGCGCCCGCCCCGACCGCGAACTCCTCGACCGGGTCTTCGAGCGCTCCGACGGCAACGCCTTCTTCGTCGAGGAGATCGTCGCCTCCCTCTCCTGCGGCTGCTCCACCGGACTCAGCGAATCCCTGCGCGACCTGCTGCTCGTGCGGGTCGAGGCACTGCCCGACCGGGTCCAGCGCGTGATCCGCATCGCCGCCGAGGGCGGCTCCGCCGTCGAGTACGAACTGCTGCGCGCCGTCACCGGCCTCGGCGAGGACGAGCTGATCGAGGCGCTGCGCACCGCCGTCGGCGTCAACATCCTGCACCCCACCCCCGACGGCGACGGCTACCGCTTCCGGCACGCCCTGGTGCGCGAGGCCGTCGTGGACGACCTGCTGCCCGGCGAGCGGTCCCGCCTCAACCGCCGCTACGCCGAGGCGCTGGAGGCCGAGCCCGCGATCGTCCGGGCCGACGAACGCCCCGCCCGGCTGGCCAGCTACTGGTATCACGCCCACGACCACGCCAAGGCGCTGCCCGCCGTGCTCGACGCCTCGGTGCGGGCCCGTGGCCGCTACGCCTACGCCGAGCAACTACGGCTGCTGGAACGCGCCCTCGAACTGTGGGAGGACGTCCCCGCCGAGGTCCTCGAACGCCAGCGCCCCGTCGACGACACCGGGGCGTACCCGGCGTGCGGCTGCAGCGACGAGGCCCTGCGCCGGCTGGACCTGCTGGCCGAGATCGTCGTCGCCGCGCAGATGGCGGGCGACCGGGAACGGGCCCTGGCGATCATCAAGCGAGGGCTGCGCCAGCTCGACGAGCACACTGACCCGCTGCGGGCCGCCTGGTTCTGGACCCAGCGCGGCAGACTGCTGGGGCAGCTCGGCCGGGGCGACGCCCGGGTGGAGTTCGCGCACGCGCAGGAACTGGTGCGCGGACTCCCGCCCTCCGCCGTGCACGCCGAGGTGCTGACGCAGGTCGCCGCCTGGGAGGCCACCCACACCCCGGGCGCGGGGAGCTACGACGCCGCCGAGCGGGCCGTCGAGCTGTCCCGCCTCGTCGGGGCCGAGACCACCGAACTCAACGCCCGCCTCACCCTGGCCGGGCTCAAGATCGACGCCGGGGACGCCGAGACGGGCATCGCGGAGATGCGCGCGGTCTGCGGGCGCGTCGTCGAGCTGGGCAACGTGCATGTGCTCGGCCGGTGCTACATCAACCTGGCATCCGCCCTGGAGGGCGTCGGCAGGTCGGCCGAAGCCGTCGAGGTGACGACCGAGGGGGGCCGGGAGCTGGGCCGCTACGGCCTGCCCGACGCCCGGTCCTGGGTGTTCGGGAACAAGGCCGAGTCCCTCTTCTCGCTCGGCCGCTGGGAGGAGTCGGAGGAGGCCGCCCGCGAGTGCCTGCGCATCGCCCAGAGCCGCAAGTCGCGGGGCATCGCCGCCAGCCGCTTCACCCGGCTGGCGCTGGTCCGCGGCCACTGGGAGACGGCCGAACGGGAACTGGCCACCGCCCGGGAACACTACGACGCCCATCAGCCGGAGCCGCAGCACACCATCCCCCTCGCCCGCTTCGCCATCGAGCTGGCCGCCGCCCGGGGCAGGATCACCGAGGGCCGCGCCGCCCTGGCCGAGGTGCTGGACCAAGGGGTGAACCCGGCCGTGCAGCGCTACGTCTGGCCGCTGCTGGTGGCCGCCGCCACGGCCGAGGCCGACGCCCGCGGGCTGCCCGCCGCCGAGCCCGGCCGGGCCGGCGTGCTCGCCCGGATCCGGGCCGCGGCCGAGCGGCTGGCCCGGACCGTGCCCGTCTGGGACGCGCACGCGATCTTCCTGGAGTGCGAACTCCAGCGGGCCGGGGACGACCGGCAGGACGCGTGCCGCTGGGCGGACGCGGTGGCCGCCTTCGAGGCCACCGACCGCCCCTACGAGCTGGCCCGGGCCCGCTACCGCTGGGCCGAGGCCCTGCTCGCCACCGGCGGATCCGGCGCGGAAGCGGCCGCGGTGCCGCTGCGGCAGGCCCACGAGACGGCGGAACGGATCGGCGCCGGGCCCCTGCGGGAGGCCGTGGAGCTGCTGGCCCGCCGCGCCCGGCTGCCGCTCGGCCCGGCCGTCGCGGCGCCGGTGGCCGCCGAGGAGCCCGCGCCCGCCGATTCCCTCGGCCTCACCCCGCGCGAGCGGGACGTGCTCCGGCTGGTCGCGCTGGGCCACAGCAACCGCCGGATAGCCGAGGAGCTGTTCATCTCGCCGAAGACGGCGAGCGTGCACGTGTCCAACATCCTCGCCAAGCTGGGAGTCTCCGGCCGCGGCGAGGCGGCGGCCCTGGCCCACCGGTTCCGGTTGTTCAGCCCTGCCGAGGCCGGATGACCACGTGGCCGGACTCGAGGTCGATCGGGCCGTTGCCCGGGTCGGCGTCGCCGACGTCGTCGCGGACCAGCTCCAGCCGGTTCTGTTCCTCTTCCTCGTGCTTCCGCCCGGGGGCGAACATTTCCTCGAAGACGTTGAACAACGCGACCCCCTCTCCACGGTCCCCCTCAGTGTAGGCAGAGGGCCCGCGCGCCCCCCGGCGCGCGCCCCCGCCGGTCAGCCCACCTTCAGCCGCAGCAGGCGATCGTCCAGGTCACCGGGCTTGCCGCGACCATCGGTGTTGCTCGTCGTCAGCCACAGGCCGCCGTCGTCCGTGGCGACGACCGTCCGCAGCCGCCCGTACGCGCCGGACAGGAACGGTTGCGGGTCGGCGGCCGGCCCGGCACCCGCCAGCGGGACCCGCCAGAGCCGCTCGCCGCGCAGACCGGCGAGCCACAGCGAGCCCCGCGCGTAGGCGAGCCCGCTGGGGGAGGCGTCGGCGGTCTTCCACTGCGCGACCGGGTCCACGAAGCCGGCCCGCCCGGCCTTGCCCTCCACGAGCGGCCAGCCGTAATTCTTGCCCGGCTCGACGAGGTTCAGCTCGTCCCAGGTGTCCTGGCCGAATTCCGCGGCCCACAGCCGCTTGTCCGCGTCCCACGCCAGACCCTGCACATTGCGGTGCCCCGAGGAATAGACCACCGAATCGGCCCGCGGATTGCCCGGGGCGGGCCTGCCGTCCGGGGTCATACGCAGGATCTTCCCGCCGAACGAGTCCTGGTCCTGGGCCAGGCCGCGCCGCCCGCTCTCGCCCGTACCGGCGTAGAGCATCCCGTCCGGGCCGAAGGCGATCCGGCCGCCGTTGTGGACGGTGCCCTTGGGGATGCCCCGGAAGACCGTGTTCGGCGCGCCCAGCCGGCGCCCCGCGGGCTTCTGGTCCTCGTAGAGCATGCTCGCGATCCGGTTGTCGGACTCGGTCGTGAAGTAGGCGTACACCTGGTGATCGGTGTCGAAGCCGGCGGACACGGCGAGACCCAGCAGCCCGCCCTCGCCGCCCGGCGCGACACCGGGCACCGAGCCCAGCTCCGTCCGCCCGCCGTCCTTCGCCGCGACCCGGAAGATCTTCGCCGTGTCGCGGGAGGCCACCAGCAGGTCCCCGTCCGGCAGCGTGGCCACGCCCCAGGGGGAGCCGAGCTTCGTGGTGAGCGTACGGACGACCTCGACCGATCCCTTGGCCGGGGCGGGGGAGGCGGCGGCCGTGGCGGAGCGCGAAGGCCCTCCCGCCCCGGGGGACTTGGCACCGGACGGCGCCCGGTCGCCGGACGTCGTGACGCCCTCGGGGAGCTCGCCGGTGGAGCAGCCCGCGACGAGCAGCAGCACGGCGGCCAGCGCGGCGGTGACGGCGGTACGGCGCACGGTTCGTTCCTCTCACGGGGACGGCCGCCGGAGCGCGGCCGCGTTCCTCGCCGGGGTCGTTCGGTCCTCGCCACAGGGGTGGGCGCCGGTCCCCGCCGGCCGGTCCCCGAAGCGTTCCCCGGGGCCGGTCCGCGTTCCTCGAACGCGTTCTCCTGTACTGCGTTCCTTATACACCGCACCGCACCGCCATAGGCCGCGCCGCACCACGGGCCCGCCCCGCGCCACGGGCCCTGCCCCGGCCCGCCCGCCGTGACCCCGGGCCGCGTCGCGGTCCGCGTCCGGCCGGTACCGGATCGGTGCCAGGTCGTCGTCAGGCCGGTATCTGCCCGGTACCGGCTCAGTACCAGGAGCCCAGCGCCCTCGGCAGGGCCGTCAGCTCCGCCAAGTCCTCTCCGGTGAGCCGCAGTTCGGCCGCCGCGGCGTTGTGCACCGCCCACCGGGCCTTCTTCGTGCCCGGCACGGGCACCACGTGCCGGCCCTGGGCCAGCACCCAGGCCAGGGCGACCTGCGCGGCGGACGCGTCGTGCCGGTGCGCGACCCGGCGCAGCCCCGCCACGATGGGCTGGTTGGCGGCCATCATCTCCGCCGTGAAACGCGGATGGCGGGCCCGGATGTCGTCCGGCTCGAAGCCCTGGCCCGGAGTGAGCGTGCCACTGAGGAAACCATTCCCCAGGGGCATCGCGGCCAGCAGCCCGACGCCCCGCGACGCGCACCACGGGGCCAGCGCGTCCAGCGCCTCCCGGGACCACACCGACAGCTCCGCCTGGACACAGCTCACCGGGAAGACCTGCTGCACCCGCTCCAGCTGCCGGATCGTCGCGTCGTAGAGCCCCGCCCGGGAGCGGCGCCGGGTGCGCGCCCCTATCGCGCACCACCCCAGCGCGCGGACCTTGCCGGCGGCGACCAGGTCCGCCATCGCGCCCCAGGTCTCCTCGACCGGCACCTCGGGATCGGGCCGGTGGAGTTGGTAGAGGTCGATGACATCGGTCTGGAGGCGGCGCAGCGAGGCGTCGCACGCCCGCTTCACATAGCCGGGGCGGCCGTTGGCGACGACGTGCTGCTCGCCCACCAGCAGCCCGCACTTGGTCGACACGAACGCCTCCGAGCGCCGCTCCCGCAGGACCCGTCCCACGAGCAGCTCATTGGTGAAGGGGCCGTACATGTCGGCGGTGTCCAGCAGGCTCACCCCGGCGTCGAGCGCCGCGTGCACCGTGCGCAGCGCTCCCTCGCCGCTCTGCTGGGAGGCGGTGTACGCCCAGTGCATGGGCATGCACCCGAGGCCGATCGCGCCCACCTCGAGCGCCGTCGCACCGATTGTCCTGCGCTCCACCCGCCGTTCCCTCCCGTTCCTCGCCCCCAAACTAACCTCTGCGCTCCGGCCCGGTTCGCATAGCCTCCTGGCATGAGTGCAGATCACAGCGGTTCCGGGCGCCCACTGGCGTGGCTGCCCCTCCACCCCGAGGAGATCGACGGGCTGCCCGCCGAACTCGATTACGCCTACTGGGCCGGGGAGCCGGACTTCCCCACCGATCCCGCCCGGTGCGTTTTCTACGGCGTCCCCTATCTGGCGCCCCCCGAGGTGTCCGCCCGTCCCCTGGCGCACATGCCGCGCCTCCGGGTCGTGCAGACCCTCACCGCCGGCGTGGACGACATCCTGCCCGCCGTGCCGCGGATGCCGGCGGGCACCCTGCTGTGCAACGCCCGCGGGCTGCACGACGCGAGCACCGCCGAGCTGGCCCTCGCCCTCACCCTCGCGTCCCTGCGGGACATCCCCGGCTTCGTACGGGCCCAGGACGCGGGGGAGTGGCGGCAGGGCTTCCGGCCGGCGCTCGCCGACCGTTCCGTACTCATCGTGGGCTACGGCTCGATCGGCAGTGCGATCGAGGACCGGCTTGCGCCCTTTGAATGCGCGCGGGTGGCGCGCGTCGCGCGCTCCGCTCGTAACACCGCGCGCGGTCCAGTGCATCCGGTCGCCTCCCTGCCCGAGTTGCTTCCCGACGCCGACGTGGTGATTCTCGCGATGCCGCTCACGGAGGAGAGCCGGGGACTCGTCAACGCCGGGTTCCTCGGCCGGATGAAGGACGGGGCCCTCCTGGTGAACGTCGCGCGCGGTGCCGTCGTGGACACCGGGGCGCTCCTCGCCGAGCTGGAGAGCGGCCGGCTACGGGCCGCGCTGGATGTGACCGACCCCGAGCCGCTGCCCCCGGGGCACCCGCTGTGGGCCGCTCCGGGGACCCTCGTCACCCCCCATGTGGGTGGTCCTTCGTCGGCCTTCTTGCCCCGCGCCAAGGCCCTGCTCCGCGATCAACTGGCCAGATTTGTACTGGACGAGCCTCTGCGAAATGTCGTAGTCGACACCACCCAGGCGGCACGTAGAGGTACCGTTTGACTGCACTGCGTGTCCATAGACCCATGACTAGTTACGCTGCGTATATGACCTATGTCCCTGAGTGACGAGTCTGGTGTATCGTCCCGTCCGGGGGCTGCGCCGCGCACCGTACGGCCGCAGCGAGGTACCGCGACTCGAGGGGGGCGACGGGCGATGCACGGCCAATGGACGATCTACCCGACGCGGCTCAAGCGCCGATCACGACTTCGCCGCGCCGCGACCCCGGTCCCGCGGCTCCTTGGGAGCCCCCGGCCCGGGACGGCGGCGCGGTGAGCGCCCCCGGAGCGACGCTGCCCCGGCAGCCGGTACCCGCCGGCTCCGGGCTGTGGTCCCAACTCCTGCTGGCCATGGTCTGCGGCGGTTACGCCACGGGCGCCGCCCTCGGCTGGGGCTCGCCCGAGCTGGCCCGCGTCATGGGCGACTTCGGGCTCAGCGGCGCCGCCGTACTCGCCGCGATCTCCTGCTCCTGGTACAGCCGCACCCGCAACACCCGCTTCCGCCCCGCCTGGCTGCTGTTCGCCGCCTCCTCCGCGATGGCCGGCTTCGGCAACGCCGTCTGGGGCTGGTACGAGGTGATCCTGCGCCAGCCGGTGCCCACCCCGTCCCCGGCCGACTTCTGCTTCCTGCTCTTCGCGCCGCCCGCCATCATCGGCCTGCTGGTCCTCGCCCGCCGCCCGGTCACCCGCGCTGGCTGGGTCTGCCTCGCGCTCGACGCCTGGCTGATCGGCGGCTCCCTGCTCACGCTCTCCTGGAGCCTGGCACTCGCGCACACCGCGCACTTCGAGGGCGAGACCGTGGCACACGCCGCGCTCTCGCTGGCCTACCCCCTGCTCGACATCGTGCTGGTCTCCATGGTGCTGGCCCTGCACTTCCGCCGCTCGTCCGCCAACCGCTCCGCGATCAACACCGCCATCGCGGCCCTCGCCCTGACCGTCCTGTGCGACGCGCTGTTCACCTCGCCGCTGCTGAAGGCGAACTACCGCTCCGGCCAGATCCTCGACGCCGGCTGGTTCGCGGGGTACATGCTGATGGCGTACGCGCCCTGGGTGGCCCGCGAGAAGGGCGACGACACCGGGGGCCAGGCCGGGCGGGCGGGGCAAGCCGGCCGGTCGGCACAGGCAGCGCCATCAGGGCAGTCGGGGCAGGGCGGCGCCAAGACCGGCCTGCACCCCAGCCGGCCCATCGCCGGCTCGCTCGCCGCGCTCACCCCGTATCTCGCCGCCGCCGTCTGCACCTTGGGCATCCTGTACAACGTCCTCGACGGCCACCAGGTCGACCGCGTCGTGCTCTTCACGGGCTGTACGGTCGTGCTGGCCCTCGTCATCCGGCAGGGCATCATGCTGCTGGACAACATCTCGCTCACCCAGGAACTGGCGCAGAAGGAGAACCACTTCCGCTCCCTGGTCCAGGGCTCCAGCGACGTCATCATGATCGCCGCTCCCACCGGGATACTGCGGTACGTCAGCCCCGCCGCCGCCGGGGTCTACGGGCGGGACGCCGAGGAGCTGGTCGGCTCCGAGCTGGCCTCCCTCATCCACCCCGAGGACCTGGGCCGGGTCGTCCACGAGGTGCGCCGCTTCCTCGCCGCCCCACCCGCCGAGGAGCCCACCACCCGCATCGAGTGCCGCTTCCGGTCGGGCAGCGGCGACTGGCTCAACGTGGAGTCCACCGTCAACCGCCACCACGGCGGCCTGATCTTCAACAGCCGGGACGTGACCGAGCGGGTCCGCCTCCAGGCCCAGTTGCAGCACACGGCCGAGCACGACCCGCTCACCGACCTGCCCAACCGGGCCCTGTTCACCAAGCGCGTCCAACAGGCCCTCGCCGGCCGCAGAGCGACCGACGCGGGCACCGCCGTGCTCTTCATCGACCTGGACGGCTTCAAGGCGGTCAACGACACCGTCGGACACCAGGCGGGCGACGAACTGCTCGTCCAGGCGGCCCGCCGCCTCCAGGAGTCCGTACGGGCCGGGGACAGCACCGCGCGGTTCGGGGGCGACGAGTTCGCCGCGCTCATCATCGGCGACGGCACACGGGACCCCGCCGCGCGCGAGTACCGCATCCACGAGATCGCCGACCGGCTGCGGCTCACCCTTTCCCAGCCGTACAAGGTGGAGGGCGGCCAGGAGGTCCGCGTCGCCGCCAGCATCGGCGTCGCCTTCGCCGAGCCCGGCATCACCCCCGGCGGCCTGATGCGCAACGCCGACCTCGCGATGTACCGCGCCAAGCAGGCCGGAAAGGGCCGCGTCGAGCTGTACGCACCGCAGATGCAGGCCGACGTCGTCCGACGGGCCGAGCAGGCCACGCGGCTGCGCACCGCCCTGCACGACGGCGAGTTCGCGTTGCTGCACCAACCGGTGGTGGAGCTGTCGACGGGCCGGATCACCGCGGTCGCCGCACAGCCCCGCTGGCGCTCCACCCAGGGCATCCTCTTCACCCCGGCCGAGTTCCTCCGGGTGGCCGAGATGGAGCGGGCCGACGAGAGCGCCCGCACCGCCGAGCTGGGCCGCTGGACGCTGGAGAAGGCCCTCGAGCACGCCGCGCAGCGCCGCCTCGCGGGCTACGCGGTGCCCGTCTACGTCCGGCTGTCCGGCGCCCGGCTGCTGGACAAGTCGCAGCCCCCCAAGAACCTGGAGGCGCTGCTCATCCGGCACGCCCTGCCCACCGGTGCGCTCACCCTGGAACTCTCCGGCAGCGATCCGCGGATCCCGCTGGACGAGCTGGAACGCCGGCTGGTCGCCCTGCGCCGCTTCGGCGTACGGATCGCCCTCGACGGCTTCGGCAGCGGCTACGCCGCGATCAGCGCGCTGCGCAGGCTCCCGATCGATGTGCTCAAGATCGACCGGGGGCTGGTCGAAGGGGTCATCGAATCCCCCCGGCTGCACAAGATCACCGCCGGGCTGTTGAAGATCGCGGCCGACCTCGGGATGCAGTCCGTCGCCGAGGGCGTGGACGTGCCCGAGCAGGCGCACGCCCTGCGCACGATGGGCTGCACCCACGCCCTGGGCGCCGCCTTCGCGGGCCCCGTCGACGAGCACCGGCTGCGCCACGCCCTCGACCGGGGCGCGTACCCCGTACCGGCCGCCGAGTCCGTCCCGATGGACGACGTGGAACAGGTGCTCGTCGGGGGTTCGCTGCCCGTACGATCCGGGGCGGCGGGCGGCGCGGGTTCGCTCGCCCATGCTCCATTGCGCTCAAATAATGAGACGCCCGTCCCACCCACTTGACACCTTGTGGGCGGCGGGGGGAGGGTCAGTGCCATGCGCACCCGAATTCTCGTACTTGGAAAGCGCGTCGGCTGAAGCAGGGCATCGTCTTGATCCCCTGTCGACCACCCCGACGCGCTCCCCTCGCTTGCCTCCCGGCACGAGGGGTTTTTTGTTGCACCGGAACCTCGCAGACCCCCACAAATCCCCGCCGTATTTCCATCGCATCCATCGAATCCGCCGAAATCGCCGAATCCTTCGAGAAGAGAAGTCGATGACCGAGCAGGCCACCGGGGCCCATCATCCGCAGCCGCGAGCCCGTAGCGGCGCGGCGCAGCAGCAGCCCGCCACCGTCGAGCACGTCACGGGCGCGCAGTCCCTCATCCGTGCGCTGGAGGAGGTCGGGGCGGACACCGTGTTCGGCATCCCGGGCGGTGCGATCCTCCCCGCGTACGACCCGATGATGGACTCCTCGAAGGTCCGCCACATCCTCGTCCGGCACGAGCAGGGCGCCGGTCACGCGGCCACCGGCTACGCGCAGGCCACCGGCAAGGTCGGGGTGTGCATGGCCACTTCGGGCCCCGGGGCCACCAACCTCGTCACGCCGATCGCCGACGCGCACATGGACTCCGTCCCGCTGGTCGCCATCACCGGTCAGGTCGCGTCCAAGTCGATCGGTACGGACGCCTTCCAGGAGGCGGACATCTGCGGCATCACCATGCCGATCACCAAGCACAACTGGCTGGTCACCGACCCGGCCGAGATCCCCCGGACCATTGCCGAGGCCTTCCACGTCGCCTCCACCGGCCGGCCCGGCCCGGTGCTCGTCGACATCGCCAAGGACGCCCTCCAGGCGCAGACCACCTTCGTCTGGCCGCCGCACACCGACCTGCCCGGCTACCGTCCGGTCACCAAGCCGCACGCCAAGCAGATCCGTGAGGCCGCCAAGCTGATCACGCAGGCCAGACGGCCGGTGCTGTACGTCGGCGGCGGTGTGCAGAAGGCCCGGGCCACGGCCGAGCTGAAGGTCCTCGCCGAGCTGACCGGCGCGCCCGTCACCACCACCCTGATGGCGCTGGGCTCCTTCCCCGACAGCCACCCGCTGCACGTCGGCATGCCCGGCATGCACGGTGCGGTCGCCGCCGTCACCGCCCTGCAGAAGGCGGATCTGATCGTCGCCCTCGGTGCGCGCTTCGACGACCGCGTCACCGGCAAGCTCGACTCCTTCGCCCCCTACGCCAAGATCGTCCACGCGGACATCGACCCCGCCGAGATCGGCAAGAACCGTGCCGCCGACGTCCCCATCGTCGGTGACGCCCGTGAGGTCATCGCGGACCTGATCGTCGCCCTCCAGACGGAGCACGCGGCCGGGCACCGGGGCGACTACACCGACTGGTGGACCGACCTCAACCGCTGGCGCGACACCTACCCGCTCGGTTACGACCAGCCCGAGGACGGCAGCCTCTCCCCGCAGCAGGTCATCCAGCGCATCGGGCAACTCGCCCCCGAGGGCACCGTCTACGCGGCCGGCGTCGGCCAGCACCAGATGTGGGCCTCGCACTTCATCGACTACGAGCAGCCCTCCACCTGGCTGAACTCCGGCGGCGCCGGAACGATGGGGTACGCGGTCCCGGCCGCCATGGGCGCCAAGGCCGGCGTGCCCGAGCGCACGGTGTGGGCCATCGACGGCGACGGCTGCTTCCAGATGACCAACCAGGAACTGGTCACCTGCGCGCTGAACAACATCCCGATCAAGGTCGCGATCATCAACAACGGCGCGCTCGGGATGGTCCGCCAGTGGCAGACGCTCTTCTACAACCAGCGCTACTCCAACACCGTGCTGCACTCCGGCCCCGAGCACGACGGCAAGGCGGCGGCCGCCGGCACCCGGGTCCCCGACTTCGTCAAACTCTCCGAGGCCATGGGCTGCGTGGGGCTGCGCTGTGAGGACCCGGCCCAGCTCGACGCCGTCATCGAGCAGGCCAACGCCATCAACGACCGCCCCGTGGTGGTGGACTTCATCGTCCACCAGGACGCGATGGTCTGGCCGATGGTCGCCGCCGGCACCTCCAACGACGAGATCCTCGCGGCGCGCGGGGTCCGCCCGGACTTCGGCGACAACGAGGACGACTGAGGACCGCCGAGGACTACCGAGGACTTTCGAGGACGACGAGGAAGAACGAGATGACCAAGCACACGCTCTCCGTCCTGGTGGAGAACACCCCCGGCATCCTCACCCGGATCGCCGCCCTGTTCGCCCGCCGGGGCTTCAACATCGACTCGCTCGCGGTCGGGGTCACCGAACACCCCGACATCTCCCGCATCACCATCGTCGTCAACGTCGAGACGCTGCCGCTGGAACAGGTCACCAAGCAGCTCAACAAGCTCGTCAACGTGCTGAAGATCGTGGAGCTGGAGGACAGCAACGCGATCCAGCGCGAACTGGTCCTGGTGAAGGTCCGCGCCGACAACGAGACCCGCTCCCAGATCGTCGAGATCGTCCAGCTCTTCCGCGCCAAGACCGTCGACGTCTCCCCCGAGGCCGTCACCATCGAGGCCACCGGCGGCAGCGACAAGCTCGGCGCGATGCTCAAGATGCTGGAGCCCTTCGGCATCAAGGAGCTGGTGCAGTCCGGGACGATCGCCATAGGGCGCGGCGCCCGGTCCATCACGGACCGCAGCCTGCGTGCCCTGGACCGCTCGGCCTGACCCGCACCCCCCGTGCGCGGCGCCCCCGGCGGGCGCCGCCGCCCGCCCCGGACCGGGACGCGCCCGGATACCGAGACCCGAACACCTTCCCGCACCCGCCCGTCATACGGTGGGACGTACAACCGGAAATCAAGGAGATACCCCACGTGGCTGCCGAGCTGTTCTACGACGACGACGCCGACCTGTCCATCATCCAGGGCCGCAAGGTCGCGGTTCTCGGCTACGGCAGCCAGGGCCACGCCCACGCGCTGTCGCTGCGCGACTCCGGTGTGGACGTCCGCGTCGGTCTGCACGAGGGTTCCAAGTCCAAGGCGAAGGCCGAGGAGCAGGGCCTGCGGGTCGTCACCCCGGCCGAGGCGGCGGCCGAGGCCGACGTCATCATGATCCTCGTTCCGGACCCCATCCAGGGCAAGGTCTACGAGGAGTCCGTCAAGGAGCACCTCAAGGATGGCGACGCGCTGTTCTTCGGCCACGGTCTGAACATCCGCTTCGGCTTCATCAAGCCCCCGGCCGGTGTCGACGTCTGCATGGTCGCCCCCAAGGGCCCCGGCCACCTGGTGCGCCGTCAGTACGAGGAGGGCCGTGGCGTTCCGTGTATCGCGGCCGTCGAGCAGGACGCCACGGGCAACGGCTTCGCCCTGGCGCTCTCCTACGCCAAGGCCATCGGTGGCACCCGCGCCGGCGTCATCAAGACGACCTTCACCGAGGAGACCGAGACCGATCTGTTCGGTGAGCAGGCCGTGCTCTGCGGCGGTGCCTCCGCGCTGGTCAAGGCCGGCTTCGAGACCCTGGTCGAGGCGGGTTACCAGCCGGAGATCGCGTACTTCGAGTGCCTCCACGAGCTCAAGCTGATCGTGGACCTGATGTACGAGGGCGGCCTGGAGAAGATGCGCTGGTCGGTCTCCGAGACCGCCGAGTGGGGCGACTACATCACCGGCCCCCGGATCATCACGGACCAGACCAAGGCCGAGATGAAGAAGGTCCTCGGGGAGATCCAGGACGGCACCTTCGCCAACAACTGGATGAAGGAGTACAACGACGGTCTGCCGAAGTACAACGAGTACAAGAAGGCCGACGAGGACCACCTGCTGGAGACCACCGGCAAGAAGCTCCGCAAGCTGATGAGCTGGGTGGACGACAAGGAGTAGGCGCTCCGGCGCCTTCGTCCCGGTGTGCGGGCCGTCCGGGGCCCGGCCCCCGGGCCCCCGCCCCCGGTCGCCGGGCGGGCTCGACGACGAGCCCGTCCGGCGACCGGGGGCGGCACGTGTCCGTATGCGAGCGGGTTACCACCTGTCCGTACCGGGCGGGTGACGTTTTCCCGTCGGCACGGGGCCGGGGCGCAACCCCCGATACACTGCGGAGCACAAACGCGTCAGGCTCACAGCGTCGTGCGTCTTCCACGCGGCTGCCCCCTTCACCGCCTTCGGCCGTTGGGACGGCCGTCCGCAATGGACTTGTGAGGACCACGTGAGCACTGCTTCGTCCCGTAAACCCGTCGTACTCATCGCCGAAGAGCTGTCGCCCGCCACCGTCGACGCCCTCGGTCCGGATTTCGAGATCCGGCACTGCAACGGCGCGGACCGTGCCGAGCTGCTGCCCGCCGTCGCCGACGTGGACGCCATCCTCGTGCGCTCCGCCACCAAGATCGACGCCGAGGCCATCGCGGCCGCGAAGAAGCTGCGGGTCGTCGCCCGCGCCGGAGTCGGCCTGGACAACGTCGACGTCTCCGCCGCCACCAAGGCCGGCGTGATGGTCGTCAACGCCCCGACGTCCAACATCGTCACCGCCGCCGAGCTGGCCTGCGGTCTGCTCATCGCCACCGCCCGCAACATCCCGCAGGCCAACACCGCGCTCAAGAACGGTGAGTGGAAGCGCTCGAAGTACACCGGCGTCGAGCTGTCCGAAAAGGTCCTCGGCGTCGTCGGCCTCGGCCGGATCGGTGTCCTCGTCGCCCAGCGCATGTCCGCGTTCGGCATGAAGGTCGTCGCCTACGACCCCTACGTGCAGCCCGCGCGCGCCGCGCAGATGGGCGTCAAGCTCCTCACCCTCGACGAGCTGCTGGAGGTCGCGGACTTCATCACCGTGCACCTGCCGAAGACCCCCGAGACCCTCGGGCTGATCGGCGACGACGCGCTGCACAAGGTCAAGCCCTCGGTCCGCATCGTCAACGCCGCGCGCGGCGGGATCGTGGACGAGGCCGCGCTGGCGACGGCCCTGAAGGAGGGCCGGGTCGCGGCGGCGGGCCTGGACGTCTACACCACCGAGCCGTGCACCGACTCCCCGCTCTTCGAGTACGACAACGTGGTCGCCACCCCGCACCTCGGCGCCTCCACGGGCGAGGCGCAGGAGAAGGCGGGCATCGCGGTCGCGCGGTCGGTGCGGCTCGCGCTCGCGGGCGAGCTGGTGCCGGACGCGGTCAACGTCCAGGGCGGTGTCATCGCCGAGGACGTCAAGCCCGCGCTGCCGCTGGCCGAGAAGCTGGGCCGGATCTTCACCGCCCTCGCGGGCGAGGTCGCGGTCCGCCTCGACGTCGAGGTCTACGGCGAGATCACCCAGCACGATGTGAAGGTGCTCGAACTCAGCGCGCTCAAGGGTGTGTTCGAGGACGTCGTCGACGAGACGGTGAGCTACGTCAACGCCCCGCTGTTCGCGCAGGAGCGCGGCGTCGAGGTCCGGCTGACCACCAGCTCGGAGTCGCCCGACCACCGCAATGTGGTCACCGTGCGCGGCACGCTCTCGGACGGCGGCGAGGTGTCCATCTCCGGCACGCTGGCCGGCCCGAAGCACCTCCAGAAGATCGTCGCCGTCGGTGAGCACGATGTGGACCTCGGGCTCGCCGACCACATGGCCTTCCTCCGCTACGGCGACCGCCCCGGCGTCGTCGGCACGGTCGGCCGCATCCTGGGTGAGGCGGGCATCAACATCGCCGGAATGCAGGTCTCCCGCGCGACGGAGGGCGGCGAGGCGCTGGTCGCCCTCACGGTCGACGAGTCGATCCCGGCGCCGGTGCTCGCGGAAATCGCCGAGGAAATCGGCGCGGTGTCCGCTCGCGCGGTGAATCTGACCGACTGAGTCATGGCGTCCTCAAGCGCCGGACGGGCTATGAAGCCCGTCCGGCGCTTGAGGACGCGCCCGCAGGGCGCCTCGCCGCCGCAACAGGCTGTCAGCCGGAGATCCGCCGGCCATAACCGCCCCGCAGCGCCACCGCGCCCACCGCGGCGAGGGCCAGCACGGCGGCTCCGCCGAAGGCGGCGACGTGCATGCCGTGGGTGAAGGCCTCGCGGGCGATGGTCATGACCGTCTCACCCGCCCGGCCCGGCAGCCCGGCCGCCGCGCCCGCCGCCCCGCCGAGCGTCTCGCGGGCCGCTTCCATCGCCCCGTGCGGCACGTCGGCGGGCAGGGAGCCGGTCATGTCGCGGCGGTAGACGGCGACGCCGACGCTGCCGAAGACCGCCATGCCGAGCGCACCGCCGAACTCCTGCCCTGTCTCCAGCAGTGAGGCGGCCGAACCGGCCTTCTCCGTCGGGGCGGTGGCCAGCGCCATGTCGGAGACCACGGCCATGACCGTCACGATGCCGCAGCCGATGACGCCGGCGCCGATCAGCGTGGTCCACAGCGAGTCGGTACCGGCCAGGGTCAGCACGGCGTAGCCCAGGGCGGCGACGACGAACCCGGCGGCGATGACGTACGCCTTGTCGACCTTCTGCGCGACCACCGTCGCGACGGGTGCGGTGACACCGACCGCGAGGGACGGCACGACGCTCCACAGCGCGGCCTCCATGGGGCCCTTGCCGAGCACGGACTGCAGGTACTGGGTGGTGAAGTAGACCGACCCCATCATGCCGAAGGCCGCGGCCGTGTTGAGCGCGATACCCGTCCCGAAGGCGCGGTGGCGGAACAGCTCACGACTGATCATCGCGGACCGCAGGGTGCGCTGGCGCCGGACGAACAGCCAGCCGACGACCAGCCCCGCGGCGACGCACAGCGCCCTCGGCGCGTCGAGCCCGTCGGCGGCGATCTCCTTGAGCCCGTAGGTCACCGGAAGCACGGCGGCCATCGACAGCGGCACGCTCAGCAGGTCGAACCGGCCGGGATCCGGGTCCTTGTGCTCCGGCACGAGGAACGGCACGAGCACCAGCAGCAGCATCATCGCCGGGACGTTGATCAGGAAGACCGAGCCCCACCAGAAGTGCTCCAGCAGCACACCGCCCAGCACCGACCCGAGCGCGATCCCGCCAGCCATCGCCCCGGACCAGATGCCGATGGCCTTGGTGCGCTGGGCGTCGTCGTGGAACAGGTTCCGCACCAGCGCCATGGTGCTCGGCATCAAGGTGGCCCCGCCGATCCCGAGCACGGCACGCGCCGCGATCAGCATCTCCGCGCTCTGCGCGTACGCGGCCGCCACCGAGGCCACTCCGAAGGCCGCCGCCCCGTACATCAGCAGTCGGCGCCGGCCGATCCGGTCGCCCAGCGACCCCATCGTGATCAGCAGCCCGGCGAGGGCGAAGGCGTAGACATCGAAGATCCACAGCTGCTGGGTGGCGGTGGCGTCGAGCGACTCGCTGATGGAGGGGACCGCGAAGAAAAGGACGGAGGCGTCCATCGAGACCAGGAGGAGCGGCAGCAGGAGGACGACGAAAGCCGTCCATTCCCTGCGCCCGGCGCGTGTGCTGGGGTTCGTCATGCCGCGAATATACAAGTGTCTTAAACGCTTGTCTATGACGCTCGTATAAGACGATCGTCTGGTACGGGCGTATGGGGCGGCGTAGGGTTCCGGCATGGGACATCGCGAAGATCTGCTCGAAGGCGCGAAGCGCTGCCTGCTCGAGAAGGGCTGGGTGCGCACCACCGCGCGCGACATCGTCGCCGCCTCCGGCGCCAACCTCGCCTCCATCGGCTACCACTACGGCTCCAAGGACGCGCTGATGATGGCGGCGTTCGTGAAGGTGACCGAGGAGTGGGGTGACGAGGTCGGCCGCTCGCTGGCCGCCGCCGAGGACTCGCCCCGCGGATCGCGGGGCGAGCATCTCGCGACGGTGCTCGACGCGCTGCTCGCCGGGTTCGCGACGAACCGGCCCTTCTGGGCCGCGCAGCTCGAAGTGATCGGGCAGCTGGAGGGCAATCCCGACCTCAAGCGGAGGTTCGCCGAGGTGCTGCCCAGTGGCCGCGAGGGCATGGTCGCCATGTTCGAGGGCGTCGAGGACACGGAGGTCCCCGCGGAGGCGACCCGGACCGCGGGTGCCTTCTATCACGCCTTGTTCACCGGCCTGTTCGTGCAGTGGCTCATGGACCCCTCGTCCGCGCCGACCGGTGCCGAGCTGGTCGAGGGCATGCGCAGGGTGATGGCCGGCACGGCCCTGAGCGGTGAACCGGTGCCGGAGTCCTGAGGGGCGCACCGGTGCCCGAGGGGCGCGGGGGACTTGTTGGCGGTTGAACGGAAATATGGCCCGAACCGTATGCAGTCCGGGCAGTCCGGCCACCGTCATGGGTAGGACCCGGGTAGGGAATGACAAGTCGTCAGTCCCGAACCGGGAGGTCGACCGTGAACCGGAGCCACACCAGCAGCGATGTCGTTGTCGACGACGGCACCACCGACGCCGACGGCGGCGTGGAGCAAGCCCCCGCCCCCGCTTTCCCCCGTGCCCGCACCTGCCCCTACCAGCCCCCCGCCGACCACCAGGCCCTCGCCGCGCGCGGCCCCCTGTCACGGGTGACCTTGTACGACGGCCGTGAGGTGTGGCTGGTGACCGGGCACGCCGAGGGGCGGGCCCTGCTCACCGACCAGAGGCTCTCCTCGGACCGGCAGAATCCGGCCTTTCCGGTGTTCGCGCCCCGCGCCGAGGGGCAGGGCGAGGCACCCGCCCCGCTCATCGGCTTCGACGACCCCGAGCACGCCCGGCAGCGCCGCATGCTCATTCCCAGCTTCGGACTGAAGCGCGTCGCCGCCATGCGTCCGCAGATCCAGCGGATCGCGGACCAGCTCATCGACGCGATGCTCGCGGGCGGAACGGAGGCGGAGCTGGTCTCCGCGTACGCCCTGCCCCTGCCGTCCATGGTCATCTGTTCACTGCTGGGCGCCCCCTATGAGGAGCACGAACTCTTCGAATCCCTGTCGCGGGGCTTGCTGATCGCGGAGACGGCGGCCGAAGCGCGGGAGACGCGACGGGAGTTCGAGGCCTACCTCGAAGGGCTCATCGCCCGCAAGGAAAGGGATCCGGGCGACGGGCTGCTCGACGAACTCATCGCCGACCGGTTCGCGGAGGGCCAGATGGACCGCCGCGAGCTGGTCATGACGGCCATGGTCACGCTCGTCGCCGGGCACGAGACCACGGCCAACATGATCTCCCTCGGCCTGTACACCCTGCACGAACACCCCGAGCAGCTCGCCGCGTTGCGCGCCGATCCGGCACTGATGCCGGGCGCGGTCGAGGAGCTGCTGCGCTATCTGTCCATCGCCGACTTCATGGTGCGGGTCGCCACCTCGGACATCGAAATCGCCGGTGAGACGGTACGGGCGGGCGAGGGCGTCGTCCTCGGTGTCTCGCTGATCAACCGGGACGCGGGCGTCTACGAGCGGCCCGAGGTGCTCGACGTCCGGCGCTCGGCCCGGCATCACGTCGCGTTCGGCTTCGGCATCCACCAGTGCCTGGGGCAGAACCTGGCCCGCGCCGAACTGGAAATCGCCCTCACCACCCTTTTGCGCCGCATCCCCACCCTGCGGATCACCGTTGCCCGTGACGAGGTGCGCATCAAGCCCGCGACCACCCTGCAGGGGCTGTTCAGCCTGCCGGTGGCGTGGTGACGAGCGCGACCCCCGGGGCCGGCGGAGGCCGGCCGCAGCCGGCCGGGGCCCGAAGCGGCATGGAAGGAACGGAGCCCGTCATGAGGATCGCCATCGACACGGACACCTGCATCGGGAGCGGCCAGTGCGCCCTCACCGCGCCCGGTGTCTTCACCCAGGACGACGACGGATTCGGCGCCGTCCTGCCGGGCCGGGAGGACGGCGCCGGGGAACCGCTCGTGCGGGAGGCGGCGCGGGCCTGCCCCGTACAGGCGATCACGACCGGGCAGGACTGACGGCACACCGGAGCACCGACCCGGCCCCCGGCCACCCACGGGGCCACGTCCGGGGCCCGCGATTCCTTGTGCGGTCGCGGGCCCTTGACCAGCGGTGGCGACGGTCGGCGGGGCTTTCGGAAGGGTCCGGGCCGCCCGACCCGTAAGGAATATCCCGCTTATACGACGAGCTGCCCTTATGGGTGTAGTTCTGTACCGCTTCTGTATGTCGGCGCCATTTCACGCTGTCATATTTCTGCCAGCTCACCCGGCACTCATCGCACTTACGCGGGAAGGCAGGAAGATGGGCAGATTCGCATACGCGACCACGGCGTCGGCTCTCGCGCTGACGGTCTCGGGGTTGCTCGGCGCCACCGGCACGGCACACGCCGAAGCGGGGCAGGACAACATCGGAATGTACAAGCAGGAGAAGACCCAGTGGTGCTGGGTCGCCTCCGGCCTGACGATCGCCAAGTTCCAGGGCTACGGCAGCACGCAGACGGACTTCTGCACCCGGGCCCAGCCCGCCTACGGGTGCAACAACCAGCCCGCCACCCTCGACGACATGGCCAGGGGCTGGGGCAGCCTCGGGCTGACCCACACCGGCTCGGGCCTGAGCAGCGCGGCCTCGTTCAACCAGATCTACACCGACGTCAAAGCGGCCCGCCCCATCGGCGCGCGCATCGGGTGGACCTCCGGCGGTGGCCACATGAACGTCGTCTACGGCTTCGACACGTCGAACAACACCATCGCCGTGGCCGACCCCTGGCCGGACACCGCCACCTACACGTGGTGGAACTACAACGACTACGTGAGCAACAGCTCGTCCAAGTGGACCCACTCCCGCGTCGGCATCTCCCGCTAAGGCAGGCGACATGCGCGAAACAAGAACGTCCAGCGGCCGGGCGGCCTCCCGCCTCGCCCGCCTGACCACCGTCCTGGTACTGGGCGCCTCCGCACTGCTGCCCGTCGTCGGCCCCGCCCAGGCGGCCCCGGCCAAGGACCCCCTCCCGGCGGACATCCCGGACTACCAGGCCGCCCTCGACCTGGTGAAGTCGACCGCCGTCCGCAACGCCGTCTGCCGTTTCCTCAGCGTCCCGGTGCCCCAGGGCGACGGGGGCGGGACGGTACAGCCGCTCCCCGACAAGGCCAACCCCTGCGAGGGCATGCCGGCGTTCACCGTCAAGGACCCGCTGGCCCTGAACGAGATCACCCCGGGCTTCGTCGCGGGGACGTCCCAGCCGATCGCCACCGAGGCGGTCAAGCTGAGCTATCTGGTCTCCGCGCTCAGCGCCTCGGTCAACGGGCGGAACGCCACCGTCATGCTCGCCCCCACCCAGGGCGGCGGCTGGCATCTGGCGGGCGTGCGCGACGGTGACAGCGACGCCACGTACGCCGGCAAGGCCGCGCTGGGAACCCTGGTGTTCACCGAGCCGCAGATCCGCGGCTGGTACCAGCTGAAGCTCACCACGGTCGAGCCGCTCAACGACCAGGCACGGCAGGGCCTGGGCGGCCAGTCGTCGGTCTCGCTGAGCGACTACCAGAAGCTGGTCAAGGCCCGGTACGCGGACAAGCTGCCCGGCTCGGAGTACGACACCAAGGGCATGTCCAGCGGTTACGGCACCGCGAAGAAGACGCGGGACGCCGCGCCTTCGGCACCGGTACTCGTCGGCGGTTCGGGCGCGGCGCTCGTGCTCGCGGGCGGCGCGCTCGTACTGCGACGCCGTCGGCGCACCGCCACTGGCTGACCCCGGTCCCCTTCGCCCCGGCCCCCGGCACTCCGCCGGGCGCCGGGGCGAAGCCGTGCCCGGTCACCGGTGTCACAGCCGGGACGCCTTGAGCGACATGTGCAGCAGCAGCCGGTCCTCGCCCTCGTCCAGGTCGAGGCCGGTCAGCTGCTCCACGCGCGCGAGGCGGTAGTAGAGGGTCTGGCGGTGGATGCCGAGGGCGGCGGCCGCCCGGCCCGCCTGGCCCGCGGAGTCGAGGAAGGTCTCCGCCGTGCGGGCCAGCTCGGTGTGCGCGGGCTCCAGCAGACGCAGCACCGCCGGATCCGCCGCGCGGTCGGCCGGCAGCGCCGTCAGCGCCCGGTACGCGCCGAGCGCCTCCCACTCCGCCACCGGCCCCAGCCGCCGCCCCGATCCGGCCGCGGCACCCGCCGCGCGGGCCGCGGCCAACGCCTCCGCCCAGGCCGTGGGCAGCTCGGCCAGGCCCCGGCGCGGGGTGCCGATCCCCGCCGCCGCGGCCGGGGCGGTGCCGGCCGCGCGCGGCGAGCGCAGCAGCCGCTCGGCCGCCGTGCGGGCCGGCGCGGGGGTGGTGACGGCACGCAGCCGGACCAGGGCGGCCAGCGCCGCCGAGCCGTCGGGCAGACAGTCCGGGACCGCGCAGAGCGCGGCGACCCCCGACTGCGCGGCGAGCAGCGAACCGGGGCCCGCGTCCGGCTGCGCCGTCGGCCGGTCCGGCTCGTCGGCGGCGGAGCCGGGTTCGCCCACCGGGTGCCACGGGGCCACCGCGACGAGTGCCAGCGGGCCGTCCGCCGCCGCGCCGAGCGCCTCCCGCAGGGCGCCGCGCGCCGCGTCCCGCCCGGCGGGGCGGGCCGTCAGCAGCTCCCGCAGCAGCTCGCCCAGCTCGGCCCCGGCCCTGGCCTCGGCGGCCAGCAGCGCCCCGATCCGGTCGGCGGTCTCCATGGCGTGCGCGAGCCGGGGGTCCGCGTACGGCAGGCTGAGATCGAGCCCCGCCAGCTGCTCGTCGTCCAGCAGCCAGACATAGCCGTGCACCACCCCCCGGTGGCGCACGGGCAGACAGACGCGCCCCTTGAACACCCCGGCCGCCGGGTCCGGCGGAATCCGCAGCGGCGACTGCGCCCGGGCGATGCCGAACGCCTCGAACCACGCCCGGACCGCCGCCGTCGACCGGCGCTGCAGGATGGAGCGGGTACGGACCGGGTCCATCATCAGGTCGAGATCGTCGTCACCGCCGTGGGCGCCGAACGCGATCAGCCCGAAGTCACGGTCCTCAAGCGTCGCGGGCGCGCCGAGCGCCGCCGAGATGTCGTCCACGAGCTGCTGATAGTCGCCCCGCATGCCGTGCTCCGCTCCTTTCCTCGGGTATTCCCCATGCCCCCTTCCCCATTGTCATACATATGTCTGAGATCCCGGCCACGGATGCGTGACAGCTGTCGATGGCCGCACGGTGGCGTGAACTCTACGTTTCACGTTGAGTTACTTCTGCCGACTCCCCACGTGGGGGCGGCCGTCCTTGTGGAGGTGCCCGTGCTGGCTCCCGTGATTCTCGCCGCTTCGCGCAGCGACAAGATGCGCCGTTTCGTGTCGGCCGCCCCGGGCACCAAGCAGGTCGTGGACCGGTTCATCGCCGGCGAGACCGTCGACCAGGTCATCCCGATCGTGCAGGACGCCGCGGCCAAGGGCCTCGAGGTCACCCTGGACGTGGTCGGCGAGGACATCACCACGGTCGAGCAGTCGCACGCCGCCCGTGACGCCTACCTGGCGCTGGTCGGCCGCCTGAAGACGCTCGGCCTCGGCACCAAGGCCGAGATGTCGGTCAAGCTCTCCATGTTCGGCCAGGCCCTGGAAGGCGGCCACGAGCTGGCGCTCGCCAACGTCCGCCCGGTCGTCGAGGCCGCCGCCGCCATCGGCACCACGGTCACGCTGGACGCCGAGGACCACACCACCCTCGACTCGATGTTCGCCATCCACGAGGAGCTGCGGAAGGACTTCCCGCAGACCGGCTGTGTGATCCAGGCCTACCTCTTCCGCACCGAGGACGACGCCCGCCGGCTCGCCGCGGCCGGCAGCCGGGTGCGTATCGTGAAGGGTGCGTACAAGGAGCCCGCCTCCGTCGCGTACCAGGACAAGGCCGAGATCGACAAGGCGTTCGTCCGTATCGTCAAGGTCCTCATGCAGGGCGAGGGCTACCCGATGATCGGGTCGCACGATCCGCGTCTGATCGCCATCTCGCAGGAGCTGGCCCGGCAGGCGGGGCGCAAACTGGATGAGTACGAGTTCCAGATGCTGTACGGCATCCGCAGCGACGAGCACGTCCGGCTGGCCGCCGAGGGCCACCGGATGCGGGTGTACACGGCCTACGGCACCGACTGGTACGGCTACTTCATGCGGCGCCTCGCCGAGAAGCCCGCGAACCTGCTGTTCTTCGCCCGTTCCATCCTCACCACGGGCTGACCCCCCGACCCCCCGTAAGAGCCCCGAAGGAGACACGGAACTCATGGACGCCGTCACCCAGGTCCCCGCGCCGGTCAACGAGCCGGTGCACAGCTACGCCCCCGGTTCCCCGGAGCGTGCCCGCCTCGAGGCCAAGCTCAAGGAGCTGGCCGGCAACCCCGTCGACCTGCCGATGACCATCAACGGCGAGAAGCGGATGGGCGGCGGCGAGCCGTTCCAGGTCGTACAGCCGCACAACCACGCGGCCGTCATCGGCACCTTCAACAACGCCACCACCCAGGACGCCCAGGACGCGGTCGACGCCGCCCTGGCCGCCGCCCCGGCGTGGCGCGCGATGTCCTTCGACGACCGCGCGGCGATCATCCTGCGCGCCGCCGAGCTGCTGGCCGGCCCCTGGCGCGAGACGCTGGCCGCCTCCACCATGCTGGGCCAGTCGAAGACCGCCCAGCAGGCGGAGATCGACACCCCCTG
Organism: Streptomyces sp. NPDC042259; assembly: GCF_055582085.1. Taxonomy (NCBI): domain Bacteria; kingdom Bacillati; phylum Actinomycetota; class Actinomycetes; order Kitasatosporales; family Streptomycetaceae; genus Streptomyces; species Streptomyces sp. NPDC042259. The sequence continues at coordinate 195,975 of NZ_JBVJDW010000005.1, read as the reverse complement.
TGAGCTGGTCGACTTCTGGCGTTTCAACGTGCACTTCGCGCGCCAGATCCTCGCCGAGCAGCCGGTCGCCAACTCCGCCGGCGTGTGGAACCGCAGCGACCACCGCCCCCTCGAGGGCTTCGTCTACGCGATCACGCCGTTCAACTTCACCGCCATCGCGGGCAACCTGCCGACCGCACCGGCCCTGATGGGCAACGTGGTCGTCTGGAAGCCGTCCCCCACCCAGACCCACTCCGCCGTGCTGCTGATGCAGCTCCTGGAGGAGGCGGGCCTGCCCAAGGGCGTCATCAACCTGGTGACCGGTGACGGCCTCGCCGTCTCCGAGGTGGCCCTGAACCACCCCGAGCTGGCCGGCATCCACTTCACCGGCTCGACCAAGACCTTCCAGTACCTGTGGAAGACGGTCGGCAACAACATCGAGAAGTACAAGTCCTACCCGCGTCTGGTCGGCGAGACCGGCGGCAAGGACTTCGTCGTCGCGCACCCGAGCGCCGACCCGGCGATCCTGAAGACCGCGCTGACCCGCGGCTCCTTCGAGTTCCAGGGTCAGAAGTGCTCGGCCTCCTCCCGCGCCTACATCCCGCGTTCCCTCTGGGACAACGGCTTCAAGGAGCAGTTCGCGGCCGAGGTCGACGGCATCGCCATGGGTGACGTCACCGACCTGTCGAACTTCATCGGCGCCGTCATCGACGACCGCTCGTTCGCCAAGAACAAGGCCGCGATCGACCGTGCCAAGTCAGACCCGACCTGCACGATCGTCGCGGGCGGCACGTACGACGACTCGGTCGGCTACTTCGTCCGCCCGACGGTCATCGAGTGCACGGACCCGGAGAACGAGGTCTTCACGACCGAGTACTTCGGCCCGATCCTCGCCGTCCACGTCTACGAGGACGCCGACTTCGACGCGATGCTGGCCCAGATGGAGTCCGTCTCGGCGTACGCCCTGACCGGCTCGATCATCGCCCAGGACCGTTACGCGGCGGCCGACGCGATGGAGAAGCTCCGCTTCGCCGCGGGCAACTTCTACATCAACGACAAGTCGACCGGTGCCGTCGTCGGCCAGCAGCCCTTCGGTGGCGGCCGCGCGTCCGGCACCAACGACAAGGCCGGTGCCGCGTCCAACCTGATGCGCTGGACCTCGACCCGCTCCATCAAGGAGACGCTGGTCCCGCCGACCGAGTACGGCTACCCGCACATGGGCTGATCCGCCCGGTGACCGACGACGCCCCCGCCCGGCTCCCCAGCCGGGCGGGGGCGTCGCCGTTCGCGGCCGCGTCTTGACGCGGCGTGTCCCCGGCCCCCCACGGCGGGCCGCCGGACCGGCCGTGGGGGAGTGCCGCGGTGGTGCTACAGCCCGCCGCAGTACGGGGGAATGATGTTGGCGTGGGCCACGTAACCGCGGGTGCCCTTGGGCAGCCCGCCCCTGCTCTTGGCCTTCAGCTGGACGTAGTCCCACTTGCCCGACTTGCCGAGGATCCGGATCGGGTCCTTGAAGTACAGCTGGCCCTTGACGGCGCTCGACGCGCTCGCCTTGGCGCGCAGCCGGGTGCCGTCGGTGTAGATGACCGCGTTGTCCTCGTTGCACGGCTTGGCGGCCGCCGCGCGCTGTGGTGCCGCCGTGGCCGCCTGGGCCGGGGCGGCCAGAGCGGCCCCGCCGATCAGCGCGACCGTGGTGAGCGCGAGGGATATTCGACGCACGGGCATGTCCTCCGGTGGGTGGAACGGTAAGTGAAGATCACGGCTGACGCCGCGGCGATCACCTTAAACGCCGCCGGGTCGTGCGCGTATGGCGGTTTTGTCACGCCCCTGTCACGGCGGCGGCCGTCACAGCGCCACCGTCATCGCGAGCGGCAGCGCCAACAGCAGAGGACCGGACCGGCCGAGCAGGCCGCCGGAACCCGGCAGCGGGCCGCCCGCCTCGCGCGCTCCCGCCTCACGGACGACCGCGGAGCACAGCAGGTCCCCGACCACGCAGCCGCACAGCACCGCGGCCCACAGCGTGACCGTGAACCCGCCGACCGCGCTCAGGCCGACGGCCACGCCCATGCCCCCGGTGAGCACCCCCGCCCAGGTCCGGCCGGGGCGGAGCCCGGACAGCGGCCGGGCGAGCCCGCCGCCCCATCCGGCCGGCAGGGCCCCTCCGGCCCGGGCCGCCACGTCACCGAAGGCGACGGCCACGGTGACGGCGATCGCCGTGCCCTCCAGCACCACCAGCCCGGTCAGCGTCACCGGGATCCACAACAGCCCGAAGACGGTGCGTGCCGCCCGCTCACCGGCCCGCGCCCGGTCCCCGGACAGCACCGCCGCCAGCACGCACGCGACCAGGACGAACACCGGGAACCGCAGAGCGGACGCGAAGGTGTGCGGCAGCGCGTGGGCCACCCCCGCCAGCGGCGGCAGCAGCACGGCCGCGACACCCAGCACCACGCGCTCGCCCCCGCCCAGACGCATCAGCCGCGCGTACTCGGCGACCGCGACCAGCCCCAGCACGGCGGGCAGCAGCACGCGCCCCGGCGAGTCCACCGGGTACCACGCGGCGCCGAACAACAGCGCCACCACGACCGAGGTGCCCCAACCGCGGCGCAGCGCGCGCCGGGCCGTGACGCGCGCGGGGAGGGCCGCCACGGCCACACCCCCGACGGCCAACGCCGCGGCGACGACGGGCAGGGCGCGCCCGTACGCCTCCTTGTTCTCCAACAGAGCGCTCATCGTGCCTCGTCGGGCGCGAGGAGGGTGAGCCGGGCCGGGGCCCAGGGTCCGGGTACGTACTGGCCGTTCATGGGCCCTACTGTCGCCGACCCGGTTCCGCGCCGAGCGGGCGGGGAGCCCCGCCGTGCACCCCGCCGCCGTCTCAGATAGTAGGAAGACCGACTAAATCCGCAGACAGCGCGGCGTCGCTGACCTAGCGTGGAAGAAGCCGAACGTCCCGCTCCATCGAGCGAAGGCGGTTGCGGCCCGGTGCGTCGGCGCAGGTGACCCCTGCCGTACGCGGGCCCCCGCACTCCTTCCGGCATTCATCCGCACTTCTCGGGGCTTCCATCAAGAGGAGACGTGACTTCATGGCCGAGACCGCCGTCCGCGAGCCCGCCGCCCGCAGGACCCGCCGCGCCACACCCACCACCGACAACACCGCCCGCACCACCGACCGCGCCAACGCCGCCGCCGCCCTCCAGCGAGCCCTCGACCGCCGCGACAACGGCGGCGCGACGGGCCACTGAGCGCTACGCCGGACGGGCTGCTGTGTGGTGTCCTCAAGCGCCGGACGGGCTGGTTGGCTGGACTGGCCGCTGTCTGCAGGCCTGCGGGCTGGCGGCTGAGGCCGGCCACATCAAGCCCGTCCGGCGATTGAGGACGCGCCCGCAGGGCGCTGAGCCGCCGCAGGCGGCCAGGACGGCCGGCAGCCGAAGAACCGCCGGAACCACCGCTGCGCGGCGGTGTCCTCAAGCGCCGGACGGGCTGGTTGGCTGGGCTCAGCCCCATCAGGCCCGCCGACCGCCGCAGGCGGCACCGCGCCCGTCGGCAGACACCCCGCCGGGCAGGGGCCCTATCCCTGCCCGGCCCCGTGGGAAACCGTGAAGTGATCCACCCGCGCCCCGCTTTCCGCCAGTGCCGTCACCCGCAGCCGCGGCCGGCGGCCCGGTTCGGACTCGACGGCCAGGAAGGAGAAGCCGGTGTAGCGCACCCGTGACCACTCCACCGTCTCCGGGCTCTTCACCCGGCCCTTCTCCCAGTGGTAGCTGGCGACACCGTCGAGGTCCTTCACATGGCCCTCGTAGCTGTCCGGCACGGGGAAGTCGTACAGCGCCTTGCCCGCCCCGCCCGCGGTGACGTACACGATGCCGTCGCGCGTCGAGTCGACACTCCCGCCGATCGGGACCTTCTTCCCCACCCGCTTGCCCCGGATCGCGTCGGTCCGTTCGTAGACGTGGTTGTGGCCGTTGACGACCAGATCCACCCGGTGCTTCTCGAACAGCGGCAGCCACGCGTCGCGCACCCCGCCGTCCGACGCGTGTGCCTTCGTCGTCGAGAACGCGCAGTGGTGGAAGAAGACGACGAGGAAGTCGATGCCGCGCTGCCCGCGCAGCTCCCGCAGCCGCCGGTCCAGCCACGCGGTCTGTCTGCCGCCGCTGTAGCCGGTGTTGGCGGCGATCTCGTACGAGACGTCGTTGGCGTCCAGCGCGACGACGCCCACGTTCCCGTAGGTGAAGGAGTAGACCCCCGGTGCGTGGCGCGCGTCGAAGCCGTTGTCCGGCAGGGTCCAGCGGGCGCGCTGTCCGCCGTAGCCGTTGGGGGAGTACCAGGCCTCCATGTCGTGGTTGCCGGTGGTCACCATCCACGGCACGCGTGCCGCCACCGACTCGGTCTGCGCGAGGAACTGGTCCCACACCCGGGCGTCGTAGACGTCCGTCGGCTTGCCCGCGCCGCTGTTGTCGGCGTAGCAGATGTCGCCCGCGTGGAGATGGAAGGCCGGGTTCTGGCCGAGGATCAGCTGGTCGTTGGCGAGCGCGTCGTAGCTGACGCCCTGGTCGCCGAAGGCGGTGAAGACGAAGCTCTCCGCCCGCTCCGGGGCGGTGCGGAAGGTTCCGACGGTCGCGAAGTGGCGCGGGTCGGCGGGGTCGTGGCCCGCGTGGCCGACACCGTAGTAGTAGGTCGTGCCGGGGCGCAGCCCGTCCAGCGCGGCGTGCAGATAGAACTGGTCGACGGCCGGGAGCTTGGCGCTGAGCGCGGGCGTGTGCAGAGCGCGCACCTCCGCCTCGACGCGCGAGCCGAGGTCCCACGGCTGGAGGCCCACCCGGACGAAGGGGCCCTTGACCGCCAACGGCACCTGCCAGGAGATCCGCATCTGCGTCTTCGGATCGGCGCCGAAGGCGAGATGGCGGCCGAAGGGAGCCACCAGCGCGCCGTCCACCCGGGCTGCCGCCGGCGCGCCGACCAGGGTGGGCCCGGTCCCCGCGTACGCGCTCGCCCCACCGAGGACGCCCACCCCGGCGACCGTGCCGGCCGTGGCGGCACCGGCGCGCAGCAGCCCGCGCCGGGTCAGCTTCGCCCGCAGGTACTCGTGCTGCTCGGCCATGGTCATCCGGACGGCGAGGTGATCGGGGATGCCTACCCGTGGTGTCTCCATGCTCGAAAACGTCCCAGGAACGAGCGGCATCGTCCCGAACTTGGGGTGAACATGACCTGACCGGACCTGAGTGTCCCCCCGTCCGTCCGCATTGTGGACAATGTGTGTCAGCCACCGGGACGGCGGAGTACGGTCCCCGTATGTCTCGCACCATGCGCCTCGCAGTGATCCCCGGTGACGGTATCGGCCAGGAAGTCGTGGCCCAGGGCCTCAAGGTCCTCAGGTCCGTCCTTCCTTCGGACATGAAGCTGGAGACCCGTGAGTACGATCTCGGCGCCCGGCGCTGGCACGCGACCGGCGAGACGCTGACGGACGCCGAGCTGGCTTCCCTCAAGGAGCACGACGCGATCCTGCTCGGCGCGGTCGGCGACCCCTCCGTACCGTCCGGCGTGCTCGAGCGCGGGCTGCTGCTCAAGCTGCGTTTCGCCTTCGACCACTACGTCAATCTGCGCCCGTCGAAGCTCTTCCCCAACACGGACACCCCGCTGGCCGTGCGCGACGAGCAGCGGGGCGCCATCGACTTCGTCGTCGTCCGCGAGGGTACCGAGGGCCCCTACGTGGGCAATGGCGGCAGCCTGCGCACCGGCACCCCCGACGAGGTCGCCACCGAGGTCAGCCTCAACACGGCCCTGGGCGTGGAGCGCGTGGTGCGCGACGCGTACGAGCGGGCCCAGGCCCGGCCGCGCAAGAAGCTGACCCTCGTCCACAAGAACAACGTCCTCGTCTACGCGGGCCACCTGTGGAAGAACGTCTTCGACCGGGTCGGCCGGGAATATCCCGAGGTCACCACCGACTATCTGCATGTCGACGCCGCGACGATCTTCTTCGTCACCCAGCCCGAGCGCTTCGACGTGATCGTCACCGACAACCTCTTCGGTGACATCCTCACCGACCTGGCCGCCGCGATCACCGGTGGCATCGGGCTGGCCGCCTCCGGGAACATCAACCCGACCGGCGCCTTCCCGTCGATGTTCGAGCCGGTCCACGGCTCCGCGCCCGACATCGCCGGCACCGGCAAGGCCGACCCCACGGCCGCCGTCCTCTCCGTCGCGCTCCTGCTGCGCCACCTCGGCCACGAGACGGAGGCGGCCCGCGTCGAGGCCGCCGTCGCCGACGATCTCGCCGCACGCGACGGCGCCCCCCGTACGACCGACGAGATCGGCGACGCACTCGCCGCACGAGTATCCGGCTGACCCGGCCGCCCCGGATCCGGCGCCCCTCCCCGACGGCAGTGCCGCGCACGCGGAGCACCGCTGTATGAGATGGGTCGCTGTGCTACCGCGCGGTTGGGTGCGACCATCCATCCAGGGCCGCGCACAGTTTTTTCGTCCACGGCCCCACGTCGAGCGATAATCGAACGTGGGGCCGCGGTATGAGGGGAAGCTCGGACGTCCTCGAGCCGATCGGGACGGAATAGCGCGGTCCGCCACACACCAAGGTGAAGGACACGCATTCATGACGACGCCCACGATCGAGCTCAAGCCCTCCTCGCACCCGCTGTCCGACGCGGAGCGCGAGAAGATCCTGGCCGCCCCCGGTTTCGGCAGGCACTTCACCGACCACATGGTCACCATCAAGTGGACCGAGGGCCGTGGCTGGCACGACGGACAGCTCGTGCCGTACGCGCCGCTGTCGATCGACCCGGCCAACATGACCCTGCACTACGCGCAGGAGATCTTCGAGGGCCTGAAGGCCTACCGCCGCCCCGACGGCTCGGTCGCCACCTTCCGCCCCGAGGCCAACGCCGAGCGCTTCCAGAAGTCCGCCCGCCGCCTGGCCATGCCGGAGCTGCCCGTCGAGACCTTCATCGAGGCCTGTGACCTGCTGGTCCAGCAGGACAAGCAGTGGGTGCCCGCGCACGGCGGCGAGGAGTCCCTCTACCTGCGCCCGTTCATGATCGCGACCGAGGTCGGCCTCGGCGTGCGGCCCGCCAACGAGTACCTCTTCATCGTCATCGCCTCGCCTGCCGGCGCGTACTTCCCCGGCGGCGTGAAGCCGGTCTCCGTCTGGCTCTCGGAGAACTACGTCCGCGCCGTGCCCGGCGGCATGGGCTTCGCCAAGACCGGCGGCAACTACGCGGCCTCCCTGCTCGCCCAGGCCGAGGCGGCCGAGAAGGGCTGCGACCAGGTCGTCTGGCTCGACGCCCTGGAGCACCGCTGGGTCGAGGAAATGGGCGGCATGAATCTGTACTTCGTGTACGGGGCCGAGGCCAACGAGAACCCCCGGATCGTCACCCCCGAACTCACCGGCTCGCTCCTCGCCGGCGTCACCCGTGACTCCCTGCTGAAGCTCGCCAAGGACCTCGGCTACGAGTCCGAGGAAGGCCGCGTCTCCACCGCCGACTGGAAGCGCGACACCGAGAACGGCACGCTCACCGAGGTGTTCGCCTGCGGCACGGCCGCGGTCATCACCCCGGTCGGCTCCGTGAAGTCCGCGGGCGCCGAGTGGACCCAGGGCGACGGGCAGCCGGGCGAGGTCACGATGAAGCTGCGCGAGGCGCTGCTCGACATCCAGACCGGCAAGGCCGAGGACACCCGCGGCTGGATGCACCCGCTGGGCTGAACCCCCTTCCGTCACCGCCGAGGCCGTCCCGACACCGAGCGCCGGGGCGGCCTCGTCCGTATGCGGCGGCCGTACGCGGCCGGGACGTTCGCGCCGGCCGTACGGGCGGGGCCGTGAACGCAACGCACGCAAGTTGGCATGATCGTTGCCACCGGGCCCCTTGCCCGACACGTGTCGCTCCGCCACCGTGATCGACCATGGGACGACAGCACTGGAAGAAGATCTGGGTCGGCTCGGCCGGCAACATGGTCGAATGGTTCGACTGGTTCGTATACGCCAGCTTCGCCACCTACTTCGCGGGCGCCTTCTTCCCCTCGGGGGACGACACGGCGAAGCTCATGAACACCGCGGGCCTCTTCGCCGTCGGCTTCTTCATGCGCCCCCTGGGTGGCTGGCTGCTCGGCCGCGTCGGTGACCGGCGCGGCCGCAAGTCCGCGCTCACCTTGACCGTCACCTTGATGTCGGCCTCCGCCGTGCTGATCGCCGTCGCGCCCACCTACGCGGTCGCGGGCTACGGCGGCGCGGCCGTCCTGCTGGTCGCCCGCCTGCTCCAGGGCCTCTCGGTCGGCGGCGAGTACGCGGCCAGCGCCACCTACCTCACCGAGGCGTCCGCGCCCGGCCGCCGCGGCTTCGCCTCCAGCTTCCAGTACGTGTCCATGACCGCGGGCCAGCTCGTCGGCCTCGCGCTGCAGATTCTCCTGCAGCACACCCTCTCCGACAGCGCCCTGCACAGCTGGGGCTGGCGCATCCCCTTCGTCGTGGGCGCGGTGGGCGCGGCCGTCATCTTCTATCTGCGGCGCAACATGCTGGAGACGGACGTGTACGAGGAGTCGGGCGACACCTCGCACGAGGAACGCGGCACGATCAAGGCACTGCTGCGGCACAAGCGCGAGGCGTTCCTCGTCGTCGCGCTGACCATGGGCGGCACGGTCGCGTACTACACGTACACGACCTACCTCACCAAGTACCTCTCCAACAGCGCGGGCCTGTCCAAGCAGACGGCGACCCTCGTCAGCTTCTGCGCCCTCTTCGTCTTCATGTGCCTCCAGCCCCTCGCGGGCGCCCTCTCGGACCGCATCGGCCGCCGCCCGCTGCTCGTCACCTTCGCCGTGGGCTCCACCTTTCTGACCGTGCCGATCATGACGCTGCTCGGGCACGCGGGTTCCTTCTGGCCGGCCCTGGGCCTGGCCCTGCTGGCGCTGATCGTCGTCACCGGCTACACCTCCATCAACGCCTGCGTGAAGGCGGAGCTGTTCCCCACGGGCGTGCGGTCCTTGGGCGTCGCCCTGCCCTACGCCATCGCCAACGCGCTCTTCGGGGGGACGGCGGAATACGTGGCGCTGTGGTTCAAGAAGGGCGGCATGGAATCGGGCTACTACTGGTACGTGGCGGGCTGCGCGGCCGTCTCGCTGGTCGTCTACCTGAGCATGCGCGAGACGCGGGACATCGACCTGAAGAACGTGGGCGCCACGGGTGCCGTGATCCCGGCCCGCGCGGCGACCGACGACACGCCCGACCCGGCGAAGCCGAGCCCGGCACCCTCCAGCCCGCCGTGTGTCTGACGACGTCGTAAGCCCGCACGAGCCCGCGGAAATCGAGCCCGCCCGGCGTTTGAGGGCGACACCGACCGGCGTGTGAGGAAGCCGGCCGGACCGCTGGAGGCCACCGCATCCACATCGTGAGACCCGGCAGCGCCGATACGAGACACCGTGCCAGGATGGCGCCATGCTCTCGTTCGCCATGATTATTGGCAGCAGGCGCGCCGGTCCGCAGTGACCGCCTCGTACCACCCCGTACGACGCGGACACCGTCGTCCCAGACCCGCGCGCAGACCTCTCGCACCCGCGAGAGGTCTTTTCGTTTCCCGGCCCACCACGCCGGAGGCGTACCGCGCGGGATCATAGGGGGACGGTGGAACCGGTCATTCCGGTAGACCGAGATCCCGACAGGAGTCAGAGCAGCATGACGGACGCACCCGAGGACGGCCTTCCCGCCGAGGACGGCCCCCAGGTCGAGGACGGCCGGCGGATCGACGACGGCTTCCACGTCTTCGACACGACACTGCGCGACGGCGCGCAGCGCGAGGGCATCAGCCTCACCGTCGCGGACAAGCTGACCATCGCCCGGTACCTGGACGACTTCGGCGTCGGCTTCATCGAGGGCGGCTGGCCCGGCGCCAACCCCCGTGACACCGAGTTCTTCCAGCGGGCCGCCACCGAGATCGACTTCCGGCACGCGCAGCTCGTCGCGTTCGGCGCCACGCGCAAGGCGGGGGTCCGGGCCGAGGCCGACCCGCAGGTCGCCGCACTGGTCGATTCCGGAGCCCCGGTCGTCACCCTGGTGGCCAAGTCCCACGACCGGCACGTCGAACTCGCCCTGCGCACCACGCTGGACGAGAACCTCGCGATGGTGCGGGACACCGTCTCCTATCTGCGGGCGCGGGGCCGCCGTGTCTTCGTCGACTGCGAGCACTTCTTCGACGGCTACGAAGCCAACCCCGGCTACGCGACGCGGGTCGTGCGGACCGCGCACGAGGCCGGCGCCGATGTGGTCGTGCTCTGCGACACCAACGGCGGCATGCTCCCCGCCCAGGTCCACGCGGTCGTGGCGGCCGTGCTCACCGAGACCGGCGCCCGGCTCGGCATCCATGCCCAGGACGACACCGGCTGCGCGGTGGCCAATACGCTCGCCGCCGTGGACGCCGGCGCCACACATGTGCAGTGCACCGCCAACGGCTACGGCGAGCGGGTCGGCAACTCCAACCTCTTCCCCGTGGTCGCGGCCTTGGAGATCAAGTACGACCGGCGGGTCCTTCCAGCGGGGAAGCTGGCGGAGATGACACGCATCTCGCACGCCATCGCCGAGGTCGTCAACCTCACGCCCTCCACGCACCAGCCCTATGTGGGGGTCTCCGCCTTCGCCCACAAGGCGGGGCTGCACGCGTCGGCGATCAAGGTCGACCCCGATCTGTACCAGCACATCGACCCGGAGCGGGTCGGCAACACCATGCGGATGCTCGTCTCCGACATGGCCGGACGGGCATCCATCGAGCTCAAGGGCAAGGAGCTGGGCATCGATCTCGGCGACGACCGCGCCCTGGTCGCGCGGGTCGTCGAGCGGGTCAAGGAGCGCGAACTCGCCGGCTACACCTACGAGGCCGCCGACGCCTCCTTCGAACTGCTGCTGCGCGCGGAGGTCGAGGGCAGATCCCGCCGCTACTACCGCGTGGAGTCCTGGCGCGCGATCGTCGAGGACCGCCCCGACGGTACGCACGCCAATGAGGCGACCGTGAAGCTGTGGGCCAAGGGCGAGCGCATCGTCGCCACGGCGGAGGGCAACGGCCCGGTCAACGCCCTCGACCGCGCGCTGCGCGGCGCCCTGGAGCGCATCTATCCGCAGTTGGCCGGGCTGAAGCTGACGGACTACAAGGTCCGCATCCTGGAGGGCAGCCTGGGCACGGGTTCGATCACCCGGGTCCTGGTCTCCACGAGCGACGAGCGCGGCGAGTGGTCCACGGTCGGCGTCGCGGAGAACGTCATCGCCGCGTCCTGGCAGGCACTCGACGACGCCTACGCCTATGGCCTGCGGCGCGCGGGGGTCGAGCCGCAGGAGTAGCCCCGGGGCGCGGGGTTGGCGCCGTGCGCGCGGCCGCCCGCCGCCTCGGCGCCGCCCGTCAACCGTAGTGGGCCGCCAGCCCGCCGCCGAGCAGGTCGTAAGCCAGCTCGGCGGCCGCGTGCGCCTCGGGCAGCGCCCGCTCGGCGGTGCGGCCGTCCGCGATCCTGCGCCAGTTCGCCTCGGCGAGACGCCGGTGGAGGGTGATGATCTGCGCGGCCGCGAGTTCGGCGGCGAACCGTGCCGTCGCCGTGCCGTCGTCGGCGGTCTCGTGGAGCGCCTCGGTCAGCTCCTCCTCGTCCCGCCCGGTGTAGCGCACCAATCGGGCCAGCAGACTGGGCGTGGTGTAGAGCATGTCGTTGAACGCCCGTATCCGGGCGTCGTCGTTGAGACCCGTGATCGGGTCGTGGGCGTCGAGCCGCGCGTGGAAGTGGGCGCGCAGGGCCGCCAGCGGCGACTGGCCCGCGGCCCGGTCGCGCACGACGCGGGCGGCCTCGCCCTGGTGATCGGCGATCCGGTACAGGGCCAGATCCTCCTTGGCGGGGAAATAGCGGAAGAGGGTCGGCTTGGACACCTCCACCGCGGCCGCCACGTCCGCGACCGACACCTGATCGAAGCCGCGCTCCAGAAAAAGCTCGATCGCCGTGCTGGACAGCGCCTCTCGCGTGCGCTGTTTCTTTCGTTCCCGCAGTCCGGTCGCCTCGTTCACACAGCCACCCTACCAGATTCTCGTTACCGGGGAAGTTTCGTTACCGGGTTGCGTTTTCCGCTCCGGGGGTCTTTCATGGAGACACCGAACGACGGAGGGACACCGCATGACATCCACCGTGCTGATCGTGGGCGCCGGGCCGACCGGGCTGACTCTCGCGTGCACGATCGCGCGGGCCGGAGTGCCGGTCCGCATCATCGACAAGTCCCCGGCGTTTCACCGCACTTCGCGCGCCAAGGGGCCCAATCAGCGCAGCCGCGAGGTGTTCGCGGATCTCGGCGTGGCGGCGGAGTTCGACGCGGCGGGGATCGAGCGCATGGTGCTGCGCAAGTACCGGGGAGGGGTGCCGCTGGCCGACACCGAGATCTTCGCGGGAGCGGCCCCGACGCCCGGCGCGCCGTACGGGAAGGGCCTGGGCATTCCGCAGTGGCGCACCGAGGAGATCCTCCGCGCCAAGCTCGCCGAGTACGGCACCGAGGTCGAACTCGGCTGCGAGCTGGCCACGTTGACGCAGGACGAAGAGAAGGTGACCGTCGGATTGGTGGACGGGCGCGAGATCGAGGCGTCCTATGTCGTGGGGTGCGACGGCGGGCGCGGCATCATGCGCAAGGCGCTCGGCGTGTCCTTCGAGGGGGAGTCCGAGGCCGAGGAATGCATGGTCATCGGGGACGTGGAGGCCGACGGCCTGGACCGCGCCTACTGGCACCAGTGGTTCGACGAGGACGGCGCGATCATGCTCTGGCCCGTTCCGGGCACCGATTCCTGGCAGCTTCAGGGGACACCCGAGCGCGATGCCGAGGGTCGCTTGGTGGCGCCTTCGCTGGAGACCTTCCAGCGCCTCTTCGACCGGCACGCGCGGATGCCCGGGGTGCGGCTCGCCAACCCCACGTGGATCTCGACCTATCGCATCAACGTACGGATGGCCGAGCGCTTCAGGGCCGGCCGGGCCTTCCTCGCGGGTGACGCGGCACATGTGCAGCCGATAGCGGGGGGCCTCGGGATGAACACCGGCATCCAGGACGCCTTCAACCTCGGCTGGAAGCTCGCGCTCGTCGCCAAGGGGCAGGCGGGGGAAGGGTTGTTGGACACGTACGAGGAGGAGCGGCTCCCCGTCGCGGCCTGGACGCTCCGGACGACCGACGAGCGGATGCGGGCGGTGCGGGTGGCCGTCAAGGAAGCGGGTGTCGGCACGGAGGTGGTCATCGACGACGCCGTCACCACGCTGGGCGTGGGCTACCGCTGGAGTTCACTGGCGTGTGGAGGGGAGACGGCGGGCGACCGGGCGCCGGACGCGCCCTGCGTGGACGCGGTCACCGGCCGGCCGGTGCGGCTCTTCGACGTCTTCGCGGGACCGCGTTTCACCCTGCTGGGCTTCGGCGAGGACAGCGCCAAGGCGCTGGCGGAAGGGGCGGGGGAGTGCGGTGACCTCGTCCGTACCTGCCTCGTGGACGCGGGGCCCGGCGAGGGGCTCGCGGATCCCGGGGGGCATGCCCGCACGGCGTACGGGGTGGCGGAAGGGGAGGGGAGTCTGGTGCTCGTGCGGCCCGACAACCACATAGCGCTGACCGCGGCCGCGGACCGAGGCGCCGACGTCATCGACTGTCTGCGGCGCCTCGGTCGCTGACCCGCACGGGATCAGGCCTGGGCGGCGGTCTTGACGGCGGAGATGTCGAAGGTCAGCTTCACCTTGTCGCTGACCATCACGCCACCCGTCTCCAGGGCCGCGTTCCAGGTCAGGCCCCAGTCGGAGCGCAGGATGTCGGCGCTGCCCTCGAAGCCGACGCGCTCGCTGCCGTAGACGTCGGTGGCCGAGCCGTTGAACTCCAGATCGATGGCGAGCGGGCGGGTGACGTCCTTGATGGTGAGGTCGCCGGTGATCCGGTAGCGGTCGCCCCCGAGCTGCTCGGCGGTGGTGGAGCGGAAGGTCATCAGGGGGAACGCGGCGGCGTCGAAGAAGTCCTCGCCGCGCAGATGGGCGTCGCGGTCCTTGATGCCGGTGTCCACGCTCTCGATCTTGACATCGATGAGTGCGGTGGAGCGGGACGGGTCGGTGCCGTCGAGGTGGAGATGGCCCTCGTACTCGGCGAAGGTGCCCTTCACGTTGGTCACCATGGCGTGCCGCACGGTGAAACCGATGCCGCTGTGGGCCGGGTCGATGACGTAATCGCCGGTGAGAGCCGCCAGCGCGGGGTCCACGTCGAGTACGGCGGTGGCGCCGGAGGCGGCTGCGGCGGGGGCGGTGCTGCTCTTGCGGCTGAAGATTCCCATGACGTGCTCCCTGGGGGTTCGATGTGGTTGAAGGTTCAACAAGAACGACCGTAGCGCGATCTGGTTCAAGTTTCAACATTTATGTCACGGGCTCTTCGCGATTCTTCGCGAAGGCCCGTGGGGGAGGGGATCCGGCTATGGCCGAGTCGGGGGTATTGCCGCACGTTCACGGGCCATGCCACGGTGTGGCCCCGGTACCGCCCGCACCCCGTGCCCCGGGAGGACCCGCCGTGCCGTCAGCCTCACGCTGGACCCGTCGTGACTTCCTCGCCGCCTCCGCCGTGACCGCCCTCGGCCTCACCCTCCCCGCCCCGGCGGCCGCGCGCGACGAGGGAACGGCCGCGATCGGCGCGGAAGCGGACGCGGCCGACGAGTTCCGGACGCTGCGGGAGAGATGGCGCGCCCTCATGCTTGGTACCGGATTCGACGCCTCGGCCGAGCCCTACGCCTCGGCCCTGCGCCGCACCGGCGACCTCGCCCGTGCCCACCGGGCGAGCATGCGGCCCGGTCCCACCTCGCTCTGGCCCGACGCGCCCTTCGACCCGCCCGCCGGCATTACCCAGAGCTACGCGCGGCTGCACACCATGGCCCAGGCCTACGCCCAGCCCGGCACCGGCGGCACCGATGACGCCGGGCTCGCCGCCGACGTCCTCGCCGGGCTCGACCACCTCCACGACCGGATCTACCACCCCGGCACCACCCGCTACGGCAACTGGTGGGAATGGCAGATCGGCAGCCCCCGGCTGCTCCTGGACACCCTCACCCTCCTCCACGACCGCGTCGAACCCGCCCGGCGCGCGGGGCAACTCGCCGCCGTCGACCACTTCGTCCCCGACACGATGCTCGGCGCCTACACCGGCACCAGCACCGGCGCCAACCGCGTCGACCTGTGCCGCGTGGTGGCCGTGCGCGGCATCCTGGGCGCGGTCCCCGCCAAGGTCGCCCTCGCCCGCGACGCCCTCTCGCCGGTCTTCCCCTATGTCACCAAGGGCGACGGGCTCTACGCCGACGGCTCCTTCATCCAGCACACCTCGGTCGCCTACTCCGGCACCTACGGACAGGTGCTGCTCGACGGGCTGGGGCGGCTCTTCTTCCTGCTCCGCGGGTCGAGTTGGGAGATCACCGACCCTCGCCGGCAGATCATCCACGACAGCGTCGAGCGAGCCTACGCCCCCCTGCTGCACAACGGCCTGATGATGGACAGCGTCTCCGGACGTGCCATCAGCCGAGGAATACAGACGACCGACCCCCGGCGGCTGCCCCAGAGCGACCACCAGAGAGGCCACGCGCTCATCGCCGCCATCGCGCTGCTGTCCGCCAGTGCGAACGCGACGGAACGGGACCGCTGGCACGCCCTGGTCAAAGGCTGGATCGCCCGCGACACCACCAGCCCCGTACGCACCGACCCCCAGTTCGGTGTCGCCGACCTGGCCCGGATCGCCGCCGTCGACGACGGCCCCGCACCGGCCGCCCCCGAGCCCGTCGGACACCGGCTCTTCGCCGCCATGGACCGGGCCGTCCACCGGCGCCCCGGCTGGACCGCGAACATCGCCATGGCCTCCGACCGCGTCAGCCACTACGAGAACGGCAACGGTGAGAACCCACGCGGCTGGCACACCGGCGCCGGAATGCTCTACTGGTGGCACACCCCCCACTCGGACAGTCAGTACACGGACGGTTTCTGGCCCACCGTCGACCCGTACCGGCTGCCCGGCACCACCGTCTCCAGCAAGCCCCTCGCCGACAAC
Source organism: Streptomyces sp. NPDC042259 (assembly GCF_055582085.1). NCBI lineage: Bacteria > Bacillati > Actinomycetota > Actinomycetes > Kitasatosporales > Streptomycetaceae > Streptomyces > Streptomyces sp. NPDC042259. Next base: position 179,951 of record NZ_JBVJDW010000005.1, on the reverse strand, counting down.
GAGGGCGGCGGCTGGGGCGAGCCCAAGCCCGCTGTGCGCTGGGTGGGCGGCGTCACCGACGGCGAGTTCGCCGCCGTCGGCCAGCACCTCAAGGGGCTGGGCTCCACCCTGGAGGCCAGGAAGTCCTGGTTCTGCGTCGCCGACTCCCTCATCTGCCTCGGCGCGGGGATCACCGCGCACGACGGCGTCCCCGTCGAAACGGTCGTCGACAACCGCAACCTCGGTGCCACCGGCGCCCCACGGCTCACCGTCGACGGCGCACCCCAGCCCCACGACGACGACTGGTCGCGGTCCTACGCCCGCGCCCACTGGGCCCACCTCGAAGGGCACGGCGGCTATCTCTTTCCCGGCGGAACCCCGCTCACCGCGCTGCGCCGGCCACGCACCGGCTCCTGGCGGGACATCAACACCGGTGGCAGCCCCGACCGGATCACCCGCCGCTACCTCACCCTCCTGCGCCCCCATGGCACCGACCCCGCCGACTCCTCGTACGTCTACGTCCTCATGCCCGGAGCCACCCTCCCGGAACTCACCGCCCACGCCCGAGACCCCGGCCGGCTCACCGTCCTCGCCAACTCCCGGGACTGCCAGGCCGTCCATGTGCCCCCGCAGGGACTCACCGCGGCCAATTTCTGGTCACCGGGCACGGCCGGTACGCTCTGCGTCACGGCCCCCGCGGCGGTGCTCGTCCGCCGGCGGGGCCGCACCGCGACCCTCCACCTCGCCGATCCGCTGCGGGCCGGCACCCCGATCGACCTCCGGTGGAACCGGCCGGTGCGCCGGGTCACCGCGCACGACGCCTCGGTCCGCGTGCTCGCCACGGGAGAAGCGCTGCGGTTGCGCTTCCAGCCGGGAACGGCATGCGCGGCCCACGCCTGCGAGGTGGCCCTCGGATGAGCCCCCGCCGTCAAGACGCTCGGCCTACGGCTCGTGACGTGGAGATTTGTGGGATACCCACAGCCCCAGGAGCCCCTGAGGGGTGTGGTGAAGTGATAAAGCCCGCGTGCGTTTCTGTGCCGCCTGCCCACGAAACACCGCATGACGTTGTATGAAACCGACATGAGTTTCCGGCACCCCTGGCACGTACCGTCTATGCATGAGCAATCTCGAAGGTGCGCCCGTAGAGGCGAGTGACGTCCGTGGGCGCGTCGCCGAGCTGCACGCCATCCGCGAGCAGGTTCGGCGTGGCCCCAGTGACCGGGCGACCGAGGCCCAGAAGGCCAAGGGCAAGCTGACCGCTCGCGAGCGTATCGACCTCCTCCTCGACGAAGGCTCTTTCTCCGAGGTGGAGCCGCTGCGGCGGCACCGTGCGTCGGGTTTCGGCCTGGAGGCGAAGAAGCCCTATACCGATGGTGTGATCACCGGGTGGGGGACGGTGCACGGGCGTACGGTCTTTGTGTACGCGCATGATTTCCGGATTTTCGGTGGTGCGCTGGGTGAGGCCCATGCGACGAAGATCCACAAGATTATGGACATGGCGATTTCGGCGGGTGCTCCGCTGGTGTCGTTGAACGACGGTGCGGGTGCGCGGATCCAGGAGGGTGTCTCGGCGCTCGCGGGGTACGGGGGGATCTTCCAGCGCAACACCAAGGCGTCGGGTGTCATCCCGCAGATCAGTGTGATGCTGGGCCCGTGCGCGGGTGGTGCGGCGTACAGCCCGGCGCTGACGGACTTCGTGTTCATGGTGCGTGAGACCTCGCAGATGTTCATCACCGGCCCCGATGTGGTGCGGGCCGTGACGGGCGAGGAGATCACGCAGAACGGGCTCGGGGGCGCCGATGTGCACGCCGAGACCTCCGGCGTCGCCCACTTCGCCTACGACGACGAGGAAACCTGCCTCGAAGAGGTCCGCTACCTCCTCTCCCTCCTCCCGCAGAACAACCGGGAGAACCCGCCGCGGGTCGCCTCCGAGGACCCGGCCGACCGCACCGGCGACGCACTGCTGGACCTGGTCCCGGCGGACGGCAACCGCCCCTACGACATGCGCAAGGTGATCGAGGAGCTCGTCGACGACGGCGACCACCTGGAAATCCACGAGCGCTGGGCCACCAACATCATCTGCGCGCTGGCCCGGCTCGACGGCCAGGTCGTGGGCATCGTCGCCAACCAGCCGCAGTCCCTGGCCGGCGTCCTGGACATCGAGGCCTCGGAGAAGGCCGCGCGATTCATCCAGATGTGCGATGCCTTCAACATCCCGATCGTCACTCTTCTGGACGTCCCCGGCTTCCTGCCGGGTGTGGACCAGGAGCACGGTGGAATCATCCGCCACGGCGCGAAGCTGCTGTACGCGTACTGCAATGCCACGGTTCCGCGTATTTCGGTGATCCTGCGCAAGGCGTACGGCGGTGCGTACATCGTGATGGACTCCCAGTCCATCGGTGCGGACCTGACGTACGCGTGGCCGACCAACGAGATCGCCGTGATGGGCGCGGAAGGCGCGGCGAACGTGATCTTCCGCAAGCAGATCGCGGAGGCCGACGACCCGGAGGCGATGCGGGCCCGCATGGTCAAGGAGTACAAGGCGGAGCTGATGCACCCGTACTACGCGGCCGAGCGCGGGCTGATCGACGACGTGATCGACCCGGTGGAAACCCGTTCGGTGCTGATCAAGTCGCTGGCCATGCTCGCGACGAAGCACGCCGATCTGCCCTCGCGCAAGCACGGCAACCCGCCCCAGTAAGGGAGAAACACATGAACGACACGCTCGTACGCGTCGAGAAGGGCACCGCCGACGCCGAGGAGCTGGCCGCGGTCACCGCCGTCCTCCTCGCCCGCGCCGCGGCCGGCAACGGCCACGAGGCCCCCGCCCGCCCCCGCCGCTCCTCCGCCGGCTGGCGCCGCCTGGAGCGCACCCCGGGCTTCCGCGCGCCCCACAGCTGGCAGGGCTGACCCTTCCCGGCCGGGGGTCCGGGGGTGGTCCCCCGGGTGGGCACAGCCGCGCGCCCCACAGCTGGCAGGGCTGAGCCCAGGCCGCGACAGCGGCCCACCGGAACGCGAAAGGTCCCCGCACTCGTCATGAGTGCGGGGACCTTTTCGTCTGCGCGACCGAAAGCGATGGCTGTGCGGAGGTGCTGACACTCGGGCGTCAGCAGATCCGCACAGCCATCCCTGACCGCCCTACCGCAGCCGGGCCATGAGGGCGTGCTCGACGAGCGTGATGAGGGCGCTCTTGGCTTCGTTGCGGTGGCGGGCGTCGGTGGTGATGATCGGTGCGTCGGGGCCGATCTGGAGTGCTTCGCGGACTTCTTCGGGGTTGTAGGGCTGGTGTCCGTCGAAGCCGTTGAGGGCGATGACGAAGGGGAGGCCGCTGTTCTCGAAGTAGTCGACGGCGGGGAAGCAGTCGGCGAGGCGTCGGGTGTCGACGAGGACGACGGCGCCGATGGCGCCGCGGACCAGGTCGTCCCACATGAACCAGAAACGGTCCTGACCGGGCGTACCGAAGAGGTACAGGATCAGGTCCTGGTCCAAGGTGATGCGGCCGAAGTCCATGGCCACGGTCGTCGTGGTCTTGTCCGGCGCGTGCGTGAGGTCGTCGATCCCCGCCGAGGCGGAGGTCATGACGGCTTCGGTGCGCAGCGGGTTGATCTCCGAGACCGCGCCGACGAACGTGGTCTTGCCCACGCCGAAGCCACCGGCCACCACAATCTTCGCGGAGGTGGTGGAGCGGGCTGCCTCGCCGCTAGAGGTTCCGAAGTCCACTGAGCACCCTTTCGAGCAGTGTCACGTCAGGCTGGCCGCCGGCGGACTCGTCGCCGCCGGGCTGATGGATGGCGACGAGTCCGGCCTCCGCCAAGTCGGCGACGAGGATTCGGGCGACGCCGAGCGGGATGGAAAGAAGTGCCGAGATCTCGGCGACCGACTTGATCTCACGGCACAGATGGCAGATGCGCTGGTGTTCCGGCAACTGCCCTTGAAGCTGGGACGGCTGAGCCGTGGTGTGCACCAGCGCCTCGATGGCGAGCTGGTAGCGCGGCCGGGTACGGCCGCCGGTCATCGCATACGGTCGCACCAGCGGGTTGTGCGCGCCCCCCGAGGGGGTCGCACGCCGGTGCTTCTGGGGCTGGGCGGGCGCGGCATACGGCGACCGCGGAGCCTCCGGCTGAGCTTGGTGACTCGGTGCGGAGGGGAAATTGAAGCGGTTCAGCGGGGGCTGAGCCTGCTGTTCATTGCCGTACGGGTAACCGCCGGGGGGCGTTGCCACGTCTCCTCCTCCAACTTGCCTGTCTGATGCTGGTCGCGCCACCGCACCTTATGGGGCGGTGGCGCGAAACGCACTGCCTCTTTGCTAGTTGAGAAGGCTCCCCTGCAATTCGGCGCGGAGGTCGGGCGTGAGCACACTGCCCGCGCGGTCGACCAGCAGAGCCATCTCGTAGCCCACGAGGCCGATGTCGCACTCGGGGTGCGCCAGCACGGCCAGCGAGGATCCGTCGGAGACGGACATGATGAAGAGGAAACCACGCTCCATCTCCACCACGGTCTGGTTGACCGCGCCGCCCTCGAAGATCCGGGAAGCACCCGCCGTCAGCGAGGTCAGGCCGGAGGCTACCGCCGCCAGCTGGTCGGCGCGGTCCCGCGGGAACCCTTCGGACATGGCCAGAAGAAGTCCGTCGGCGGAGACCACGACGGTGTGGGACACCCCTGGGGTGTTGTCCACGAAACTGGTGATCAACCAGTTCAGGTTTTGCGCCGCCTGGCTCATCGGGCTCACACTAACGCTCCTGATCGTAGGTGCCGCCGGGGCCGAAGCCCTGGTCGTGTTGCTCATGTGCGGAGGTGTCGGTCCCCGCGCTGCGCCCCTGCTGGACACCGCGGCGCAGGTTGCTCAACCTGCCGCGGACGTCCTCCGGGGCGCGGGATATCTGGGGGCCGCCCTGCGGGGTGGTTTCCGCCTTGCCTTCGACCAGATTGGCCTTGGGGACCCGGCGGGGGAGACCGGAGGAGGTGATTCCGCCGGCCTTCGGCTCACGGAGCTGCTCGGCTCGGTGCCAGCGCTCGTCGTTCGCCGACTGCCAGTCGGACCTGTCGGCCTCTGGACGCTGCTGTGACTCCTGCTGGGACTGCTCCGGTTCTCCGCCGGCCCCCGCGGCGTCCTCGCCCGACTCGGACTGCTGCCACTGCTTCGCGCGGCGCGGCAGACCGGACCCGGTCAGCGAGTGGGAGCCGCTCGAAGAGGGGCCCGGACGGTCGAACTCTACGCGCTCGGGCTGGGCCGTGTCAGCGGACGGCAGGGATTCCGAATCGGCTCCGTGCCCCTGCTCGTAGCCGTGCTGGTACGGACCAGCTTCGGTCCACTCGCCTTGGTGGGCGGGGGCGTTGTAGTCGGCGTAGCCCTGCTGGTCGCCGTACCCGGAATCGGTATAGCCGGCTTCCGTATACGGCTGCTGCGAAGTCGGCTCCGGCGCCTGCGCGAGACCGGGCCGCTGGTCGTAACCCTGCTGCGGAACCTCGTCCCGGAACAGCGGACGGTTGTCGGCGGCCTGCGCCTCCAGCGCCGCGCGCCGCTCCTCACGCATCAGCGAACGGCCGACCGGGTCCAGCGAGGGCCCGGCGCCGGCGTCCGGCCGGGGGTCGTAACGGGAGTCGTCGAAGCCCAGTTCGGCGGCGGTGCGCAGCCGGGGCGCCGGCGGCGCGGCCTGCTGCTGCTCGGGCACGGCCCGCGACGTGAGGGTGAAGTCCTCGGGGGACATCTCGTCCAGCGAACCACCGCCACCGTGCGTGATGGCGTCCGGCAGCATCACCAGCGAGGTGGTGCCGGCCTGCTCGCCCGACGGGCGCAGCTGGACCCGGATGCCGTGCCGGGTCGCCAGCCGGCCGACCACGAACAGACCCATGCGCTGGGCGATCGCGACGTCCACGGTGGGCGGGTTGGCCAACCGGTGGTTGATGTCCGCGAAGTCCGTGGGCGTCAGACCGATGCCCTTGTCGTGGATCTCGACCATCACCCGGCCGTCGGGCAGCCGGGTCGCGGTCACCCGGACCTTGGTGTGCGGGGAGGAGAACGTGGTGGCGTTCTCCAGCAGCTCCGCGAGCAGGTGCACGAGGTCGGTCACGGCCAGGCCGTGGATCTCGGCCTCCGGCACACCGGTCAGCTCGATGCGCTCGTACGCCTCCACCTCGGAGGAGGCGGCGCGGAGCACGTCCACCAGCGGGATCGGCTGGTCCCAGCGGCGGCCGGGCTCCTCGCCCGCGAGGACGAGGAGGTTCTCGCCGTTGCGCCGCATACGGGTGGCCAGGTGGTCCATCCGGAAGAGGTTTTCCAGCTGGTCCGGGTCCGCCTCGTTGTTCTCCAGCTCCGTGATGAGCGTCAGCTGACGCTCGATGAGGGCCTGGTTGCGGTGCGACAGGGTCGTGAAGATCGCGTTGACGTTGCCCCGCAGCAGTGCCTGCTCGGCGGCCAGCCGGACCGCCTCGCGGTGGACCTGGTCGAAGGCGCGGGCGACCTCGCCGATCTCGTCACCGGTGTTGATCGGAATGGGATCGATACGGGTGTCGACGTGACCGGGGTCGGTGCGCGAGAGCTGGTCGACCAGGGCCGGCAGCCGCTGCTCGGCGATCTCGAAGGCACCGTTGCGCAGCCGGCGCATGCTCCGGCTCATCGAGCGGGCCATCTTGCCCGCCACCACGAAGGCGAGGAACAGGGCCAGCACCATGATCGAGGAGTTGATGATCGCTTCCTGCTGGGCGTCGGACGCGACCTCCTCGGCGTCCGCCACGGCCCGGTCGGCCAGCTGTTCCTCGATGTAGCGGTAGGCCTCGAACTTGCCCGTCGCGGTGGTGAACCACGAATCGGCGGTGATGCCCTTGGCCTTCAGCGTCGCGGGCGGCGTGCTGGAGATCGCGGCGTACATCTTGTCCTGCTCGGTCACCTGGGCCTTGTCGGCCAGGGCCTTGTTGAGCCGGTTGATGTCGTCGTCGGTGCCCGCCTGGACGTACTCGCCGTGGGCGATGTACTCCAGGAAGTTGTAGGAGACGAAGGAGGTCGTCAGCTTCTCGCGATTCTGCGCGGTGCCGGGCTTCTCCAGCAGGTGCGCACCGAGGGAACGCTGCAGCGACTCGGCGGCCTTCGCGAGCTGCACGGCGTAGACCATGCGGCCGAAGGAACTCGCGTTGTCCGTGCCGAGTCCCAGCTCGTTGGAGAACGCCATGAGCGGACGCTGGATGGCGCCGTAGCCGTCCTCGGTGTCGGCACCGGCCAGAGCGGACGAGTACGCGGCGCTGCGGAGCCTGGGCAGCCCGGCCTCCGCGTCGCGCAGCAGCTTCAGACGGCGCTTGAGGCTCGGGGTGTCCGGCATGCTCTTGACGGCCTTGTCGAACGCGGCCCGGGCGGCGTCCGTCGCGTCCCGCGTCTTCTTGACGACCGGGTCCTCACGCTTGTCGGCCAGCAGCGGCAGCGCCGTCTGGTCGCGCTCCTCGAGCACGGCGTGGGCGTATGTGGCGGCGGCCCGCACACCGCGCGCGGTGTCCGTGGCGTCCTGCGCCTCGTTCCAGGTGTCGACGGAGGTCTTCACGTGGAGACCGCCGAAGACCAGGGCGACGAGCACCGGGATCAGCAGAATGACGTTCAGCCGGGTGGGCACCCGCCAGTTGCGTGGGGAGAACCTGCCGCCACTGCCCTTCGCGGGCTCGGCGGGGGCTTCGGGCACGTCAGAGGGCAACGCCGCCGAGCGCGACGGTGGGGTGAAGTTGCCCCGCTCGTCCCGCGCCTGCTGCGTGGCGCCCGTCTTTCTACGCCTCACTCGACCAACAACCTCTCGGCGTCGGCACCTGACCTGTGCCGTGTATTTCCGCTGAGCCGTGACTGCTCAGCCCCGGAATTCCAGCACGGCAGGCAGGTGCATTCCAAACAGTGGGCACGGCCGCCGGACACGACGATTTGCCCGACATAAATCGGGCATTAAGAGCGAGCGGCGCCAAATGACGGGCGAATTATGTGCAGAGCGAAGTTGACCGAACGCGCCGAGTGCTCGCGTCCGGTCAATTCTCTTGTTGAAATGTTATGAACCCCGGACGGCGGTCCGTGGCCAATAACACAAATCCGCCCATCGCAACTGTGGGTCGCGCAAAGCTACTTGAGCCGGGCCATGAGGGCGTGCTCGACGAGCGTGATGAGGGCGCTCTTGGCTTCGTTGCGGTGGCGGGCGTCGGTGGTGATGATCGGTGCGTCGGGGCCGATCTGGAGTGCTTCGCGGACTTCTTCGGGGTTGTAGGGCTGGTGTCCGTCGAAGCCGTTGAGGGCGATGACGAAGGGGAGGCCGCTGTTCTCGAAGTAGTCGACGGCGGGGAAGCAGTCGGCGAGGCGCCGGGTGTCGACGAGGACGACGGCGCCGATGGCGCCGCGGACCAGGTCGTCCCACATGAACCAGAAACGGTCCTGACCGGGCGTACCGAAGAGGTACAGGATCAGATCGTCATCCAGTGTGATGCGGCCGAAATCCATCGCCACCGTGGTGGTGGTTTTGTCCTGGACATGGCTCAGATCGTCGATCCCCGCCGAGGCGGAGGTCATGACGGCTTCCGTGCGCAGCGGAGAGATTTCCGAGACCGCGCCGACGAATGTCGTCTTGCCCACGCCGAAGCCGCCAGCCACCACGATCTTCGCCGAAGTGGTGGAACGGCCGACGCTCCCGCTAGAGCTTCCGAAGTCCACTGAGCACCCTTTCGAGCAGTGTCACATCCGGCGTTCCACCGGACTCGCCGCTGCCGCCCGGCTGGTGGATCGCCACCATTCCGGCCTCCGCCAGGTCCGCCACGAGGATCCGCGCCACGCCCAGGGGCATGTTCAGCAGCGCGGAGACCTCCGCGACCGACTTGACCTCCTGGCAGAGGTGGCAGATCCGCTGGTGCTCGGGAAGCAGCCCCGCGAGGTGGGCCGGGTCGGCCGTGGAGCTGACCAGCGCCTCGATGGCGAGCTGGTAGCGCGGCCGGGTACGGCCCCCGGTCATTGCGTAGGGGCGGACCAGCGGCTGGTCGCCTTCACTCCCGTACGACGCGTGGTGATGCGAGGCGCCGTACGGGCCGGGCGAGGCGGGCGGGGTCATGAATCCTCCGGACGGGACAGCAGGATGGCAATAATGCCGTCGAGCGGTGGCCGGTGGGGGGTTTTCGGCCGTACGGTCGGACGGTATTTGCGGTATGCGTACGGTCAGTTCAGCAGACTGCCCTGAAGCTCCGCGCGGAGATCGGGCGTCAGCACGGTGCCGGCGCGGTCGACCAGCAGGGCCATCTCGTAGCCCACGAGGCCGATGTCGCACTCGGGGTGCGCCAGCACGGCCAGGGACGAACCGTCGGAGACGGACATGATGAAGAGGAAACCACGCTCCATCTCCACCACGGTCTGGGTGACGGGGCCGCCCTCGAAGATCCGGGAGGCCCCGGCCGTGAGGGAGGTCAGACCGGAGGCGACAGCCGCCAGCTGATCGGCGCGGTCGCGCGGAAAGCCTTCGGACATCGCCAGAAGGAGTCCGTCGGCGGACACCACCACCGTGTGGGACACCCCCGGGGTGTTCGCCACGAAGTTGGTGATCAACCAGTTCAGATTCTGCGCCGCCTGGCTCATCGGACTCAACTAACGCTCCTGCTGGTAAGTGGGGCCAATGTGGTGACTGCCGGTGGTCGAGCCGTTTCCGGCCTGACGTCCCTGCTGGATGCCCCGGCGAAGATTGGTCAGCCGGCCGCGTACGTCATCGGGCGCACGCGAGACCGCCGGACCGGTCGGGTTGCTCTGTTCCTGTTCCTGCGCGGCACCCTCGACGAGGTTCGCACGCGGCACACGCCGCGGCAGACCGGAAGAGGTGATGCCGCCGGCCGCCGGCTCGCGGACCTGTTCGGCCCGCTGCCAGCGCTCGTCGTTGGGGTTGCGCCAGTCGTCCGCCTGCGGGGCCTTGGGGGCCTGCGCGTCGCGCGGCGGGCGCTGGGCCTTGGCGGGCCGCTCGCCCTGGGGGGTCGGCGTCGGCTGCGGGGCGCGTCGCGGCAGCGAGCGCCCGTTCCTCGGGGCCTGCTCGGGCGCCGGGGCGGCGGTGTTCGCACCGTTGCCCTCGCCGCCGTTCTCGCCCCGGAACCAGTGCGACTCCAGCTCCTCGAACAGCGGCGTCCGCCCGTCGCCGGGCCCGGCCGCCGGCAGCTGGCCCGCCTCGGGCCCGTCGCCGGGCCGCTCGAACTGCCCGGTGTCACCGGGACGCTCGAACTGGCCGGTGGTGCTGTTCTGCGCGTTGTCGGCGGGAGAGCCGGGCAGCGCGAACTGGCCGGTGTCGCCGGGGCCGCCGGACGGCTGTGCGCCGTTCGGCGGGGGGAACTGACCGGTGGTGTCGTTCCGGGGCGTTCCGGCGGCGTCGATCCGCGGGAACTCGGACGTGTCACCGGGACCGCCGGAGCCGGACCGCGCGTTGCCGGCCTGCGTGTTGCCGGGCTGGACGTTTCCGGGCTGGGGGAACCGGCCGGTGTTCTCCACGTCCTCGTGACCGCGCGGGCTGTCCTGCGCCGGGCGCCGGGCACCGCCGTCCGAGGCCAGCGGCCAGTCGTCGACCGGGGCGGCCGGAGCCGAGGGACCGGAAGCGGGCTTGGGGGCCGCGGGCGACTGGTCGTTGCCCCAGCTCGGGGCCGTACGGCCGGGCAGCTCGGGGGCCGCGCCACGGGCGGGCAGCTGCGGACGGCGGCCACCGCGGTCACCGGCGGGCGGTGTCGCGGCGGGGCCGTCGGCGTTGCCACGGGGCGGCAGCGGGGGACGGTCGCCGCCGCGCGGCGCGCTGTCGAAGAGGCTGCCGCCGGTCGAACCGGCACCGGCAGCCGCACCGGCACCCGGAGCGGGGCGCGTGGGCAGCCCCTTGTCCGTCGTGCCCGGACGGCCCGGGAGCGCGGGCCGCGGCCCGCTGGCCGGGGGAACCGGCCGGCGGGGAGCCTGGCCGCCACCCATGAGGCCGGTCTGCCCGGCACCCGGGGCGCCGCCGCCCGCGGCGGGCTGGCCCGGCATGCCCGGCATCGGCTTCTTGCCGCCCTGGGCGACATCGACCGGCAGCATGACGAGCGCGGTGGTACCGCCCGAGTCGGAGGGGCGGAGCTGAATGCGGATGCCGTGTCGCAGGGACAGACGGCCGACCACGAACAGACCCATGCGGCGGGAGACGGAGACGTCGACCGTGGGCGGGCTGGCGAGCCGCTCGTTGATCGCGGCCAGGTCCTCCGGCGAGAGGCCGATGCCCGTGTCGTGGATCTCGACCAGCACCCGGCCGTCGGGCAGGGCGTGACCGGTGACCTTGACCTTGGTCTGCGGCGACGAGAAGGACGTCGCGTTCTCGAGCAGCTCGGCGAGCAGGTGCACGAGGTCGTTGACCACGCGGCCGGCGACCTCGGTCGGCGGCACACCGCTCAGTTCGATGCGCTCGTACTGCTCCACCTCGGACGCGGCGGCGCGCAGCACGTCGACGAGCGGCACCGGGCGGGTCCACCGGCGGCCCGGCTCCTCGCCCGCGAGGACGAGGAGGTTTTCGCCGTTACGGCGCATACGGGTCGCGAGGTGGTCGAGGCGGAAGAGCGAGGAAAGCTGGTCGGGGTCGGCCTCGCGGCTCTCCAGCTCGGAGATGAGCGAGAGCTGACGCTGGATGAGGCCCTGGCTGCGGCGCGAGAGGTTGGTGAACATCGCGTTGACGTTGCCTCGCAGCAACGCCTGCTCGGCGGCGAGGCGGACCGCCTCGCGGTGCACGTCGTCGAAGGCCGCGGCCACCTTGCCGATCTCGTCCGTGCTGTGCACACCGACCGACTCGACCGTGGTGTCGACGTCCTGCGGGTCCGTCTCGGAGAGCTGCTTGACGAGCTCCGGCAGACGTTCCTGGGCGACCTTCTGGGCGGTGTCCTGCAGTCGGCGCAGCGACCGCACCATGGACCGGGCCACGACGAACGCGCCGACCAGCGAGATGCCGAGGACCAGGATGATCAGCACACCGTTGAGGATGGCGTCCTGCTGGGCGTCGTCACGGAGTTCGCGCGCCTTCTGGTCCATCTGGGACAGCAGGGTCTGCTCGATCTTGGACATCTCTTCGAGCTTCACGCTGTCCTGGTCGTACCAGTCCATGTACGTGTACGGAGCGGACTTGAGCCCCTCCGTCTTGCTGAGCGCGCGCTCGGCGAAGGTGTTCGCGGAGGTGATCTCCGTCTGGCCGCCGTTGAGGGCCTGGAGCAGTTCGGCGGAGTCGCCGGCGCGGATCGCGGTGAAGCGGCCCAGCAGCTCGTCCTCGCTCTCCAGCGCGTTCTTGCCGTACTGGAGGTCGTTCGCCGAGAGCGAGGCGCCCTTGGGGTTGGCGAGCGCGGCACTGATCACCGCACGCTGGATGGAGGCGTACTCCTTGGCGGAGGAGAACGTCGCCAGGGCGCGGGTGCTGGCGATCATGTCGCTGTTGCTGGTGGCCTGGGCCATGTCCTGGGACAGCGACAGCAGCGAGGTGATCAGCGCGTTGTAGTCGTTGACCGTCTGCGCGATGTACTCGGAGTCCTGGTACGCGTTCTGACGGTGGTTCTTGATCTTGTCGAGCTGCTTGGTGATGTCGACCAGGGTCGTCTGGACACCGACCATCGCCGTGTCGCCCGACTCGAACTTGGTGGACGCCTGCCGGAACGCGTCGATGGCGCGGTCGGTCTTCTCGCGCGGGGCGACGACCTGGTCGTCCTTCTCGAGCTTGCGGATCAGCGGGCCCGCGGACTTGTCGCGCTCCTCCTGGAGCGCGTCCGCGAGCTGAGTGGCCTTACCGGTCATCTCGGTAAGGATCTTCATGTGATCGAGCTGGTCGACGTTGTCGAGCGAACCGTCGATACGTAGCGCACCCAGGGTCGTCGCGGCGACCACGGGCAGGGCTAGCAGGGAGACCAGTCGGGTGCTGATGCGCCAGTTGCGCAGGGCTATTCGTGAGCCCGGCCCGTTCGGCTTTTTCGCCTTCGGCTTGTCGGCGGGCTCGCCACCGTTCGGCGCGTCGGCGGGCGTGCCGCGGTCGGTCGCACCGCGCGGCTCCGGCTCCGCCGCAGCGCTGCCATCCCTCTTGAAACGTCCCTGCACTAGCGTCGCAACCTCTGGACCAGGCGTCCCTCCGGGTGAGCGGCGGGACGGTGTCGAGTCGTGGGGGGACCGCGGTTGCCCCCTGGCGGTCCGTGGAATTCCAGCACAGTGCCGGATCTCCAACAAGGCCGGTGCCCGGCGCCGGGAATGCTGTGACGCTATGTGCGGAATGGGTCACCAGATGTAGAAAGCTGCACCCCTTATAACGGGCACATTCCGGCAATTCACCCCACCGGCATGGAAGGGTGTCCGGTGTCCCAGTCGCCATGATCAGGAGCGGAACGTCAGCTTCAGCCCTGCAATGTCCGTTTCGCGGTGGCGAAATGTCCGACCGATATGCGGCATTTTTTGCCGTACTCGTGAGCAAACTCACAGCAGACTCAGGACTTCTCCAGCGGGACGGTGGGGAAGGGCGGGCCTAGCCTGGACCTTTACACCCGTGCGAGAACGACAACGCGAGGCCACTCACAGTGAAGACGACGACGCCGTCCCGGAAGACCGCCAACCCGCGCCGCACCACGCTCGCGCACCTGAAGGACGCCACCGGGCTCGGTGCCGTGGGCGACCTCGTCCGCGAGCACGCCGTGGAGCTGCCGGCCGTCACCGCCAACCCGCGCCGCACCGTCCTCATGACCGCGCCCGTGACGGCCCCCCAGGGCTGACCCGCAGGCGGCGCACGGGCCGCCGGCGACCCCCGCGATAGCCTGGGGTGTCAGTCTCCGGCCGGACCAGATAGGGGCAAAAGCTTCCCGTGCGCATCGCCAGGTTCTCCATCGACGGCAACGTCGCCTTCGGCGTCGTGGAAGGGGACGCCTCCACAGAAGGCGGCCCCGTCCTCGACATCATCAAGGGCCACCCCTTCGCCGAGTTCGAGCGCTCGGGGCAGAAGATCCCGCTGAGCAAGGTGCGGCTGCTGCCGCCCGTCCTGCCCAACAAGGTCGTCGCCATCGGCCGCAACTACGCCGAGCACGCGGCCGAGCTGGGCAACGAGGTCCCGGACGCCCCCGTCGCGTTCTTCAAGCCCTCCACCGCGGTCATCGGCCCCGGCGACCCCATCGCGTACCCCTCCTTCTCCAGCGAGGTGCACCACGAGGCCGAGCTGGCCGTGGTCATCGGCCGCATGTGCCGTGAGGTCCCGCGCGAGCGCGTGAAGGACGTCATCCTCGGCTACACCTGCGCCAACGACATCACCGCGCGTGACGTCCAGGAGCGCGAGAAGCAGTGGGCCCGGGCCAAGGGCTTCGACACCTCCTGCCCGCTGGGCCCCTGGGTGGAGACCGAGCTGGACCCGAGCGACCTCGGGATCATGTGCACGGTCAACGGCCGGCAGCGCCAGCTGGGCCGCACGAGCGACATGGTCCGCTCCATCGAGGACCTGATCGTCCACATCACCGAGGCGATGACGCTGCTCCCCGGCGACGTCGTCCTCACCGGCACCCCGGCCGGGGTCGGACCCCTGAACGTCGGCGACGAGGTCGCCGTCACCATCGAAGGCATCGGCACTCTCACCAATAAGGTGATCAAGCGTGGCTAGCGCAACTCCCGTACGCGTCCGTTTCTGTCCCTCGCCGACCGGCAACCCCCACGTGGGTCTGGTCCGCACCGCCCTGTTCAACTGGGCGTTCGCCCGCCACCACGGCGGCACCCTGGTCTTCCGCATCGAGGACACCGACGCGGCGCGCGACTCGGAGGAGTCGTACCAGCAGCTGCTGGACTCGATGCGCTGGCTGGGCTTCGACTGGGACGAGGGCCCCGAGGTCGGCGGCCCGCACGCGCCGTACCGCCAGTCGCAGCGCATGGACATCTACCGTGACGTCGCCGGCAAGCTGCTCGACGGCGGCTACGCCTATCACTGCTACTGCACCACCGAGGAGCTCGACGCCCGCCGCGACGCCGCCCGCGCCGCCGGCAAGCCGTCCGGCTACGACGGCCAGTGCCGGGTGCTGACCCCCGAGCAGAAGGCGGCGTACGAGGCCGAGGGCCGCGCGTCGATCGTCCGCTTCCGGATGCCCGACGAGCCGATCACCTTCGACGACCTGGTCCGCGGCGAGCTGACCTTCACCCCGGAGAACGTGCCCGACTTCGGCATCGTCCGGGCCAACGGCGCGCCCCTCTACACGCTCGTCAACCCCGTCGACGACGCGCTGATGGAGATCACCCACGTGCTGCGCGGCGAGGACCTGCTGTCCTCCACGCCGCGCCAGATCGCCCTCTACCGGGCGCTCGCCGAGATCGGCGTCGGCAACGGCACCACGCCGCGGTTCGGCCACCTGCCGTACGTGATGGGCGAGGGCAACAAGAAGCTCTCCAAGCGCGACCCGCAGGCCTCCCTGAACCTCTACCGGGAGCGCGGTTTCCTCCCCGAGGGCCTGCTGAACTACCTCTCCCTGCTCGGCTGGTCCCTCTCGGCCGACCAGGACCTCTTCACGATGGACGAGATGGTCGCGGCGTTCGACATCAAGGACGTCAACGCCAACCCGGCGCGCTTCGACCTCAAGAAGTGCGAGTCGATCAACGGCGACCACATGCGCCGCATGGACGTGAAGGCGTTCATCGAGGCCTGTGGTCCCTGGCTCAAGGCCCCGTTCGCCCCCTGGGCGCCCGAGTCCTTCGACCAGGCGGTCTTCGAGGCCATCGCGCCGCACGCGCAGACCCGGCTGACGGTGCTCTCCGACATCACCGCCAACGTCGACTTCCTCTTCCTCGACGAGCCGGCCCACGACGAGGCGTCCTGGGCCAAGGCCATGAAGGAGGGCTCGGACGCGCTGCTGCGCACCGCCCGGGCCGGGCTGGAGGCCGCGGAGTGGAACGCCGAGGCCCTCAAGGCCGCCGTCCTCGCCGCCGGTGAGGAGCACGGTCTGAAGCTCGGCAAGGCCCAGGCCCCGGTCCGCGTCGCGGTCACGGGCCGCACGGTGGGTCTGCCGCTGTTCGAGTCGCTGGAGATCCTCGGCCGCGAGCGCACCCTGGCCCGTATCGACGCGGCCCTGGCGAAGCTCGCCGGCTGACCTCAGGGGGCCGCCCAGGCGGCCACAGCGCCCGTTCGCGGGCCCGGGGCCCGTTCCCGCGGTTGTTCGACCGCGGGGGCGGGCCCCCGGCGTGTGGCGGCCCGTGCGGCCGTGCGGATGCCCGGGCGGCCCCGCGTGAGGTGCCGTGCGGCGGCCGGCCCGGCCCCGGCGGGTTATCGGTTTTGGAGCCCCGTCCACCTTCGGGTAATGTTCTTCCTGCGCCGCCCGAGAGGGCCGAGAGGCCGGAGCGGACGGTGCGAGCCCGAGCAAGACCCTTTAACAGAGGTCGAGTTCTGGTGGGGTATGGTGTAATTGGCAGCACGAGGGTTTCTGGTTCCCTTAGTCTAGGTTCGAGTCCTGGTACCCCAGCCAAAGGAAATTCGATCGAATTTCTTTTGGTAAATTAGTAAGCGCAGTGCGAGCCCCCGTTGTGTAGCGGCCTAGCACGCCGCCCTCTCAAGGCGGTAGCGCCGGTTCGAATCCGGTCGGGGGTACAGATCCTGAATTCCGTCACCATCCGGGTCATGCCCGGAGGCGATGATGAATGGATCGCTAGGGCCCCCGTTGTGTAGCGGCCTAGCACGCCGCCCTCTCAAGGCGGTAGCGCCGGTTCGAATCCGGTCGGGGGTACTGGTATCACCATGGGATATGGTGTAATTGGCAGCACGAGGGTTTCTGGTTCCCTTAGTCTAGGTTCGAGTCCTGGTATCCCAGCGCAGACAGCTCTGCAAAACAAAGCTAGCCCCCGTTGTGTAGCGGCCTAGCACGCCGCCCTCTCAAGGCGGTAGCGCCGGTTCGAATCCGGTCGGGGGTACAAGAAGGAAAAATGCCTTTCGCGCGAGCGGAGGGCATTTTTTCGTGCGCCCTTCCGCACCGCCGGGCGCCGCCCCGATAATTCCCCGCATGGTCCATCCCCACGGCGGGCGCCGCCGGGTTTACGTCGGTGATCTCCGCCCCGGTGACCACGTGTGCCTCCTCTTCGACTCCGACGAGGAACGGGCCCGCGTCCTGGGCGGTTTCCTGCTCGGTGGCCTGGACGCCAAGGACAAGATCCTCTATCTCGCGGGCCAGGGCGGTCCGTCAGGCCACGAGGCCCTGCTCGCCGGCTGCCGGTTCCCCGCCGGGCCGCCGGACCTGGCCGGACAGCTGGAGATCGTGGGCCCGGCCGACCTCCCCTCGGTGCGGGGGGAGTTGGAGCCCACGGCCCTCCTCACCCGGCTCCGGGCCGCCGCCGACCGCGGCCGCCGCGAGGGCTACCGCGCCCTGCGGGTCGCGGCCGATCTGGGATCCCTGCTGCGCGACGCGCGCGACGTCCACCGCTTACTGCGGTACGAAGCCCTGCTGGCCGCGGAGTTCGCCGCCGACGAGGCCCTGGCCTTCTGCCAGTACGACCGCCGCCGCTGTGACCCCGCCGCGCTGGACGTCCTCGCCGCCGCCCATCCGGGGAGCGTCGAAGTGGATCCGCTCGTCCGCACGGCCGATCTGGTCGTGGTCCGCACCTTCAGCCCCCCGGGCCTGCGGATCGAGGGGGCGGTCGACGCCCGCTCGCACGGGCACCTCAGGGAGGCCCTGAGATCGGTCGCGGCCGTCAAGGGCGACGTCCGCCTGGAGATGTCCCGGGTGGAATTCCTGGACCTCGGCGGGCTGCGGCTGCTGATGACCTTCGCCCGGGCCCGCGCCGCCCGCCACCGCGCCGTCGAGCTGTCGGGACTGCTGCCCCACCTGCTGCGCGTCATCACCCTCATCGGCTGGGACCGGACCCCCGGCCTCCGGCTGGGGGCCGCGCATGCCTACTGACCACGCCGGCGCGACCGGCTTCGTCCACCACGCCTGCCTGTACGGGAGCGACGAGGAGTTCCTGGCCACGGCCCTGCCGTTCGTCCGGGACGGGCTGGCGGCCGGAGAACCCGTGCTGGCCGCGACGACACCCGCCAACATCGAGCTGCTCCAAGAGGCCCTCGGCGAGCGCGCGCACGGCCTGGACACCGCCGAGACCGCGTACTTCGGCCGTCGCCCCGTGGAGCGCGTCTCCGCCTTCCTGCGCTACCACCAACGCCGTGCCCGGCCCGGGCGGCGGACACGGATGCTCGCCGAGCCGGTGTGGGGCGGCAAGTCCGCCCGCCAGATCGCCGAGTGGAAGCGGATGGAATCCGGGCTCAACGTGCTGCTCGCCGAGCTGCCGGTCTGGATGATCTGCCCCTACGACACCCGGGCCGTGCCCGCCGACGTGGCCGCGGCCGCCTGCGTCACGCACCCGGTGCGGCGGGAGGGCGGACGGAACCGCCCCTGTGCCGGCTACACGGATCCGACGGCGTACGCGGCGGTGATCGGCCCGCCGCCCGAGAGGGCCCCGGCCACGGCCGCGCGGATGGCCCCGACGGCCGACGTCTCGTCTGTACGGCTCTTCGCCCGTGAGCGGGCGGCCGCGGCGGGCCTGACGGGCGAGCGGCTGGCCCTGGCCGAGTTCGCCGTCACCGAGGCGGCGGGCTATCTGCTGGCCGCCGACGGCGCCCGGGTCGCCCTGCGGGTCTGGGCGGAGCCGGGCGCGCTGGCCTGTGAACTGCTGCGCGGCGGCCCGCACGGTGAGCCGCCCGGCGCGGACGTCCCGGCCTTCGCCGGTTTCCTGCCGCCCGGCGAGGTAGCGGACCCCGAGGACGGCCTCTGGCTCGCGCGCACCCTCAGCGAGTGCCTGGAGGCGCGCACCGAGGGCCCGCACACCCGTCTCAGCCTGCGCCTGGCGGGCCCGCGGGACGCGGAGCACGGATGACCACGCGGGCGGTGCCTTCCCGCCGGCCGCCGGGGGGAGCCGGGCGGCCGTCCTTGCGGCGCCGGCTCAGCCGTTGCGGCGCAGGGCCTCGCTGAGGCGCAGGGCGGCGTCGATGACCGCCTGGGCGTGCATCCGGCCCGGGTGGCGGGTCAGCCGCTCGATGGGGCCGGAGACCGACACGGCGGCCACCACGCGGTTCGAGGGGCCGCGCACAGGGGCGGAGACCGAGGCGACGCCCGGCTCGCGCTCACCGATCGACTGGGCCCAGCCCCGGCGCCGGACGCCCGAGAGCGCGGTCGCCGTGAAACGGGCGCCCTGCAGACCGCGGTGCAGCCGCTCGGGCTCCTCCCAGGCCATGAGCACCTGGGCGGCTGAGCCCGCCTTCATCGGCAGGGTCGAGCCGACCGGCACGGTGTCCCGCAGTCCGGACAACCGCTCCGCGGCCGCCACACAGATCCGCATGTCGCCCTGGCGGCGGTAGAGCTGCGCGCTCTCGCCCGTCACGTCCCGCAGATGCGTGAGCACCGGCCCGGCCGTGGCCAGCAGACGGTCCTCGCCGGCCGCCGCCGCCAGCTCGCTGAGCCGGGGGCCCAGGATGAAACGGCCCTGCATGTCCCGCGCCACCATCCGGTGGTGCTCCAGCGCCACCGCGAGCCGGTGCGCGGTCGGTCGGGCGAGCCCGGTCGCCGCCACCAGCCCGGCCAGCGTCGCCGGGCCGGACTCCAGTGCGCTCAGCACCAGAGCCGCCTTGTCGAGAACGCCCACGCCACTCGAGGCGCCACCAGAGTTGTCCATGAAACGATATTCGCGTCTCACACTGTGAAACGCAAGTTCAATTTTCCGAGATTGGCGCCAACCTGGACGGACAGGACCCCACTGGCACACGAGTTGGGTCGGCAGCGACGCCGGCCGGAGGGACAGCGATGGGACGGACACTCGCGGAGAAGGTCTGGGACGACCACGTCGTCACGCGCGCCGAAGGCGAGCCGGACCTCCTCTTCATCGATCTGCACCTGCTGCACGAGGTCACCAGCCCGCAGGCCTTCGACGGGCTGCGCAAGGCCGGCCGCGGCGTGCGCCGCCTCGACCTGACCATCGCCACGGAGGACCACAACACCCCCACCCTCGACATCGACAAGCCCATCGCGGACCCGGTCTCCCGGGCCCAGCTGGAGACGCTGCGCAAGAACTGCGCGGAGTTCGGCGTGCGACTGCACCCGCTGGGCGACGTCGAGCAGGGTGTCGTCCACGTCGTGGGACCGCAGCTGGGACTGACCCAGCCCGGCACGACCGTCGTCTGCGGCGACAGCCACACCTCCACCCACGGCGCCTTCGGCGCGCTGGCGTTCGGCATCGGCACCAGCCAGGTCGAGCACGTGCTGGCCACCCAGACGCTGCCGCTCGCCCCCTTCAAGACCATGGCCGTCACCGTCGAGGGCGAACTGCCCGACGGCGTCTCCGCCAAGGACCTGATCCTCGCCGTCATCGCCCGGATCGGCACCGGCGGCGGCCAGGGCTACGTCATCGAGTACCGCGGCTCCGCCATCGAGAAGCTGTCGATGGAAGCCCGGATGACCGTCTGCAACATGTCCATCGAGGCGGGCGCCCGGGCCGGCATGATCGCCCCCGACGAGACCACCTTCGCCTACCTGGAAGGCCGGGCCCACGCCCCCCGGGGCGCGGACTGGGACGCCGCCGTCGCCTACTGGCGCACCCTGCGCACCGACGACGACGCGGTCTTCGACCACGAGGTGGTCATCGACGCCACCGAGCTGTCCCCGTTCGTCACCTGGGGCACCAACCCGGGCCAGGGCGCCCCGCTGTCCGCGGCCGTTCCCGACCCCGCCTCCTACCAGGACGCCTCCGAGCGGTTCGCCGCCGAAAAGGCCCTGGAATACATGGGGTTGACGGCCGGTCAGGCGCTCCGCGACATCCGGGTGGACACCGTTTTCGTCGGCTCGTGCACCAACGGACGGATCGAGGACCTGCGCTCCGTCGCCGACGTGATCGAGGGCCGGAAGGTCGCCGACGGCGTCCGGATGCTGGTCGTCCCCGGCTCGGTGCGCGTGGCGCTGCAGGCCGTCGAGGAGGGGCTGGACAAGGTGTTCACCGCCGCCGGCGCCGAGTGGCGGCACGCGGGCTGTTCGATGTGCCTGGGAATGAACCCTGACCAACTCGCGCCCGGCGAGAGGTCCGCGTCGACCTCCAACCGCAACTTCGAGGGCAGGCAGGGCAAGGGCGGCCGCACCCACCTGGTCTCGCCCCAGGTCGCCGCCGCCACCGCCGTACTGGGCCATCTGGCCTCCCCGGCGGATCTCACCGCCCCGTCCGACGTCACGACTCCCGTGGGGGCCTGAACAGTCATGGAAGCTTTCACCACGCACACCGGCCGGGCCGTCCCGCTGCGCCGCGGAAATGTCGACACCGACCAGATCATCCCGGCGCACTGGCTCAAGAAGGTGACCCGCGACGGTTTCGAGGACGGGCTTTTCGAGGCCTGGCGCAAAGACCCCGAGTTCGTACTGAACCGGCCCGAGCGCGCGGGTGCCACGGTGCTCGTCGCCGGCCCCGACTTCGGCACCGGCTCCTCCCGTGAGCACGCGGTGTGGGCGCTGCAGAACTACGGCTTCAAGGCCGTGATCTCCGCGCGCTTCGCCGACATCTTCCGCGGGAACTCGCTCAAGAACGGTCTGCTGACCGTCGTCCTGCCGCAGGAGACCGTCGACGCGCTCTGGGAGCTGACCGAAGCCGACCCCACGGCCGAGGTGACGGTGGACCTCGTCGCACGTGAGGTCCGGGCCGAGGGCATCACGGCTGGATTCGACCTTGACGAGAACGCTCGCTGGCGACTCCTGGAAGGGCTGGACGACATCAGCCTGACCCTCCGGCAAGAGGCCGACATCGCCGCCTACGAGGCCCGGAGGCCTTCGTACAAGCCGTCCACGGCCCGGATCTGACATCAATTTCGGGCCCGAACGGCCCAGGGCCCGAGCCCCGCGCGGACCCCGGATTTTCGCTGTTCCCCCAGGGTTTGACATGATGCGCCCCCTGTCTTCGGACAGGGGGCGCATCGCTCTGTTGAGGCCCTGTGAAGCGACAACTCGCCTCAGATGGCACAATCGGTGCATGGAACGCGACAGCCAACTCGAGCTCTACCGGCTCGTCGCCGACCAACTCAAGGAAGCGCACACAAGGGTGCGCGCACTGCAAGTCCCGGAGGGCGTACGGATGGCGCTGTCCCGGAAGCTGCTGGTCATCACGGCCGCGGCAAAGCACGATCTCTCAGGCGCGGCAAGGCGTCTGGACCGGCTGATGAACGACCTCGACGAAGGCCGTTTCCCCGAAGAGCCCGACCCCGACGGAACTCCGTGATGGTCGAGTTCGTTGCGGCACAAGGGTGATTAGACCGTTTCGTGTTTGATTTGCGGTATATATCTGCCTAACGTGCGAAAAGGCTGGAACGCATTCGTTCCAGCAATGTCTCCGAAGGGGAAGACGTGAACAAGGCGCAGCTCGTTGAAGCGATTGCCGACAAGCTCGGCGGCCGTCAGCAGGCCGCAGACGCTGTCGACGCGGTACTCGACGCGATCGTCCGTGCGGTGGTCTCCGGCGACCGGGTCTCGGTCACCGGCTTCGGCTCGTTCGAGAAGGTCGACCGTCCGGCCCGTTACGCCCGCAACCCGCAGACGGGTGAGCGCGTGCGGGTCAAGAAGACCTCGGTGCCCCGCTTCCGCGCGGGTCAGGGCTTCAAGGACCTGGTGAGCGGCTCGAAGAAGCTCCCGAAGAACGATGTCGCGGTGAAGAAGGCGCCCAAGGGCAGCCTTTCCGGTGGCGTCAAGACCACCACCAAGGCCGCGGCCAAGAAGGCCACCGCCAAGAAGGCCGCCGCGAAGAAGGCCACCACGGCCACCACCGCGAAGAAGACCGCGGCGAAGACCACGGCGAAGAAGACCACCACCGCGGCGACGGCCAAGAAGGCCACCACCGCGAAGAAGGCCACCGCCAAGAAGACGACGGCCACCGCCACCAAGGCCGCCGCCAAGAAGGCGACCCCGGCGAAGAAGGCCACCACGGCCGCCGCCAAGAAGACCACCACGGCGAAGAAGACCGCGCCCGCCAAGAAGGCCACGGCGACCAAGGCTCCGGCGCGCAAGACCACCGCGCGCAAGACCACCGCCAAGAAGACGGCCGCCAAGAAGAAGTAACGGCGACGCACGGCGTCACGCGCCGGGCCGGGCTCCCCTCGGGGAGCCCGGCCCGCGGTGTGTTCACGGCCGGGACGCGTGGGGACGGGATCCGTGGCCGCGCGCCGGGCCCCTCTCGGGTGCGGCGGAAGCTCCGGCTAGAAGGTCTGCAGCGTCACCAGCGTCACGCGCCGGCCCGCCGCGCCGCCCTCGGGGCCGCCGCCCGGCGCCTCGGCGAGTTCGATCCGCACGCGCTGCCCCGGCCGCAGCAGCCGCAGGCCGCCCGCGTCGAACGCCGCCGCGTCGAACGGCACCGGGGTACCGTCGTCCAGGAGCACGCTCCCGGCGCGGGTCAGAGGGTCGTAGGTGTACGCGGTGGCCTGCATGGTGCCCAGCGTAAGCCTGGCCGGCGGGTTCTTCGGGCTGGGGCCCGTCTTGTCCGCCGCTCGCCTGGCCGGCGGTTTCTTTGGCTGCGGGCCGTCTTGGCCGCCTTTCGCCTGGCCGGCGGTTTCTTCGGCTGCGGCCCGTCTTGCCGCCTGCGGCGGCTCAGCGCCCTGCGGGCGCGTCCTCAATCGCCGGACGGGCTCGATGGGGCTGAGCCGAGCGCTACGCGAGGCCGACCGCCGGGTCGGAGGTCGTCGCGGCGGTCGTGTGCGGGCCCACGCCCAATGCCAGAGCCACCCGCAAATCCTGCTCGGTATCGACGTCCTGGCGTACGGAATCGACCCCGGTCAGCTCGATCTCCCGGGCTCCCGAAGCGCGGTGGCGGGCACGCGACCGGCCCTCGAACGCCGGCGCCAATTCATTTCCCGCGGTCGCCGACAGCAGCGTCGTGCCGATTCCCGCGGCATCCGCGAGAAATGCGCGCGGGAATTCCGCGGCCGAATCGAGCACCCGCCCGAGTTCCGCCGGGCGCAGCGCCGGCAGATCCGCGTTGAGCGTCGCCAGCCCGGTATGCGGCCACCGTTTCCGGGCCGTGCGCGCCCCATGGGTGAGGGCCCCGTTCAGGCCACCGTCCCCCGCCGGCTCGGGCAGCACCCAGGCGCCGAGCGCGGACAGCTCCGCCCCCGCCCGGCGATCGTCCGTGACGACCACCACATCCCGCACGGCCCGGCAGGTCAGCGCGGCGCCCACGGTGTCCAGGGCGAACGCCAGCGCGAGGGCGGGCCGGGGCAGCCGCCCGGCACCCCTGCCGAGGCGGCTCTTGGCCAGGGCCAGCGGCTTCACGGGCACCACCAGCGTCCAGAGCACGTCCGATCCCTCCCGTCGCATGACTCTTATTGTCACCCGCTGCCGCAGCCCGCCGGGTACCGCCGGGGTTACGGTGTTCTCGACAGACCGGGTACCTGGGGCCACACTTGTCCGGCCCCCGGGCTCGACGAGGCTCCCCGAGCCCGGCTCCAGGTCCCAAAGAGAAGGGTGTCCGAGTGTCCCGCCACAGAATCGGCTTCTGGTACCGCTTTACGGCGGTGTTGGCAAAACCGCCGCTCGTGGTTCTGTTCAAGCGGGACTGGAGGGGAATGGAGCACATTCCCGCTGACGGCGGATTCATCACCGCGGTCAACCACAACTCCTATCTCGACCCGCTCTCGTACGCCCACTTCCAGTACAACACCGGGCGCGTCCCCCGCTTCCTCGCCAAGGCCGCCCTGTTCAAGACCACCTTCGTCGGAACGTTGCTGCACGGCACCGGGCAGATCCCCGTCTACCGGGAGACCACCGACGCCGCCACCGCCTTCCGGGCCGCCGTCGACGCCATCAACAGGGGCGAGTGCGTGGCCTTCTACCCCGAGGGCACCCTCACCCGCGATCCCGACATGTGGCCCATGGAGGGCAAGACCGGGGCCGCCCGCGTCGCCATGCTCACCAAGGCCCCGGTCATC
Organism: Streptomyces sp. NPDC042259; assembly: GCF_055582085.1. Taxonomy (NCBI): domain Bacteria; kingdom Bacillati; phylum Actinomycetota; class Actinomycetes; order Kitasatosporales; family Streptomycetaceae; genus Streptomyces; species Streptomyces sp. NPDC042259. The sequence continues at coordinate 155,073 of NZ_JBVJDW010000005.1, read as the reverse complement.
CCGGTCGCCCAGTGGGGCGCCAACGAGGCCATGCCGCCGTACGCCAAGGAGAAGAAGCTGCGGCTCTTCCCCCGTAAGACGCTCAAGGTCCTGGCGGGCCCGCCCGTCGACCTCTCCGCGTACTACGGCAAGGAACCGACCGCCGAGGTGCTGCGCGAGGTCACCGAGAAGATCATGGCCGCGATCACCGAACTCCTCGCCGAACTCCGCGGCGAGCCGGCGCCCGCCGAGCCGTACAACCACAAGCGGGCCCGCGCCGCGGCCCGCCGGATCTCACAGCAGACACAAGGGGACAGCAAGTGACGCGCTGCGCCGTCTACGGCACCGGCTCCTGGGGCACGGCCTTCGCGATGGTCCTCGCCGACGCGGGCTGCGAGGTGACCATGTGGGGCCGGCGCGCCGCCCTCGTGGACGCCGTCAACACCGGCCGCACCAACCCCGACTACCTCCCCGGCGTCGAACTGCCCGCCTCGGTCCGGGCCACCACCGACGCCGCCGAGGCGGCCGACGGAGCCCGGTTCACGGTGCTGGCCGTGCCGTCCCAGACGCTGCGCGGCAATCTCGCCGAGTGGGCGCCCCTGCTGCCCGCCGACACCGTGCTCGTCTCCCTGATGAAGGGCGTCGAACTGGGCACGGCCAAGCGGATGAGCGAGGTGATCGAGGAGGTCGCCAAGGTCTCCGCCGATCAGGTCGCCGTCCTCACCGGCCCCAACCTCGCCCGGGAGATCGCCGCCCGGCAGCCCGCCGCGGCCGTCGTCGCCTGCCGGGCGGAGTCCGTGGCCAAGCGGCTCCAGGCCGCCTGCCACACCCCCTACTTCCGCCCGTACACCAACACCGACGTGGTCGGCTGCGAGCTCGGCGGCGCCGTTAAGAACGTCATCGCCCTCGCCGTGGGCATCGCGGACGGCATGGGTCTGGGCGACAACGCCAAGGCATCGCTCATCACCCGCGGACTGGCCGAGACGACCCGGCTGGGCCTCGCGATGGGTGCCGACGCGCACACCTTCGCCGGACTGGCCGGCATGGGCGATCTCGTCGCCACGTGTTCCTCGCCGCTCTCGCGCAACCACACCTTCGGCACCAACCTGGGCCGCGGCATGACCCTCGCCGAGACCATCGCGGTCACCAAGCAGACCGCCGAGGGCGTCAAGTCCTGTGAATCCGTGCTGGATCTGGCGCGGCGCCACGATGTCGACATGCCGATCACCGAGACGGTCGTGGACATCGTGCACGAGGGCAAGCCGCCGCTGGTGGCGCTCAAGGAGCTCATGTCGCGCAGCGCCAAGCCCGAGCGACACTGAAGCGCTGGACCGCGCCCGGCGGACCACGAGGTACTCTCGACGCGATATGAGCAGCGAGACCTCCTCCCACAGCCCTGACCCGAGCCGGAAGCCGCGTGTCGCGGTCGTGTTCGGCGGTCGCAGTTCCGAGCACGCGATCTCCGTCGTCACCGCCGGCGCCGTGCTGCGCGCGATCGACCGCACGAAGTACGACGTGCTGCCGATCGGCATTACCACCGACGGCCGTTGGGCGCTCACCGCCGACGACCCCGAGCGGATGGCCATCACCGACCGCGCGCTGCCGAGCGTGGAGGGGCTGGCCCAGTCCCTCGACGGCACCGTGGTGCTGCCGGTCGACCCCGCCGACCGCGAGGTCGTCTACACCGAGCCGGGCGCCATGCCCAAGGCCCTGGGCGAGGTCGACGTCGTCTTCCCCGTGCTGCACGGCCCCTACGGCGAGGACGGCACCCTGCAGGGCATGCTGGAGCTGGCCCAGATCCCCTACGTCGGAGCGGGCGTGCTCGCCTCGGCCGTGGGCCAGGACAAGGAGTACATGAAGCGCGTCTTCACCTCCTTCGGACTGCCCGTCGGCCCCTACGAGGTCATCAGGCCCCGTGAGTGGGTGGCCGACCCGGCCGCCGCCCGGAAGAAGATCGTGGACTTCGCCGGGGAGCACGGCTGGCCCGTCTTCATCAAGCCCGCCCGCGCCGGCTCCTCCATGGGCATCACCAAGGTCGACGACGCCGCCGGTCTGGACGAGGCGATCACCGAGGCCCGGCGCCACGACCCGAAGATCATCGTCGAGTCGCTGCTGAGCGGCCGCGAGATCGAGTGTGGCGTGCTGGAATTCGAGGACGGGCCCCGCGCGAGCCTGCCCGCCGAGATCCCCCCGGTCACCGCCCACGACTTCTACGACTTCGAGGCCAAGTACATCGACTCGGCCGCCGGCATCGTGCCCGCGCCGCTGAGCGAGGAGCAGACCGCCCGGATCCAGGAGCTGGCCGTCCTGGCCTTCGAGGCCACCTCCTGCGAGGGCCTGGTCCGCGCGGACTTCTTCCTCACCGAGGACGGCGAGTTCGTGATCAACGAGGTCAACACCATGCCGGGCTTCACGCCCATCTCCATGTACCCGCGGATGTGGCAGGAGAGCGGCGTCGGCTACCAGGAGCTGGTGGACCGGCTCATCCAGGCGGCGCTGCGCCGCTCGACCGGCCTGCGCTGACCACGCGCGAAGCGGGCCGGCCGCGAGACGGCCGGCCCGCCCGGGCGCTTGACGGGGTCAGACGACGCCCTCGGGAATCGTCTTCTTGACCGCGTCGGCGAGATCGGTGAGCGCACTGACGTCACCGGTGTCGCCCACGTACTTCTTCGGCAGGGTGACCTCCACCCACGCCGTCCGCAGCGTCGTCGTGCAGCGGATGCCGCCGTCCGGCTGCCGCTCCGGCAGCCACCCGACGCCGTCGATCTCCACCGAGTCCGCGGTGGGGTTGTAGTGTTCGGAGCCGGGCGTAAGGATCTTGGGGCGGCCCACCCCGCACCGCAGCGCGATCGCGGGCGTGCCCCACACGGCCGTGAAGTCCGAGACGGGGTCGGTGGCACGCCGCTTCTCCCCGTTCACGGCCTCGGGCAGTTCCTCGTGCAGGGCCCGGCAGAGCTTGGCCTCCCGCGCCGACGGCGTGGGAACCGCCAGGCCCGCCGCGTCGTCCGTGGATGAACAGCCAACGGCCGCGCACAGCACGGCGACAGCGGACAGGCCGAGGGGCCGGCGAAGCGATGAGTTCACCGGCCGAGCATACGGGGGAGCTACAGATGGACGACCGGGCAGGTCAGTGTGCGGGTGATGCCGTCCACCTGCTGCACCTTCGCGACCACCATCCGGCCGAGTTCGTCCACGGTGTCGGCCTGGGCGCGCACGATGACGTCGTAGGGTCCGGTCACGTCCTCGGCCTGGATCACCCCCGGGATCTTCGCGATGACTTCGGCCACGGTCGACGCTTTGCCGACCTCGGTCTGGATCAGGATGTACGCCTGTACCACGGAACCTCCAGGGCGGCTTCGAGGATCATGTGGGGAGAAGAGACGCCACGGTACCGCGTCGTCGCACGGTGCGGGGAGACCCGCGCGGCCTGCGCGGCGCGGGACACGTCACGAACAGGGCAACCGACACTCCGAGGAGGAGCTCAGTGAAAGGCACCGTGGGCGAGTTGGGGGAGTTCGGGCTCATCAGAGAGCTGACCTCCCGGCTCACCACCACCCCGGCGGTCCGACTCGGGCCGGGTGACGATGCCGCGGTGGTCGCAGCTCCCGACCGCAGGGTCGTGGCCAGCACGGACGTACTCCTGGAGGGGCGGCACTTCCGCCGCGACTGGTCCACCGCCTACGACGTCGGGCGCAAGGCCGCGGCGCAGAACCTCGCCGACATCGCCGCCATGGGCGCGGTGCCCACCGCGATCCTGCTCGGCCTCGTCGTGCCCGCCGAGCTTCCCGTCACCTGGCCGACCGAGCTGATGGACGGCATCCGCGACGAGTGCCAGGTCGCGGGCGCGGCCGTGGTCGGCGGAGACGTGGTGCGGGGCGAGACGATCACCGTCGCCATCACGGCCCTGGGCGATCTGCGCAATCACGAGCCGGTCACCCGGTCCGGCGCCCAGGCGGGCGACGTGGTCGCGGTCACGGGCTGGCTGGGCTGGTCCGCGGCCGGGCACGCGGTGCTCTCCCGCGGCTTCCGCTCCCCGCGTGCCTTCGTCGAGGCCCACCGGCGGCCCGAACCGCCCTACCACGCAGGTCCCGCGGCGGCCTCCCTCGGCGCCACCGCGATGACCGACATCAGCGACGGCCTGATCGCCGACCTCGGGCACATCGCCGAGGCCAGCAAGGTCCGTATCGATCTGCGCACGGCCGCGATCGACGTCCCCACCCAGATGTCCGACATCGGGCAGGCCGTCGGCGTCGACCCGTTGCAGTGGGTGCTGACCGGGGGAGAGGACCACGCGATCGTGGCGACCTTCCCGCCGGACGTGAAGCTGCCCGCGCGCTGGAAGGTGATCGGCGAGGTGGTCAATCCCTCCGCCCTGCCGCAGGTGACCGTCGACGGCGCCCCGTGGGACAAGGCCGGCGGCTGGGACCACTTCGGTGACATGGAGCCCGAGGAGTAAGGGGGCCCGAGGAGCGGCGGGAGGGCCTGTAGATTCGGCCCCATGGGCATACCTCCACGCGTCCTGACCGTCGCCGGCTCCGACTCCGGCGGCGGTGCGGGCATCCAGGCCGACCTGAAGACGATGCTCGCGCTCGGCGTGCACGGCATGAGCGTGCTCACCGCCGTCACCGCCCAGAACTCCCGGGGCGTCCAGGGAGCGTGGGAGCTGCCGGCCGAGGCCGTACGCGCCCAGTTCCGCAGCGTGGTCGACGACATCGGCGTCCAGGCCGTCAAGACCGGCATGCTCGCCTCCGTGGAACTGGTGGAGACCGTGGCGGGGCTGCTCGCCGAGGCGGCCGCCCGCTTCGACGCCCCCGTGGTCGTCGACCCGGTGGGCGTCTCCAAGCACGGCGACGCACTGCTCGCCGCCTCCGCGCTCGACGCGGTCCGCACCAGGCTGCTGCCGGTCGCCACGGTCGCCACCCCCAATCTGGACGAGGTCGCCTGGCTCACCGGCGTCCATGTGCGCACCGAGACCGATCTGCGGCGGGCGGCGGACGCCGTGCTCTCCTACGGCCCGCGCTGGGCGCTGATCAAGGGTGGTCATCTGCCGGGCGACGCCGTCGACCTGCTCACCGACGGCACCGAGGAACACTGGCTGCGGGCCGTGCGCCATGACAACCGCCACACCCACGGCACCGGCTGCACGCTGGCGAGCGCCATCGCGGCACACCTGGCACGGGGCCGCTCGGTGCCGGAGGCGGTGGCGGAGGCCAAGGACTACGTCACCGGTGCCATCGCGGCCGGCTTTCCGCTCGGCGCCGGGATCGGACCGGTGGACCACGGGTGGCGTTTCCGTGCCTGAGCCACCCCGTGCGGGGCCCGCACGGGAGCCTCCCCCGCACGGAAAAGTCCCGGACATGCGAAAAACCGGCCCATCGTGAGATGGACCGGTTTTCCAGGCAACCGGAGGGGGCTGCGCCACGACGTAAACGTCATTGCGAGACCGGCTCACCCCCGCTTGCGCGGGGAGGACCACTCGCTAGCGCGAGACCTTGCCGGCCTTGATGCACGAGGTGCAGACGTTGAGCCGCTTCGGCGTGCTCCCGACCACTGCACGCACCCGCTGGATGTTGGGGTTCCAACGGCGGGGGGTACGGCGGTGCGAGTGCGAAATAGCGTTGCCGAAGCCCGGCCCCTTGCCGCAGACGTCGCAGTTGGCAGCCACGGGTCACTCCAAAGACTTCAGATGCTCTTACGGTGAAATCCCGGCAAGCCGAGATCGAAGTCTGAAAGGAAGTCGATGACCGGCAGTGCCAGGAAGGGATGGCCTGATTCTCATCAGGCAACCGGAGCAGCATACAACGGCCGCTCCCGTTCAACGAAACTACCACGAACGCCCCCGCACCCGCCCGGCCGCCCCGGGCCGCCCCCACCGGCCCGGCAGCACCGGCGGTGGTGGTGCCGGTGGCGTCCGGCCGCCCCCGACCTGGCTGGTCAGGGTCCCGCCGGGCCACCCCACGGACTAACCTGCCCAGCATTGCCACAGCCCCCAGGAGTCCGAGGAGGACACAGGTGTCGCACATGCTGGACGCCGACGCGGTGCGTGCCTGGTGCGCCCTGGCACTCGAGGCGCTCGGCCGGGCCCGCGAGGAGATCGACGCGATCAACGTCTATCCGGTCGCGGACGGCGACACCGGCACCAACCTCTACCTGACCGTCGAGTCCGCCGCCCGGGCCGTCGACGACGTCTTCCACGGCCACGCCACCACGGACCCCGCCGCACCCCCCGCCTTCGCCGACACCGTCCGGGCCATGGCCCACGGCGCGCTGATAGGAGCGCGCGGCAACTCCGGGACGATCCTCGCGCAGCTGCTGCGCGGCATGGCGGAGGTCCTGACGGGCGACGCCGGGACGCCGCCCCACGCCGACGACGGCGAGCCGCTGCGACGGGCCCTGCGCCGCGCGGTGGAGTCCGCCTACGAAGGCGTCGCCCGGCCCGTGGAGGGCACGGTGCTGACCGTCGCCGCGGCCGCCGCCGACGGGGCCGCGAACGCCCCCGGCGACAGCGCCGCGGTGGCCCAGGCCGCCTACGAGGCGGCCCGCACCGCCCTCGCGGCCACCCCCGCACAGCTGGAGGTCCTCGGCCGCGCCGGGGTGGTGGACGCGGGCGGACTCGGCCTGGTCGAGGTCCTGGGCGCGCTGACGCGGGCACTGGCGGGGGAGAGCACCGGACGGCCCTCCGAGGCCGCCGCCGAGGCGACCGCCACGCGCGCGTGGCGGACCGAGAGCTGCCCCGCCGACCTCGCCGGAGGCGCCGAACCCTCCTACGAGGTGATCTACCTGCTGGAGGCCGACGACGCCGCCGTCGCACGGCTGCGCACCCGCCTCGACGCCCTCGGTGAATCCCTCGTCGTGGTCGGCGGCGACGGGCTGTGGAACGTCCACGTCCACGTCGATGACGCCGGGGCGGCCGTGGAGGCCGGTGTCGAGGCCGGCCGGCCCTACCGGATCCGCGTCACCCACTTCGGCGCGGCCCAGGAGGAGCGGACGCGCACCCGCGAACGCGCCCAGCGGGCCGTCGTCGCGGTCGTGCCCGGGGAGGGACTGGCCCACCTGTGCGCCGAGGCCGGGGCGACGGTCGTCGCGGCCCGCCCCGGGCAACAGCCCGCCGACGAGGAACTCCTCGACGCGATCCGCCGCGCCCACGCCCGCGAGGTGGTCCTGCTGCCCAACGACGCGGAGCTGCGCCGGACCGCCACCGCGGCCGCCGAGCGGGCCCGCGCCGAGGGCGTCCGCGTCGCCCTCATCCCCACCCGCTCCCCGGTCCAGGGCATCGCCGCCCTCGCCGTCCACGAACCCGGCCGCCGCTTCGACGAGGACGTCGTGGCGATGACCGCGGCCGCCGGTGCCACCCGCTACGCCGAACTGGCCGTCGCCGAGCGGCAGTCCTGGACCATGGCCGGCGTCTGCCAGGCCGGCGACGTGCTCGGCCTGATCGACGGCGACGTGGCCGTCATCGGCGCCGAACTGGCCGCCACCGCCGAGACCGTCCTCGACCGCATGCTCGCGGCGGGCGGCGAAATGGTCACCCTCGTCCTCGGCGCGGACGTCCCCGACACCGTCGCGGACCGCTTGGAGCGGCATGTACGAGGCGGCCACCTCGCCGTGGACACCGTGGTCTACCGGGGCGGGCAGCAGTCGGCGCCCCTGCTCATCGGGGTGGAGTGAGCCGGCCCGCGGCACGGCGCGACCGGCCCCCCGACTTCCCGGGCGTGCCTCCGCGATGTCAGTGCCGTGGTGTCCAATGGTCGCGTGCCCGCGCTCGATGAACCCCTGAAGAAGATCCTCGGCGGCAACACCGCGAAGGTGATGGCCGAGCACCTCGACCTGCACACGGCCGGCGATCTGCTGCACCACTACCCGCGCCGCTACGCCGAGCGCGGCGAGCTGACCCGGCTCGCCGATCTGCCGCTCGACGAGCACGTCACGGTCGTCGCCCAGGTGGCCAAGGCCGCCATGAAGACCTTCAACCACGGCAAGGGCGTCCGCCTGGAGGTCGTGGTCACCGACGGCAGCGGCTCACTGACCCTGGTGTTCTTCGGCCGCAGCGCCTATGTGCGGGAGAAGGAGCTGCTGCCCGGCCGCCGCGGCATGTTCGCGGGCAAGGTCTCCGTCTTCAACCACACCCGGCAGCTGCTCCACCCCGACTACGAACTCCTGGACCGCGAGAGCGGCGCGGCCGCCGCCGAGTCCTTCGCCGGGCGGCTGCTGCCGATCTACCCGGCGTGCAAGCAGTTCCAGTCCTGGAAGCTCACCAAGGCCGTCGACACCCTGCTGGACCTCTTCGAGGCGGACGCCTGGCAGGGCATCGCCGACCCGCTGCCCCCCGCGCTGCGCGACGGCCGCGGCCTCGCCCCGCTGGCGGACGCGTTCCGCAAGGTCCACCGCCCGGCCTCGAAGGCCGACATCGAGGACGCCCGGGCCCGGCTGAAGTGGGACGAGGCCTTCGTGCTCCAAGTCGCCCTCGCCCGCCGGCGCCACACCGACGCCCAGCTCCCGGCGGTGGCCCGCAAACCCGTGGCGGGCGGTCTGCTCGACGCCTTCGACGCCAAGCTGCCCTTCACCTTGACCGACGGCCAGCGAAGGGTCACGGCGGAGATCTTCGACGACCTGGCCACCGAGCACCCCATGCACCGCCTCCTCCAGGGCGAGGTCGGCTCGGGGAAGACGATGGTCGCCCTGCGCGCCATGCTCGCCGTCGTGGACGCGGGCGGCCAGGCCGCGATGCTCGCCCCCACCGAGGTGCTCGCCCAGCAGCACCACCGGTCGGTCACCGAGATGATGGGCGCGCTGGCCGAGGGCGGCATGCTCGGCGGCGCCGAGCAGGGCACCAAGGTCGTGCTGCTCACCGGTTCCATGGGCGCCGCCGCGCGCCGTCACGCGCTGCTCGACCTCGTCACCGGCGAGGCCGGGATCGTCATCGGCACCCACGCGCTGATCGAGGACAAGGTCCAGTTCCACGACCTCGGGCTGGTGGTCGTGGACGAGCAGCACCGTTTCGGCGTCGAGCAGCGGGACGCCCTGCGCTCCAAGGGCAAGCAGCCCCCGCACCTGCTGGTGATGACCGCGACCCCGATCCCGCGGACCGTCGCCATGACCGTCTTCGGTGATCTGGAGACCTCGGTCCTCGACCAGCTCCCGGCCGGCCGGTCGCCCATCGCCACCCATGTCGTGCCCGCCAAGGACAAGCCGCATTTCCTGGCCCGCACCTGGGAGCGGGTGCGCGAGGAGGCCGAGGGCGGACACCAGGCGTACGTGGTGTGCCCGCGCATCGGCGACACCCTGGGGGAGGAGCCGGGCGGGCCGGGGGACACCGCGAAGAAGCAGGCGGCCGCCGACGGACCGGAGGCGGAGAAGCGCCCCCCGCTCGCGGTCCTGGACATCGCCGAGCAGCTCGTCACCGGGCCGTTGCGCGGGCTGCGCGTGGAGGTCCTGCACGGGCGGATGCAGCCCGAGGCCAAGGACGACGTCATGCGCCGCTTCGCCGCGGGTGAGGTCGACGTCCTGGTCGCGACGACGGTCATCGAGGTGGGGGTGAACGTGCCCAACTCCACCGTCATGGTGATCATGGACGCGGACCGGTTCGGCGTCTCCCAGCTGCACCAGTTGCGCGGCCGCGTCGGCCGCGGCTCCGCCCCCGGGCTCTGTCTGTTGGTCAGCGAGGCGTCCGAGGCGAGTCCCGCGCGGGCCCGGCTGACCGCCGTGGCCGGCACCCTGGACGGCTTCGAGCTGTCCCGGATCGACCTGGAGCAGCGCCGTGAGGGCGATGTGCTCGGCCAGGCGCAGTCCGGTGTCCGTTCGTCGTTGCGGATGCTCACCGTCATCGACGACGAGGAGGTCATCGCCGCCGCCCGCGAGGAGGCCACCGCGATCGTCGCCGCCGACCCCGAGCTGGAGCACCTGCCCGAGCTGCGCACGGCGCTGGACGCCCTGCTGGACAAGGAGCGGGAGCGCTACCTGGACAAGGGGTGACAAGGGGTGGCAAGGGGTGCAAGGGCTGATCGGAGGGCCGGCGAGGGGCCGGGGCGGCCCGGTGGGGGCGGTCCGGGTCACCGGGCCGGGCCGGGGCGGCATCGACGCCCTAGGCTGATGGGGCGGGCCACCGTTCACCGGGGCGGCCCGTCACCCGTCAGCCCGTCATCCCATCGCGAAGGACCGAGGACCCCATGACCCGCGTGATCGCCGGCACCGCCGGCGGACGCCGCCTGGCCGTACCGCCGGGCACTGGCACCCGCCCGACCTCCGACCGGGCGCGCGAGGGCCTGTTCTCCACCTGGGAGTCGCTGCACGGCACCCTGGAGGGCAGCCGGGTCCTGGATCTCTACGGCGGTTCGGGCGCCGTCGGCCTGGAGGCGCTCTCGCGGGGTGCCGAGCACGCCCTGCTGGTGGAGGCCGACGCCCGCGCGGTCCGCACCATCCGGGACAACGTCCGCGCGGTCGGTCTGCCCGGTGCCGAGGTGCGCAGCGGCAAGGCCGAACAGGTCGTCGCCGGTGCCGCCCCGGGGAGCCCCTACGACGTGGTCTTCCTCGACCCGCCCTACGCCGTCACCGACGCCGAACTGTGCGAGATCCTCCTCACACTGCGTGCCGGGGGGTGGCTCGCGGACGACGCGCTGGTCACTGTGGAGCGGAGCACCAGGGGAGGGGAATTCCCCTGGCCGGACGGCTTCGACGCCCTGAGGGCCCGTCGCTACGGCGAGGGGACGCTTTGGTACGGTCGCGCCGCCTCGACGCGCACCGCCGACCCGGCTCCGTGCACGTCATGAATGGACCGGAGAGCGAGGAACCACCGTTGCGCCGCGCCGTCTGTCCGGGGTCGTTCGACCCCGTCACCAATGGACATCTCGACATCATCGCCCGGGCTTCCAGGCTGTACGACGTCGTGCACGTCGCAGTGATGGTGAACAAGTCCAAGGAGGGCCTGTTCACCGTGGAGGAGCGGATAGAGCTGCTCCGCCAGGTAACCGCCGAGTACGGCAATGTGCGGGTGGAGTCCTTCCACGGTCTGCTCGTGGACTTCTGCAAGCAGCGTGAGATCCCCGCCATCGTCAAGGGGCTGCGGGCGGTGAGCGACTTCGACTACGAGCTGCAGATGGCCCAGATGAACAACGGGCTCTCGGGCGTGGAGACCCTCTTCGTCCCCACCAACCCCACCTACAGCTTCCTCTCCTCCAGCCTCGTCAAGGAGGTGGCGGCCTGGGGCGGCGACGTCTCCCATCTGGTGCCGCCGCTGGTGCTGGAATCGCTCACCGAGCGGCTCGCCCAGCGCTGACGTACCGGCCGTACCGATGACGCGCCGCCGGTGGGTGCCGGGCGGGGGCCGCTGGCCGTACAGTCGTCCCCGTTCGTGCCCATCCGTCAAAAGAGAGTGGCGAGCGCCAAGGTGGACGTGCAGAAGAAGCTCGACGAGATCGTCGCGACCGTCTCCGGCGCCCGGTCCATGCCCATGTCGGCCTCCTGTGTGGTCAACCGGGCCGAGCTGCTCGCCCTGCTCGAAGAGGTGCGGGCCGCCCTGCCCGGCTCCCTCGCCCAGGCGCGGGAGCTGATCGGCGGCCGGGAGCAGCTCGTGGCGGACGCGCGCGAGGAGGCCGAGCGGATCATCGAGTCCGCGCGCGCCCATCGAGGGTCGCTGATCTCCGACACCGAGGTCGCCCGGCAGTCCCAGGAGGAGGCCGACCGCATCCTGGCGGAGGCCCGCCGGGAGGCCGACGAGATCCGCGCGGAGGCCGACGACTACGTCGACAGCAAGCTCGCCAACTTCGAGGTCGTCCTCACCAAGACCATCGGTTCCGTCGACCGCGGCCGCGAGAAGCTGCTCGGTCACGCGGACGACGCGGGGTACGGGCCCTCCGGCGGCCTGGCCGAGGACGCCCCCGAACGCAGTGCCGACCCCCGGACCCAGCGGATGAACGCCGACGCCTACGTGGACGCCAAGCTCGGCGCGGTCGCCGCGGTGCTGGCCAAGACGCTCGAAGCCGTGGGCAAGGGCCGCGAGAAGCTGCTCGGGGCCCGGCCGGCCGACGAGCTGGGCGCGCACATGGCCGCCCAGGAGGGTCTTCCCGCCGGCCATCACACCAGCGACGCCGACTTCCTCTCCGAGCTGGCCGCCTCCCAGGGGCCGGCCGTGCCGCCCCCCGCGCCGCCCCGGGAGGACTACTACGCGCCCGTGGGCGGCTACGCCCAGCAGGACCCGTACGAGTACCAGCAGCACTACACCCCCCAGGCGGATCCGTACGCGGCCCACGGGGGCTACCAGCAGGACCCGTACGCCTGGACCCCCTACGACGGCGGCCAGGGCGCGGGCCAGGAAGGCCACGGGGGGCATGGGGGCCACGGGGCTCACGGTGGGTACGACCCGCACGGCGGGTACGTGCCCGCGCAGACCGCGCCGCAGCCGTCCGCGCCGCAGCCCCCGGTGCCGCAGCAAGGCGGCGGCTCGCTCGACGAGACGAGCCTCTTCGACACGAGCATGATCGACCTCGACCAGCTCCGGCGGTACGAGCAGGGCCGGTGACCCGTGGCCGCGGCCGCCCCCGTAGGGTGAAACCGGACCGGTTCCGTCCGCCAGGCTTGACCTGGTCCGGACCGGGTGCCGCCCGTCGGCGGCCCGGCCGCCCCTCGCGGGTGCGGATTGGGTCTACGGCGGCCCGTCCAGTATCCTGGCTCTTCGGTCGCGTGTACGTTCGCGATCTCGGCTGCCCTCAGCGCATTCAGCGCCGGGCCGTCGTCGCCGCAGTGTAGAAAGCAGGAAGCCCTGAACACCCGCCTCGATCACCGTGCCCCTCTCGTGTTCGACACACGTGAGCTGGGTCGGCGTCCCGGTGCGCTGAAGAGGGTCTCCCGCTCCATTCCGGCCCCCCAGGACCTCGGCATCGAGGTCATCGGGGTCGCCGAGGGCGCGACCGTGGAGCTCGACCTCCGGCTGGAGTCGGTCATGGAAGGGGTGCTTGTCACAGGCACCGCCCGTGCACCGCTGACAGGGGAGTGCGTAAGGTGTCTGGAGCCGCTTGAGCGTGAGCTCGAAGTGGACTTCCAGGAGATGTTCTCCTACCCCGACGCCGACGACCGGAGCCGCCCCGCGGACACCGGCGACGACGCCGAGGAAGAGGAGGACATGCTCTTCCTCGAGGGCGACCTGTTCGACCTCGAACCCGTGCTGCGCGACGCGGTGGTGCTCGCACTGCCGCTGCAGCCGGTGTGCCAGGAAGACTGCCCGGGTCTGTGCGCCGAGTGCGGCGCGCGACTGGCGGACGACCTGGACCACCATCACGAGTCCGTCGACATTCGTTGGGCGGCACTGCAGGGCCTCGCCGGGTCCAACCAGGACGGCGAGATGGACAACGCACCCCGCTCCGGCGGGGATGACTCACAGGAGAAGTAGCCGTGGCTGTTCCGAAGCGGAAGATGTCGCGCAGCAACACGCGCCACCGCCGGTCGCAGTGGAAGGCTGCGGTCCCCACCCTGGTGGCATGCGCTAGCTGCCACGAGCCGAAGCTGCAGCACATCGCGTGCCCCAGCTGCGGCACCTACAACAAGCGCCAGGTCCTCGAGGTCTGATCGGCGGGTGACAGGCTTCATGTCAGACGCCATTACGCCGAAGAAGGCGCCGGCGGACACGGCCTCGTCTCACACGCTTCTGGAAGGGCGGCTCGGGTACAGACTCGAGACCGCCCTTCTGGTGCGTGCACTGACCCACCGTTCCTTCGCATACGAGAACGGCGGTCTGCCCACCAACGAGCGGCTGGAATTCCTCGGGGATTCCGTGCTCGGTCTGGTGGTCACGGACACGCTGTACCGCATCCACCCCGATCTGCCCGAAGGCCAGCTGGCCAAGCTGCGGGCCGCGGTGGTCAACTCGCGTGCGCTGGCGGAGGTCGGTCGCGGCCTTGAACTCGGTTCCTTCATCCGGCTCGGCCGCGGTGAAGAGGGCACGGGCGGCCGGGACAAGGCGTCCATCCTCGCCGACACCCTGGAAGCGGTGATCGGTGCGGTCTATCTCGACCAGGGCCTCGAAGCCGCCGCCGAACTGGTGCACCGGCTCTTCGACCCGCTGATCGAGAAGTCCTCGAACCTCGGGGCCGGCCTGGACTGGAAGACCAGCCTCCAGGAGCTGACCGCGACGGAGGGGCTGGGCGTTCCCGAATACCTGGTCTCCGAGACGGGTCCCGACCACGAGAAGACCTTCACGGCTGCTGCCCGCGTCGGTGGTGTCGCGTACGGCACCGGCACCGGCCGCAGCAAGAAGGAAGCGGAGCAGCAGGCGGCGGAGTCCGCCTGGCGCGCCATCCACGAAGCGGCGGAGGCCCGTGCCTCGGCCGCGCGGACGGCGGCCGAGGCCGCCCCCGCCCCGGCGGTCGAGACGCCCGCCGACGGCGTGGCGGCCGAGGCCGCGACGGACGGCGCGCAGGGCGCTTCGCACTGAAGCGCCGCCCCGTGACGCACCCCGACCGCCGGCCGGGCTCGGTTCGCCGAGCCCGGCCGGCGGTCGCGGCAGCGCGGGGCCGATCACCCCGGCGAATCCCGGCGAACCCCTCCGGAGGAGCACCGTGCCCGAACTGCCCGAGGTCGAGGTCGTACGACGCGGGCTGGAGCGCTGGGTCCGCGACCGCACGGTCGCCGACGTGGCCGTGCTGCACCCCCGCGCGATCCGCCGCCATCTCGCCGGACCCGACGACTTCGCCGCGCAACTGCGCGGGCGCCGGCTCGGCGCCGCCCGGCGCCGCGGCAAATACCTCTGGCTGCCCCTCGAAGCCGAGACCCCCGACGGGCCCCCCGCCGGGACGTCCCGCGCGGCCGCTCCCGACCGGGCCGTCCTCGCCCATCTCGGCATGAGCGGCCAGCTCCTCGTCCAGCCGCACGACGCGCTCGACGAGAAGCACCTGCGCATCCGGATCCGCTTCGCCGACACCACCGGCACCGAGCTGCGCTTCGTCGACCAGCGCACCTTCGGCGGCCTGTCGCTGCACGACACCGTCCCGGGCGACCCCGACGGGCTCCCCGACGTCATCGCGCACATCGCCCGCGACCCCCTCGACCCCGCCTTCGACGAGGACGCCTTCCACGCGGCGCTGCGCCGCCGCCGTACGACCCTCAAGCGGGCCCTGCTGGACCAGTCGCTGATCAGCGGCGTGGGCAACATCTACGCCGACGAGGCGCTGTGGCGCGCCCGGCTGCACTACGACCGGCCCACCGCGACCCTGACCCGGCCGCGCAGCGCCGAGCTGCTCACCCACATCCGTGATGTCATGCACGCGGCCCTCGCCGTCGGCGGCACCAGCTTCGACAGCCTCTACGTCAATGTGAACGGCGAATCCGGCTACTTCGACCGGTCGTTGGACGCCTACGGGCGCGAGGACGAGCCCTGCCGCCGCTGCGGCACGGCCATGCGCCGCCGTCCGTGGATGAACCGGTCCAGCTACTTCTGCCCGCGCTGCCAGCGCCCGCCCCGCGTGTCCTAGACGGCCACCGGTCCGGCCCGTCCGGCGGTGAGGACGTTCTGCCGCCGGTCAGGGCGAGGGGCGCTCCCTCAGTATCCGAAGTCCTGTGTCCACCACGGACCCCCCGGGCCGTCGTACACGCCGATGCCCAGCGTCCGGTAGTCGCCGTTCAGGATGTTCCGCCGGTGGCCGGGGCTGCGCATCCAGGCTTCCATCACGGCTTCCGCGTCACTGTGGCCACGGGCGATGTTCTCCCCGCCGAGCGTGGTGATGCCGCGCTGGGCGGCCCGCTCCCAGGGCGTCCGGCCGTCCGGGTCGGTGTGGGCGAAGAAGCCCCGCTTGGCCATGTCCTCGCTGAAGTCCTGGGCGAGGCGGGCCAGCCGGGTGTCGGCGCGGACCGGGCGGCGGCCCGCCCGTACCCGCTCCCGGTTCACCAGGGCGAGCAGATGGGCGGCGACCGAGGCCCGGGGTGCCGCGATCGCCCGGGCGGCGTCCGGCGCCGCGGCGTCCTCGGCCCGGGGCGGCGAGGACGCGGAGGGCGGGGCGGACGGCTCCGCGGCCGGCCGGGCCGCTTCCGGCGGCGCCTGCCCCTCGCGTGGGTCGGCGCCGACGCCGGTCTCCCGGGGCGACGGGGTGGCGGCCGCCGAGGGCTCGGGCGCCGGCTCCCGCCACGGGGCCGCCGAGGGAGCGGCCGAGGGGGCGGCCGGCGGGGTGGGCGGGGCCTCGGCCTCCCGGTGCCCGGGGAGCCACCCCCGCTCCAAGGGCCCCACGTGCCGGGGGCGTTGGGCGAGGAGGTCGCGGGGGAGGTCCTCGCCGAGGTCGGGTGGCAGGTCGGGTTCGGGCGGCTCTTCGGCCCGCAGTTCGCCCCGGGCGCTCTCGCTGCCGGTGCCGCTGTTGAGCGTGTAGGTGTCACTGGCGCTCGGCAGCAGCCCGGAGGCCACCACGACGGCGCCCATCGCCATCGCGGCGGACGCGCCCAGCAGTCCCGTCCGCACCGGTCCCTTCGCCCGGCTCCGGGCCCCGCGGCGGGGGCTCCGGTGCCGTCCGGTGCCGGCCGCGGGGACGGAGGCGCCGAAGGGACTGCGGGAGTTCGCCGGGAAGGGCCTGGTGAACTGTTGCGTCGGTGCGTTCGGATCGCTGCGTTCGGTCGACCCGCTCGTCAAGGGCGCGCCGGCTGCCTGGGGAATCGCGGCCGTGTCGTCGGAGTTCTCGGGGGCAGAGCGTCGATGGCGACCCATCCGCTGCCTTCCTTACGTGCTCGGCGTCATCGTGCGTCACTCGTACGGCGGAGTCTTAACGAGCGGCGACTGTACGCCAAGACATGGGGGGCGGAGGTGCTACCTACGCAATTGCCCGGTTAACGTGCAGACATGAACGAGAATGTCCGTCTTACCGCCTGGGTTCGTGGTCATGTGCAGGGCGTGGGCTTCCGATGGTTCACGCGGGAGAACGCTCTGGGCATCGGTAATCTGATCGGCTTTGCCTCGAACCTCGACGACGGACGCGTCCAGGTGGTCGCGGAGGGCCCCCGCGATCGGTGCGAACGCTTGCTCGACTGGCTCCGCGACGGAGACACGCCCGGGCGCGTGGACGGTGTCACCGAGATCTGGGCCACACCCAAGGGTGGTTATGGGGGGTTCGAGATCCGCTGACCGGACGGCCCGGAAAGCGCTTTCCGGGGTGAAGCGAAGTGATTCGACGGGGCATGGAAGGCGTATTCATATGCCAATGGCATATTCGCTCGGGAGAAATTGCCTGATGGTTGCCAACTCGGCCCCGTCGTGGAAGGCTGCAAGGCAACGGATGATCTCCACGCCCCCCTGGGCCCCGGGAGCGGAAAGCGCCGCGCATTCGCCGCCGCGCACCCCTGGGACGCCCGTGGATACGGGGTGTGATCGTGTTGACCGTCAAACCTTTTGGTGAGACTCTGGAAGCCCCGCGCACCTTAACTGTTTGGCATTGAGCACCGCAGTAGCTGATGGCAGACACCGCGGGTGCGATTCCCTCACGACCCACACCGCTTCGGTCGGTCACTCAGTGTGGAGGACCATCCATCATGGCAAAGGCGCTTCTCGGTTACGTCGGCGGTTCCGACCCCCGAGTCCTCTCCGAGATGCGACGGCTTCAGCAGCGTGTCCAGGACCTCGAATCCGAGCTGATTCGGATGCAGGCCGAGAACGACGCACTGTCCGCCGCCGCGCACCACGGCGACTCGTTGCTCGACAGCATCGACGTACCCCAGGCGGAGCCTGCGCTCGCCTGACCCCGAGCCCTTCCTACGGGGGTATGGTCAGGCTGCACTGTCAGCCGCTTGTGATCTGCAAGGGACGCTTCGGCGTCCCTTCGTCGTTGGCCCCCCGGCCGCCGCCCCGTATGGGCACCTGTCCGATTTTCGCCGCGCCGCCCCCCTCACGTCTGATGTGCCCTGCGCTTTCCCGGGTGAAACCGAAATGAAGACGCGGTGTCGCCCCGGCCTCGTGCCAGCACGCGAGGGAAGACGGGCGGGCGGTAGAGTCCCACCGCGTGCACCTCAAGAGCCTGACCCTGCGTGGGTTCAAATCCTTCGCCTCGGCCACGACGCTGCGCTTCGAACCCGGCATCACCTGCGTCGTGGGCCCCAATGGTTCGGGAAAGTCCAATGTCGTGGACGCGCTTTCCTGGGTCATGGGCGAGCAGGGCGCCAAGTCGTTGCGCGGCGGCAAGATGGAAGACGTCATCTTCGCCGGAACGACCGGCAGACCCCCGCTGGGCCGCGCCGAGGTCTCGCTCACCATCGACAACTCCGACGGTGTGCTTCCCATCGACTACGCGGAAGTGACCATCACGCGGATCATGTTCCGCAACGGTGGCAGCGAGTACCAGCTCAACGGTGACACCTGCCGCCTCCTGGACATCCAGGAACTCCTCTCCGACTCCGGCATCGGCCGCGAGATGCACGTCATCGTCGGTCAGGGGCAGCTCGACTCCGTGCTGCACGCCGACCCGACCGGGCGCCGCGCGTTCATCGAGGAGGCGGCGGGCGTCCTCAAGCACCGCAAGCGCAAGGAGAAGGCGCTGCGCAAGCTCGACGCGATGCGTGCCAATCTCGCCCGCGTCCAGGACCTGACCGACGAACTCCGCCGCCAGCTCAAACCGCTCGGCCGGCAGGCCGCCGTGGCCCGCCGCGCCGCCGTCATCCAGGCCGATCTGCGGGACGCCCGGCTGCGGCTGCTCGCCGACGACCTGGTGACCCTGCGCGAGGCGCTGCGCGCCGAGATCGCGGACGAGGCCGCGCTCAAGAGCCGCAGGGAGGCCGTGGAGACGGAGCTGCGGGCGGCGACCGACCGCGAGGCGGCGTTGGAGGAGCGGGTCCGGACGCTGACGCCGCGGCTGGGACAGGCACAGCAGACCTGGTACGAACTCTCCCGGCTCGCCGAACGTGTGCGGGGCACGGTGAGCCTCGCGGACGCGCGGGTCACCAGCGCGACCACCGCCCCCGAGGAGGAGCGGCGCGGTCGCGACCCGGAGGACCTGGAACGCGAGGCGGCGCGGGTCCGCGAGCAGGAAGCCGAGCTGGAGGCCGCGTTGGAGGCGGCGAACCGGGCGCTCCAGGACACGGCCGAGCACCGCGCCGAGCTGGAGCGACGGCTGACGCAGGAGGAACGGCGCCTGAAGGACGCCGCCCGCGCCATCGCCGACCGCCGCGAACACCTCGCCCGGCTGCACGGCCGGGCCACCACCGCCCGCGGCAGGGTCGCCTCCGCCCAGGCGGAGTGCGACCGGCTGGCCGCCGCCCGCGACGAGGCCGGGCAACGGGCCGCCGAGGCCGAGGCCGCGTACGCGGCCCGGCAGAGCGAGGTGGACGGCCGCGGCGCGGACGACGCCGAGCTGGCCGGCCGGCACGACAGCGCGAAGCACGAGCTGGCCGCCGCGGAGGCCGGGCTCAACGCGGCCCGCGAGGCGGCGACGGACGCGGAGCGGCGGCGCGCGGCGCTCGCGGCCCGCCGGGACGCGCTCGCCCTGGGCCTGCGCCGCAAGGACGGAACGGGCACGCTGCTGGCGGCGAAGGATCGTTTGTCCGGACTGCTGGGCCCGGCCGCGGAACTGCTCACCGTCACCCCCGGATACGAGCTGCCCGTCGCCGCCGCCCTCGGCGCCGCGGCCGACGCGATCGCCGTCACGGACACCGCCACGGCGGTCGAAGCCCTGCGCCTGCTCCGCAAGGAGGACGCGGGCCGCGCGGCACTGCTGGTGTCGATGGCGACGCGGGCACCCGAGGCCCCCGAGGGCACTGGGGGAGCGGACGCGGTTCCGGCGGGGGCCGACGGCGCCGCCCGGCAGCCAGGCGCCCCGCGCCCGGCGGCGGAACTGCTGCGCGGCCCGGCGGAATTGATGCCCGCCGTACGCCGGCTGCTGCGTGACGTCGTGGTCGTCGCCACCCTGGAGGACGCCGAGGAACTGGTGACGGCCCGGCCGGAGCTGACCGCCGTGACCACCGAAGGCGACGTGCTCGGCGCGCACTTCGCGCACGGCGGATCCGGTGGGGCGCCGAGTCTGCTGGAGGTCCAGGCGGCCGTCGACGAGGCGACGGCCGAGCTGACCGAGCTGGACGCGCGGTGCGCGGAACTGGACGCCGCGCTGCGGGCCGCCGCCGGGCGGCGCGCCGAGTGCGCCGACCGGGTCGAGGAACTGGCGGCTCTGCGGAGTGCCGCGGACCGGGACACGTCGCGGATCGCCCAGGACCTCGGACGGCTCGCGGGCCAGGCGCGGGCGGCGGCCGGTGAGGCCGGACGCACGGCCGCGGCGGCCGAGCGCGCCGTCGAGGCGCTCGAACGGGCCACCGAGGAGGCCGCGGAACTGGCCGAGCAACTGGCCGTCGCGGAAGAGTCGGCCGCCGACGGGGACGAAGTGGCGGACGAGCCGGACTCGTCCGTGCGCGACCGGCTCGCCGCCGACGGCGCCAACGCGCGGCAGACGGAGATGGAGGCACGGCTCCAGGTCCGAACGCACGAGGAGCGGGTCAAGGGCCTCGCCGGCCGGGCGGAGGCCCTCGACCGGGCGGCCCGTGCCGAGCGGGAGGCCCGCGCCCGGGCCGAACAGCGCCGGGCGCGGCTGCGCCACGAGGCCCGGGTCGCCACCGCCGTGGCCGCCGGGGCGCGGCAGCTGCTGGCGCACGTCGAGGTGTCGCTCGTCCGGGCCGACGAGGAGCGGCGGACCGCGGAGACGGCGAAGGCCGAGCGGGAACGGGAGCTGGTCGTCGAGCGGAACCGGGCGCGGGAACTCAAGGCCGAGCTGGACAAGCTGACGGACTCGGTGCACCGGGGCGAGGTGCTGGGCGCGGAGAAGCGGCTGCGCATCGAACAGCTGGAGGCCAAGGCCCTGGAGGAACTCGGCGTCGAGCCGGCCGCTCTCGTCGCCGAGTACGGCCCGGAGCTGCCCGTGCCGCCCTCGCCCGCCGCCGAGGGCGAGGAACTGCCCGAGGACCCCGGCCACCCGAGGAACCAGCCCGTGCCGTACGTACGGGCCGAACAGGAGAAGCGGTTGCGCGCGGCCGAGCGGGCGTACCAGCAACTCGGCAAGGTGAATCCGCTCGCGCTGGAGGAATTCGCGGCCCTCGAGGAGCGGCACCAGTTCCTCTCGGAGCAGCTTGAAGACCTGAAGAAGACGCGCTCCGATCTGCTCCAGGTGGTGAAGGACGTCGACCGGCGGGTCGAGGAGGTCTTCACTGCGGCCTACCACGACACGGCCCGGGAGTTCGAGGGCGTCTTCGCGCGTTTGTTCCCCGGCGGCGAGGGCAGGCTGGTGCTCACCGACCCGGACGACATGCTGTCCACCGGCGTGGACGTGGAGGCCCGGCCGCCGGGCAAGAAGGTCAAGCGGTTGTCACTGCTGTCGGGCGGCGAACGGTCGCTGACCGCGGTGGCGCTGCTGGTGGCGATCTTCAAGGCGCGGCCGAGCCCGTTCTACGTGATGGACGAGGTGGAGGCGGCACTGGACGACACCAACCTGCAGCGGCTGATCGGGATCATGGAAGAGCTCCAGGAGAGTTCCCAGCTGATCGTGATCACGCACCAGAAGCGGACGATGGAGGTGGCCGACGCGCTGTACGGGGTCTCCATGCAGGGCGACGGCGTCTCGAAGGTCATCAGCCAGCGACTTCGATGATCAAAAACCCTCTAGTTCAAGTGTTGAACTCAAGCACGGCCAAACTCACAGGAAACTTCTTGGTTACGACCTATTGACTTCGAAAGTTGAAGGCATAGGGTCTGCAACGTTGCTTTTACCTTTCAGTGGTGGGTGCCGATGCCCCGTGTCCCACTGGAAGGGCCAGCCCCCCACGCCCGGCAACGCGGCCGGGTCTCAGGAGTACACGTTGACCAGCACTGCGACGGCGCAGGGGTCCGAGGGCCGCAAGGCCCAGCCGGACCACCTCGGCCACGTCATTTTCATCACCGCGGCCGCGGCCATGGGTGGCTTTCTCTTCGGCTACGACAGCTCCGTGATCAACGGCGCGGTCGAGGGCATCCGCGGTAAGTACGACATCGGTTCCGCCGCCCTCGCCCAGGTCATCGCCATCGCCCTGATCGGCTGCGCGATCGGCGCCGCCACCGCGGGCCGGATCGCCGACCGCATCGGCCGGATCCGCGTGATGCAGATCTCCGCGACCCTGTTCACGATCAGCGCGGTGGGCTCGGCCCTGCCGTTCGCCCTGTGGGACCTCGCCTTCTGGCGGGTGCTCGGCGGCATCGCGATCGGCATGGCCTCGGTCATCGGCCCGGCCTACATCGCCGAGGTCTCGCCGCCCGCCTACCGCGGTCGCCTCGGCTCCTTCCAGCAGGCCGCGATCGTGGTCGGCATCGCCGTCTCGCAGCTGGTCAACTGGGGCATCCTCAACCTCGCCGACGGTGACCAGCGCGGCAAGCTGATGGGCATAGAGGCCTGGCAGCTGATGCTCGGCGTGATGGTCGTCCCGGCCGTGCTCTACGGCCTGCTCTCCTTCGCGATCCCCGAGTCGCCCCGCTTCCTGATCTCGGTCAACAAGATCGACAAGGCGAAGGCCGTCCTGGCCGACGTCGAGGGCAGCCACGTCGACCTCGACGCGCGCGTCAACGAGATCGAGCTGGCGATGCGCAGCGAGCACAAGTCGTCGTTCAAGGACCTCCTCGGCTCCAAGGCGGGCTTCCTGCCCATCGTCTGGGTCGGCATCGGCCTCTCGGTCTTCCAGCAGCTCGTCGGCATCAACGTCGCCTTCTACTACTCGGCGACCCTCTGGCAGTCGGTGGGCATCGACCCGAGTGACTCGTTCCTCTACTCGTTCACCACGTCGATCATCAACATCGTCGGCACCGTGATCGCGATGATCTTCGTCGACCGGGTCGGCCGTCGCCCGCTCGCCCTCGTCGGCTCGGCCGGTATGGCCCTTTCCCTCGCCCTGGAGGCCTGGGCCTTCTCCGCCCAGGCGGCGGACGGCTCGCTGCCCACCACCCAGGGCACGGTGGCCCTGGTCGCGGCCCACGCGTTCGTGCTGTTCTTCGCCCTCTCCTGGGGCGTCGTGGTCTGGGTCTTCCTGGGCGAGATGTTCCCGAACAAGATCCGCGCCGCGGCCCTCGGCGTCGCCGCCGCCGCGCAGTGGATCGCGAACTGGGCCATCACGGCGAGCTTCCCGAGCCTGTCGGACTGGAACCTCTCGGGTACGTACGTCATCTACGCGGTCTTCGCCGTGCTCTCGATCCCCTTCGTACTGAAGTTTGTGAAGGAGACCAAGGGCAAGGCGCTGGAGGAGATGGGCTAACCCCCCCGCTGCCCGTCTCCTCGAAGGACGCTGCCCCGGCTCACCGTGTGAGCCGGGGCGCGTTTGTGTTTGCCGCACGTTTGGGGACTCGCGGACCGGTCCGTGCCGTGCGCACCACCGCTGCGCGGCGGCGTCCTCAATCGCCGGACGGGCTGGGGTGGTGTGCCCTCAAGCGCCGGGCGGGCTTGGGTACCGCCGAGCGGGCCGCTGAGCCGTGTCCTCAGGCGCCCGGTGGGCTGCCCCGCACGGGGTGCCGTGCCGGTTCTCCACAGCCGGCCAGGCTGACGGCTGAGGCCGGCCCGATCCAGCCCGTCCGGCGCTTGAGGACGCGCCCGCAGGGCGCTCACCGCCGTAGGGGCGGTGCAGCAAGCGAAACGTCCCCTCCGCCGCGGCGCGGCGAAGGGGACGTCGGGACGGAACGTCGGCGGTCAGACAGCCGACTTCTCCCGCGAGGCCGCCCCCGCCTCCGCCGCATCCGCAGAGGCGGCAGCAGCGTTCTCACGAGGAGCCGGCAGCACCGCCATCAGCACGGCCGAGATGGCGATCGTCGCCGCCCAGCTCAGCCCGTACTTTCCGACGAACGTCGAGGCGAGCGGCCCGGTGAACCAGTCGCACTTCGTGAAGCAGATGCCCGCGATCAGGGCGACCGTCCAGGCCGTCATCGCCTGCCAGCAGAAGCCGCCCACGTACCAGTAGCGGCTGGTGCGGCCGGTGTCCATGAGGCCCTCCGCGTCGTAGCGCACGGCACGTGCCCGACGGCGGGCCATGTCGACGGCGTAGACGCCGATCCAGGCGGAGAAGGAGACCGCGAGCAGGATCAGGAACGTGATGAAGGAGCTGAGGAAGCTCTTCGCGACCAGCATCAGCAGCAGACCGCCGACCAGGGAGATCACGGCGTTGATGCTGACGGCCATGGCGCGGGGCAGCTTCACGCCCATGGTCTGCGCGGTGAAGCCGGCCGAGTACATCGACAGGCTGTTGATCAGCAGCATGCCCACGATCGCCGTGACGAGGTAGGGCACGGCCAGCCAGGTCGGCAGGATGTCACCCAGGAACGAGACCGGGTCCGGGGCCTCGGCGAGGCCCGGGGTGGCCACGGCCATGACCGCGCCCATCAGCACCATCGGGACCATGACCAGGCCCGCGCCGGAGATCGTCGCGCCGACGATCTTCTTGCCGGAGGCCGCGTGCGGCAGGTAACGGGTGAAGTCCGGACCGGTGGGCACCCAGCTGATGCCACCGGCGGCGATCGTGCCGATGCCGGTGATCATCATGGCCGTGGTGCCGGCGGGCTTGGAGAAGACCTCGTCCCAGTCCATGGTGGCGATCAGATAGCCGAGGACCAGCACGCTGAAGACACCGAAGAGGTACGTCGACCACTTGTTGCACACGTTCAGCGCCTTGCGGCCCATGCCGCTGACCAGGAACGTGCAGGCGACGAAGAGGAACAGCGTGATCACGATGAGCACGTTGTTGCTCTTGATGCCGAAGAGCAGGTCAAGAACGGTCAGTACCGCATACGCGCCGGTGACCGCGTTGATGGTCTCCCAGCCGAAGCGGGCGACCCACAGGATCGCGTTCGGGAAGAGGTTTCCGCGTACGCCGAAGGTCGCGCGGGAGAGCATCGCGCCCGGGGCGCCGCCCCACTTGCCCGACACCGACAGCACGCCGACCATGCCGAACGAGGCGAGCGCGGCGCACGCGGCGACGATCAGCACCTGCCAGAAGTTCAGGGCGTTGAAGACGACCAGGGCCGCGCCCATGGTGAGCAGCAGCACGCTGATGTTGGCCGCGACCCAGGTCGGGAAGAGCTCCCGGACTCTGCCGTGCCGCTCCTGATCCGGTACGGGCTCGATGCCGCGGGTTTCTATCGCGCCTTCGGAATCGGCGAGGACGACGTTGTCCATGAGGTGGGGCTCCGTGCGGGTGAAGCGAGGCGGGAAGCCTGGGCAGAGGGGGACGTGGGGACTCTACGCGCGTCGCATCGTCGCACGCCACCGTAGTTTGCTCCAACTTTGGCGGGTTGGTGGCTTTGGTCCTCACCACCAAGATCGAACACGCGCGCCACCGTTGGTGGAGTAGCCCCGGCGCCCCGGTGTCCGATACTGGGTCCGTTATGGAAATCGTCATCCTCGCTGTAGTCATCGCTGTGGTCGCGCTCGGCGCGATCAGCGGGCTCGTGGTCAGCAGCCGCAAGAAGAAGCAGCTGCCCCCGGCCCCGCCGAGCAGCCCGTCCGTTACCGCGCCGCCCGCCGAGCCACACGTCGGCGAGGAGGCCGAGACCCCGCGCGCGGAGCCGCGCCGGACCATCGAAGAGGTGGACCTGCCGCCGGCCGAGGTGCCGGCCGCGGAGGCACCCGTCGCCCCGCCGGAGGCCCCCGAGGCACCGGCCGCCCCCGAGATCGAGGTTCCCGAGCCCACCGCGGGCCGGCTCGTCCGGCTGCGCACCCGGCTCTCCCGCTCCCAGAACTCCCTGGGCAAGGGACTGCTCACTCTGCTCTCCCGCGAGCACCTCGACGAGGACACCTGGGAGGAGATCGAGGACACCCTGCTCACCGCCGACGTCGGCGTCACGCCGACGCAGGAGCTCGTGGAGCGGCTGCGCGAGCGGGTCCGGGTGCTCGGCACCCGCACCCCGGAGGGCCTGCGCGAGCTGCTGCGCGAAGAGCTGCTCACCCTCATCGGCACCGACTACGACCGCGTCGTCCACACCGAGCCCGGGGTGGGCACGAACGGTGCGGAGAAGCCCGGCGTCGTCATGGTCGTCGGGGTGAACGGCACCGGCAAGACCACCACCACCGGCAAGCTCGCGCGCGTGCTCGTCGCCGACGGCAAGTCCGTCGTCCTCGGCGCGGCGGACACCTTCCGCGCCGCCGCCGCCGATCAGCTGCAGACCTGGGGCGAGCGCGTCGGCGCCCGTACGGTCCGCGGGCCCGAGGGCGGCGACCCGGCGTCGATCGCCTTCGACGCGGTCAAGGAGGGCATCGCCGAGAGCGCGGACGTCGTCCTCATCGACACCGCCGGCCGGCTGCACACCAAGACCGGGCTCATGGACGAGCTGGGCAAGGTCAAGCGGGTCGTGGAGAAGCACGGCTCGGTCGACGAGGTGCTGCTCGTGCTGGACGCCACCACCGGACAGAACGGTCTGATCCAGGCGCGGGTGTTCGCCGAGGTCGTGAACATCACGGGCATCGTCCTGACCAAGCTGGACGGCACCGCCAAGGGCGGCATCGTCGTCGCGGTCCAGCGCGAGCTGGGCGTGCCGGTGAAGCTGGTGGGTCTCGGCGAGGGCGCCGACGACCTCGCGCCGTTCGAGCCGGAGGCGTTCGTCGACGCCCTTATCGGCGAGTGAGGTTCGGGGTTCTCCCGGCATCGGCCCGGCGGAACCCCACAGGAGAGGGCCCTGCCACGGACACCGTCCGTGGCAGGGGGCCCCCCCCTTTTTTGGGGGGGGTTTGGGAGGGAGGGGGGGGGGGCCCCGCCCCCCCCTCCCTCTCCACCACTGGTCAGAACCAGGGCAAGTG